>CAVSFZ010000020.1:0-258385 GCA_963727235.1 uncultured Actinomycetes bacterium
ATCATCCTTCGGGCAATGCCCGGCGGGTTCTCCACGCTTGAGTTCGACGGTCGGGTGGTCGGAGTCGATGGAGACGTGCTGGTAGTGGACGAAGCCCGTCTTCCCATCACCTCCCTGAACGCCGCCGCCGAGGCGGTCGGACGTGCTGGACGTCGCCCATCAGGAGCAGTTCGACGTCCCTCCCCACGGCGACCTCGACGAGCGTCTGGCGGTCGATCGCGCGGCAGCATTGGCGCTGGGCGAGTGGTATGCGTTCGTGACCGCGGCGCGCTCCACACCCTGCGCGACGAGACCGGCCCAGATGACGACGCGTCGATCGTGCGGATCTGGCCCGAGCACTTCGACGCGGCTATCGACATGGGCGACAACTCCGCCCACAGGCGCGGCACGTATGGCGGTTCCCCGGCGACGGGCACCACGCCGAGCCATACATCTACGTCTCACCGTGGGCGGGACGGATCGACGAGTTCTTCGGTGACCCGACCTTCAAGGGCGCGTCGTTTTTGTACTCGCAGCTGGTGGTCGAGTCCGACCCGATGGCAGCTGCGCTCGAGTTTCTGCGAAGCGCTCGAGACCGGATGAGCCGCATGTCGGAGACCGAATGGGTAAAGTCGACCCCGGCGGGCTCGAGGTCGACCGTGTCACGACCGTCGTGGCCGCAGGGCGGGCGGTTTGCCTGGTCCGCACCGCGCACGGCTACGGCGCGCTCGACAACCACTGCCCGCACCAGGGCGGTCCGCTCGGCGACGGACAGCTCGCCGACGGCTACCTGATCTGCCCGTGGCACGCCTACGAGTACGACCCCGTCACCGGCGTGCCACCGCCGGGGTTCAAGGACGCGGCCACGGGCCGTATGCCGTCGAGGACGCGCCGACGGCGCTGTACGTGGAGCTGCCGGTGCGCGGTCGAGCGCGAGTCGCTGATGGACCAGCTGGTCGCCGTGCTGTGCGAGTGGGGTCTCGACACGGTGTTCGGGATGGTCGGGCACTCGAACCTCGGGTCTGGCCGACGCGCTGCGCAAGGCCGAGGAGGCGGGTCGGCTCACCTACATCGGGATCCGCCACGAGGGCGCGGCGGCGTTCGCCGCTTCCGGCTACGCGAAGCACGGCGGGTAGGCCGGCGGCGTGCCTGACCGATCGCGGGGCCCGGCGCGACCAACCTGCTCACCGGCCTGTGGGATGCCAAGGTCGACCGGGTGCCGATCGTCGCGCTCGACCGGACAGGTGAAGACCCAAGTGGTCGGCCCGGGGACCTTCCAAGAGGTCGACCTGGCCGCCGCGCTTCGCGCCGGTGGCGGAGTGGAGCCAGACGGTCTCTGCGGCCCGAGAACGCGACCGAGCTCGCGGCGCTGGCGATGAAGCACGCGATCGTGAACCGCGACGTCGCCCACCTCATCTTCCCCGACGAGGTGCAGGAGCTCGACGGCGTGCCGAGCCCGAGCCGCGGCCGCGATCCCATGACCGGTCGGGTGGCCGCCCCGGGCATCGCGCCCACCCCAGGCCGAGCTGGAGCGCGCGGTCGCGCTCCTCGCGCAGCGCCGAGCGGCCGGTGATCATCTGTCGGCAACGGGGCCCGCGGTTACGGCGCGAGATCATGGCGTTCGCCGAGCAGATCGACGCGCCGATCATCACGCACCGTTCAAGGCCAAAGGCCTCGTGCCCGACGACCACCCGCTGGCGTGCGGCGTCCTCGGCCGTTCCGGCATCCCGGTCGGTTCCGCATCCACATGGGCCGCAGCGACTGCCTGCTGGTGCTGGGCGCGTCGTTTTCGGACCACACCGGCATCGCCACGTACGTACCGACCATCCAGGTCGACTTCGACCGGATGATGCTCGGCAAGTTCCATCCCGTCGACGTGCCCTTGTGGGGCGACATCGGCCGCACGCTCGCGCGTTCCTGCGGGCGGCCGTGCCGAGGCGCGACGCCGGCCGCAGCGGGCGTCGATCGAGAAGCAGTGGTCCCGGTGGCGTACGGAGAAGGCGGGCCCGTGCCACGCTCCTCGACGGCGCGGGCCGCATGCACCCCGCCGCGTCTTCGCGCAGCTGAGCGAGCGTCACGCCGCAGGACGCGGTGATCGCGGTCGACGTCGGCAACAACGCCTACTCCTTCGGGCGCTACTTCGAGACCCGCCGCGGCCAGTCGGTGCTCATGTCGGGCTACCTCGGCTCGATCGGGTTCGCCTTCCCCGCGGCCATGGGCGCATGGGCGGCGACCGAAGGGCCGGCCGCAAGGTGGTGTCGGTGAGCGGCGACGGGGGCTTCGGCCAGTACCTCGCCGAGCTCGACGACCGCAGTGGGCTATCGATGCCGATCACGCACGTGCTCCTGAACAACAGCGAGCTCGGCAAGATCTCCAAGGAGCAGATCGTGCGCTGCGCCCGGTGTGGCAGACCGACCGAGCTGCAACCCGAACTTCGCCGAGTACGCCGAAAGCTGCGGCGGCCGCGGCGTCCGGGTGGACACCCGCGACCAATTGGAGCCTGCCCTCCAAGAAGCGATGGCAGTCACCGACGGCCCCTGCCTGGTGGAGGTACGCAGCTCAGCCCAGGCGGTCTAGAGTCACTCACAGGACGGATCGCGCCTGACGGTATCGATCCAGCCCACGTCGACTGCTAACTCGCCTAGGCATCCGGGATCCGAAAGATGTTGCCGGGGCAAGGGTCGAGCTCGCCGTCGATGCCCTGCCAGGGCGTCAAGCGCGCCGGTCTGCGAAGAGCGAGCGGATCGCTGCATCGACATTCGGTCCGGATCAAACGCGGGCTCGTCACCGCCGTCCAACTTCCACATTCGCGGCGGTCGCGATCGCGCTGCGACCGAGGTCGTGGGGTGGCGCGGTTTCAGGGGGTGATGTTGTGGTTTCGGTGGAAGACGTTGTCTGGGTCGGAGCGACGCTTGATGGCGAGCAGGCGGTCGTAGTTGGGGCCGTATGCGGCGCGGATGGCATCGTCTTGGTCGTCGCCGAGGTAGTTCAGCCAACGGCCCGGTGCGAGGTGCTCTGAGACTGCGGCGTACGTGTCCCTGGTCCACGAGATGTTGGCGTCGGTGTCGGCCGGGTCGAGCCATTCAGAGGGGAGCAGGAGGTTGTAGCCGGCGTCGCGGTGGGGCACGGCGGTGGCGGTCGGATCGATCCGGGTGACGGCTCCGTGGAAGTGCTCGAGGATGATCGCCGACATTGGCGAGGGCACCGAGCCGAACCGTTCGACCATGGTGTCGATGAGGGCGTCGGGCAGGCCGGTCGTGAAGCTCGACAGCCAGTAGTTCAGAGCGCCCTTTGGGTATCCCGGGTCGAGCAGCGTGTTCATGACCGGGTAGGGCATCGGCCCGACCTGGGTCATCACCGGCGAGCCGTATTCGAGGAACGGTGCGAGGTCGGCGTCGGCGTTGTCGGGATCGGTGTGGCAGACGATCATGCCGGCGATCTTGGTGCCCGAGCCGTCTGGTGTGTGGGCGAGCGCGGCAAACACGGTGAGTTCGTCGCGACACCTCGCCGACTGGTCGCGATAGAACCGCAGCATGTCACCTGCCGCCTCGACTGGATGTGCGATCAGGCCGCCCACGACCATCGGCTGGGGGTGCAGCCGGAATGTGAGCGACGCTGCGACCCCGAAGTTGCCGCCACCGCCGCGAAGCGCCCACATCAGCTCGGGATGGGTCTCGTCGGATACCTCGAGCACGTCACCGGCTGCCGTGACCAGCTCCACGCCGACCAGATTGTCGGCAGCCAGTCCCTGAGTGGACATCAACCATCCCAAGCCGCCGCCAAGCGTGTAGCCGCCTACGCCGGTGTTGGAGATTGCACCGCCGGTCACCGCCAGCCCGTGCTCGGCGGTCGCCATGTTCACATCGCTCCAAAGCCCCCCGCCGCCGACATGTGCCGTCCGCGCTGCGGGATCGACGCTCACCGCGCGCATCCGTGACAGGTCGATCATCAGGCCATCGTCGACTACAGCGCGGCCGGCGACGTTGTGGCCGCCGCCGCGCACAGAGATCTCCAACCGGTTCGCGGTCGCGAATCGGACTGCCGCCCCAATATCTGCCGCACTCAGGCACCGCGTGATCAGCGATGGCCGCCGGTCGATCAGCCCATTGTGGACGCGCCGAGCCTCCTCGTAATCCCCATCAGAAGCCACCAGAACATCGCCTGCGAGTTCGGCCGCCAGCGAGCGCACCGCTTCCATGTCAATCGCCGGTTTCGTCCACATCCCAACACCTCCGGTCGCTGTAGCAACGCCTCGAGCGGTCGCGACCGCTCGAGCGTCGCGACTCTACACCGCCACGCTAGGTCACCGCCCGAGTCTTGCCGAGGACTCCACCGGTAGGGGGCGAAAGGTGGCCACATCACGGTTCATACGCAACACATGCGAAGCCTCACCGGGTTCATCCACGACACCAAGTCGTCAGCATCATCGCCGCAGTCGTGCTGATCGGCGGTGGCGCGGCCGCAACCGGGGCCGTCTGGCACTCCACCCAGTCACCATCCCACCCGGCAAATCGCCAAGCCTACGACTGTCCGCGGAGAAACGGGGGAACCTGAGTGCCTCGAACTCATGCCGGTGAGGTCGGTTGACACGTTCGTCACATAGCGGGACACACGCCGGGGGGGCTCCAAGCTCAAACGCCCGGCCGACTGACGGCGGGTCGACCACCAAGACCCGGCGCACCGAGGCCGTCTCTGTTTCCAGAGTATGCGCGCGCGAAAAAGGCGAGTACGTCGTATCCACGTGGAAGGCCGACAAGGTCGGCCCCACAGGCATTGGCGCAAGCATCGAACTGGCGATCAACGACGTCTGGACGGCATACATCAGCGTCCCGACGGGGGTCGCCCACGCGTTCCGCACCGACGGCGACCGACCTGCGGCCGGATCACGATCCACGCAAGCGATGGAGGCTTCTCCGGCTTCGTGCGCGGCCTCCGCTACGGCGTCGACGTGGGGTGGGACATCGCCGCCGTGCTCGAGGGAGGCAGCCTGCCAGCAAGCGCAGCAACCGTCACCCAGCCAGCCGGCCGGCCCTAGTCGAAGGGTCATGAGGCAGCCGGGGCGAGGATCTCCATGTCGAGTTGGGCGAGCAGCGGCCCGGCCGTTTCGGGGTCAGGCGCGCCGTTTGCGAACACCTGCTCCATGACCTCGAACATCTGTGTCGCGCGAGCTGGGTTGGACAAGATCATCAGCATCCGTACCGGCTCATCGCCGACGACCGACATCGTGTGCGCGACGCCCGTGGGGATTCCCACGAAGGTACCGGGGGCAGCGATCCTGCGTCGTCGCCGACCTGCAGGTCGAGCCGGCCAGCAAGCACGTAAAGCATCTCGGCGATCTCGCGGTGACGGTGCAACGGCGGTTCGAAGCCGCCCGGCGCGAGCGTCGTCTCGGCGATGACGAAGGCGTCTCCGGTCGTGTCGCCGTCGGCTTTTGCCGTGACGGTTGTGCCGGCGAGGTCAATGGTGCGGATGCCTTCACCGGGCTCGAAGATGGTGGCGCTCATGTCGGTCTCCAGCGCTGGTTGACAAACCAAGCGTAGGCTACTGCCGGGCGCAGTCCTCCGTCTATAAGGAGTTCTCCCTCGTAACCCGTGCTCGATCGCGAACAGCGTCGCCCCGCTCGGGTCGAGACGCCGTTCTTCGCGTAGAGGCTTGGTCAGCTTTCCCTCGCGAGCAGCCGCAGAACGTCGAGCTCGCGCTATGACAGCCTCGGCCGCATCGGCTGCTGGGACGGGTGACCGGCCGCGGCGCTGCGGATCGCCATCAGCGGAGTTGGACGGGGAGGTCGAGGCGGGTGAAGAGGTCCGGTCGCTGTGGGAATCGCAGTGATGCCGGCGATCGCATCGGCGTCGATCGCGAACACCATCAACCCGTAGGCATCGAACCGGCCTTCGCCGTGCTCGTCGGCGAACGCAGCCAGGGCTGGCTGACCGTTGGCGCGTGTCGGCACGAGCCGGATCTGGTCGAGCCGACCCTCGAGCGGCTGTGTGGCGAAGAAGCCGCCGATCGCGTGCGCACCGGCGATGCGAACTCTTTCCGGCGGCATCGTCAGGAGCGCGTCGTCCGCGAGTAACGCCACCGATGCCGTCGATGTCGACGGCTTCCCACGCCGTCTGGAATCTCCGCATCGCCTCTGCCTCGGCGCGGGAATCCGTCGGTATGTGGATGCGGGCGAGCGATTGCTCTTCATGCTCCCGTCGCATGCGCTCCCGGGCGCGTTGGAGTGCGCTGTTGACCGCCGCTGGGCTGTCACCGAGTACGTCTGCGGCCTCGCGTGCTGACCAGTCGAGCACGTCGCGCAGGACGAGCACGGCCCGCTGCTTGGGCGGAAGCAGTTGCATGGCAGCGATGAAGGCGAGCCCGATCGCCTCTCGTGTCTCGACCACCGCGTGCGGTTCGCGCTCAGGCGACGGCAGCTCGTCGACCAGTCGCTGCGGATACGGTTCGAGGTGCGCATCCACCACGGCGACGTTGCGACCGCGCTGCTCGAGCATGCGCAGGCAGACGTTCGTCGCGATCCGATGCAGCCACGCGGCAAGCGGAGCTCGCGGCTCGAACCGATCAATCCCGCGCCAGGCTCGAAGCAATGTCTCCTGGAGTGCATCGTCGGCGTCGTGCAGCGATCCGAGCAGGCGGTAGCAATGCGCGTGCAACGATGAGCGATGCGGCGCGGTCAACCGCACGCACGCTTGTCGATCGCCGGAACTGGCCGAAGCGACCAAGGTCGCCTCGGCGCTGCGCTGGGAGAGGTCGCTCACCTTCACAGCGTCACTATGCCCCACCGGGGAGTGGCCCGCGAGCTCCGTCCAAGGCGACGGCCGGAACGAGTCCGGCACGCCACCAAGCGCGACGAAGCGCACGCCTTGCGGGCCGGGCAGAATCCGTCTCCGCTGCTCGGGCCCGACGCGGGCCATCATCCCCGGGCGAAGCTCAAAGCGCTCCTCGCCCGCCACCAGCGTGGCTGAGCCGGAGAGTGGAATGTATACCTCCTCCTGATTTGCGTCGTCCACCTTGGCGTCGTGATTGTGATCGGGATAGCCCTCCCACTCAGGCGGCAGGGTCATCACCTGCATCCCAAACGCCGTCACCCAGAGCGTGGCCCGCGCTCGTCGCGCGAGGCCGTCGTAGATTGGCTCCATCTCCTCGAACTGGGCAACGGTCACATCGCTCATCAGATCCTCCTTAAGATCGGGTGGTGCTGACCTTCCACACTGTCTAATCCCGAAGCGCCGAAAAACTCATCGCGGCCGTCCCAAAAGAAAGTGACGATGTTGCGACTCGACGCCGGCGAGCCAGCCAGAGCGTGTCTTGGCGCAAGATCGACGCCGCCCTCCAAGCCAAGCACGCCTCCTGGTTCGAAAGCAGCCTGCTCGTAGTCGCCATCAGGCGACCCCAGGCCACGTTACTGTCGGCACGTTTCCTACGCGTCCACCGGGTATTCTCGGCAGGTATGGCGTACGACGAGCAGTTGGCGGAGCGCGTTCGGGAGGAACTCCAGGGCGATCCAGGATTCAGCGAGCGCAAGATGTTTGGTGGCGTCTGCTTCATGCTCCACGGAAACATGTGCGCGGGGGTCGTCGGTGACCGACTGATGCTCCGCCTCGGCAAAGACGGCGCGACCGCCGCATTGCAGCAGCCAAACGTGACTCCGATGGACTTCACCGGCCGGCCGATGCGGGCCATGGTCTACGTCGAGCGCGAGGGATTGACTGACCACGCGCTGGCACGCTGGGTCGACCAGGCGGCCAGGTTCGCTCGAAGCCTGCCCCCCAAAGGCGGCTGAAGCCGGCAACCAGCCACCTGGTGCGCAGACCACCGGTGCCACACACGACGGACACGGCGGCCGTGGAGTTGTGCCGATGGCTCAGAGTCCAATGACTCTTCGCGCGGAGCTACTGCGGGCAGAAGCCGGAAGTGTCGCACGCACCTGCGACGCGCTCAGCCCCAGCTGATGGTGAGGTTCCCGAGTTCGCGGGAGTGGAATCTGCCCCGGCAATAGCGGTCGGCCGCGTAGCCGCAGGTAAGTGCCCGCCGTCGGCTATTGCCGGCTTTCAAACCGAAGCTTGGGATTGATACTCCCTATGCCGACGCTGACGCCGTTGGCGAGAGGAACCGTCGACAGGCCGGATTTCATCACCCGGGGCCATAACCTCCTGTCGCTGACAAGCAAGGCGATGCGTGGGGGGCGCAACGGGGGGCGCAGACAGTCCGAATCCCGCATGGTTGAGCCAAATCGGTGCCGTCTTGAAAACCGGCAATGGCCGTCAAGGTCATTCGTGGGTTCGAATCCCACCCCCGCCGTGCATCGGGCCGAATTCCGCATAGTTGAGCGTTCTTCGAGCCGTTCCGATTCCCCTCCGGAACTCCACAAGCATGTCGTGGAGCTGGGTGCGTCCGCGGGCTCGCTTCATGACGAGTGCGATGTGGTCGTGACCTTCGGGAACTGATGTTGCGAGCGTCAACTCGACTTGGTCATCGGGTCGTGGTCGAGCGTGACCGGCGGTGTCTCCGGCGGGCTCGGAGAAACGAAGTGGGCTGTTGCTAGCGGCGCGAGGGTCGGGATTCGTGGGAGGTGCGTGAGGGCCACCAGATTCGTGCGCCGAGGTCGAGCACGAGGGCGGGGACGAGCACGCTTCGCACGAGGGTGGTGTCGAGCAGGACGCCGAGGGCGACGACGAAGCCGATCTCGGTGAGTGCGACGAGTGGGAGCACGCCGAGTACGAGGAACGTGCCGGCCAGAACGATGCCTGCTGAGGTGATGACGCCGCCGGTGACGGCGAGGCCGCGCAGCATTCCTTGTCGGGTGCCGTGGAGTGGTGTTTCTTCGCGGACGCGGGCCATCAGGAAGATGTTGTAGTCGACGCCGAGCGCGACCAGGAAGAGGAAGGCGAGTAGTGGGAAGGACGGGTCGGTGCCGGCGAATCCGAAGAGCTTGGTGAAGATCACGGAGCTTGCGCCCAGCGCGGCCAGGTAGGAAACGACGACTGTTGCAACCAGGAGCAGCGGGGCGATGAGGGCGCGCAGGAGGATGATCAGGATCACGAGTACCACCGTCAGGATCAGTGGGACGAGCAGCTTGTTGTCGCGTGCGGAGGCTGCGCGGAGGTCGTGTTCCTCGGCTGTCGGCCCGCCGACGGTGACGTCGGTGCCTCCGGCGTGCTTCACCGCGCTGCGCAGTGGATCGATCACGTCGAAGGCGCTGGTCGAGTAGGGGTCGGCAGCGAGTGTCACCGAGAGTTTCGTGCCTGGCGGTCCCTGTTCGGTGCGAGACGAGACGTCTGCGACGCCGGGGACGCCCGCGGCGGCTTTGGCGACGGCCGCGACGCGCGCGGCGTCGGGGACGATGACGACGGTGGGAGCGTTGGATCCGGCGGGGAAGGACCGTGAGATCAGCTGTTGTCCGCGTACGGCCTCGGGTTCTCCGCGGAACGAGTCCGCGGTGGTGAGGTCGGTGGAGAACGTCGCCAGGCCGGTGGCGAGCACGAGCAGAATGGCGAGGGTGCCGATCCAGGTCGCTCGGGGGCGTCGCGCAATGCGATCTCCAAGCCGCCGCCAGCGGCCGTGCGTCGCGTCCGCGCCGGTATCACCGGGGTGTGGCACAAACGGCCAGAAAGCGCGTCGCCCGCCGATCAGAAGCAGCGCCGGCAGCAGCGTCAGCGACGAGATCATTGCCAACCCCACCCCGACTGCTGAGAGGGGACCAAGGCCTGCGGTGGAGTTGACCTCTGCGAGCGTGACGACCAGCAGCGCAGCGATGACGGTTCCCGCGGAGGCGACGATCGCAGGCGCCGCACCGGTGAGCGCGAGGCGCATCGCCCGGTAGGTGCTCTCGTTACGTCGCAGCTCCTCCCGGTAGCGGGCGACCAGCAGCAGGGCGTAGTCGGTGCCCGCGCCGAACACCAGGATCAGCGCAATCCCCGCCGTCTGACCATTCACCGTCACCCCAACCTCGGTCAGTGCAAAGCCGGCCGCCCGCAGTAACTGCTCGGCAGCCACCACCGAGAGAATCGGGATGATCCAAAACACCGGGCTGCGATAGATCAGCACCAGCAGCACCAACACCAGCACCAGCGCGGCGGCGAACAGGGTGGTGTTGATCCCGCTGAACACCTTGATCGCATCGGTCGAGTACCCGGCCGGGCCGGATACCTCTGCCTGAAGGCCGTCTCCGCGCTCAGCGTGCGCGCGGGCTCGGATCTCATCCACCGCCGAGGTCAACGCGTCGGCATCGCCGGAGACGGCGAGCGGGGTGACCACCAGCACGGATGTCCCATCTTTGGACGGCAGTGGCGGTGATGTCTGGCGGGAGTGCGCGACCGGGTCTGAGTTCAGTTTGTCGGCGAATGCCGCGATCGCCTGGCGGTCATCCGCCGTCAGGCCTCCGTCTCGGTGGAATACCGTTACGGCGGGTGTTTCGGCGCCGGAGGGGAACTGGCGTTGCTGGTCGAGCGAGCGCACCGACTCTGCACCGGCGGGAAGGAACGTGGACGGATCATTCTGCTGAGCGTTTTGGAACTTCGTCCCCAGCGGCGCGGCGAGGGCGATCAAAACGAGCGCCACCCCGAACACCAGCCACCGACGGCGCCGACCGACCGAGATCGCACACAGCAGCGAGGTCACGCCATCCGCTCGCTGAGATCGCGGGGCCGCGCGGCGGTGATGGCGGCTCGGGCGGCGGTGTCGAAGCTCGTCAGTTCAAACGGCACCAGGGTTTGCAGGCGGTTGTCGTGGGCGATCGTTGGGTTTCGGAGTCCGTCGATCAGTGGTCGGGCGACGCCGGCTTGGACTGGGGTGACGAGTCGCAGCCATAGCGATGAGAGTCTGGGGGTGAGGAAGGGCACTTCGATGATGATCGGGTGGCGGTGGCGTATGCGGGCGATGCGTTCGATCATCTGGCGGTAGGTCATGACTTCGGGGCCGCCAGCGTCGTAGGTTTGGCCGATTGCTTCTGGGTTGCCGCAGACTCCTGCGATGTAGCGGGCGATGTCAGTGATGGCGATCGGTTGAGTGGGCGTTGACACCCAGCGCGGGCAGATCATTCCCGGCAGCCGGTCGACCAAGGCGAGGATCGTGTCGAACGCAGCGCTTCGCGGCCCGACGACCATGCCGGCGCGAATCGTGGTGACCGGGACGCTTCCGGAGGCGAGATGGCGCTCGGTCTCGCGGCGGCTCTGGAGGTGTTCAGAGAGGTCGTCGGATTCGTCTCCCAGGCCGCCCAGGTACACGATCTGGTGGACGTCCTGACCCGCTGCTGCGCGTGCGACGATCGTGGCCGCACGGCGGTCTCGGGCGGCAAAGTCGGTATGGCCGAGCGAGTGGACGAGATACACCACGACATCCACCCCCTCGAGGGCTCGGTGGACGCTGGTGGGGTTGGTCACGTCTGCGGTCACCCAGCGGACGTTGGCGCCACCGTCAGCGTGCGCCCGGCGGGAGACCGCGATCACCTGGTGTTCACGTGCGAGGATCGGGAGCAGCGCCGATCCGACCGTGCCAGACGCGCCGAAGACCGCGATTCTCATGGTGCCACCCGATCGATCAGGCCCTGAAAGTAGCGGCGGCTGACCCGTGCGTGGAGGCGTGCTTGGATCTGATCGTATAGCTCGCCGGTCCACGGCGGCGCTCCGGGGCGCGCCGCGAGCGTGGGGTGGTAGCCGGCGATGGCCGAGCGCAGCTCGACACGATCGGCAGCGCCGCGCATCGAGAGCGTGATCGATCCGGCGGCGCGGCGCGCGAGCATGCCTCCGGTGATCGGATAGGTCGTCGACACAGCGTCCGTGGTCACGGAGAGCTGCGGTGTTCCGAAGCGAAGGAGCGTCGGTCCGCGGCGTGCGACACGAAGCTCCAGACCGCTGCCGCGGCGGCACGTTCGCACGAGCCCGCGAGTCAGACGCTCGACCTCGGGCCAGTATGCGGCTCCGAGCGTCTTCGCGCCGTCAACTGTGCGGTCGACGACCGGCCGGGGAACGACCATCCGCTGTGTCGATTCGATCGCGCCGTCGCTTCGCCGCCGGTGCGACGACGACCACACGCCGGCCTCGCGCGACCGCGGTCGGATCATCGCCACACCCACACCAGCGCGGCGAGGGCGTACACCACGGCATAGGCCGCGGTGAGCCCGATCACGATCGACGCCGGCGTGTTTCTGACCGTGAACCCGGTCGAGCGCAAGAACCCGATCTTGACCAGCTCGCCACACACCATCAGTAGCGCGAACGCGGTCAGCAGGCGACCGGGGCCGGCCGTTGTGACCAGGCTTGCAAGCAGCGCCAGGTGAGCGAGGTTGTTGAAACAGACAAACACCATCGCGACGATCTCGCGTTCCAACAGCCGGTCCCAGATCGCCGCCACGAGCCCGAGGGTCGCGATGCCGATCAGCACCAGCTCGGCAACTCTGACCCTGCCGGGGGTCGACCATCCGGTCGTGATCGAAGTTGCCAGCGCCGCGTACGCGCAAAGAAACGCGCAGGACTTGACGGCGGTCTCGATCCAGCCGAGCGGGCCCCATCGAGCCACATGCCAGGTGGCGGCCTTGCGTTCGCGACTCACCGCACTTCCGCCGCGACCCGAGCGGCGGCTGTCACCGGATCGACATCGAGGAGCGTCGCGCCGATCTCGTCGGCGACCCGGCGCGTCGCCCCTCGTCCCGCAAGGGCGATCGGCACCGTCGAAGTTCGAGTCTCCCCCGCGAGCGCGCGCAGCCGCGACGACTTGGTCGATGCCAGCACGATGATGTTTGGTGCGAGCTGGGCAGCGGCTTCGATCAAGGTTGATTGCGGGGTGTTTGCGCCCAGGTAGGTGATTCGCCAGCCGTGACCGCGCAGCGCGATCCCAAAACAGATCAGACCCAGGTCGTGCTGCTCGCCGCTCGGGCATGCCAAAAGGGCGCGTGATCCGCCGCCGCCGTCCCAGCCGCGGGCGAGTCCCAAAAGGCGGCCGCGGACAAGGCTGGTCGCGAAATGCTCCTCGGCGATCGTCGCGCTCCCGTCCGCCCACCGGTCACCGAGATCAATGAGATAAGGCACGATCACCTCCGAGATCACGGTCGCGACCCCCCAGTCGGCCAGCAGACGATCGAGCACGGCATGCGCACCGGCATCGTCAAACCGCGCTAGCACTTGGGTAAGGCGCGAGCGCGCATCCTCGATCCCGTCCACCACCGGCCCGGGGTCGATGGCCGGGAGAGCAGGCACGTCTCCAGCCGGAGATGCGAGCACCGCTTCGGCCGCCTGCCGCGCTGACACTCCCGCCCGAAGCAGCTCCTGCATCGTGCGAACCCGGCGCTCGTCCTCCGGCCCGTACAGACGAAAGCCTCCTTCGGTGCGCACCGGGTGCAGCAGCCCGTACCGGCGCTCCCACGCTCGCAGCAAGGTGGGTGACTCTCCCACGCGGTCGCTCAGCTCGCCGATGCGAATTCGCGGTCCGGTTTCAGGGTCGGGCGTGGCCATCACTCACAGAGTATACACACTTTCTACAGACACTTGACAAGTAGGAGATGACTATGTACAGTCCACCCTCGCTTACGTCAAGTGTTTGTCCAAAGTACGTCTAAGGAGATTCTCGATGACTCGCAAGCTCAGATGGCTGGCGCCGTTCCTGGCACTGGCCGCGACAATGGTTGCCGCAACGGCCAGCGCCGCCACCGCGCAGACGGTGCAACTGGACGGCGTTCGCACCACGCTGTGGACCGACCCGGCCACGACCAAGGTGCTGCTCGCCAACAAGATCGTGCCGCTTCCCACCCACGGCACCTACATCGACGTCAAGTGGACTCCGCACGGCCCGTCGGTTGGCTACGGTTTCCCGATCCCCAACGGCCGAGTCGACGCAGCCACGCTGGCGGGCTACATCAACCACACCGGCGGGCTGAAGTTCGTCAACCTCACCAACGGCAAGAAGCTGTCGCTGACCAACTTCCGGATCGTGATCGACGCACATCCGCGCCTGACCGCGATCGTCAACGGCAACCCGAAAGTGCGCGTATCGATTCTGCGCCTCGACCTGTCCAACGCCGCGGTATCCAAGCCGCTGCCCTACGTCCGAGTCGGAAACGTCGGCGCCTACCTCAACTCGACCGCCGCCAGCGCGCTCAACAGCGCTCTGGGCGTGTCGTTCTTTGCCCCCGGCATCAAGCTCGGCAGCGCGCAGGTCAACGCGCACGTCGCCGGATAACCCATCCACGGCGGGTGTCTGCGGGCGAGACCGTCCGCAGACACCCGCCCGCAACAGCATGGGAGATGAAGTGAACGCCATCAGCCCCGCCCTCACCGACATCACGTCGATCACCCCGCTGCCCCCAGCCGTCGACATCGCGGCAGCCGAGACAGCGACCCGCAGCCTTCTACGTGCCCTGGGAGCGGACATTACCCACGAGTCGCTCACCGACACCCCCGCGCGAGTGGCGCGCATGTACGCCGAGCTACTCACCCCCGAGCCGTTCGACCTCACCACCTTCCCAAACGACGAAGGCTACGACGAACTCGTAATCGCACGCAACATCCCCTTCCACTCCCTCTGCGAACACCACCTGCTGCCATTTCACGGCGTCGCGCACGTCGCCTACCTCCCCAACGAGCGGATCCTCGGACTCTCCAAACTGGCCCGCGTCGTTGACCTGTTCGCGGCCGGGCTACAAGTCCAGGAACGACTCACCCGGCAGGCGTCGAACTGGCTACAAGAGCACCTCGAGCCGCGCGGCGTCGGGGTCGTGCTCGAGGCCGAGCACCTCTGCATGAGCCTGCGCGGCGTCACCAAGCCAGGCGTGACAACCGTCACCTCCGCCCTGCACGGCCTGATTCGCACCGACCCACGCACACGAGACGAGTTCCTCGCACTCACTCGAGCCAGTCGATGACACCCACCGCAACCCACCACCCGCCGCAAAGTCATACACCCCACCTGGGAGACGACGCCATCCAGAAGCAATTCGCCGCCGGCAACGAACAGGCACTGGAGGAGTGCCACAACCGCTTCGGGCCACTCCTGCTCGCCTACGCGCGCCGATACGTGGGACCAAACGACGCAGAGGACATCGTCCAAACAGTCATGATCGAAGCATGGCGAGGCCGAAACCGATACGACCCCACCCGCCCCCTCCAGGCATGGCTCCTCACCATCGTGCGCCGCCGCGCGATCGACCTCCTCCGCACCCAAAAGACCGTGGTCGAACTCGACGCCGTACGCGAACTCTCCGGAGACGACGGCCGCGAAACCGCCGAACGGTTCGCCTGGGCCTTCGACGTACGCCAAGCACTAGACCAACTGCCCAACGCACAACGCGAAGCGATCGTGCTCTCCTACTTCGGCGGCCTAACACAGACCGAGATCGCCACGCGCGTAAACGCCCCCCTCGGCACAATCAAAACACGAACGGCGCGCGGCATGCAGCGCCTCGCCGAGCTGATCGGACGAGCCGACCAGCGCGAAGGTGTCCAACAACATCCAGCCTCACATGCTTGATGTAGATCCTTCGCGTTGCTGCCTTGAGTTTCTTCCGGCGCGGAGGCGAATTCTTCATCGTTGACCCCAGCGTGGCCCGCTCGACGGTGTCCGCTACCCTCAAGACTGGCCAAGCCCCGGGGTTCGTCGCCGGGTAGTCGGAGCCGCGAGATGCCGCCCCCTCCACCCGGCGCCAGATGCGCGCCGCTATCACGGACGCCGGGCTTGTAGGTCGAGCGTGGCATGGCTGGCCGTGTGTCGCACGCTGGGGGGCCAGCTGTCGCCGAAGGGCATAGGGTGCTCCCGACGTGGGCTTGCATAATCGTCACCGGTGCCTTCTCCTACACTGGCCGCTACATCACTGAACGGCTGCTGGCGGACGGCGAGCGCGTGCGCACCCTTAGCCGACGGGAACCACCGGCCGGCCACCCATTAGCCGGCCAGGTCGACGTCGCCCAGCTGCGAATGGACGACCACGAGCAGCTGACCGACGGCCTGCGCGGAGCGTCAACCTTGTTCAACACCTATTGGATTCGCTTCCGCCGCGGCGACACCACTTTCGAGGAGGCGATCGAGAATTCTGACCGACTGTTCCGCGCCGCCATCGCCGCAGGCATCGAGCGGATCCTCCTCATCTCTGTCTCGAACCCCAGCGACGAGCAATGGCCGTCAAGGTCATTCGTGGGTTCGAATCCCACCCCCGCCGTCTGTCTGCTGGCTGAGCCCCTCCCGGGCTGTTCCTCGACTGTGTGCTGAAGGGGAGCATGCGGTAAACCGTTGGCGCATCATGGCTGGCGCTGATAGCGGCTCGCACGGTATTCGTCGACCCATCGTCGGGAGCTCCGCCACTGGCCTCGGTCGTCCCGCTGTGCGCGGAGCCGGCCACGCTCCGCCGCCGTCCTCAGGGCGCGCGCACTGAGCCGCTCATCCGCCAAGGCAGCGAGTGGCACGAGCCGAGCTGGTCCGGCCACGGCCGGAACGATGAACCGCATGAGGGTGTCGGTAACCGCCCGGGCGAGAAACTCCCCCAAGGGCCCAGGATCACCACGATCGGCATCGCGAAGACGCTGGAGATATCTGGTGCGCTCGCCCTTGCGGATGATCGCCGGGGGATAACCGAGCCGAATCAGCAAGAGGTTCGTCAACAAGCGTCCCGCTCGCCCATTGCCATCCAGGAACGGGTGGATCCGTTCAAAGCTCGCGTGCAGTTCGGCGATCGCTTCGAGAAGCGGGCCGGCGGCTGTGCGCAACCGGGAAGCAGCGCCCACCCAGTCGGTCATCAGCGCGGGAACTTCCGGCCAGTCGGCTGGTTGCATACCCCCAGGGAACGGCCTGATCCCATGCTGACGAAAAGCACCCGGTCCTTCCTCCCGGCCGGCATCCGGGTGCGGAGCGACGTCCCAGACCCCGGTCATCACCAGACGGTGAATGTGCCTAACCTCAGTGATGCTGATCAACTCGCCCGTCGTCCACTCGCCCGGATCGAGCCCTTGCTGGTACACCCATTCAGCTGCGTCTGCGTAGCCACGAACTTCCATATATTCGGCTAAGCGTTTATTGCCGACGGCGCGACCCTCAGACAGCAGCAGCTCGACTTCGCGGAGGACAAGAGTGTTGCCCTCGATGGCGGTTGAGTTATGAGCCTCCTGGAACCAGATATCGCCCCAGATGTCCTCCGCTTCCGCAGGGGAGGGGAGGCCACCCAGTCGCGTGCGGAGTTCGTGAACCCCGTCGGTCAGCTGGCGGTAGATGTCATCGCGGCTGCGACGGCCCCTGCTCGGTTTGGCTGGCATGTCCAAAGGATATCCTTTTTGCGTCGGTCATGGTGAATAAATGCGCACGACGCAAACTAAGGGTACCTGATCGAAAGTGGCGTCGCACATCCCTCAGAAATAGGCACGACGCAACTTCTTCGAACGAGCTGGCTTGCGCCTCGAAAGTCAGCCACGAACTCGGCACCCAGCACACACTCTCAAACCCGCCCCGGACGGAATAGGCACCCATCGGCCGGATTCTTGGGAGGGCTGAAAGCGACCGACGCCATACCGCGACAACCGACCGTCCTTTCTCGTGGCGGCGCCCACCCGGCTCGTTGTGAACCCACGTTGCGGGTTTTCTCAAGGCGTCGGTTCGTGAGGTCGATGAGGGTCGGGATAGTCATGATGCGTGTGTCACTTTCCAAATTGTCTGAACGGTGCTGCCCGTGGTGAGGGGGCGGCGTCGCACACCTCGTGGTTGGATCGAGCGAGCGTTCTCGTCGGTGGGCTCTCGTTTCTTGCCTGGTCGGGCGGGGAACGGGGCTCGGCTTGTGCGGATTCTCGACTTGTTCGAGGACCACGTGTATGCGGGGGAGGTCATGCGTGACGGGCACTACGTCCACCACGACTCCGGGACGAGTGCCGCGAGCGTTCTTGGCGGCCCTCTGCCGGATGGTGTCGAGATCGGCGAGTATTGGGAATCTCGCATCGTCTCGGACGATCGCGCGGCGTACGAGGAGTTCAATCGCCGGTTGCTGGCCGGCGAGGACGCGGATGTGACGTATCGGATCGTGGGCGCGGACGGCGCGACGAGATGGTTTCGCGATCGCGCTCGCCCACGCTTGCGCCCGAAACACGATGGCGGGGTGTTGATCGACGGCATCCTTTCCGACGTCACGGTGCGCGAGGAGGCCGCGGCGCGACTGGCGGAGGCGAACAACCGCTTCACGAGTCTCCTCGACGTGGTGGGTGCGCACGTGTACCTCGCCTTCGCCCACCCTGACGGGACCCTCGAGGAGCTGTTCCAGGGCCCGGGTGGAGATCGGCTTCTGGGTGGGGCAGAGCCGGATCCGGACATGGTGAACTGGGATTCGGCTGTGCATCCCGACGACCGTGCTGCGTATGACGAGTTCAATCAAGCCCTCGCGAAGGGTTGCGATAGCGAGGTCTTGTACCGTCTGATCGGCGCCGATGGCGTGACGCGGTGGGTCCACGACCGTGGCGCGTGTCGCCCGGTTCCCAGCGGCGGATACGAAGTCAGCGGGATTGTGTCGGACGTGACCGATCGCCGTCGTCTGGAGGACGACCTGCGCCGCAGTGTCGAGGCGATGCAACAAACTCATCGTGAACTCGAACGTGCGCGTGCCGAGGCCGAGCTGCGCGCGGCCACCGACGACCTCACCGGCACATCCAACCGCCGGCATTTCCTGCAGACCGCCGGTGAATGGCTGGAGGCCGACACCACCCGCTGCGGCCTCTTGCTGCTCGACGCCGACCACTTCAAGCAGATCAACGACAGGCACGGGCACACCATCGGGGACGCGGTTCTCGTCCAGCTCGCCGGTCGCTTGCGATCAGCGCTCGACCCCAGCGATTGTTTGGCCCGCTGGGGCGGCGAGGAGTTCGCAGTGATGCTTCACGACTGCGCCTCCGAGCATGAACTCCTCCAACGAGCCGAGCGCCTGCGAAGGGCTGTGGGCGACGCGCCCATCATCGACACACCGCTGCGCCTCACGCTCACAATTTCAATCGGCGCGTGTCTCGCCTCGTCCGAGGACGACGTCGACACTCTCCTCGACTATGCGGACAGGTGCTTGTACGCCGCAAAGCACCAGGGCAGAAACCGAGCCTCGCTGCGCCCGGGTGTCGCTCCCCCCATACCAGCAGAGCAGGAGCATCCCGAGACGATCAAAATGGCACGCGCGCTGGCACTCGCTGCAGACTTGCATGGAGGCATCACCGACCGGCACGCCGAGGAGGTCGCGACACTCGCAGCCGCCACCGCTGAGAGGCTCGGTCTGTCACCCTCGCTTGTCCATCGATGCCGCCTAGCCGGCTGGCTGCACGACATCGGGAAACTCGCGGTGCCCGAACACACCCTCACCAAACCAGCACCGCTGACCGACTCCGAGTGGGGCAACCTGCGCATCCACCCTGAGATTGGGGCCGCCCTCGTTGCTCGTATCGACGCCCTCGCAGACATCGCCCCGGCCATCCTCCACCACCACGAACGCTACGACGGCGGCGGGTACCCTCACGGCCTGTCGGGCACCGACATACCGATCGAAGCACGCATCATCGCAGCCGCCGACGCCTATGCCGCCATGACCACGCAACGATCGTACTCACCAGCTCGCTCGGCCCAGGACGCCGCCGGCGAACTCCGCGCCCAGGCCGGATCGCAACTCGATCCAGGGGTAGTCCACGCACTCCTTGCAGCGCTTGTACAACGGGACGATGCCCCCGGTCTCGCCGCGTAACAACCACGTCCACCGCGACGGCGCAATGACGCTGTTCAGATTGGTGTCGGTGCCGGCGCCGGCTCGTACGTCACGACCGTGGTCGCGAGCAGGTCTTGCAGCGCGCGTCGCCGGTCGTCTACGAGTACTGGCAAGAATCCGAGGAAGATCAATGCGATGGCCACAGCGCCGCCGATTAGGCGGACTATCGAACGGCCCATGCCCGGCGGAGCACCGTCGGCATCGGTGAGCTTGAGTCGTAACAGTCGCATGCCTGGTGTTTGGCCCGCGGCTGTCCAAAACGACACGAAGTAGGTGGCCACCACGAGCGTCCAGCCGACACCGGCGAGGCCGTCGGTGAGCAGGTTCGACGGGTTCCAGCCGGCGAGCTGTGCGACCAGTATGAACATCCCACAGCCGATCAGGAATCCGAAGTGCACGATCGTGCTGTCAACCAGAAAGGCGGCTGCACGGGAACTGAGGCCCGCGTATGGCACCGCAGCAGCGCCGTCGGGTGGCGTCGGCGGTCGGGGCGGTCGTCGCAGCCAGCGGCGTGGGGGTCTCTCGAGAACTCTGTCGAGGTGGTGGGCGCCGGCTGCCATGTTGTCGACCAGCGTTGTTGTTTGGCGTGCCAGGCCGGCGCGCACGGCATCTTCAATGACGCGTTGGAGTTCGGGGTTTCGCAGCAGCCGGTCGGTCAGCTCGAGAGTCAGCCGGCTATCCAGCGCATCCACCAGGAGTCGCTCGACAGCTGGACTCTCGAGCACCTGGTTGACGAGCTGCTCGGTGCGCTCGTCCTCGGCAGCATTCGCGACCATGACTTCCAGATGGCCGCTGGCAAGTGTCTCCGCCACGATTCGTTCGACGACGCGACGCTCGATGAGCGATCGCGTGACCGCCTCGGGCAGCGGGGTCGCCAAGACCGCGTCTATTGCCCGTGCCGCTTCGGCCTCCAAACGGTTACCCGCAGACGCCGTGACACTCTCGACGCGTGACCGCATCGTGTCCTCCCCACCCGGTGACCCCGTGCCGACACGTGTTCGGGTCACGGCCATCCGGGCGGGCGTGGCGCCGAGCCGACCGATTCTTGCGACCAGCCCACCCGCAGCACTCCGCCGGTTCCTTGACGTCCCCACGAAACGCAGCTTCCCAGACAGTCACACCAAACGCAATCCGAGCTTACGTCGGCCGCTACCTACCGAGCCGTGTCGGGCGCTCCCGCCCGCCGACCGTAGGCGACTGCCCTACACACAACCGGCTGCCTCGACCGGGCGCATCCGGATTGGGTAACGTTTGCGCTGATGGCCCGGCTCTGTGACGTCCCAGGGTGTGAGAATAAGGCCGCAAGGTCGGTGGACTTCGTAGGAACACCGCGGCCGCCGGCCAGCGCTGCCCCGAGACACAGGATCGTGTGGCTCTGCCTTCCACACCAGCACGAGTACGAGCAGCAGCGACTCGATCTCACCACCCTCCCCCCCGACGTACGCTTGGATCGCGGTGAATCCTCCAGGGGCACGTCATGACCGATGAGATCGTGGCGGTAGTTCGACATCGGGCTCGTGCGCGAGCCTCGAGGCTGGCGGGTCTTTGTCTGCGAGTTCGCCAATACTCACTTCTCTGTCAATGGGGAATTCGCGTTGAGATGGGGTTCCCGGCCACTAATCAGGGCTGAATGTCGTGATCAGGAATCGAGATCGCGCTGTATCCGACCCGGTAACCGGTCGGGATTCGCCGGCCAGCATTCGCCTCGCAATTATCGCAGTCTCGCGAGTGGCGCACTCAGCGTGCGCGACGGTGCTTTTGGGGTGCATAGTCATCGTCTGGTCAGCGGCGCTGAGTGGCCAAGTCGGCCCCACCACCGTCGTCGCCATTGGTCTGCTGGGCGCCGAGGGGATCCTGGTTTTGCGCGCCGGGGGACGGTGCCCGCTTGACGGCCTCTGGCGCCGACTGGGCGATGACACCCCGCTGTTCGAACTCTGCCTTGGACAGAAGCTGGCACCGTACACAGTGCCCTTCCTTGGAGTCGTCACCGCGCTCGGCTCGCTCGGCGTGATCGCTCGGGTGCTACTAGGTTAAGCACAGCCCGTCCCGACCGCGTCTCCGTCGAACCCAGTGGCCACCACGACGACGTCACGGAGACTCAGGGCCGAGATATCGGGGCCATGAGATCACCCAAGAACTGGCTAAGTGTTGTCCGGCAGGTCGAGCGAGCTCTCTCCATTGCCGGCCGCCCCCGCCGCCGCTAGTGCCGCCATGGTGCCTGGCGAGCCTTGCGTCGCCTCCCTCAGGTGAGTCTCTCTCAATCCCTCTGACTGGCGATCGACCCGAGGGTGCCGGGGAGGGCTACCCTAAGGCACCCGACCAGGAGGTCAATCGTGAAGCTGACCGTCAGCCACGACCGCGAGACGACGGAGCCGAAACTCCACCTCACCATCGACCCACAGGCCCGTACCATGATGTCGGCGCACTTGAGTCTGCCTTATCTGGGTGCGCTGGCGCTCGCCGTGAGGCGCACCCACGCTGCGGAGCCAGCGGAGCCGAACGGCAGCGCAGTCACGCCGTCCGAATAGAAACCCCCAGGCACTCCCAAGATGTCAAGCCTCAGCCTCGGTATGGGCCTCGGCGCTGCGCTCTGAGAGCCACTTTCGAGCCGAACCCGCGAGCGCGCTCGCGTACCACTGAGGACATCATGACCCCGGTGAACTCCGCAGATAGGGCGGTTAGGTGACAATGGTTCTGTATGGCATCAATTTTCTGGGTGGTATTTCTGTTATGCGGGGTTGCACGGACGCCGGGTCAGGGCGGCGCCTGATTCGGGGCGGTCGATGTGAGTCGATGATCTCTCGTGCCAGAGCTTGCGAGCGTACCGAGAGGAATCGGGATGGACGAGCCAAGACGCGTCTCCGAAGATCGGAAGGGTCTCGGCTCGTTGGGTGTGGTTCTGCGATCGCTGCCCGGTGTTGCGATGTTGCGGGGCTACCAGCCCGGTTGGCTTCAGAGAGACGTCGTGGCTGGGCTGGCGTTAACGGCGTTGTTGGTGCCGCAAGGGATGGCCTACGCCCAGCTTGCCGGGATGCCGCCCGTGGCCGGGATCTATGCCACGTTGGTGCCACTCGTTGTGTACGCGTTAGTGGGGCCGTCGCGGATCTTGATCGTTGGTCCAGATAGCGCCGTCTCTCCACTGGTCGCAGCGGCATTGATCGGTGTGGGAGCTGCCGGGTCGCCGCGGGCTGCGGCGATCGGCAGTCTGCTGGCGATCTTGGTCGGCGCGGTGTGCGTGGTCGCGGGGGTGTCGCGACTCGGGTTTGTCACAGAGCTGTTCTCGCGTCCGGTCCGCATCGGGTATCTCAACGGACTGGCACTGATCATCATCGTGAAGGAACTGCCGGGCCTGATGGGGTTTTCCGTGGATGCCGGAGGGCTCACCGACGAGGTGCGAGCGGTGGGGGCAAACATCAACCACACCGAGTTTGCCGCAGCGGCGGTCGGCGGAATGTGCCTGCTCGTGCTCCTGGGGCTACGGGCGCGTCAGTCGAGGGTACCGGGCGTGCCGATCGCCGTGGTCATCTCAATGATCGCCGTGGTGGCGTTTGACCTCGCAATTCCGGTTGTCGGCAGACTCCCCCAAGGCCTGCCAACACCGTCACTGCCCCTACCCGGCACGGCCGACATGACCAGCCTGAGCGCCGCGGCCGTCGGGATTGCCCTGGTGGCGTTCGCAGACACGGGCGTGCTGTCTCGCATCTACGCGCACCGACTCAACGAGCGCGTCGACCAAAACCACGAACTCGCCGCCTTGGGCCTCGCGAACCTCGCCGCCGGCCTGTTCCAGGGCTTTCCGATCAGCAGCAGTGGGTCGCGCACCGCCGTGGCTGAGACCTCGGGAGCCCGCACCCAGGTGGCGGGGCTGGTGGCGGCACTCGGAATGGCGGTGATCCTGGTCGGCGGCAGCGACATCATCCGAAACCTGCCACAGGCAGCGCTTGCAGCGATCGTGATCTCAGCCGCACTCGCCCTCATCGACATCCAAGGAATGGTCGGACTCGCCCGCGCCCGCCTCCCAGAATTCGCACTCGCAACGGCCTGCTTCGCCGGAGTGATCCTCGTCGGCGTCCTTCCTGGCATCTTCATCGCGATTACCCTTTCACTGCTGGACTTCGTGCGACGGGCGTGGCGCCCGCACGATGCCCTACTGGGTCGCGTCGACGCCCGCAAGGGCTACCACGACATCACCCGCAACCCCCAGGCCAAACAGGTTCCAGGACTGGTCATCTACCGCTTCGATTCCCCGCTGTTCTTCGCCAACGCCGACTACTTCGATCAGCACGTGAACAAGCTGGTCGGTGACGCAGATCCACCAGCGGCGCGAGTGATCATCTCAGCCGAGCCGATCACCGACATCGACACAACCGCAGCAGAGATGCTCGCAGCCCTCAACGACAAACTGGCCGCGCAGGGTGTCGATCTCGGCTTCGCCGAACTCAAAGGCCCAGTCCGCGACCGACTCCAACAATACGGACTGCTCGACCAGTTCAACCTCGACCACTTCTACCCAACCCTCGGAGTTGCCGTTCGACGCTACGTCGAGGACTCGGGAGTCGAATGGACAGACTGGAAAGACGGCGGAAGCGAGCCGTCCTAGATCTGTGAAGCAACTGTCAGGTTCAGATCAGACTTACGGCTTGGTGAAGCCACTCCGAATACGACATCGAGTCGGAAAGGCTCAACTCCAGTCCGTCGGGCGGGTGATCGCCGAACACCAGAGCCGCTGTGGCGTCGATCGCCCCGGTGAGCGCGTCAGCGTCGCCGGTCGCCTCGAAGCCGAGTGTCCACCACGACTCCCCCTCCTTCAATACTTCGGTGAGTTCCACCGAGCACACGGCCTCCGCGGCGGCACCCGAGCCGCGAGACGTTGGCCGGCCGTCCGCGATGGAGAACCAAACGATGCGCCTCATCTTCCCCACGCGCACCCAATCCGAACACTCGTCATCGATCCCGCCGACATGCGGTGTCGGAAAGCTCCACTTCTTCCAAGCCTGAAGCCGGCCCCGCGCACGTCCCGGCAGGTCGAAGACTCCCCTGTCTCCGCCGGCGACCTTGATGTCCAACAGCGCGCCGCCTCGGATCTTCACAGAGACACCCTCGATTCCTTGGCCCACAAGGTATGAGTCCTCGCGCGACTCGAATTCCCCAACCAGCGGAGCGAACCACTCGATCATTGATGCCGTCAGCGAACCCGGACAGATCCAACGGACCTCGAGCGTCCGGGATTCCTCCAAGACCGAACCTTCGATGACCACCGAGGCCTCCTCTGGACAAGACGTCACCCGGCTGGCGACAATCCTACAGCCCTTCTCCCCAACCGCCTACCTGGCATTCAAGTGGGGTTGTGCGCTTCCTGCTGGGCGGCCAGGCTCTCTGCCCGCTGCTTGATTCCGTGGAGCATCTTGCGTTCCATCAGCAGCGATCCCGGCTCCATCGGAAGCATGCCGATCTTGGCGGTCAATGACGGCAGCCGGAACCGGTTTCGACTGATCAGTCGCGTGCTCCCTTCTTGTTCGTCGAGGATGAAGCTCCACACCCAGTTGCCATCCTCTGAGCGCGTCGCGAGCACGTTCGGAGGATCGACGCGCTCGGTGCGCATGCGGTTCTTCCCGTAGCCGAGGGTGTCTCCGACCTTGGGGTGCTGGTACTCGGGAAGCACCCGGTTGACGCTGTGCATGTCGAGCTTGAGCAGGTTCTCGATCCAGTCGTAGGTGTATGCGCCCCCGCGCGGCGCCGGCCCCATTTGGGCAATCCACGGCCAGACCGCGGATGCGGGCGCGTCGATCGTGATCGCCCGGGTGGCGACGCCGTCGGCATCCTCGAGCAGCTCGTCGCCCGGCAGCCTGGCCCGCGCTTCGACGTCACTGGCGCCCCAGTTCATGATCGGACGGCGCAGCAAACGCTGGTACACGACCGCCGCAGCGCCAATCGAGCACAGTGCGATACCAAGCTTCGGTGTCTTCTCCACGATCATCCTCCCCAAGGTTCTGTGACCACACGAATGCCGGTGCCAACGTCGCCGTCGCGCGGCCACGGGGTGTTCGCGGGCGAGCGACGCGCGAGGATCACGCCCGCCTGCCAACCGGGTGCCCGGCCACCGGCCGGAGGCCGGATCGAGTCCACGTCCACGCCGCCGCGGGTGATCAGCCATGAGATCACCGAGTTCGAGTTCCACATCTCGCCTGTGCCGAGCTCGTCCCGGCCCCAGACCAGCGGCGGCAGGTCGGTCACGGCGTGCCACAGCTTGCGAGCGACGCTGGGGTCATCGGTCAGCCTGCGAGGGCTTTCCACTGCCTCGGCGATGTCTGCGATCACCCCGTCACGCCAGCGTCGCACCTCGTAGCGAAAGATGCGCGTCCACCCCGCCCAGGACGCGCCGACGGGACCTTCCATGACGACGCCGCGCTGGTCGCCGTGCGCGTCGGGAATCGGAGCCTGCTCGATCACGAACCGCTCCGGCCCCAGCCGCACCTCGAGCGCCGCGTGATAGAGGTCAAACCGCCGCCGATGCTGGGTATACGCCGCCGCCGCCTCGAACAGGCGGCCGTTCAACCGCACCGAAGAACCGCCCGCGCCAAGCGGCAACCAATACAAATCGACTTCCGAGCGATCCAAAACGCCTACACGATCGCTCACAGCAACACTCACGGGATTCTCCTCTCGCGGGGCGTGACAGTCGACTTTCACCCCGCCGAGCCCATCAGGCATCAGGGAATTCCACACACCGAAATGCGGGCTACCACGAGGCGCTCTCCTGCGCCGGACAATTGCAGGCAGGGTTGCCAATAGCAATCCTGAGATATAGCCAGCCGACCGCGGTCTTCGACGTCACGCCCCCGCCGCTCGCTCGCTCTTCTGTTTAGAGCAGGCGGAAGTGCGGCGGATTGTCGGCGGGGTCGCGATACGCCCGAGCGCCGATCAGCGCTGATCGCAGTGCCGCCACCGGTGTCGAGCCGGTCACGACGTTGTAGGTCGTTTCTCGGCCTTCGTTCGGGGCCCAGTGCGCCTGCCATCCGATCCCGCCGGTCTCCGGTTCGATGTGGTCGACATGACATCGCAGTGTGCGGATCTCGTGGTCGAGTTCGCCGACCTCACTCCGGTACTGCTCCGGCACCGTCTCGAGATCCAGTGGCGGGGGTTCCTCTTTGTCCTTTCCCATACTGCACGACTCTACTCAAACGCACCCGGCGATGCACGGCGCCGGCTCACACCGAGACCAGCACCCGCCCCGACTCGATGCGGGCGTCGTAGACGGCGACGCGCATGCTCGAATTATCCGGGCTGCGACCGGTGGCCGGGTCGAACTGCCAGCCGTGCCACGGGCAGTGCAGCACCCGCTGCGTGTCGAGCTCGTAGCGGCCGGGGGCGCCCTTCAGCCGGGACCGTACCGACCCCTTGCAGAGCGGCGCACCGTGGTGCGGGCAGCGGTTGCGCAGCGCGTGGAGCCGACCGGTCTCACGGTCGAGGATGACGCCGATCTCGCGGCCCTCGACCCTGGCGATGATCACGCCGTCTGTGTCCAGCGTGCCGGCATCCCCGACGTCGTGCCACCTCACGCGGCCACCCGCCCGAGCCGGGCGCCGAACAGCTCGGCCGCGTTGCCGCTCATGACCGGCTCGCGCCAGCCGGCGGGGAACCGCCGGATCATCTGGTTGGGATCGTCGAAGTCCCAGTGGGGATAGTCAGATGCGAAGCAGAGGAGGTCCGGAGCGCCGACGGCCGCGAGCATCGCGAACAACAGCTCGTCGTTGCCGTCGATCAGCTCGAGCGGTTGTGTGGTGAACCTGACGTGAT
Source organism: uncultured Actinomycetes bacterium (assembly GCA_963727235.1). Classification (GTDB taxonomy): domain Bacteria; phylum Actinomycetota; class Thermoleophilia; order Gaiellales; family JAICJC01; genus CAVPTL01. Next base: position 27,473 of record CAVSFZ010000020.1, read on the forward strand.
CGCGCAGGATCTCGCTCGGCCGGCGGACGAGCCACGGCACCTCGGACCGAAGCCCCAGCCAGTTCGCGTCGAGCCGCCACATGATTCCGGGCAGCCACGCGAGGCCGCCCTCCATCAGCAGCACACGCAAGCCGGGGACGCGCTCGAACGTGCCGTGGCAGATCAGCGAAACCAGGTGGGTCATGATGCTGCACGCCGACCCCAGGGTGTGCCATTCGACATAGAACGTCGGCAGGCCGACGCCTCCCGAGCTGGTGGAGATGCCCAGTCCCTCCATGCCGGAGTGGATCGCAACGGGCAGTCCGCACTCAGCGGCCGCCGCGAAGACCGGCAGATACCGCGGCTCGCCGTAGGGTGCGGCCGATCCTCCGCACAGAAGCACCGCGGCGAACCGCGGGTCCTCGGCAACTCGGCGGATCTCGGCGGCAGCAGCCGGCGGATCCTGTGCCGGCACGATGATCGTGCCGCGGAAACGCGGGTCGGCGTCAAGCCAGCAGTCGCGTAACCAGTCGTTGTGGGCGCGGGCGTACTCGGCGGCGCGGTAGGCGCTGGCGATCACCGACACCGCGATCCCATCGTCGGCTGTCAGCAGGCCGATCTCAACGTCGTAGGGATCGAGCACTTCCCGCCGCACCAGATCGGCGTTGGATGCCGGGACGCCGGCGACGCCCAGCTCGAGCTCGGCACGCATGAAGCCGGTCGGATGGCCCCAGGTGAAGCCGGGCATGCCCAGCAGGGGGCCCTGGTCGCGGAACCACGAGCGCTGGCTCGGTTCGATGAAGCTCAGGAACTCCTCTCGGTCGCCAATCTGGACGTGGACATCGCAGTCGATCATCAGTGGCGCTCCAGCAGGTTGAGGATGAACGGGTTGATCTCGTCGTGGGCATGCCCGAACCACGACGAGTGACCCATCCCCATCAGCAGGTGGTACTCGCCGCCCGGGGTGATCTCTGCCAGCTCGAGGCCGTCCTGGGGCGGCGCCTGCACGTCCTCGTCGAAGGCGATCACGTGCATCGGCAGCGTCACGCTCTTCAGCTGCTCGCGTTGATCAAACCGAAGCGATGCGTCCCATTGCGGCACGAGCGACTTCTCGTTCTCGCCGGAGTCGATCCACTCCATCAGCATCGCGCGCAGCTTCGGCCACAGCTCGCGGTCACCCAGGGCACGCGCGGGATACATGAACGCCGCGTAGTGGGTCGCCCCCATCAGCCCGGTGAGGGCGCCGCCCGCCTTCACGAACTCGATCTCGGCCTCCTGGTAGTCCCAGCCCCAGCCGGTGCTCCACGCGCCGGTACCCATCACGACCGCACAGCGCAGCAGGTCGGGGCGCTCGATGGCCACCTGCTGCACGATCGCTGAGCCCAGCGAGCTGCCGACGATCCGCACCGGCGGGTTGCAGACCGCCTCGATCAGCTCGGCCACGTCACGCGCGAACGATTCGATCGGCCACGGACCGGGAGCGTCGCACACCGTGTCGCCGATGCCCCGGTTGTCGAACGTCGTCGACCGGTGGTGGGGATCGAAGAAGTCGGTCTGGAACCGGCGCCAGTCCCGGCCCAGCGTTCCGCCGCCGCCGACCCACACCAGGTCGTCGCCGGCACCCGACTGCTCGTAGGCGATCCGAGCTTCTGAACCCTCGAAGAACTGTGGCATCTGGCACCTCGCGTTATACTGAACAAATGTCCAAACTTCGCAGCGTTGATCGTACCCCGCCACGCGTCCGCGCACAAGCCCGGCGGGCTCGCAAGCCCCGCGCCGACAGCGCCCAGACCCGTCGCGCGATCCTCGAGGCCACGCTTCGGATACTGCGCGACCACGGTCTCGCCGAGCTCACCCACCGTGCCGTGGCGAAGGAGGCCGGCGTCTCGCTGGCACTCACCTCGTACCACTTCGCCTCCAAGGACAACCTGATCTCCGAGGCGCTCGACCTGGCGGCGGCGGAGACGCTTCGCTGGCTGGAGCAGACGGCCGTTGCGCTCACCGCCAACGGGGACGGGGCGCTCACCCCCGACCTCGTCGCCGAGCGGTTGGGCGACCTCACGATGGGCCGGATCGGCGACGACCAGGTCGCGGTCACGTCGGTGGTGGAGGTGTCACTCGCCGCGGCCCGCCGGCCGGCATTGCAGAAAGCGACCGCGGATTGGAACGACGCCTACCACCAGATCGTGGTCGTCCTCCTCGACCGCTGCGGCATACCCGATCCGAAGGGTGCCGCGGTGCTCGTGGTCGGTATGCTCGAGGGTCTCGTATTCCTGCAGATCGTGGAGTCGAACCCGGACTTCGAGCACGGAGTGCTCCGCCCGGCGCTGCAACGGTTGCTCAGATCGCTCCAGAACTCGTAGGATTGCCCGAAGAACGCATGTCCCACCCAGATCCAAACGCCGCCCCCAACCTCACGCCGATCCAGATCGGCGAGGTGTGGGAGAACCCGGTCACCGGTGAGCGCGCCACCATCCTCGAGCTGCCGAACCAGAACCCGGAAGGCCGTGCGGTCGCCGAGTTGACCGCGCTGGTGGGGGCGCGCGTGGTGGGTGAGCACCTGCACCCCGCGATCGTCGAGCGGTTCACGTGCCTGGAGGGAGAGCTGACCGTCAAGCGAAATGGCGAGGTCAGCATCCTCCGCGAGGGGGAGACGGCGGTGATCGATCCGGGTGTCTGGCATGACTGGTGGAACGCCGCCGACAGGGACGCGCGCGTGCGCGTGGAGGTGACGCCGGGAGAGCGCTTCGGGCACATGATCGAAACCCTCTTCGGGCTCGCGAGGATGGGCCATACCAACAGCAAGGGGCTGCCGGACATCCTCCAGCTCTCGTTGTTCGCACCGGAGTTCAGCGACGTCGTCGTCCTGCGCAAGCCGCCCGCGGCCGTGCAACGCGTGGTCTTCAGCGCCCTCGGGCCGATCGCTCGGTGGCGAGGGTACCGGGCGACCTACCCCGAACTCTCCCGGGTCGTGCTCGCACCCCGGACGGACCACACCGGGACCACGGCAAGCTAGCTCCTCAGGCGGGCTGCCACAGCTCGATTCGGTTGCCCTCGGGATCGGTGACCCACCCGAATCGACCGACACCGTCCATCTCCTGGACATCTTCAGCCACGTCCGCGCCCTTGGCGCGCAGCTGCGCAAGCATCGCATCCAGGTCGCCGACGCGGAAGTTGATCATCACCTGCTGGGTGCGAGGCCCGAAGTAGTCGGTGTCGGACGGAAACGTCGCGAACACCGTCGGCCCTGCTTCCTGACGCCACAGGCCGTTGTCATCGGCTTCCAAGCCGAGGCAATCGCGATACCAGGCACCCAGGGCGACCGGGTCGGCGGCCCGCATGAAGTGTCCACCGATTCCACGCACGCGTTCCATGTCGTTATCTTAAGCCGCGGTCGCGCACCCAGCGCAGGCGGGCGGCGTCGCCGCCGACCGCGGTGCACTCCACCAGGCTGAAACGGCGCTGAGGCAGATCCGCACCGTCGAAGAGGGCCGGGCCGGCACCCAGGACGGTGGGAGCGACGGTCACGATCACCTGGTCGACCCGGTCGGCCGCGAGCGCTTGGGCGGCCACGTCGCCACCGCCGCAGAGCCACGTGCGACGGTGCCCGGCGGCCGCGATCTCGTCCAACACCGGAACGATGTCACCCTCGACGCGGTGCACCGGCGTGTCGGCACGAGCGGCGGCGGCCGCCGCGGCCAGATCGTGATCGTGGGTGAGCAGCCAGATCGGCAGGCCGTGGTGCGGCAGGGCGTGACCTTCGCCCACCAGCCAACGCAGCGTCTGGGCTCCCATCAGCAGAGCATCGATCCCGGCGATGAACTCCGAGAACTCCGTGTCGGCGCCCTCGCGCTGCCCGATCATGTCGAGAAACCCGAGGCTCTCGTTGCCATCGGCGATGCGCCCGTCGATCGAGGCTGCGGTGTACCAGATGACTTCCACGGCCAGAGCCTAGCCTCTGCAATGTTTCGAGATGAATATGGACGGCTCTGGGCGAAGCGATCGGCGCGGCTTGGTGCTGGTCGCCCCCGAGCCGATCCCCGAGGTGCCGCTGTGGAGGTGCCCGGGTTTCGCGAACACCGTTCGCGGGAACCCCAACGTGGACCACAACAGTCACAACTGGAGGCTCCCCATTCCGTACAACCACCCCGAACCGCCGGCACACCCGCCTCGACCCGAGAAGCGGCCAACAGTTGAGCCTCCGGCCGAGCGCCCGGTGCCGGCGAGCGACGAGCCGACTCCCGAGTCCGCCGACAACGAGATCTGACGGTGGCCGCCCGAAACGTGATCGTGATCACGACCGTCGAGCGCTCAGACGAGGCTCTGCGGGCCGCCGTCGGCGGGGACATCGATCAACTCCACGTGGTCGTGCCGGCAGTGCGCCAGTCGAGGCTGGAATGGCTCGCCAACGATGACAACGCTGCCATCGATCGGGCCGAAGCGACCGCCGAGCAGGTCGCTGGAACGGTTGCGTCAGATCGCACGACAAGCACGGCCGGCGATTCCAACCCGCTGCTTGCCGCCGCGGACGCCCTGCGGCAGTTCGACGCCGACGAGCTGGTCGTGATCACACGGCCCGACGAGGAAGCGGCATGGCTCGAGGAGGGCAAGCGCGGCGAGATCGCCGAGCAGCTCCACGGCATCCCGCTGCGAACGATCGAACTCAGCGACGCCCGCTAGACGCCCGGCGCACCCGCCTCCTGCATCCGCTGGAAGTTCCTGGTCATCGTCGCCGAAACCTCGTCCAGCAGCTCGGTGGGGCTGAACTGCACGAACTCGGTGCCCGCCTCGGCCACCGGCGTGTGCCCCGGCGGCAGGTAGAAGGCATCTCCCGCCTCGACCACCACATCTTCGCCACCGTCGATGTGGTACGTCATGCGGCCCTTCAGCAGGTACCCCCAGTGCGGGCAGTTGCAGCTGTCGTTGGGCAGCCCCTTCAAGAGCGGCGTGCCGTCGATGTCGATTCCGAAGCTGAGGAAGTTGATGGTGTAGCCGTCACCGGCCTGATGCCGGTCTTCGACCGGGCCGTGCTGTTCGACATGCTCTGCACTGTGGCGTGACACCTTCAGCATCTGGCTCTCCTTTGGCTGGACTGAGAGCCAGTCTAGGAATCGGCCGCGCCGCCGGCATGAGGCGTTCGACCTATCTTGTGGAGACTGGGACATCCAGTGCCGGCCGATCCTCTGGAAGCAGTCCCTGCTGCACTGCGAACAGCCCGGCGGCGGCTCGGCTGGAGGCGCCGATCTTGGCGTAGATGTGCTCGACGTGGTTCCCGACCGTCTTGGGCGAAATCACCAGCCGCACGCCGATCTGCTTGTTGGAGAGGCCGCGCGCCAACAGCCGCAGCACCTCGACCTCGCGGGGTGTCAGCCCTGCCGGCCCGCTTCGGCGGCCGCGAACACGGTGGCCGGCGGCGGCCAGCACGGCTTCGACCGCGTCACCGTCCAGCCTGCCGGCCCCGACCTCGCGGCGCAGCTCCGCCGCAGCCATGGCGGAAGGCAGTGGGAGTCGATACGGGCGGGGCTCACGCATTGCCTGGTACGCGTCGGCAGCGCCGAGCACCCGCGCCAACGGGGAGATCGCGTTGCCGGAGAGGCCGCGCGGGTAGCCGGAGCCGTCCAGCCGTTCGCGGAATTGGACGGCGATCGCGCCCAGCGGCGCCAGCGACTGCGACTGGTGGAGCATCCGTTCGGTCAGGTACGGGTGCAGCCGCACGCGCTCCCACTCGCCGCGGCCGAGCGGCCCCGGCTTGTCCCAGATCGCGTTGGAGATCCCCAGGCGCCCGAGTCCCTGAACCAGCCCGACCCGCCGCAGCGCGGTGACGTCATCGCCTCCCAGGCCAAGCCGCTGCCCGGCGTCGCCGGCCAGATCGGCGACCGCACCGGCGTGGCCGAGGCTGTACGGCGACTTCAGGTCGACGAAGTTCGCGACCGCCCGCAGCGCCTCGTCGAGCTGCTCGGGTCCGACCACCACAGCCAGCGCCGGCTCGGCGTCGATCACCGCATCCCATGTGCCGACCTCGTCGAGCCCCGACAGGATCATCTCCCCCTCGTCGCAGATCAGGTCGGACAACGACGGGTCGAACTGCGTGCCCCGCCGACGCCTGGCCACGTCACGGGCGGCATCGACGCCGCCCACCCGGTGGGCCACCTCCGCGTACTCGGCCAGCGCCGCCAACCGAGCCGCCACCGGCACGGCGGGGCCGCTCAGCTCTCCCGGGTACCCCTGTCCGTCCCACTGTTCGTAGGCCGAGCCGACCGCGGCCTCCACCTCCGCCGGCAGGCACAGCTGCTCGGCCAGCGAGGCGGCGATGGCGGCGTGGTGGCTGATCATGTTGTTGAGTTCGTGCCGGCCGGAGACGGCCAGCTCCAGCCCGAGCCGGAAGCGATGCAGCAGCGAAGAACCGGCGCCGACCATCCCCACTCCGGCTGCCATCGCGCCGAGGCTGCCCGGCTCGTGATCGTACTTGCCGGACTTCATCGTGATGTCGTCGCCGAACCACTTGGCCTGCTCGTGGGCGTCGGTGTGACAGCCCACGTTGATCAGAAGCGCCGTGTAGTAGACGACCGCGCGCGACTCCTCACCCACTCCGATCCGCTCGGCCATCCGCAGCGCGATCAGGCACTGGCGGAGCACATGCTCCATGGGCTGCCCGAAGCCGAGGTCGATGCCCAGCGAGAGCGCCGCCACCAGTTCGGCCAGCCGCACCGGTCGATGATCGGTCTCCAGCACCATCCTGCTCGATTGTACGCCGCACCGGCGTTCGGGAAACTACCCACAAAATCTGAGGGCTGCTACCGATGTCGTGACCATCGCGGTGCGCGATGGTGCTTCTGTCTCTCAATAACGCTCGGAAAGGAGTGTCATGTCAACCGCGACGGTAGGGCCGACGACCGTAGCCCAGCGAGCCGAGACGAAGCTGGCCGGGTGGACGGTTTTTGCGGGTGTGGTGTTGATCATGGCGGGAGGGTTCAACGTCATCAACGGCTTCACAGCGCTCGATCATTCGAGCTACTTCAACGCCCACATCGTGTACTCCAACCTCACGTTCTGGGGCTGGATGTTCCTGATCTGGGGAGCCGCCGAGATCATCGCCGGGGCGCTTGTCCTCGGTCGCAACCCGGCGGGCAACTTGATCGGCGTGGTGTTGGCGGGAACCGCGGCAATCCTCTGGTTCTTCATGATCTTCAGCGCGCCTTGGGCGGCGCTGCTGGGAGTGACCGTGAGCCTGCTTGTGATCCATGGGCTGACGGTCGGCGCCGACCGCACTGAGTACTAGTCACCGACAACGCCGAAACAGAAGGGGGAACCAATGGCGATAGGACCGGTTCAGCTACTTGTGTTGGGGTTTGACCACCCCGATTTTCATGGCGAGGTGGTCGCAGAATTGGAGCGTTTGAAGGACAGCGACACGGTGCGAGTGATCGATTCGCTGGCGGTGTACAAGGACGCCGACGGTGAGATCGAGGTGATGCACCTGAGCAACCTGACCCGGGACGAGGCGATCGAGCTTGGCAGCAAGGTGGGCGCGCTGATCGGCCTTGGCATCGAGGGCGAGGAAGGCGCCGAGGCCGGCGCGCTCGCCGGAGCCGAGGCAGCCGCAGAAGACGGCATCAACGTGTTCAACGACGAGGAGGCCTGGGATGTGCTGGAAGACATCCCCACCGACTCGGCCGCAGCCTTGATCTTGCTCGAACACCACTGGGCAGTGGGGCTTCGCGACGCGATCGCCCGCGCCGGCGGCTTCCGCATCTCAGACGGGTTCATCAGCCCGCTTGACCTGGTCGAGATCGGACTGGTGAGCGCGGAGGAAGCTGAGCAGCTCCATGCACTCGAGCAAGGCGCACAGTCTGCATCCACCGGAGGAGGATCGAAATGATGGGATCCCGCAGAGTCGCACGGCGGACATCCCGGCGAGTCGCGCGCCGGCGCTAGAGAGCCAATCCGCCGGCACGAGTCTCGCAGCCGGGTGTAGGGGATGGGGGTCGGGCCGAGGCTCGAGCCGGCGGATTGACCAAACCGATGGGACGATGAGGACTATGAACATGCAAATCACCACCCGTGGGGCGAGGCTGATGAGCCGCCACCCACGTCGCGCCGTGGGCATAGGCCTCACGGTTTCGGCACTTCGCGCCATCGATACCGCTGGTGCCAGGCGAAGAGCACAGCATCTGGCCGAGCCGGCCAAGCGGGCGGTAAGTGATCACAGGGTGCACGCAGAGACCCACCGCGCCAAGACCGACGCGCTCGATGCGGCTCACCGTGTCCAGCGGATAGGCGTTGCCAAGGCGCTCACCGACAAACGAGTGGCCCGCAAGCTTCGACATGCAACCCATCACGCGTCCCGAGCCGCCAGCCTCTCGATCAGTTCACCCCGCCGCCACCGCATCCGAAACACCACCGTCGTCGTGATCGCTGCCGGCACACTCGCGGGAGCCGGGTATGCCGCGCGGCAGAAGGTCGCGACGGTAGACGGGAGCAACGACCAGCCGGCGTGATCAGAAAATGGCGCCGCCCGCCGCATTTCGCGGGCAAAACGGCGCTAGGATCTTCCCATGCGCAAGCCGTTTGCGATCGCCGTGGCGATGTTGATCATGGTGCTGGCGCTTCCGATGCTGGCATCGGCGGCCTCCACAGACCATGAGTTCACGCTTCAGCACGGCGTTCGGCACAAGGTGTTTCTCGTCCACATGCGCACCAACGGCACCCTCAAGCTGGTCTTCCACTACTCGGATGTGCGCAACCCGCATGCCCACTTCTACGTCAATCTCCTGAAGGCGGGCTGGAAGGAGGACGTGCTGCTGATCGACACCGCAGACCGATCGGCGTGTGAGGGCGCGCTCGGCACCTTCTACTGCCACGTGAACCGCAGGGGCACCACCAAGGGCTGGTACAACGTGAAGGTGATCAAGGCCACGGTGCCGGCCGCCAAGGTGGGCATCACCATCACCCACCCGTAGCACCTCATCCGCTGGGGTACTCGTCGTGGCGATGCCACCAGTGCCCGGTCTCGTTGCGGCCCAGCGGCGCACGGTCGAGCCACTGGAACATGGCCCAGAGGCCGTCCAGCCCCCGCGCGTACGCCGAGTAGGTGTGGTAAACGACGCCGTCCTCGAGTGCGAACGCGCTCACACCGGGCCCCTCACGCCTGAACGTCTCCCAGTCAGTTCCGACGATGCTGGATGCAAACCCGTTCAGCCTGGAGCTGTCCTCGGCGTTAGCCGGCCGCATGTCGGAGGTGCGGAAGTTGTACTCGACGGCTCCGGCCTCCCACTCCTGCTTGGTGTGTGCCGCGTGGAAGTCGTAGTTGAAGTCGCTGTCGGCCGACGACGCCCAGGGGAAGCTCCAGCCCATCCGCTGTTTGTAGGCCTGCAGCTTCGGGAGCGGAGCCCGCGACACCGCACACAGCGCGACGTCGTGGTTGGCGAGGTGGACGACGGAGCCGTCGAAGCCGTCGGCGATGGCCGAACAGGACGGACACCCGGCGGTGTAGTCGGGCCCGAACATGAAGTGATAGACCAGAAGCTGCGCGCGTCCGCCGAAGAGATCGGCGAGAGACGCTGTGCCTTCATCGGTCTCGAAGCGGTACTGCTTGTCGATTCGCACCCACGGCAGCTGCCGCCGCATCCGAGCCACCTCGTCACTGCGCCGTGTGAGCGCCTTCTCGGCCTCGAGCAGCTCCAGACGGGCTGCAAGCCACTCCTCAGGTGTCCCAGTCGCGTGATCGGTCATGTCTCTTCTCTCCTTCGTCTGTCTCACATTGGTGGCATCAGTCCGGGAACCGACGAGGGCGCGAGCATGATCAGGATTCCCAGTCCCACGAGCGCGAGCGCCAGCGGCACGTCCACAGCGGCGTTCGCGGGGACGAGCTTCTGGGCTGCGGCCAGCCCGGCGATCACGACCATCCAGGTGACGCTCATGACGCTCAGCGCCACCAGGATCAGCATCAGCCCGATGCTCGATCCGACGCAGTCGAGACCGAACCGCCACCCCGAGCGGACGCCCTCCCTGCAGCGCCGGCGGAAGTGCCGCTTGAGCGGCGTGAGCTCATACACGCCCGCGGCGATCGCGACGGCGCCGGCGATGCGAGTCCCGTGCGGCCGGTACACCGCGTACACGGCGACGCCGACAAGCGTCCAGACGGCCAGGTATGACCCGACGAACATCGGCGCGTCGCGCAAACGGCCGCCGGCGCGGACGCTTCTGGCCGCGGCCGGAGCCGCACCGGGCAGCATCATCGCGGCCATCATCGCGACCCACACGCCGACGAAGAACCAGAACGAGCCGAGTCGGGTGGCGGCCCCCATGTCCATCCCGCTCATCTGCCGGACGGCGATGACCCAGCACGCGGCAGCGAGGGCGAGCGTCGCCGCGAGTACCGCGGGGACTGCTCTGTCTGCGACCGTCATCGACCCCCCTCTGGTGGTTTGATATACGCGCAACCGTCGGTTGCTGATCTGTTTGATAGCATGCGCAACCATAAGTTGCAAATCGAGTGAGGAGCCGTGGTGCCCGCCGACCGGATTGAGCGAGAGATCGACATCGATGCACCCATCGAGGTCGTCTGGAACGTGATCACGCAGCCCGAGCACATCACCGTGTGGTTCACCGACACCGCCGAGCTCGACCTGCGACCGGGCGGTGCTGGCCGCCTCGGCTGGGACGCCAAAGCCCGCACCCGGCCGACGGTCGTCAATCTCCAGGTCGAGCGGATCGATCCGCCCCACCACTTCTCGTTCCGGTGGGGCTACGACGACGGCGACGACGCCACCGAGACAAACGCACCGCTGGTCGAGTTCAACCTCGAAGCTCGCGGTAGCTCGACGCGCCTGCATCTCGTCGAAAGCGGCCTGGACAAGATCGATCGCTCCGACGACGAGAAGCAGACCTACTTCACCTCGCACAGCAGCGGCTGGGACACCATCGCCGAGCGCCTGCGTGACTACGCACCGACACAGCGGAGCACCGTCGCCGGGTAATGCCGCCCACCGCAATCGACACCGAGGCGCTGGTCGCGGCGGTCACCGAACCAACCCGGCGCCAGATGCTCGACCTGCTGCTCGAGCGCGGCGACTCAACCGCGACCGAGCTTGCCGGCAGCCTGCCGATCACCCGGCAGGCGGTCAGCAAACACCTGACCGTGCTCACTCGGGCCGGCCTGGTCACAGGCGAGAAGAGCGGACGCGAGCTGCGCTACCGCCTGGACGTCGAACGGCTCGACCGAGCAGCGCAGTCGCTCGGCGAGCTCGCCGCCGCGTGGGATCAGCGGCTCTTGCGGATCAAGCGGATGGCTGAGGCGGCGGCCGCGGACGCCACCAAGGACTAAGACCGGACGCGGTAGCGGATATGGGTCGCCTCCGGCGTGTCGATCACCCGGACGATCTCCAGCTCGACCCGCGACGGCAAAGCCTCGAACAGCCGTCGCCCCTCCCCGAACAGCACGGGAATCTGGTGGATCTGCAACTCGTCCAGCACACCGGCCTCGAGCGCGCGCTGGGCGGTGTAGGCGCCGTGCACCAACACGTCCCGATCCCCGGCGGCCGCCTTCGCCTGCGCCATCGCGCTTGCAATCCCATCGGCCACGTACGTCACCAGCGGGTAGTCCGCAACCGTCGGCCCGGGTGGCCGGTGACTGGGCACGAAGATCGGGACGCCATGATGGTCGCCCTTCCAGTGGTCGACCTGCTCCACGGTGCGCCGACCTACCAGCACCGCACCGGTCGCGTACCACTCGTCGAACAGCTCCCCGGCGGGGCCGGCAGGCCGGCCGAACTCCCCGTCCGGCGTCATAAACCAATCGTGCAGGCGCATGAAGCCGTCGCCGCCGGGGTTGTGCGGCCCGTCGTTGGGGCCCGCGATGTAGCCGTCCAGCGACATCGACATGTAGAGCACCGAGTTCGACACCTCAACCTCCCGCGGTGGTGATCCAGATTCGCATTCTTCCTGTAGACCGCGTGAAACGGCGTTTGTCATCGCCACGGTCCTACGAGTGCCAGCGTCAGGGGCGGCGGCTATGGTCCGGGAGTGAGCGGTTCGAATCACTTCCGCCAGCGCACAGGCGAGGAGCAACGCGCGACCTGGCTGGAGCTGTTCTTCGATCTCGTCTTCGTGTTCGCGGTCACCCAGCTCAGCCACCTGCTGCTCAATCACCTGACCCTGACCGGTGCCGCGCAGACGCTGTTTCTGCTGCTGGTCGTCTGGTGGGCGTGGATCTACACGGCCTGGATGACCAACTGGTTCGACCCCGAATCGGTGCATGTGCGGCTGGTGTTGCTGGTGGTGATGGCCGCCAGCCTGATGATGGCCGTGGCCGTCCCCAAGGCGTTTGGTGAGTTGGCGCTGCTGTTCGCCTGCTCGTACGTCACGCTCCAGGTCGCGCGAAACGCATTCAACGTGTACGCGACTCCACGCGACAACGAGCTTCATGGCGTGTTTCTCCGCATCCTCGTCTGGAGCCTGGCCGCGGGGGCGTTGTGGCTGGCCGGCGGGCTCGCGGCATCGGGTGCCCGCACGTGGCTGTGGATCGCGGCGCTGGCGGTCGACTACGTAGGGCCGTCGGTGGGCTACTGGACGCCGCGGCTGGGCCGGTCCATGACCACAGAGTGGGAGATCGAAACAGCGCACTTTGCCGAGCGGTTCCAGCTCTTCATCATCATCGCGCTGGGCGAGTCGATCGTCGTCACCGGGGCGACCGCGTCCTCGCTCGTGCTCGACCTTCCGATCGGGACGTCGCTGATGGTGGCGTTCGCGTCGTCCGCAGCCCTGTGGTGGCTCTACTTCGACGAGGTGGGTTGGCGCGCGCAGCGGTTCCTGTCTCGGTCCGACGAGAGAGGCCGGCTGGCGCGCGACGCCTACACCTACCTGCACATTCCGATCATCGCGGGCATCATCGTCGTGGCCGTGGGAGACGAGATTGTGATCGCACACCCCAGCTCGACGCCTTCGGGCGTCGAGCTGGCCGTGATCCTGGGCGGTCCGGTGCTGTACCTGATGGGTCACACCCTGTTTCGACTGCGCATGATCGGAAACGTCAGCCGCAAGCGGGTGTTTGCGGCGGCCGCCATTGTGGCGCTCGCGCCATTGGGAGTCGTACTTCCGTCGCTTGCAACCGCGGCGTGTGTGCTCGTGATCCTGACCGTGCTGGCGACGGCGGAGACACGCAACCGCATCGCAGCCGAGGCAGCTTCACCCGCGGGGTGAATAACGGTGCCTGGCACCGATATTCACGGTAGGCGATCTCGGCCCACATACTCTTCCCCCATGCCGACCGACCGCCTTTTGAGGACGATGAACACGGTTCACCGTGGGCTGCTCAAGCTGAGCGGCGGGCGGCTGGGCTGGCGAGCCGCCGGCATGCCGGTGCTCGAGCTGACCACGACGGGGCGCAAGAGCGGGAAGTCGCGGACGGTGATGCTGACCTCCCCGATCCAGAACGGTGACGCGATCGTGGTCGTCGCCTCCCGCGGCGGCGATGACCAGCACCCCGCGTGGTTTCTCAACCTGCGCGACCATCCCGCCGTGGAGGTGGCATATGCCGGGCAGCCCAAGCGGGCGATGCGGGCGCGGGTGGCGAGCGCCGATGAGCGGCCGGTGCTGTGGCCCCGGGTGATCGCCGCGCACAAGGGCTACGCCGACTATCAGACCCGAACAGACCGCGAGATCCCACTGGTGCTGCTGGAACCCGTCGAGTAGCTATCGTCACCGGTCGTGGCTGAGAACAACGGCGGCGCTGCGGAGGCCGATGCCGTCATCCAAACGGTCGATCTGACCAAGATCTACACAGGCGACGTGAAGGCGGTCGACGGACTCAACCTGGCCGTCAAGCGGGGCGAGATCTTTGGCCTGCTGGGGCCAAACGGCGCCGGCAAGACCACCACAGCGGGCATGCTCACAACGCGGGTGCTGCCGACCTCGGGGCAGGCCCTGGTGGGCGGGATCGACGTGGTCAGGTACCCCGCGATCGCCAAACAGCTGATTGGTGTCGTGTCCCAGACAAACACCCTGGATCGCTCGCTCACGGTCTGGGAGAACCTCTACTTCCACGGCCGGTTCTTTGGCTTGGGCGCCGCCGCCTCACGGGCGGCTGCCGACGAGCTGTTGGCGATGTTTCGCCTCAGCGAGCGCGCCAAGGCGCCGGTGATGGCGCTCTCTGGCGGCCTGGCACAACGGCTGATGGTGGCCCGGGCGGTGCTGCACAAGCCCGCCATCCTGTTCCTCGACGAGCCCACCGCCGGCCTCGACCCGCAGAGCCGCATCGGCCTCTGGGAGATCGTCGAGGGCCTGCACGACGAGGGCCAGACCGTGGTGCTGACGACCCACAACATGGAAGAAGCCGATCAGCTGTGCGACCGGATCGGGATCATGGACCACGGCAGGATCCTGTCGCTCGACACTCCCGAGCAGCTGAAGCAATCGGTCGGCGCCGACACGATCGTGACTCTCACCGCCGACGGTGACCTGAACGCGCTCGCCGAGATCCTCCATCAGAAGGTTGACGGGGTCGATTCGGCAACCACGCTGGAGGGCTCTGTCCAGCTCGCCGTGCGGGGCACCGATCGGGTGCTGATTCGGGTGATCTCGGCCGCCGAGGAGGCGGGGGTCGCGGTGCGCGACGTCCAGGTTGCCCCGCCGACGCTGGAGAACGTCTTCATCAAGCTCACCGGCAAGGAGCTGCGCGACTGATGTTTGTGACCCGCTCAACCATGAAGTCGAGTCAGGTCGCATTCGGGGCGCTGCTGCTCCGCGACCTGGTGGTGCTGAGGAAGAACCTGAAGCAGTTCGTGCCGCGAACGATCGTCCAGCCGCTGCTTCTGTGCTTCGTGTTCCTGTACGTCTTCCCGACGATCGGCACGGGCGTCGGCGGGCGCGCCGGCACCGCCGGCGAGTCGGAGTTCGCGACCATCCTGGTGGCGGGCGTGGTCGGCCTCTCGATCATGTTCCAGGGGATCCAGGCGGTGGCGCTGCCGATGGTGCAGGAGTTCGGGTACACGAGGGAGATCGAAGATCGCGTGCTGGCACCAATGCCGGTCGCCCTGGTGGCGCTGGAGAAGGTGTTGTACGGAGCCCTCCAGGGCCTTTTGGCAGCGGTGATCGTGTTTCCGATCGCCGCAGTCGTGCACTCCAGCGCGATCCACATCAACCTGCAGGTGCACTGGCTGGTGCTGATCACGATCACGCCGCTTGCCTGCGTCACCTGCTCGGCGCTGGGCCTGACCTTCGGCACCATCTTCGATCCGCGATCGGTACCGCTGCTCTTCGGCATCATCATTCTCCCGCTGACGTTTCTGGGTGGCACCTACTACTCGTGGACGGCGCTGGCACCGGTCACGATCAACGGCCTGCACTGGCTTCAGATCCTGGTGCTGATCAACCCGCTGATCTACATCAACGAGGGCTTCCGCGCGGCCCTGACATCCTCCAATCACATGTCCCTGTGGGCCGTCTACCCCGCGCTGACCGGCTTCTGCGCGCTGTTTCTGTGGCTGGGAGTGCAGAACTTCCAGCGCCGAGTGATCGACTGATCACCGGCCTGCCGGGGACCGCAATCTCACGCCAATTCTTTCGGCCTAACGTCCGTGGAGCGGCCGTTACCCAAAGTCTTGCCGGGTCAGGAGGTTCGCAGAGATGGCAATCACGCGTTCGATCTTCATCATCTCACTGGCAGTCGCCGGGGCGATCGGCGCCGGGCTGATGGTGCTGATCGAGCCCGGCCACGGACGAACCGTCGAACGCCACGTGACCGTCGTGCAGGCAGCCGCCCAAGAGACGAATCTCGGCCTGTCCGCGGAGCAGATCTACAAGCATGAAGCTCCGGGGGTCGTGGTCGTGACCGACACGCAGGGTCAGAAGGTGGTCAATCCGCTCGACCCATTCGGTGCGCCGACAACGGAGAACGCATCCGTGCTGGGGTCGGGCTTCGTGATCTCCAAGACCGGTGACATCCTGACCAACGCCCATGTCGTCCTCGGCGGAAAGAACGTGCGCGTGGGATTCTCGAACGGGCAGACGTTCCCGGCCACCGTGGTCGGCACCGACCCCTCCACCGACGTGGCCGTGGTCAAGGTCAGCGTTCCCCGGGCGCTGCTCCATCCGCTGCCGCTGGGCAACTCGGCGAAGGTCCAGCCGGGCTCGCCGGTGGTCGCGATCGGAAACCCGCTCGGCCAGGACCGCACCATCACCAGCGGAATCGTCTCGGCGGTGTCGCGTCAGATCCAGTCGCTGAAGCAGGGCGTCTCGATCTACGGCGCGATTCAAACCGACGCAGCCATCAACCACGGGAACTCGGGTGGGCCGCTGATCGATGCCGAGGGCCAGGTGATCGGGATCACCTCGCAGATCCTGACGGGCAGCCAGTCGGATTCGGCGGGCAGCATCGGCATCGGCTTCGCCATCCCCATCAACACCGCCAAGCAGATCGCCCAGGAGCTGATCAACAACGGCAAGGCGACCCACACCTACCTCGGCATCGAGGGCGTTGAGCTGAGCAGCCAACTCACAAACGCACTCAACCTGAAGCTCCCCTACGGCGTGCTGATCACCAAGGTGGTACCCGGCTCTCCGGCCGCCAAGGCGGGCCTCAAGGCCGGCACCACCACCGCCACCATCAACGGCCAGCCGCTCCCGCTCGGCGGAGACGTGATCACCGCGGTGGACGGGCACCCGATCAAAGACTTCGGCACCCTGGTGCAGACGATCGCGCACAAGCATTCGGGCGACACGATCTCGCTGACCGTCTACCGCGGCGCGACCCCGCGAACGGTGACCGTCACCCTGGCCAACGAATCTTCCTGAGGCTCGGTATCATCTCCCCAGTGCTGGGTCGAACCATGATGTGCGCGACCGTGGCCGCGCTGGGAGTGCTCCTGTTCGCAGTCGCGGGCAGCGCCGAGGCGGCGACCGGCCAGATCGGGCGACCCACTGCCACCGGGACGCTGCGGATCCACGGGACGCTCCGCGACGGCGCGGTCGTCACCGCCCAGGGGCTCACCTGGCACCATGCGGCGCTGCCGCCGGGCGACCGGGTGCTGAGCTTCGAGGTGGGCTACAGCTGGCGGGCGTGCACCACCCCCACCGGCGCCTGCGTCCCCGCCGCCGACTCCACCGCCACGCCGTATGCCGCCGCCCGCTACATCGTCGGCCACGCCGACACCGGCCGCCACCTGCGCCTGACCGTGACCGCCAGAGAGGTGATCGAGACCGACCCGGCCACGTTCTCCTTCAGGATCGTGCACGCCTCGGTGACCACCACCACCTCCGCCAAGGTGGCGCGGTACGCCGCCGGGCGGGCGCCCACCAGCGGCTTCATCAACGGCACGCCCGAGCGCCGCACCGGGTCAAACCAGGAGCAGTTTCAGGTCTCCCCGCCTCACTACGCCAAGGCCGACGGCGTCCCGGCTCTCACCTACCGGGTCGACTCGGGGGCGTGGAAGCCGCTGCCCGCGGGCCGCGTGTTCGCCACCGGGACGCTGGCACTCGGCAGCCACCGCGTGCAGGTGCGCACCTCGAACCACGCCGGCACCACCAGCAGGTCGTTTGGCTGGCAGGTGGTGGCGCTGCCCAATCCCCAGCCGTGCGCGCCCAGCGGCAGCTGCTGGTATCCCCAGCACCTCGACAGCACCGGTCATCCGATGCGGTGGGACTGGCAGATCGGGCGGGTGACACCGCTTCAGCGCACCGGCGCACGCGCCGTCGACATCTACGACATCGACGGGTTCCTGACCACGGCGGCCGAGCTGAAGCAGATCCACACCAGCTGGCAGGCCAACACGCTCGCCCACCCGGGGGCGGTCTGTTACCTCGACCTCGCGTGGGAGAACTACCGGCCCGACGCGCACCTCTTCCCCAACCGCACGCTGGGCAACGTGTACTACGGCTACGCCAACGAGCGGTGGGTCGATTTCCGCCAGCTGAATGCGCTCAAGCCGATGCTGAACGAGCGCATCGGCATGTGCGCCGCGAAGGGATTCGACGCGGTTGAGCTGGACGACATCGACAGCTTCGACCCCGCCTCGACCAGCGGCTTCCATCTCACCCCCGGCGACGCCCAGAACTATCTGGCCTTCGCCGACAACCTGATCCACCGCCACGGCATGACGGTGATGTGGAAAAACTCGGCCTACCTCAGCTCGTGGGGCCGCCGCTATACCGACGGCGCGGTGGTGGAGGAGTGCTACGTGTACGACGAATGCTTCTCGTCCAGCTTGGCGGGGACGAGCCACCTGGGGATCACCTGTACCGCCGTGGGCGGCGCGACGCCGTGCGGCTGGGACGACTTCACCACCGACACCACCTCGGCTCAGCCGACCGGCAAGTGGGTCGGCGAGATCGAGTACGGCGACGATCACTTCGTGTGCAACCCCGGAAAGGCCTGCGCCGGACGCAAGAGCTACGCGGCCTACTGCAACGCCGTGTATGCACCCAGCTACGGCTTCTCAGCAGCCAAGCTCGACGTCGACCTCGACGGCAAGATCTTCTTCCCCTGCCCCAACGGGAAGTAATGAATAAAAGGTGCCTGGCACCTTTTATTCACCCTCAACCTGTGGAGTGAATAATTGGTGCCAGGCACCAACTATCCACCCGGAAAGGCCTGCGCCGGACGCAAGAGCTACGTGATCCCCGATCTCATAGCTAACGTCGAGGCGATTCGCACGGTGTTCCCGCTGGCGAGCCGATCCTGCTGGGCCAATCGACGATCGCGAGCCGCGACTACCTCTGCGTCCGCGTCACCACCGAGGCCGGGCTCCATGGTCACGCGTTTGCGCTCTCGCGGGAGCTGCCCTCCGACACCTTCATCCAGCAGTCGGTGGCGCCGCTCTTGATCGGACACGACAGCGATCTGATCGACGAGCGCATGGGTGACTGCTACGCCGCGCTGGCCGCCCCTTCCCGAGTCGGGATGGTCAAACGAGCGCTGAGCCTGATCGAGATCGCGCTCTGGGACGTCAAGGGCCGCCGGCTCGACACTCCGCTGTGGCGGCTCCTGGGCGGCGCCGAGCACAGGTGCCCGTGCTGATGGTCGGCGGCTACCTCACCGCCGACACCACTCCCGAGGCGGTTGGTGCAAAGCTCGGCGACCTCGCATCGCAGGGCTACCGCTACCTCAAGATCGCTCGCACGCCGACTCCCGACCTGACCCGGCGCGTAATCACCGCCGCGCGGGCATCGATGCCGCCGGAATGCGGCCTGGTGGTGGATACCCACTGGTGCTGGGACACCAGCGCCGACGCGATCCGGGAGCTGGACGGCTGGGGATCAGATCTCGACCTGGCATGGCTCGAGGATCCGATGCCGCCCGAGGCCTGGGAGCCGTGTCGGGAGCTGCGCGAGCAGTCGGGACTCACGATCGGCGTCGGCGACGAGGTCACCGATGAGCAGGTGCTGCGCCGGCTGATCGATAGCCGCGCCATCGACGTGGCACGCACCGATGCGACCACCCTGGGCGGCATCGGGGCCTGGTCACGGATGTCGGCGTACGCCAAGTTGAGCGGGCTGACGGTGTCGCCGCACGCCTATCCGGAGGTGCACATCCACTGCGCGTGCGCGTGGCCGTTCGCATGCGCCGTGGAGATGTTCGAACCCGACAGCCCCTACTGGCCGACCAGGCAGTTCATCTCGGGCGGGCTCCGGCTCGAGAACGGCATTGCGCACGCACCCGAGGGTCCGGGCCTGGGCGTGGAGTTCGATTGGGAGTGCATCGAGCACCACGACCGCACCCGGTGAATGGGGTGAATAAAAGGTGCCTGGCACCTTTTATTCAATCGCGACTGTGACCTTGCCGAAGCGGTCGGGAGAGTCGAGGCGGGCGTGGGCGGCGGAGATGTCGCCGAGCGCGAACTCGGAGTCGATCACGGGGTGCCAGTCGGAGGAGTCCAGGTGCTCGATCATGGCGGAGAACTCCGCCGGGCTGCCGTTGGCGGTGCCCAGAAACGTCCACTGCGCGTGAAAGAACTTGCCGATGTCCATCGACACGATCGATCCGCCGGTGCGGCCGTAGTTCACCATCCGCCCGCCGGGCCGCAGGAACTTCCCCAGCACCGACCAGGTGGGCTCGCCGATGCTGTCGATCACGACATCCACCGTCCCCACCCGATCGGACCACTCGTCGTCCGTGTAAAGCAGGCCGTCGGCCGCGCCGATCTGGCGCGCACGGTCGAGCTTCTCCGGTGACGAGGAGGTCACCACCACCTCGGCTCCGCGCGCCAGTGCCAGCTGCAGCACGAAGGTCGCGACGCCCGAGCCGATGCCCGGCACCAGCACCCGTTCGCCCGCACCGATCCGGGCTTTGGTGACAACCGCCCTCCATGCCGTCAGCCCCGCCAGCGGCACCGCCGCCGCCTCGACCCACGACAGCCGGCCGGGCTTGGGCGCCAGGAACGCCGCCGGCACCGCGATCCGCTCCGCGTACGTGCCCTGGCGCGGCACCCCCAGCGTCTCCCAGTTGGGCCCCGGCGACTCGTCGCTGTCCCCCCAGTTGAGGCTGGGGTTGATCACGACCTCGTCACCCACCGAGACCGAGCCGACGCCCTCTCCCAGCTCCGACACGACCCCGGCACCGTCGGAGCCGAGCACCATCGGGAAGCTCGCCTGCTGCTCGCTCTGACCGCCGATCGCACGCGGGACCAGCACCCCGGCCCGGATACCCCGGTCGCGGCGGTTGACCGAAGCCGCCCGCAGGTCGACCACCACCTCCCCGGGCTGAGCCACCGGGTCGGCGACATCCTCGATCTTGAACACCGAGGGGTCGCCCACCTCGCGGATCACGGCAGCCTTCATGTGGTCTCCTTGGAATCATTCTCGCGAGCGGCGCGAAGCGATCCGCGCAGCGCCGCGGTATCGGCCTCGAGCACCCCTCCGTCGGCGGCGAACACGACGCCGTACACCGCCTCGGCGCGTTCCCTGGTCACGATCCCCTCGCGCACGTCCTTCTCGACCCGGCCGGGCTCACGATCGAGCGGATCGCCGTACCCGCCGCCGCCGCAGCAGCGACACAGAAGCGAGGTTCCCGGGCGCAGCCAGATACGGGCGCACAGATCCAGATCATGCACGCCGTCGGCATCCTTGAGCGCCTGCCAGGCGGTGGCACCGGGGCCGCCGCCGCGGGCACCCAGCGCGGGGTTGATGGTGCCGTCGCTGAGGTACATGAACTCGAACTCGCCCACCGTCGGCGTCATCTCCATCGAGGCTGACGGCGCCCCGCGGCGGAATCCGGCGCCCTCGGTGTCGGTCTCTATCCGGTGGCTCTCGATCCTGCACCGGGAAGCGCAGCTCGTCGATTTCGATCGAGTTCCACTGCAGCACGCCGGCGTCACCGATCCCGCCCAGCGTCAGCCAGCCGTCAGCCACCGGCCCTCCCGGGCCGCAGGTGAATGCGAGCACCAGCTGATCGATGAACGGCTCGTCGCCATGGCGTCGGTCGTGCCCGGACATGACCCCCACAGAGGCCGGCACGCTCAGCCCCACCTCGGCCAGGCCGTAGCCCTCGGCCAGCTCGGCGATCGCCCGCTGCACCGCGTTTCCGACCCGGTCGGGCAGATTGCAGGTCGAGACCGAGCAGCTGCACGGATGCCTGGGGATGCCGACCACGCAGTTCTCGCGCAGATGCACGTGCAGCCTGCGGAAGGTGCCGGCGTTGGCAGGTGCGTACCCATTGATGGCGTTCATCACGCCCAGCATCGCCGCCGACCGGGCGGTGGCCTCGGTCAGGTTGAGGCCGAACGGCAGACAGTCGGGATTGTCGCGCAGATCGACCTCGATCTCGTCGTCGGTGATCTCGACGGTCACCTTCAACGGCACGCCGTCGGGCACGCGCTCGAACGGGTCGTGCTGGGTGTGGATGGTCAGACGGCCGTTGGGCAGCCGCTTGATCGCCTCCGCCATGCGCCCTTCGCTGTAGTCCAGCCACGCCTCCACGAACGCGTCCAGCCGATCCCAGCCGACCTCACCGGCGAGCTTTGTGACCTCCCGCTCGCCCACCCTGGCCGCGCCCAGAAGTGCCAGATAGTCGCCCTTCCACTTCCCCGGCACGCGGATACGCACCTGGCACATGCGGATGATGTCCTCGATGTCTTGGTAGTCGCTCTGCACCTTGACGCACGGCATGATCACCGCGCCCTCCTCGTACACATCCCGCGCCATGGCCGAGTACGCGGTCGGCTCCGCGTTTCCGATGTCGGACAGGTGGGCCTTGCTGAGCAGCGTGAACCGGTGCGTGCCCTGCTCATCGAACACCGGCACCAGGATGCAGGTATCCGCGGGGTGGGAGTTGCCGTGGTACGGGGAGTTGTGCATGAAGGCATCGCCCTGACGAAAGTCGGGATGAAACTCCTTCATGCTCTTGGACATCAGGTCGGGACCGCTGAGCACGTGCACGGGGATGCTCTCGGCGAAGCTGAAGAGCTCGTCGTTGGCGGTGATGATGCTGCAGGAGAAGTCGCGGCCGGTGTTCAGGATCACCGACCGGCCTGTGCGGATCAGGGTGTTGGACATGGCCCGCACGATCGCGGTGAAGCGGCTGGAAAGCACCGCCAGATCAACCGGATCGAACGTCTGGGCGGGCGTCTGAAGTTCGCTCACAGCTCTCCTTGGAAGCGGCCCTGGGGCGCGGATCGGTGCTCCGAGATCGAGAGCACGGGGGTCTCGGTCTGGTCGGTCACGACCTCGACCAGCGCCGGGCCGGACGTCGAAGCGGCCTTCTGCAGCGCCGGCGCGAGCTCCTCAGGCGTGGTCACACGCCAGGCGGGCACTCCGAATCCCTTGGCCACCTGCGAGAAGTCCACATCGCTGAAGTCCACCGACACGTAGTCGTCCAGCGCGAACTCCTGGATGTGCCTGATCCAGCCAAGCGTGCTGTTGTTGAGAATCACGGCGGTGACCGGCAGCTGCAACCGCCGCATCACCTCCAGCTCGCCGACCGAGTAGGCGAACGCACCGTCCCCCGCAAACAGCACGGTGCGCCCCGCCACACCGGCTTCGCGGCGCGCGACCGCCGCTCCCACCGCCGCCGGGGCACCCCAACCGATGCCCGCCAGGCCGCGCGGGGCCAGCGCGTGCCGACCGGCCCGCTTGACCGGAAAGTAGTTGGACGTCCATCCGGCGACCAGGCTCGCGTCCGACACCACCGCATCCTCGACGGAGGTGTGCGCGGCCACCGTCTCGGTGATCCACTGCGGCCGCATTCCGGTTTCGGGTGAGGTGAACGGCGCCGCCGTCTGCTGCGACACCCAAGCGGCCAGCGCAGCGCGACGATCGGCCACGTCCCACTCCATTCTGTGCCCGCCGGCGGATCGCAGCTCGGCCATCAGATCATCCAGCGCGCAGCGGGCATCGCCCACCAGCGCGATCGTGTCGGGATAGTTGCGGCCGATCTCCTCGGGGTCGATCTCGACCTGGATCACGGTCGTGCCCGCAGCCGGGGTCGTGTAGTTAAGCGTTGCGGCCTGACCGGCCTTGCAGCCGATGTAGACCACCGCATCGGCGTCGGCGATCGCCGCGTTGGCGATGGGGTTGCCCATCGAACCGCACACGCCCAGCGAAAGCCGGTGGTCTTCCTCGAGGGCGCCCTGCCCGCTCATGGTCGTCACCACCGGACACTCGAGCAGCTCGGCCAGCGCCCGTACACCGTCGAACGCTCCCGACGCCACCGCTCCGCCGCCGGCCACCAGGATCGCACGGCGCGACACCGTCAGGGCGCGCACCGCCGCCGCCACCCGCACCGGGTCGGGCCCGAACCGCTCGCGGGGAGCGTGAGCCGGCGCGAGCGCCGGTGCGCTCTCACCGGCCGGGCCGCTGAACACGTCATCGGCAATCGAAAGCACCACCGGCCCCGGGCGGCCGCTGGTCGCAACGGTCAGGGCAACCCGCAGGCAGTCATCCAGCGCGTCCGCGCTGGTGACGCGGGCCACCCACTTCGAGATGCCGGCGAACATGGTTGCCTGGTCGAGCGCCTGCGAGGCGTTGCCGCGACCGCGGCGGTGCTCCCACCCGCGAGGAATGTCGGCGATGATCGCAAGCACCGCCACCGAGGAGCCGTAGGCCTCGGCGATGCCCGACACCAGGTTGGTGGCGCCCGGTCCGACGGTGGCGTCGCACACCCCCACCCGCCCGGTGATCCGGCTGTAGGCGTCGGCCGCGCAGGCGGCCCCGCGCTCGTCGCGCATCAGCACATGCTCGATCCCCGGCGTCTCCAGGATGCCGCCGTACAGCGGCAGCGTCTGGCCGCCGGGCACCCCGAACACGTGGCCGACACCGGCCTCCTTCAGGCCGCGTGCGACTCGCACGCCAACCGACTCGGTCGTCTCGATCACAGCTCTCCGGCCTCGTGCAGCTTCGCGATGTCGACCGCCAGCTCGTGATCCTGCGCCGGTGTTCCGCCCGAGACGCCCACCGCGCCGACCAGCCGCCCGTCGCTGCGCAGCGGCGCTCCTCCGCCGATCGTGACCAGCGCCGGCGAGTGGGCCACCTCCAGCCCGTGCAGGTCGCCGCCAGACCACGTCCGCTCGGCCAGCGTGTCGGTCGTGCGGTTCATCGAGCAGGCCGTGTAGGCCTTCCCGACGGCGAGCTGGATCGTCACCAGCATGGCCCCGTCGGCACGGCCGAACGCCTTCAGCTCGCGCCCGCTGTCGAGCACGGCCACGGTCATCGAGAGGCCACGCTCTCGCCCCAGCTCGATTCCCCGGGCCACCAGCTGCTGTGCCTCAGTCCATGTCAGCTCTTCCACGCTCACCCCCTCACCCCCGCGGTCTCGAGCATCTGGTCGCCGATCGTCAGGGCGTTGTCGAGCGCCTGCAGCGCGGTCGCGAGGTCGTCCTCGGAGATGATCAGCGGCGGCACGATCCACAGCCGCTCGCCGCTGAACTCGGGGATCAGCACACCCTGATCGAGGATCGTGCGATGCACGGCGGTGCTGATGCCCGAGTGCCGGCCGTCGCCCCACCACTCGTCCTCGTCCAGCGATCGATCCGGCTCCGCGATCTCGATCAGCCAGCTGAGGCCCTCGCCGATGATGTTCTCGACGCACGGATGCGACGCAGCGATGGAGAGCAGATCCGGGCCCAGCGACTCGCCCAGGCGGGCTGCCCGGTCGACCAGGCCTTCGCGGTCGATCACCTTCACCACCGTGGAGACGGCGGCCACCGCCAACGGGTGACCGCGATACGTGCTGGATGTCATCCAGCGCCGCTCGCCGATCTCCTCGACGATCTCCTTGGACAGCACCAGGGCGCCGGCGGGCACCGCCCCACCGGTGATGCCCTTGCCCATGGTGACCATGTCGGGCCGGGTCACTCCCCGCTGGAACGCCATCCCGTGGCCCATCCGGCCGAGCGCGGTGACGGTCTCGTCGGCCACCCACAGCGCCCCGGCATCTCGGGCCATGTTGGCCAGCGTGTCCTGATACTGCGCCGAGGGCACCACGCCGCCCTGCGAGTAATCCATGATCACCGCGGCCGCGCCGGTCAGTGCCTCGGGTGCACCCAGCAGGCACGACTCACTGCACACGTGGTCGGGCCCCTGGAACGCTCGTCCGCATACCGGCATCGGAATCTCGCGCGTCTCGGCCAGGCTCTGGCGCGGCTGGAACCCACCCTCGAGGGCCGCCAGCGAGGTGTTCCACATGGGGTGGTGGCTGACCTCGCGGGCCAAGCCGACGCCGCCGTGGTAGCTGCTCTTCCGGCACACCAGCGGATCGCGGCCGGTGAGCATCTGAGCCAGCGCCAGCCCCAGGTCGCAGGCCTCGCTGGAGGAGACGAAGAAGGCGACGCTGCCCACCCACTCCTCACCCTTGAACCCGAGGTCGAGCAGATCCTCGGCCGCCTGCTCGCGCGGCGGGTAGCCGACCATGTCGCCCACGTTGACCGACTCGGCAGCAGCCTGCACGGCGGCGACCACCTCGGGATGGCAGTGCCCCAGGAGATTGGCGCTCATGGCTCCCACGTCGATCACCGTCCGCCCGTCCTCCAGAGTCAAGCGCGTCCCCCGCCCGCGAACAGCTTGAAGCGCATGCCGCTGCCCGGGCGCGCTCATGGATGACAGCAGTCGAGTCACGTTGTTCCTCCAACTTCGAGATTGATGACGGGTTCGGTGGGGCCGCCTGCAGGCGGACGCGAGCCGGATTGGGCAGGCCGGTCGTCCGCAAAGAACTGCGCGTCCGCCGGGTTCCAGCCCACCCGCACGCGATCGCCCGGCTGGTAGCGGCCGGCGGCGACCCCCGGCGGGTGGAACTCGACGGCGCGAAAGGCGACGTCGGCGCCGGCACGGAGATCCAGCAGCGTGGTCGCGCCGAGGAACACGGCGTCTGCCACCACCGCGTCCAAGACCGGGCCGGCGTGGCCCTCCGGGGGGGCGATGAAGAGCTTTTCCGGGCGGATCGCCATCAGCAGCGAATCGCCGTCACTCCAGCTGCGCGGGCCGGGTGGAAACGGCACGCGGGCGATCCCTTCGACGTCGGCGTGGTCTCCCGACGCCGTGCAGGAGAGCATGTTGGACGCTCCGATGAAGCCTGCGGCGAAGGCCGTGGCGGGCCGCTCGTAGATCTCGGCGGCGGGCGCCACCTGCTCCAACCGGCCGCGGTTCATCACCGCGATCCGGTCGGACATCGTCAGCGCCTCCTCCTGATCGTGGGTGACGAACACGAAGGTGATCCCCATCTCCCGCTGGATCGTCTTCAGCTCGACCTGCATCTGGCGGCGGAGCTTGAGGTCGAGCGCCCCCAACGGCTCGTCCAGGAGCAGCAGCGCCGGCATGTTCACCAGGGCGCGGGCGAGCGCCACCCGCTGCTGCTGGCCGCCGGAAAGCTCGCGCGGCCGCGCCTGGGCGCGATCACTGAGGTTGACCAGCTCGAGCATCTCGCCCACCCGCCGGACGATCTCCTTGCGCGGCACCCGCTTGCGCTTGAGCCCGAAGGCCACGTTCTCGGCCACGTTCAGGTGCTCGAACAGGGCGTAGGACTGAAACACCGTGTTCACGTCGCGGCGGTACGGAGGCACGTCGGTGACGTCTTTTCCGGCCAGGAAGATCTCGCCCTGATCCGGCACCAGGAACCCGCCCAGCATGCGCAGGGTGGTGGTCTTGCCGCAGCCCGACGGCCCCAGGATCGAGAAGAACTCGCCCGCCAGGATGTCGAGGTTGAGGTCGTCCACCGCCACCTGGCCGGCGAATGCCTTGGTGATCGAGCGAAGCGACGCGGTGACTGCGGGATCACTCGCCATCTGCCGCCTCCAATCGCTGGAACTGGGTGGCGGTGCGGCGCCGCGCCACTCGCAGCATCAGAAGGCCGACGCCGACGCAGGTCAGGGCGATCACCATCATGATCACTCCGATCGCGTTCACCACCGGGGTAACGCCGAAGCGAAGCATGCTGTAGATCCGCAGCGGCAGCGGCGGATCGCCCAGACCGGCGGTGAAGTTGGCGGTCACGAAGTCGTCGAAGGTGAGCACGAAGCAGAGCATGCTGGCAGCGGCGATCGACGGCCACAGGAGCGGCAGCACCACCAGCCGCAGCGCCCCGATCGGGGTGGCGCCGAGGTCGAGCGCGCCCTGTTCGATCTCGGGGTTGATGCTCGCCAGCCGGCTGCGCACCACCACGGTCACGAAGGGGATGCAAAACGCGATCATGGCCAGCTCGATGGTGCGGTTGCCCAGCACCACTCCCATCTCGGAGAACAGCAGCAGCGTGGCCACCGCGGTGGCCGTTTCGGGCGCCACCAGCCGCACCACGATGGTGCCGTCCAGCGGCCTGGTGGCCGCCTTGGCGCCGCGCTGCAGCCCCAGTGCCAGCAGCGTTCCCACGATCGCGCACACGATCGTGGTGACAACCGCGATCTCGACGCTGACCTGCATCGAGGCGTGCCAGTCGGGGCTGGTCAGGGCCTCGTGGTACCACTGGGTGCTGAAGCCGGTGAAGTTCACCAGCGAGCGGGTCGAGTTGAGGGAGAACAGCACCACCACCACCAGCGGCGTGAACATGAACGCAAGCACAGCGACCACGGTCACCCACAGGAACCTGGGCCGATCGAATCCCTTTGACCGCCGTCTGCTCACGCCGAGCCCGCCATCCCCTCACGCACCACGTCGCGGGTGACGCGGCCGGCGGCCAGGCGGAAACCGTGCCGCGACAAAAGCGCTATCAGCCCCACACCGGCGAACAGGATGATCAGCAGCACCACCGTCAGCGCCGAGCCGAACGGAATCGATCCCTGCCCGGTGAACTGCTGGGCGATCAGGTTTCCGATCATGCTCTGATTCGGCCCGCCCAGGAACTGGGCGGTGGCGAAGTCGCCCAGCGCCGGGAAGAACGTCAGCACCGCGCCGCCCACGATGCCGGCGGCGGTGGCCGGCAGGGTGACGTGCAGGAAGGTCTGCCGCGGGCCGCCGTAGAGATCCTTGCCGGCGTCGATCAGCGCCCGGTCGAGGTTCCCCAGCGAGGCGTAGATGGGCAGAATCGTGAGCGGCAGGTAGCCGTACACCAAGCCGGCGATCACCGCCGTGGTGCTGGGGATGAACGTCTGGCGGCCGATGCCGACGTCCACCAGGAAGGTATTGACGAACCCGTTGTAGTCGAGGATCGCGGTCCAGGCATAGATCCGGACCAGGTAGTCGACCACCCAGGTGAGGATGATCGCGGCGATGATGATCTTGTCCCAGCCGCCGGCGAACCGGGTCGCAAAGTACGCCAGCGGATAGGCGAGCAGGACGCAGATGATGGTGGTCAGGCCGGCGTACTCGACCGTCCGCACCAGCGTCGGGACATAGAACGGCTTGAACACGTCCTCGTAGTTGACGGTGGTGAACCCGAGCACCGGCAGTCCCAGGACGTTGATCGTGCCGAACGAGTACACCACCACGAACACCATGGGGAGCACGAAAAGGAGGGCCAGGATCAGGGCACCCGGCAGCAGAAACACTGCGTCCAGCCATCGGGGCTGCCTCATCCTTCTCGTGATCCCCAGGTGTGCATGCTCTACATCAGTCCTGCGTCAGGCGATGACCTGCGACCACGACTGATTCCACAGGGCAAGCCGCGCGCCGGTCGGGTTGATTTTCCAGTTCTTCGGGTTGGTGAAGATCGACTTGTCGTAGTTGAAGGCCGGGTAGGCGCCGATGGCCTTCTCGTAGGCGGCGTCGCCGCCCTTGCCGCCGGTGCGCTGCAGCGTGAACTCGCCCAGCTTGTAGTTGTTGTCATACCGCATCATCCAGTCCATGAACAAAAGCGCCGTTCCGGGAGCCTGGGCGTTGACACCCACCGACAGGCAGTCACAGGCCAGCAGCGGGCCGGTCGGCGGTACCGAGAAGCCGACCAGCGACGGATCCTTGGCCTGCGTCAGGCCCTGGTAGATCTGGGTCGTCCAGCCCTCCATCAGCCAGGCGTCGCCGCTGGCGATCACCGGACCGAGGTCGGTCGTGAACTTGGCCACGTTGGGCTTCAGGTCGAGCAGCGACTGGGTGGCCTTCTGCACCTCGGCGGGATCGCCCGAGTTACAGCTGTAGCCGTTCTTGACCAGGGCCATCCCCATCGTGTCACCCTGCTGGCTGAGCAGATAGATGTGGCCATTGGCCTCGGGGTGGTCGAAGATGTCGTTCCAGGTGTTGGTGAGGTTCTTGACCTTGTCCTTGCGCCACATGATCCCGGTCGGGCCGGCGCCGTAGGGCACCGAGTAGCGGTACTTGCCGTTGTCCCACCACGGCGCCTTGAAGTACCCGTCCAGCTGGTCGGCATTCTTGAGGTCGTTCATGTCGAACGCCTGGAGCAGGTTCCCGGCGAGCAGCTGCGGCATCGGCGCCGAGTCCGACAGCACCAGGTCGATGGGCTCGTTGGTGGCCATCTTGGTGACCATCTCGGGCTGGGTGGAGTAGAAGCTCTGGTTGACCTTGACGCCGTACTTCTTCTCGAAGGCGGTGACGACGTCCGGCGGGATGTACTCGGCGAACGTGAGGAAGTTGATATCCCCGTCCACCTTGGGATGGATCGTCGGCGCCGCCGCGGCAGGCGCGCTGGTGGGGGCGCTGCTGCCGCCGCTCGAGGAGCTCCCGCAGCCGGCCAGGGCCGATGCGCCGACGAGTGACCCGGCAAGTGCGACTCCGTCTTGGAGGAACTTCTTGCGGTTCGCCGGGCGCCACGCGTACCGCTTCTCAGAGTTATCGTCGGTTGACACGCTAGTCCTTTCCTCGTGGGATACGTGGTGGCACTGAGCGGGTGATGCCCAACCACCGCGCTCGTCTCGATCAATTCGTTGTCGCTGCAGCCTCCTTGTTCGAACGCAGCGCTGCGCGCCGCAATTCCGTCGCGGGAGGATCGACCCCACCGTTCGCGTCCAACACGACTCCGTACCGGTCAAAAGCTCGTTGGTGACTGACGTAGCGCTCGCGCACGTCCTTCGCGACCCGCGCCGGCTCGCGCTCCAGCGGATCGCCGTATCCGCCGCCGCCGCAGCACCGGGCGACCAGCGTCGTCCCCGGGCGCAGCTGCAGCCGGGCGCACAGATCGGTGTCGCGCGCGACGCCGTCGAGGCCGCGCAGAGCCTGGCGCGCAGTCGCACCGGGCCCGCCGCCGCGGACACCCAGCGGCGGGTTGATGGTGCCGTCGCTCAGGTACATGCAGTCGATCACTCCGTCGGTGGCCGTGAACTCGAGCTCGGCGGCCGGCGCTCCCCGCCGCCGGCCCACCCCCTCGGTGTCGATCGCAATCTGCTGCAGGTCGATCCGGATCGGGAACCGCAGCTCGTCCAGCTCGACCGAGTTCCACTGCAGCACGCCGGCATCGGTCAGACCGGCGAACGTCAGCCAGCCGTCCGCCGACGGCCCACCCGGCCCGCCGGTGTAGGCCAGCACGATCTGGTCGATGTAGGGCTCGTCGTCGTGGCGGGGATCGTTCCCGGAAAGCACCGCGAGCGTGGCGGGAATGCTCAGCCCCACCTCCGCCATGCCATACCCCTCGGCCATCTCGGCAATCGCCCGCTGCACCGCGTTGCCCACCCGGTCGACCAGGTTGCAGGTCGCCACCGAGCAGCTGGCGGGATGCCGCGGGATGCCCACGCAACAGTTCTCGCGTACCAGTACCCGCAGCCGCCGAAACGCCCCCGCGTTGGCCGGTGCGTAGCCGTTGACGGCGTTCATCACGCCCAGCATCGCCGCCGAGCGGGCGGTGGCCTCGGTCAGGTTCAGGCCGAACGCCTGGCAGTCGGGATTGTCCCGCAGGTCGACCTCGATCTCGTCATCAGAGATCTCCACCGAGATGGTCAGCGAGACGCCGTCGGGCGCCCGCTCGAACGGGTCGTGTTCGGCCTGCACGGCCAGCCGCCCGTTGGGCAGCCGGCGAATGATCTCGGCCATCCGTCCTTCGCTGTAGTCGAGCCATGCCGATACGAACGCATCCAGCCGGTCCCAGCCGACCTCGTCCGCCAGTTGCTTGACCTCACGCTCGCCCACCCGGGCCGAGCCGAGCAGTGCCAGATAGTCGCCCCACCACTTGTCGGGCACTCGGATCCGCGTGCGGCACATGCGGATCACGTCTTCGATGTCGGTGTAGTTGCTCTGCACCTTCACGCAGGGCAGGATCACCGCCCCTTCCTCGTACACGTTCCTGGCCATGGCGAAGTAGGGCGTCGGCTCGGCGTTGCCGATGTCCGCCAGGTGCGCCTTGCTGAGCACCGTGAAGCGATGGTTGCAGTCATCGTCGAACACCGGCACCAGGATGGACATGTCAGCGGCGTGGGAGTTGCCGTGATACGGCGAGTTGTGAATGAACGCGTCGCCGGGGCGAAATCCCGGGTGGAACTGCTTCATGCTGCGAGACATCAGATCGGGGCCGCTCAGCAGATGGATGGGGATGCTCTCTGCCATCGCGAACAGCTCGTCCTCGGCGGTGATGACGCAGCACGAGAAATCGCGGCCCTGATTCAGAATCACCGAACGGCCGGTGCGGATCAGCGTGTTGGACATGCTGCGCACGATCGCGGTGAAGCGGCTGGAGAGCACGGCCAGGTCGACCGGATCGAAGGTGGGTCGGTCGGTTGTGTCGGCGAGCCGGCTCTCAGGCGACATGGATCTCCTGTGCGTCCGCGGCGGTCGCGCCCGCAGACATTGCTGGGGTGATGACGATCGTCCCGCTGGCACTGCGAGTTGCGATCGCGTCTGTGTGTAAGACGATGCTTGTCCCAGGAAGTTCGAGCACCGCAGGTCCCCGCACCTCGGTGATCTTGGCCGAGCCGACCACCGGTACCTGCCTCCAGCCCTCGCTGCCCACGTAGATCGCCCGCGTGTCCTCGATGTCGATCTCCGAGGACGGCGCCAGCTCCAGCCCTTGATCGTCTTGGACGGCGCTGCTGGCCCGCGCCCGCCAGCCGACGATCTCCAGCGTCGAGTCGGGGTCACGCACCGCGAACACCTCCTCGTGCACGGTGTGAAAGTCCTCGATCAGCTGGGCCATGTCCTCGGGCCCCTCGAACGATGCGGTGCGCAGCGGCACCTCGATCTCCCACACCTGCCCCGGGTAGCGGGCTTCGGCGACCAGTTCGACGGCGGCCTCGTGACGGCCGATGCCGGCGTCTTCGAGCTGGGCGAGGCAGCCGGCGGTGACCGTGGCCAGGGCCTCGTTGACCCGTTCGCGCTCGAACTGGTTGGAGGTCGTAAACAACGCGACGGCGCTCTCTGCCAGGACGTCCGACAGCAGCCCGCCGCTCGCGCTCAGCCCGGCGCTGGTCTGGGGGATGATCAGCTTGCTGCAGCCCAGACGGCCGGCGATGGCGACCACGTTGAACCCCGATGCGCCGCCACCGGAGACCAGCACGGCCGACCGGGGATCCACTCCCTGTTCCACGGTTACCTCTTCCACCGCGTGCACCATCTGCTCGGTGACCACCCGGATCACCGCCTCGGCAGCGGCCTCGGTGGTGAGCCCCAGCGGCGTGGCGATCTGCTCGGTGATCGCCTGCCGGGCGGCCTCCACGTCGGTGCTGACGCCCAGTGCATCCAGCCGCTTGGGGTCGAGGTAGCCGAGGATCACACTGGCATCGGTGACGGTCACGCGAGTGCCGCCGGTGCCGTAACACACGGGGCCCGGCACGGATCCGGCGCTCTCCGGCCCGACCGTCAAGAGCCCACCGGCATCGACCGCGGCGATGCTGCCGCCGCCCGACCCGCTGGTGCGCACGTCGACGGATGGGAAACCGGTGATATGGCCCACGAATCGCTCTCCCAGCCACGTCTCCCGCGTGCGCGGGATGCGGCCGTTGCGAACCACGCTGACGTCGAAGCTGGTGCCGCCGGCGTCGACCACGATCGCCATCGGGCTGCGGGCTTCGCGATCGGCGTGATGGCGCCCCGCCACCGGCGCCATCGCCGGCCCGGAGTTGATCGAGTGGATCGGGGCATCGGCCAGCCACTGGGGCTTCATCAAGCCTCCGGCGACACTGGAGACGAGCAGGTGGCCTTCAAACCCGGCAGCTCCCAGACGCGACTCCAGGTCGGCCAGATATTCGGCCATCAGCGGCTTCAGCGAGGCGTCGATGCAGGCCGCCGAGGCTCGGTGGTACTCGCGCACCACCGGGTTCAGCTCGTGGGACAGCGTGACCGCGAGGCCCGGAGCCCGCTCCCGCAGCGCGTCCCCCACCGCCAGCTCGTGGGCGGGGTTGGATACCGACCACAGGAAGCACACTCCCACCGCCTCCACCTCGAGCTCCACCAGCCGATCGATCACGGCGTGCAGAGAGGCGGTGTTCAGCGGGCGCACCACCTCGCCGCGGTAGTCCACCCGCTCGTCGATCTCGAACGTGAGCGAGCGGGGCACGTACGGATCCGGGTACTCGCGGGCGTGCTCGAAGGGCAGCTCCCGCCCTCCCATCCGGAACACCAGCACGTCGGGGTGCCCGGCGGTGGTCAGAAACGCCGTCTTGGCGGCGGTGTTGGTGAGGATCGCATTGGTCGCCCGGGTGGTGCCGTGGATGGCGGTGTCGCACCGGCCCAGCAGCTCGGCGGTCGACATCCCGTCGGCCTCGGCCGCCCGCCGCACCGCTTCCAGGATGCCCTCGATCGGGTCGTGGGGGGTGGTGGGCGCCTTGTGCAGTGTCAGCAGTCCGCCGGGATGTTGCACCACGACATCGGTAAACGTCCCGCCGGTGTCGATCGCCAGCCGCATGTCCTTGGTCGCGGTCGATCCCGTCATTGGCAGGCGCTCACCTGACCACGCCCCCGTCGACCACCAGATGCGTCCCGGTGACGAACGACGACGCGTCGGAGGCCAGGAACAGCATCGCCTGGGCGATCTCCTCCGGCTCTGCCTCGCGCTGCAGCGCGATGATCCCCGGCATGGCCTCGAGGAACGTCTCGTAGCCGCCGCGGATGTTGAAGAACGGATCGTTGAACCCGGTGCGCGTGTGGCCGGGACACACGCAGTTGACGCGGATGGTGGGGGCAAGCTCTGCCGAGAGGGCGCGCGTGAACCCGATCACCGCACCCTTGGAGGCCGCGTAGTGGGCCGAGCCCGAACCCATGCCCCGCAGGCCGGCAATCGAGGCGGTGTTCACGATCACGCCCGCGCCCGAGGCCCGCAGGTGCGGGACGGTGTACTTGGCCCCCAGGAAGCATGACTTGACGTTCACGGCCATGACCTGGTCCCACATCTCCGTCGGCATCTCTTCGACGGCGCTGGCCGAGGCGATCCCGGCGATGCTCACGAACACGTCCAGTCCGCCCAGCTCCTCCACGGCCGCCGCGGTGAGCTTGGAGACGTCCTCTTCGCTGGTGGCGTCGGCGCGGTGAAACGAGATCGTCCCGCCCGCTGCGCGTACCTCGGAGGCCAGCTCTTCGCCCCGGTCGGTCTGGATGTCGCCGAACACAATCGCGGCTCCGCGTTCGGCGAACAGCCGGATGCTGGACGCGCCGATGCCGCTGGCGCCACCGAGGAACATCACTCTCTTGCCGTTCATATCGATTTCACTCCATCTCTCGGGGCTTGAGGTCCACCCGGCGGTGCGCCCGCATCGGATAAGTCCCATCTAGTGGTAGTGGACACCATCGCATGGGATTACAATCTGGCGATATTAGAGAACGCGCCCGGGCATGTCAACTCACCGAACCCGAGGTGTTCGCAGGCTGCATGCGACACAGTGGGGGCTTGACGCTCACACCTCGACTCTCTATCCTCACTCCCGTGGAATGGTTGTGGGTACTAACAGGTGGTTGTCCTCACTCGCTGTCGAGTGACAGTTTCCCGACTCCGGGTACGTCCGCGCTGTGACCGAGCTCGCCACCCCCGTTCCGGCCGGCGAGGCAGGACTGCTCGAGCTCTCGGGCGGAGAGGCGCTGGCGCGGATGCTGCACGCCCACCAAGCCGGTCCGATCTTCGGGATGGGGGGATTCCAGCTGCTGCCCTTCTACGCGGCGATCCACGACGCGGGGCTCGAGCACCACCTGGTGAACGACGAGCGCTGCGGCGCGTTCATGGCCGACGCGTATGCACGCGTGACCGGCCGGGTGGGAATCTGCGACGGCACGCTGGGCCCGGGGGCGACCAACCTGGTGACCGCCCTGGTCGAAGCCAAGAACGCCGGGATCCCCATGATCGCACTGGTGGGCGACACCGAACGTCAGCACTCCGGCAAGGGCATGACCCAGGAAGCCCGCCAGCAGCTGCTGCTGGAGCCGGCCTGCAAGGCGTTCCTGCGCATCGAGGTGGGCAGCCGTATTCCGGAGTTGGTGCGGCGGGCGTACTCGATCGCAACCTCGGCGCGGCCCGGCCCGGTGGTGCTGGACGTGCCTGAGGACATCTGCCACGGACTATGGCAATTCGACGCACGTGAGTTCCATACCGACCCCGGCGGGGGCATCACCCCGCGGTGGCGGTCGCGACCCGATCCCCGGGGCATCGCCGACGCCGCCGAGCTGCTGCTCGCCGCCCGCCGCCCGGTGATCCTGGCCGGCGGAGGGATTCACCTTTCCCAGGCCTACCCGGCCCTGGAGCAGTTTGCCTCCGAGTTCGGAATCCCGGTCGCCCACACCATGAGCGGCAAGGGCGCGATCGCGTGCACACATCCGCTCTCGGTCGGGGTGTTCGGCCGCTACTCCCGGATCGCCAACGATCTGATCACCTCCGCCGACTGCCTGCTGGCGGTGGGAACCAAGCTGGGTGAGATCGCAACCCAGCGGTTCGCACTGATCCCGGCGAGCGTGCCGCTGATCCACATCGACATCTCCCCCGACGACATCGGGCTGTCCGCGCCGGTCGCGGTGGGGCTGGTGGGGGACGCGGCGTTGGCGCTCGACGATCTGCACGCGCAGCTCGCACCGCACCGATCCCGGATCCGCACGCAGCTGACCGACTACGAGGTCGAGGTGCAGGACCGGGCCGCCCGCTGGCTGGAGGACGTCACGCCGCGCCTGACAGCGGACGACCGGCCGACCTCCGTCGCCCGGCTGATGCACGAGCTCAACCGGGTGATGCCGGCAGAGTCGGTACTGGTGACCGACGGCGGATTTGCCTCGCACTGGGGCGGGCTGCTGTACGACTGCAAAGCTCCCGGGCGACGGTTTGTCGCCGACCGCGGATTCGCATCGATCGGATACGGGTTGCCCGGCGGCATCGGCGCCCGGCTGGGGACGCCCGACACCACTCCGGTGGTCGCGCTGACCGGTGACGGCGGACTCAACATGACGCTGGGCGAGCTCGAGACCGCGGTGCGGGTGGGCCGGCCGCTGACGCTGGTGGTGATCAACAACGCCGCCTCGGGGTACGTCAAGGCGCTCCAGCACGACATGCTCGACGGGCGCTACCAATCGTCTGATCTGACGCTGCTCGACTACGCGGCGATCGCGCGTGAGGTCGGCTGGGAGGGAGTCCGAGTGGACGATCCCGAAGCGCTCACCAGCGTGCTCGAGACGGCGGTGCTGGCGCCCTCCAAACCCACGCTGCTGGATGTTCGCGTGACCCGCGATCCAAGTAAGATGCTGCCCGGCGTCGACCCGCGCGTGCTCAAACGGCGCGCCTCAGGGCCGGCCCGATGATGCAGGTCGACCGACACGGCGGGACCCTCCAATGCGAGCACTAGAGCGCTTGATAGCCATCCTCGAGGCGGTCGCGGACGACTCGGTCGCCGCCACCACCACCGCCATCTCCACCCGCGTCGGGTTGTCGCTCTCGACCACGTCGCGGCTGGTGAAGGAGCTGGAGCAGGAGGGGCTGATCGAGCGCACATACGAGAACGGCCCGTTCACGCTGGGCGGCCGGTTCCTGGCCCTGGCGAGGTCGGCGATCCAGCCTGCCAGCCTGATCAATGCGGCACTGCCGGTGATGGAGGAGCTGCGCGACCTGACCCAGGAGACGGTCTCGCTGCACATCCGCCAGCGCGACGTGCGCGTGTGCATCGCCCAGGTGGAGAGCCGCCGGCAGGTGCGACGGGTGGTGCCGGTCGGCTACGAGGTCGGGATCAACGTGGGCGCCACCGGCGAGGTGCTGCTGGCAGGCTTCCCCCCTCCCGACCTGCAGGCCTACGTCGACTCGCTGGGACTCAGCGCCGGGGACCGCGCCGACCTCGAGATGCGGCTCGACCAGATCCGCCGCGACGGATGGTCGCTGACCGCCGACCTGGTGGAGCACGG
This sequence comes from uncultured Actinomycetes bacterium, assembly GCA_963727235.1. Classification (GTDB taxonomy): domain Bacteria; phylum Actinomycetota; class Thermoleophilia; order Gaiellales; family JAICJC01; genus CAVPTL01. The sequence goes on from CAVSFZ010000020.1 coordinate 65,036, forward strand.
CCTGTCCGGTGTGGCCGCCGCGGTGGTCGCAGGCGGTCAGACAATCGCGGCTCTGAGTATCTCGGGGCCCAGCTCGCGCTGGACGGTTTCGGTCATGCGCGGATTTGTCCCCAACATCCTGGAGGGCACCCACCGGATCTCGCTGCGGCTGGCGGGAGACTCGAGTCGATCCGCGAACCTGGGCGGCGGTGAGGGATGAGCCAGGGAGCGAACGGTTGATCACCGCCCAGCGGCTGGTCGAACGAAGTCTCGCCTCTTTCTCGTCGAATATCGCCGTGGCCGACGGCAGCCGCCGACCGACCTACGCCGACCTGGCGCAGCGCAGCGCCCGGCTCTGCTCACTCCTGTCCAGCGCCGGAGCGGCCCCCGACCGTCCGGTCGTGATGTGGCTCCCCAACGGGCTCGAGTTCATCGAATGCGACGTGGCCTGCATGCGCGTCGGGATTCCCCGAGTGGCGGTCGGCGATCGCCTCACCGCCGACGAGTGCGGCTTCATCATCTCCCACTCGCACGCGGCGGTGGTGGTGACCACCGCAGCCCTGCTCGAGCAGATGGGCGACCTGGTTCCCGAAACCGTCGCGCTGACCGTGGTGGTGGGCCTCGAGGGCAGCGGCAGGGCAGACATGGTGGGATACGAGCAGGCGCTGTCGGAGGCACCTGCGATGTCGTCATTCCCCGTGGTGTCGGGAGACGACCCCAGCTACATCCTGTACACAAGCGGCACCACCGGCCGGCCCAAGGGCGCGGCTCACTCGCAGGGCGGCCGGGTGGCCGGCACCGTCAACATGCTCGCATCCGAGCTGCGCGGGTTCGATCGCTCGCCCGTGTACCTGCACGTGGCCCCGCTGTCCCACGGAAGCGGCGCCAAGATCCTGCCGACGATGGCGTCTGGCGGCTGCAACGTGGTGGTTCCGCGGTTCGATCCGGAGCTGATGGCCGCGACCATCCGGGCAGAGCACGTCACCCACACCTTCCTGGTGCCGACCATCATCCACCGGCTGCTGGAGGCCGGCCCCGATGTGCACGACGCGGTGCGGCAGCTGCGCCAGATCACGTTCGGCGGGTCGCCGATCTCTCCCCAGCTGTTCCGCTCGGCGGTGGAATCGTTCGGGCCGATCCTCACGCAGATCTACGGGTCATCCGAGATGCCCCACCCGGTCACCGTGCTGCGTCCCGAGGACTATGCCGAGCTCGATGACAGGACGCTTCTGAGCGCCGGCCGCGCGGCTGCCGGAGTGGACGTGAAGATCGTGGACGAGCACGGCGCCGAGGTCGCCGCCGGGACCGGCGGTGAGCTGCTGATCGCCGGCGCCCAGGCGATGGTGGGCTACTGGCGCGACCGGGACGCCACCCGGGAGGTGACCAGCGAGGATGGGTACTACCGCTCGGGCGATCTCGCCCGGGTGGATGGCGACGGCCTGGTGACACTCCAGGACCGGCAGCGCGACCTGGTGATCACCGGCGGGCTGAACGTGTACCCATCGGAGGTGGAGCGGGTGCTCTCCGAACATCCGCTGGTGAAGCAGGTTGCGGTCGTGGGAGCTCCCGACGACACCTGGGGCGAGTCGGTGGTCGCCTTCGTGGTGGCCGCCACCGGCGAGCCGGTGACCGCAGCCGATCTGCTCGCCTGGACGCGGCCGCGGCTGGCTTCCTACAAGAAGCCGCGCCGGATCGTGTTTGTCACCGACCTCCCGATCGGCCCCACCGGCAAAGTCCTCAAGCGAGACCTGCGCGAAGACCTCTGGCGCAACCACGACCGCCGCGTGGGGTGAATAAAAGGTGCCAGGCACCTTTTATTCACTTCATCGCCGAGTAGGCGGTGGGGGTCATGATCATGTTCTCGGCGCGTTCGATCAGGGCGCCGTCGCGCTCGGTCTCGGCCCGCACCGCGAGCCAGTCGGGATCGGACGCAAAGCCGTTCCAGATGGTTTCCCGGTCGCCCAGGCTGTCCCAGGCCAGGATGTAGGTGAGCGTGTTGGCCGACGGGCCGATGTAGGTCGTCCAGAACCCGACCGGCTTGATCCCGTGCTTGGCGAAGAGCGACAGGGTGTGGCGCTCGAAGCGGTCGTTCACCGCCGGCAGCTTGCCCGGGACAGCATGGTAGGTTCGAAGTTCATACAGCACGTCGTGCGCTCCTTCCACTAGGCCAGTACGGCGGTGGCCTCGATCTCGACCACGCAACCGGGCACCGCCAGCGCCGACACCTCGACCATCGAGGCGGCCGGGGCGTGGTCGCCGAAGTACGCGCGGCGGGCTTCGGCAATGGCTGCTCGGTCTTCGATGTCAGTGACGAAGATCGTCACCTTGACCACGTCGGTGGGACCGCCGCCGACGGCCCGAAGCGCCGCGTCGATGCACTCCAGGCAGCGCCGCGCCTGAGCGCCGGCGTCGCCTGCTCCGACCAGCTCGCCGGCGGCATCAACCGACACCTGGCCGGCGATCGAGACCAGGCTGGTACCGGTGCCGACCACCACGTGGCTGAACGGCCCGGAGGGGTCGACCAGCCCGGGCACCGAAGCGTGAGATTCGATCATTCTGAACTCCTTTTGCGGTCATGCTCTGTCACCCACACTTCTCTAGCCATCGGATGAGCCTGCTCGTCGACGACGTGGGCGACCACACCGGCCGAACGCGCCACCAGCGCGAATCCCCGTACCTTCGAGGGCGGGTATCCCATGTCGGACAGGATCGCCCCGATCGCCCCGGCCGCGTTCATGATCAACTGCTTGCCGGACTCACGCGAACCGATCTCCTGAAGCGCCTCCAAGGCGGCCACATGCGCGCCTCTGAACCCCTCCTGCTGGGCGATCCCGGTCAGCACCTCGACCCGCGGGTCGACGTCGCTGTGCAGGTTGTGGCCGAGCCCGGGCAGCCGGCCGCCGGCCCGGAGCACCCGCTGGGCCTCGCCGAGCACGGCCTGCTCGAGCGGCACATCCGGGGTCGAGACGATCCGCTGCAGCAGCTCCGCCGACTGCTCGACCGTCCCCAGAAACCGCGATCCCACCGCCAGCAGCCCGGCGGCCACCGCCCCCTGGGTCGCTTCCGGGGCGCCGTCGAGCACCAGCCTCGCAGCCAGTGTGCTGGGCGTGATCCCATGCTCCATCAGGGCCACCAGCACGGCGTCCACCATCCGCACGCGGTGGGCGTCCGGCATCGTTCCGTCCATGTCCAGCAGGAACATCTCGGTGAAGCCGACCTTGCCGAGCAGGTCGCCGGCCAGCCGGTACCCGCGCACGATGATCTCATCGCCTTCGGTGGTCGAGATCGGGGGTGGCCGGTCGCTCACCGACCCTCGTGATTGCACTGAATGAGAGTTACTCCCACTAGGTAGTTGTGACAGCGCCACCGTATCCGAGCCAGGGCGGCGGTGTCAAGCTGGTGGCGTCGCCGGCACCCGCTCGAGCTCGAGCTCGTCGCGAAGCGGGATCCCATGGCTGCCACCGGGCGGGATTGACGGACTTCAGCGGGCGGCGCTCACCGTGTACCGGTGATCGGCTCGCCGCCGATCACCGTCATGTCCACCGGCAGATCGGGCAGGTCGGCCGGCGCCGCCTGGAACGGGTCGGCGCCCAGCACCACCAGGTCGCCCAGCAGCCCCGGGGCGAGCATGCCTCGATCGTCCATGTGGCAGGCAAGAGCGGCGTCGCGGGTGAACATGCGAAGGGCAGCCGACAGATCGATCGCCTCGTCTGGTGCGATCGGCACTCCGCTCCGCGAGACGTGGGCAAGCGCACACCAGATCGAATGCCAGGGGTTGAGCGCCTCGACCTGCGTGCCGGTGGCGTCAGAGTTGCCCGGCGGCCGGAATCCGAGTGCGTGCAGGCTGCGAAGCGGCGTGGCCGCCTCGTCCGGAGCGAGGTCGCCGTAGCTGTAGGTGAACTGCGGCGTCGTCACCGGAATCACTCCCGCAGCGGCAATCCGCTCGAGCAGCGCCGGCCTGGGCGGGAGGTCGCCGATGTGCTCGATCCGATGGCGATGGTCATCCCGGGGAACGAGCTCCTGGGCGCGTTCGACGGCGGTCAGCGCCATCTCCGCCGCCTCGACCGTTGGGGCGACGTGCATCCACAGCTGCAGCCGCCGGCGGTGGGCCGAGAGCACCACCGCATCCAGCTCCGTCTGCGTCCACTTGATGTCGAGCTCGGGGTTGCCCCAGATGTCACACCCGATCCCGTCGACGAACAGCTTGATGCCGCCGAGCTGGAGCCACTCATCCCCAAAGCCGGTCTCGAACCCGGCACCCGCAGCCGTTTCGGGCATGCCGAAGCGCGGCACCTGAAGCCACAGCCCCAGCCGCACGGGCAGCTCACCGCGGCGGCGGAGATCCTGCACGGCGGCGATGCCGTCGAGCGTGAACGGAAGTTCGGCGATGGTGGTGACTCCCCGCGACGTCCAGCGCTCGCGGCCGATATCGCGGATCGCCGCTGCGATCCGCTCACGGCCGAACGTCGGCAGGGGCAGCCAATCCCAGATCTCCTTCGCCCGCCCGCTGGCAACATCCACCGCCGCGCCCCTGGGAAGAATCGCACTGCCGTCCAGCAGGCCGCACACGCGCAGCGCCGGAGTGTTCAGGGTGCACAGGTGGAGGCCCGAGAACACCACGCAGGGATGGTTGGGGACGGCGGCATCCAGGTCGGCCCGCTCGATCGCCCGGCGCTCGTCGACGTACAGCGGAAGGCCGAAGTCCGACCGGCCGATCACCCACTCCCCCGGCGGCGTCTCACCCGCGCGGGCGGCGACCGCGGCGGTGATCGCAACGATCGAGGGGTGGGTCGCCAGGTGACACGACACCGCATAGGCGAGATGAGTTGCGGTCAACTCGAGATGGCAATGGCCGTCCACGATCCCGGGGATCACGTGCCGGCCGGCCAGATCCTCGAAGTGGCAGGCCGAGGTTGCCGCCGCCCGTACGTCGTGGTCGCTGCCAACCGCCGCCACCCGACCGCCCCGGATCAACACCGCCTCGGCCAGCGGCAGGCGATCGTCCATGGTCAGGACCCGCCCGCCCGTAAATGCGATCTCGCTCACCTGATCACGCCCGCGCGGCGGAGGCGGCCTTGACGATCGGGATGACCTCCTCGGCCACCAGCACGGTGGTGCGGCGCTCCATCTCGATGTCGGGAAACATGATGCAGATCGAGTCGACGCCACCGTCGAGCCATCGGTTCATCTTGGCCGCGACCTCCTCCGGCGACCCCACCAGCGCCAGATCCTCCAGCCACTCATCGGGCATCTCGGACAGCACCCCGTCCGGCCCTTTCCGCTCGAGGATGTCCGCCAGTTGCTCGGAGATGCCGTATGCATCGGTGAGCGTGTTCACGCCGAACTCTCCCAGGAAGCCGGCGAACGCCGGGCGGGCGTCGGCGCGGGCCTTGTCGCCGTCGTGATCCACGTGGGTGATGGCGATCGCGGTGTAGCTCATCGCATCCAGCGGGCGCCCGGCTTTGCGCAGCCCCTTCTCGACCTGGCTGCGGGCGAACTGGAAATAGTCGACCCCGGCCGAGCAGGCAAACAGCGTGGTATCGGCCAGCTGGCCGGCCAGATTCAGGAGCATCGGCCCACTCACGCCCATCGCGATCGGGACATGCTCGGTGGCCGGGTGCGTGATCGCAATGTTGTCCAGGTTGAAGTGCTTGCCCTCGAGCGTGACCCTCTCTCCGGCAATCAGGCGCTGGATGGTCGAGACGCTCTCCCGCAGGGCCGCCACCGACTTGTCCGGCATGATCCCCATCTGTCGCAGCCACTCCGGCAGCCCCAGTCCGATGCCGGGGCGAAACCTCCCGGGAAACGCGCGGCTGATGCCCGCGATCTCCATCGCCAGCACCGCAGGGCTGCGGACCATGCCGGAAACGATGCTCGTCCCGATCGGGACGGAGTCGGTGGCCGTGAGCGCCAGCACGCAGCACACCAGCGCCGGCTCGTAGAAGTAGTCCTCGGGGATCATCAGATACGAGTAGCCGAGCTGCTCGAGCCAGCGGGCCTTGTCGCCGATCTCCTCGGGCGGCACCATGTCCCCCATCGTGATCCCGATCGGGTGGGCGAGGTCGTTCATCGCCGCAGACTACACATCTGGTTCAGCCATTCGGTTTCCATGCTCGCGGTGGGATGGATGCTGATCTGCCGCAGGGGGGTCGAGCCGGAGTTGACAAACCCGTGCGGCGTGCCGGCAGGCACGATCAGGATCTCGCCGCCGGTGGCCTCGACCTGCTCGTCGCCGACGGTGAACGTGACCGTGGCGCCGTGCTCCTCTCCCTCGAAGCGCGATGCGCTGACACTTCCCGGAAGATCTGTGACCCTGATCCGGTTCGCACTCATCTGCCGACTCCTTCAGGTGAATAACGGTGCCAGGCACCATTATTCACGTTCGTTGCCGCGCTTGAAATTGCCGGTGGCACGCGCGAGCAGGAGCTGCCGGCGCTCAGGATCGGCCTGGTCGAGTCGATCGGCCAACGTCCGCCCGGCCTTTCCCGACACCACCGTCACCACCCGGCCGCGCCACTCGATCAGGACGCGCCCGCCCTTCGCGATCGTGTATCGGAACTCGTCCGTCACCCTCCGCCTCTCCAGAATCAGGCGACCAGCGCGCCCTCATCGGCGTTGGCGGAATCGTTCTCGACCCCGTGGGCAGCGGCGGGCGCCATGGCCGACGAGGTGCGGAGGAACACCGCGCTAATGATGGCGGCGAGCGCGGCGAACACAGCGCCACCCAGCAGGGCGGCGTGATAGCCGCCGGTGAGTGCCGCCAGGCTGCTCTCACCCGAGGCAAGCAGGCTGTCGGTGCGCGACGACGCCAGACTGGCCAGCACCGCCAGACCGAGCGCACCGCCCATCATGAAGGCGGTGTTGACGACGCCCGAAGCCAGCCCCGATTCCTCCGGCTTGACGTCGCTCATGGCGGCCAGAAGCATCGGGTTGAACGCCATCCCGGCTCCGAACCCGAGCAGGATCATGCTGGGCAGGATGTCGACCGCAAAGCTGCCGTCGACCGGCGCCCGGGCCAACAGCAGCAGGCCCAGGGAGGCCAGCGCCAGCCCGATCGCAAGCGGCTTTCGCACGCCGAATCGCATCACCAGCTTGGCCGAGAGGCCGATCGAGAACGTCCCCATGATCAGGTTGGAAGGCAGGAACGCGAGCCCCACCTGGAGCGGCGAGAAGCCGAGCACGAGCTGCATGTACAACGCGGAGATGAAGAACCACGCGAACATGCCGGCGGCCCAGAACACGCCGACCACGTTCGAGGTCGCCACGTTTCGCAGCCGAAACAGGCTGAGCGGCATCAACGGAGACTCCACCCGGGCCTCGATGGCGATGAAGACCGCCAGCAGCACCCCCGCCAACGCCAGCAGGCCGAGTGTCTGGGTGGACGACCAGCCCGCCTGATTGCCGTTCACGATCGCATATACGGCGGTCATCAGGGATGCGGTCACCGTGATCGCACCGAACACGTCCAGCTTGATGCCGGCAGGCCCGCGACCGGCCGGCAGCAGCCGCAGCGACAGCGCGCACACGGCCACGCCGATGGGCAGGTTGACCAGAAAGATCCAGTGCCAGTTGAGCACGTCGGTGAGCACGCCGCCGAGCACCACGCCGATGCTGCCGCCACCGGCTGCGACGAAACCGAAGATGCCCATCGCCTTGGCCCGCTCGGCCGGCTCGGTGAACAGCGTCATCATCAACGACAACGCCACCGCGGAGGCGATCGCCCCGCCCAGTCCCTGCACCGCCCGCGCAGCGACCAACATCGCCTGCGAGGTGGCCAGACCGCAGCACAGCGAGGCCAGCGTGAACAGCGTGATCCCGCACAGGAACAGGCGCCGGTGGCCGTACAGGTCACCCAGCCGGCCGCCCAGCAGCAGGAAGCCCCCGAAGGTCAGCATGTAGGCGTTGACCACCCATGCCAACGATGTGGGAGAGAACCCGAGGTCGGCTCGGATCGACGGCAGCGCCACATTCACGATGGTCGTGTCGAGCACGATCATGAGAGTGCCCAAACACAGCACCAGCAGGGCCATCCAGCGTCTGTTCGTGTCGGTCGTCGTCATCGTCTCCACCCCTCGTTTTGCCTACCGTTCCCCCTTAGACCGCCGCCCTCCCAAAAACTCATCGCGATAAGGTTCGAGCGAACTGAGTTGGCACGGTAGCGTCCGGAGGAGGGTGCGGTGACGGATCTCGCAGCGACCAACGAGCTTGCCGAGCAGCAGCTCGAGCAGTACCGGGTTGAGCTCACCGGCTACTGCTACCGGATGCTGGGATCGGCCTTCGAGGCCGAGGATGCCGTGCAGGAGACGATGCTGCGGGCGTGGCGCAGCTTCGACCGGTTCGAGGGTCGTGCAGCGCTGCGATCGTGGCTCTACCGGATCGCCACCAACGTGTGCCTGGACATGCTCAACGGCCGCAGCCGCAGAGCCCGTCCGATGGATTTGAGCGAGGCCGGGAGCCCCGACGGCCCGGTACCGGCGCCGCGCCCGGAGGTGACCTGGCTGGAGCCGATCCCCGATGCGCGGGTGCTGCCGACCGCCACCGACCCGGCCGAGCTGGTGGCCTCGCGGGAGACGATCCGGCTGGCGTTCGTGGCGGCGCTGCAGCATCTCCCGGCACGCCAGCGGGCGGTGCTGATCCTGCGCGAGGTGCTTCGCTGGAAGGCCACTGAGGTGGCTGAGCTGCTGGATACCAGCGTGGCCTCGGTCAACAGCTCCCTGCAGCGGGCACGGGCCTCGCTGGATGACCGCGAGCTCACCGTCGGCGACCCGATCGAGCCCATGGACGAACAGCAGGCCGCACTGCTGGCGCGCTACGTGGAGGCGTTCGAGAGCTACGACATGGACTCACTCACCGCGCTGCTGCACGAGGACGCGATCCAGTCGATGCCGCCGTACGACCTGTGGCTGCAGGGCCGCGACGACATCCTCGGCTGGTGGTTCGGGCTGGGAGCGGGCTGCCGCGGGTCACGGCTGATTCCCACCGAGGCCAACGGCCTGCCGGCGTACGGCCAGTACCGGCCCAGCGGCCCGGGCGGAACCCACGAGCCGTGGGCGCTGCAGGTGCTGGAGATCTCCGACGGCCGCGTGGTCGGATTCACCGCGTTTCTGGAGACGGCAAAGCTGTTTCCGCTGTTCGGCCTGCCGGATCGTCCGCCGGCGGGCTGAGCGGCAGAGCCTCGCCGAGACCGCACAACGCCACCAGCTCGACCAGCTGCGGGGAGGCTCCCCGCAGGCTGATGCGCGCGCCGCTTCGACCGGCCGTGAGCTGAAGCCGCGCCAGCAGGTCGAGCGTGCCGACATCCGCTGCGGCCAGGTCGCCCACGTCACACACCACCGCCTCGCCGTCGCTGCGCTCGAGCAGCGACTGCACGCGGGCACACAGACGCGGAAGATCGGCGCCGGCGGGCGCCCCTCCGAGCATCAACACGGCGGGGGCGGGGTGATCGGGCGATGGCGGCGTCGCAGCCGCTCCTTCGGTCGAATGTCACAACTTAGACCGCCCTCTTGCGCGAAACTCATCGATGAGTTTAGGTAGGCGCGCGGGCCTAGCGGGTACAGCAACGCGACCACATGCGCCGCCGCCGCGGCGCGGAAGGAGGACCAATGGCACAGCCGGTAGTGCACTTCGAGATCATCGCCCGGGACGCCGACGCGATCCGCAGCTACTACGGCGACCTGTTCGACTGGGAGTACGACGCCGACAATCCGGTCGGGTACGCGGTGGTGCGGCGCGAAGACGACGACGCCGGCATCGGCGGGGGCATCGGGGCGGCACCGGAGGGCTATTCCGGGCATGTCACGTTCTATGTCGGGGTCGACGACGTGGAGGCGTCGCTGGCCAAGGCCGAGAGCCTCGGCGGGACGCGCATGATGGGCCCCGAGAAGGTCATGGAGGGTGTCGAGATCGGCCTCTTCAACGATCCCGAGGGCAACACCGTGGGGGTCGTCAAGGCGGTGTGACGCCGGCGGCCTGCGCTGGGCAAATTATGAGCGCCCCGCGGACGATGTGAGACGATCTGGAGTATGCAGATCGCCAGAGCGGACGCCACGCTGATCATCAGCGGCATCGAGGGTTCGCTCGCGAGGATGCGCCGGCTGGAGGATTCCAAGTCGCTCACCGACGACGAGCGCCGACTCTTGGAGGAGACCATCTCCGCCGGAGAGCAGGCACTGGCGTCAGCCCGGAAGCTGTTCGCCGGTTCCGGAGTCGGCCGGTAACCGAGCGCGCCGCTGGTAGCCGGCGGCGCGCTCGGAGGCGCTCAACGGCGGCGTGCGACCCGTCGGCTGGTGCGTCGCGCGACTCTCCGTGCTCCCATCATGGTGACTCCTCTCAATCGCCGGGGTTGACTAGCTGGTGACGTCTGCGGGACCGGTCTCGAGCGCGTGCAGGTCGGCAGCCTCCTCGGCTGAGACCAATCCGATCTCCACCAGATCCAGCGGGCTGATGAATCCGTCGCTGATACGGAAGCCGCCCGCGCGCGCGATCGCGTTTCGCAGCCCCACGGCCCAGTGGTGCTCGAGCAGGATCAGGGCAGCCGCAGAGTCGTTGGGGATGTCTGCGAGCACATCCCACGCCTCGTCATCCGAGAACACTTCGAGACCCTCAGAGCCGGCCTCGGCACCGGCCAGAGCGCCGGCCTCGGCTCCCTCTTCACCGTCGATTCCCAGGCCGATCAGGGCACCCACTGTGCTTCCCACCTCGATCGCCTCGTCCCTGGTCAGGTTGCTCAGATGCACGACCTCGATCTCACCATCGGCATCCTTGTGCACCGCCAGCGAATCGATCACCCGCACGGTGTCCGACTCCTTCAGCCGCTCGAGCTCCTCGATGATCTCGCCGTGGAACTCCGGCTCGTTGAACCCCAACACCAGGAGCTGAACAGGACCAATAGCCATAACTCTCCCCCTCAATCGGTTGCAGCAACGAGTGTGACAGGCCGCCTCGGCGTTCGGCGATCCCGCGCCCATATTCACCCGGGTGAACGTGTGTAGCCGGCGGGTGTCCGTACACCCCATGTGCCATGCTGATGTTCCGCTCTGATGCAACCCAAACCACAGCCGACGGGAGGTTGATTTCGGTGGACCAGTCTGATACTGCACGCGCCCACTTCGAAGCGCTGCTCAATCGCGAGGTGCTCGAGCCGATGCGGGACTTCCAGGACCCCTCGCAGGAATGGCGCAGGCTCTTCTCGGAGGCCTTCGGCACGTTCCTCCTGGTGATGGTCGCATGCGGTGGCGGAGTGATGGGTGAGGCATTCCCCAACACCATCAGCCGCACCGCCGCGGTCACAGCCCCGGGCCTGATGGTGCTGGGTGTGATCCTCTTCATGGGCAAGATCTCGGGTGCGCATCTCAACCCCGCCGTCAGCATCGCCTTCTCCCTGCGCGGTGACTTCCCCTGGCGGCGCGTGCCGGGCTACATCGTGGCGCAGGTGATCGGCGCGGTGCTGGCGGCCTGGTTTGTGCAGAGCGTGATCAACGCGTCGGCGAGCTTCGGCTCGAACTACCCGGCGGCGGGATACTCCTCCACCGACGCGATGCTGATGGAGGCGGTGCTCACCCTCGGGCTGGTCAGCGTGATCCTCGGCACCGCTTCAGGCGCCCAGAACCTGGGCGTGTTCGGCGCCCTCGGTGTGGGTGGCTACATCATCCTGGCCGGCCTCTGGGGCAGCCCGATCTCGGGCGCTTCCATGAACCCGGTGCGCACATTCGGGCCTGACCTGGTGGCCGGAGACTTCACCAGCTACTGGGTGTACGTCGCCGGGCCTCTGATCGGCGCCTGCCTGGCGGTGGCGTTCGCGTTCGTCCTGCGCGGTACGGGTGGCGGCCGATCCGGATCAGGTGCGGCCCAGGGAGCACTCGACACTCAGGCCGTCCACCCGGATCAGGCCTAGCCGGTGCAACCTCGCCGATACGAGGTGGTGGTCGAGGGTGAGTTGGGGCGCCGATACGCCTCTGCATTCTCACCGCTCGAGCTGGAGTGCCGGGAAGGCAACACCGCCATCACCGGCACGATCCGCGACCAAGCCGAGCTGCAGGGCCTGCTCGACGCCGTCTCGGCTCACGGTTTGTCGCTGATCAGCGTCACTCCACTGTCCGATTCCCAACCCGAAAGGCACTAGATGCTGCTCTCAATTCTCTCGACCGTGTGGTGGTGGATCGGTCTGCTGATCTGGATCCTGATCGCCTTCTGGCCCGCCCGGGTGGCGGCTCGCAAGGGTCACAGCTTCTTCCTGTTCTTCCTCTTCAGCCTGATCTTCTTCCCCGCAGCGCTGATCGTGGCCTACCTCGTCCGCGACCGCCGCGTGTAGCTGCTACCCGGCAACATCGCACGCGACTCGTGCGAGATACGACCCGTGAATAAAAGGTGCCAGGCACCTTTTATTCACCTCAGGTCGTGGTCAGCGGCTCCGGCTGCGCGACGTTGGCGTCGGGCGGTGTCGGATCGGAGCCGCTGCGCAGCGGGATCTCCTGCAGCAGGAACGTCAGCGCAAAGGCGATCACCGTTATCGCGGTGGCCGTGAGGAACACCGGCTGGAGCGCCGCCGCGAAGGCATTGACCACTGCCGTGTGCAACGCCGCCGGGAGATCCTTGACGACCTGCGGGTTGGCGCTGGCCGGGATGTGCGCGCCGATCGGCAGGAACTTCGCCAGCTCAGTGGCGAGCTGGTTGCTGAAGATCGCGCCGAAGGCCGCCACGCCGATCGAGCCGCCCACCTGCCGAAACAGCGTCGAGCCGGAGGTGGCCACACCCAGGAAGCGGTAGTCCACCGAGTTCTGGGCCGCCAGCACCAGCACCTGCATCACCATCCCGAGGCCGAACCCGAGCAGCAGCATCACCAGCGCAGCGTGCTCAGCTGAGGTGCGCACCCCGAGCCCGGAAAGCAGATAGAGCGCGATCACCATGATCAGCGTGCCGGCAATCGGAAACGGCTTGTAGCGGCCGAACTTGGAGATCAGCTGACCGCTCAGGATGGAGGTCACCAGCAGCCCCGCCATCATCGGGGTCAGGAACAGCCCAGAGGCGGTCGGGCTATGTCCCTTCACCACCTGCAGGTAGAGCGGCAGGTAGGTGATCGCCCCGAACAGCGCCAGGCCGACCACAAAGCCGATCGCGCTGGAGACCGCGAACACTCTGTTTCGAAAGAGCTCCAACGGCAGGATCGGCTCGAGCGCCCGCCGCTCGGCCAGCAGGAACGCGATCAGCAGCGCAACCCCGCCGACCATCATGGCCAGGATCTGGGGGGAGCCCCAGGCATACGTGGTGCCGCCCAGGCTGGTGAAGAGCACGATCAGCGACAGCGACCCCGCCAGCGTGACTGCGCCGAGGTAATCGATGACGTGCTTGACGTGCTCGACTGGTGCGTGGAACGCGGCGCCGATCACGCCCAACGCGAGCAGGCCGAGCGGCAGGTTGATGTAGAAGATCCACCGCCAGGAGAGGTTGTCTACGAAGAACCCGCCCAGCAGCGGTCCGATGATGGTGGATACCCCGAAGACGGCGCCGAAGAACCCCTGATACCGACCGCGCTCGCGAGGCGGGATGATGTCCCCGATGACCGCCAGCGTGGTCACGATCAACCCGCCGCCGCCGAGGCCCTGCAGCCCCCGGAACGCGATCAGTTCGGTCATGTTCTGACTCAGCCCGCACAGCGCCGAGCCGACCAGGAAGATCACGATCGCGGTCTGCAGCAGCCGCTTGCGGCCGTACTGGTCGCCCAGCTTGCCGTACAGCGGGCCAACCACGGTCGAGGCCAGCAGGTAGGCGGTCACGACCCATGAGAGATGCGTCAGCCCGCCCAGATCGCCGACGATGGTGGGAAGCGCGGTGGAGACGATCGTCTGATCGAGCGACGCCAGCAACAGCACCAGCATCAGCGCGGCAAAGATCAGCCGTACACGCGGCGCCGGCGCGGTGGGAGCGGCGAGCGAACTCATCCACCAGAACTGTAGACGCGTGAATAATTGGTGCCTGGCACCAATTATTCACCAGTCACAGGCCGAGCAGCACCTGGTCGTAGGGGTAGGTGCAGAGTGGCTCGGCGCCGGAATCGGTCACCAGCACCTGGTCCTCGAGCTTGACTCCGTAGTGGCCGCCGACCTCGCCGATGTAGCACTCGAAGCACAGCGCCATGTTGGGCTCGATGATGACATCGGTGGGGTTCTCGGCCTGACCGGGGTAGTACACCGTCGGACTCTCGTCCTCGAGACCGGCGCCGTGCACCATGCACTCGTACCGCTGCGCCACGAACCGGCCCGGAAGCTGCGGCGCGGCCCGGGCGAACTCGTCGTACGACATCCCCGGCCGCAGCACCTCCCGCATGCCCACCACCATCTCGTGGGCGATCTTGTACAGCTCGACCTGACCGGGCGACGGACGGTCCCCGCAAAGGAACGTGCGCGAGACGTCGATCAGGTAGCCCTCGACCCCGCAGGCATCGGTATCCACCGCCACCAGGTCGCCGGGCATCACGATCTTGTCCCGGGCCTCCCGCCCCCACGGATTCGTGTTTCGGCCCGACGAGACCAGCCGGGTGAAGATGTACTCGCCCTGATGGCGAAGCAGCGAATCGGTCAGCACCGCCAGCAGCTCGTACTCGCGGATGCCCGGCCGAATCGCATCTTCGAAGTCGCGCAGGATGGCATCGCCGACCGCCCCGTTGATCTTCAGCAGCTCGACCTCCTGGGGCGTCTTCACGTCCCGGGCCGCCATGGTGATCCCACTCGAGTCGACCAGGTCGACACCGGCCGCGTGCAGGGCGGCGAATCCGAACGTGTCAAGCCGATCGAGCCCCAACGGCCCGTCATCGGCCCCCAGCTCGCGCAGCAGCACCTGCAGGTCGGCCGCCCACCCCCGCGTCAGCTCGGCGGCGTGATCCGGGCGAAACTGCCACGTGACCGCCGGCCGCACGTCGCGCACGCGAGTGGCCGAGACGTCCACCGACGTGTGGCACTCGAACAGCACCGGCTCCCCGGTCGCCGGCACCACACAGTGGCGGGCAAATGTCTCCGCCGCCCACACGTCCATCACGCTTGTGCCGGTCGCGTAGCGGATGTTGGCCGGGTGGAAGAACAGGCACGCAGGCACGTCCCGCGCCCGCATCGCGGCCTGCAGCCGGGCCAACCGCTGCGACCGCAGGCCGGGCAGATCGATGTCCGACATGTCCGGCACCCGCAGGCTCGAGACGGGCTGGACGAGGGGTGAATCCATCACACACCGAGTAAACCACACTTTGTTTGGTGCCAGTACCAGTGATTCACGCGATCTGCAGGCAGATAACATGGTAAGGTAGTGCCTCGCAAGTGCCAGAATCTGGTTGCCGTCCAGCGCGTCAAAGGGGAAGCCACACGATGATCCGATCCCGTCGTTCCAGAAGCATTGGGGCCGCGCTTCTGCTGCTCGTGGCAGGAGTGCTCACACAATCCGGCGGGCTCGCGCTCGCCGACACGCCGACTGTCGGGGCGCTCTCGGTGTCCTTCGCCAGCGGCAGTGCCTTGAACTCGACCGACTTCGCGGTCACGGGCGGCACCACTGGCACCGCGCACAAGATCACCACGCCGTTCACCGGCTCGTGCACCCGCTACAGCGACAACATCGCCGGCGCCAGCTGGATCACCGCAAGCGCAGCTGATCAGGCGTGTGGATCCACCACCGGCGTCAACGGCGTCACCACCTACACGGTGCACTTCAAGCTGCCGGATCGCGCGACCAACGGCAGCATCACCGGCTCGTACTACACCGACAACTACGGCTCGGTGTTGGTCAACGGCCAGCAGGTTTCGGCGCAGCCCACCGGCGACGTGCCCGCGAACTACGGCAATCCGATTCCCGGCACGCCCACGGCCATCGACTCTCCTGCTTCGGTTCACGCCGGCGACAACACCCTCCAGTTCGTGGTCACAGACGTCGGCTCGGTCACGGGCCTCGACTACGCGGCCACGATCAACTACGACACGCTCGCCGGCCCGGTCCAGAACCTGCTGGCGACCCCCGGTAACACCACCGCCGTGCTCAGCTGGGCGCCGCCCGCTGACCTCGGCAGCAAGCCGCTCAGCACCACCTTCCCGTACGTGATCACGGTCGGCAGTGGCAGCGGCACCAGTACGACGCAGGTTCCACCGTCCGCCGTGCAGCCCTGTCTCGGTAACACCGCCAACGTCTGCTACAACGTCTCGGGCCTCACCAACGGCACCGACTACACGTTCGCGGTGCAGGCGCAGACCGGTGCCGGCCTGGGTGACTCGGCCGCGACAACCGCCAAGCCGTCAGCAGACTCTCAGGCGGCGATCGTCGCACCCAATGTCACCCAGACGCTGTCCACCTGTAAGTACGCCACGGTGGCGCAGCCGGTGTGTGACGTCTACACGGTGCCGTCGGGTGGAGGCGGAGTGTTCGGACTCACCGGCAACGTGCCGGTGGCCGGGAACTTCTGCGGCGGAGCAACCTGCAACGGCGGCGGCGCGGAAACGGTATTCCCGCCCATCGGGTATGCCGATCCGAAGCATCCGATCGTGGACACCGTGACGTTTGACCGATCGATCTCACCGCGGGGGATCTTCACGCAGGTCTTCTATCAGACCAAGACCGGAGCCCCGTTCCAGCTGAAGTTCTGCAAGAACCCATTCGTCGCCAACCCCGACCCCTGCATCAGCACGTTGATCGTGCTGTTCAACCCGTTCAACCCGGTGGTCAACGGCGACGTCCAGGTGCGGATCCTGCTGACGTCGGGCAGCGATGCCCTCAAGGCGCACCGCTAACTGAGCAGGGCCGGCCGGTCGTGATTAGAGAGTCACGCTCTCCTGATCACGACCGGCCGCCGCCTTCAGCGGCACCTCGAGCACACGCACCACGCCCAGCCGCGTGAACAGCGCGTCGGCCTCCTTACGTGCGGCCACGTCCACGATGCCGGTCTGAGTGACGCCCACACGCACCATGGCGTCCAGCGTGAGCGCCACCTCGAAGACCGCCTCCAGTTCGCGGGCGGCGGCGAGGCTCACCGCGAACGCGTCACGCGATGCCTCGGGATCCCCGAGCTGGAGGTGGGCGAACCCGCGAATGCGCTGGAGCATCGGCACCTCGAAGATGCTGTCGAGTGAGCGCGCCAGTACCAGTGTTTCGTCGGCAAGCGCGAGCGCCTCCGCTCCCGCCCCCTGTAAGAGCAGACACTCCGCTCGCCGAGCATCGGTCTCGACAATCTCGGGATCGGATGAAATCTGGCGGAACATGGAACGCGCACGGCCCAGGGACTCCATGGCCTCGGCAAGGCGACCGTCGCGGTACGCCACCCGCCCGAGGTTGCTGAGCGCATAGCCGATTCCAGTTCCGAAGTCGGCGGCACGCCATACCCGCAAGGCATCCTCGAATCGCGCCTTGGCCTGGTCGAGATGCCCCTGGTCGGACAGTACCTCGGCGATGTTGTTGGCACTGGTGGCCGCATCGACAGCGTCACCCAACCGCATGCGCAGGTCGTAGCTCTTCTGGTACAACTCCACCGCCTCGTCCCACCTCCCCTCCGCGTAGCGGAACGTCCCGAGGTTGTTGTAGATACCCGCCTGTGGGCCGAGCTTGCCAAGCTTCTGGTAAAGCGCCAGCGCTTTGGGCGAATACACCGCCTCGCTGCCTCGGCCAAGCTCGGAGAGCGCCCAGTCGAGGGTCAGATACGCGTGGGCGAGCGCGTCATCCTCCCCGGAGGCCTGCGCCTCAACGATTGTTCGCTCGAGCACTTCGACCGACTCCAGCCGCCGCCCCTGGGCGAGCCTGACCAGGCCGTAGGACGCCGACAGCCGCGACCGCTGCCGAACCGACTCGAGATCGTCACGGCCGTCCAGGGCGGCGAGTCCGCGCCGCAGCCAGCGCACCGCTTGGGGATAGCTGGAGCTGCGCTCTGCCAGGATCGAGTGCTTGTGGCACAGGCGACCCTGGGCCACCGGATCGTCCGCCAGCAGCCGGCGAGCCTCGGTAAATCTGGCGCCGGCGTCGGCGTAGTGGCCCATACGCTCGTTCAGGTCGCCGAGCGCCTCGAGCGTCTCGGCCCGGTCGGAGGCCGGCAGGTCGCCGAGGTGGCGGGCGGCCAGCAGCGCCCGGCCGTAGTTGACCGACGCGTCGCCGATTGCGAACTCGGCCTCGGCAGCCCGCGCTGCGGCGCGGGCGACGTCCCAGGCACGCCGGTTGTCGCCGGCGTTGAGGTAGTGCAGCGCGAGCAGGTCGAGATCGTCATCGGGGCCGGCGCGGCGCTGCTCGATGGCCGCGGCGGCACGCGCGTGCAGCTCGCGGCGGCGACGGTACGACAGCGCCTCGTAGGCGGCGTCGCGAGTCAGGGCGTGCCGGAACCGGAACTGCCCGGGACCGTCGTGGGCAAGCAGTTCGTCTAGCCCATCCCACGCCCCCCGCCCGGGGGGATCGTCGTCGGGATCGAGCAGCATCGCCACCAGATCGGTCGAAAACGCCAGCCCCAACACGGACGCGTGTCTGACCAGTCGCCGCTGAGCCGTACCCAGCCGGTCGATCTGGGCGACAACCATGGCCTCGATCGTGTCGGGCAACCCGTCGACCGTGCCCGACTGCCCAACGGCGCCCAGCAACCCGTGCAGGAACAACGGGTTACCGCCCGAGCGCCGGGCAAGGGCCTCGGCATCGTGGGGGCGCAGCGGCGCGTGCTCGGTCGCGGCCGTGATCAGACGCTCCGAGTCGGCCACCGTCAGCGGCCGCGGACGCAGTTCGACACCCACCCGCGCCTCCCCCTGGCGGAACCCGGTGGGGTCGTCGCGGTGCGTGAAGCACATCAGCCAGGGACGCTCCTCCACCCGGCTGATGAGGACGTTGGCGATTTCCACCGAGGCGGCGTCCATCCAGTGCACGTCCTCGACCGCGATCAAGCTGGGCTCGGTGATCAGCCGCTCGAACAGCTGGGTGGTGACCTCCACCAGCTTGGGCGCCCGGAACTCTTCACCCAGCTCGTCCACCTCGGGCGTCGACTCCACCTCGGCGTCGACCACGACTGCGAGCAGCGGCAGCCACGGCTCCAGCTCGGGCGCATGGCGCAGCACCTGCTCGCGCAGGAGCATCGCGGCCTGATCACGCGGCTGGCTCTCGGAACAGCCCAGCAGCATCCGCAGGATCCGGCGAAACGGCATGTACGGCGAGGACGCCTCATACAGCTCGCAGCGCGCCAGCAGCTGCGGCATCCCGGCCGCGCCCACACGCAGCTCGTCCAGCAAGCGGGTCTTGCCGATGCCGGGTGGCCCGATCACCTCGATCATCCCGCCGTGGCCCTCCCGAACCCGGGCGACCGCGTCGCGCAGCGCAACCTTCTCCCGCTGGCGCCCCACCAGAGGCAACTCCGGCGAGGTCGTGCGTTTGCTGCCCAGCGGGCCCCGCACCACCGCCGCCTCGACCGCGGCCTTCTTGCCCTTGGCCATGAACGGCTCGACCGGACTGGAGGCAAACTCGATGTCGGCCGCGTCCAGCACGGCCGTGGCCGCCAGCACCTCCCCGGGCGCGGCGCGGGCCATCACCCGCGCGGCCAGGTTGACGGTGTCGCCCATCACCGTGTAGGTGCGCCGGTACTGCGGCCCCACTCCTCCGGCGAACAGATGCCCGCTGTTGACTCCGATCTGCACCGGCAGCGGCCCCGTGGCGTCTCGTACCTCGCAGGCGGCCAGCAGCAGCCGCTGCTCGTCCTCACCCGCAGCGGTGGGGGCGCCCGCCACCAGGATGATCTTGCCGCCGTCTCTGTCCACATCGGTGCCCAGGAAGGTCACGCCATGGGCGTCGCACGCCTTCTGCACCGTGCTGACCAGTTCGTGCAGGCGGTCTCCGACCTCCTCCGCACCCACCTCGCCGATCAAGCTATCGACCCCGTGATAGCCGACGAAGGCGACGGTCGCGCGGCGATGCTCGGAGTCGGCGTCGGACGACAGGACGTGCTCGCGCAGCGCCGCCGGGATCCCGGCGAGCAACTGACCCTCGTGCAGCTCCCGGTCGGGCAGCCGCAACCCACTCGAATCCGGCAGCGACGCTCCCCGGGGGAGCAGGAAGCCCTCCCCGCGGGGCTCGGTCACAAGCCCGGCAGGCAAGGCGGAGGCGGTGGTGGCGCTGACCACCGTCTCGCCGGAGTTGGCGGCCGCCTCCATCTCCACGGTGGTTGTCATCGCCGGGCCGGTGATGATCAGCTCGCGGTGAGAGTCGCCGACCAGGAAGCACTGGAAGGTGTCCGAGTGGACCCCCGCCGAGACCTTCAGCGTGACCTTGCCCACCGACGTGGGGATCGGCCCGATCGCGCGCAGGGCGGCGCGCATACCGACAGCGGCGCGGACGCCGCGCACCTGGTGGAGGTCTCCGCGGAACAGCAGCAGCAGCGCGTCGCCGCCGAACTTGACCAGGCTGCCGCCGTTGTCGTAGGCGGTGGTGAGAAGCTGTGCGAACACGTCGCCGATCACGTCGGCCACCTCTTCGGCACCCACGCGACCGGTGCGGGCCAGCCGCTCCGACATGGCCGTGAAACCGGACACGTCGATGAACACGGCGGTGCCCTCGATGGCCTTCACGCGCTGGTCTGGCTGGTCGGCGAGCCACCGGATCGTCAGCCGTGGGAGGTAGACCCGCGGCTCCACGGCAGCTTTGCGCGACACCGATGGTGTCGACACCTGTGGCTTCATGTCTCGATCCTACCGCCGGGCGCGGAATTTCGACACCCTGACGGCGCTGTCAGCGGTGGCGCTCGCCGGCCTCGATCGGGTGGTCGATGCGGCTGGCAGCAGGTGCCAGCGGGCACACCCAGGCGGGGTTGTACGCGCACGACGGGTTGTAGGCGAAGTTGAAGTCGAGCGTCAGCCGTCCATCCCGTTCGCCCAGATCGGCGCCCTTGACCGTGTCCAGCAGATACCGGCCGCCGGGGTAGGTGGTCGATCCGCCGGTACCGTCGGAGAACGGCAGCAACAGCCCGCCCGCATACCCCGACAGCCAGTACAGCGGGAGCGAGCGATCGGCTCCGGCCAGGGAGAACCGGGCCTCGGCAAACGCGGTTGCGGCAAATCGGGCCCCGGTGCTGGTTTCGATCTCCACGGGCTCGGGGGCAACGGCGACCACGTCTGCCTGCACGCGCCACTCGGCGGAATACGCGTAGTACCGGAGCCCCGCAAAGCCGGCTCTGCCGGCGTCGTCGAGAGGCGACTGGGCGTGATCGCGAAACAGCTGATCGCGGCGGGTGCACCACTCCTGCCAGGCCTCGTGAGGCCGGTCATGCCGACGGACCGCCGCGTACAGCTCGAACACCCGGCGGCGCCAATCCGCCAGCTCGAGCTGTGCGGTGGCATGTGGGGTGGTGGCCATTTCCCTTCTAACGGCGATCGCCGGCGATCGGATTTCGTGCCCGAAATTACGCATCCGTGACCGCCGTCCGCTGTGTTACGGTCTGCTCCAATGTCGAGGACGCGGCAGCTTTTGGGAGTTGTTGTGATGCTCCTGCTCGTGTTCCAAGCCGCACCGGCGGGCGCAGCCGACCGCGCGTTCACCACCCGGTTCACCGCCAACGACACCGGCAACATCACGATTGCCGCCAACACGCTGCTGACCTGCCCGGCCAGTGACCCGGCCTGCGCCGGCGCCCAGGCCGGCGGGGCAACCAACAACAACCAGTACACGATGACCTACGTGGACGCCGACACGAATCCGACCACGTTCGACTCGAGTACCGCCGATCTGTCGCTGCCGGCCGGTTCCACGGTGCTGTTCGCCGGGCTCTACTGGGGCGGTGACACCAGCGCCGGCGCCGCCGGCGGTGCAGCTGCACCCGCTGCGGCCAGCCGCGGGTCGGTGTTGATGGCTCCTCCCGGTGGCGGGTATGCCACCGTGACCGCCTCGACCCTGGACGGCAGCACCGCCGCCCCGACCCGATATCAGGGCTTCGCCGACGTCACCGCCGCCGTGCAGGCGGGCGGGGCCGGCACCTACACCGTGGCCAACGTGCAGGCCGGCACCGGCCAGGATCGATATGCAGGCTGGGGCCTGGTGGTCGCCTACCACGATCCCACCCAGCCTCCCCGAAACCTGACCGTGTTCGACGGTCTGGGGACGGTCAGCAGCGCCACCCCGACGCTCGACATCCCGGTCTCGGGGTTTGTGACGCCGTCCAGCGGCCCGGTGAACACCAGCCTCGGCTTCATCGCCTGGGAGGGAGACCGGGGCAGCACCGGTGACTCGGCGGTGCTCAACTCCACCACGCTCACCGATGCCACCAACCCGGCCAACAACTTCTTCAACAGCTCGATCTCGGCGTTCGGGTCAAACGTCACCACCAAGAATCCGAACTACGTCAACCAGCTGGGGTACGACGCCGACATCGTGAACGCCAACGGCATCCTGGCAAACAGCGCCAGCTCGGCCACGATCCACCTCACCACCGGCGGCGAGACGTACCTGCCGGGAGTGGTCACGTTTGCCACCGAGCTGTTCACCCCGCGGCTTCAGCCGGTCAAGTCGGCGGTCGATGTGAACGGCGGCGCATTGGAGCAGGGCGACGTGATCCGGTACTCGCTCACCGCGACCAACACCGGCCAGGACGGAGCCGCCAACGTGGTGGTGACCGACCCGATCCCGGCCCACACCACGGTTGTCCCGGGGAGCCTCCAGGTGGTGGCCAGCCCCGGCGGGATCGCGGGCGGTAAGACCGACGCCGCGGGTGACGATCAGGCCGAGGTCGCCGGCCCCGACGTGGTGTTCCGGGTCGGTACCGGGGCGAACGCCGCCAACGGCGGTCTGATCGCGCCCGGGCAGTCGTACCAGGTGCAGTTCCAGGTCACCATCGATACACCCACCCCCGACCAGACGCTGATCACCAACACCGCGAGCAACTCTTACGACGCCCAGACCAACCCCACCTTCGGCCTGAGCGATACCAGCACGCAGACCCTGTCCACGGTGACCGCCCCCGACCTGGTGATGACCAAGACCGACGCCGGCGGATTCGGTGTGGGCGGCTCCTCGGGATTCACGCTGTCGGTGTCCAACAGCGGCAACAGCCCCACCCAGGGCCTGGTCACGGTGACCGATATCGTTCCCGCGTCGCTCCCGGTCACCGGCGCCTCGGGCACCGGCTGGAGCTGCGGCGTCGCCGCCCAGACGGTCACATGCACCCGCAGCGACGCACTCGCCGCAGGGGCGAGCTATCCCGATATCACGGTGGCGGTCAACGTGGCCAACTCCGCCCCGCCCTCGATCACCAACACCGCCTCGGTGTCGGGTGGGCTGGACGGCGATCCGTCCAATAACGGCGCCGGCGACACCGTCACGGTCTCCCCGGCCGCCGACCTCGGACTGGTCAAGACGATGACGCCGGTGCAGCCGATCGCCGACCGGCCGGTCAGCTTTGCGATCACGGCCACCAACCAGGGCCCCAGCGACGCCACCAACGTGGTCGTCACCGACCCCATCCCGGCCCAGATCACCGGCGTCACGGCGACCGCCACGCAGGGCACCTGCACCGTCACCGCCACCGTCACCTGTGTGCTCGGCACCGTCCCCAACGGGGCGACCGTGACAATCACCGTCCAGGCCTCGGTGGCCGCAGGAACCAGCGGTCAGCCGCTTTCCAACACCGCCCAGATCACCGCCGACCAGACCGACCCCAACCTGACGGACAACCTGGCCAACGTGACCGCCGCGGATCATGGCCACCACTCTCAAGGCGACCAAGACCGTGGCCACCCCGACGGTCAAGGCCGGAGCCACCGTGAGCTATCGGCTGGCGATCACCGTGACGGGACCGGCTGCGGCCACCAACGTGACCGCATGTGACACCCCGCCGCCGAACACCAGCTACGTGGACATCGACGGCGCCACGCTCTCGGGCGGCCGGGCCTGCTGGCACTTCGCGTCGATCGCCGCCGGCGATACCGAGGTGCGCACAGTGGTGCTGCGGGTCGACCGCGACGCTCCCCAGGGCACGATCCGAAACCTGCTGATCGTGAACGCCCGTGACGCTGCCTCCGTGCGCGATGCGGCAACGACCGACGTGGAGGGCGTCACCCCGGCCTCGACCCCGATCGTGACGGGATGATCCGGGGGCTGCTGGCAGCGGCGATGGTCGCCGTCGTCGCAGTGGGGTGCAGTGGTGGGTCCGAGGCGCACGGGCTGTCCAGCGCGCCGAGCCCGCTGACCCCGACCCAGTCCTCGTACACGCCCGCTCGGGTGGCCAAGCTGATGCTCGCCGCCCCGGCCCTGCACGCGCCCGGGGGAGCGGTGCTGGAGCGGATGCAGACCAGCATCCGCCCCGGTGGCGGGCCGACCCAGCTGCTCGTGCTCGACAGCCGGCAGATTCAGGGGCAGACCTGGCTTCGGGTGCTGCTGCCAACCCGGCCGAACGGCGCCAGCGGGTGGATCTCCGGGAATCAGGCGGTCGTGCTCACCACGCCCTGGAAGGTGGTCGTATCGCTGGCCGATCGGCGGTTGTACGCGCTTTGGCGGGGTCGGTTGGTGCACAGCTTCCCGGTGGTGATCGGCGCACCTTCGACTCCCACTCCCACCGGCCGGTTCGCCGTTGCCGAGCGCATCCGGCTGCCCGACCCGACCCAGTTCTACGGCTCCTGGATGCTCACGCTGACGGCCCACTCGAACGTGCTCGACACCTTCGCCGGCGGCGACGGCCGGGTGGCGCTGCACGGCCGCGGCGGAAGCAGCCTCGGCGTGCCCGTGGGGACGGCGTCATCGCATGGCTGCGTGCGCATGCGGAACACCGACATCGACTGGCTGGCCCGCCACGCCGGAGCCGGCACGCCGGTTGTGATCGTGGCCCGTTCCCTGCAGCAGTAGCTCAGCCGGCCACCGGGCGATCGCCGATCCAGTAGCGCGGCCCCTGGCCGAGTCCGGCCGCCCGGTCGCCGGGATTGGCCAGCTTGCACCGGTCGAGCGACAGGCAGCCGCAGCCGATGCAGTCGGTCAGCCCCAGCTTCAAGCGTTCCAGCTCGGCGATGCGGTCGTCGATCCGCGCCGCCCAGCTGCGCGACAGTCGCGACCAGTCTGCGCGGGCCGGGGCGCGATCGGGCGGCAGCTTGGAGAGCTCGTCACCGATCTCCTCCAGCGTCAGCCCGACACGCTGGGCGAATACGATGAAGGCGATCCGGCGCAGCACCGAGCGGGGGTACCGGCGGTGCCCCGAACCCGCCCGCGACGACCCGATCAGGCCGCGCTGCTCGTAGTAGCGGAGCGCCGAGGAGGCCACGCCGCTGCGGCGGGAGACCTCGCTGATGGTCATCACCTCGCGAACGCCGGTTCCCTCCTCCTTGACTTCAAGCTAACTTGAACTTCTAGAGTGTATCGGAGACGCCCGAACACGAAGGGAATTCCATGAGCACACGACCCTCCCCCAGCGAGCAGATCACCGCCGAGGTCACCTCCTGGCCGGGGGTGACGGCCGGGCCCGGCAGCCGCGGAGAGTTCGCATTCACCGTCGGCCACCGCTCGATCGGGCACCTCCACGGCGACCGTTCGGCCCACTTCAGCTTCCCCAAGGACACCTGGGACGAGCTATTCGAGCAGGGGCGGATCGAGCACCACCCGATCTTCCCGGGCAAGCGCGGACCGGCGGCCCGCCGGATCGCCGACGACGACGACGTGCGCGACGTGATCGCGTTGCTTCGCCTCAACTACGAGCGAACCGTCGATCGGCACGGACTTCCGGAGCCTCAACCCGCGGCCTAGCGGTGCGCCGGCTCAGGGGATCAGGTGCACGGTGCGCGAGATCAGCGTCAGATCGAGGATCCTCCGCACCGCCGGAGTCACGTTCAGCAGCTCCAGCCGCGCGCCTCTGGCCGCCAGCCGCTGAGCACAGGCAAGCAGCACGCCGAGGGCGGTGGAGTCGAGAAACTGCACCTCACCTGCGTCCACCCGCACCACCGTGGTCTCCGCGGCCTCCGCCGCATCCAGGGCGGCGCGCAGCGCGTCGGCCGATCCGATGTCCAGCTCGCCGTGCACGACCAGCACCACCGCGGTCTCCGACACGGTGTGATGCTCGAAAGTCGGTTCAGCGAAGTCCATGCGGCTGAGGGGTTGATACCCGGCCCTCGCCGCTGCCTAACGCGCGTGTGATTGCCGCCCGCAGATACCCTGCCGCGATGGGTGTGCGCGCGACAGTGGAGATGTACGGCCGCCGGGCCGATGCGGTGCCGGCGCCGGTGATGCTGATCACCGCGATCGTGTCGTTTCAGGTGGGCGCGGCACTGGCGACCCACATGTTCGACGCGGCCGGTGTCGAGGGCTCGGTGTTCCTGCGATGCGCGCTCGGCGCACTGCTCCTGCTCGCAATCACGCGCCCCACGCTGCGCGGGCGCTCCCGGGCTGATCTGCTGCTGTTGGTGCTGCTGGGAGCGCTGCTGGCAACCATGAACAGCGCCTTCTATCAGGCCGTCGATCGCCTGCCGCTGGGCATCGCCGTGACGGTCGAGTTCCTCGGCCCCTTGGGAGTCGCCGTGGCGGCCTCGCGCCGCCGGCTCGATGTGCTTTGGGTGGTGATGGCGGGCACCGGAGTCGCGCTGTTCGCAGGAGCCCCGTCGGACAGCTCGGTGACCGCCGCCGGCCTCGCGTTCGCGCTGGTGGCGGCGTGCGCGTGGGCCGGCTACATCCTCACGGCAAAGCGCGTGGGCACGCGCTGGCCGGGATTCGAAGGGCTGGCGGTGAGCCTGGCGGTGGCGGCGGTGCTGCTCGCACCGATCGGCGGGGTCAACGGCATCTCGGCACTCCCGGAGGGGTCAGTGCTTGCGCTCGCGGTGGCCGTGGCGGTGTTCTCCACGGCGTTCCCCTATACCCTCGAACTCGCCGCTCTGCGGCGGATGCCGGCCCGCGTCTACGGCGTGCTTGCGAGCCTCGAACCGGTGGCCGGCGCGGCCGTGGGGCTGATCGTGCTGGGACAGACGCTGAGCCTTTGGGAGGCCCTCGCCGCGGTGCTGGTGGTCACCGCCTCGATCGGCGCGGCCCGCTCCAGCTCCCTGACCCCCGAAATCGCCCCGAACTAGCTTGGTGAATAAAAGGTGCCTGGCACCTTTTATTCACACCTCACCGCGACGAACCAGGTGCCGGCGTGGAGGACGTCACCGCCGCCCAGCTCGTCCGCCAGCTCGGAGGCGACGAAGTAGCGTTTGAATAATTGGTGCCAGGCACCAATTATTCACTACGAGGCGTCGGTGGTGAATAACGGTGCCTGGCACCGTTATTCACCGCGACGAACCAGGTGCCGGCGTGGAGGACGTCACCGCCGCCCAGCTCGTCCGCCAGCTCGGAGGCGACGAAGTAGCGCTTGTACACGCGGTGTTGCGATCCGTCGTTGAGCACCCGCTGCTGCCACTGCTCGGGGTCGACGCCCGCGCGCATGGCCGAGTCGACCACGACCAGCTCGCCGGCCACGCGCCGCGCCTCGGCGACGAAGGCGGTGCGCTCATCCGGCAACAGGTGACCATAGAAATGGCCGGTGAACACGCGGTCGAACTCGCCGTCGGCGAACGGCAGCGGCACCGCGTCCCCCAAAACCACCGAGGCGTTTGGCAGCCTTGCGCTCGCCACGTCGACCATCGCCGGGCTCTGATCGAGGCCCACAACCTCACCTCGCAGATGCCGGGTGAGAAAGCCCGTACCGCAGGCGACGTCGAGCACCCGGGCAGGTGGTAGACCCTCGACCACCGCGATCAGCGCCTGCACCTCGTCCCGCCAGCCCGGGCGATCGCGCTCCGAGAAGCGGCCGTCCCCCAGCCACCAGTCGTCGTACTCCCGCGCCCGCCGGTCATAGTAGGCCCGCATCTCCGAGTCGACGATGCGACGCTCGGTCATGCCGCCCGCGAGGCGGTGCCGACGTAGTTCTCAGCCAGCGAGGTGGCCGCCGCCCGCGAGCTGGTGACGTAGCGCAGCTGCGACAGCTGCAGCTCGAGGTCATAGGGATCGTCGCCGGGCAGCCGGTGAAGCATCGAGGTCATCCACCAGGAGAAGTGCTCTGCCCGCCACACCCGGCGCAGACACGCCTGCGAGTAGCCGTCCAGGGACGCTCGGTTTCCCGTCGCATACCACGAGCTGATCGCGTCGCCCAGAAGCTCGACGTCGGCAATCGCGAGATTCAGCCCCTTGGCGCCGGTGGGAGGCACGATGTGAGCCGAATCTCCGGCGAGAAAGAGGCGCCCGTACTGCATCGGCTCGACCACGAAGCTGCGCATGCCGGTGACGCCCTTCTCCAGCACCGGCCCCTCGGCAAGCGTCCAGCCCGGCACCCCGAGCCTCGTCTGCAACTCGCCCCAGATGCGCT
This sequence comes from uncultured Actinomycetes bacterium, assembly GCA_963727235.1. GTDB lineage: Bacteria > Actinomycetota > Thermoleophilia > Gaiellales > JAICJC01 > CAVPTL01. Next base: position 93,294 of record CAVSFZ010000020.1, read on the forward strand.
CGTCGGGCCACAGCGCGATGTCCTCGTCGTGGGACACCTGGAGGTACAACCGGCTGATCGTCGGTGAACGCAGGCTGTGCAGCGCAAACCCGCGCGGGTGGTGGGCGTACAGCACCTCGTCGCTGGATGGGGCGACATCGGCCAGGATGCCGAGCCAGCCGTACGGATACTCTCGCTCGGCCGACGTCAGCACCCCCGCGGGGATCGACTGCCGCGAGACACCGTGGAAACCGTCGCAGCCGGCGATCACATCGCAGCGCAGCATGTGATCCTGGCCGTCGTGGCGGTAGCTGATGCGCGGCTGTTCGCCGTCGAGGTCCCACAGCGCCACATCCTCGGCCTCGAACAGCAGGGGATCGCCCTGCTCGACCCGCAGCGCGATCAGATCCCTGACCACTTCGGTCTGACCATAGATCACGATCGCCGCCCCGCCGGTCAGCTCCGAGAGCGGTATGCGATGCCGCTCTCCGTCGAACTGCAGCTCGATGCCCTGGTGGACGATCCCTTCGCGGGCGAGCCGCTCACCGGCGCCGATCTCGGTCAGGATGTCGACGGTGCCCTGCTCCAGGACACCCGCCCGCAGCCGCTGCTCGCAGTACTCACGGGTGCGGCTCTCCAGCACCACCGACTCGATTCCACGGCACTTGAGCAGCTGTGCCAGCGTCAATCCCGCCGGGCCGGCTCCGACGATCCCCACCTGAGTGGTCTGGCCAATCACGTCCCCGTTCTCTCAAACAGCGCCGCCTGCCCCTGACCCACTCCCACGCACAGGGTGGCCAGGCCGTAGCGCGCCTCACGCCGGCGCAGCTCGTGCACCAGCGACACCACCAGCCGGGCGCCGCTCATGCCCAGCGGATGCCCCAGCGCGATCGCGCCGCCGTTCACGTTCACCCGATCGGGGTCGATGCCCAGCTCGCGCACCACCGCAACGCTCTGCGACGCAAACGCCTCGTTCAGCTCCACCAGGTCGATCTGGTCGATACCCACGCCGGTGCGCTCCAGCAGCTTTCGCACCGCCGGGATCGGACCGATCCCCATCACCCGCGGATCGACGCCGGCCGCGGCGCTCCCGCGGAAGGTGGCCAGCGGCTCGACCCCCAGCGCCGCCGCCCGCTCGGAGCTTGCGATCACCAGCGCCGCAGCGCCGTCATTCATGCCGCTGGAGTTGCCGGCGGTGACGCTGCCACCGGCGCGGAACGCCGGCTTGAGGTCCGCCAGCCCGGCGGCGGTGGTGTCCGGCCGCGGGTGCTCGTCTCGGTCGAGCTGCTCCATCTCGATCAGCTCGTCGGTGAACCGCCCGGCCGCCTGGGCCGCCGCCCAGTTGCGCTGCGACCGCTCGGCAAACGCGTCCTGATCGGCACGAGACACGTCGTACTGCTCGGCCACGTTCTCGCCGGTCTCGCCCATGCTCTCCAGCGGAAACATCGCCTCCAGGCGGGGGTTGGGGTAGCGCCAGCCCAGCGTCGTGTCGTACACGGTGCGATGCCCGCGCTCGAACGCCCGGGCCGGTTTCGGCATGGACAGCGGCGCCCGGGACATCGACTCGACTCCGCCGGCCACGAACAGGTCGCCGTCGCCGGCGATCACCGCGTGACAGGCCGACACCACCGCCGCCAGGCCCGACGCGCACAGCCGGTTGAGCGTCACGCCGGGCACCGACTGCGGCAATCCCGCCAGCAGCACCGCCATCCGAGCGACGTCGCGATTGTCCTCGCCGGCCTGATTGGCGCACCCGAGATAGACGTCGTCGATCGCACCCGGCTCGACTCCGGCCCGCTCGACCGCGGCCCGCACCGCCACGGCCGCCAGGTCGTCGGGCCGAACCGTGCTGAGCGCCCCGCCGTAGCGGCCGATCGGGGTGCGCGCCGCCGACAGGATCACTGCTTCGGTCATACCTCAGCCTCCTCCTGGTAGACCCGCTGGGCGACCGCAAACGCAGAGTTGGCGGCGGGTATGCCGCAGTAGACGGCGGTCTGGAGCAGCACCTCCTTGACCTCGTCCCAGGTGAGGCCGTTTCGGCGCGCCCCCCGCAGATGCAGCTGAAGCTCGTTGTGATGGCCGCCTGCGACCAGCGCCGTCAGCGTGATGCAGCTGCGGGTGCGACGGTCGAGGCCCGGCCGGGTCCAGATCTCGCCCCAGGCGTAGCGGGTGATCAGCTCCTGGAAGTCGCGGGTGAGATCGGACGCCGCCGCGGTGGAAGCATCCACGTGCGCATCGCCCAGCACCTCCCGCCGTACCGCCGTGCCCTGCTCGAACTGGTGATCGCTCATGCGTGCTCCTTCTGGCCGTCCGGGGTCGGCCCCAGGACAAGAAACGTGGTTTGGTCGGCGCCCTGCAGGTGCACGTCGAACTCGATGTCCCCGTTCTCGCGAGCCTGCCCGACCAGTCGGTCGCGCTCCGCTTCGGCAAGCGCCTGCAGGAGAGGATCGGCCGAGTTCAGCGGCTCGTCGGGGAAGTACACCCGGGTCAGCACCGGTTTCAGCAGCCCGCGCGCGAAGATCAGCATGGTCACGTGGGGCGCCGCCGCTCCGCCCGGCTTGACGGTGACAAACCGGTACCGGCCGGCCGCATCGGTGCCCGACCGGCCCCAGCCGAACCCGGCCCGCTGCCCGCCGCGGGCGTCGCGCTGCCAGATCTCAACCATCGCGTCGGGCACCGGCTGCCCCTCTCCGTCGAGCACCCGACCGCGCAGCTCAATCGCGCCCTCGTCTCCGGGATCGACCAGCCGGTTCTGCTCGCTCACGCACAGCCCGAACGAGAAGAATGGCCCGACCGTCTGGGACGGTGTCGCCAAGCGTGGCATCACACCTCCATGGGCGTCGAGTCGCTGCCGCCGAGCACGATGTCGAAGCGGTAGCCCAGCGCCCACTCCGGGGTGGTGGTGGCCCAGTCGAGCGCGGCCACCAAACGCTCGCGCGCCTGCGGATCGCGCACCGACTGGAAGATCGGGTCGCCGGCAAACAGCGGATCCCCGGGGAAGTACATCTGCGTCACCAGCCGATCGGTGAACGCCCGCCCGAAGATCGAAAAGTGGATGTGGGCCGGCCGCCAGGCGTTGGGGTGGTTCTTCCACGGGTAGGCGCCCGGCTTGACCGACGTGAATCGGTAGTCCCCGTGCGAGTCGGTCAGGCAGCGCCCGGCGCCGGTGAAGTTGGGGTCGAGCGGCGCCGGATGCTGGTCGTTTTGGTGGACGTAGCGGCCGGCGGCGTTTGCCTGCCACAGCTCGATCAGGGCATTGGGTACCGGCCGTCCGCCGGAGTCGCGCACCCGGCCGGTGACGATGATGCGCTCACCCAAGGGCGCTCCCGCATGCTGCCGCGTGAGGTCGGCATCCAGCTGAGACACCAGACCCTCGCCGTACACCGGGCCGGCGGGATCGTGCATCGATTCCGGCAGCACGATCAGCGGTTCGAGCGGAGCGCGCAGCCGTGACGATCGGTAGTCGGGGCTGTTGTACGGAGGGTGAACCGCGCCGTCGGAGCCGTCGGCGACCCGCTGGATGGATCCACCGCTCATGTCGTGGTCTGCGCCTCCTCGACCGTGCGCAACCCTCGCAGCGCCTCCAGCTCCCGATCGGTGGGAGGGGTGTTGGTCGCCACGTCGGCGGCGACTCGCAGCGGCCACCCGGTCGCCGCCACCACCTGATCGGCGTCGACCCCGGGGTGGAGACGCGTGAGCGTCAGCTCGCAGGTGCTCGGGTCGGGCTGGAGCTCACCCATGTCCGTGATCACCGCGCTGACACCGCCCCCGGTGAATCCGAGCGCTTCCCGCGATCCCGGCCCGTCTCCGAAGCCGACCGAGGTGCGGAAGGCCAGCTGGTCGACGAACGTGCGCGGCGAGTGCTTGATGATCACCAGCGTCTCCTTGCAGGACGCGGCGATCTCCGGCGCGCCGCCGCCGCCGGGAAGGCGCACCTTGGGATGATCGTAGGGACCGATCACGGTGCTGTTGAGATTGGCGAAGCGGTCGATCTGCGCCGCCCCCAGGAAGCCGACGTCGATGCGACCGCCCTGCAGCCAGTAGGCGAAGATCTCCGGCACCCCCACCACCGCGTCGGCGGTCTCGGCCAGCTCGCCGTCGCCGATCGAGAGCGGCAGGTTGTGCGGCTTGGCGCCGATCGTCCCGCTCTCGTAGATCAGCACACAGCCGGGGGCGTGGGTCGCCCGGGCGAGGTTGGCCGCTCTGCTGGGCAGACCGATGCCGACGAAGCAGACGGCACCGTCACGCAGCCGCCGCGACGCGGCCACCGCCATCATCTCCTCGGGGGTGTAGGCGCTCATACCGCCGCCGCCTCCAGCACGTGCTCGGACATCCACTGACGGAAGCTCTCGCGGTCGCGGCTGATGGCATCCCACCGGCGGTAGAAGCCGTTGTCGCGCTCGTAGTACCCATGGGCGTAGGACGGGTGCGCGCCGTTGGGGGCGATCGCGACCGCGGTCACGACCCAGGCCGGGATGATCACGGCGCCGGGCACCGGCTCCAGCGCGTCCACCACCTGCTCGACCGTCACCAGCGACCGGCTGGACGCCAGCACCGTCTCCTTCTGCACGCCGGTGATCCCCCACAGCTGCACGTTTCCCGCGCGGTCGGCGCGCTGGGCGTGGATGATGCCGACATCGGGTCGCAGCGCCCGCACCGCCGCCAGCCGCTCACCGGTGAAAGGACAGTCGATCCAGGTCGCGGTGGTGTGCTGGGGCAGGTCGGTGCCCGCATACCCGCGCAGCACGCCGAACGGCAGGTTGGCCGCCCCCGCGGCGTAGGCCGCCGCCATGCCCGCATGCGAGTGCTCCTCGAGCTGCAGCGGCTCCGGCCAGCCGTTCTCGACCGCGTCTCGCAGCCGGTGCAGCGAGCCCACGCCGGGGTTGCCGCCCCACGAGAACACCAGCTTGGAGGCGCAGCCCATGCCGATCATCTGGTCGTACACGATGTCCGGCGTGAGCCGGATCAAGGTCAACCCGCGCCGGCGCTGACGGATCAGCTCATGCCCCGCGGCATGCGGGATCAGGTGGGTGAAGCCCTCCAGCGCAACCGAATCGCCGTCTCCGACCAGCTCGGCCACCGCCTCCTTCAAACTCACGATCTCCGCCATCGCACCCCCTCGATCACGTTCTCTCAGCCGTGCCCTTGTCCGCGCAGCCGCCCGACATCGTCGGACGCCAGCCGCCGCAGCGGAAACCCCTGTGCTTCGGCGACCAGCATACGGCACAGCACCTCGACCGCCTCGGCTCGGTTGATCGCCTCCTCGAGTGTCGCAGCGACGCACACACAGCCGTGGTGTTCGAGCAGGAGCACGTCCACCGGAGGAATCGCGACGGCCACGGCCTCCGCCAGATCGGCGGTACCCGGCAACGCGAAGCCGACCCGTGCGACCTCGCCCACGTAGTAGACGCTGTCGGTGGTCGGGTATGGGTCCACCGGGATTGCCGAAGACGCCACCAGGGTGGTGAAGAACGGCGAGCAGTGCAGCACCGCACCCACGTCCGGGCGGCAGGCGTACACCGCTCGATGCATGCCGGTCTCGACCGACGGCCGCCGTGGGCCCTCCCAGTGATCCTGCTCGATCGAGCAGGAGGCGATGCCTTCGAGGGTGAGCTCCCCCAGGCGCACGCCCGACGCCGAGATCAGGAACCGGTGTTGATCGACCCGCGCGCTGATATTTCCCGATGTCCCCCAGCTGAGCTGTTTGGCCGCCACGGCGGCCCCGGCGTCGATCAGCTGAGAGGGATTCACAACGCTCGTAGGCTAGATGTGACGAATGTCGCCGCGCGACGGTCGAGACTGAATGTATATTCAGTGCATCGGAGGGGGATGGGTGGTGTGAGCACAGGAGACGATGCTGAGGAATGGCGCCGGCCACATGGGGGCCGCCGGTCGGGGATCGCGCGGGCGGTAAAGGAGCATTCCCAGGCAGTCCTGCGGCGGCAGCAACCGGGTGAACCGCCGGTGGAGTTCGAGCAGACCGTCGCACGGCTTTCGCGACGGCAGCTGATCACCACCGGCGGAGCGCTCGGCGCCGCTGCGATGCTGGCCGCCTACGGGATGCGCCCCTCCGGCGCCGGCGCGTCCGCGGGATCGGCGAGCGACGCCCGGGTCGTGATCGTGGGAGCAGGTCTGGCCGGCGTCGCCGCGGCATACCAGCTCAACAAGGTGGGCGTGCGCGCCCACCTGTACGAGGCCCGGGAGCGGCTGGGAGGGCGCTGCTGGACCGCGCACGGCTTTGCCGACGGCCAGATCGGCGAGCACGGCGGCGAGTTCATCGACAGCCGCCACGTGCATATCCGCCAATTGGCCAAGCAACTCGGCCTCACGCTGGACGATCTGTATGCGGCCAGGTACGGCGACTTCTCGCCCAACTGGGTGCGGGGCAAGAACTTCACCCAGCATCAGGTCAACGTCGGCATGAAGCCGATCCAGGCGGCGGTCACGGCGGAGGCCAGGCGAGTCGGGGTGATCCGGCCGAACGGCAGCATCAACCCCGCGGCGATCACCCATCCCACATCGACTGCCAGGGCCAAGCTGGTCGACCAGCTGTCGATGGCCGAGTGGCTCTCCCAGCACGTCCCGGGAGTGTTGCACTCAGACCTGGGGCAGTGGCTCGACCAGACCATGACCGGCTGGTACGGCCTCAACCTCGATCGCCTGTCGGCAATCAACTGGATCGACTACCTGATCATCCCCTCGCCGGGCGGGGACGAGCGCTGGCACGTGCGCGGTGGAAACGACCAGATCATCCACCGCGCCGTGGACACGCTGCCGCCGGGGCACGTCCACCGCGAGGCGGTGCTGAGGCGCATCCGCCGCCGGCCCGGCGGCTCGTACCACCTCGATTTCGACGGCGTCGCTCACCCGGTGATCGCCGATCTGGTGATACTGACGCTGCCGTTCACCACCCTGCGGGACGTGGAGCTGCGCGTCGCGGTCAGCCACCGCAAGCGCGCGGCGATCCGCGAGCTGGCGATGGGCCAGGACGCCAAGCTGATCCTGCAGTACGACCGCCGGCCGTGGCTGATGCACGACTGGAGCGCGACGATGACGTCGGCCGATCCCGACTTCGATACCTGGGAGAGCTCGGCGATGGAGCCGGGCAGCGCTGGGCTGATCACCGTGTACGCGGGTGGGCGCACCGCGCAGGCGTGGCGCGGCCCGACGCCGCATGCTCCCGCCACGACTCAGCTCCGCGATCGGGTGCTGGGCCGGATCAACGCCGCGATTCCCGGCAGCACAGCACACTTCAACGGCCATGCCTGGGCCGATCTGTGGCCCCACGATCCGTGGACGCAGGGAAGCTACGCCGCGTTTGGGCCGGGCCAGTACACCCGCTTCTGGGGAGGCCTGGGCAAAGCCGAGGGGAACATCCATTTCGCGGGCGAGGCGACGTCGACGCACAGCCAGGGATTCCTCAACGGAGGGGTCGAGAGCGGCGATCGCACGGCCGTCGAGATCATGCGGCAGCTGCGCATCCCGGTGCCCGCATCGCTGGCGAAGCTTCCCTACTCGCCGGCCTAGCCGCCACCGATATGCTCGCGGCCATGACCGATCAGCGAGTGGCTCTGGTGACAGGGGCGTCCAGCGGGATCGGCCGCGAGACTGCGGTCGAGCTCGCCCGCGGGGGCGCGCGGGTGATGGCGGTGGCCCGGCGGGCCGATCGTCTGGCCGAGCTCAGCGGGCAAACCGGCGTCGACCACCTGGTGGCGGATCTCGCCACCGAGGAGGGCTGTGCTCAGGCGGTCGCCGAGACTGAGCGGCGACTCGGCCGGGTGGACGTGCTGGTGCACGCCGCCGGCGTGGGTTCGGCCAGCGAGCGGGCGGTGTGGCGCAGCGATCCGGCGGTGTGGCGCGAGACGATGGCGGTCAATCTGGACGCCTCGTTTCACCTGATCCGGCTGGCCACGGCCGGCATGGTCGAGCGGGGCTGGGGCCGGGTGGTGGTGGTCAGCTCGACCGCCGGCCTTCACGCCGCCGCGTCCGAACCGGCCTACGACGCCTCCAAGCACGGCGTGATCGGATTGGTGCGCGCAGCCGCGCTCGACCTGGCGCCGCACGCGGTCACGTGCAACGCGGTACTACCCGGCTGGGTGAGGACAGAGATGGCCGATCGCTCGGCCGAAGCGGTCGCCGCCGCCCGCAAGATCACGGTGGATGAGGTGTGGGCCGAACGGGACGCCTCGTACGCGGCCGGGCGCACCCCGACCGTCGCCGAGATCGTGAACACGATCGCCTTCCTCTGCTCGGACGGCGCCAGCGGCATCAGCGGCGAGCCCATCACCGTCGCCCTCGGCGACCTCTGGTGAGTGGTGAATAATTGGTGCCTGGCACCAATTATTCACAACGCGGCTCTGGCGGCGTGGTAGCCGCACATGCCGTGGACGCCGCCGCCGGGGGGCGTCGATGAGGAGCACAGGAAGATCCGGGGGTTGGGTGTCGTGTACGGCGAGATCCGCGGCGTCGGGCGGGCCAGCACCTGGCGCAGGTCGCCCAGGCCGCCGTTGATGTCGCCGCCGACGTAGTTGGGGTTCTCGGCCTCCATCTCGGCCGGCCCGCGCACCGCCCGCGCCAGCACCAGATCCCGGAAGCCCGGCGCGAAGCGGTCGATCTGCCCCTCGACCGCATCGCTCATATCCACATCGCTGCCGTTGGGCACATGGCAGTACGCCCACAACGTGTGGTGCCCCTCCGGGGCGCGGGTCGGATCGATCAGGCTCTGCTGGGCGACCAGCACGTACGGCCGCGGTGAATGCCCTCCGCCGGAGGCGATCCGCTCCGCTGCCGCGATCTGCTCGAAGCTCCCGCCCAGGTGCACGGTGGTCGCGCGGCGGCACTCCTCGGCCAGCCACGGCACCGGCCCCGACAGGGCGTAGTCGAGCTTGAACACGCCCGGCCCGTAGCGAAACCGGCTGAGCCCCGCGCGATACCCCGACGGCAGCTCATCGCCGGCGATCGCGAGCAGCTGGCGGGGAGTCACGTCGAACAGCACCTTGTCGGCCGGCGGCAGATCGGCCATCGAACTGACCTCATGCTCCAGCTCGATCACTCCACCCAGCGACCGCAGATACCCGGCCATCGCCTCGGTGATCGCCTGCGACCCGCCGCGCGCGACCGGCCATCCCACGCTGTGCCCCAGGCCGAGCAACACCAGCGCGAACGCCGCCGTCGGCGGTCGGTTCAGCGGCAGCATGGAGTGGGCGGCCATACCGCCCAGAAGCGCTCGGGCGCGTTCCCCGCGAAAGCGCCGAGCCAGCAGCGATGCGCTCCCCAGCCCGTGGCGGGCAAAGCGAGCCGCCGACAGCGGATGCCGCGGCAGCCGCGGCGGCCCCAGCACAAGATCGGCGATCTCGTCCCAGTCGCGCACCAGCGGGCCCATCAGCGACTCGTAGCTGCCCGCGTCGACGCCCAGCCCGCCGGCGGTCTCGGAAACCGACCGGTGCAGCACCACCGCGCTGCCGTCATCCAGCGGGTGGGCCGCGTGGATCTCGGGCTGGAGGTATTCGAGGCCGTGCTCGGCCAGCGGCAGCCGCTTCAAAAACGGCGAGCCCACCCCCAGCGGATGGATCGCCGAGCAGACGTCATGGAGATAGCCGGGCAGGGTCAGCTCGGCTGTGCGAGTTCCGCCTCCCACATCCGAGGCTCGTTCCACCACGCACACCGAGCGCCCTGCCCGCGCCAACTCGATCGCGGCCGCCAAGCCGTTGGGGCCGGCCCCAACGACGACCGCGTCGTACGCTGCTTCAGCCACTCCGGCGGAACGGGCGGGCGATCAATCGGACAGGGGCACCGGTCATATACACCCCGGACCGTATACCAGCGTTGTGCCACACGTTGGATGCCTTCGACCACTGGCGTCCGCGATCGACGCACACCGACTGTGCCGTCACGTCGGCCTCGGCGCCCATGTGCTCGGCCAGCCGGGTCAGCGTGTGCGACCAGTGCGCGTCCTCTTTCTTGTGCCCGCCCATGGTCATCCCGATCTCGTACAGCGGGTCGCCGGCGCGCATGAGCACCTGCGCCTGCGCCCACGTGAGGCCGTCTTCGATGAACGCGCTGAAGGTGATCCAGCCGGCGAACATGTGCCCCTGCGGCGTCATCAGCGTGAACGACTCGGCATCGGCGTAGAGCACCAGCACTCCGGTCGAGAGCTTCATCCCGCCGGGCATGCCCAGATCGATCGCAGCGACCTCACCGGGGTTGATCCCCGCCAGCGGGGCGAAGAAGTTATTGCCCTTCGGCCAGAACTCGGGGAAGTGCGCCTTCCACTCGACGATCACGTCCTGCGGACTCGCGGTCGAGCCGCGCAGCGGTGTGCGGTACGTCTTCTGCCACATCTGGCCGAAGCCCTGCAGCGGCGACGTCTGCCGTCGGCCGGCGACGTTGATGCCGCGCTTGCCGCGCTCGGCCTCGGTCACCTCGAGGCGCTCGACGGGCGGCGCCCATGCAGCGGCATCCCGGTGTTCGGGGGGTGTGCTCATGTCACTGTCCTTCCGGTCAGGCTGCGGCGATCGCAGCAGCCTCGTCTTCATGGATGGAGATCGCCTCGTCGAGGCGAGTCAGTTCGAGGATCTGGCGGTAATGCTCGGAGAGGCCGCACGCCAGCATCTTCTGGTGCATCCGGTTGGCCCGCACCAGCAGCGTGACGAGCAATCCGATGCCACTCGAGTTCATGTACTCGAGGCCGTCGAAACTCAGGATCACGGCTTTGATATCGCCGCCGGCGGCGCGATCCCAGGCATCTCCGAGCGCGGTCTCACTGGCGCCCGTCACCTCGCCGACGAGCTCGATCACACTCACGCCTGGAGCAGGCGTGCGCACTACGAGCGGAGTTACGGTTTCGGTCATCGGTCTCCTCCGTGGTCTGCGGCGACCGTTGTCGGCTCGTCCGCAAGGATGGTGATGAAATCGGACAGCCGCGTGATCTCGAAGATCTCGCGGTAATGCTCAGACAGGCCGCGGGCGCTGACCTCGCGGCCCTCGGCACGGGCGCGGGCGAGCAGGCCCACGATCAGCGCGATCCCGGTCGAGTTGATGTACTCGACCCCAGCGAACCCGAGCGTCAGGGCTCCCTGGCCGGCGGCTTGGGTATATGCCGCCTCGAGTGCGTCGCGGGCGCTGCCGTCGATGTCGCCGGTCAGCTCGATCACGACATCGTCGCCGTTGGGGGTTACCGTCGCCTCAAGTTTGGGCGCCATCATCTTCTCCTCTCAGACGCAGGATCAGCTCCAGCGTGTGGTGATGTCCATCGTGGGAATCGCGTGCCTCGTCCACCATGTTCTTGATCAGAAACATGCCCCAGCCCCGGGGCGACTGCAGCCCTTCGAGCTTGGCGTCGAGGTCGGGATCATCCGCAGGCTCGACCGCGTGGTCGCCGCCCTGGTCGGTGATGCGCACACATACGGCCGCCTCAGAGGCCGACACAGAGACTTCGACCAGCACATCCGGCTGATACTTGTTGCCGTGCTCCATCGCGTTCATGGTGGCCTCGCCGGTGGCGGTCTTGAGCCGCTCCAGCCGGGCTGGTGAGAGCGGCACGTCGGCGACCGCAGCCGCCACCCGGTCGATCGCCTGGCGCTCATTGCCGGGCTTGCTCTCGACCGTGAACTCGTCCAGCACGGTGAACTGACCGGCGTGGGCGCTGCGCTCGAGTGCGACCAGCGTGATGTCGTCCTCCTGCTCGCTCTCGTCGCCGGTGAAGCGGTCGAGCTGGGTCACCAGATCGTCGATCAGGTCCTGGGCGACCACTCCGGTCGCAAGCCGGGCGATCACGCGGTCGTTGCCGAACATGTCCCGGTCGGGCGCATGCGCCTCGACCAGGCCGTCGCTGTACATCAGCACGCTGGCTCCGGGCGCGAGCACCGCCTCGCACACCTCGTAGTTCATGTCCGGCATGAGCCCGAGCGGCATTCCGGTCGCGCGCAGCTCAGACGACTCTCCGGCGGTGGAGACGAACGGCAGATTGTGCCCGGCGTTGGCGTACCGCAGCCGTCCGCTGGACGGGTCGAGCACGCCGTAGAAGCAGGTGACGAACATGTTTGGCGGGATCTCGGGGCAGATGTGGTCGTTGACCCGCTGCAGCACCTCGCCGGGATCGAGCAGCCGCTGGGCGGCCGCCCGCAGCACGCTTCGGGTGGCGGCCATCACCATCGCGGCCGGGATGCCCTTGTCGGTGACGTCGCCGACGACCAGACCGATCAGACCGTCGGGCAGCTCGATGAAGTCGTAGAAGTCTCCACCCACCGTCCGCGCCGGCCGGTAGTAGGCGGCGACCTGCCACCCTGGCAGGTTGGGCAGGGTGCGGGGCAGGAAGTTCTGCTGGATCAGCTGGGCGACGTGCAGCTCCTGCTCGATCCGCTCGCGCTCACGGATCTCGGTCTCCTGCTCGCGTACCAGCTGACCGACCTTGACCGCCGGTGCGGCCTGCGAGGCGAGGCTCTCGAGCAGCCGCCGGTCGTCGGGCGAGTACTCCTGATCGGAGAGGCGCGGGCCGAGGTTGAGCAGGCCGATCAGCTCGCCCTGCGTGACCAGCGGGACGACCATCGTGATTCCCTGCTCGCGCATCCGCTCCAGCGCCGGCGACTCGAGCTCGAGGTGCTTCAGCTCGACCGCGCCGGGGGCGCCCTGCAGGTAGGCGATGATCGGGTCGTTGGGGGCGATCTCCAGTTCAGGACCGGGTGCGGACACCGGCGGGGGTGATGCCTCGATGTCGGCGGCTTCCGGCGCCGCGGGGGTGGCCGGCTTACGCAGAACCACTCGGCGAATTGTGTGGGTGAGCACTGTCATGCCTCCGTTGTACCGGGTGAGCGCTCCGAAATCGTTACGGAACGAAGCCAGAGCGATGCGGATCGCGGCTGGACGGTGTTGTGGACTGTGGTGAGCAGCTCGTGTGAGAGTGACTCCAGCTCGATCTGCTCGCGCAGACGGTTGGTGAAGCCGTGAACTGCCACCTCGGTGTCGTAGGTGCCGCGATAGAAGCGGCGCTCGACGGCTCGCTGGATGCGACTCCGAAGCGGCTGGAAGGCTGCGGCCACCAGCAGCGTCGAAATTGTCACCGCGACCGCGCTGGACTGTCCGGTGGCTTCCCGTGAGGCCGCTCCGATGAGTGCGATCCCGGCGAGGTACATGACCGCCAGGCAGACGGTCAGCACGGCGTACACGACCGTGCGGCGGATCAGCACGTCGATCTCGTACAGCCGGTAGCGGAGCACCCCGAACCCGATTGCGATCGGTATCAGCCCGAAGGTGCTGAGCGACGCGGCCTGAACGTGCTCGAGCCATTGCGGAGTGCTGGATCCGAGCGATACCAGGAGGCTCAGCACCATCGCCAGCGAGTAGCTCACGGCGACGAACGCCGCGGCGCCGACCAGCCACTTCATCTGCAGCCGCTCCACGCCGCGCGATCGGCGGAACCGCAGCAACAGGCTCACGGCCGAAAGCAGTATCACCACCGGCACCAACACCACCGTCAGGGTGGCGGCATGGATCACGGTCGAGAGCGATGAGATCCCCAGCGGATTGACCGTATCGGGAAATCCGGTATCCCCCATCTTGCCCGGGCTGAGGATCATCATGGTCGTCCCAAAGACGATCACGAACCCCGCCAGCCGTGCCACCCACCGCCACCGCGGGGTGAGCAGATGGCCGTCGGGAAAGAGCAGCAGCAGGAACGATCCCATCAGGCAGATCGGGGGCACCCAGAAGGCGGAGCTGACCGCGGCGGCATAGTTGGCCAGCGGCAGCGAACCCGGCTTCAGAATTAGTCCGTATTGGGCATACGACGTCCCCAGCCCGATTGCCCAGCCCACGCCGATCGCCAGCATCAGCCAGCCGATGGCGTTGTCCGGGCGCTTGGTGGCCAGCACCACACCCGCGATCGGGAACATCAGGATCGCCAGCCCAAACAGCGCCCCGAGCACCACGTCGTTATTCGACCACGAGGAATCGTCGTGGAGATTCCGGCCCAGATACCCGTACACGGCGTTGATCCCGAACAGCACCAGGGTGACGGTGAATACCGACCACGCGATCCACCGAGCCGTGCGCTGACTGATCCGGTTTGTGACTGTCACTCCACCACTTTCGCCGTGCGACCGTTCCGAGAACGTTACGACCGTTGCGGTCAACTACCCAACCGTTGCGTTACCTGTCAAACTTGCGTATCGCTCCGCTCAGAATCTCACTTCTCGGCCCACCTGTCGTGGAACTCGACGGCCGCCCGCTGGCGGTGGACACCCGCAAGGCGACCGCGATTCTGGCCTACGTGGCCGTCTCGGGTCATGTGCAGAGCCGTGACATCGTCGCCACCCTGTTGTGGCCGGAGTACGACGGCGAGCGTTCCCGCGCAGCACTGCGGCGGACGCTCTCGACGCTCCGCACCTCCCTGGGAGGGGAGTGGCTGGTCAGCGACCGGGGAACGATCGGCCTGAACCTCGAGCAGGCGTGGTTCGATCTGGCCGAGTTCCGCCGTGCCTCGGGCGATCCGGGCGCAACCGCGCACCAGCTGACCGTCGCCGTCGACCTGCACCGCGGCGACCTGCTGGAGGGCTTCTCGGTGCGAGACAGCGCCGAGTTCGACGACTGGCAGCGGATCGCCGCCGACGGCGTGCGCCGCGAGCTGGCAACCACGCTCGACCGGTTGGTCGAGGCGCTGGCGGCAAGCGGGCACTACGACCAGGCGGTTGGCCGGGCCGAGCAGCGACTCGCACTCGACCCCCTGCACGAACCCGCCCACCGGCGCCTGATCGAGCTCTATGCAAGCGCGGGCAGACGCGGCGACGCCCTCGCCCAATACCGGGAATGCGTGCGTACGCTCGACCGCGAGCTGGGCGTCGGCCCGCTGGCCGAGACGACCGAGCTGTACAACGCGGTCAACGAGGGCCGAGCACCGGAGCCGATGACCCCGACCGCGGCCGCGCCGGCGCCGTCACAGCCGCTGGTCGGCCGAGACGGTTCGTGGAGGTCGCTGACCGCCGCCTGCGAGGGGATCGCCGACGACGGTCGCGTGGTTGTGGTCGAGGGAGAGTCCGGAGTCGGCAAGACGCGGCTGGCGGAGGAGTTTCTGCGGGCGCGGGCGGGCGCCGGCGCGCGGGTGGTGTCGGCGCGCGCACACCCGGGCGAGCGCGGCCTGGCCTACGGCGTGCTCGCACAGCTGCTGCGGGCCGCCGTGGAGGCAAGCGGCGACGACATTCCCGAGCACTGCCGGGCCGAGGCCGCCCGGTTGCTGCCGGAGCTCGGCCAGCCGCCCGCGACGGCCCTCGGCGAGCCGGGCGCCCGCCAGCGCTTCCTGGACGCCGCCGGTCAGCTGCTGACGGTGGTGGGCGATGTCAGAGCCCCCGGGATCGTGTTCGTGGACGACCTGCACGCGAGTGATCCCGCCTCGATCGACGCACTTACCTACATCGGCCGGCGGCTCGAAGGCCGGCGGGTGCTGTTGCTGACCGCCCGGCGCACCGACGAGCCCGACCCCGACCACGCCTGCGCACATTTCGCGGAGCTGGGTGACCGGGTGAATCTGAGCCGGCTGACCGCAGCCGACGTGGACGAGCTGGCACGGGCAGCCGGCCTGGACGAGGGAGCCGCCGATCGGCTCTTCGCCGAGAGCGAGGGCCTGCCCCTGTATCTCGCCGAGCTGCTGGTGACAGCCGACGCCGAACCTCGCCCCGGGCCGGGAGCGCAGGAGGTCTTCAGCGCCCGCCTGGACGCCGTCACCGAGACCGCCTCCCAGGTGCTGGCCGCAGCCGCGGTGATCGGCCGCACGTTCGACGTCGAGACGGTGCGGGCGACCAGCGGCCGCTCAGACGACGAGGTGGTCAACAGCTTGGAGGAGCTCGAGACGCGGGGGTTGATCGTGGAGCGCGACGCGGAGTACGACTTCGCCCACGAACGCCTGCGGATGATGGTCGAGGAGCGGGCGGGGCTGGCCCGCCGGCGGCTGCTGCACGGTCGGGTGGCCGAGGTGCTGGCCGTCGGCCGCGGCGATCCGGCGCTGATCGCCCGCCACCTGGAGCTGGCGGGGCAGGCGTCGGCGGCGGCAGAGTCGTATCTGGCGGCGGGCGACCGCGCCCGCGACCTGGCAGCCACGGCGGAGGCGCTCGACCACTATCGCACCGCGCTGGCACTGGGGCATCCCCGGCCGGGAGACCTGCACGAATCCTTGGGCGACGTCCATACCCTGCGCGGCGAGTACCGGGCGGCTGTGTCGGCCTACGAGGCGGCGGCGGCGCTGGCCGAGCCCGACCACATGGCCGAGCTGGAGCAGAAGCTGGGCGCCGTGCACGAGCGCCGCAGCGAGTGGGACCTGGCCGAGCGCCACTACCAGGCGGCGCTGCAGCTGGGAGGAGACCCGGCCCGGATCCAGGCTGACCGCAGCCTGGTCGCCCGTCGCCGAGGCGACGACGCAGAGGCGCTGCGCTTGGGAACCGAAGCACTGCAGCTGGCGGAGGAGGCCGGCGATCCGGCCGCAACCGCCCAGGCGCACAACATTCTGGGCCTGCTGGGCGCCGGCCGCGAGCATCTGGAGCTGAGCCTGGAGCTGTCGGCGAGCCTGGACGACTCGGATATCCAGGTGGCGGCGCTCAACAACCTGGCACTGGACTGTGCTCTTGACGGAGACCTCGACCGGGCCAGGGCACTGATCGTGGAGGCGCTCGACCTGTGCGCCGAGGTGGGCGACCGGCACCGCGAAGCGGCACTTCGCAATAACCTCGCCGACATGCTGCACCAGGCAGGTGAGAGCGAGGCGGCGATGGAGGAGCTGAAGCGAGCGGTGGCGATTTTCGCGGAGATCGGTGAAGAGGAGGGCGGGTTGCAGCCCGGCGTGTGGCGGTTGGTCGAGTGGTGAGAGCCGCCGACCGCCTGCGCGACGGCGTGCTGGTGGGAGACGGTGGGCTGGGGTCGCTGCTGTCGCTTGAGCTGCCCGGGCTGCGGTTCCCCGAGGAGGCAAACGTGGTTGCGCCGGAGGCGGTGCTGGCCGCCCACGTCAGCTTCATCCGCGCGGGTGCGGACGTGATCCAGACCAACACCTTCGGCGCCAACGCGGTCAAGCTCGGCGCCCACCGGTTCGAGTCGCGGGCGGTGGAGCTGAACGAGGCCGGTGCCAAGATCGCTCGCGACGCCCGCGAGGTCGCCGGCCGAGACGTGCTCATCGCCGGATCGATCGGGCCGCTGGGCACGTCGCTCGAATACGTCGGCAACGACACTTCCAGCGGCGCGGCTCTGTACGGCGAGCAGGCGGCGGTGCTGGCGGGACGTGGCGTCGACGTGATCGTGCTGGAGACGTTCACATCGCTCGAGGAGCTGGTGGTCGCGGTCGGGGCGGTGCAGGCCCAGTGCGACCTTCCGGTGATCGCCCAGATCACCGTGCAGGACGACGGCGAGACGGTCACCGGCGCCCGCGGCGATCAGGTCGCCCGCGCGCTGGGCGGGATGGGGGTGGCGGCTGTCGGCATCAACTGCAGCCTGGGGCCGCAGTCGGCGCTGGCCGGCCTGCGCGAGATGCGCGGATCGGCGATCACGCCGCTGACCATCCAACCCAACATCGGTCTGCCCATGTACCGCGACGGCCGCGTGCTCTACCCGGATGCGTCAGAGGGCTACGCGGCGGAGTTCGCAGCCCAGGCGATGGCCTTGGGGGCGCATCTGATCGGAGGCTGCTGCGGCACTCAGCCGCACCACATCGCCGCCATCCGGCGCGCGGTCGACGAACAGCGCCCTGCTCGCTTCACCTTCACCCGGCGCGAGCCGCTGCCGCCGCTCCCGGCCGCCGCGCCCGCCGCCGAGAGCCGGCTGGCGCAGCGCCTGGAGGCGGGCGATTGGGTGGTGTCGGTCGAACTCGACCCGCCCAAGGGCGCGAGCCTGGAGCGGCTGTTGGCGACGGCCGCGGAGATCCACGCTGCCGGAGGCGTCGAGTTCTTCGACATCAACGACAACCCGATGGCCCGCGCCCGGATGAGCTCGCTGATGACCTCGACCTTGGTGCAGCAGCACCTCGACGTCGAGACGATCCCCCACCTCACGCCGCGCGACACAACTGCCCGCGGGCTCGAGTCACAGCTTCTGGGCGCACACGCCAGCGGTATCCGAGACGTGCTGGCGGTGACCGGCGACTATCCCCCGCAGGGAGGGCACGGCGACTCCGGCGCCTCCTACCAGGTGGACGCGATCGGCCTGGTCGAGATCATCGCTGCGCTCAACCACGGCACCGACCGCGCCGGTAAGACGCTGGACGCCCCGACCGCCTTCTTCACCGGGGTGGCGGTCAACCCGACCGCCGAGGACATGGATTCCGAGCTGGAGCGGTTCGCCCGCAAGGTGGACGCGGGCGCGCGGTTTGCCATGACCCAGGTGCTGTTCGATCTGCAGCCTCTGCGGCGGATGCTGGAGCGGCTGGGCGGAGCTGCGCCGATCCCGATCCTGGTCGGCCTGTGGCCGATCACCAGTCACACGCTGGCACTTCGCCTGCACAACGAGGTGCCGGGGATCACCGTGCCCGAAGCCGTGTTGGAACGGTTCGCCCGGGCCGAATCACAGGCCGCACTCGAAGGCGTGGCGGTGGCGCGCGAACTGCTCGCCGAGGCTCGCGGGCTCACCGCCGGCACCTACCTGGTCGCGCCCTTCGGCCAACCAGAACGCGTCCTGGACGTGCTGGGTGAATAATTGGTGCCTGGCACCAATTATTCACCTGGACACCCCGGCTATGCACCGAAGGTGAATAGCCAGTGCCTGGCAGTTTTTATGCACGCGCAGCGTGAATAAAAAGTTGCCTGGCACTTTCACGCCCAGGCACGACAAACAGCCGGGTGGCACCGCGTGAATAAATGGTGCCTGGCACCATTTATTCACCTATAACGGATGGCTCGATTGGAAGATGTTGTCGGGGTCGACTTCGGCTTTGATGGCGCGCAGGCGATCCAGCGACGGGCCGTACAGCTTCTCGGGCGCTGTCTGTGATTCGCGCCATCCCAGCGGATGCCGCGACCCCTCCCAGGGCCCCAGCGCCGAATAGATCGCGTCCAGGCTGGCCTGCACGGCTTGAGCCGCCGGCGGCACCGGCGCGATCCCGACGCCGTACGCGACGAAGCCATCGTCCAGCGACGCCATGCAGCCGTTGCCCTTGAGCGGCCGGCTGATCGCCCCGCCCATCTGCCGTACCTCGAGCGACAGCACCGCCGTGCCGGAGCCGGCGCCGGCCGTGCTGAGGAGCGCCTCGATCCCTTCCGGAGTGAGGTCGGTGAGCGTCATGCCCTCGCCGACCCCGGGAACCGGCTCGGGAGGATCCATGTGCAGCTCCTGGAGCTTGACCGCCGGGATCGTCGCGAAGGTGTCCATCTCCGGACCCAGTGCCCGCAGCGGCGCGATCAGCTCCGCGCCGGTCTCGGTGTCCATCAGGCAGACCGCCTCGACCCCCACGAACTGGCGCCCGCGGAACGGCTCGGGAATCTCGGGGATTGGCGGAAAGTGCAGGAACCGGACGAGCGATGTGACCTCGTCGGGCACGGTGTCGACCCATGACCGCCATGCCGGCACGACCTCGGCGTCGCGCTCGATCGGCCACAGCAGGGCTCCGGCGTACGCTTCGGCGACCGGATAGAGCGCGAGCTCCAGCGCCGTGACCACGCCGAACGCTCCGCCGCCGCCGCGCACCGCCCAGAACAGATCGGCGTTGGTGGTGGCATCCGCCCGCACCAGCTCGCCGTCGGCGTTGACGAGCTCGATCGCACGCACGCTGTTGCACGCCAGGCCGTATTTTCGGGCCAGCCAGCTGAGCCCGCCGCCGGTGGCGTAGCCGGCCACGCCCACGTCGGCTGAGGAACCGGCCAGCGGCGCCAACCCATGCGGTGCCGTCGCGGCGGTCACGTCGCCCCACTCCGCGCCGCCTTCCACCCGGGCGGTGGCGTTGGGCACGTCGACGTCGACGGCGCGCATGTTGCGCAGCGTGACCAGCAAGGTACCGTCACCGGCCGCCAGCACGTAGGAGCCGTGTCCGGTGGCCTGCGGCGCCACCCGCATGCCCGCCGCTCGTGCGTAGTTGACCGCGGCGATCACGTCCTCGACGGTCTTCGGTTCGGCGATGGCACTTGGCCGCTGGTCGGCGGCAAGGTTCCAGCCAAGCCGGCGGGCCTCCCATTCGGGATGGTCTCGCTCGAGGATGGAACTCGGAGTCGTGGGACTACTCATGCGACTGATCCTCCTGCTGTGGCAGATCCGGCACCCGCGATGTTACCGCCGAAAACCTATGAAAAACGAGCGAAGTGCGCCTGCTTGACATTGCCGGGCTCCCATGCCGTGAAGTCGCCGCCGACGTACAGCACGTTGCCGACGGCGAACGCACTGAACACTCCCAGCGCACTGTTGGCAGACGGGTTCCAGGTGGGGTCGACCCGGCCGGATTTCTTGTTGACGGCGCCCAGGTGCTTGCGCTGGAACGCGCCCATCACGTTGAAGTGCCCGCCGGCGATCACGTCGTTTCCGATCTGGGCGAGACCCTCGACGTTGCCGTCGGTGGTGTTCGTCCACAGCAGATGGCCGAGCTTGACGCCGTACGCGCGGACGTGGCCGCCGCCGCCGGAGTCACCCTCGATCAGCCGCTTGGTGGTGACCACCAGGGCATTCACTCCACCGCCGGGGTGAGACGCCCACGGCTTCAGCGATGCAACCCCGCTGCCCACCACCGCGAGGTGCGGCTGGGCTTTGCCGTTGATGGTTGCAAAGTCACCCCCGATGAAGACACGCGCGCCCACCGGCAGCACCACCCGCACCGCGCCGTTGGCCCGCGGCGCCCACGGCTGGAGCGCGCCGCCGGGCACTCCCACGGCCGCCAGGCGGGCGCGGGCGTGACTGTTGACCGAGGTGAAGTCACCACCCATGTAGAGCTTGTTGTTGAACGCCTTGACCGTGCGCACGATCCCGTTGGCCGACGCGCTCCACGCGGTTGGCTTGCCGGCGCCGCCGGGAGCCAGCTTGACCACCCGGCTGTGGGCCGAGCCGGCCACGTGCCGGAAGTCCCCTCCGGCGAAGATCGACGCACCGTTGCCGGCGCTTGCCAGCGCCCGCACCCGGGCGTCGGCGTTGGGGTTCCATGCCAGCAGGTTGCCGGACACCGCGTTGAAGGCCGCCAGATGGTTGCGCGCCGCCGTCTGCCCACCGTTGTGGGCCATCACCTGGGTGAAGTCGCCGCCGATGTAGACGACGCCGCCGACCCGCAGGATCGCGAGCACCCGGCCGTTGGCCTGCCAGGTGGCGTCGGGTGTCCTGCCCAGGGTCAGGGCGGACGCCGAGCCGGTGGTTGCCACCAGCACAGCGAGGGCGAATACGGTCAGTAGAAGTGTGCGCGCGCGTCTGGTCAACGGTCCTCCTTGGTTCACGAGAGCGTCCGGCATACTGCCCCATCGCCGGGGACACTGCGCCGGTCACAGGCCGGGGCCAACCGAGGTGGGGCGCCCTCGGGCGCCCCACCTTGTGGCCGGCCGTTTACTTGTACAGCGCGAAATGCGGCTGGCTGCGCTGGCCAGTGCTGGTGAAGTCCCCGCCGACACCGAGGGTCGCGCCGGTGCCCGCCATCGAGAACACGCCGAGCACGCTGTTGGCGCTCGGATTCCACGATTGCAGGGCACCCGACGAGGTCGAGACCGCGAGCAGCTTGCTGCGGGGAGTGGGGCTGGTGCAGAGGTGCTGGCCGCCGCCCGTGCCGCAGTAGTTCTCGTAGTGCCCGCCGACGTAGACGGTGCCGTCCAGCTCGGTGATGCCCTGGATGTTGCCGTCGGTGCCGCCCTGCCACTGCTGGCTGCCGCTCTGCGAGAACTTGGCGAAGTTGCCGCCCCCGCCCCCGCCGCCGACGAAGATGCCGTTGGCGTCTGCCGCCATCGTGATCACCTGATAGTGCGGATGTGTTTGCCAGCTCACACTCGCGCCGCTGGTGGCGCTGACCGCATCGAGGTGGCTGCCGCTCTGGCCGTTGATCTGCGAGAAGTCACCGCCGATCACGACCGTGCTCTGATCGGAGGTGACCGCGAGTGCCTTCACCTCGAGGTCGGCCGTCGGCTTCCAGGTGTTGCTGAGCGCGCCGTCGGTCGCGGCGAACGCCGCCAGATACGGCCGCGACTGGCCGTTGGCGACGGTGAAGTACCCGCCCGCATACACGTTGCCGTGGGCGACATCCAGCGTCGCGACCTGGGCGTTCAGGGTCGCCTTCCAGATCATCGCGCCGGTCTGGGCGTTGACCGCGACCAGCCGCGCGGCGCCCTTGCCGCCGGCCTGGGTGAACGATCCGCCCAGGAACACGGTGCTCCCCGACACCGCGATCGCCTGCACCGTGCCGTTCAGGTTGGGGTTGAACCCCATCACCGCACCGGTGTTGATGTTGATCGCCGCCGCCCGATTCCGCGTCAGCGTGCCCGCGGTGGTGAACGATCCACCGATGTAGGCCAGACTGCCCGAAAACGCGATCGCGTTGACCCGGCCGTTGGTGCCGGCGGTCGCGGTCGGATGCGTTCCGACAGCGGCATCGGCCACCCCCACAAAGAGCGTTACCGCCGCAACAACGCCCAGAATTCCCCCCGCACGTGCTCGTCCCACGCCGCCTCCCCGCATAAGTCGTAAACCCCAGCGGGGAGTAGATTACGCGGCGGCGATGAACATGTAAAGTCGAACCCGCCAGATCGCCTGTTGAGGCGATGCAGATTGCGGTATTTGCCGCCTATACAGATGCGTTTGCGGAACTGTTTTCGGGCAGATAGGCCAGCCGCACGGGCGCCGTCTCGAACACGGCTGCGGCGGCCCTCACACAGCTGCCGACATCCGAGAACAGATCCTCGATGGTGATGCCGAAGGCGTTGGCGAGATTCCAGGCTGTGCGCGATCGCGGCTCCGAGCGGCCGTGGAGGATGTTCCAGAGTCCTTGCGTGGAGAGGTCGAGGTACTCCGCAAGTTGAACCTGGTGCAGGTCGTGCATGCCCAGGAGGTGCCTCACATTTGAACCAACACGACCGCGCTCGACGGCAGCCGTGTGACGGTTGGGAGTTGACAGATCCATGTGGACATCCTACCGTAAAGTCAAGTTCATCGATAGGGTAGGAGGGTAACTTGAATCGAGTCAAAGTTCTGTCACTTACAGTTGCGTTGGTGACAGTTGCAGCCGGGTTGGCAGGTTGCGGAGGGTCATCGAGCTCTTCCGACAGCAGCTCAGGGGGCGGCAGCACGCCTGCTTCCGTCGGCGGGAAGGTCGACCTGGTCGCATACTCGACCCCCGAAGCCTCGTACGCGAAGCTGATCCCGGCGTTCAACGACACACCGGAGGGCAAGGACGTCTCGTTCTCGCAGTCCTACGGCGCATCGGGCGACCAGAGCCGGGCAGTCGAAGCCGGGCAGCCCGCCGATTACCTCCACTTCGCACTTGCTCCCGATATTCAGCGCGAAGTGGATGCCAACCTGGTGTCACCAGACTGGAACCAGGGGAAGTACAACGGCGTTGTGGCCGACAGTCTGGTCGTGTTCGCCGTGCGTAAGGGCAACCCCAAGCACATCACCACCTGGGACGACCTGACCAAGCCCGGTGTCGAAGTGATCACGCCCAACCCGTTCACGTCGGGTGGCGCTCGCTGGAACATCATGGCGGCCTACGGCGCACAGATCAAAGAGGGCAAGACACCTGATCAGGCCAACGCATACCTGAACGACCTGTTCCACAACGTGCCTGTGCAGGACGACAAGGCCAGCGCCGCGCTGCAGACGTTCGTCGGCGGCAAGGGCGACGTGCTGCTCGCCTACGAGCAGGACGCCAAGCTGGCGATTGCGGCAGGAGAGCCGATCCAGATCGTCTATCCGCCCCAAACCATCCTGATCCAGACCGTTGCCGCCAACACCATCAAGGCGTCGGCTGCCGGGAAGGCGTTCTACAACTACATGTTCACCCCGCCTGCCCAGGAGATCCTGGCGCAGACCGGATACCGCTCGGTGATTCCCAGCGTGGAAGCCAAGTACGCCTCCGACTATCCGGACGTACCGACCTTCACCATCGACGACGTCGGCGGCTGGGACGAAGTCATGACCAAGTTCTTCGATCCTGACAACAGCGTCATGGCGACGATCGAGAAGTCACTCGGAGTGTCGACAAGCAAGTGAGTAGCGTCGCTGCAGAACCGCCCCGCTCCAGCGGGTCGGGACGTGGTTCTCTCAGCCTCGGCGGGGCACCTTCGGGTGTCGCGCCGGGGCTGGCGATCACGTACCTGAGCCTGATCGTGCTGCTGCCGCTGGCAGCGCTCGCATGGGTTACCGGCCAGGCCGGCTGGGACTCGTTCAAGACCGCAGTAACCGCACCGGACGCGGTCGCCGCCATCAAGCTCACGCTGGTGGTGTCGCTGCTGGTGGTGCTGATCAACGGCGTCTTCGGGACGCTGGTCGCGTGGGTGATGGTGCGCGACGAGTTCCGCGGCAAGGCGTTCATCAACTCCCTGATCGACCTGCCGTTCGCGCTCCCCACGATCGTCGCCGGCCTGACGCTCCTGACGCTGTACGGGCCATCGTCGCCGATCGGAGTGAACCTCGCCTACACCCGCACCGCGGTGTTGCTGGCGCTCCTGTTCGAGACGCTGCCGTTCGTGATCCGCAGCGTCCAGCCGGTGCTGCTGGAGATCGACCGCGAGGTCGAAGATGCCGCCGGCTCATTGGGGGCGAACCGGTTCACCGTCTTTCGCAGAGTCATTCTGCCCACAATTCTTCCCGCCATCGTCTCCGGCGCCGCGCTGGCATTTGCCCGGGCGATCGGCGAGTTCGGCTCGGTCGTTTTGATGTCGGGAAACATCCCGTTCTCGACCGAGGTCGCGTCGGTTCACATCTTCGCCCAGGTGCAGAGCGACAACCCCGACGGCGCCGCGGCGCTGGCGGTGCTGATGCTCGGCCTGGCGCTCGGGATCCTGCTGGCGATGGGCGCACTCGAGCGCTGGGGGGCGCGGCATGATCGCTAGATACAGCCTGCGCTTCGTCGCCCTGTTCTACCTGGCAGCGCTGCTGCTGGTGCCGGTCGCGATGATCCTCTACCACACGCTCGAGAACGGCCTCACGCCGGTGTGGGACGCCGTCAATGAGCCCGATGCGGTCAAAGCACTGATGCTGAGCCTCAGAGTGGCCGCGATCGCCGTTCCGCTGAACACGGTGTTCGGAATCGTGTTCGCGCTGATGATCGTGCGCTCCAACATCAGGGGCAAGGCGATCATGGAGGCCGCGCTCAACATCCCGTTCGCGGTGTCGCCGGTGGTGGTCGGCCTCACCCTGATCCTGGTGTACGGCCAGAACGGCTGGTTCGGTGAGTGGTTCATCAACCACGGGCACCCGGTGATCTTCGCCGTACCGGGCATGGTGCTGGCAACCATCTTCGTCTCGCTCCCGTTCGTGGCCCGCGAGGTGATCCCGGTGCTGCGCGAGATCGGCACCGACCAGGAGCAGGCCGCGTCCACGCTGGGCGCCAGAAGCCGCCAGATCTTCTGGCGGGTGACCCTGCCGGCGATCCGCTGGGGCGTCATCTACGGCGTGGTTCTGACCACCGCCCGCGCGATCGGCGAGTACGGCGCGGTGGCCGTCGTCAGCGGCAGCGTCATCGGCCAGACTCAGACCTTGCCGCTGCGGGTAGAGTCGGAATACCAGAACTTCGATAGGGTAGGGGCGTATTCTGCCGGCCTGGAGCTGGCGCTGATCGCGCTTTTCACCCTCTTCGTGATGAACCTGATCAAGCCCCGCAAGGAGAGCACACATGGCAATCGTCGCATCTAACGTCTCGAAGCGGTTCGGGGACTTTGCCGCTCTGGACGACGTCACGGTGGAGGTGCCGGACGGCTCGCTGACCGCCCTGCTGGGGCCGTCAGGCAGCGGCAAGTCGACGCTTCTGCGGGTGATCGGCGGGCTCGACCGCCCCGACGAGGGCACCATCGAGATCGGCGGCGTGGACGTCACGAAACTGCCGGCGCACAAGCGCGGCATCGGATTCGTGTTCCAGCACTACGCCGCCTTCAAGCACATGACCGTGCGCAAGAACGTGGCCTTTGGCCTCGACATCCGCAAGCGTCCCAAGGACGAGATCCGAAAGCGGGTGGACGACCTGCTGGAGCTGGTGCAGCTGTCCGGCTTTGCCGACCGCTACCCGGCCCAGCTCTCGGGCGGCCAGCGCCAGCGCATGGCGCTCGCCCGGGCGCTCGCGATCGAGCCCGAGGTGTTGCTGCTGGACGAGCCGTTCGGTGCCCTTGACGCCAACGTGCGCAAGGACCTGCGAGCGTGGCTGCGGCGGTTGCACGACGAGATGCACGTGACCACGGTGTTCGTCACCCACGATCAGGAAGAGGCGATGGAGGTCTCTGACCGGATCGTGATCGTGAATCACGGCAAGGTCGAGCAGGTGGGCGATCCCCACGACCTGTACGACCATCCCGCCAACGACTTCGTGATGGGCTTCGTCGGCCCCGTGACCCGGCTGGGCGACACGCTGATCCGGCCCCACGACATCGAGATCCGGCTGGAGCCCAACGGCACCACCCACTCCGCGACCATCGCTCACGTCGCCCGTCTGGGATTCGAGGTGCGTATCGACCTGGCGCTGGCAGACGGCCAGGAGACCTCGGTGCAGGTGACCCGTGAGGAGTCGCGGGTGCTCGACCTGGAGCCGGGCAAGTCAGTGTTCGTGCGGCCAAGGCCGACCGCCACGGTCGCGCCTGAGCCCGCTCCTGCCGAAGCGTAGGCGCCGCCCGCTGCCATACTTCGCGCATGCAAGGCGCGCAGCACACACGCACTCGGCGAGGTGAGTTCCTGCGCACGGTGGGATTGGCGCTGGTGGTGACGACGATCGTGGTGGGCGCCTACGTGCTGCTGCGGCCCACGGCACCGGCTCCGCCCCCGCAGGCCAAGCCCACCGCGGCTGACCTGGCCGCGCCCAAGTCGCTTCAGCGCGCGGCTGATGCGGTCGGCTTCAAGGCCCGCACCGAGCCGGGTGTGGGATCGATCGAGGACAAGCCCGCGAGCGACGCCAACCCACCGTCCAACTCCGACATCCTGCCGGTGGGCCGGCCCGCGCCGGACTTCAGCCTCAAGACCCCCACCGGCGAGACGGTCTCGCTGGCGTCGCTCAAGGGCAAGGTGGCGCTGCTGGAGTTCTTCGCTACATGGTGTCCCCATTGCGTGGCCGAGGCGCCGCACCTGGCGAGCATGGCCCGCAGCTACGCCGGCCGCCCGGTGCAGTTCGTCTCGATCAACGCAGACTCCGAGGACGCCGCCAGCGTCTTTGCCTACCACCGCTACTTCGGCCTGCCGTTCCCATCCCTGCTTGATCCCGGCGGCACCCCTGGGAGCTTCCACCACGCCGGAGGCCTGGGACGGGTGTCACGTGCCTACCACGTCGGCTACTACCCCACCTTCTACGTGCTCGACCGAAACGGCGTGATCCGGTGGCGGGGTGACGTCGAGCAGCCCGACGCAACCCTCCGTGCGGCCATCGACAAGGCACTCGCCCAGCCGTCCTGAGGATCAGCCGTAGACGCTGATGCCGCGGTGGCGGATGGCGGCGCCCTGGGCCTGGATCCGCTCGGATGAGGTCGGCACCACCGCCAGCGGCCGGACACCCAGGATCATCTGACTCACCGGTGACGGAGGCGGCGGGCCGTGGAAGCTCTGCGCCAGAAGCAGGCTGGTGGGGTTGATCGCAGACATGGCGCTAGCCAGGTATTCGGCCGGGAAGGGCTACCGCCGCACGTCGGCCTGGGCACCTTCGGTGAGGATCTTCTCGCGGGCGGTGACCAGGTGGTAGAGCACCAGCAGCTGCACCAGCGCCAGCGAGTCCGACCGCTGCAGCCGGGTTCCGATCGTGAACTCGCCCAGGCGCTCGCTGCGCAGATGGCTGGCGAAGTGCATGTGGCTCCAGATCCGCTCCTCCAGCTCCAGCGCTACGGACGGCTCCAGCGTGCCCGGGACGAACAGGTCCTGGTCCCCGCCGGAGCCGATCTGGGTGAGCTCGTCGTCGGCGTCGCCGATCACATCCTCGAGGTCCGGATGGGGCAGGCCGGGCCGCAGCAGCAGGTGGGCGTCGAGGTGGGTGGCGTCGGCGTCGGGCTCGGCAGCATCCTCGCCGTGTGAGAACCGCACCACCATGTCGGCGGCGGTGCGCTGTGGGCGGATGTAGGCGTCGGAGTCCTCCTCGCGACGATCGAGCTCGGCCAGCACCTGGTCGGTGGTGTATCCGCGCCGGGAGCAGTCGCGCACGACCTTCCAGCTGCGGCGCAGGTTCTCGGGCGGATCGAGGAAGACCCGCACGTCGTAGCAGTCGCACATGCTGGCTGTGTGGAAGCCGAGCAGCCCCTCCACGATCACGAACCGCCGCGGCGCCAGGTACACCGGCGGCCCGAAGGTGCCGTCGGAGTGGCGGTAGACGGGCTTGAGAATGGCCTCGCCGGCCCGCAACAGGCGCAGATGCTGGTCCATCACGTCCATATAGTTACAAGCCGGATCGAGCGGAGTGATCAACCGGCCAGACCGCTGGGCACGGTCGTACCGGTGGTAATCGTCGAGGCAGACGTGCGACACGGCGTCGGCTCCCAGCACGCGCACAAGCCCCCGCGTCAGCGTCGTCTTCCCGCTGGCAGAGTCACCCACCACCCCTAGCAAGATCGGTCTTGGCATTGCGACCAGCGAGTGTATCCGAGGTCCCTGCCCTTATTGCGTTGGTCGTTTCGCAGACATATTGTGTAAATCTCACAAACGACGAGTCAACAGAAGCTTGTGAAACCCTTGACTCTGAATCTGAAGGGAGTAGGCTCTTTGCACACACTTCTGTCGGCGGTCGGTGGGCAACCGAGCCGGAGAAGAGGCGGCACATGACACGAATTCGCACAACGCACATCGTGATTTTGGCTGTCGCGGCATGCATTGCCGTCGGCAGCACTGCAGGCGTGGCCAAGGCCGGCACACCCCCGCCCCCTCCACCTCCGGGCGGTACGAACACGGGCGGTGGTGGTGGAACGACGACCGGCGGTGGTGGAGGGACGACGACCACCGGCGGTGGTGGAGGCACCACGAGTACCGGCGGTGGCGGGAACACGACAGGCGGCGGTGGAGGCACGCCCGTCAGCCATCCGACCCCTCCGATGGCCGCCGCGATTGCCACCGCAGCGACCGCGCCGCGTGTCATCACGGTGAGCTGGAAGCTTCCCAAGAGCGGCGTGATCACCGGCGTGATCGTCCGCCGCGGCGCCGCCGCACACTGCCCCGCAACGACGGCCGACGGCGTGGGGGTCGGCACGACGGCCCGCCGCTCCACCCAGGTCGACCGCGGAGTGCGTGCCGGCGCGACCTACTGCTACTCGGTGTTCACCACCAGCCCGTACAAGGTCTCTGCGGCAGCACATCACAAAGCGATGGTCGGTCCTCCGGGCAGGGTTACCGGGTCGTTGCCAAGGCGATCGACGGGAAGATCCAGGTCAGTTGGACGGCCGGCCGCCGGCGCGACGCACTACATCGTCAAGCGGCAGGCCGGACCGTGCCCCACCGCAAGCAAGGGCCGCGTGATGCACGTGAACCGCCGCAAGACGCATGCGACTCGACGGCCGAGCACGAGCCGGGCAAGCCGCTACTGCTACGCAGTCTTCGCAGCCAACGGCACGAAGTTCGTCGCCCTGCCGGCGGCTCGCTCCGAATCACAGCGTGACGATCCCGGTCGACGGTCGCCCCCAGCACCGGTTCGTCGTCCTCGATGCTCACCTCGTCGCTGGTGAAGGTCGTCGGCGGAGTCGCACTGGGCGTGCTGCTGCTGGCCGCAGTCGCCTTCCTGGCGGCGAAGCTGATCGCCCGCGCCCGTGAGGACGACTGGCAGTACAGCCAGTCACATCGCGGCGGCGCGCGATTGGCACTCGGCCGGTATGAAGGGCCCGGCCCTGGTGATCCCGGCGGCCATCGTGGTGGTCAGCCTGGTGCTCCTGATCGCGGCGGCGCTGTCGCTGTGAGACGCACCCGCCTGATTCTGGCCGCGGTCGTCTTGGGAGCACTCACGCTCGTGCCCGGCGCCCTGGCCACCACCGGCGGGATCTTCACCGCCAACGATCCCAGCTTCGGCAGCGTTGTGATCGGCAACACCAGCGGCCCGACCACGGTGACGATCACCAACTCCGACCCCACCACGCACACGATCGACTCGTTGTCGCTGGCCGGCACCAATCCCGGGCAGTTCAGCCTCGTCA
The DNA here is from genome assembly GCA_963727235.1 of uncultured Actinomycetes bacterium. GTDB lineage: Bacteria > Actinomycetota > Thermoleophilia > Gaiellales > JAICJC01 > CAVPTL01. The sequence goes on from CAVSFZ010000020.1 coordinate 123,482, forward strand.
GCGACAACTGCAGCGCGGCCGTGCTGGCCCAGAACGACACCTGCACGGTGGGAGTGAACTTCGCCCCCATCGCCCCCGCCGGGGCCAAGGACGCGCAGATCGACGTCAACTATGACAGCGGCAGCACGCAGACCAATGTGTCGGCGCTCGCGGGCACCGCCACAGCCGCCACGCCGGCCGTCACAGTCAACGACATCAACTTCGGCAACGTTCAGGTCGGCGCCACCAGCACCAGGACACTGACGGTCACGAACACCGGCAACGCGCCGCTACACGTGACCACGGTCGGTCGGGCGTCCGGCAATATCAACGTATTCACGCTTTCGAACAACACCTGCAACGGGGCGACCGTCGCCGCCGGAAACAACTGCACCGTCTCCGTCGGGTTCTCACCCGCCGCCGCCCAGGCGTACGCCGCAGTGCTCTCGATCACTGACGACGCTCCCAACTCGCCGCAGTCGGCCAACGTCAGCGGTGTCGGCCTGTCACAGTTCGTGACCTTCACCCCTCAGCCGTTCAACTTCCCCCTTGCTCCGGTCGGGCAGGCGGGAACCCCGGTGACGTTCACGCTGCACAACCTGGACAACGTCGGCCTGCAGATTCCCGCCGCGGCTTTCACGAAGGTATCGGGGAACGTGGGCGCATTCAAGATCAGCGCAGATACCTGCTCGGGCACCACCGTGGCCGCGAGCGGCACATGCACCTTCGCCGTCGCCTACACGGCCACCGCCGGTGGAAGTCAGTCGGTCGCCATCAACGTCACCGATTCGGCTGCCGACTCGCCGCAGACGCTGGCCCTCACCGGCACTGGAAAGTCCCCCGCGGCCTTCACCAACGTCCGCGGAGCGGTCGGATGCACCACCGCAACCCTGCAGTGGACGGTTCCGGCGGGCGTCGCCGGCAGCTGGATCGTGCGCAACTCAAACCACGTGCCGGTCAACCAGCACGACGGCACGCGGATCCGCGCAACCGGCCACGGGGTGCGGCAGGAGAAGGGGCTCAAGCAGTTCCACACCTATCACTACGCGATCTGGGCGCAGTACAAGTACCCCGGCTTCAACCCGGTGGTCTACTCCGCGCCCAAGCGCCTCAACCTCAAGACCGGCCGCGTCTGCTCGCCACAACGAGGCGCCCACCTGACCGGCACGGCGCCGCTGGTCGACTGGTCGCCGGCCGCGGGCGTGTGGGGATATGGGATGCGCCTGTTCGACCACGGCAAGGCGGTGTTCTCGTGGTCGGCCCGGACGACCGTCTCGTCCCACAAGGTGCCGGCCGGCCGGCTCAAGCACGGCCGCAGTTACCAGGTCTTCATCTACGCCTACTCCAACGCGCATCCCCGGGGCATCTCGATCGGCTCCTCCAGCTTCTCGATCAAGTAGTGAATAAAAGGTGCCTGGCACCTTTTATTCATGGTGGCCGGTAGCCGAGGGCGGCGGCGGCTAGGAGGAGGAACTGGATCGTGGGGGCGAAGACGACGTAGGCGCGATGCACCGTGACCCGCCGCAGGCCGAGATCCGCCAGCGCAAACATCAGCGGGAAGGCGACCAGGCCGAAGCGGCCGACCGAGTAGAGCACGCTGGAGAGCAGGGGCATGACGAAGATGGCACACACGTACACCACGTCCTCGTCGCGGGTGGCGCGGAACCGGGCGCTCTTCCAGATCGGGATCAGCAGCAGCAGGTAGGCGATCACCGTTACCCCGCGGGCCAGGTAGAAGACGTCGTGGGTTGTCGCAAACCGCCAGAACTGGTCGATCAGCGGCCACAGCGGGAATGACAGGTGGCCTCCCCATTCGCTCTGGATCTTGACCATCGCAAACGGATCGCCGACGGCGTGCCACAGCCAGGCGGCGTGGGCGACCAGGCCCACCGCGGGCGCGATCGCGAGCAGCCACGCCTCCACCGTCTTTCGCCGCCAGGCTCGGATCAGGAGTGCCGGCACCAAGGCGGCGCCGGTGATGCGGGTCAGCCCGGTCAGAAACGCCAGCGGAATCGCCCAGCCGTCCTTGTGGCGATCCGACAAGACGAACAGCCACACGGTCAGCGCCAGGAAGATGCCCTCGCTGTAGGCAAACACCAACGCGAAGGCGTAGGGCGACAGCACCAGGTAGAGCAGCGTGCGACGGGCGTGGGCCTCCGACAGCCGGTCGCGGGCGAGCACGTACAGCCCGAACATGGCGATCAGCGCGGCACCGTTTGAGACCAGCATGGCGGTCACCGCATCTCCGGTTTGAAGCACCTCCCGCACCAGCCAGATCGCCGCGGGGAACAGCGGGAAGAAGGCCACCGACAGGTTGTGGTGATAGCCGTTGTGGCTGAGCTCGATGTAGTAGGCGGTGTCCCAGCCGGTGACCGCAGTCCACGGCTGCACCTGCCAGGGGGCCAGCGCCCGGTGCCACCCCAGCTGATCGGTGAGGACGACCCCCGCGGCGATCACGGCCACCCGGCTTGCCAACCACAGCCCGACGACCCATCGCCACATTCTTCGAGCGTCGGGTTTGGTGATCACGGGCGCCCACACTACCGGGCGCGCCCGCCCTCGATCGGCGCTACCGCTCGTGCACTTCCGGCTTCGAGCCGATATCCTGGGTGGCGTTGGAGAGGTGGCCGAGTGGCTGAAGGCGCCCGCCTGCTAAGTGGGTCTGGGGGGTAAACCTCCAGCGAGGGTTCGAATCCCTCCCTCTCCGCTTTCCCCACCGGTCACGACTGGGCCCGACCGGCGAGGGCCGCGACCAGGCGATCGATCAGCTCAGCCTGCGCGGGATTGATGGCCCGGCGCATCCCGGCCAGATCGAACCACCCGGCGCGATCGACCTCGGGTATCTCCAGGCGGGCACCGGAGCGCGGCGGCCACTCGATCTCGATCAGGTTGCTGCGCACCGTCTCCGGATCGAAGTTGCCCTCGACGGCGAAGGCCTGCACGCGCTTGCCGCTGCGCTGACGGATCTCACCCAGCTCGATCACCTCACCCTCGGGGGGCTCCGACCCCAGCTCCTCGGCGAACTCACGGCGGGCGGCGGTCAGCGGCGGCTCGTCGGCGTCCAGCTCCCCCTTGGGAATCGACCAGGCCCCGTCGTCTTTGTTCTTCCAGTACGGGCCTCCCGGATGCACCAACAGCACCTCCACGCCCGACGCAGACGTGCGATAGAGCACCAGTCCTGCACTGGCCTTGGCCGGCATCAGTCCCCTGCGCCGGAGACGAAGTTGGGACGCACGTAGGCGACCTTGAACCCGTGTCGCAGGATGTTGCGATACGAGTTCGACGGCCGGTCGGGCAGGTCTTCACCGGTCTCGGTGACAACCAGCCGGGCTCCCAGCTCAGCGGCCCGGCGGATGCGCGCAACCATGATCGCGCCCTGCCCCCCGCGCCGGCGAAACTCCGGCAGCGTGCCGGCGCCGCCCAGCCATCCGCCGGCCGGGCCGACGTGGAGCGCCCCCGCGGCCGCAGCCGTGTTGCCGTCAAACGCGATGTAGCACGACCACCCGGGGCGCCCCGGGAGGTCGGCCAGGTCGGGTCCGATTCCCGGCGGGATTCCGTAGGCCGTTGCGACCACCCGCGCGAACTCCTCCGCCAGATCGGGTCCGATCAACTCGACCCGCAGGGTGGTCTCGACCGGCACGAGATCGGTCACCGGCCGCACGAACTTGACCCACGCATACCCAGGCGCATAGCCGTGCGCGCGCAGCATCCCCTCGAGCTCCGCGGGGCGGGCCGTCGGCGCCAGCGAGACCGCATGGGCGGCCGAGCCATAGATCTCGGCGATCTCGTCGAGATCCTGCTCGGTCGCGGGCCGCGCGATGCCCAGGCCCTGAACCCGGTTGAGCATCAGCGAGTCCACCCCCGGCGCGCGGCACGCGATCGCGGGGCCGACGGTGGCGACGTCTTCGCCCAGCATGCTGCTCCACGCGTCCGACTCGGCCAGCTCGGGCTCGAGGGGAGGCGCAGGGCTCATTTTGACGCGTTCAAGGCCGGCATGTACCCGTCCTTCTCCAGCCAGTGCCCGCCGTCGATGGTGAAGTTCTCGCCGGTCACGTAGGCAGCGTAGGGCGAGCACAGAGCCGCCGTCCACCACCCGATCTCCTCGACCGTGGCCAGCCGGTTGAGCGGGACAGTCGCCGCCACCCTGGCCTCATCCTCGGGCGTCGGCCACAGCGCCGCGCCCGCCCCTTCGGTCGCGGTCGGACCGGGGCAGATCGTGTTCACACGGATCCCATGGGGCGCCCACTCGACCGCCAGCGTGCGGGTCATCGCCACCAGGCCGGCCTTGGCCGCGGCGGAATGCACGGTGCCGGGGCCGCCGGTCCAGGCATAGCTTGCGATCACGCTCAGGATCGCCCCACCCTCGCCCTGCTCGATCATCCGGCGACCCGCGGCGCGGGCACACAGGAAGCCGCCGTCCAGCACGATCGAGGTGACCGCCCGCCAGCCGTTGGGAGAGAGATCCTCGGCCTTGACCACGAAGTTCCCGGCGGCGTCGTTCACCAAAACGTCCACGCGGCCGTAGGCCTCGACCGCGGCGGCCACCATCGCGTCCACCTGCTCGGGGTCGCGCACATCGGTCGGCTGCGCGGTCGCACGGCCACCCGCTGCGGTGATCAGCGCCACCGACTCGGCCAGCGGTTCGGGCCGCCGGCCGGCCACCACCACCGACGCACCCAGACGCGCGAACTCGAGCGCCATGGCCCGGCCCATCCCGCTGCCGCCACCGGTGACGATCGCGACCTGGCCGTCGAAGCTGCCCTCAACCAGCATGCCCGGATCCTTCCACGGGGATGATGCGTGCGTCCAGTCCCAACGCGCCGGCCGGCGTCACCAGCAAGGGGTTGACCTCGATCTCGGCGATGTCCGGGCGGGCCGCGGCCAGGCGCGACAGCGCCACCGCCGCAGCCGCCGCGGCGGCGATGTCGACCGGCGGCCGGCCCCTGGCGCCGTGCAGGATGGCCGCCCCGCGAAGGCTGTTGAGGAGGGCAACCGCGCCGGCCTGGTCGAGCGGTGCCAGCCCGATCGCGACGTCCTCCAAGACCTCGGCGTACAGCCCGCCCAGCCCGACCATCGCGATCGGCCCGAAGCGAGAGTCGCGGCGTGCGCCGATGATCAGCTCGACTCCCTCACGCAGCGGCGCCATCCGCTCCAGCGAGAGCGCCTCCGGCGCCAGCCGCTGCTCCATGTCAGCCACCACCCGTTCCAGCTCGGCGGCGTCGCCGATACCGACCGCAACCCCACCGGCGTCAGACTTGTGAAGCATGCCCAGGGCTTTGACCACCACCGGGAATCCGAGCTGTCCGGCCGCCACCTGCGCCTCGTCACGGCCGCGCACCTGCACCGCGTCGACAAACCCAACCCCCGCGTGCTCGAGCATGTCGCGAGCCCCGAAGTAGTCGGTGGCCAGCGGCTGTGTCTCGATCGCCGGCATCGCCGGCGCGCCGGCCGGTGCCGGCCGATCGGCGATCGCCACCAGCGCGGCGGTGGCCGCTTCGATCGTGCGGTAGGTCGGCACCCCGCCCTCGCGCATCGCGTCCGAGGTGGGCTCGGCCGAGTACATCGTCTGAGAGATCAGCGGCCGTCCACTGGCCCGGACTGCCGCGGTGATGGCATGCGCCACCTCGACCTCGCGCTCGAGGAACTCCTGCGAGTACTGGCTGTAGCCGCCGAAGTAGCCTGTCATCAGCACCGCGTCCACCTCACCCGAGTTCAAGAGCGCCGTGGTGACGTTGGCGTACGACATGAAGTCCTGCTCGCCGCCGCCGGCCAGATCGACCGGATTTCCGGTGGCGGCGGTAGAGGGCAGATCGGCGGCGAGCGCAGCCGAGAGCTGCGGGCTCAGCACCGGCAGCTCCAGCCCGGCGGCGTCGACCTGGTCGCAGGCGATCGCACCGTGACCGCCGCCGTCGCCGACAACCGCGATCCGCGGCCCGCTGCGACGGCGCGGCTGCAGCAGCGCCTGGGCGAGGTCGATCAGCTCGGTGGGAGAGTGCACCAGGTGCGCTCCGGCCGCCTGGCAGGCCGCTTCGACCACCGCCGTCGCACTGACCATCGCCCCCGTGTGCGACAGCGCCGCCCGGGCACTGGCCACGCTGGCGCCCACGGTCAGCACGATCACCGGCTTGCCGCACGTGGCCGCGGCCTCCACGAAGGCGCGCCCGTCGCGGAAGTCCTCGATGTAGACGGCCACGAGCTCGGTATCGGGATGCCTGCCCATGGACGTCACGAGCTCGGCCAGATCGACGTCCGACTGGTTCCCCAACGAGGCGAAGCGCGAGAACCCCAGGTTGTACTCACGGGCCTTGATGCCCATCTCGAGCGCCAGATTGCCGCTCTGGGAGATCAGCCCGATGTGCCCCGCGGGGAACTCGTTGGAGCAGATTCCCAGCTCGGCGGAGTGATCGAACACCCCCAGGCAGTTGGGGCCGAGCAGGATCGCTCCGGCCTCGCGCACCCGTTCGACCAGCTTGCGCTCCCGCTCCTGCGCATCCGCCCCCGACTCTCCCAGGCCGGCGGTGATGCCGACGAATGCGTGGGAACCGGCCGCCAGGGCGTCGTCGACGGTCTGCTCGAAGGCGCCCGCGGGAACCGACACGACCACCAGCTCCGGGACGTCGGGCAGATCGGCCACCGAGCGGTAGGTCTCACGGCCGAGCACCGGAGTGCCCTTGTGGTTGACCAGGTACACCGGCCGCCGGTGCTCACCCTGGAGCGCTCCCCTGGCAAGCCAGTTTCCCCACTTGGCGGGGTCGTCGGAGGCGCCCACGATGGCCACTGAGCGGGGGTCGAAGAGCGCAGTCAGATCTCGTTGCATGCCGCCGCGTATGCTGACACGCGGGGCTGTCGGCACGCGCCGTACCCACCCGGCGCCCGCTCGTGGCTACGATGACTCGGATGGACACCGCCCTTGGCAGCATCTGCGCCCTGGCCGCGGCACTGCTGTTCGGGACGGGAGTGGTTATCCAGGCGTCGGCCGCCCCACAGATGCCGCGCGGCGACGCGCTGCGGGTGGCTCTTTTGGGGCCGATGCTGCGGTCGGTGCGGTGGCTTTGGGGCGCGGCGATTGCACTGCTGGGGTGGGCGCTGCACGCCGCCGCCCTGTCTCTGGCACCGCTGACCGTGGTGCAGCCGGCGCTGGCACTGATGCTGGTGGTGGTGCTGGTGCTGGCCCGGGTGACGCTGCACGAGCAGGTCGGCCCGCGCGAGATCATCGGCTCCGGCGCGCTCATCCTCGGCATCGCCACGATCGCGGCCACAGCCCCCGCCCGGTCCAGCCGGCACGCATCGGCCTGGGCGATCGGCGCGGTGCTGGTGGTGCTGGCGGTGCTCGCGCTTGCACCCCTGCTGTGGCGCCGGAAGATGACCGCCCGCCCGGCGGCGGTCGCGCTCTGCGCCGGGCTCGCGTTCGCGCTCTCGAGCGTCGCCACCAAGCTCTTCACAGACGCCTCTCCACGAACGCAGCCGGTGGAGGTTGGTCTGCTCCTGGTGATGATCGGAGTGGCGGCTACGGTGGGTGGGATCACCCAGATGAGCGCACTGCAACGGCGGCCGGCGACCGTCGTGATCCCGATTGCCTTCGCCACCGAGGTGCTGGTGCCGGTGGCGCTCGCACCGCTGGTGTTCAACGAGCGGCTGTCCCGGCTGGGGTCGGCCTCCAGCGGTGTGCTGCTCGCGTCCGTGGCGGTGGTGATCGTGGGAGTGTGGCTGCTCGCGTCCTCACCGGTGGTGGGCGACATGATCGCGGCCGGTGAGCACGAGGCCGCCGTACACGCTCCATAACAACTCCGCAGTCGAATGCGACCCGCTCAACGGATCCTGAGGCCGAGGCAGCACGAGCAACGGCTAAGCCCTGCAAGCACGGTCCTTTGGGGAGCTCAGAAAGCCCGCTTCCACGGCCTTGGGGCATTTGTGAGGCCGGCTGCGGCGGTGTAAAGACCGCTTAAACCTCTTGTGAGAATCAGGCCGGAGGCCTTGAAGTTGTCAACTCGGGGGCGACACCATGGGGAACGGCTCCGTGTTTCCGACTTTGAGGTGATCATGCAACGTAGGTTCAAGCTCTTGAGTCTCGCTCCGCTGGCCGCGCTGGCCGCCGCAGGTGTGTTGAGTTCAACCGCAAGCGCCGCCCCGCTGACGGCGGACGCGGTGCAGCCGGCGGCGGCGTCCGGCACGTTCACACAGGTGTTCTCTGATCAGTTCGACACGCTGAGCACGAACACGTGGACGCGGTACAACGGCACTCCCACCTGCTGCCCGCAGAGCGGGTGGGCGAAGACCCATGTGGTCGCGACCGGCGGTGCGATGAACATCCTCACCTACCGCGACTCCGCCCGGGGGAACAAGTGGATCTCCGGCGGCGTCTCGATGGCCCGCTCGGTGAACCAGACCTACGGCCGCTGGAGCATCCGCTTCCGCATGGACAAGGGCGTGGGCACCGGCATGGATGTGGCGCTCCGCCCCAGCGGTTCGGGCACGGTCGTGGACTGGGCCGAGCAGTCAACCGACCACGGCGCCGCCCGCGACGTGGAGACGGCCACGCTGCACTACGGCAGCACCCGCGTGCACGCCAAGGTCAGCGGCGACTTCTCGCAGTGGCACACGATGACGCTGGACTGGACTCCCGGCAAGATCACCGTGGCCCTGGACGGCAAGGTGTGGGCCAGCTACACATCCCACGTGCCGTCGTCGCCGATGCATCTGATCATGCAGTCGAACGTCGGCACCAACGGCTTCACCGGCGTGATGCCCAGCGCGTCGACGCCCGCCAAGGTCGCCTTCCAGATCGACTCGGTGACCATCTCGAAGTACAACCGCTAGCCCTCCTTTAGCGGACAGGCCGGGCGTGCGCTACCTGATCAGCGTGCGTCCGGCCCGTGTACCTCGCGCATCAGCTCGGCCACCCGGTCGCGCTCGACGTCGCCGACGCCCGCCTCATCGGGCACGGTCAACGCCAGCTGGTGATGGTTGTTGATCACATCGACGACGTGGCCGGCCCGCCCATCGGCTCCGAACCGCACCAGGTAGCGCTCCAGCAGCTCGCGCTGCTCGACCATGTACTCGAGCCAGGTCGCGTAGTCGCCGGTGGTGACGATCCGCTCCACGCGCTGTTCGTGCTGGTCGGCGCTCGGCGCGTGCTCCCCCAGGGCATTGGCGAGCTCAGCCATCGACCGGGGCAGCTCAGCCTCCGGCTCGGGGGTGAGAAACAGCCAGCGATCCTCAGGGGGGTCTTCGTGATCGTGATCGTGGTCGTGGCCGTGGCTCACGGCGCCTGGCCCAGCTCCAGGGCAACCGCGCCCTTGATCAGCTCCCGCCAGCGGTCTCGATCGAGCATCCCAAACAACATCATCGGCCCCAGGCCTTCGACGAAGGCGGTCAGCCGCCAGGCGGCCGTCTCGCCGTCGACGCTGGCCGGGATCGAGCCGTCGGCCTGCCCGGAGCGCACGATCTCGACCAGGCCGTCCACCCAGCCGTGGTAGGACTCTTCCAGCGACGGCCGCAGCTGCGGATCGAACAGGGCGTGATTCCACATCTCCCGCCAGAGTATCCAACTCTCGTAGATCTCCGACTCGTCGTCCAGGTACACCACCAACAGCCGCTCGATCCGTTCGACGGCGGGCAGGTCGCTGCCGATGCGACGCTCGATGGCGTCCGCGCGCTCGTCGGCGTACCGAAACGCCTGGGTCAGAAGATCGGCTCGGGTGGTGCAGTAGTAGTGCACCAGAGCCGTTGAAACCCCCGCCTCGGCGGCGACATCCGACATCCGCAACCGGTCGATCCCGACTCGGCCGACCACGTGGCAGGCCGCCTCCAGAATCGCCTCCCGGCGGGGTTCCCTCACGGCCCGGATGCGGGATTGACTGACGCCACAGTCAGCAGAGTTAACACGGCGGTGGAGCGAAGGTCAAGCGTCACAGCGGCGGCCTCATACGAAACGCGTTTCGTTGACTCCCGCCGGCAGCCGTGATTTACTGGAAAGCCGGTTGACTGATTGGTCAGTCAGTTCCGGGGACCCTCATGGAAGAACCCATTCGAACCCTCCCTGCATGGACGTATCGGACGCCTGAGTTCTTCGAGGCCGAGCAGCGTGAGGTGTTTCGCAAGCGGTGGGTGATGGTCGGCCACGTCAGCGCCCTCCAGGAAGCCGGCGACTTCGTGGCGCAGACCGTGGCCGGCGAGCCGATCGTGGTGGTACGAGGCAAGGACGGAGAGCTGCGGGCGTTCTCGAACGTCTGCCGGCACCGCGGCGCACGAGTCGCCGACGGGGAGGGAAACTGCGGAAAGGCGCTGCGCTGCCCCTACCACGGCTGGACCTACGGCCTCGACGGCAAGCTGCTGGGCGTGCCCGAGAAATCTGGGTTCCCGGGGTTCGACAAGGACGCCAACGGGCTGTGGCCACTCAGCTGCGGGGTGTTGGGAGGGTTCGTGTTCGCCAACCTGGATCCCGACCCCGAGCCGCTCAACGATGTGATGGGGCCGTTCGCGGAGTGGCTGGCGCCCTACCGGCCGGAGCGGCTGGTGCGATACGACACGGGTACAACGGTGCTCCCGATCAACTGGAAGAATTCGATCGACAACTATCTCGAGGGTTATCACATCCCGGTCGGCCACCCCGGGCTGCTGCGGCTGGTGGACTACAAGCAGTATCTGGTCGAGACCACCGACGCGAACGTCTCGATTGCACGCAGCCCCATGCGCGACAAGGCCTCGAAGAACCGCCAGGAGCGTTTGTACCAGCGACTGGTGCGGCCGATGCCGGGCCTGCGCGAGCCCGAAGCACATCAATGGAATTTTATTTTTGCGTTTCCCGGAATGACATTCAACCTCTATCCTGATCAGATCGATACGTGGACCAACTATCCGCTCGATGCGCTCCACACAGCGACCGTCTGGCAGACCTACCGGCCACCTGAAACCAGTAGCCGGCGCGACGCCCTCGTACGCAAGCTGAACGTCCGCATCAACACGTTGGTCCAGCACGAGGACAACGATCTCACCGACCGCGTGCAGGAGGGGCTCGGATCGAGCCTCTACCGCGCAGGAGTACTCGGAGCCCGCGAGAACGGGCTCAAGCACTTCCACGATCTCATCCGCGAGGCAATTCCGGCCGCGAACATCGACGATGAGGTGGAGGGCCGCGCAACGCTCGTGAACGAGCTGCTCGGGGTCGGTGCATGAACCAGGAGGCCTGGGGCTGATGCATCCACTGGACGGGCGCGCAAATCGCCGACAATTTCTCCGCCGCAGCGGCGGGGCCGCACTCGCCCTCTCGGGGGCATCGAGCATTCTGAGTGCGTGTTCGAACTCGACCGAGCCGGTCGGCGGGGCGCCGTACCCGCTGGCGCGGCCCGACCGGCCGGTGACGCTGCCGCTGTGGGAGCCGCCGATCCCCTCGGGGCTCGAGCCCGAGACCGGCGGCACCTTCACGGTCTTCAACTATCCCGAGTACATCTACGGCAAGCTGCTGCAGGACTTCGGCAAGAAGTACGACGTCAAGGTCGAGGTCACCCCGTTCAACGACATCAACTCGGGAATCGCGATCCTGGCCTCCGGCTCGGTCGCCCCGGATGTGACCGAGATGACGCCGGACAACCTCAACCGGGTGGTGGCCGCCAAGCTGGTCAAGCCGATTAACCACAGCTACGTCCCCAACCTCTCCAACGTGTGGGACTCGCTGCAGAGCCCGTTCTACGACCAGGGCTCGCACTACACCGTCCCGTACACGGCCTACGCCACCGGGATCGCCTACCGCACCGACAAGGTCACCGAAGACATCCCGGCCATGAGCAACCCCTGGGACATCTTCTGGGAAGCCGAGAAGTACACCGGCAAGACCGCCCTTCTGTCGGAGCCTCGGGAGACGATCGCGATGGCGCTTCTGCGCAAGCACCACTACGACATCAACACCGAGGATCCCAAGCTGATCAACGCGGCTTTGAACGATCTCCAGGAGCTGTACAACATCTGCAGCATCAAGGTCGGCGACCAGCAGTACTCCAACATCCCCGAGGGCCTCGCCTACCTCAACCAGGCCTGGTCGGGCGACATGATGGCCGCCTACCTGTACTACCTGCCCAAGGGCACCCCGGCGTCGGTGCTGGGATTCTGGCGGCCCGAGCGGGGCAAGGGGCCGGTGCAGAACGACTGCTGGTCGATCTGCAGCACCACCAAGAAGCCGGTTCTCGCCCATCTCTGGTTGGACTACATGTGTGACTACAACAACGCCTATTCGAACTTCGTGAACTTCAACGGGTACCAGCCGCCGATGAAGGACCTCAAACCGGCGGACCTGGTCAAGAACAAGGTGATTCCCGAATCACTGGGGACATGCGTCCTGACCGAGAACGACTTTGGCCCCAACTCGCTACAGGAGATGACGCTGAGCTGGCGCGGTCAGCAGCTCTGGCAAAACGCCTACGCCTACTTCCAGGCAGGATAGGAGGGGCAGATGTATCCACGCTGGCTGTGGGCTGGTTTCGCGCTTCCAGGCGTGGTGTGGCTGCTGTTGCTGTTCCTGGTGCCGTTCTATGCGGTGATCGGGGTCGCGTTCGGAAACGTCGACGCGCTGCTGCAGACTCCCATACCGATCTGGAACCCGCTCGATTGGAACGTCGGCTGGATGCAGCAGGTGCTGGGCGACCTCGCCCCCGGCGGCGTGTACTGGGGCGCCGTGGTGCGCACGCTCGAATACGTCTTCCTGTCGCTGTTCTTCTCGGTGCTGATCGGCTACCCGGTGGCCTACTACATCGCCCGCCACGCCGGCCGCACCAAGAACATCCTGCTGATCCTTTTGATCATGCCGTTTTGGATCAGCTACCTGATGCGGATGCTGGCGTGGGTCAACCTGCTGGCCGCCGACGGGTACGCCACCCGGTTTCTGGACTTCACCCACCTCAGCAACCTGGCGGTCAGCCTGGGCCTTTTGAGCCAGCATGACGCCTGGCTGAACGGCCAGAGCTTCACCGTTGTCGCCGCACTGGTGTACGGCTACATCCCGTTCTTCATCCTGCCGTTGTACGCCTCCCTCGACCGCATCGACAAGAGCCTTCTGGAGGCCGGTCGTGACCTCGGCGGGAGCCCGTTCCGCACGTTCCTGCACGTCACCCTCCCGCTCTCCAAGACCGGTCTTCTGGGCGGCGCGGTGCTGATCGCACTACCGATGTTCGGCGACTACTACACGCCCAACATCGTGTCCGGCGCGCCCACCACCTCGATGATCGGCAACCAGATCGACCTGTACTTCCACGGCGGCCCGCAGCCCACCATCGGCGCGGCCATCACCATCATCATGTCGCTGTTCCTGGTGATCCTGATGGGGTACTACATGTGGTCGATTCACCGGGCCCAGAAGGAGGTGCAGACGCTATGACCGACGCAGCCGTCGAGCAGCAGAAGTCCACGCAGGCATCCGCGCCGACGTTCCTGGGCCGCGCACGTGGCTGGATCTTCAACCCGTGGGGGCGGCCTCGCTTCCTGCCGCTGATCACCTGGCTGTACATGGCCTGGGCGATCGTGCCGGTGATCATCGCGATCCAGTTCTCGTTCAACGACTCGCGTTCGCGCACAGTCTGGGCGGGCTTCTCGACCAAGTGGTACTACGGCGATCAGTTCAACTCGGTGTGGCACAACGACCAGCTGCGCGGGGCGCTTTACCAGAGCATCAAGCTGGCCGGAGCCGACGTGCTGATCGCGACCCCCATCGGCGTGGCGCTGGCGCTCGGCCTGGCCCGCTGGCGCGGCCGTGGCTCGGGGCCGTCGAACTTCCTCATGCTGTTCCCGCTGGTCACCCCCGAGATCGTCATGGGCGTCTCCCTGCTCTTGGTGTTCACGCACCTGTTCACGTTCATCCACACCAGCACGTTCGCGCAGGTCCTGGGGCACGTGACCTTCTCGATCTCGTATGTGGTGGTGATCGTGCGCGGTCGCTTGTTCTCGATCGGCAGATCGTATGAAGAAGCGGCGGCAGACCTCGGAGCGACCCCTCGGGTGGCGCTCCAGAAGGTGCTGTTCCCGCTGCTTCTGCCGGCGATCGTCTCGAGCGCGGCGATCGTGTTTGCGATCTCGATCGACGATTTCGTGATCAGCTACTACCTCTCGTGCGGCGCGGGCTGTGACACGGTGCCGATCGAGATCTACAGCGCGACCCGCGCAGCGCCGCTGCCGAGCACGAACGCGATCGCCACCATCATGGTCGTGGTCACGCTGGTTGCGGTGCTCGCAGGATTCATGGTGTACCGAATGTTCACTCGGGGCGAGGCGAAGGCCGGCACGGGTGTCGCCGGCGACCTGGCCGCGTTCGACATGTAGAGATTCCATCTGTAGGCTGGAGGCACGATGGCAGGCGAAGTCAAACTTGTAAGTCTGGTCAAGCGGTTCGGTGAGATGGCCGCGGTGGACGGAATCAACCTCGAGATGCCAAGCGGCGAGTTCTTCTCGATGCTGGGACCGTCCGGCTGTGGCAAGACCACCACGCTGCGCATGATCGCCGGCTTCGAGCAGCCCACCGAGGGTGAGATCCTGCTCGACGGCGTGAACATGGAGTACACCCCTCCGCATAAGCGGAACGTCAACACCGTGTTCCAGAACTACGCGCTGTTCCCGCACCTGAACGTCAACGACAACGTCGCCTTCGGCCTGCGTCGCCAGCGGGTGGGCAAGGCCGAAATCAAGACGCGCGTGGCCGAGGCGCTGGAGCTGGTGCAGCTGACAGGCTTCGAGAAGCGCAAGCCCGGGCAGATGTCGGGCGGCCAGCAGCAGCGCGTCGCGCTCGCGCGGGCGCTGGTACTGAAGCCCTCGGTGCTGCTGCTGGACGAGCCGCTGGGCGCTCTCGATGCGAAGCTGCGAAAGCAGCTCCAGGTCGAGCTCAAGTCTCTGCAGCAGCAGGTTGGGATCACGTTCGTGTACGTGACTCATGACCAGGAGGAAGCGCTCACGATGTCCGACCGGATCGCCGTGATGTCGAACGGCAAGGTCGAGCAGGTGGCTCCCCCGCAAGAGGTGTACGAGGCGCCGGCGACCACGTTCGTGGCCGACTTCCTGGGCGTCTCCAACCTGATGGAAGCCGAGGCCAAGGGCAAGCAGCCCGACGGCACCTGCAAGGTGATGGTGGGCGACTTCGAGATGCACGCCGCGCACGGCACCACCGACGTGATCGGCGCCACCCGGATCGTGATCCGGCCGGAGCGGGTGCGGCTCGAGGCGCACTCGTCGGAGGGCCCCAACCGGATTCCCGGGATGATCGACCGGCCGGTCTATCTCGGAAACTCGGTGCAGCTTTTGATCATCCTGGCCAACGGCGACAAGATCCAGGCGCTGATCCAAAACGCCGGCGAAGAGATCCCCTACCGCCAGGGCGACGCCGTCAAGGTGTACATGCCGGCCGAAGCGCTCCGGGTTCTGACAGACACAGGCGTGGCGGCCGTAGACGAGGATGCCGTCGCGGCAGTCGCGAGCTGAGCGCCAACCGGGTAGTGGTGTGCGATCCGAGCTATCCGCTCGAGATCGTGCACGAGTTCGTCCCCGACGCGGAGCTGGGATCGGTCGCGCAGGCGCCGCCGGATACGGTCGCGCTGATGGTCACCCCGGAGTTCCCGGTGTCGGCCGCCGACATCGAGCGGCTGCCCCAGCTGCGGATGGTCGCCACCGCTTCCACGGGCTTTGATCACATCGACCTGGTGGCTGCCGAGCAACACGGGGTGCAGGTCAGGGCGATCGGCGACTACTGCACCGATGAGGTCGCCGACCACACGATCGCACTGCTGGTGGGGCTCTTGCGCGGGATTCCTTACGCCGTGGCCGCCACCCGTGCGGGCGGATGGGATTACCGCTCCGGGGGTGTGCCGCGGCAGATCCGCGGGACGCGGCTGGCGGTGATCGGCTACGGCAACATCGGCCGCGCCACGGCCGATCGCGCCCGCGCACTGGGGATGGAGGTGCGCTATCACGACCCGTTCCAGGAGGGCGGCGAGCCCGTGCTCGACCCACTGCTCGAGTGGGCAGACGCGGTGACGCTGCACCTCGCCCTGAGCGAACGCACCGCCCGTATCCTGGACGCCCGCCGGCTGGCGCTGATCCGAGACGAGGGTGTGCTTGTGAACACGGCGCGGGCGGGGCTGGTCGACCGCCGCGCGATCATCGAGGCCACCCACATCCGCGCCGGCTTCGACCACGCGTGGGAGCAGCCGCCGGCGGCTGACCTGCTGGCCGCCAAGCACATCGTGATCACGCCGTACATGGCGTGGTTCTCCGACCAGAGCGAGCTCCTGCCCTACCGGCGGGCCTCCGAGGCGGTGGCGGAGCTGCTCAGTGCGTCAACGAGCGGCTGATGATCAGCCGCTGAATGTCTGAGGTGCCTTCCTCGATCTCCTCGAGCCGGGCATCCCTGACCCACTTCTCCACCGGGTACTCGCGCGAGTAGCCCCACCCGCCGAGCGTCTGCAGAGCCGCCCAGGTGCAGTACGACGCGGTCTCTGAGGCAAACAGCTTGGCCATCGCCGCCTCGGCCGGCACGTGGTTGCCCGCGTCCATCGAGACGGCGGCTCGGTGGGTCAGGAGCCGGGCGGCGTCCACCCTGGTGGCCATGTCAGCCAGCCGGAACCCGACCGCCTGGTGATGGCCGATGGGCTTGCCGAACGCCTCCCGGGTCTTGCTGTACTCGACCGCGTACTCAAGCGCAGCGCGGGCGATCCCCACGGCGCTGGCGGCGAGGTGGATGCGGGACTCGTCGAAGGTGTGCATGAGGCTGTAGAACCCCTTGCCCTCCTCGCCCAGCCGGCGATCCTCAGGGATCTCGCAGTTGGAGAGAAACACCTCGGTGTTGATGATCGCCCGCTGGCCCATCTTTCGCATCGGCTCGCCGAACGAGACGCCGTCGTCGGACTTCTCGACCACGAACGCCGTCACGCCCTTGGATCCGGTGCCCGGCGCCACGGTCGCAAAGAAGCAGTAGTACTCGGCGATGCCGCCGTTGGAGATCCACGTCTTCTGGCCGTTCAGGCGATAGCCGTCCGCGGTGCGCTCGGCGGTGGTGGTCATGGCGGCCGTGTCAGAGCCTACTCCCGGCTCGGTGGAGCCAAGCGCGGTCAGCGGCGGCGTGTCGGTCGTCAGCGGCGCCAGCCAGCGCTGCTTCTGCTCGGTGGTGCCCACCTCGACCAGCGTGCGGGCAAAGAACCCGGCCGAGGTGATCAGGTTGCCGATGCCGGCGCAGCCCCAGTTCAGCTCCTCCTGCACCAGGCAGCCGGTGAGCACGTCCTCGATGCCGCCGCCGCCGACCTCCTCGGGCAGCATGAACGACGTCAGGCCGAGCTCGGCCGCCTTGTACACCACGTCCAGCGGGCAGTGCACGTCACGCTCATCCACCTCCGCTGCAACCGGCCGGATCTCGGTCCGGGCAAAATCCCTGGCGAGCGCCTGGATCGCGCGCTGCTCCTCGGTCAACTCGACGATGGTGGAAGCCAGTTCGGGCACGCCGCCACGCTAGCAGACCGGCAAATCCCGGCGCCTCGCCAACCCGGTGCTGGGTAGACTTGGCGCGTTGGAGAGGTGGCAGAGTGGTTGAATGCGGCGGTCTCGAAAACCGTTGTGCGTCTTATTGGCGTACCGGGGGTTCGAATCCCCCCCTCTCCGCTCGCGAGGGTGGTTGGATACGCCAAAGTGGCCCTGAGGCCGCGGCTGCAGCCGATTTTGACAGCGGACAGCAGCTGTGTATAAGATCGACCAACCCCAACCATTAGATGAGACTAACTACCACCTAGTGAGAGGCTGCTTGAGTTGACCATCCCCACCGGCTGCACGTGACAACCGACCGGGAACTTCGCTGTGCGATTGACACCGGTGGGACGTTCACCGATCTTGCGGTCGCGGATCCGAGCGGCGACGTTCGGCTGTACAAGCATCCGACCACCATCGAGAATCCCACCGAGGGCATTCTGGGGGTGCTGCAGCTCGCCGCTGACGCGGAAGACGTCCCCCTCCAGCGCTTCCTCGGGCGAGTCGACGTGCTCCTGCACGGCACGACTCGGTCAACGAATGCGATCCTGACGGGGACGACCGCCCGCACCGCGCTGATTTGCACCAAGGGCCATCCGGACACCCTCGCGATGCGGGAGGGCGGTCGTCCCGATCCCTTCGACTGGAGCTACGACTACCCCGATCCGTACATCCCGCGATCCCTGACGTTTGAGATCCCTGAGCGGATCGGGGCCGAGGGCCAGATTCGACGGCCGCTCGATGAGGACGCGGTCGTCGAGGTGCTGCGGACGCTCCGCTCGGAAGAGGTGGAGGCGGTCGCGGTATGCCTGCTTTGGTCGATCGCCAACCCAGCCCATGAGGTGCGGGTCGGAGAGCTGCTCGATCTCCATCTCCCCGACGTTCCCCACACCCTCTCGCACCGGCTGAACCCGGTGTTGCGCGAGTACCGCCGGGCCTCGTCGACAGCGATCGACGCATCGCTCAAGCCGTTGATGACCCGCTATCTCGCAGATCTCGGGCGTCGCTTGCGCGCGGCCGGATTTGAAGGCCGGCTGCTGCTTGTCTCGGCCGCCGGCGGGCTGATCGATGCCCGCGAGATGGCGGCCGCCCCGATTCTCTCGATCAACTCGGGCCCGGCCGCGGCGCCGGTGGCCGCTCGGCATTTCGCACTCCGTGATCTGCAGGCTGATTCGGTAATCGTTGCCGACACCGGCGGAACGAGCTACGACGTGGCGCTGGTCCGTCGCGGCGAGATCCCGATGACGCGGGAGACGTGGCTGGGACCGAAGTTCATCGGTCACATCACCGGCTTTCCCGCCGTGGACATCCGCAGCATCGGTGCCGGCGGCGGGAGCATCGCGTCAGTCGACGCGGGCGGCCTGCTCCACGTCGGCCCGGCCAGCGCCGGTGCCGACCCGGGCCCGGCGGCATACGGCAAGGGCGGGACGTCTCCGACCGTCACCGACGCCGCGATCGTGCTCGGCTACGTCGATCCGAGACACTTCCTCGGGGGTGCGATGCCGTTGGATGTGACCGCCTCCGCGGTTTCGATCGAACAGCATGTGGCCGACCCGCTCGGCGTGACCCGCCACGAAGCGGCGGCGGCGATCGTGGCGTTGGCGACCGAGCAGATGGTGCAGGCGATCGACGTGATCACGGTGGCGCAGGGAGTGGATCCGCGAGGCTCCGTGTTGGTCGGCGGTGGTGGCGCCGCCGGGTTGAACGCGGTCTCGATCGCCCGTCGGCTGGGGATCGAACGAGTCATCATTCCCGACGCCGGTTCGACCATGAGCGCCTTCGGGGCGCTCCTGCTGGAGATGGCCGCCGAGTTCTCGGCCCCCCCGCTCTTCCTCAAGACCGACGACTTCGACTTCCCCGCCGCGGAGCGCGCGTTCTCCGAGTTGACCACGCGGTGCGAGCAGTTCGCGCTCGAGGCCGGTGGTGCCACCCAGGCGGCGACGGTCGAGTTCACGGCTGAGGCCCGCTACGCCAGGCAGGTGTGGGACATCGACGTCCCGCTCGCCGGAAACTCTCTCGATTCTCCAACCGCCGTTGCGGAGTTCGTGGCGGCCTTCCACGAGCGCCATCAACAGATCTTCGCGGTCAACGATGAGCGGTCGGCGATCCACCTGATCGGGCTTCGGGCCCGTGTCAGCTCCCCAGCGGTGGGCGATCAGCCACTCGGGTCGGTGGCGGCGACTGGATCGGATGACTCAGAAGGCCTCCGCGACCTCTACTTCGCCGGCCACGGCGTCGTCGAGGGCAAGGTCGAGCTGCTCGAGCGGCTCGCGCCGGGAGACGGCCGGATCGACGGGCCGGCGATCATCGAGGCGCCGTTTACGACCGTCGTTCTCGATCCCGGCGCAACCGCCGAGCGGCTGGCGGGCGGCAACCTCCTGATAACGGTATGAGCACCGACAGACGAAAGGCTCGGCAATGAGCAGCGAACTCGGCATCCCAACCGACAGCCAGGCCCCGGGGCGAGACTCTGAGGTCGACCCGCTCACGATGGCGGTGATGACCGCAAGGCTGCAAGGCATCGTCCGCAAGATGAACGACACGCTCTTCCGAACCGCATGGTCGGCCGCGCTGAACACGGCCAAGGACTGCTCATGCTGTGTCGTCTCGCGGGACGACGAGGTGCTGGTCAGCGCCGAAAGCCTTCCGGTGCACGTGATGAGCGGGCCGGACATCGCCACGAGGTACCTGCGGCAGTACCACCCCTCCCCGCGCCGGGGCGACGCCTACGCGCATAACTCGCCGTACCACGGCAACGGCCACACCGCCGACAACTCGATCCTGATCCCGGTGATCGACGATCAGGGCGTCCACCAGCTGACCGTGGTGGTGAAGGCCCATCTCGCCGACATCGGCAACTCCGAACCGACCACGCTGTGGGCCACCTGCCGGGACGTGTATCAAGAGGGATCGGTGATCTTCAACTGCACGAAGATCCAGGAGAACTACGAAGACGTCCAAGACGTGATGCGGATGTGCGAGCTCCGCATCCGGGTGCCGGAGACGTTCTACGGCGACTACCTGGCGATGCTCGGAGCTGCCCGGATCGGTGAGCGAGAGCTGCTGAGCCTCGCAAGCGAGATCGGTTGGGAGGGGTTCCACCGGTACAGCAAGGCCTGGTTCGACTACAGCGAGCGCCAGATGATCAGCGCGATCAGCCAGATGCCGGACGGCCACGCCGAGGTGTCCACGATGCTTGATCCGCTCCCTGTCCCCGGCGGCGAAGACGGCGTTCCCGTGGGGGTATCGGTGGATGTCGACAGTGAACGCGGAACGATCCGTGTCGACCTGCGCGACAATCCAGACTGCCTGCAGGCGGGGATCAACCTCACAGAGGCCACCGCGAGGTCGGCCGCCTACGTGGGGGTGTTCAACAGCCTGCCCTTCGTCGTCCCCCAGAACGGAGGATCGTTCCGCCGGCTGGAGGTGCTCCTGCGAGAGAACTGCGTCGCCGGCATCCCCCGGCATCCCGCCAGCTGCTCGGCGGCTACGTTCGGCATCGCCTGCCGGGTCTCCAACAGTGTTCAGCGCGCCATCGCAAGTCTCGGCGACGGGTTCGGCATGGCGGACTGCGCCAGCGAGTGCCCCGCGTCGACCGCCGGGATCTCAGGAACCGACCCACGGCGGGGAGGAGGCGGGTTCGTCAATCTCACGCTGCTCGGCATCACCGGCGGGGCCGCCACCGCCCGCGCTGACGGCTGGCTGACCTCAGGGACGGTCGGCTGCGGCGGCCTCATGATGCGCGACAGCATCGAGGTGGACGAGCTGATCTATCCCCTGATCATCTGGTGTGATCGCATCGTCGCTGACGGCGGTGGCCCCGGAAGGCACCGCGGCGCGCCCGGCGTCTTTGTCGAATACGGCCCGGTCGATACCGAGATGGAAGCCCTGTGGTCGTCGGACGGCGAGGTCAACCCCGCCCGCGGCGCGCGCGGAGGCTTCCCCGGCGCGAGCGCCTGCCAGTTCCTCCGGAGAAGCGACGGGTCACTCGAGCCGCTTCCGGCCTGGGGAGGGGCGAAGCTGGCACACGGGGAGACGGTCGTCTCGTTCTCCAACGGCGGTGGTGGATACGGACCGCCGTGGGAGCGCGACCCCGAGCGCGTCCGCAAAGATGTCAGCGAGAGGTGGGTGACGGTCGAAGCCGCCGAAGAGATCTACGGCGTTGTTCTGGGCGAGGACGGAGTCGACCACCAGCGCACGGACGCCCTCCGCGCGCAACTTCGCTCGACCGCCGGCGACGCGCCCCTGCGACTGAGCATCGAATCCGAGGTTGAGCGGCTGATCCACGACGATGTTCGACCGACGGAGTCGGCGCAGTAACTCAGGCCCAGGCGATGCATTTGGTCATCGATCGACGTACCTGCAGCCCTGCCTGGACACACTGCGGGAGATGCGGATCGTCAACCGCAATGCCCCGATCACCGCGCTCGACGATGAGCGCGGATTCCGCTATGGCCTTGCCGACGACTTCATGCGCTTCTGGTTTCGGTTCGTCTTCCCGTTCCAGGAGGAACTCAAAACCGGCCTGACGCCGCGCACCCTTTACGACCTCGAGATCGCTGACGCGCTGGCCGACCACATCAGCCCCACCTTCGAGGGCCTGTGCCGAAACTGGGTGCGGGGGATGGGGACGGTTACCAAGGTCGGCTCTTGGTGGGGCAACGCGCTCAACCAGCTACGCCGCGACCACATCCGAGAAACCGAGGAGATCGACGTGGTCGGGCTCAGACGCGGAGCCGTGGCGATCATCGGAGAGTGCAAATGGACGGCCCGCCAGATGGGCAGCGATGTGCTCGCCGACATCGAGACCTACAAGATCCCCGCCCTGCGCCAAGCCGGCGCGCGCATCGCCAAGGACGCGCAGGTCGCGCTCTTCTCCAGATCCGGCTTCGCCCCAGCACTGGTCAAAGCAGCGGCGCAACGCGACGACCTGCTTCTCATCGGGGTGGCCGATCTCGTCCACGACCTCGGAGTACCCACGGTCTCACCGTTTGAGTCGGCGGTCCCTCAGGTTGGGCGCACGCGCGGATCCAGCAAGGCATAGGCGATGTCGACCATCGCGTTTGCGATCACGATGAAGAAAGCGCCGTACACCACTGTCGCCATGATCACCGGCAGATCGAGCGACCCGAGCGACTGGTAGGTGAGATAGCCCACGCCATGCAGCCCGAACACGACCTCGGTGAGCAGCGCGCCGCCGGCGACGAGTGCGCCAAAGTCCAGGCCGAACAGGCTCAGAAAGGTGATCATCGAGTTGCGCAGCGTGTGGCGGAGCAGCACGCGGTGCTCGCTCAGCCCCTTCGCTCTGGCCGTGCGGATGAAGTCTTCGCTATCGGTTTCGATCAGGTTGGCGCGCAGCACACGGGCGTACAGGCCGATGTAGGCAATCGACAGCGTGACCCACGGGATCACCATCACCTTGAACCAGCCGAACGGGCTCGACGTGATCGGGATGTAGCCGAGCGGCGGCACCCACGAGAACAGAAACGTGTCGTGATAGCGGCTCTGCGTGACCAGGTTTGCCACCTCGGCCAGCCAGAACACCGGAATCGAGATGCCGATCAGGGCCAGCACCATCAGGAAGGGATCCCAGATCGTGCCGCGTTTCACCGCAGCGAGCAGCCCCATGGCGATCGCCACCCCAAACCAGATCACGGCGGCGCCGAAGACGAGCGAGATGGTGATGGGAGCTGCGGAGACAATCTCCGGCACCACCAACTCACCCTGGTTGGAGTACGACGCCAGGTCGCGGCTCACGAACAGCTTGTCCATCATGATCGCGTAGCGGATCGGCAGCGGTCGGTCGAGATCGAACTGTTTGCGAATCTGGGCGATCGACTCGGGGCTCGGGTTGCGACCGGCCAGCGAGCGGGCGGGATCGACCCCGGGCGTGGCGAAGAAGATCAGGAACACGAATACGCTGATCGCAAACAACACCGCGACCATCCCGAGCAGCCGGCGCACGATGAATGTCAACATGCGCCTACTCCCCGCCCACTCGCAGGCTGGATTTGGGATCGAGTGCGTCCCGCACCCCGTCGCCGAACATGTTCAGCGAGAGCACTGTCAGGATGATCATCAATCCGGGGGCGATCGCAACCCAGGGTCGGGTGTACAGCAGCTGCTGGCCGTCGTCGATGATCGTGCCCCAGCTGGCATTGGGGGCCTGCACGCCGATGGACAGGAACGACAGCCCCGCCTCGACCAGGATCGTTGTGGCCACCATCAGCGGCAGCAGCACGATCACCACCGGTGCGACGTTCGGCAGGATCTCGTTGAACACCAGCCTGCGGTTGCTGGCGCCCTGAGCCTCGGCCGCCTGCACGAAGTCCTTCTCTCTCAGGGACAGCACCGTGCCCCGCACCGGCCGGTAGACGTACGGGATGAAGATGACCGCGATGATCATCGTCGGCAGCCACAGACTGTTGGCGTTGACATGCAGCGGCCCAACCTTGAGGCCGTTGGGTGCTGTCAGCAGCACGGTCGAGACCGAGATCGCGAACAGCAGCACCGGAAACGCCCACACAACGTCCATCAGCCGAGACAGGACAGAGTCCGAGAACCCGGCGTAGAAGCCTGCGATCAGCGCCAGCACCGCGGCGATCAGGGAACAGATCACCGCCGATCCGATACCGATGATCAGCGAGTTGCGCCCGCCGTAGAGGAGCCGCGCCGCCACGTCGCGACCCTGGCTGTCGGCACCGAGGAAGTAGTGATGCACGTCCCACGTCGGGCCGATCGGCGTCTCACCCAGCCCGAGCACACCCTGCCCCTGCTGCAGCAGCGGAACCTTTTTCCCGTTGACGATGGTGGTGCCGTTGAGGTTGTTGACGAACGGGTCGGTGTGGGCGACGTCGCGCGCATAGTACGGCGCCGCGAGGCTCGTGAGCACGATCAGGATGAACAGCACGAGGCCGGCCACCCCCACCCGGTTTCGCCGGAAACGACGCCACGCCAGAGCCCAGGGACTGCGGCCGGCGACCTCGGGATTCAGCTCGTCGGCGTCGACACCGGCTGACGGTTCCCACGCGAACTCAGCCATGTGATCACCCTACCATCGGAAGGGGGGCGGTTTTGAACCGCCCCCCAGTCCGACGATCGTCACTGCTGCAGCCAGGCCTGGTCGACGAGGCTGTACCACTGCGTGCTCCACTTATAGTCCTGCACTCGCTTGGAGACGAAGTTGATCTGCTTGGGGTTGAACAGTTCCACCCACGGTGCGGCGTCGGTCACGTCGTGGTCGACCTGTGCCCACTGTTTATTGGCGGCTGCCGGGTCGGTGACTCCGGTGGTCGCGGCCTGATCCATCTTGGCCTGGATCCCCTTGTCACAGAACTCGGAGATGTTCGGGCTGGCATCGCTGTTCGGCCGGAAGTTGCTGCATCCGAGCAAAACGTTGAGGAAGTCCGACGCCGCCGGGTAGTCCTGGAACCACTGCGAGTACCCGATCTGGATCTTGTTACTCGAGTTTTGGATGTACGGATACTGCGGGCCGGCCCCGAGGAGCTTGGCGGTCGCCTTGTACCCGATCGCGTTGAGGTCGTTCACAAGCTGCAGGGTGAGGCTCTTGCCCACCGTGTCGGTCGTGCCGACCACGGAGACGCTCGCCCCAGCCGTTCCGGACTGCTGCACCAGCTGCTTTGCCTTGGCGACGTCCGGCGCCGTCCACGGCCCCGCTCCGTTGGGGGCGGGGTTCGCGGTGTAGGGGCAGTACTGCTCATAGCCGGGGAAGCCCGGAGGCAGCACCTGACAGCTGGCGGTCGCCAGTGACGGGCCACCGTAGATCTTCACCATCGCCTGGCGGTCGACACCGTAGTTGACGGCCTGCCGGGCGAGCTTGTTGTTGAAAGGCGGAACGCGGACGTTGATCGCCATGTAGTAGTCGGCGGTCAGCTGGTTCACGTGCGCCTGCGACGCGTACTTGGTGTCGATCTCGTTCAGGCGGTCGGCCGGGATCCCGTCCTGGTCGAACACCATGTCGGCGTCGCCGTTCTCGACGGCAGTAACCTCGTCCTCGACGCTGAGACCGAACTTCTCGACGATCTGGTCAGGGTTGCCCTCGGGCTGTGCGTCTGCAGACCACACCTTGAAGTGCGGGTTGCGCACCATCACGGCTTCCTTGTTCGGATCGTACGACTTCCACATGTACGGGCCCGTTCCCGGGGGCACGTTGTTGCCTGTCAGCTTGAGGCTGGTGTTTCCCGGCACCGCATACGCGAACGGCAGCGCCAGCTTGTACAGGAACTCCGGATCGGGGGCCACCAGGTGGAAGGTGACCGTTCCAGTGCTGTCGTCGGCGACAACTCCCTGGGAGAGATCACAGGTCTTGGGGTTCTTCGCGCATGCATCTGCACCCACCAGGCCGGTGTAGAAGCTGGTCGGCCCGGGGACAGTGAACTGCCGCTTCATCACGGTCACGAAGTCGCTCGCCTTGAGCGGCGTGCCGTCCGAGTAGGTGATTCCCTTGCGCACCGTGAAGGTGTAGGTCTTGCCGCCGTCGGTGGGCTTGGGGATTGCGGTGGCAAGATCGGGCACGAGCTCATTGCCCTGCGGCCCGGTTACGCGCTTGAAGGCCACCAGGCCGTCGTGCGTATCGACCAGCAGCTGCCACTCCTGCAGCGTGTAGTTCTGAGCTGGGTCGGCAGTCCCCCAGTTCGAGTTGGCAAGGATCGTGAACGTCCCGCCCTTGTGGGCGGCGCCGCCGCTCGTACCGGACGATGTGGGAGCCGCGCTGCTGCTGTTGCTGCTGCTGCCGCCGCAGCCGGCGGCGACTCCCAATCCGACCGCCAACACCACCGCCACCGCGATGCGCTTAATAGGAACCTGCATGCTCTCTCCTCGATACAGGGATACCCAGACCTCTGGTTAGACGTCTGGTGACATCGGTTGTTAGCCGCTCGTTGCCGAAGATACATCGATACGCTGCTCGACGCCGGAAAGAAAGCTGCTCAGAAGCTTCCGGTAGTCGTCCGGCTCCTCCACATGCGGCATGTGCGAGCTCTGCTCGAACACCACCCATTCGGCGCCGGGGATGCCTCGGGCCACGGTGCCGGCGATCTCGGCTGTGGCCTCGTCGTGACGCCCCGAAGTGACCAGCGTGGGCACTGCGATCTCGCCCAGCCGCGCACGGATGTCCCAGTTCTTGAGCGTCCCGATCACGTGGAACTCGCTGGGTCCGTTCATGGTCATGTAGACCTGGTTGGGCATCTGCGCCATCGACCGATGGACATAGTCGGGCCACTCATCGAGGCGGCACAGGTGGCGGTGGTAGAACACGTCGCAGGCCGCCTCGTACTCGGGGTCGTCGGTGGTGCCGGCCGCCTCGTGGCGCACGAGCGTCTGCTGCACGTCGGGGGGCAGCAGGTCACGCAGCCGGTTTGCCTCCGCCACCCACTGGATCATGCTGGCCGGGGAACTGGCAACGATGAGGCTCTCCAGGCCGGCCGGCTTCGTCAGCGCGTACTCCATCGCCAGCATCCCGCCCCACGACGAACCGAACAGGTGGATGCGGTCGAGGCCGAGTGCACTGCGCACCGTGTTGAGCTCATCGATGAACAGCTCGACCGTCCACATCGACGGGTCATCGGGATGGTCGGAGCGCCCGCATCCCAGCTGGTCGTACTGAATCACCCGGCGACCGGTGGCGGCCAGCTCTTGCAGCGGCTCGAGATAGTCGTGGGCGCCCCCCGGGCCGCCGTGCAGAGTGACCAGCGGGAGCCGGCCGGGCTGCTCGCCCTCGCCCGCCACGACGTACCAGGTGTTGTGTCCGCGAAACGCGACTGTGCCTTCGTGTCTGGGCAGCGTACGACTCATTCAGAGACCTCCAATGTGACAGCCGGTGTGAGGCGACTGTACCGGCGCCGGAGGCACCGCGCCCAAATTAAAGGCTCAGCGAGAGGCTGGTGACCGCGTCCCACAAACGCTGCATCAGGAGCGCTGAGCGCGGGATCGGCTGGCCCGGGGCGAGAGCCGCTTGCGGCTGTTGATATGTGGCTGTGGTGTGCATGGCCCCAGATTGGCCGACCGAGCCGCGCGTGGCAGTGCGGGCGACCTGTGTCTGTGGTGCGGATACCCGCACCACAGACGGTGAGTGAGCGATGCTAGACACCCGCCACCCCCGCCGGCCCGTCGCTGTCACTGTGGGAGCGCCCGTTTGGTGTGAGCCGCTGCATCACCAGCGCGGCGGCGATCAGGGCGAGGCCGGTGACGATAAACGAGGCCGCCCGTGAGGTCGAGGCCAGGAAGCTGAGGTCGTACAGAAACAGCTTGAACGGGGTCGCGAACAGCAGCACCACACCGGCTGTGCGAAGCGTGCGCGAGCCGCGCCGGAGGCCGAAGTAGAGCAGCGCCAGACCGGTCACTCCCCAGCAGATCGAGACGGCCACGTGCCCGTCCTGGAACCGGTTGTGGATCATCTGCGGATCGTTGGCGACCGCCAGTTCGGCGACTCCGAGGATCGCTGCCGAGACCGTCCACAGCGTCAGCGCCGCCGCGGTGGTGACCACCATCGGCAGGGTGACGCCGAATCGCTCCACCGGCGGGGTGATCGCCCGTGCGGCGCGCACCGCCAGCCACGCCGCCAGCACGGTCGCGATCAGCGGCGCGATGCCGGCGGCCGGGGCCGAGTTGGCGGCAAACAGGCGGGCAGCGGTCTCGTACCCGAGCACACCCACCGTGATCAGCCCGGCCACCATCAGCATGCTCAGCTCGAGCGTCAGCCGCCGGTCGAAGTACCGGTCGACCAGCCGGGGCCGGAAGATCACGACCAGCTCGATCGCAACCACGATCAGCGCCCAGGCGGTGACCGCCCACGCTCCCGGAAGCAGCGTCGCTGCCACGACCGCTGCCAGCGCGACGGTGGGCACGAGTGCGAACGTGCGCATCCGCCGGTCGGGAATCGCGAGCGCCACGAGAGCCGAGGCCGCGGCCAGGCAGACGGCGACGATCACGCCCTGGCGGCCGCCGTGATGCACCACCTGGTAGGCCAGGCGATCGACGACGGCAGCGCCACACGCGGTGATGGTGAGCAGTGCGGCTGCGGCCGACAGCGGCTCCAGGCGACCGAACACCCGCCGCAGGCGAGCGCTGTAGGTCGTCAGCGCCAGCGCGGCTGCGAGCATCGTCCAGCCGACCAGCACGGCGTCACCCGACAGCACCAGCGGCAAGCCGTAGGCGGCGACCGCGGGCGCGGCCCAAGTTGCCCAGCGCCGCCACGTCCACACGCTTCGCAGGGTCACGGCAGTCCAGACGCACACGGCCGGGAGCAGCACCGCAACCGCCGTCGTGCCGTCCTGGGTATCCCAGCGGTGCAGGCCGACCAGCAGCTCGGGCAGTGAGGCGTACAGGGCCGCACACGTGGCCAGCACGAGGTACGCGGTCGCCGCGGCGTACAGACGCACACCGCGCGCAAACCGAAGGCCGACTCGCTCCGAGACGATCGCAAGCGCCACCGCCTCACTGCCCCAGGCCAGCACCAGCGCGGGGCCGTGCAGCAGCAGGCCGAATCCGGTTGCGCAGGCGGCCAGTGCGTACCCGCCGAGCAGATCGGTGAGGTCGGGATTGCTTCGGCGCGAGAGCCACGGTACGCATGCCCCGGCGCCGAACACGGCCGCCACTGCGAGCAGCAGCCAGCCCGCCTCGTCGCCGCCAAGCAGCAGCTGACCGTGACCGGCCTGGTAGGCGGCGACGCCAAGCGCCCCTGCGACGGAGGAGGCCAATCCGCCCGTCACCAGGTCGAGACTCCGCGGGGCCTTGCCGGCCAGCCCGAACTGGTACATCTCAACCGCCCACACGGCGCACAGCGAGACGACCGCCACAGTCCACAGACCGGCACGAGGCGGCACCTGCCCGAGCAGCACGTAGACCAGCGGCGCAGCCACGATCCAGGTAGCCACCGCCATCCGCCGCCAACCGCACCTGGCCAGCAGCACCGGCGCGGTGGCGGCCATGATCGCGGCGAACATGACGCCCGCCGGGGTGATGCGGCCGGTCACGAGCAGCGGCGCCAGCATGGCCGCCGACACTCCGAACCCGGCCAGCTCTTCGCCGTCGATCACCAGCGCAACGACGATCGCCAGAAGCGCAATTCCCGCAGCACCGGCGAGAGCCTGGGGCCGGCTGAGATCGTGGTAGACGATGGTGGCAGCCGCCAGCGTCGCGTACAGGCCTGCGATCCCGGCTGCCCCGGCGGCCAAGACAGCCTCGAGCCTGCCGTGGCGGCGGTGCAGCCACAGCGACGCGCCGATCAGCCCTGAGGACACCAGCGTGCCGGCGACCAGGCGCATCGTGGGGGTGATCCACCCGCGGCTGGCGGCCAGGGCGAACAGGAACGCCAGTCCCAGCACCGTGATCCCACCGCCGGCCCAGGCCAGCACCTTGGTGGTCGACATCTCCGGGATGGCCGGACGCCACGGGTCGCGGGCGTTCGACTTCAATTCCTGGTGCAGCACCGGCGACGCCGCGGCGGACGCCTGTGTGGGTGGAGTAACGGCCGCGATTTGAACCGACTGTGAAGGCGCTGCGGGTGCGGTCTTCGAGGCGGCGCGGACTTCGGCGCGGAGATTGTTGATCTCGCGCTGCAGGCGGTCGAGCTCTGCTGAGATGTGGGAAATATCCATGTCCCCACCATCGCCCACTGCCCGTGCGATGGCATCGGGGATTCCCCCGCGGTTCCGCGCGGTCGAGCGAACGTTCCCAGCGTCCCCAGGTAGAGCTGCACAACTTTGGGATCGTCGAGCAGATCGCGGCCGCTGCCGGTATGCGCGTTCCTGCCCTGATCCAGCACGTAGCCGCGATCGCAGATCTCGAGGCAGCGGCGGGCGTTCTGCTCGACGATCACGATCGCCACACCGGTCTCGCGAATGCTCGAGACGCGCTTGAACGCCTCGTCCTGGAACTTGGGCGAGAGCCCGGCAGAGGGCTCGTCCAGCAAGAGCACCTTGGGCTCCATCATCAGCGCCCGCGCCATCGCCACCATCTGGCGTTCGCCGCCCGACAGCGAGCCCGCCCGCTGGCCGCGGCGCTCGGCCACCAGCGGGAACAGCTCGCCGAGAGGATGTCGACTCCGGGGAGGTACCCGGCCACCAGGTCGCAGGCGTCGAGCAGCGGTACGGCGGCCTCAGCCATCGTGCTCACGCTCGTGCTCGAGGTAGGCGGGCTCGTCGTGAGTGGAGCCCAGATAGGCGTCGACAAGCTCCAGAGCCTCGTCTTGGGCGGCACGATGGCCGCGCTCTCGGGCATGTTGCTGGGATTCAGCCAGCAGTCGGTCGGGCCCACCTACTACGTGCCCGCCGCGGTGGGAGCGAATCCCGAGGTGATACCTACGATGTCTGGAAGTTCGACAACAAGGGGCAGGTGACAACGCTCGAACAGACAGTCGTCAAGTAACACCCGTGGTCACGCGTTGGGGGCCCGTGGGCAGGCGGGCCCCCAACGCCGCGGGCCTCAGGTCGCTATAGCCGCGGCGAAGACCGGCACACCTGCACGGTGCAGGCTCTTGACCAAGTCTGCACGGGGAATCGCCGGGTTTGTCAGATCTAACGCCTGTTCCGTGATGACGTGTGACGCGACTGTGGGGGCGATCCCATGCAGCGTCACGAGGAAGTCATCCGGATGAACCGCCATGACGGCGTGTGGACTGCAGGCGGCGTCCGAAAAATCATCGAGATTGAACGTGACGATGACGTCCGCCGCCGAAGCCACCGCGGCCGCGAGAACATGGCGATCCTTCGGATCGTTCGCCATTGCGCCCTCGAGACGCGCGATTGCATCCTCGCGTACGGCAGCCTCCGGAAAGAAGGCTCGCATCGCGCCAAGGATCCCCGCCGCTTGATCCTCGGTGACTCGCTTCGTTACCAGGTTACGACGAACCTCCTCGAGAATCTGGTCGCTCCACCGGGCCACATAGAGCTCGCGCTCTGCCAGCCGCAGAAGGGTGTCCCGCAGCGAAAACGGGTGGAGGACACATGCGTCAAGGACTGCCGTAAAAGCCATTCGCGGAGGAGGAGGTCAGACGACCCCCGATCTAGCGGTAACCGCCCTCCACGTTCTGGGAGAGTTGGGTGAGTCGTCGCGCAGCCTCGCGTCGCTCCTGTGTGCGTCGCTCGCGATAGTCGAGTACGTCCTCAAGGCGAATTCGACGGTCGCGCCCGGTGCGATGGTGGGGAATCGTGCCGGTTTCCAGCAACCGCTCGATCAGGTAAGGACGGGACACCTGCAGCAGGTCGGCCGCCTGTTGCGTGGTCAGTTCCCTTCCATGTGGAATCAGCGTCACGGTCAGCCCCATCGCCAGGGCATCGACGATCACCTTCAACGCATGGAACGCGGACGCCGGGATCGCGACCTCCTGCCCTTCGGGGCCGACCAAACGCGCCTCCTCGTGCCCGCGAAAGAGCTCATGAATCCGTCGGTCGAGGGCTTCGAGGCGCTCAGCCTCCTCAGCCGGCGGTGCGATTATGGTGTCCGGTGCAGTTGGCGTGATCGCCATCAGCGTCCCTCCTTGGTACCAAGGATAGCGCACAGTCGAAGCAGACGCAACAGTCGCATTAGTCGCAATCGACCGCGCCTACCACCACCCCTGGCGCCGCGCCCACACCAGCATCACCACGGTGAGCAGGCCCATCGCGACCAGGGACAGCGCCAGCTGAACCGGCTGAGTGCTCGCATTCACGATCGTGTTCATGCCGTACACCGAAGCAACCGCGGTGATCGGCAGAGCAACTGCGGTGATCAGCGCCAGCCGCTCCATCGCCAGGTTGATGCTGTCGGTGGCCCGCGTCTGGTAGAGGTCGAGCAGCTCCTGCAGGAAGTCGCGCTCGGTCGCGCACATGCCCTGAATCCGGCTGAACTGGTCGACCATGTCGTCCACCAGCGTGCGGCCGGGGTCGTCCAGCAGGTCGCCCGCGACCCTGAACAGCCGCTCGAAGATGGAGCGGTCGTGGCTGGCCATCGTCTGGATCGTGACCAGCTCGTGGCGGGCGGCGAACATCGATTCCAGCAGCTCCTGGTCGCGCCGGCGGGAGGTCATGATGCCCCGCTCGAGGGCCACCACCCGGTTGGACAGCGCGCCCACCTCGCTCTCCATCCGGTGGGCGATCGCCGAGGCGATCGCGTGGGCCAGGTCGGCGGAGGATTCGACCGTGACTGTGCGCTTGTCCAGCCGCCGAAGCACCGTGGCGGTGTCACGGCGGGCGTGCTCGTCCGGCACCGTGGGGCGCAGCTCGTGCACGGTGACCACGTAGCCGTTGCCGACGAACAGCACCAGCGCCAGCGCGTCCACCACGCCGTCGCTGCCGGTGGCGGGGGCGTGCAGCTCGATGAACAGGTGATTGTCGTAGCGCCGCACCCGCGGCACCAGTCCGGGCTGCTCGCATTCGCGCAGGGCGCTGCCGCGCACCTGGAACACCTCACCCAGCACCGACTGCATGTCGGGATCGCCGGCCGACATGTCCAGCCACACCACGCCGTCCTTGCCCGCCAGCAGCGCGGGCAGTTCGCCGACATCGCGCTCGGCAACCTCACCCCGGGCGATCCGAACCAGGTTCACGACGGCGAGAGCCTACACCCGTCTACAACTCGACGAAAGCTCCGACTTGGAAGACGCGATCGGGCGGGATGCCGTAGTAGCGCGCGGCGGGGGCCGAGTTCTGGTGCAGCAGCGCGAACAGGCGCTTGCGCCACGGAGCCAGGCGGGTGTGGCCGGTCGTCAGGATGGCAGCGTGATCCACGTAGAACGAGACGCGGTCGAGATCGATGTCGAGCCCGTTTCTGCGGGCCAGCTCGAGCGCTCGCAGCAGGTTGGGCTCGTCCTGATAGCCGTAGAGGGCGTTGACCGTCACGAACCCCAGCCGCAGGAACTCCACCGTCAGCCGGTCGCTGTCGGCGACGTGCGGCACGTCGGCAGTCTCGACCCGCACCAGCACCACCTGTTCGTGCACGACGTGGTTGTACTCGGCGTTTTGAACGAGCGCCGGGGGCACGGTGTCCAGCGAGGGCGTGAGGAACACGGCGGTGCCGGGAACGCGGTCGGGCTGATCGTCGATCATGCGGTTGATGTAGCGGCGCAGCAGCACCCTGTGCTCGCCCAGCTTCGACGCCATCAGCATCCGTCCGCGGCGCCAGGTGGTGAGGATCGCGAAGAACACCGCGCCGACCACCAGCGGCAGCCAGCCACCGCTCTCCACCTTCGGGAGGTTCGCGGCGAAGAAGGTGAGCTCGACGGTGATGAAGAACGCCGCGCCCGGGATCACCAGCCACAGCGGCTTGCGCCAGATCTTGCGGAAGACCACGAAGGCCAGGAACGTGTTGGAGGCAAAGATGGCGCTGAGCGCGATCCCGTAGGCGTTGGCCAACCCGGTGGGTGAGCGGAACGTGAGCACCAGCGTCAGCACCGCCGCCAGCAGGAACCAGTTGACCGCCGGGATGTAGATCTGGCCCTTGACCCGGCTGGATGTATGCCGGATCGACATGCGCGGCAGGAAGCCGAGCTGCATCGCCTGCTGGGTGACCGAGAATGCGCCGGAGATGACCGCCTGGGACGCGATCACGGTGGCCACGGTGGCGAGCACCACCATCAGCTTCTGGCCGGTCTGCCCGCCCGGCACCATGATGAAGAACGGGTTCGTGATGGCACTGGGGTGGGCCAGGATCAGCGCCCCCTGGCCGAGGTAGTTCATCACCAGGCAGGGGAGCGCCAGCGCGAGCCAGGCGTGGGTGATCGCCTTGCGCCCGAAGTGCCCCATATCCGCGTAGATGGCCTCAGCGCCGGTGACCGCCAGAAACACCGACCCGAGCGCCAGGAAGCCGAGCTTGGGGTCGTCGGCCAGGAAGGAGCCGGCATAGGTCGGAGACAGCGCCCGCACGATTCCGGGATTCGCCAGCACCTCTTTCAGACCGGTCGCCCCGATCACGACGAACCACAGCACCATGATCGGCCCGAACAAGCCGCCGACCGCGCCGGTTCCGAACCGCTGCACCAGAAACAGCGCGATCAGGATCCCGAGCGAGAGCGGTACGACCTGGGCGGCCAGCGTCGGGGACGCCACCTGCAGGCCGGAGACGGCCGACACCACCGAGATCGCGGGCGTCAGCATGCCGTCGCCGTAGAACAGCGACGCACCGAGGATGCCCACCATCACAAAGGCGGTCTTGCGGTGGGACTTCACCCACCGCTGAATCAGCGCGACCAGCGCCATGATCCCGCCTTCGCCATGGTTGTCGGCCCGCAGGATCAGGAGCACGTACTTGAGGGTGACGATCAGCATCAGCGCCCAGAAGATCAACGAGATCGCGCCGTAGACGTGCAGCGGCGAGGGGCCCATCGGATGGTCGCCCGAAAAGATCAGCTGCACCGTGTAGAGCGGGCTGGTGCCGATGTCGCCGTACACCACCCCCAACGCCCCCAGTGACAGTGCCGCGCTCGCCCAGCCCGACGTGTGCGCGTGTCCGTGCGGGCGCGCTTCGGCGACCGCGGCGCGACCGCGTCCGCGCCGGCGAAGCGGTGAGGAGATCGCCTGCGACTCGCTCGGCGCGCTCACGCCGCCTCCGATCGCGATTGCACGATCATCACCCGCTGCTGGGCCTCGGCTGCGATCCGCTGCACCGTCGGGTCGTCGGCGAACCGTCGGTACGGCGTGCCCTGCAACCCGCTCGCCCCGACCAGGATCACCTGCGACCGCCGCTTGGCGGCCTCGGCCAGGATCGACGCGGCAGGATCCCGGGTGCGCACATGTCCAGGGCGCACGCCGACCCCGTACTGGTCGGCGATCGCTCGGGCCTGGGAGAGGAATCCCTGCAGCCGCTCGTCCAGCCCGTCGATCTCGACGTCGATGTCCTCACACAGCGGCACGTCGGTAAACGCCAGCAGCACGATCGCCGCGTGTCGCTCGGCGGCGAGACTGACGGCGACGGATACCAGGTCGGACGGGATCACCGCGTGCGCGGTGTTGACCGGGATCAAAATCGTTTGGGGGCCTCTGCGAGTGGTGGTAATACCCACGGACTCATGGTGCCACCGGACCCCTGAAGGCGGTCTGAAGATTGCTTTTCAGAGTGCGCTACTGTTGCGCCTATGTACATCCTGATTGCCGGGGGTGGCAAGGTCGGAGCGAACCTCGCATCGACGCTGCTGGACGCGGGCCATGAGGTCACCCTGGTCGACAACGATCACGAACGGTACGAGCTGTTGGAGGAGCGCTTCGGCGCGGTGGCGCGCTTCGGCGACGTGTGTGAGCTGCGCGTGCTGGAGGGCGCCGGAGTGGAGCGGGCCGAGTTGCTGGTGGCCGTCACCGGCGACGACGAGGACAACCTGATCGTGTGCCAGGTGGCGCGTGACAAGTACGGCGTCCCCAAGGTGATCGCACGGGCCAACGATCCTCGCAACCAGCCCCATTTCGACATGCTCGGGATCACGCTGACGGTGTCGGCCACCGCCACCATCCTGGCCCTGGTGGAGCACGAGCTGCCCCAACATGAGCTGGTGACGCTGCTCGACCTGCGTCGCGAGAATCTCGAGATCGTCGAGTTTGCGATCGCTCCCGGCTCGCCGTTCGACGGCCGCAAGGTGCACGAGCTGAACATTCCGGACGGCTCGCGGCTGATCTCGGTCAGCCGGGGAGGCACGTCCCACATCGCCGGCGGTGACACCGAGTTGCTGGCCGGCGACCTGGTGCTGGCGATCCTCAAGCCCGTCGTCGAAGACGAGTTTCGCAGCATGCTCGCCACACCCGTGGCATAGCCGCCGCGAGAGCTGTGCGCTCCGACGCTTCGGCTAGGGTCGGACCGCCTGATGAGCGCCTCCTCACCCAGCCGGGCACCACTCAAGCTCTACCCCGATGTACCCAGCCGCCGGAGCAAGGCGATCCTGGCCGACGTGGTGGTGGTGGCCCTGCTGGTGTTCTTCGGCTGGACTGCCAAGGTCGTCCACGATGCGGTCGACGAGCTCGCTGTCCTGGGAAACGGCGTGCGGGAGGGCGGTCTCTCGGTGCAGAACGGTTTCGGGTCGGCGGCTGATCAGATCCGGGGCGTGCCGCTGGTCGGCGGGAATCTTGCCGACGCCCTCCAGGGCGCCGGATCCGCCAGCGGCGGAAACGTGGCCGCGCTCGGCAAGCAGGGCGCAGACAGCGTTCATCACCTGGCGCTGGTGCTGGGGCTGGTCGTCTTCGTCCTGCCGGCGCTGCTGGTGCTGGCCGTGTATCTCCCCCGGCGGGTGCGGCAGGTCAGGCGGCTGACCGCGGCCGCCGGTGTGCTGGCCTACCCCAACGATCAGGAGCGGGTGCGGCTGCTGGCCATGCGCGCCGTCTTCGGGTTGCCGTACGGGACGCTCGCGACGTACACCCGCGATCCCTTCGGCGACCTTGCCGAGGCCCGCTACGACCCGCTCCTGCAGGCGGTGTTCGACGACGCCGGCATCCGGCCCGCTGCCTAGATGGCGTGCCCACCTCAAGCCGCCCACTTGACCAGATGTTATTGCCAGATTTGCAGGAGCATCGTACATTTAGACCATGGACATTGACGACACCCGCGGCAGCGCAACTCCCCCGCGCAACCTGCAGCTCGCCGTGTGCCCGGTCGGCGCACTGGGCATCCTCATGCTCGTCACCCACAACCCCACCATCAGCTGGGCCTTCGGCCTCTCCCTGATGGCGTGGTGCCTGGTGATGATCGTCTGGCTGCTCAAGAACGACCAGTACACCGCCTAACCCGCTCCCCGTGAATAAAAGGTGCCAGGCACCTTTTATTCACGCGTGTCTGCGTTCCAACCCGACGCCAACTTTCGGGGCGTATGGTCGCGCCATTGGCCGCCGTGCTGCACGCGGTGGGAGCCGCGGATGAAGACCCCGTGGCCGGCCGGGTCGAGTAGATGACGCAGAGAAGCCCGTTGACTACTCGACCCGGTTCCGCAGACATCTACCGTGCAGCCGATGGGGTTGCTCTCGCGGATCGTCGTCGACACCAGCGCACTCAAGGATTCGCGCGACTTCCGGCTGCTGACGCTGGGCACGTTCGTCTCCAGCCTGGGCAGCCAGATCGCCCTGGTGGCACTGCCCTACCAGGTCTACATCATCACCGGGTCGTCGTTTCAGGTGGGGCTGATCGGCCTGGTGGAGCTGGTGCCGTTCGTGGCGGCGGCGCTGCTGGCCGGCACCCTGGCCGACCGCCACGACCGCCGCAAGCTCCTGATGCTGGCCCAGCTGCTGTTGCTGTGCACCTCCACCACCCTTGCGATCCTGGCGGCGCTGGGCCCACCGCCGGTGGCGGCCCTGTACGTGATCGCCGCGGTCGCCGCCGGGTGCTCGGCGCTTGACCGGCCGACCCGCTCGGCGATGGTGCCGAACATGGTTGGAATCGCGCGGCTCGAGTCCGCCATCTCCCTGACCTACGGCCTTTACCAGGTGAGCATGGTGGTGGGGCCGGCGCTGGCCGGGGTGATCATCTCTCAGGCGGGACTGACGCTGGCCTACTCGCTGGACGCGGCCACCTTCATCGCGATGTTCATCGCCGCGGCGATGCTGCGTCCCCAGCCGCCCACCGAGGTCACCGAGCACGAGCCGGTGCTGAAGTCCGTGCGCGCCGGGCTTCGGTTTGCGTGGAGCAAGGGCGAGCTTATGGGGAGCTTCGTGATCGACATCCTGGCGATGACCTTCGGCATGCCGCGGGCGCTCTTCCCGGCGCTCGCGCTGACGGTGTACCACGCCGGCCCCACCGGGGTGGGACTTTTGTACGCCGCACTGTCGGCGGGCGCGGTCGTGGCCGCATTCACCACCGGGTGGCTGGCTCACGTCTCGCGCCTCGGCGTGCGGATCGTGGTGGTCACCGTCGCGATTTGGGGGGCGGGCATCACCGTGATGGGCCTGACGAATCAGCTGTGGGTGGCGATGGTGTGCCTGATCGTGGCCGGGGCGGCCGACAGCATCAGCGCGGTGTGCCGTTCCACCATCCTGCAGACGGCCACCCCGGACTCGATGCGAGGGCGGATGTCGTCCATCTTCACGATGGTCGTGGCCGGCGGCCCGCGCCTGGGAGACGTCGAATCGGGTACGGTCGCGGGTGCTGTGGGACTGCGCTTCTCGGTGGTGTCGGGAGGGCTTCTGTGCATGATCGGCATCCTCCCGATCGTGGCCGCGTTCCCGGCGTTCTGGCGCTACAACCAGCCCCGTTCGCAGCCCGACTCGTCAGCGGTCATCGCGCTTGAGCCCGCGCGCAGCCAGGAGTGACCCGGCCACACAGAGGGCCACCGCCAGTCCGATACCCACCCGGAAGGCGGTCACGGTGGCGTCGCGTTGCGCCGGCAGCAGCACGTGGGTCGCAAACGGGTCGGCGTTGGGGCGGGGCGAGTTGGCCGCGAACACGAGCGTGATCGCAACCCCGATCAGGGGGGTCGCGATCAGCCCGCCCAGGCGCGAGACGGTGGTATTGACTCCCGCCGCTAAGCCGGCGAACTGATCGGGGGCAGCCTTGAGAGCGGTGCTGGTGATGGGCGCAACCAGCATCGCCAGCCCGAGGGCGAGCACGATCACGCCGGGCAGCGGGATGATCGGATTGGTGCTCGTCACCAGCGTCAGCAGGACGAGGCCGAGCGCCATCACGAGGGGTGCAACCAACAGGTAGCGGCGAGGGCCGTCCCGGTCGGCCAGCCGGCCGAAGCGGGCGGCGATGAAGAACATGATGATGCTGATCGGGACAAAGATCAGTGAGGCCCGGGCGGGTGTGTATCCGACCGCGGCGGATTGCAGATAGAGGGCGAGATAGAAGGTCGACCCGCCAAGGGCGGCGTACACCACCAGGGTGTAGAGGTTGGCGACCACGAACACCCGTGAGCGCAGCAGCTCCAGAGGCAGCAGCGGATTTGCCGATCGGCGCTCGCTGTTGACCAGCAGGGCGAGCCCGCCGAGCGACAGCAGAAACGCCCACCACACCGATGCAAACCCCGCCTGGGCACCTTCGATCAGGGCGAAGGTGAGCCCGCCGAATGTGATCGCGATCGCCGCGGCGCCCACCACCTGCACCGGCCGCGGCTTGGCGGGCAGGTGCTCGTCGGAGCGGCCGGCGTAGGCCAGACCCAGCGCGATCAGGGCGGCGGGCAGGTTGATGAAGAAGATCCACCGCCAGGACGCGTACTCGACCAGGATGCCTCCCAGCGGCGGCCCCAGCATGGTGCCGATGCCGCTCCAGGCCGTCCACTGCCCGACCGCCCGGCCGCTGTCCTTTCCGTATGTGGCTCGCAGCAGGGCCAGGCTGTTGGTGGTGAGAAGCGCCCCGGCGACGCCCTGCAAGACGCGTGCGACCACCAGCATCATCGTGTTGGGCGCCACCCCGGCGAGCGCCGAGGCCGCAGCGAATCCCCCCACTCCCCACACGAACAGCACCCACCGCCCGTAGCGATCCCCGAGCGCTCCGGACACGATGTAGAGGGACGCCACCGCCAGCGAGTAGGACAACATCACCCACTGCTGCGCGGACAGGCCTGCGTCCAGGTCACGGCCGATCGTCGGCAGCGCGATATTCACCACGGTGCCGTCGATGAAGGTCATGGATGAGCCGATGATGGTGGCGATCAGGATGAACCGCCTGCGCGAGTCGACCGGCGCCTCGACCTCCACGGGCACCGCCGTCATCGGCGACGAGCCCGGAAATGTTGCACCAACTGCCTCAACCCTGTCACGATACCGGGCATGGGAGTGACGTACGAGCTCATCGACGCACCCTACCCGTACCTGTGCGCCGTGTATCGCTGCAAGTGCGGAGCCTCCGCCACGAGCTACGGAGACGAGTCGGGCGAGCCCCCCAAAGGCTGGCGCATCACCCGCGGCGACGTCGATGTGGTGACCTGCCCCCACTGCCTGGAGCGCGCCCAGCTACCGGGTGAATAACGGTGCCAGGCACCGTTATTCACCAGTGCTTCTTCACCAGGTACAAGGTGCCTTGGACAGCAATTGCAATGGGAATCAACGGCCAGCCCACGTCGACTCGCCAGAGCGACAACATGTTGGTGATCGTGAGCACGACAACCAGATACGCCCCGATCAGCGCCCCACCCATCAAGGCGCCGATGAACGTGTTTGGTAGCGGGCGCCAG
The DNA here is from genome assembly GCA_963727235.1 of uncultured Actinomycetes bacterium. Classification (GTDB taxonomy): domain Bacteria; phylum Actinomycetota; class Thermoleophilia; order Gaiellales; family JAICJC01; genus CAVPTL01. The sequence continues at coordinate 164,019 of CAVSFZ010000020.1, forward strand.
TAACGTCTCATAGCGACCAGCGTAGGACCATCCGCCAGGGTGCCCAAGAGGTCATTCGTCACGATTCTGAGACAACACACGCACGTGAATAAAAGGTGCCAGGCACCAATTATTCACCGGCTCTTGCTGCGTACACGGCCTGGCCGGTTATCGTCGGCTCGGGGAGGCCGGCCGCCTCCAATGCCCCGCGGAACTGAGGACTGGTCGAGAAGCCGATGAACACCTCTTCGCTGGGACAGGTGTCGTACACCACGATGCCGTCGGCCACCTGCGTGCACATATGCCACTGGATTTTGTCAGCCGGCATCGTCGCCACCAGCTTGTCATAGGCGCGGAGCAGCGTGTCCGGATCGCCGCTGAAGCTATACACGCCGAGATACATGGCTCCTCCTTCTGGCTTCACTGACTCGTTGCGGGGCCGCCGAGGTCGATCTCAGACGGTAGCTCCCGTGTCTGAACAGGTGGTGAGAGCTGGTGACGTACGCGGGCATCAAAATACACGTACATCGTGGTCAGAGCCACGAACGGCATCGCGATCACGTACACCAGGCCTGCAATCACGTTGAGCAGACCGAGCGGCACGTCGGTGAAGAGGATCAGCAGGGTGCCGATCAGCGGGCCGGCTGCCAGCGTGACAGCCGCCGCCGCGATCGTGAGCGAGCCGACCTTGAGCCACCCGCCGCGCACCAGCCGCCCGCTGCGCCCCAGTGCGCGCATCGACCCGAGATCCTCCAGCTCGACTGCAGGCACGATCAGCGCCCAGCGCACCGCGAGCCAGATCGCAATCGGCATGAGGAAGATCGAGGTCAGAAGCAGCGACACCGTGACGACCCCGATCACCAGCGCCCCCAGCAATGGCCGGATGCTGCCCACCACCATCCGGTAGGCCTGCACCGGCCCGACCGGCCGGTGATTGTCGATCTCGATCAGTGCCCGCGCCGTCGCCGCCTGCACCAGCCCCAGACCCAGCAGCGTGAGCGCAGTGCCGATCGCAAACACCACCAGCACGAACACGCTGGCAGCCCCACCTTCGCTTTCGATCCCCAGGATCGACGACGCACCCAGGACGAGTGCCTGAAGCACGGTGATCACCAGCGAGATCGGGAGCACCAGCAGCCCGATGCCGACGAACAGGCGCAAGCGGGACACGTACATGCGGGCGGCGGCGGACAGAATCTGACCCCAGCTCCGCTGCCGGGCCAGCCGGAGCGGCGCCGCCGGGCGCCAGCGCGCCCGCGACAGCAGGTACACCAGCAGCACCAGCAGCGCCCCCACGATCGCGATGGTGGGCGTGGGATGATCGATCGCCCGGCCGAGCAATCGCGATCCGTGCTTGATCGCGCCGCAGAAGAAGTCGGTGGTGGCCGTCCCCAGCGCACCGCCCGCCGGCACGGCGTAGGCCCGGTCGCGCCAACCCTGAGACCACGCGATCGGATGTGTCCACGAGGTCTTCAGATTGGGGCCGGTTGGTCCGTTGAAGAACGCGGGCTGGAGCTCGCCCCAGCGGCCCTCGAACCCGATCCAGGGGTCGGACACCAGCGCCTCGGCGGGGTCGCTGGGGATCGTGCCCACGTCCGGGTTGATGTTCAGATCAGCGTTGCGGGTGTCGTCACAGCCGACCCCCTGCGACCCGGAGGCGCCGAGATAGAGCTCCGAGGAGTAGAAGTTCGCGTGTGAGCCGGCGGCCGGGTACACCACCGGATGGGTACCGTCGACCAGCTCGAGCTTGGGATCCGTCCAGCTGGACCGCTCGGCCCCCTCATGCTGGCTGTATCCGACCTCGTAGGGCGTCGTCTCGAGCGCCTGGGCGGCCGTGGCGGCGTGGAAGTTGATCTGGATCATCTCCCAGTCGCCCTCATGCAGGTTGTTCCAGTCGTTGAAGACGTAGAACATCCAGTACTGCAGCGCGATCTGCCCGGGGTAGTCGGGGTCGGTGGCGACGTGCGCGTACACCTTGGGGGTATGCCCCTCGTTGATCCGGCGCGACCAGTCGATGTAGCCACACCCGGGATTGAGCGCATCTCCGGGGAAGTCGAGGTGGTACTCGTAGAGGCCGTGCTGAAGGTCGGAAGCGCTGGGCGCCACCTTGATCAGATCGGCGCCGCCCCACGGGCCGCGCAACGCCACCGTCGGCTCGTCAAACAGCAGGTTGACGTCGATTGGCACGTACGGATCCCCCGGGCCGCACTCGCTGGGCGCAGCGACCAGCTTCACGACCGGGGCGTAGCGCGCCGCCAACGCGGCCTCGGACGCCGGGTCGGCAAAGGCCGCCGGAGCCGCTGCCAACGAGCACAGCGCGATGCAGGCGAGCAGCAACCAGCGAAACCACATGCTCATGACGGGGATTGTCGCAGCGGGGTCGGCGCGAGCCCGGTGTAACGCGGGCCCTCGAAGTGGGACACTAGGCCATGAGCACGATCTCCCTGGCGCCGCTGCCGGCCGCCTACACCGAGACCACAGAAGCCCTGCACCGGCTGGCCGTGTACGTGATCGCACCGGCCCAGCGGCTCCAAAATGGCGAGATCATCCTGCGTGCGACTCCGGGAGGGTTCTCCACGTTTGAGTTCAACGGCAGGGTGATCGGTGTCGACGGAGACGTGCTGGTGGTGGACGAGACGCGCCTTCCCATCACCACCCTCAACACCGCCGCCGAGGCGGTCGGGATCGCACCCGACGTCGGCCAGCAAGAGCAGTTTGACGTCCCGCCGTACGGCGACTTGGACGAGCGCCTGCGGGTGGACCGCGCGGCCGCGCTTGCCCTCGGTCGGTGGTACGCGTTCGTGACCGCCGCGTTGGACACGCTGCGGGCCGAAGCCGATTCGGAGGACGACGCCTCGATCGTCCGGATCTGGCCCGAGCACTTCGACGCAGCGATCGACATGGGGGACAACACAGCGGGACGGCGCGGCACCTACGGAGGGTCGCCGGGCGACGGCCACCACGCCGAGCCGTACCTGTACGTCTCGCCCTGGGCCGGCCGGATCGACGAGTTCTTCGGCGATCCCACCTTCAGGGGGGCGTCGCTGCTCCACTCCGAGCTGGTGGTCGAGAACGACCCGATGTCAGCGGCCCTTGCGTTCCTCCGTGAAGCACGCGCTCGCATCCGGCGCCACGCAGGGTGAATAACGGTGAACAACGGTGCCTGGCACCGTTATTCACCAGAGACGGCCCGCGAATTCGCCGCACCGGTAGAATGCCCTCTCTCGGGCACCGGGATCCGCGCCCGAGATGAGCGCCCGTAGCTCAGGGGATAGAGCGCTGCCCTGCGGAGGCAGAGGTCGCACGTTCGAATCGTGCCGGGCGCATGGCCGAGATGTGGGGGCTCATGGGGGGCGGCAAGGGCGTTGACGACCCCGCCTGCGCCGCGGCGAATGCTGGCTACACGCATAGCCACGTCGCGCCGGTCGCACGGTGAACCGGATGGTGTTTACTCCAATCCTCGCCTTGGTTGTGTGCGTTTCGCTCATTCCGCGGCCGCGGTCGGTAGGGTGACCGTGTGGAGGATGCCCGAGCGCTACTGGCCGACCTCGTCGCCATCGACTCGATCAACCCCAGCCTCGTCCCGGGCGGCGCGGGGGAGGGCGAGATCGCCCGGTTCGTCGGCGGCTGGCTGTTCGAGCGCGGCCTCGAGGTCGACATTGCCGACGTCGAGCCTGGCCGGCCCAACGTCGTCGCCCGGACGCGGGGGAAGGGCGGCGGCCGCTCGCTGCTCCTGTACGCACACATGGATGTCGTTGGGGTCGACGGAATGGCCGACCCCTTCTCGCCACGGGTCGAGGGAAACCGCCTCTACGGCCGCGGCGCGTACGACATGAAGGCCGGCCTGGCCGCCATCATGGTGGCTGCCGCCAACGCCGCCGAGCGGGGCGTTTTGGGCGACGTCATCGTTGCCGCCGTCTGCGACGAGGAGTTCGCCTCGGTCGGCGCCCAGGCCGTCGCCGAGTCGGTGCGGGCCGACGCCGCCGTCGTCACCGAGCCCACCGGCGCCGAGATGACCGTCGCGATCGCACACAAGGGCTTCACCTGGCACGAGATCGTCGTCCGCGGCCGCGCCGCGCACGGGTCGCGGCCCGAGGAGGGCGTCGATGCCATTGCTCGCATGGGCCCGGTCCTGGTCGAGCTAGACCGCTTCGCCGCCGAGCTGAACGGGCGCCCTGGCCATCCGCTGCTCGGCCCGGGATCGATCCACGCGTCGATCATCGACGGCGGCCGCGAACTCTCGACCTATCCCGAGTCGTGCTGCCTCCAACTCGAGCGGCGCACGCTCCCCGGCGAGACGATCGAGATCGTCGAGGCGGAGCTGACCGCCCTACTTGGCGACGTCGACGCCACGCTGCACACCACGCTCGTGCGCGAGCCGTTCGAAATTGCAGCGGACGCTCCGATCGTGGCGGCTGCTCGCCGAGCGCTCGGCCAGGAGGCGCACGTGACCGGCGGTATCGGCTGGGCCGACAGCGCCATCTTCTCCGCTGCCGGCATTCCCACCGTCATCTTCGGGCCCGGTGGCGAGGGCGCCCACGCAGCGGTGGAGTGGGTCGACCTCCATCAGCTCGACCGCTGCGTGGGCGCCCTCGACAGCGTCATCGCCGACTTCTGCGGCTAGTGCCCGACGAATTACGATCGCTGCGTCTTGCAGAGACGGCAGCGCGCTCTGTGCTGCGTTTCGCCCTCTCCATCTACTCTCCCGCGCCCGTTTTGACACCACGGGGCCGGTCTGCGACACTTGGAAAATCGATTCTCTAAACGCTTGAGGAGTTACTGGCATGCCGCTGAGCCCTGACGTGCAGGAGTACCTGACCAACCTCGACGAGATGGGTGGGGTGCGCTACGGTGAACAGCCCATCGAGGTGCAGCGCCAGATCATGGAAGACGGTGCACCCGCGCTCTTCGGGCCGTTCGAGCCGGTGCCGGTCGAGGACACCACGATTTCAGGTCATGGTGGCCCGATTCCCGTGCGCATCTACCGCCCCGAGAACCCCTCCGGTGGACTCGTTTACTTCCACGGCGGCGGCTGGGTGCTCGGCAGTATCAAGACCGCCGACGGGGTGTGCGCTACCCTGGCGCGCAAAGCCGGCATAACGGTCATCTCAGTCGACTACCGACTCGCCCCGGAACACCTGTTTCCCGCCGCAGTCGAGGACGCGTGGGCGGTGGTCGAGTGGGCGGACGCGCGCCGGGATGAACTCGGTTCGTCCGGGCGGCTGGCGGTGGGTGGCGACAGCTCGGGCGGAAACCTCGCCGCCGTGGTCGCTCGTCACGCCCGCGACCACGGAATGGAGATCGTCTATCAGCTGCTCGTTTATCCGGTGACCGACGCCAATCTCCAAACAACCTCCTACATCGACAACGCCGCCGGCTACTGGCTAACCCGCGACGGCATGGTGTGGTTCTGGGATCAGTACGTGCCGGAGGGCGACCGCTTCCATCCCGACGCTTCGCCGCTTCGAGCCGAGGATCTCAGCGAGGTGGCGCCGGCGCTCGTGATCACCGCCGAGTTCGACCCGCTGCGTGACGAGGGCGAGGCCTACGCCGCCCGGCTCGAGCGGGCGGGAGTCGCGGTCACGCTCAAGCGCTACGACGGGCTGGTGCACGGATTCTTCCGCTGCCCGGCGGTGCTTTCGGCGTCCGAGGATGCGCTCGCACTCGCATCGAATGCTCTTGCCGAAGCGATGGCCGGGGACTAGCCCGCCAGGAAGCGCCGAGCGGCTGCGGCGTAGAGCGCTGTCGCCTCGACGATGCTGGCAACCGAGATCGACTCGTTGGGCCGGTGGGCGCTCGTGAGCAGCCCCGGCCCGCACGATGGCACGGTCGGAACCCCGGCTGCAAGCTGGAAGTGGGGCGCGTCGGTGCCGCCGGGGAAGACCGAGAACGGCGGTGCCGATCCGAGCACCTCGTCTGCCGCCTCGGCGAGCGCCGTCACGACCGGGTGCGCCAGGTCGATCTCGCACGGCGGCAGCCACGCCTCGATCTCGACGCTCGCCCGCAGTCCCGGTTGATCCTCGGCCGCCTCGGCCAGAAAGGCGTCAATGTCGGCGCGGATCCCGTCGCGATCCATCCCGGGGAGGGCGCGCACGTCCGAGACGAACGAGGCGAACCCCGGCACCACCCCCTGGCCGCTTCCACCCTGCGCCACGAGCGCGATGTTGATCGTCGGCCCGCTGGGCGCGAGTGGGTGTGGATCGGAGTGAAGCACCGTGGCGCCGCGAGCGGCGAACCGGGCGAGCAACCGTCCCATCTCGACGTTTGCGTTCACCGACTCGAGGTGATCGGAGAGGCTCGAATGCATCGAGGTGCCCTGAACATCGATCCTGAACAGGCACACCCCCCGCGACACCAACCGGATCGCCTCCCAGTCGCGGTCGAGTCCCGATGGCTCGCCGATGATCGCCGCGTCGGCGGGTGGGATCAGCCCGTTCTCCGCGAGCCAGCGGGCACCACACGCGCTCCCCTCCTCCTCGTCGGCGGTGAACATCAGCACCAGGTCACCGGCGAGCTCGGTCCGCGCGACCTCGGCCCCAGCGAACACCATCGCCGCCACCGCGCCCTTCATGTCGGCCGCGCCCAGGCCATAGAGCCGCCCATCGCGCACGGCGGGCTCCCATGGCGGCGTCTCCCACGCCGCCATCTCGCCTGCCGGCTTGGTGTCGGTGTGGCCGTTCAGGATCAGGGTGGGCCCGCCACCGCGCCCCGCGATTCGGGCGATCACGTTGGGTCGCTCGGGCGCCGGCCCGACCACCTGGATGTCGTCGATCCCCAGACCGCGCAGCGTGCGTACCAGCACGTCGCAGACGGCGCGCTCATCGCCCGGTGGATTCGGTGAGGCCGCGGCCACCAGCTCGCGTGCGAGCTCGACCGGGCCGTCGGGATCGTCGATCAGCGCCGCCGCGCCGCTGGAACTCTCACGCCCGCGCGTCACCGTCTAGGCCTCAAGCTGCACAGGCTGGTAGAAGGGATAGAGGTTTGCCTGGAATGGGCGGTAGCCCTGGAGCTCCGGCGCGGCCACCCACACGTCGTTGGGGGTCACAAGCGGAATGTACGGGAGCTCTTCGGCGACCACCCTCTGGACGGCGGCGGCAGCAGCGGCGAGCCCCTCTTCGGGGGCGCGTAGCCACGCGTCGAACGCATTGTCGAGCGCGGGGAGTCGCGAGTGCTGCCAGTTCTCGGCGCCGGCCGCACGCGAGGCGGTGAAGCCGATCAGCGCGTCGATCGGGTCGGGCCAAAGCCATTTTGCGATGGTCGCCGGCGGCCCGGCGATCGCCGCAGTGTAGAACGGCTCGAACGGGATCACAGGCTCGAGCTCGAGCACGACGCCGACCTGCCGCAACTGGTCGCGCACCACCTCGGCCAGCGGTACCAGCACCGCGTCATCCTGACACACGCAGCGCACCGCGAACGGCTCCCCGTCGAGCTCCCGCACGCCTGAGGGGGAGACGGTGTACCCAAGCTCGTCGAGCAGCCGGGAGGCCGCCGCGGGATCGAAGCGCACGCCCGCGTCGGGGCCGGGGTCGTAGTACTCATCGCCGGGCGGGATCGCACCGAGCGAGGGCGCGCCGTGGCCGTGGAGCACGTCGCGCACGAGGGCCTCGCGGTCGATCGCAAGCGACAGCGCACGCCGGAGCCGGACATCGTCGAAGTGCCGATCCGACCGACGGAAGTCGACCGTGAGGTAGACGTTGGACTGTTGCGCGAACTCGATCACCCGCAGCTTGTCTTCCGCCACGAGACGCCCGACCTCCTCGAGCGGCGGGGCGTGGATCACGTGCACAGCGCCCGCTTCGAGCGCGGCCAGCCGCTCGCCCGGATCGAGGATCGCCGTCCACTCGATCCGCTCGAGCGGGCGCGCGCTTGACCGCAGGAACGGCGCGGGCGGTGCCCGGTACCCGGCCCAGCGGTCGGCGACCACTCGCTCCTCAGACCACGACGTGAGCGTGTACGGCCCGGTGCCGTCGGCGAGCTGATAGCCGAAGCGATCGGGCTCAGACAGCCGCCGCGCCTCGTTATAGACCGCGGTGTGCGTGCCCCACAGAAGCGAGGGCAGCCGAGCGTAGGGGTGGTGCAGCCGAAACACGAGCGTGGCCGGCCCGTCCGCCACCACGGTATCGATGGGATCCCAATACCAGAGCTGCTCGTCGCCCTCGAAAGCGCCGAAGCGCAGAAACTCGAACGCCCGCAGCACCGCCGCGGCATCGCATGGATCTCCCGAGTGGAAGCGCAGCCCGGGCCGCAGGTGAAAACGCCACTCCAACCCGTCGGCCGACGTCTCCCAGCCCGACACGAGCAGGGCGTCCGCATGCCAGTCGTCGCGCTTTACCACCAGCGGCTCGTACAGGGCAACGCTCGGCGGATCGATGTGAGCGCCCGTCGGATCGAGGCGTGAGAACGGGTAGTCGAACGCCTCGCGCAGAACTCCGTCCGACACCGTTACACCCCCATTCCGCAGCCGTGCAGAGAACCATCCACAAGTCTCGTTGAAAACCGGTTTTCCATCTTGGAAAATCGATTCTCTCTCGTGTAAGCTGGCGCTGTCAAGTCAGGGTTCGGAAGCGATCCGGACGGTCGTGAGGGGAGGGACGCGCGTGGAGACGAAGCGATTCGCGGGTCGGCGGGCGCTGGTGACCGGCGCCGGCGCCGGGTTCGGAATGGCGACGGCAATCGGGCTTGCCCGCGAGGGTGCCTCGCATGTGGCCCTGGTGGAGCTCATTCCCGACCGCCTCGAGCGGGTCACCGCCGAGGTCACGAAGCTCGGCGCCGAGGCGATCCCGATCGCAGTTGACCTGTGCGACCCGTCCTCGGCCGCCGCGGTCGTCGACACCACCGTCGCCACGGCCGGCGGAATCGACGTGCTGATCTCAAACCACGCGCTGATGTCCTGGGAGGTGCCGTTCCTCGACACCACCGATGAGGCGTGGCAACGCGAGATCGACGTCAGCCTGACAAGCCACTTCGCGCTCGCCCGGCGGGTCGCACTGGCAATGAAGGAAGCCGGCACGGGCGGTTCGATCGCGTTCACCGCCTCGGTCGATGCGCTCGGTGCCGAGAAGGGATGCGCCCCGTATTGCGTCGCCAAAGCCGGGATCGTCGCGCTCTCGCAGGTGATGGCCGTCGACCTTGCCGGGTTCGGGATCCGGGTGAACTGCGTGAGCCCCGGGCCGGGCGACACCCAGCGCTCCATCGACCTCGTGGGCGAGGAGGCGATGATCAATCTGCGCGAAACGGGTATTTCCGGCATCCCGCTGGTGCGGCTCGCCAGCGCCGAGGACATCGCGGAAGCGTTCCTCTACCTGTCATCCGACGCGGCGGCGTACATCACCGGCCACAACCTCGTGGTCGACGGCGGCCTGACCACGTTCGCCTACATCCTTCCCGAGGGCTAGCGCGCCCATGCGGCTGACAGACGACGTTGTGATGGTCGGAGGCGGGTCGTTCACCGGGTTCGGCCTCTCGTCGGACTTCGACGCGCATGTGTACCTGCTCGAAGGTGGCGACGGCGCATGCGCGCTTGTCGACTGTGGCATGGGCTCCGCCGCGGGGATGGCGCGAGTGCTCGCGCGGATCGAAGCGGCCGGGGTCGACCCCGGCTCGATCGAAACGCTCTTGCTCACCCACTTTCACACCGACCACGCGGGCGGGGCAGCCCGCTACAGGGAGCGGCTCGGCGCCGCGGTCGCGATCGGGCGCGACGCGGCCGCGGCCCTCGAGGCCGGAGACCACGCCGCCACCCAGTTCGCCCCCGCCCAGGCGGCGGGCATCTTCTCCGCGGACTACACCTATCCGCCCTGCCCCGTCGACGACCCGCTGGTCGACGGGGACGTGCGCTCCGTGGGTCGGCTGACGGTGCGGTTCGTTGCCACCCCAGGCCACTGCCATGGCCACGGTTCCTACCTGGTTACCGGTGGGGAGCGCCCCTACCTGCTCGCCGGCGACGCGATCTTCGCCGCCGGCAAGCTATTCCTGCAGGCGACCCCAGACTGCGACATTCCCGCTTCGATCGCCTCGCTGCAGCGGCTCGGGCGGGAGCAGTTCACCGCGCTCCTCCCCGGCCACGGCCCGGTCGTGCTGGACGGGGGCCGCGACCACTTGCAGATCGCGCTCGACGCTGCTGCCCAGCTGCGGCTCCCACCCAACATCGTGTGAGACGGAGGACTCGATCATGATCAAGCTCATTGGCACCGCCCGCCGCCGCGACGACCTCACCATGGAGGCGTTCATGGCGTACTGGCGCAACGTGCACGCGCCCATCTCGGCCCGCCCCCCGGGCCTGCGCGGGTACGTCGTGTCGGAGGTAACCGGCCGGCTCGCAGGCGAGCTCGAGGTGGACGCGTTCGTCGAGCAGTGGTGGGATGACCTCGACGCCTACAAGGTGGCCGCGGCGTCCGACGAGGCCGCCGCCGCGTGGGAGGATGTCGCCAACTACGCTCGCACCGACGGCAACTTCTGGATCGCCCGCGAACATGTGCTGCGCGAGCGCACCTACGACGACCCCGGCCTGCTGCGCGGAGGCACGGGCGGCGAGCCGGGGCGGGTGAAGATGATCGGCGCCGCCAAACGCCGCGATGACTTCACGGTGGATGCGTTCTTCGACTACTGGCGCGACGTGCACGCACCGATCGGCGGTGCAGCCCCAGGGATGCAGGGATACGTGATCTCACAGCTCGATGAGACCATCGCCGGCGACCTCGAGATCGACGCCTTTATCGAGCTCTGGTGGCCGTCGAAAGAGTCGTTCGACGCCGCCGGCGCCTCGCCCGAAATGGCCGTCGCGTGGGAGGACGTCGGCAACTACGCGCGCACCGACCAGCCGTTCTGGCTGTGCACCGAACACATCTTCATCGCCCCGCCCGCGACCGGGCTTGGGCTCCTGGGGGTGTGAGGTGCCTGCACCCGTCGAGGCAGTCCTCACCACCCCCCACTCGGGCATCCGCCGGATGTTCGACATCGCCCTCACCGCCCCCTCGCCGATCATGCTGCTCGGCGGTGACCCCAATTTCACCACCCCCGGCCACATTATCGACGGCGCCGCAGAAGCGGCCCGCGCAGGCGCGACCGGCTACTCGCCGGGAGCCGGCATCCCCCCGCTGCGCGAGGCGATCGCCGAGAAGGTGCGGGCGCGTAACGGCGCGGCCTGCACGGTGGATCAGGTCGTGGTCACCACCGGCGGCTGCGGCGGGCTCTTTACGAGCCTGCTCCTGATGCTCGAGCCGGGCAGCGAACTGCTTGTCCCCGACCCCGGCTGGTCGAACTACCCGGCGATGGCACACGTGCTCAACGCCACCGCGGTCGGCTATCCACTCGACCGCGATCGCGGCATGTGCGCCGACGTCGACGCCCTCGAGGCGCTCGTAACCGAGCGTACCCGCGCGATGATCGTGAACTCGCCCAGTAATCCGACGGGCGCCGTGGAGCAGGAGGCGAACCTGCGCGCGGTGCTCGACGTGGCTGCGCGGTATGACCTGTGGGTGATCTCCGACGAGTGCTACGACGAGCTGATCTTCGACGGCCACCACACCTCGATGCTGACGCTCGGGCATGAGGAGCGCGTGGTCACGGTCTTCACATTCTCGAAGTCGTACGCGATGACGGGCTGGCGCGTCGGCTACGTGGTGGCGCCGCCCGAGTTCGCCCACCTGCTCTCGCTCCACCAGGAGCCGGTCGTGTCATGCGCATCGACCATCTCCCAGCACGGCGCGCTCTCCGCGCTGCGTGGCCCGCAGGCATGTGTAGGTGAGATGGTCGCGGCCTACCGCGAGCGGCGGAGCATGGCGGCGGCCGAACTCGACCGGCGCGAAGTGCCCTACGTTTGGCCCACCGGCGGCTTCTTCATGATGGTCGACATCTCGGCGACCGGGATGGACTCGTGGACATTCTGCCGCCGGCTGCTCGACCAGGCCGGCGTGGCGCTGGTACCGGGGCTCGCCTTCGGGGAGCGCGGCGAGGGATACGTGCGCATATCGCTTGCGTCCGCCGACGAGAGCGTGGCCGAGGGCACCCGACGGCTGGCCGAGTTCGTCGACCGCCTGCGCGGTTAGGTCGACCGCGCGCGCAGCTCGCCCGGCCCTGGGAGAGTCGACTGCTCGCGTACGAACGCCGCGATCTTGTCGGCCACATTCACCCGGTGGGGCCCGGCGAGCAGCGCGGTGCCGCTCGCATCGCTGGGGAAGCGCACCGCCACCGTCCACCCGATCGACGCCTGGAGCAGCGTGACCGAGTCCTCGTTCCCGGGGGCGAACGCGCCCGACAGGATCGTCTTGGACATCCCGTCACCGCGGATCCGGTCGGGGTCGGCATCGCCGATCGGGCCGGGCGAGATCAGCACCATGCAGTCGGCGAGCCCGCGGCCGGGGTCGGCGAGCCCGCGGGCCGCGGCCTCGAGCGCCCACATTGCGCCCGCACCGGCCGCGACCACGGTCACAGAGCCCGCGCCGTGGGCGCGGGCGTAGTCGATCCCCGCCTGCACCGCATCAGGGCCATCGGTCTGGTCCCACTCGCCCTCCGAGCCGCCGTGGCCAGGGAGATCGAGCGCCAGCAGGTTCCACTCCTCTTGGGCGAGCTCGGCATTTAGCGGGCGCCAGTCGTCGAGGTCGCCGCCCTCCTGGTGCACAAGCACGAGCCATGTCGTGGACTCGCCGGCAGTGACCTCGCCGCGGATAACCGCGCCGTCGGGCATCGCCGTCTCGACCGGCTGGGGCGTGCTCACCCGTCCTCCGCCGCGGGCCCGGTGGCAAGTCTGGGCGCGGGGTTGAAGCAGGCGGCGGTGTGCTCGGCCCGCTCGCCTTCGAGCGGCGCGAGTTCGGGGCTCTCCGCCGTGCACCGGTCGATGGTGCGGAAGCAGCGGCCGGCGAAGCTGCAGCCGGGCGGCACATCCACCGGCGTCGGGACATCACCACTGAGCTTGATCCGGCGGACGCTGCGCTGCTGGTGCAGCGCCGGAGCCGACGACAAAAGCGCCTGCGTGTAGGGGTGCCGCGGGTTCGCGAAGAGGTCGGCGGCGGGCGCCATCTCGACCACCTTGCCGAGATACATCACCGCCACCCGATCGGCCACGTGGCGCACGACTGACATGTCATGGCTGATGAAGAGGTAGGTGAGGCCGAGCCGGCGCTGCAGGTCAATCAGGAGGTTGAGGATCTTGGACTGCACCGACACGTCCAGCGCGCTCACCGGCTCGTCGAGCACCAGCATCCGAGGGCCGACCGCGATCGCCCGGGCGATGGAGATTCGCTGGCGCTGGCCACCCGAGAATTCGTGCGGGTAACGCTCGACGATGTCTGCAGGAAGCTCGACCAGATCGAGCACCTCGAGCATACGCGTGCGCCGCTCCTGCGCACGGAGACCCTGGTTGCGCATGCCCTCAGCGAGGATCGCCTCCACCGTGTATCGCGGATCGAGCGAGCCGAAGGGGTCTTGAAACACGATCTGGGCGTCTTTGCGGAAGCGCCGCAGCGCACCTCCACCGAGGCTGGCGATGTCGACGCCCTCGAACTCGACCGTGCCGTTGCTCGGTTCGATCAGGCGCAGCAGCAGGCGGGCAAGCGTGCTCTTTCCGCAGCCGCTCTCCCCCACGAGCGCGACCGTCTCGCCGGGTGCGATCTCGAGATCCACCCCGCGCACAGCGTTGAGGTAGCTCGTCGGCCGGCCGAAGACATCGCGCGCCATGGCGTAGCGCTTGGCGAGCGCGCGCGTACGCAGCAGTGCGTCAGGCGTCGAAGGGAGTGGGATAGAAGCAGCGGAGCTCATGGTCATCGGTTGTGTGCTCGAGGTTGGGGTGGGTCTCGTCGCAGGCCGCCTGGCGGTTGGGGCAGCGGGGGGCAAAGCGGCAGGCCACCGGGACGTTTGCCAAGCTGGGCACCCGTCCTTCGATCACGGGCAGCCGCTGCCCCACCGGCGCGAGCGCGGGCATGCTACGCAAAAGGCCCTGCGAGTACGGATGAGCGGGCGCGGAGAAGATCTGTCGCGCGGGTGCCGCCTCGACCACCTCGCCCGCGTACATCACCACCACCCGGTCGCCGATCTCCTCCACAACGCCGAGGTCGTGGGTGATGAAGAGCACGCTCATCCCGAGCTTGGCGCGCAGCTCGAGGATGAGGTCGAGGATCTGCGCCTGGATGGTGACGTCGAGGGCGGTCGTGGGCTCGTCGGCGATCAGGAGCTGCGGCTCCATCATGAGCGCGATCGCGATCACAATCCGCTGCCGCATCCCGCCCGAGAACTGGTGCGGGTAGTCGTCGAGCCGGCGCTTGCCGTCCGGGATGCCGACGAGCCCGAGCACCTCCTCGGCGCGTTCGCGGGCCGCCCGTTTGTCACCGGGGCGGTGGGCCAGGTAGGTCTCGGTCAGCTGGTAGCCGATCGTGAACGAGGGGTCGAGCGCGGTCATCGGCTCTTGGAAGATCATCGAGATCGCGCGCCCGCGGCGGCGGCGCATGTCGCCGTCGGCGAGCGACGTCAGATCCTCTCCGTCGAGCAGCACCCGCCCGCCGGTGAGCTCCGCTGCGGGGGGTAGCAGTCGCATTGCGGCGAGCGCGGTGAGCGTCTTGCCGCAGCCGCTCTCGCCGACCACACACACCACCTCGCCCGGGTTCACCTCGAGCGATACATGGTCGATCGCCTGGCGGGAGCCGCGGCGGCTGCGGATCGCGACCGAGATGTCGTCGATCGCGAGTGTCGGAACCTCGACGGCGGGGGCGGTCGCGCTCACAACCGCCTCAACCTCGGGTCGAAGATGTCGCGCAGGCCGTCGCCGAGGAGGTTCAGGCCGAGCACGATCAGCGCGATCATGACGCCGGGGACGACCGCGGGCCAGAAGCTCGTGCTGAAGTAGTTGGTACCGTCGGCAATCATTTGGCCCAGGCTGGGGGTCGGCGGTTGGGCGCCGAGGCCGATGAAGGAGAACGCCGCCTCGGCGATCACGCTCACCGCCACGTAGTACGAGGCCATCACCAGCACCGTGCCAAGGATGTTCGGGAGCATGTGCCTGATGATAATCATGTGGGCCGGGGTGCCCAGCGCGCGGGCCGCCTCGACGAATTCGCGCTCCCGCATCGACCGCACCTGGGCGCGTACGACCCGCGCGAAGCCGGCCCAGATGACCACGCCGATCGCCAGGATCACCGGCCGCAGGCCCGGTCCGAGCATGCCGGCGAAGACGACCGCGACCAGCAGCAGCGGGAAGCCCCAGGTGACGTCGATCAAGGCGGCGATACAGGTATCGAACTTGCCGCCGTAGTAGCCGGCGATCGACCCCATGGTGAGTCCGAGCACGAGGGTGAAGGTGGTGGTGATGACGGCCACGAGCAGCGAGATGCCGGTGCCGGTAACGGCGCGCCACAGGATGTCGCGGCCGTATTCGTCGGTGCCCAGCACGTGCCCGCCGACCCCGGGTGCGAACAGCGCCTCGGACAGGTTCTGATCGAGGTACAGGTGGTGCAGCGAGGGCACTGCGAGCACGATCGCCCCGATGCAGCCGATGATGAGCACAATGGCCGTCACGATCGCGCCGAACAGCCCACCCTTGTTCGCATACAGCAGCGAGAGCGCGTCTCGGAACCCGCTCGAGGTATCAAGCAGATCCTCAGTCGACTCGACGACGAGCTCTTGGGCGGACGCCATCAGTTGCCCCTGATCTGGTCGCGGACGCGAGGATCGATCAGCTGGTGGGCCACGTCGGCCAGGAAGTTGAAGAAGATCACCATCGCCGTGAACATCAGCGCGAGCGTCTGGGCCAGCGCGTAGTCGCGGTGGATGATGCCCTGCACCAGCTGGTAGCCGAGGCCCTCGAAGCGAAAGATCGTCTCGACCACGAGCGTGTAGCCGAGCAGTGTCGGCAGGATCACGCCGGCGAGCGCGACCACCGGTGTGAGCGCGTTGCGAAATGCGTGCACCCACAGGATCCGCTTCTCGCCGAGGCCCTTGGCCCGCAGCGTGCGCATGTAGTCGAGTGAGAGCTCCTCCAGCACGGATGAGCGCATCAACCGCAGGTTGAGCGCCACCGACTCGACGCACAGGACGATCGCCGGCAGGACGAGGTGCTTCCAGTCGCCCGGCCCGGCCACCGGCAGCCAGCCGAGCTGGACGCCGAAGAACTGGATCAGGAGCACCGCCAGGAAGAAGTTTGGGATGCCCATCAGGAGCACCACGCTCAAGCGCACGCCGTGGTCGAACAGGCGGTTGCGGCGTGCTGCCGCAAGCACCCCCAGCGGGATCGCCAGGGCATAGGTGAGAATCGCGGCCGACAGCCCCAGGGCGAGCGTCTTGGGACCCGACTGCTCGATGATCGTGCTCACCGGCGCGCCGTTGACCACCGACACGCCGGGATCCCCTCGCAAGAGGTGGGAGACGAACACGAAGTACTGCACGGGCAGGGGCTTGTCGAGGCCCAGCCGCTCGTTCAGGTTGACTCGGATCTGATGCGCATTGGTGGGCGAAGCGATGGCGGTGACGATGTCACCGGGCGCCACGCGGAGCCCGTAGAACACCAACAGCGACGCGAAAAACAGGAGCAGCAGCGAATAGGCCGCCCGACGGACGATAAAGGTCGCCACTACACCTTTCCGGCCCGGCCGAAGCCGGGCACGGAGCTATGACTTGATCCAGACATCGTTGTAGAACGGATACAGCATCGATGAGATTGGGTTGTACCCAATCACCGAGTCCTGCGCGACCCAGGTGTTGTACGTCGTCAGGATCGGGATTTTCGGCAGGTACTTGGCCCACGAGAGCTGCAGCGCGCTCGCCGCCTGGGCCATCTCGTCGATGCTGCCGGCGCTCTGCCACGCCGCGCACGCCTGTTTCACCTGCGGGATCGACCCGTTGTAGGCGTCGCTCGGCACGACGTGGAAGTACACGAGCAGGTCGATCGGCGACGACCACAGCCACTCGTAGCTCCACGAGGCGGGGTGCTTGGTGCCCGCGTAGACCTGCGAGTTGAAGGTGGCGTCATCGACGACCTTGAGCTTCATGTCGATCCCCGCCTTGGCCAGCATGGCCACGACCGCCTGGTCGATCACCGGCGACGTGGTGGGCTGGCCGCTGTCCGCGAGGTGTGTCCACGAAAGCTTGGTGCCATTCTTCTCGCGCACGCCGCCCGAACCCATCTTCCAGCCGGCGGCGTCGAGCAATGAGGCCGACTTGTCGAGGTCGAACTGGTTGTACGCCTCGACACCCTTGTCGTACCAGCGGACGTTGGGCGCGATCGGGCCGGGAGTGCCGATAGCGTGGCCAAAATAGAGCGACTCGGCCAGCGACTTACGGTCAATCGCGTGCGAGATCGCCTGACGCACGCGCAGGTCGTCGAAGCCGATGTCCGAGAGCGAGCAGTCAAGGGAGATCCAGAAGTTCGCAAGCGCGGGGAACTCGGTCGTGACCAGGCCGGAATTGTCCTGCAGGCGCGTGATGTCCTGCGGCGCAGGGTTCTTGACCACATTGACGCTGCCGGTCTCGATCTCGTCGGCGCGACGGCCGACCTCAACGATCGGAACCCACTTGACCGAGTCGAGGTATGCCGGGCCCTTGTTGGACACGTAAGGGATCCCGCTGCCGGGGTAATCAGCCCAGCGGTCGACCACGACGGCCGTACCCGGCTGATAGGACTTGAGGGTGAACGGACCCGTGCCGTCGGCCCCGGTAACGCCATAGTTATCGCCGAGCTGCTGCACCTGCTTCAGGTTGCACAACATCGAGTTCTCGGTCGCGAGCGTCTCAGGGAAAGCGGTGAACGGCGTGTGCATGGTGACCACGACCGTGGTGGGGTCGGGTGCAGTCACATTCTTGACAGCCGGCCAGAAGATCGCGTTCTGGCCCTTGTTCGGGTCGCGGAAGACGTTGAAGTTGTCGGCGACCGCCTGGGCATTGGCGACGGCGCCGCTCTGGAACTTGAGGCCCGGCTGGAGCGTGAACGTCCACGTCAACAGATCAGACGAGATATCCCACGACTGGAACAGGGACGCCTTGTACTGACCATGGGCGTCTCGCACCAGCGGGTACTCGTAGACCGCGACGAATCCGGGATCATCCCAAGGGGTGAGGACCGGGTTGAGCGGTGAGAAGTCGCGGTCGTAGCCTTCGATCAGCTGCCCGCCCTTCTGCACCGGTCCGGCGTTGGTCGAACCGCCGCCGGTGGTGACCGAGGCGGTGCCGCTCGACTCTCCGCTGCGTCCCCCGCCGCATGCGGCCAGGATGGACGCCGCGGCGCTGACCGACAGGCCCAGGGCTCCCGCGCGCCGGAAGAACGCCCGGCGGCTGACCTTCCTGGCGAGGTAGTCGTCGATGAGGCCCTCGACTGGGTGCTCAGATCCGGTTTCCGGAGCCATTCCTCCTCCTTCGGTCATGCCGCAGGACAGGTCGTGGGTGAGTTGGCGGGTACGCTTGCCCGGCCACAGGAAAATCGATTCTCCAATACGTATCCCGGTTTGTCAAACATCCCGTTTCCGCCCTCGCGGAGATATCGAGCGCCATCTAGAACGGCAGCGGGTCGGGAGAGTCGGCGTGGAACCCCTTGCGCAGGGTCTCGTGCACCGTCCAGGTGGCCTCGTGACCTCGGCCGAAAAAGGCCATCACCCCGGGCGCGAGTTCGACCGTCTCACCGGTGTCGAGCTCCACGGTGGCACGGCCGTCCACCACGACCAGCGTCTCGTCGTAGCTGAAGCTCCATGTGAATTTGCCGGGCGTGCACTCCCACACACCGCGGATGATGCGCGAGTCGTCCGAACGACTCAACACCGTGCCTGAGGGTGACGGGTGGCCTTCGAGCACCCACTCCTCCGGGAGCGGCCACGAGTCCAGGTCGGCCGAGGCAATCGTGGTCTCGGCGTGCGGTTCTGCATATGTCGCCATCATTTCCCCTTCCTATCGGAGCAGGTCGCGCGGGAGGCCGATGCGGTTGAAGTCGCGCGCCGCAGCCTCCACGTGCCGGCGGCCGTTCTCGAGCGAGATAATGTGGTGGCCCGGCAACAGCGCGTCGAACTCCAGCTCGAGCGCACGATTCATTGACGCCGCGTACTCCTGCAGGTTGGCGTCGGGTACGTTCTGCAAAATGATCGCCCCGCCCCAGAACACGAGGTCAGACGCGAACAGGTAGCTGCGTGTGCGGCCGGCGAGCCTCAGCACGTAGTGGCCGGTGCAGTGGCCGGGGGTCGACACCGCCTCGAGCACGAGCTCGCCCACCTGGATGCGGTCGCCGTCGGCGAACTCGGTGGCGACGTCGCACGCCTGCCACACGTAGTCGTCGGGGTAGAAGCCAAATGACTGCGCCCACGTGAGGCCGATGGCGTCGGCGTCGGCCGTGCGAATCGCCTGGGCCGCCTCTGCCGGGGCCCACAGCTCGGCTCCGGTCGCGTCGACCATCGCGGCGCACCCGCCGGCGTGGTCAGCGTGGTAGTGGGTGATCACGATCTTCGAGACCCGGCGCGGGTCGAGCCCGTCGGCCTCCATCAGCTCGAGGATGCGCTCGGTGCCGGGTCCGAAGCCGGCGTCGATCATCACCAGCTCGTCACCGCCATCCACGACGTACACATGGCAGTCGAGCCGGTGTGAAAGGTTGAAACTATAGTCTCCGCCGCCGACCAGATATACATCATCAGTGAGCTTCATTGTTAGCTCTCCGGTACCGAGTAGGCGTGTGCGGTGAGTCCGCCGTCGACAACCAGGTTGACACCCGTAACGTAACCGGCATCGTCGGAGGCGAGATACGAGAACGCCGCGGCGATGTCTTCGGCCGAGGCCAGCCGGTTGAGCGGTACGACGGGAAAGCCGTCGGCGCGCCACTTGTCCATCAGCTCGGCGCCGACAAGGTCGACCGACTGCTGCGTATCAGCCGGGCCGGGGCTCACGGCATTGACGCGGATGCGGTGCGGCGCGAGTTCGATCGCCATCGTTTGGGTGAGGTTTGCAACGCCCGCCTTGGCCGCTGAGTAGTGAGCGAACTCGGGACTCGCACCGAGCGAGGAGATCGATGCGGTGAACAAGATTACGCCACCCTCGCCGGCCTTCGCCATCGCCTGGGCGGCACGCTGGGCGACGCGGAAGTAGGCGGTCAGGTTGACCCCGATGACCTTGAGCCAGGACTCGTCCTTCATCTCGAGGAACGGTTCCTCGGTCCACGCCGCGGCGTTCGAGACGACCACATCGAGACGGCCCTCGGCCTCGAGCACAGCGTCGACCGCCAGGTGGCAGCCCGCGAGTTCGGCGAGCTCCGCGGTGATGGCGGTCGAGCGCACACCGAGTTCCTGCAACTCGCCCGCGACCCGCTCCGCTCGGTCGGCGAAGTGGTCGACCACGTGGATCGCAGCGGCCCCCTCCCGGGCGAACCGGTGAGCCGTCGCGCGCCCGATTCCACTCCCGCCGCCCGTGACCAGGACGACCTTGCCCGTGTGTCGATCAGATGCCACAAACCTCCTTGAAAACCGATTTTTCAGCGATTATGCTCAACCGAGCGATCAAAGTCAAATCGCCCTCCATGCGGGGGTGACGCAGGTCGCAAAGGCCCCTTTGGGGCGAGTGTTCGGCTGGGCCAGAAGGAGGCACGAGCGTGCGGCAGGAGGAGGCGGTTCGGCGGTGCTACCGCATCCGGCGCGGCCCGCGGCCTGTGCGCGGAGATGCGGTGAAGGAGGCCCGTGCCTGACCTCGACCACGCGGCGATCATGGCGGACATACGAACGATCGCGGCGATCCCGGCACCAACGTTCGCCGAGGAACCGCGGCTCGAGTGGCTCGCCGAGCGCCTCCGCGACACCAGCGGCGACCTCCATCGCGATGCCGCCGGAAACCTGATCTGGTCGTGGGGCGAGGGGCCGCCCCGGCTGCTGGTCACCGCCCACGTGGACACCGTGTTCCCCGCGGCGACGGCGCTCACCGTCGGCCAGGACGACGGCTGGCTGATCGGCCCCGGCGTGGGTGACAACGCGGCCGCGATAGCGGTTGTGCTCGCAGTGGTCGGAGCGTTCCTGCGCGCCGGCGGAGCCGGCCCCGGGGCGGTTGCGTTCACGGTCGGCGAGGAAGGCCTCGGCAACCTCAAGGGGGCGCGCCAGGCCTGCGCCGACCTGCGACCCGAGGCGGTGATCGCGCTCGAGGGCCACGGGCTCGAAGCGGTGATCGCCGACGCTCACGGAAGCATCCGTTCCCGGATCGCAATCACCGGGCCGGGAGGCCACGCGTGGAGCGATCGCGGCCGGCCGAGCGCGATCCACGAGGCGATGGCCATCGGGGTGCGGCTCGCCGCCCAGGGCTCGCGCGAGGCGCCGGTTAACGTCGGCCTGATCCACGGCGGACTCTCGATCAACGCGATCGCCCCGGTGGCGGAGCTGACAGTTGAGAAACGCGGCACTGAGGCGGACGAGATGGCGGCGTTCCGGGAGCTGCTCGATGGACTGGCGGTGACCCCGCCACTCGAGCTCGCAGTCGAGATCGTCGGCGAACGTCCCGCGGGGACAATCGCGCGCGACCACCCCATGCTGGCCACGGTGCTCTGTATCCGGAACACGCTCGGACTCGAGCTGACACTCGAGTCGGGGTCGACGGACGCCAACGCCGCGGTTGGCCTGGGCATCCCGGCGATCGGTCTGGGAGTATCTCGCGGTCGAGACATGCACACCCACCATGAGGCAATTCAGATTGGCTCCCTCGACCTCGGTGCCCGCCAGCTCGAGCTGGTACTCGAGGCGATGCTGGGTGGGCCGCGATGACATCCGACGGCACGACCCGAAGCGGGCCGCAGCGCCGTGTCGCCCGCCTCGCCGACGTCGCCGAGCGCGCCGGCGTCGGCACCTCGATCGCCTCACGCGTGCTCAACGACGACCCGACCGTCGGGGTGCGGCCCGAGACCAGGGAGCGAATCCTCGCGGCGGCGGCCGAGCTCAACTACCGGCCGAACGCCGCAGCCCGCGGGCTCAAGTCGCAGCGCACGACCACCATCGGCCTGGTCATCCCCAACCTCGCCTACCCCGTCAACTCCGAGATCATCCACGGCGCCGAGCGGGCCGCGTCGGAGGCCGGCTATGTGCTCTTGATCGCGGACGCCGAGGAGTTCATGCAGGCGGGCCAGGCGTACCACCGGTTGCTGCTGGAAGGGCGAGTCGACGGGCTGATGCTCGCGAGCGCGTCGACAGCCGAGCCGCTGCTGCGCGAGATTCTGAACACCGACCTGCCGCTGATCCTGGTCAATCGCCGCGCGGGGTCGCTGGCGCCGAGCGTGACGATCGACGACGCCCTTGGCATGCGCATGGGCGTGGAGCATCTGATCGAACTCGGCCACACGGATATCGGCTACGTCTCTGGTCCGAGCGACGCCGACACCGCCCAACGCCGGCTCGAGGGATTCGTGAGCGCGCTGGGTGCCGCCGGGCTGGAGGAGTGGCGCGACCGGATCGTGGAATCGTCGTTCGACGAGGCCGGCGGATACGCGGCGTGCGAGGAACTCCTCCGGCGCTGGCCCGAGCGTCCCACCGCCGTTGCGGTGTGGAGTGTGGCTGCGGCGATCGGCGTGCTCGCGGCGCTCGCCGGCGCGGGCATCCGAGTCCCTGAGGACGTGTCGGTGGTGGCCTTCCATGACGCCCCGCTTGCGGCATACGTGCAGCCCCCGCTAACCACGGTGCGGATGCCGCTCGGCGAGATGGCCGAGCTCGGAGTCAAGGCGCTGATTGACCGGATTGACGGCAAGGCGGTCGAGAGCCAGATACTCCAGACCCGGCCAACTGTGGTTGTGCGCCGATCCACCAGCCGACCGCCGGGCGGGCCAATTTGACTTCGCCGTCCGGTCACGGGACGATTCGGACTGTCCGAGTCGTTGGCGGCAGGAGCGACGTTACGCCCAGGAGCGAACCCAATTCCACGCGCCAGAAGTCCCGTGGGACACCGGCGGGCCCAAAGGCGGCGGCACCAGTGCGTCTGCGCGACGTGGCCGCGGCCGCGGGGGTGAACCCCTCGATCGCCTCGCGGATTCTCAACGACGACCCGACGCTTTCGGCGCGGGCCGAGACCCGCGACCGGGTGCGAGAGGCTGCCCGCGAGCTCGGCTACACACCCAACGCGTTCGCGCGCGGACTGCGCATGCGCGGCACCACGACCCTCGGGCTCGTGCTCTCGGACGTGAGTGGCGCGGCCAGCGCCGACCTGATCCAGGGAGCCGAGCGCCAGGCCGCGAAGGACGGCTACGTGGTATTGCTCGCGGACGCCGACGACCTGCGTGCAAGCGGCTCGGCGCACCGCCGGCTGCTGCTCGAACGACGGGTGGACGGGCTGCTGATGGCCGACGGCGATGCGGACCCGAGCCTGGTGGGCGAACTGACCGAGCGCCAGATGCCGTTCGTGTTGATCGACTGGGGGCCGGGTACCGGCGCGCTCTCGGTGTCGGCAGACGACGCCGCCGGAGTGGCGCTCGCCGTCGACCACCTCGCCGGGCTCGGCCATACCGCAGTCTCCTACGTGGCCGGGGCGGCCAAGAGCGACGCGTCGGCGCGGCGGCTCGAGGCGTACTCTCACTCCCTTGCCCGGCACGGCCTGATCTCGAGCGGCGAGCTGGTCGACGCCGGCTCGACCGAGGACGCCGGTTTCGGGGCGGCGCAGGAGCTGATGAGCCGCCCCGCGCCGCCCACGGCGATCGTGCTCGGGAGCATCGCGCAGGCGGTCGGCGCGATGGCGGCGCTACGCGCGGGCGGCTTCGCGCTCCCGGGCGACGTATCGCTGATGGCGATGCAGGACGCACCGCTCGCGGCGTATCTCGACCCGCCGCTGACCGTCGTGCGGATGCCGATGCGCGAAGTCGCCGAGACAGCCGTCGCCCTGCTCATCAAACGGATCCGTGGGGAGGCTGTCGACGACGTGATCGTCGAGACGCCGCCCGAGATCGTCGTGCGCAGGTCGACCGCCCAACCGCCGGCCGGCGCATGAGTGCGCCCCACCCGCACCGGCCGAGCCGCACGCCCGCCTTCCGGGCCGCAGCCGAGCACCTGCCCCAGCACGGACCGCGGCATGGGCGCCGGTCTCGGTTCAGACTGCTCGGGCTGGTCGTCAACCTGCGCTACCCGGAGAACCTCGAGGTCATTGCCGAGGCGCGCCGCCGCGGCGCGAGGTCGGGCTGCGCGGTGATGATCGCCGACGCGAACGAGTTCGTCGACCGGCGCGAAGCGTACGAGGATCTGCTGCGCGAACGGCGCATGGACGGCCTCTTGATGGGGACGATGATGCCGACCACCGAGGCGATCGCCGCGATTTCTCGCCAGAACCTGCCGCTGGTGCTGGTCAACCGCCGCATCCCCGGGATCGCGCCCGGAGTGGCGTTCGACGACGAGGCGGCGCTCTATCTCGCCGTGAGTCACCTGGTTGAGCTCGGGCACACCCGGATCGCGTACGTCACCGGGCCCGGCGAGGCGGATACGGTCGCCCGCCGCGAGACCGGCTTCCGGCGGGCGATCATTGATGCCGGCCTGCACCTGCCGGCGGGCCACGTGGCGGTTTCCAGCTCCGACCCGATGGCCGGTCCTGCGCGGGCGATACGGCAACTCCTGGCGCTCACTCCACGGCCAACCGCGGTCGTGCTGTGGACGGTCGGCGACGCGGCAGGAGCGCTCCACGGGGTGCGCGAGGCCGGCTACACGGCGCCGCGGGACGTGTCGCTCGTGGCCATCAATGACGCGCCGTTCGCGGCGTACCTGGTGCCGGCGATGACCGTGGTGCGAATGCCACTGGCCGAGGTAACCGGACGAGCAGTGGCGCGCCTCTTCGACGTCGTTCAGGGTCGCCCGACCCGCGGCGACGTCTTCATTCGAACCCCGCCGGAGCTTGTTCAACGCTCATCGACGATGCCGCCGGCAGCGAGCTGAGCGCAGTTTCCGTACGAGCCCGTCGTTCACGGGCACTTGCCGTGCGCGTAGGCGGCGCGGTCGGCGGGGGACAGTATCCAGCGCCACCTGCCCTTGACCGAGACGGCGTGGAGAGTCGCGGTTGTCACTCCGGTATCAGACGTGACCTGCAGTGAAACCGCGTCGGAAGGCTCGGCGGTGCCATCCACTTCGACCGGCTCGGAATAGGTGTCGAGCACTTTGATGTTCTTGAGGACAAACCCTTCGTTCCCCTCACAGTTGGTGTACCTGGCCCGGCTCACCAGAGCCTGGTCGGCGGGTGCGAGCTCGTCCCAAAGCCGGCCCGATTGCCCGCGCGAGAACTCGGTCGTCACACGCTGAACGAAACCGGAAGCCGACTCCTTTCCACCTGAAGTACTGCTGCCGTTGCACCCGGCGGATGCGGCAATCACCCCCATCGCTGCCGCGGTCAGACACCACGTGACCCACCGCCTCCCGCGTGAACGGGGCTGGATGTCGCCGGCCCGCTTCACAACCCCCCCAATCCGCTGTACGTCAATTGCACCGGGCCGACCGTCAACGTCGGCACACGCATTCGAACGTGCGTTGGCGCCGGTGCGAACTGCGCTTCCCCCAGCACGATCGGCCGTCCGGTTTCCCCGACGAGCACCGCGCCCAGCTGAGGGCGATCGCGCAGGTACGTCGACACTTCGTCCATCGGTGTGACCGCCAGCGCAGTCGCGTGGGCCTCCGCAGAGGTGGCGTCCGAGGCGACCACGGTCACGGCCAGGAGCCCGCTCTCTGCGGGGAGGCCGGTGGCGGCGTCGATCAGGTGATGCAACCTTCGTCCCGGGCCGAAACGGCGGCAGCTCGGGCCAGAGGTTGCCACTCCGCCTGACGTGAGTGCAAGTGTGCCGAGCGCACCTGAGTTTGGCTGTGGGGCGGCAACAGAGATTCTCCACGCCCCACCTTCCGGCGGTCGGCCCGAGACCGCGATGTCGCCGCCGAGGTCCACGAGAGCTCCCGGGATTCGCGACCAGGTTCGCTGCATCGCGGCGAGCGCGCGCATGGCCGAGAACCCCTTCCCGATCCCGCCCAGGTCGATCGAGACACCCGCCCCCAGCCGAGCCCTTCCGGCAATCAGATCGACCTGAATGGCACCGCCCGCACACCAGTCTGGGACTGTTTGCGGGGGCCGTTCGGTGAGTTGCTCGAACGACCGGTCATACCCCGCGGCCGCAAGCACCGGGAGGATGGTCGGATCAAACCTTCCGGCGGTGTCTCTCCGGGCCTCGAGGCAGGCTGAGAGAGCGCCGAGCAGACGCTCGTCGACCTCGACCCACGCGCCGTCTGCGGCGTTCAGCCGACACAGATCGCTGGCCGGATCGAATCGCGAGAGGGCGGACTCGCACGCGTCCACCTCGGCCCGGCCGGCGGCAACCGCCCGGCGGGCGTGATCCGCATCGCCCGGGCGCGCGCTCGCAGACACAGCGCAGTTCGTGCCCATCGCTCGAAACGACAGCGATTCAAGCCGGTCGGCCGTCATGCTGACACCGGCTCTCCACGAGGGTTCGAGTCGGTGGTCGCATCGATCGCCGACACCAGAGTCGGGGCGACCTTCCGGGCAGGGGCGCGCCGAGACGGCTGACGTGGGGTGAGGATGCGCACGAACGTGAGCCAAAGCACCGGCGTGAGGACGACGAGCGCGAAGATCAACCCCCGCACCCCCACGAGATCGGAGCCGGTGTTGAGCGCGTGCCACAATCCGGCCGAAAACGCGACAAACGAGGCGTAATGCAGCAGCCGCCAGCGGCGTTGGCCGATCCGCCGACGGAAGCGAAACGAGACCGCCAGCGTGAGTATCAGCCAGCCCCCGACGATGCCTGCCGCGACCGGCAGTGGACGCCACGGTGCCATGCCCGGTACCAGCACCGAGAGCGGCCCGAACTTGAGTGTGGGGTCGAAGAGGAGCGCTGCCCCATGCAGCACGAGCATCGAGACGCACGTCCAGATCAGCGCCTGGTGCCACTCCATCAGCATCTTCCCCCGTCGGTTGCCCAGGATGCGAGTGCTCAGGAGCAGCCCGAGCGTAACGGCAACCGTCAGCAGGGCGAACGCGACCAGTCCGGCGGCGCGCGCGACCAGCCAAGCGACCGGGAGCGTGGTGGTAGCCGACACGATCATCCGGCCGGCACCGGGGACGTCCGGGTTGTGGCGTGCGTGGTCTGAGCCTGCACCACGGCGCCACCGGCTTTGCTTTTCACCACCACCACCGGTGCATTGCTCGGTGCCGCGGTTGGCTGCGGTCGTGTCCACGCCAACACCGCCACAACCGCCACCACCGCCCACACCGAAACCACGGTTGTCCAGACGGTTTTCACCTCAATCTCCCGGCTCCACTCGCACCGGCGGCGCCGGAGCGGGCGCTGGTTGAGGGGACTGGACAATGGTGACCGGTGCCGGTGGTGCGACCGGGGCTCTGGACAGTCCGGAAAGTGCGACGAACCCGGTCAGCACGGTCGCGGTCAGCAAAGCCGCAAGCATCAGAATCTGATTACGAGTCGGCTCGCGAGTACCTTCGTAACCCCCCGTAGACCCCACCTTCGACTGTTCCGTTGATGTGGACATGCTGTCTCCAGTGCTCCTTCCCGGAATGCTCGTAGCGCTTGGGGTGCGCGGCATCAGCGCAGCCACGGACTCGACCTGCGGAAACGCCGCAAACATTTCCCCGCATCGTCGGCAGAGCCCCCGATGCCGCGGGGCCCAAAACGGTGTCCACTACGGTCATGAGTGACAACGTGATCGTTGTGGGGAACGGAGTCTCCGGCTTTGCCTGCGCCGCCCGCCTGGCCAGCGAAGGAGTGCCCGTCAACATGATCGGGCCAGGACTCCCCCACGACCGTCCGCCACTCACCAAGCGATCCCTCCTGACCGGGAAGCTGCCCCTGCTGGCCGACGAGCAGGGGCTGCATGACAGGGGCATCACGCACATCGACGGGACGGTGACTCACATCGATCTCGGCACACAGACGGTGATCGTCCAGCCCCGGGCAGGGGATTCGCCGCTCGAAATCGAGGCGCCCCGGATCGTGTGGGCAACCGGGTTGCGCTATCCCCGGCCTCCGGTCCCGGGCCTCGAGTCCGCGGATGAGAACTCGAATGCCGTCGGGCTTGGCACGCTCGTGAGGAGACTCCGACAGGCGGGGCGACGCGTGGTCGTGGTCGGTGCCGGCTTGATCGGGACGGAGACGGCGGCGACCCTGGCCGCCGACCACCGGGTGACGTTGGTGGACATGGTTGATCGGCCGCTGGCCCGGTTTCTGCCGCAAGCATCCGATGCGGCCGGGGCAACTCTGGAGCGCCTCGGAGTGCGCTTTCTCGGTTCGTGCATGATCGACTCGACCGAGGCCGACGGCGACGGATGGGTCGTCCGCACCTCGACACACGGAGACCTCGATTGCGACGTGGTCGTCTCCGCCGCCGGAGTTGCGTCCAGCCTTCCCGCCGAGCTCGCGTCCGGAACTCCGAAACCGCTCGCCATGGCCGCCGACGAGACCCTCCACGTACTCGGCCACGAGAACCTCTGGGCGTGCGGGGACTGCGTCTCGTTTCCCCATCCCCGCTGGGGCCGGATAGCGATCCCACATTGGGATCACGCGGTCTGGAGCGGGCGCCATGTGGCCGGCTCGATCATGGGCTCACGCGAGCCGTACACCCGCGATCCCTACTTCTTCAGCGACATCGGGCACCTGCGGATCCAACAAGTCGGCCTCGCCGACCGTGCGGTCGAATGGGCCGACGAGCGCGGCCTGCACGTCGGACGCGATGCCACCGGACGCCCCGCCTGCGTGCTCCTGCTCGACGCCGCGCCCCGACTACTCGAAGCCCGAGAGCTGATCGCAAATGCCGCCTAACCACCCGAAGGAGAAACCATGCTCGTGCATCTCATCATCGACCCCGACGCATGCATCGGCTCCGGTGAATGTGTCGCGATCGATCCCGACGCCGTCGAACTCGACGATCAGGGATCGGCCCACCTGTTGATCGACCAGCTCGAAGAGGAACGTGCACAACGCCTGTGCGACGCTTGCCCCATGAGCGCGATCTCGATCCAGGGCTAACACTCGGTGGCCAGTCGGTCTCCAGTACGGCGCTGGGCGGTCAGGATCGCGATCGGGCTGGGTGTGCTCTTGGTCTTGATTCAGGCGGTCCCCTATGGACGCGCGCATACGAACCCACCGACGACGAAAGAGCCCGCGTGGGACTCGCCCCAGACGCGGGCGCTCTTCATGGTTTCGTGCGGTGACTGCCACTCGAACCTGACCTCATGGCCGTGGTACACGAATATCGCGCCGGTCTCGTGGCTGACCCAGCGAGACGTCGACGGTGGCCGCGCGGCCTTCAATGTTTCCAACTGGGACCAGCCGCAGGACGTAAGCGCCCAGGACATCGCCGAAGCCATCCAAGGTGGAAGCATGCCGCCGTGGTTCTACACGCCCCTGCACTCCGGGGCACGACTCTCGGCCGCCCAAAAGCGTCAGTTGATCGCCGGGATAACCCGAACGTTTGCCGCCTCGCCACCAATCGGTGGTGGATAGGCGCACCCCGTGCCCGCCGCTAGTTGAACGGCACGGTGACGGGGCCGGGCAGGCGCCGGTACACCGCGAAGAAGTCTCGGTCGTCTGGTACCAGGTACCGGGTTGGGGGCTGCTGGTAGTTGGGCACGACTCTGACCGGATGCAGGCCGTGGTGGTGGGTGTAGGTGATCAGGGTCGGCCACTCGGGGTTGATGTCGAGCTGCATCGCGCGCACCGCGCCGGCCCGTTGCAGGATCTTTGCGAGCGTGGTCACTGTCTGATAATCCGCCGCGGCATAGATCAGGTTGCCGTGCCGGTCGATCCCCGCGCCGGTCCGCCACACCCGCACCGCGTTGCCGAGCGTGAAGCCCCACTGCGAGCTGTCATTCAGGGCAGGGTTAAGGTGTCCGTGGTTGATGATCAGGGGGAGGCTCTGGCGCGCGAACGCGACCTGCGGGCCCGCGACCGCACCGCCGTGCCAGGCCTTCACATTAACCCGGCCGTCCCGGTAGGCAATGAGAGTGGCAAGGCCCGCCTTGAGCGGCTCATACAACCTGCCGTTGATCGACGATCCATTGCTGCCGTCGGTGTAGATGAAGCCGCCGTTGAACGTCGCAAACAGACGCCACCGCTGGGCGTAGGGCACCGACATCGGCCCGCGCACCGGCGCACTCGGCGGCTCGTACCGCCCCGGGTACCAGGCGACAGACGTGCGTGTGTGGTCAAACCACGCCACGTAGGCCACGATCCTCGGGTAGTCGACCTCTGTCCGAAACGTCGTCACCATCACCGGCGGGCGTCCCCGCACCACAGGGCCGGTGCCCCTCCACACTCCCTCGCCGGGCAGCCGGTGGGCAAATACCGGCGTGATCACGGGCGGCGCCGCCACCGATCGGTGTGGCACCGTCGCCTGTACCGCCGGAGCGCCGCCGAGTCCGACGGCCGGCAGGCTCGTCAGCTGCGGGCCGCCCTTGTCCGGCGCCTTCCAGCTGTAGTAATAGTGCTCAACCTCGTCGACCAGCCAGTTGCCGTGGTGCGCCCTCAACCACTCCACGCTGCGAGGCCAAAGCGGCAGACTCGACGGCTGCATCATGGTGGTCGCGTAGGAGTAGACCGCCGGAGCCAGCAGCAAGAGGATCGCCGCCAGCACCACCAGACGAACACGCCGCCGCCGAGGGCGCCGACGTCGGTCGACACGGGTCACTCCGCTACTCGAGCAGGTCGGACGACGCCGGGCAAGGTGCCCGGGAGGTCAGTGAAACGGGTGTGACCGACGGTGCCCACCATGGCTGTCGATCGCCTCGCCGATGACCGCCCCGAGCGCGACCCCGAACCCCAACCCGAACAGCATCCACACCGGGCCGAGCGTCACTCCGAGCGCGATACCGACAATCGCACCGATCAGAATGCCGGCCCCAACTGCGCTCATGATGATCGTCCCCCTTCGTTGTTGCTCACAACAGACGGTACGACCGGTGGGTGAACGACTGTTAATCAGGCGGGGCCGCACTGGCGCCCGCGCCGCAGCCGCGCTAACGGCCGTGGCGAATGGCTGCCGGATCCGGCAGCCCGGCCGCGGTGACGGGGATGAAGTCGAACCCATCCGGGGTGTTGAGATATCCCGGCGCTGTTCCGGCGCGCGAGTGCCCGTACTGCCACACGATCCGCTTGGTGTGCGGATCGATCACCACCACACGATTGTTGTAGTCGTCGTTGAGGGCGATCATGCCGTTGGGGAGCATTGCGGCAAGGCTCGGATGGTCCAGCATGCCCCAGCCGTGCGTGACCCGGTACTGCCACAGCAGCCGTCCGGTGCGGCGATCCAGAATCACGACCCCACCGGGCTTGGTGTAGTCGGCCAAAAGGATGTTCCCGCCGAGGGTGAGCTGGGGATCCGACGGGTAGGTGACCGGCGCGCGATACACGCGGACCAGCCGGCCGGTCAGCGTGAACTCGTCGATGTATGAGCCGGGGATCTCGGAAACCAGGATGTGACCGTTGGGAATCGGGGTGTCGCCGTTGACCGGCCCCAAAGAGCGCGGCGGGTCGTGCACGCAGTGGCCGGCTTGGCCGATCGAGCGCACGATCCTGTGTCCGCGCAGCTCGAGCACCCGGCAATTCGAGGCGTCGGCGACAATCACCAACCCGTTTCGAAGCGCATACGCGTCATCCGGTGTGTGCAGATAGCCGGGCGTCGAACCCGGCACTCCGGCATGGCCGTAGCTCCACACCAGCCGACCCCGCGGGTAGGTGATCTCGACGATCTTGTGGTTGTCCTCCTGGTTGGAGATGATCCGGCGGCCGCCGGGCGCGAAGAACGTGTCATCGTCGAAGAACAGGTGGGCCTGCCCGGGACGGTTCGGAAACCGCCAGAGCACCTTGTGGCGGGGATTGACGATCAGCATCCGGTTGTTGCCACGGTCCGCGATCAGAAGATCGCCCGGAAGCGCACCCTTGAACATCGGTGGGGGCGCCGCCGCGTGGTGTGGATGGATTGCAGGAGTGTGAGGTGAGACGGGCTCCATCGCGATCTGGAGCACCTGCCTGGTCGGCCCGCTGCCGGTGGAGCCGCCGATCACCACGATCCGCCCGGGAAGGGTGACCACTCCCGCGTCCGAGAGCGGCGCCGGAAGCCGGGCCGCCGGGGTGACCGATCCGTCGGGGTGAATCGCGGTGACCGTCCGCACCGGCGCTCCCGCGCTGGTGATTCCACCTACGACGTAGACCACCCCACCCAACACTCCGGCGCCCATGTGCATCAGCGGGCGCGGCAGCGAGCCCACTCGACTCACGTCTCCTGTCGCAGGCGAGAAGCGGAATATCGCCCGACTCGGACCCGACGCGGTGCGACCACCGGCGATGATCACCGAGCCGCCGGACGACGCCACCGCGGCGTACCGCAATCCCTTCGGGAGCGTTCCAACGGTGCGGGCGCGGCCGCCCGTCACGGCCAGGATCCGGTGCGACCACGACGCCCCTGAATACCCGCCGACCACGTAGGTGGTGCGGCCGATGACCGCCGTTGCAAGGTCGGATAGCGGGGTCGGCAACGCCCCCACCAACCGCACCCGCCGGGTGGCGGGGTTGAAGGTCGCGATCCCCGAGTAGCTCGACAGCTGCCCACCCCCGAGCACGTACAGCCGACCGCCGACCGCCGCCGCCGCGGCATCGTGAATTGCGACCGGGAGGTGGCCCGCGATCCGGGTGTGGGATCCGGTGATCATCGAGACAGTCGTTGTCGACGCGCCCGAGGCATCCAGGCCTCCAAACGCGTACGCGCGGTTCCCCAACACGGCCACCGCGGCATCCTGAACCGGAGCCCGGAGTGCCGACAGTCGCCGTACGCGGAGCACGAGCTTGTGCCCCGGAGTGCCCCCGAGAGACTTCCCGGCCTGAGCGACCGGCCGGGTGGTCGCGACCTCGGCAACCGCCCGGTGGCGAACCAGGCGCATGCCGGCGGCGGCGCCCACGGCGACGATCACGACCAGCGCAAGCCACATCCACCACCGCCGAGCTCGAGGGTTCATGGCAGCACTCTCGCGACCCCGTGTGAGCACTCGTTAACGTTGCCCGCTGCTATCCCCCGACCTTGGCGTGACGTTCGAGAGCGGCTCGCGTCCGCTGGTATTCCTCCACGTCGATCTCTCCCCTGGCCAGCCGCTCGTCGAGGAGATCGTGAGCGGTCTTGGCCTGCGGCGGCCCGACGGAGTTCAGTGACCCGGCGCGCACCCACTTGACCGCAACCCACGCGAGTGTGGCGAGCAGCCCGACCCAGACCAGCGACCACACGATCATCATCACCCACCCCCATGTGGTCATGTGGTTCCAGTACATGGCTACAGGTTGCCCGGTGACGGGAGACCGCGCGTCCGGGTCGCTACGGATTGAGACAGTGGAAAGCCCGCAGGCGGAGAGAGCCGACCGCTACAGCGGCGGCCCGCTTGCCAGAGTGACGTTCATGGTCCCGGCCATGCCGTTCTGATCGAAGTAGCTGACGGAAACGGACTCACCGGGCTTGTGGCTCGCAACGACCGCACCGAGTTCTGCCGGTGATGAGATCGAGCGTCCGCCGAACGCGGTGATCACGTCGCCGGGAGCAAGGCCTGCGGCAGCAGCCGAACCTCGGGACAGGACCGACGACACGGTGGCACCGGAGCCGCCGTAGTCGTTGGCTGTGACCTCGACGCCCAGAAACGCTGTCTCACCGACGTGGACAGTCCCCGAGCCGTTGCCGTCCTCGATCTGCTTGACGATCGAGAGCGCCTCCTCGATCGGTATTGCATACCCCTCGTTTCCGGTCTGGGCGATGTCGTTCCCGGAGGACGCGGCGGTGTCCATGCCGATTGCCTGCCCTGAGCTGTTGAACAACGGCCCGCCCGAATCTCCCGGTCGCACGGCTGCGTTGGTCTGGATCAGCCCGCTCAGGCTCTCGCTCCCGCCCTGGTCATCGCTCACGGTGATCGAGCGGTTGAGCGCGGTAACGGTGCCCGAGGCGGAGGTGAACCGACCGGTGCCACCGGCGTTTCCAACCGCCTGCACCGACTCGCCGGTACCGACGGACGAGGAGTCTCCCAGGGAGATCGTCTTCAGATCCGCAGCCCCGCCGGCCTGCAGGACGGCCACATCATGCGACGCGTCGTAGCCGACAACCTCGGCGTTGTAGCTGCGCCCGGTGCCCGGCAGCACGATCTTGACGGTGGTCGCGCCGCGAATAACATGGTTGTTCGTCAGCACCTCGCCGGACGACGTCAGCACCATGCCGGTGCCGGCCGCCTGCGCTCCCTGGTAGGCGAGATTGGTTTCGATGACAACGACTCCCGAGCCGACCGTTGCCGATCGGTTGTTGGCGAAAGCAAGGCCGGCAGCGGCGACTGCCGCCGCCAAGACGGCGACCAGCGCCGCCAGGACGACGCGAGAGTTCAAGCGCCGGGATGGCTCGCGGCCCGGCTGCGAAGGGATGTTGTCAAGCTCCACTGGTTGTCCTCTGGTGGGTTACGGATGCCGTCGGAATCGTTACGGCCCGACCTTTGGACAAGATCACAACTTCCTTCGAGGACGCTAAGAGCGGCCCGTCCACGCCGGACGGGGCCCAAGACGACGGATGGCCGGAACCGCTGAGGTGCGAGTTTCGGCCACCCGTCCGCTGCTCATGCGGCAGCTGCTGCTGCTCGGCTCGGTGTGTGGGTCTTGGGTGTGCTGTGCGGGGTGACGGCGAGCACCGGGCAGGGGGCCTGGTGAAGCAGTCTCTGGGTGACGCTGGAGGCGAGCAGTCCGAGGGCGGGAATGTGGCCCCGGGTGGCGAGCACGATCGCGTCGGCGTTGTGGCGGACGGCGGCATCGCTGATGATGCCGGCGGGGTGGCCCAGCGCCGTCGTGTGGATCTCGAGTTCCGTGTCGTACCCCTCGGCCTGGAGCTCGGCGACGATTTCGCGGAGCCGCGACTGCCGCTCCGACTCGTCTGCGTGGGCTGGGACGCGACCGCCGCGAGCAGCAGCCATCAGCTGGTTGACGTGCACGATCACGATCCGAGCCATCGACTGCTTTGCCAGCTCAGTGGCTGCGGGGAGGGCGCGCTCTGACTCTCCGTCCAGCGCCAAAATCAAGGTATCCATGTGCTCTTCTCCTTTTATGGTTGTGAGCGTTAAACTAGAGTGAATGTCTCAGATATTCACACTGTGTGAAGCAATGCTTCACAGTAACCGTCGGTGAACGATGTCCCGCCCACCGCGTCGCCGACGCCCAGCACCGGTGTCGGAGATCTCGACCGCGCGCTTCACGGTCTCTACTGGGGAGACAACATGGTGTGGGAGCCGGACCGCGCCGAAACGGTCGCGCCGTTCTACGCCGCCATCGCCCGCCTGGCATCGGGCTATGACCAAGCCGCATACATCACGCTGACGCGGACCCCCGAGGAGATCCACGAAGCCTTCCCCGATCTGGCGGTGATCGACGCTCGCCCCGACACCGAGCTGGCACAACCCGGTGCACTGCTGAACGCCATCCGCCGAGCGGGCGGCGAGCACGGCCGGATGCTGTTCATGTTCGACCCGCTGGACGACATGGCGACACGCTGGGGCGCGGACATGGCACAGCGCTTCTTCACCCGGTGCTGCCCGTTCCTGCTTCAGGTCGGCGCGATCGCCTACTGGTCGCTGTCCCACCACGAACAGTTCCAAACGCTGCGCCGCGGAGTGGAAGACGTCACCCAATGCGTGCTCGTGCTGCGTGACGGGCGCCTGCGGATTGCCAAGGCCGAGGGCCGCCCCGTGGGCGTGCAGGGGAGCGTCTACCACTACCAGCTCGAAAACGGCACCCCCACGCTCACCGAGGCACCCGCGGCGGCGCGACTCGGCTCTGCGCTGCGAGCCATCCGCGTGCAGCGCCAGCTCAGCCAAGCCCAGCTGGCAAACCTCGCCGATGTGTCTCCCAGCGCCATCTCCCAAGCCGAACGCGGCCAGCGCGGCCTCTCCCTGGAGACGCTCCTCACGCTCACCGCAAACCTCAACATCACCATCGACGAGCTGCTCCGCGGACAGATCGCACCCGGGTACCGGCTGGGCCGCAGGGATGACCCCGCCACAGCCCCAACCGGCACCCCGATTCCCCTGCTCGATGACCCACAGACGGGGCTTCGCGCCTACCTGATCCGACTGGCGCCGGGTGCCACCGCCAGCCCCACGATCGACCACAAAGGCACCGAACTGGTGGCGGTGGTCACCGGCCTTGTCCAGATCCACCTCAGCGACGGCCGCCCCGTCCTTCGTCAGGGAGAAGCCCTGCTCGCCGACCGCGCGAAGATCAAGGCATGGCGCAACCTCGCCCCCCGCCCGTCGGCACTCTTTTGGATCATCCGCGACGACACCTGAGGAGCTATGCCGACACGGGAGTCCGGGTCTCCTCCGGGGCGATCGGCGACTCCTCGGGCTGGACGCGGGGGAGCCAGTCGAGCCAGCGCGGCAGGTACCAGTTCCAGTCGCCGAGCATGATCATCGTGGCGGGTAGCAGCACCCCGCGGATGATGGTCGCATCGAGCAGAACTGCGGTTGCGAGCCCCACCCCGAACTGCTTGAAGAACAGCATCGAGAGCGTTGCGAAGATCGCGAACACGCTGACCATGACGATCGCTGCGCTCGTGACCACCCCGGCGGTGGACTTGATCCCATGTCGGATCGCCTCCTCGGTGGTGGCGCCGCGGTCGTGGGTCTCCCGAATCCGGCTGATGATGAACACGTGGTAGTCCATGGACAGCCCGAACAGGATCACGAACAGCAACAGCGGCACCACCGGGTCGATCCCCGCGGTCGAGCTGAAGCCGAGCAGGCCCTTGCCGAAGCCGTGCTGGAAGACGAGCACGAGCACTCCGTAGGCAGCGGCGACCGAGAGCAGGTTGAGCAGGATCGCCTTGGCCGCGATCACGAGCGAGCGGAACGCGACCAGCATCAGCACAAACGCGAACACGAGCACAAACGCAACCACCGGCGGGGTCGTCGACTTGAGCTCGTCGGCTTGGTCCTTCCACTGCGCCGTCAGCCCGGTGACCCCCGCCTCGGCGTTGGGCAGTGCGCCAACCGTTTCGGGGACGATCACGTCTCGCAACGCGGCCAGCGACGCGTTGGAGGCGGCGTCGGTTCCCTTGCCCTTGATCGGGACGGTGATGTTCGCGACGGTGGCGTCCTTGTTGACCGCGACGGTGATCGGCTCATACATCCGGCCGCTCGCCAGCGCCCGCTGCTCGAGTCGGCCGATCGCAGCCCGCACCGCCGGCGCCTTCACGTTCGGCGCCTGCACGACCACGTTGGCCGGCAGCGCGGTTCCCGGGAATGCCTGCTGCATCCGGTTGTACGTCTTGACGACGGTGAGCGACTTGGGGAACGTGTCCGGCCCCGGCGTGGCGATGTGGAGCTGAAGCGCGGGTACCGCAAGCGCCACCATCACCCCGCCGGCAACCAGCGCCGACAGCGCGGGCCTGCGCAGCACACGGTCGACGATTGCACCCCAGAGGCGCCCTTCGCCGTCTTTGCGGCCGAGCCTGCTGATGAACGGCACGCGCAGGCGATCGACGTTGTCGCCGAGCTTCGAGAGCAGGGCCGGCAGAACGGTCAGCGAACCGACCACGGCAACCGCGACCACGAGGATCGTCGCCAGCCCGAGCGAGGCGAACGTCGCATCGCCCGTCAGGAACATGCCGGCCATCGCAACAATCACGGTTAGCCCGGAGACGAGCACCGAGCGACCGGATGTGGCGGCCGCCGCTGCGAGTGCAGCCTCTGAGCTGCGCCCGGCCGCACGCTCCTGGCGCTCACGCTTCAGGTAGAACATCGAGTAGTCGACGCCGACGGCGAGGCCGATCAGGAGCACCATCGCGTAGGCCTGCTGCGCCATCGGCAGCAGGTGGCTCGGCACCGCCAGCAGCCCGAACGTCGCGAACACCGCCGTCAGCGCGAGCAGCAGCGGGATGCCCGCCGCCACCAGCGCCCCGAACGTGACCACCAGGATGGCAAGCGTGATCGGTAGCGACAGGGCACCGGCCTTGGACAGGTCGTCGCCGTACGCCGTCTCGACCGCCTTGACCCCGCTCGCATCCCCGAACTCGCCGATGAAGAGGCCGGGGTGAGCATGCTGCGCAGAGGCGACGGTCGCGAGCACCGGTGCGATCTTGTCGACCGCCTTCTCCTTGTCGCCGCGGATGTCGAACTCGACCAGCGCCGCATGTCCGTTCTTGGCAACCTGGGCGGTGTTGGGGGCGGCAAACGGCGAGCGGACGTTCTCGACGTCCGCGGTCTTCGAGACGCGGGCGACCACATCAGCGACAGCGGCTCTGAAAACCGGATCGCTCACGCGAAGCGATTGGCTCTGGATCAGGACGCTCTCACCCGCCGGCTGCTTGAAGCCCGCATCGAGGATCCTGTCCATGCGGCCGGACTGGCCCGGCCCGGACTTGTTCGGATCCGCGTCCTTTGTCCCGACCAATCCACCGAGCGCAAATGCCACCACCACGAAGGCGAGCCAGCCGAACGTCGCCGTCTTCCAGTGGGTGGCGCTCCAGCGACCCATGCGGGCCGCGAGGTTGGAGTTGTGGCTTCCACGTGACATGCTCGCTTCTCCTTCGTCGACAACACCAGCGACACTACGAGCGCGTCGGGCAGACGGCGTCGGAGCGAGGTCGGAACATGGCTCGTACCCGCTGACGAGGTCGTCTCCTACTCAGGTAGGAGGCGGCGCATATGGGCTCTGGAGTACCGTTGGAGCGTGGGCCGGATCCAATCCCTCTCGCGCAACTCCGTGTTCGACCTGCTGATCGTGCTGCTCCTGATCGCGGCGATGCTCGAGGTGCTGGTCGGGCGAAACTCGCCGGCGGCACCGCACACGACGCTGTGGTTCGTGCTTCCGGCGATCGCGCTCCTGGTGCTCCCGATCGTGGGGCGCCGGTTCTTTCCATTGGCGCCCGGGGCGCACTGGGTGCTGGCTGTGGCGATCGCGTTTGTGGATTGGCGGCTGATTCCGTTTGCGATCAGCATCTTCGTGGTCGGCCTGGTGGCGGCGTTCCTGCTCGGAAACCTGCGCGACCCGATGCAGGCGGCGATCGGCCTGGCCCTGGTCGTCTGCGGCTCGGCGACCGTCGTCTACAAGATCCCCGACCACTCGACCGCAGAACTCATCTTCATCCCGCTCGAGTTCACGATCGCCTGGGTTGCGGGCTTCGCTCTGCGCGAGCGCGCCGAGCAGGCCGAGGCGGCGGAGGTACGGGCTCGACAGGCCGAGCGGGAGCTGGACACGGCGGCGCGCATCGCGGTGGCGGAGGAGCGCGTGCGGATAGCGCGCGAACTGCACGACATCGTCGCCCACGCGGTGAGTGTGATGGTGCTCCAGGTCGGCGCTGTCAGACACAGGCTCCCCGACGATCTCGCCGAGGACCGAGACGCGCTCACCAGCGTCGAGCTGGCCGGCCGCACCGCGCTGACGGAGATGCGCCGGCTGCTGGGCGCCATGCGCCGCGACGGCGACGAGGCCGAGTTCACGCCACAGCCTGGTCTCGACGACCTCGACGCGCTGCTGGCGGAGACCGGACGCGCCGGCCTGCCTGTGGAGCTGCATGTCCACGGCGATCCCGTCGCGCTTCCACGCGGGATCGACCTGTCCGCGTACCGGATCGTCCAGGAGGGCCTGACCAACGCACGCAAGCACGCGGGCGCCAGCAGCGCTGAGGTGACCGTCAGCTACCGGCCGGACGAGCTGCAGATCGAGGTGCGCGACGACGGTCACGGTGGGTCGACCACGGCCGGCCCCGGCCATGGGCTCGTCGGTATTCGCGAACGGGTCAAGATCTACGGCGGGGAGATGAGCGCCGGGAGTGCGAACGGGAGCGGCTTCATCCTCAACACCCGCCTGCCGCTGAACGGCAACCGCCGATGACGATCACCGTCCTCGTAGCCGACGACCAGTCGATGGTGCGCGCCGGCTTCCGCATGCTGCTCTCCCGTGAGCATGACATCAAAGTCGTCGCCGAGGCGAGCAACGGGCTGGAAGCCGTCGAAAAGGCCGCCCGCTTCAATCCCAAGGTCGTGCTGATGGACATCCGCATGCCGGAGCTCGACGGGCTGCAGGCGACGCGGCGGATCATCGCCGCCGATGACGTCGCGCGGATCCTGATCCTGACGACCTTCGACCTCGACGAATACGTCTACGAGGCGCTCCGCGCCGGCGCCAGCGGGTTCGTGCTCAAGGACGACCCACCCGAGCAACTGCTCGCGGCCGTCCGAACCATCGCCGGCGGAGAGGCACTGCTCTCCCCCGCCATCACCAAACGCGTGATCGACCAGTTCACCCGCATTCCACATCCCGAACGTCCCGAGGGGCTCGACGATCTGACCGAGCGCGAGCTCGATGTCTTCCGCCTGATCGCCCGCGGCCTCTCGAACCTCGAGATCGGACGCGAGCTCCACATCAGCGACACGACCGTCAAGACACACATCACGCACATACTCCAAAAGCTCGACCTCCGAGACCGCGTCCAAGCGGTCGTGCTCGCATACCAGGCAGGACTTGTCGACATGGACGTGCGGCGGCCGGACACTCGCTTCGAGCCTGCGCGCCGGTAGCCGCCTCTACCCACCCAAGTGTATGGATGGAAAATTGTCCATATGGACGATCCAGTGGCCACATCGGCGTCCCCGGGACGGGCACTCAGCCGTGCTCTGGTGAGGTTCGCAGCCTCCGTGCTGCGGCGCTGACCTCGACAAACTGCACCATCGCCTCGACCGCCTGCCTGCGTGAAAGGCCCTGGCGAACCACCAGCGAGCGCCACGTCTCGAACTCGAGTGCGTGGCCGACGGCCGCGCGAACGGCTTTCCGCCGCGGCCATCCCCGCGCCAGCTGGTCGGCCAGCCGGCTGACCCCCTCGGTGGTGGCGGCGAGCTGCTCGCCGGCCGCCGGAACCAGCTTCGCGTCGCGCAGGAGCACCTCCAAGTCCGGCCCGGCGTCCTCGTACCACGCGTACAGGTCTGTGAGCACGCCGCGAAGCCGCTCTTCGGGAGCGTCCACGTCCAGCCACCGCTGCACGTCCGGGCGGGGGTGCCGGCTGCGCCAGTGGGTCGAGCAAGCCTGAAACAGCGAGCGGTCGTCTGGGAAGTGGGCGTAGAAGGTGTGGCGCTCGACACCGGCCCGAGACGCGATCGCCGAGATGGTCGTCTGCGCCGGCCCCACCGATGTGTGCAGCTCAACCGCCGCCTCGACGATCCGCTGCCGCGTCTCGGCCTGGCGGCGTGCGCGCTCCTTGAGCTCGTACTTTCGCTTCATTGCACATCATTGTACCTCGAATATTGACACCCGCCAACGCCGTGCTTAGAATCTGTTGCACACCACTGTGTATCGAAAGGAGATACCGCCATGCACACCTTCGATCTGGACAGCTTCGAGTACACCC
This sequence comes from uncultured Actinomycetes bacterium, assembly GCA_963727235.1. GTDB lineage: Bacteria > Actinomycetota > Thermoleophilia > Gaiellales > JAICJC01 > CAVPTL01. The sequence continues at coordinate 205,304 of CAVSFZ010000020.1, forward strand.
TGACGATTCCGGGGTTCCGCGTGGGCTTCCCGCTGCACAGCGCCACCGGTACGGCGAGCACTGCGACCGTGCTGTTCGAACTCGACCCCGGCGAGGTGCTGGGCGTACACACCGACAGCGCCGAGGAGCTGCTGATCGTGCTGCAGGGCACGGCCGAGGCGCGCGTCGGCGACGAGGTGGGGCAGATCACGGCCAACCAGGTCGCCCTGGTGCCGCCGATGGCACCGCACGGCCTGCGCAACATCGGTGACGACGTGCTCCGCGTGCTGGGGACGTTCTCGGCGTCGACGGTCGTCTCCACGTTCGAGCGACCGATCGAGCCGGGTGGCCCCGAGGTGCTGGTGATCGGCTCCCCCGTCCCCATGGCGGCCCACCGCGCGCAGCCGGTGGCCGCATAGCAGCTCTCCCCCGGCCCGCCGCGCGGCGGGCCGGGCGCGGGGCGTCATCTCACCGTGACGCTGATCGGCGGCGAGAAGTGAGACGTCTTGTCGGTGCGTATCCGGCGAAGGCGCGCCCGAAACAGGTAGACGCCGCGCGTCTTGGTGGTGAAGGTCGCCCCGCCGGACCTGACGCCGTAGCGCCACCAGTGGAAGCTCGCGGCGCCGGGCCGCTTGATCTGAACGTCCTCACCAAACGCAAGCCGAACGCGGGGCGAGAGCGGCCCCTTGAATCGGATGTTGAATGTCGGGTTGGGGGTCCGGCCCGCCCACCACGCGGCCATCGGGTCGACGATGGTACCCGTCATCGCGGTGCGATTCGATGAGTCGTACACGTACGTGCCGGCGCCGAAGAAGCGAAACGGGAACGGCTGCGAGTCGACGTCACGCAAACCGGAGTCGAACAGGTTCAGGCCGGTGGCATCGGTGACGGATCGCTTCGTGGCCGGCGGGAGCCCGCCGAAGCCCCAGACGACCGCGGCGTAGTCTCCGGGCTCCGCCGCGCGCGGCGCGTACGCGGATGCGTGCACGTGCACCATCGTTGGATGGATCACGATGGCCGAGGCCGTGGACGCACTCGTCCCGAGCATCACACCGAGCACGAGGACGGCCATGCGCTGACGTGTGAATCGGTGAGTCATGCATGAGTGATATCGCCCCCGACGGCGTGGCTGAAACCGTGCAGCCATGGCGGTTTGGGGAGTGCCACCACCCCGGACGTTCGGAAGGCTGCCCGGGTCTCAGGCCGCGCGTGTTCCCAGCTTCATGCTGGTCGAGAGGTTCTTCTGCACGCGCGCGACCGCTTGGAACGCCTCCTTGAGGTACGTCCGCACGAGCGGGTTGAGGTCGGCGGGATCCAGGTAGTTGTCCGGGCGCACGCCCGCGCGCAGCTGCCGGATCTGGTGCTGCATGCGCAGGTCGGTCATCAGGTCGAAGGCATCGCGGAGTACCGCAACGTCGTCCTGGTGGATGGTGCCGACGGCGCCGGCGGCGGCCAGGCGGGCAGGAGTGGACGCACCCGTGACGCCTGCCGCGAGGGCCGCGGAGCGGGCGATGCCGACGATGGGAAGCAGGCCGCCCTTCTTGATGTTCAGCGTACCGCGGTGATCGCCGTCGTGCTCGACCACGAAGTCCTTGCGAAACCCGGTTGGGGGCTTGTGGGAAAGCGCAAACACCTCGAGCAGGTGGAGCAGTCGCGGCCGATCCTTGGCCTTGGCGAATGACGCGCGCAGGCGGGCCCCGGCGACGTCACCGCCCCAGACGGCCCGGCCGTCTCCCACCAGGCTCACCAGGATCAGCGCCTTCTCCTGGTCGGGGTCGTCCAGCCATGAGCCGGCGATCCGCTCCCAGTCGGACACCGGCCGGGCGAAGAGCCCTTTGGTGGCGATCGCTCCGCCCTTGCACGCCGGGATCCCGGCGGTGTCCAGTCCGCTCACGACACGCTCCGCGAGTTTGGACATCCATGCCCGGATCTCGGTGTCTTCGACCGGCGCCTCCCACGCGATGGCGTTGTCCTGATCCGAGTCGGGGAACGCCTCACGGCGGGCGAAACTGCCCAGCGTAAACCACGTGTACGGAGCCGGCGGTGGTCCCAGCTCGGCGTGGGCAAACTCGATCCATCTCCGGGTCAGAGCGTCGTGAGCCGCCGAGATCACCGCGGAGATCGTGTGCGCTGGGACGCGCGCCTCGGACAACGCGATCACCGCTTGGGGAAGCTGGGCCATGGCGTCGCACAGAGCCTGCCCGTCAACGGCGCGCGTAATCGCCGCCCGCACCGCAAACGGAGTGCGTGCGGCCGCGCTGACCAGGTCGGTGTTGGTGACCACGCCGATCACGTTGCGGCGGGCATCGAGCACCGGAAAATGATTGAGGCCGCTGTCGAGCATCTCGATCAGCACCTCCGCGCTCGCGGTCTCGGCGGTCACCGTGCGGGCCGGCGCGGTCATCACCTCCGCCACTGGCGTCTGCGGGCCGGCGCCGGCTGCAATCACGCGCGTTCGCAGGTCGTGATCGGTGACGATCCCAAGGTCATCGCCCAGGTCAACCAACACGGACGACGAACCGGCCTCCACCATCCTCTGGGCGGCCTCGCGGACGGTTGTCGTCGGCGTGCACACCACCACCTCACCGGCGGCGATGTCGCCGACCGGCCGCCGGGACGACTCGGCGCCGGTGAGGCCTTCGCGGGCGCGCATCTCATACCGGCCGCTCACCGACACCACCAGGTACCGCAGCGCGTCCTCCCGCGCCAGCACCGGCCGAACGACGTCCGCGGGCATCCGGTAGCACTCGGTCTGCTCATGCGCGGTGACCGCCAGGCTCACCGGGTCGCCGGTGAGCATCGACCGGTGGCCGAACATCTCACCCACCCCCAGCAGGTCGATCGCACGGCCCTCATCGGTCAGCTCGACGGCGCCGCGTCGCACGATCCAGGCAAACTGCGATGGCTCGGATGCCTGCATCAGGATGGTCGCGCCGGCCGGGAAGGATTGACGCTCACAGGCAGCGGCCACGGTGAGGAGCTCCGCCTCGTCGAGCGTGTCAAACGGCGCGATGCCCCTCAGAAACTCAACCACTTCGGCGTCCGCGTTCACGCGCGTGATTGTCTACCGGGCGCGCTGCCGACGCAACCCACCGGCCCCGATCTGACGCTCAGTCCATGCTGAACGGCGGATAGCGATCCGTCGTGAGCAGAAACGCGTAGGCCGTCACGTGCAGCGTCCAGCGCATCACACCGACCACGAATCCGAACGCTCCCCGCGGGTAGCGGCCGGTGAAGAGGATCGCAAACCACGCGAACACCACCACGAAGAACACCGCGATGTAGAGGAACCAAAGGATGATGAAGTGGGGAATCGCGAGCAGCCACTTCACCAGCGGAAGCCAGCGCGACAGCTGTTCGCCGTCGGGCCGTTCGATCTGGAGATGCACCGCCTGCTCCTCATCGGTGGATGGATACGTGTCGTCGAGCAGCGTAATGTAGGCCCCGACTCGCGTGGAGAACCGTGTCAGTTCGAGGTTCCAATCAAACCACCAGCCTGGGTACTTGCGACGGAAGAGCAGCATCAGCAGCACCGGGACGAACAGGATTCCGGCGGCTCCGGCCGCGTACGTGTTGGTGTTTCCGCCGGAGTTCACGGCGTACTCGGAGTGGGACAGCGATCCCAGCACGATCGCGATCGGAATCACCGTGAACACGCGGAAGAACGTCGTCAGCCGGTTGAGCGGCCGATCGGGATAGTCGATCTCGAGGCTTGCGGGGTACGGCGCGGTTTCCATGAACCCAAGTTCAACAGGGCCGTGGCGAATCCTGCGGGGACTTCAGAGCCGGCTAGCCGAGTCGGGCCTCGAGCAGTCTCATCACCTGATCATGGGGAAGAGCCGGAGTCCGGTGGCCGTCGCGCCCGACCATCTCCCGGTTCACCACCAGGGCGTTGACGACCGCCTCTTCGGTCGCCCGAACGACCCCCGCGTAGATCTCATCCATCCACTTCCAGTCGACGAACTCGAGGCTTCTGACCACGGGCTCGGCGGATTCGCCCACCGGAAGTCCCGTGCCGAAGGCGCCGCGATTGGCGGTCGACAACGCGAGGAACAGATCGCCCGAGAAGTGTGAGCCGGTCGTTCCCGTCCGCGCCAGTCCGAGCGGCACCCTGCGGGCAAGCGCCTTGCACTGCCCGGGGAGCAGCGGCGCATCGGTCGCGACGATCCCGATCACCGAGCCTGAGCCTGCGGTGAACCATTCCTCGTCCTCGAGCGGATTGTCGGCCGCCAGTGCAGCGCCCATCGGCACGCCCGCGATGGTCAGCTCGTGGCGCGAGCCGAAGTTGCATTGCAGCAGCACCCCCACGCGGTAGCTGTTCGACTCGATCGCGACCACTCTCGAGGCGGTGCCGGTACCGCCCTTGAAGCCGTAGCAGTTCATGCCGGTGCCGCCGCCCACCGAGCCCTCCTCGATCGCGCCACCGCGCGCGGAGGAGATCGCGTCGATCACGTGGTCGGCCGACACGTGCAGGCCGTTGATGTCGTTCAGATAGCCGTCCCAGGTCTCGGCCGCGATCGGGAGCAGCCAGGCGCGGGCGAGCTCGGGGAAGTGATCCACCACCCACCGGATCGTGGCCTCGTGGGCGGTGCCGACCGAATGCGTGTTGGTCAGCGTGATGGGAAGCGATACCGTCCCCGACTCCTCGATCCAAGAGACACCGGTCATCTCGCCGTTGCCGTTCAGGGAGTGGAAGCCTGCGGCACACGGGTCGCCCGGATCGGAGCGGCCACGCGGGAGGATCGCGGTCACGCCGGTGCGCACATCGTCTCCCTCGATCACCGTGGTGAAGCCCACCTCGACACCGGGCACATCGGTGATTGCATTCAGCTCGCCCGGAGTACCGTCGAACGGGATGCCGATCGCTCGCGCGCGCGTCATGCCACGTCGCGACGCGATGTCCACGCCGCCCCCAGCGCGGTGAGTACGAGCATCCACAGGATCAGCACGCCGGTGCCGGCGGCGGGCGAGAGCAGGTGCTCAGCGTTCGAGTGCATCATCGCGTTCTGGGCCTGATTGGGGCCGTAGCGCCCCAGGCCGGGAAGCAGCGCGAACACCAGGTTTTCGATGACGAACGTCCATGCCAGAAGCACGATCACGGCGGCGATCTGGTTTCGGATCAGGGTGCCCAGCCCCACGCCGATGCCGCCCCAGACGGCGGTACCGGCGATCACACCGAACAGCAGGTACGCCCAGTCGGCTGCGTGTAACTCGATCGGGAAGCCTCCATGCTCGAGGCACAGATAGCCGAGCCCGATCGAGAGTGCCATGCCGATCACCGCAAACACGACTCCCGCCACCATGCTGGCCGCCAGCTTGGCTCCCAGAATCCGCGTCCAGCTCGGCGTGACGAGGAACGTCGGGCGAATCGTGCCGAACCGATACTCACCGGTGATCACCAAAATGCCCGCCAATGCCGAGAACAGGCCGGCGATGCCTCCGAGCCCGAGCAGCTGGCGCTGATCCTCGACGGTGTGCAGCGAGTCGGACAGAAGTCCTGTGAGCAGCGTGATCGCCACCACCAGCACCACCGTTCCCGCAACGAACCCCAGCGTCGTCCGCGTCGAGCGGATCTTCAACACCTCGGCGCGAATCTGATTGATCACGATCCATCCCCGGACGTCAGCTCGAGGAAGATCTGCTCCAGCGAGGCGCCCGCGCGCGTGAGCTCGTGCAGCACGATGGCGTCGGCGGCGGCCAGCTCGCCGACCCGCTCGCTGGGGACACCGTTGACGACCAGAGCGCCGTCCTCGCCGGCCGTGACTGTGGCGCCGGCTCCTTCGAGCACCGCTTGAAGCTTCGCGGATTGAGGGCTGCGCACGCGTACGGCGCCACCGACGCGGTTGGTCAGCTCGGTCAGCGGCGACTCGATCACAAGCCGCCCCTTGGCGACGATCAAGACGTGATCGACGGTCTGGGCGACCTCGGCCAGCACATGGCTCGAAACGAGCACCGTCCGCCCACCTGCGGCATACGCCCGCAAGAAATCACGGAGCCAGCGCACACCTTCGGGATCCAGACCGTTCGCCGGCTCGTCGAGAATCAACAGGTCGGGATCACCAAGCAGCGCCGATGCCAGCCCGAGCCGCTGGCGCATGCCCAGCGAGTAGCCCTTGACGCGGCGATCGCCCGCCGAGTCGAGCTCCACCAAACTCAGCACCTCCTCCACCCGTGCGTCCGAAACGCCCCCTGCAAGAGCCAGCATGCGCAGGTGGTTCCGGCCCGAACGGCCGGGGTGAAAGTCGGTCGCCTCGAGCACGGCGCCGACACGACGCAGCGGATGATCGAGCTTGGCGTAGCTCGTGCCGAACACCATCGCTCGGCCGCTCGACGGCATGGCCAAGCCCAACAGCATCCGAAGCGTCGTCGTCTTTCCGGCGCCGTTCGGTCCCAAAAAGCCGGTCACCGTGCCCGGCTCGAGCTCGAAGGAGAGATCATCGACGGCTGTGATGGAGCCAAATCGCTTGGTCAGCGACTCGGCCAGAATAACGGCGGTCATCTCAGGCCATCGTAGCCAGCGGCCTCAGTGGAGGCTCCGATCGGTGTCACTCGATGTGGTGCCGGGCGAGCGTCAGCCGCATCAGGGCTGTGTGCGTGCCGTCGTGGCCGACGCCGTCCTCGGGACCGGGCTGCAGGCGCAGATATCCGCCGTGAGATTGCATCTCCCAGGCGGTGCGCCGGTCGGCCAAGCAGATCTCGAGGATCTCCCATAGCCGGGCGCGCAGGCGGCGGTCGACCACCGGGACGGCGGCCTCGACCCGCTCGGAGAGGTTGCGGTGCATCCAGTCCGCCGACCCGATCAGGAACGTTCCCTCGAGCGGATCATCGGAGCCGTCGGCGAAGTGAAAGATGCGGGAGTGCTCAAGGAAGCGCCCGACGACCGAGCGGATGCTGATGTTCTCCGTCAACCCGGGAACACCGGGGGCGAGGCAGCACAGCCCGCGCACGACCAGCTGGATCGGGACACCGGCCTGCGAAGCCCGCACCAAAAGCGCGCACATCTCCTTGTCCTCGAGCTGGTTCATCTTGCAGACGATCCGCGCCGGACGGCCGGCCTCGTGGTTTGCGATCTCACGTTCGACCAGATCGACGAATCGAGAGCGCATGTGGATCGGCGCGACCACCAGCGCGTCGAACTCCGGCGTCCGCGAGCGACCGGTGAGGAAGTTGAACAGGGTGACGACGTCCCCGGTGATGCGCGGGTCGGCGGTGAGCAGGCCGATGTCCTCATACAGCTTGGCGGTGCGGCTGTGGTAGTTGCCGGTCGCGATATGGGCGTAGCTGCGAATGCCCGCCTCCTCTCTGCGCACCACCAGGGCGGTCTTGCTGTGGGTCTTCAACCCGGACACCCCGAACACGACGTGGGCGCCGACGCTCTCCAGCTCACGCGACCAGTGGATGTTTCGCTCCTCGTCGAAGCGCGCGTTCAGTTCGATCACGCAGGCAACCTGCTTGCCAGATTCCGCAGCCCGAATCAGCGATTGGACGAAAGGCGTGTCATCGCCCACCCGGTAGACCGTCATCTTGATCGAGACCGTGAGCGGATCGTCTGCCGCCTCGCGGATGAACCGCTCGACACTCGCGTTGAAGCTGTCGTACGGGTGGTGGAGCAGAATGTCACCGCCGCGGATCGCCGTGAAGATATCGATGGTGTCCGGTTCGAGGCCGATCGGCGGCAGCGGCGTCCAGGGCGAATCACGCAGCGCCTCGACCTCCAGCCCCGCCACCTCGAACAGGGTGGTGTAGTCGAGCAGGGCCGGCATCTCATAGACGTCGTCGGACGTCAGTCCGAACCGCGCCTCCAGCTCTGCCACCATCGTGGCCTCGGCGCCCGGCTGCACCTCGAGGCGGACAACCGGCTCGAACCGGCGCTGGCGGAGCTCCTCCTCGACCATCATGCGTTTGCTGACCACGTCGGCTTCGTCGAGCTCGACCTCCGCGTCCCGGCACACGCGAAACAGGCTCGCGCTGCCAACCACCATTCCGGGAAACAGGGCCGCGGCGTTCGCGCGGATCACCTGATCGAGCCCGACGAACACGCGCTCCTCCGCAGTCACGCCCGCCCGCACCCGCACCCACTGCGACAGCTCGCTGGGCACCTTGACCCGCACCAGCACCGACTCGCCGTTGACCGGATCTTCGAGCCGGAAGGCCCACGACGTGGACAGGTTCGAGACATACGGAAACGGATGGGCAGCGTCCAGGCTGAGCGGCGTCAAGACCGGCAGCACCTCACTGTGAAACATCGAGGACGCCTCCGCGCGCTGGGCGTCACTCAGGCCCTCCCAATCCACGAGATGAATGCCGTGCCCGGCCAGCCGCGGCCGCAGCTCCTCCTCGTAGCACGCCGCCTGCTGCGCGAGCATCGAGACGATCATCTCCCGCTTGCGGCCGAACAGCTCGCGGCGCTCACTGCCGGCCAGACTGTCGTCCTCGGGCAACGGGCGGACGATCCCCATCCGCTTCTGGAAGAACTCGTCCAGATTCGACGAGAAGATCGCGAGGAACTTCACCCGCTCCAACAGGCGGTTTCGCTCGTCGAACGCCTCCTGCAGCACGCGCCGGTTGAACTCCAGCCAGCTGACATCCCGATCGATCCATACCTGGCTGAGATCCCCCATGATCCGGGACATTAGGCGAATCGCGTTGCCGGCGCCGACCTTGTTTACCGAAGGCTCACGATCGGGACGGTCTAGGCTTCCGAAGCCATCTTGAGCGAGCATCGCCCACTCGACGTCCTCGGACACCACCCAGACTCGGCCCCGGCGCTAATCGAGCCTGAATCCGGACGCTCGTGGACGTTCGCGGAGCTGCGCGACCGGGTGGACGCGCTGGCCGGCGAACTGGCCGGCCACGGAGTCGGGCCGGGCGACACGGTGGCCTTCTCGCTGCCCAACGGCCCCGAGATCGTGGCGGCGTTTCTGGCGGTGGTGCGCGCCGGTGCCGCGGCGGCGCCGCTCAACCCGGCATATACCGAGGGCGAGTTCCACGCCTATCTGGCCGATCTCACACCCCGCGCGATGCTGTGGCAAGACGATGCGGCCGAGGCGGCACTGCCCGCCTGCGCCGCACTCGGTATCGAACGGCTGGAGCTGACCGGACTGCGGGCTGCAGGGCCGCTGCCGGCTCGAGATCCAGACGCGGTGGCACTGATGCTGCATACCAGCGGGACGACCTCACGGCCAAAGGGCGTGCCCATCCGTCAGCGCAACCTGGCCGCATCTGCCGCGACCATCGCCGAGACCTACAAGCTCAGCTCGAACGACGTGTCGCACTGCGTCATGCCGTTGTTCCACGTGCACGGCCTGGTCGCCTCGACGCTTGCCCAACTGCACGCCGGCGGCACTGTGGTGGTGCCGTCACGGTTCTCGGCAGGCGCGTTCTGGGAGCACAGCCATCGCCACGGCGCGACGTGGTTCTCGGCCGTGCCCACGATCCACGGAATCCTGTCCGAGCGAACTGCGACCGAACCGCCGCCACCGCACGGGCTGCGATTTGCCCGGTCGTGCTCGTCGTCGCTGGCCCCTGCCTTGCTGGAACGGTTCGAGGCGCTCTTTCAGATCCCGCTGATCGAGGCCTACGGCATGACGGAGGCCGCACACCAGATGGCGTCCAACCCACTTCCGCCGGGGGAGCGACGGGCGGGCTCGGTCGGTGTCGCCACCGGCACAGAGCTGAGGATCATGCCCGACGGCGAGGTGGCTGTCCGCGGGCCGGGAGTCGTGGACGGCTACCGGGACAACCCGGAGGCCAACGCCGCAGCCTTTCAGGACGGGTGGTTTCGCACGGGCGATTCCGGCACCCTCGATGGCGACGGCTACCTCCACCTCGCCGGCCGCATCAAGGAGCTGATCAACCGCGGGGGCGAGAAGATCAGCCCCCACGAGGTCGAGGAAGTGCTGCTGCGCCACCCGTCGGTGCGCGAGGCGGTCGCCTTCGCGCTGCCCGACGCGAAGTACGGCGAGGTGGTCGGCGCGGTCGTAGTGGCAGACGCTCAGGCCGACCAGTCGGTGCTGGCGTCGCACTGCGCCGAGCGGCTGGCGTCGTTCAAGGTGCCGACCCGGATCGTGGTGATGGATGCCATCCCCAAGGGGCCGACCGGCAAGATCCAGCGCCGCCTTTTGGCAGAGCAGATCGGATCGATGTGAAGATCGCGGTGCTCGGAGCCGGAGCGATCGGTGCCTACGTGGGCGCAGCGCTCGATCGCGGCGGCGCCGACGTCTCACTGATTGCCCGCGGCGCCCATCTGGAGGCACTCAAACGCGACGGAGTGCGGGTGCTCTCGGCGCGGGGAGACTTCGAGGCGCATCCGCCCGCCACCTCGGATCCGAGTGAGATCGGCCCCGTCGACGTCGTGTTCCTCGGACTCAAGGCCTACTCCTACGCCGCGTCCGCACCGCTGTTGAAACCGTTGATGCATGAGCACACGGCGGTGGTCGCGGCCCAGAACGGAATTCCGTGGTGGTACTTCCACGAGCTGGACGGGCCCTTCGAGGGGCATCGGATCGAGGCGGTCGACCCCGGCGGCGCCACCAGCCGCACCATCGAGCCCCGCCGCGCAATCGGTTGCGTTGTCTACTGCGCCGCCGAGATCGAGGCGCCCGGCGTGATCCGCCACAACGAGGGCACCAGGTTTTCCATCGGTGAGCCGGACGGGACGATCTCCAAACGCTGCTCCGAATTCTCGGCGGCCATGGTCGCCGGCGGTCTCAAATGCCCGGTCGAGACCGACATCCGAAACGACATCTGGGTGAAGCTGCTCGGAAACGTCGTCTTCAACCCGCTCAGCGCGCTGACCCGCGCCACGATGTCCGACATCACCGGTTACCCGCCGACCCGCGAGCTCGTGCGAACGATCATGATCGAGGCCCGCGAGGTGGCCCGGGCGGTCGGCTGCGAGCCCGCCGTCGAGATCGAGCGCCGGCTGCAGGGCGCCGAGCGCGTGGGGGCCCACAAGACCTCGACGCTGCTCGATCTGGAGGCCGGAAAGACGCTCGAGCTGGGAGCGATCGTCACCGCGGTGATCGAGCTGGCCGATCTCACCGGCGTCGCTGCACCCAGCCTGAGGGCGATCGCAGCGAGTGCGGAGCTGCTTGCGCGAACGCTGGGACTGTCCGACGCGTGAGGATCGTTACCTGTTCACCCAGGCCCGCCGATCTCGAACCGCTACCGGACACGCTCGAGTTTCACCGCAGGCTCGCCGGCTACCAGCCGACACCTCTGATCGAGGCCGACGCGCTCGCCCGTGAGTTGGGTCTGGATCGGCTCCTGGTCAAGAATGAGTCGTCTCGCTTTGGACTGCCGGCATTCAAGTTCCTGGGGGCGTCGTGGGCGATCGCCCGGCTGTTGGGCGGCGACTCCGACCTGATCGCGCTCCGGAGGAAAGCCGGCGAACAAGGCATCACCCGCCTGACCACCGCCACCGACGGCAATCATGGCCGCGCCGTCGCCCGGATGGCCGCAGCTCTCGGGCTGGCGGCGACCGTCTACGTACCCGACCGGATGACGGCGGCGAGGCGGGCGGCCATCACCGGCGAGGGCGCAGTCGTGGTCGATGTCCCCGCAGGCTACGACGAGGCGGTTCGCCGAGCCTCCACTGACGCAGCAGGTGATGCCGGCTGCCGAGCGGTCAACGACGCCGACCTGGACGGCTCGAGCCCGGTTGCCACCTGGGTCATCGAGGGCTACTCGACGCTGTTCTCCGAGATCGACCAGCAGACCGGCGAAGCCGACGTCGACCTGGTGATGCTTCAGACCGGGGTGGGAGCACTGGCCGCGTGCGGCGTACGCTGGGCGGCGCGCCATGAGGCAGCGGCGGTGGCTGTCGATCCGGCCGGCGCCCCGTGTGTTACAGCCTCATTGGCGGCAGACCGCGTCGTAACTGTCGGGACAACCCCGACTGCGATGGCAGGTCTCGACGCGGGCTCCCCGTCGGCAACCGCATGGCCTTCGCTTCGGTCAGGGTTGTCCGGCGCGGTGGTGGTTGCCGACGAGGAGGCCGATCAGGCGCTACGCTCGCTTGCGAGGGAGGGAATCGAGTCGGGAGAGTCGGGCGCTGCGGGAGTCGCCGGGTTGCGCGCACTGCTCAAGGATCCCGCGTGCGCGCCACTTCTCGCACACGTGGGGCGCCCGCGCTCCGCACTGGTGATCGTGACCGAAGCACCGACCGACCCCGACCGCTACCGCCGGGTAATTAACGGCAAGCCCATGCCGAGAGCGTAAGCATTATGTGAGGTCTGTTGCATACCCGTCCCGGCGGGAGTAGATTCGATTCGTGTTCAAGTTCACCGAGGAGCCGACGCGCTACATCCTGGTTCTCGGTGACGAGTTCGAGGTGGAATTCGCCGCCAAGACGTCCCTGGTCGCGATGTTCTGCGTGCACGGCATCGTCGAGGGCTTCGGCTTCGACGTGGCCGACACCAGGCTGCTCGATCAGGAACGCAACGAGGTCGCCCTCACCTAAGGGTGACCCGGATCTAGGGGTTGTGCGCCTGGAAGATCTGGAATGCCAGCGGGAAGCGCGACGTCCCGGGGCCGACCACGAACTGCTGCAGGTGCGCGTCCACGGCCGCGCGGATCTCCTCGAGCTGCTCCGGCGGTACTCCCATGAAGGTCAGCTGAGCGTCGTCCACGACCGAGTCCTGGGGCGTCTCCACCGACAGCTCCTGAGCGGTGCGGCGGACATCGGCAAATCCGGCTGAGGTGAGGATGGCCGTGGTGCGTTCGGGATCCGCCAACGCGAACGGGCCGGTGGGGCTCTTCCCGGGTGCGAGTGCAGGCGGCGGGGGCAGCAGCTCCGCCAGAGCCGGGGCGAAGAACCAGGGGTTCTTCTCCGCCTCCTGCCAGCACGCGAACGCAAGCCGTGCGCCGGGTTCGAGCTGCGCGCGGATGTTGGCGAAGGCGGTCTCCGGCTCGTCGAAAAACATCACTCCGAACTGGCTCATCGCCAGATCGAACGGTGCCCCCGGGACCGAGTCGGTCTGCATGTCGACGACCGCGAAGCTCAGGTTGGCGACACCGGCCTCGCCCGCTCGCCGAGCTGCCAGCTCGAGCAGCGGAGCGGACACGTCTGCCCCCACCACGGCGCCGTCGGCACCGACCAGCCGAGCGGCCGCGATCGACGTCCTGCCGCCGCCGCAGCCCACGTCGAGCACCTGCTCGCCGGAGGCGGGCGCAGCCGCATCCATGAGGTACGCCGTTACCTCGCCGGTCAGCCGCTCGCGCTTCGGCCACAGCGTCGCCCATTGCTGATCGTTCCACCGGCGCCGCTCGAACTCATTGGTTTCCACTCGCTCTCCCGTCGGGATACGGTTGATCCTCCGCCACACCGTACACAAGGAGCAGACATGTCGTTCAAACGCTGGCTTCCAACGTTCCTGGGGTTTCCGCTCGGCGGCCTGCTCGCCATCCAGACCGTGGGCTCGATCCACAGCCCGCTGTCAGCCGCCGTGGCCGGGGCGCTCGCCGGCGCGGTGATCGGCGCCGCTCAGTGGCTGGCGCTGCGCTCGGGCGGCATCCGGGCATGGTGGGTCGCGGCCACCAGCGCCGCTCTGGGTGTGGGGAGCGCGCTCACGAACGTCGTGACCGATGCCGGAACCGACGGCGGCGACCTCGCGGTGGGCGGACTGATCGCCGGCGCGGCCATCGGCGCGGCACAGGGGTTGCTGCTCGATCGGGGCCTCAAGACCGCCGCGGTGTGGACGGCCGTGGTCAGCGGCAGCTGGTGCCTGGGATGGCTGACCACCTGGGCGATCGGAGTCGACGTCGAACGCGGCTACGCCGTGTTCGGATCGAGCGGCGCGGTGGTGGTCACGCTGCTCACCGGCCTCGCACTGCGGCGGCTGGTCGGTTCAGGTGGTCACACCCCGGCGGCGGCACCGGTGGTCGAGGCCGGCGCATGAGCAGTGTGACCCTGACCGGCCTTCTCCTGATCGCCCTGCCGGTTGCCTTCAACATTGCCTTCGCGCTGCTGGCGGCGCGCTTTGAGTATCCCGACATCCTGCGCCGGCCCACCGACGAGGTGCTGGAGAAGTTTCGTGAAGGCGGCTCCTCGCTGGTGCTGCTGTGGTGGGCGTTCGCGCTCACCGCGGTGCTGCTGGCCCCGGTGGTGGTGCTGCTCTCGGCGAGCGTGGGGGACGCCGACGCGACGCTGCTGGCGGTCGCCACCACGATCGGTGTGCTCGCCGCCGTAGTGCAGTTCCTGGGCCTGATCCGCTGGCCGTTTCTGGTGCCGTACCTCGCGCGCGTGGTGGCCGACCCGGACGTCACCCCGGCCCGCCGCGAGGCGGTCGACGTGGTGTTTCAGTCGTTCAACCTGTACCTGGGCGTGGCCGTCGGCGAGCACCTCGGCTACGCGCTCACCGGGGCGTGGACGTTCCTGATGGGCGCTGCGCTCACCCAGACCACCCAGGTTCCGCAGTGGCTGGGCGTGGCCGGAATCGTGATCGGCCCGCTGCTGATGGTGTGCGCACTCGAGTTCGTGGGACGCCTGGAGGGCAACGGCTGGAGAGCCGCTGCCCTGCTGACGCCGATCGCCTACATCGCCTGGTCGCTGTGGCTGATCGCGGTGGGTATCGCGCTGATCGTCTAGTGCCAATTGGCAATTCCACGAACTGCCAATTGGCTTAGCTCCAACCGCCTCCACTGGAACTGCTGCCACCCCCTGTGGTGGACGGACTGGTGGTCGCGCCCGCTGCTGCGGCTGCGGGGCTGGGAATCGCGAGCCAGGTGCCGCCGTCGCTCTTGACGTCCTCGCCCTTGGCCATGCCTGGGTTGGAGTCGCCGGCAAACGTGTACAGCGGCCAGCCGTCATACGTCACCTGAAGCTTGCCGCCTGGCCGACCCACGGTGCCGAGCTTGGCCATCGGAATCCCTTTGACGACGGCCGGCGTGGTCGCCCCGCCGGGCAGATCGAGCGGCGGCCAGAACTTCAGGCACTGGGTCGATGTGCAGAGCAGGTGCCCGGCCGTCTCGCCCTTCAGGTAGTACAGCGTCATGCCGCGCTTGTCCACCAGGATCTGATGGTGGAGGGTCGAGTTGGCGGCCAGGCTGAGGACGGCGGCAGACGAGCCACCGGTCGCCACCGGAGTCGTTGCGGTGGTCGAGTTGGAGCTCGACGACGACATTCCGCAGCCGGCAAGCGCGAGCGCCGCCGCCACCGCTCCCGCCGACATCAACGCACGTCGGATCAACAGCATCTCTGCCCCCTTGGTGACCGTTTTGAGCGTTGCCCGGGCTCAACTCGGAACACCACCTACTACCCCGACCCGCCGCCGCCGGATTGATCCCCGAGGATGAGGTGCAATCCAGATCACATACCGGTCAGGGCACCGGGTCCGCTACGAGACCGTCACCGTTGTCACCGGCGACCAACCGCCGACCTTGCCGTTCGACGTTCGGCGCATCCGCGCGCGGAACTGATACTTGCCCTTGGCCGTCGCGGTGTAGGTGGACGAGAGTCCGCTCTGGGCCGTCTTCCAATTTGCAAAGGTGCCGCCGCGCTTGGCGAGCTGCACATCCTCGACCACGCCTGTGGGCGGCGCCGCGGCCGCCCAGGTGACCGTGAACGAGTGGCTTCGCGTCGCCGTGGCCGGCGCCCGCAGCGGCACCATCACCTGAGTGGTTGCGCTGCCCGCCTTCACGCCGAACTGGCCGGCGCCGGTGTAGCGATAGCGGAAGTCCCCCACCGGCGCGGGTACCGGTGCGCTCGTGAACAGCCCCAGCCCGGAGTTGTCGGCCACGGTGACGGGAGTGGCGGCGGTCACGTTCCACTGCACGATGGTGCCCTGGGCCGCAGTCAAGGGTGACGGCGAGAACGTCCCGCCGCTCAGCTTGACGTAGGAAACCCCCGCAGCGGCGGTGACCGTCCACCCCACCCCGGTCGAGTTGTTCGCGGGTGAGGCATCGGCCGAGGTGGTGGACGCACTCAAAACGCTCGAGCCGGCTCCCGGCTGTAACGGTTGCAGGAGCACCGTGACCGTCGCCGCACCGCCGGGCGGGAGCGATCCCAGCGAACACACCACCGGCGATCCGAGTGAACAGCCGCCCTGCGACACGCCGGCCGCCACGACCACGGTGTTGGCAGGGACGGCCTCGGATACTCCGGCCGCAAGCGCAGCATCCGGTCCTGCGTTGGTGACGGTCGCCGTCACGGTGACGAGCCCGTCTGCCTCCAGCGAGGCGGGAGCAGCGGTCGCCGAGACACCCACGTCCGCACCGAACGCCGTCACCGGGAACGCCGAGCTGATGCCGGCGATCAGGCCGGGACTGGTCGCCTGCAGCTGCTCGGTGCCCGACCCGGTGGGGGTGAACCCGGTGAAGGTCGCAACTCCGCCCACCGACGTGACCGTCATCGAGGCGCCGCCGCCGATGGTCGAGAGCGTGACCGGCACCCCCGCGCCGCCGACCAGATTGCCACCGGCGTCGCGCACGAGCACCGTCACCGGCGGGTCGATGGCCGCCCCCGGCGCCGGAGCGGTCGGCTCCTGGCCGAATGCCAGATGGTCTGCGCCGGGTGTGGAGAGCAGCGTCCGTGCGATCTGCTGTCCGGCGGCGTCCAGCGACCCGTCGCTGTTGATCAGCGCGAAGGTGTTGTCCTGCAGCTGCCACCGCGCCCACGAGAGACCGTCGCGGGCGAACAGATCGAGCATCTGGGCCTGGTAGGTGGCCAGCCCCGAATCGGCGTTGAGGGCGCCCCATTCACCCACCAGCAGTGGGATCCCCAGCGCGTTTGCCTTGTCGATGCCGGTCTGCAGCACCTGTTGCTGGGCGTCGGCTGATCCGTGGTAGGCGGTCGAGCTCTGGTTGTGGGTGGCGTCGTACGACGGCGCCCACGACTGGCCGTCCGCCGACAGGTCGTTGCCGTTGAGCCCGGTGGAGTAGCTGTGGACATCGAGCGCCAGCCCCGAGAGGTCGCCGAACACCGAGAAGTCTGCGTCCCGCAAGCCCAGCAGCCCGCCGGCGCGCGCCATCACGACCATCGCCCGGCTGGGATCCACCGCCGCCGCCGCGGTCCGCACCTGCGCCTGCCAGTCCAGGACGTCCTGGGTCGCGGCGGCGGTGTCACCGAGCGCCCCCGGCTGAGGCTCGTTGAACAGCTCATACCCCATCACGCTTGGATACTGCGAGTAGCGCGCCACCATCATCTGGACGAATGGGATGTAGGCCGCAAGCGACTGGGCCGACTCGGTCGTCCACCACGCGGCGAAGGCGGCGCTCTTACCCGTCTTGGCGTTGAAACGCCCATCGGCGTAATACCACGACGGCACCCCTGAGGCGCCGCCGAAGTAGGGCGAGAGGCCGGCCTGATGGAAATCGATCAGCACGTTCATGCCCTGTGCCTGGAAGGAGGCAACCTGGGCGTCGATCTTGCTCAGGACCGAGCTGCTGAAGACGCCCGGCGCCGTCTCGATCTGATTCCACAGGCATTCAACCCGGACGAAGTTGGCCCCCATTGCACTCACCTGCGAGGACACCAGTCCGGGCTTTGCGCTCAGGCCGCGGAGGACGACCGGGGTATCGGCAGCGTCCACGAAGTGCGTGCCCTGAACGTGCACCCAGGGGGTGACCGGATCTGCCACCGCGATCGACCCGCGGGCGCACATCACCAACACCAGCGACAGAGCCACCACCGAACGCCAAAGCACTCGTTGAGTATGTCACAAGCTCCGGATGGTTGGCAGCCACGTCACCACGTCGAGCCGCTCGGCAAAATGGACGAGCGGCGGCTCGTCGCCCAGGCCGATGCCGAGTGGCTCGGTCATGGTGCAGCGCTCGACGACCGCTTCGGCGGACTGCAGCGGCCATGGTTGGTGATCGATCTCCATCCTCCGCACCTTGCCCCGCCGGCCACCACCCGCGTACAGGCAGTAGCGCTCGGTCAGGAACTGCTCGAGCGAGCCCGCCCGGCTCCGAGTCGGTGGACCGATCGGCCGGTAGCGGACCACCAGCTCTGCCGGCCGGGCGGTCGGGTCGGTGCGGCGGCTGGTGTAGTCCACCCAGTCGCCGTCACGGCGGGTGACAATGTCTGCGTCCAGGTAGGCGAGGTGCAGCAGGCCGCGCGCCAGCCGCACTGCGGTCGGCTGGGTCGCGTCCAGCGAGAAGAACCACACCCCGGGCTTTCCGCCGGCGGTGACATAGGTGCGCACGTTGAGCTCGGAGAAGTCCGCGAACCGGCGTATGCGGGGAGTGCCGCGCAGGCTCACGTCGGTCATGTGGAACGGCACCACTCCGATCCATGCCTCACCGTCAAACGTGTCCAGCTCGAGGCCGGCGGGAAGCTGGGCCTGCAGCTCGCGGGCAGCGACCCGCCAGTGCAGAAAACCGAGGTCGTGCCAGCGCATCCGAAGCGCCCACGGCTCGCGCGGCGCCGGCCACGGCCGGTGGGTTTGCGGTTGTGCCACCTCCCCAACGGTAGCGGTGAATAACGGTGCCAGGCACCGTTATTCACCACCGGTCCCAGGGAATGGCGGGTGGCAGTTGCCGACTTCGTCGCTGTTTGCGATGCTTCTGGATCCAAACGTTGAATTCACAGGAGGTTGATGATGGCTCTAGCACTCGGGGACACCGCTCCAGACTTCACCGCAGACACGACCGAAGGGCGGATTAATTTCCACGAATGGGCCGGGGATTCGTGGGTGGTGCTGTTCTCGCACCCCAAGGACTTCACCCCGATCTGCACCACCGAGCTCGGCTACATGGCCAAGATCAAGCCGGAGTTCGATCGCCGCGGCGTCAAGATCATCGCGATCTCGGTCGATCCGCTCGACCGGCACGAGGAATGGGCGAAGGACATCGAGGAGACCCAGGGCTTTGCCCCCAACTACCCGATGATCGCCGACTCCGACTTCGCGGTCTCGAAGGCTTACGGCATGCTCGGACCCGACGTCGACGGTGACCCGCTGGTGCGCACGCCGGCCATGAACCAGACGGTGCGAAACGTGTTCGTGATCGGGCCGGACAAGACGATCAAGCTGATCCTGGTCTACCCCATGACGACCGGCCGGAACTTCGACGAGGTGCTGCGCGTGATCGACTCGCTGCAGCTGACCGCCAACCACAAGGTCGCAACGCCGGTGAACTGGAAGGCCGGCGAGGACGTGGTGATCGCCGGTTCGGTCACCGACGACCAGGCCCGCGAGACCTATCCGGACGGCTGGAAGGCACCCAAGCCGTACATCCGGATCGTCCCCTCGCCGTAGCCGATCACGTGTTCGGCCCGGGCAGAGGCGCTCTGCCCGGGCCGGTGATCCTTGGCCCCAACGGTTCCCGCGAGCCCTGCCGCCACGGGATCAGCACGGTGAGCCCGAACACGACCACCAACCCCGCCTGGAGCAGCGAGGTGGCGTCCGCCAACCTGTCGGCCGACGCCAGCCCGAGCGGGAACACGTCCACTCCGAACAGCGCCACGTAGTGCACCGTCGCGACCGCGGCCAGCGCCCACCAGATCGATCGCCGCGGTAACAGCGCGAGGAACGGCAGGAGCCACAGCAGGTACTGCGGCGAGTTGACCTTGTTCAGCACGATCACCGCAGCGGTCGCCACCGCACACCACTCCACCACGGGATAGCCAACCGCTGTCCGCCGCAGATAGAGCACAACTGTGACGACGGCGATCACCGCCACCAGCGCCAGCAGGCTCAGCCGGTTTTCGGTGGCTGTCGAGAGGCTCTCGTCCAGCAGCCCCCACACCGTGCCGTTGATCTGCGGAGGCCGGTCGGCATGGAAGCGATATGTCGTCCACCACCCCGGGGCGTTGATCAGCACGAACGGCAGGTTGATCAGCGCCAGCGACCCGAGCCCCGCCGCTCCCACCTCCACCGCTTTCCGGCGTCGGCCGCGCACCAGCTGGTCGCAGACGAGCGGGATGATGAAGAACGCCGGGTAGAGCTTGAACGCGCCACCCACTGCGAACAGGAACGCCGCGGCCACAGAGCGCCCCGACCACCATAGGTAGATGCCCGCCACGCTCGCGGCCACCGCCAGCAGATCCCAGTTGTGGAAGGCGTACAGCGCCAGCACCGGAGACGCCGTCCAGTAGATCGCGTGCACGCCGACCATCCGCCACAGCAGCCAGGCCGCCGCGACTGCAGCCAGCGCCAGCAGGATGATCGTGACGGTCAGATACGACGAGCTGTCCCACGAGACCCAACCCACTGCCCACATGAACACGCCGGTGAGCACCGGGTACTCGTTGAAGCCGTGGGCTCCCTGCCCGTAGTGGAGCGTCGCGTGGATATAGGGAAAAACGTGATGGTCGATGCCGCGCGCGAAGTAGAGCGGCTGGATGTCGCTGTAGCAGAGCCGCGATCTCCAGTTGTCGAGGTGCGCGCCGAAGCAGTCCTCCTTGAGCGTCGCGCCGGCGCCGAGCGATATGCCCAGCGAGAACGCCAGCATCACGGCAACGACGGTGCGATCGCGGGGGAGAAGACGGCGGATAGGCATTGGACGACCGCCCAAGCCTAGAAGTTCAGACGTGAATAAAAGGTGCCTGGCACCTTTTATTCACCTGCGCGGCATGATGCGGCGCGTGACCGCAACGACAGTGACCCACGGACTGCGGAACTACCGCGAGCTGCTGAGCGATCCCACCGTGGCGCGGGTGGTGTCCACCGGGCTGATCGCCCGCATGCCCATCGGCATGACCGCGCTGGCGTTCATTCTCCTGATCCGAGCCCACGGCGGCAGCTATGCCGAGGCCGGCGTGGTGTCGGCGGCCGAGGCGCTGGCCGCAGCGGCAACCGCACCGATCGCGGGACGGCTGATCGACCGGCACCGACCGGCAACGGTGCTGCTCGGCTTCGGCACGCTGTTCCCCGCCGGGCTGTTCCTCCTGCTGCTGCTCACCTGGGACTCGGCCCCGGTGGGGGCGCTGGTCGCCGCCGCCGCGTTCGCCGGCGCCATGCTCCCTCCGATCGGGCCGACGGTGCGCATGCTGTGGCCTTCGATGGTCAGACGCGAACAGCAGCTGCCAACCGCCTACGCGCTCGAAGCAACGTTGCAGGAGCTGCTGTTCGTGATCGGCCCGCTGATCGTGGGTGTGCTGACAGCGCTGTTCTCGGCGGATGCCGCGGTGGCGGCAGCCGGCCTCTTCTGCTTCTTCGGTGTGCTCGGATTCATCTCCAACCGCCCTCTGCGAGAGCGCCCAAAAACGACAAGCACCCCCCGCCGGCTGCTGGCCGCGCTCTCTCCCCTGCCCGTGCGCTTCATCGTGCTCTTCACTGCAACCATCGGAATTGCGTTTGGCGCCATGGAGGTCGCGATACCCGCATTCGCAGAGGAGCACGGCGACCGCTCGCTGGCAGCGATCGCATTGGCCACCTGGTCAGCGGGCAGCCTCATCGGCGGGCTGCTGGCGGCCGGGACGGCGAGCGGCGACCCCCGCCGGAGGCTGAGAGTGATCAGCAGCCTGTTCGTACTCGCCCTGGTCTTGCCGCTGCTGGCCTGGTCGCTGCCGAGCCTGGCGGTGATCATGCTGGTGGTGGGGCTGCCGATCGCGCCGACGTTTGCAGTCACCTACGGCATGGTGCAGGATTCGGCGCTGCCGGGGACCCACGCCGAGGTGTTCGGCTGGCTCAGCACCGCGGTGGTGGTCGGGATCGCCTCGGGTACCGCCGTGGGCGGCAAGCTGATCACCCACTCGGGCCCGACTGCCGCGATGCTGCTGGCGATCGCCGGGGCCGCGCTGGCGGCGTCGATCGCGGCGATCATGGCACGTGAATAACGGTGCCTGGCACCGTTATTCACCGCTCGGCTCGCGGCCGAGATTGGCGTTGGCCGAGAGGAACTCGATCGCCTTGTCGAGGTCGGTGAGGATGTCGGCGGCCTGCTCGCGCAGCCATTCCGGGGTGTCCTTGCCCACCGGCAGGTGCAGCGGGGCGCCCGGCACCGTGGCGGCCGCGACGATCGCGTCCACCGCGATCTCCGGATCCTCGGCGCCGGACGGAAACCACTCGAGCCACTCGTCCAGGTTGCTCCACTGATCGGCATACCGGCCGGACGAATCCCGGGCCGCGGCCAGGTGGGTGTTGCCGGTGATCGGGCTGCGAAACGGACCGGGCTCGACCACGACCACTCGCACTCCCTGCGGCTCGAGCTCCTCCGCCAGCGCCTCGCTGGCACCGGTCAGCCCAAACTTCGACGCGCAGTAGGCCGCAAACGACGCCTCGCCGAACCGGCCGGAGATGCTGGATACCTGCACGATCACGCCACCGGCCTCGCGCAGGGCCGGCAGGCAGGCGCGGCAGAGATCGAGCGTCCCCACCAGGTTGACCTCGAGCTGATCGCGAAACTCCGCGATCGACAGCTCCTCCAGCGGCCCCAGCACCGCCAGCCCGGCGTTCGAGACAAGTGCATCCAGCCGACCGTGGGAGCGCCGCACCGTGTCGGCGGCGGCGGCAATCGAGACCGAATCGCGAAGGTCGAGTGGGATCGTGGTGCACCCTTCGGGTGCGGACCCACGCGCCGGATCGCGCACCGTGCCGAACACCTCCCAGCCCAATCGCACCAGCCGCTCCGCGGTGGCACGACCCAACCCTGATGACGTTCCGGTGACGAGTGCGACGCTCACAGGCGTGATCGTACTCCCGCAGCCGAGGGCTATCATCGACGCCATGTTGCGCGTGGTCGCCGCCGCCGTGATCTTCGTGTCTGCCATCGGCATCCTCGGCTGGCGGAGCGCCCGCGCCGCGCCCACGATCCTCGTGGGTCAGCCGTTGCCCCAGCCGGCGCTGGCCGCCAGCCATCTCACCCACGGGCAGCTCGCTCCCGGCGCCCCCTGCCCGGTGACCCACCCCAACGGCAGCGGGCCGTTTCCGCACGAGCTGCTGGACGCTCACGGCGTGCCCATCCGGGAGTGGTACGGCCACGGCAAGGCGTGGGTGCGGCCGCCACAGTTCCCCGATTCGCAGAGGGTTCACGACGATGCGATCTCGTCCAAGGTGCCGTGGTACGTGGCCGGACCAGGTGTGTTTCGGATCGACGGCCGACGCATCGACGGCGTTCACGGCACCTTCCGAGCGGTGATCACCGACACCACGCCCCGGCGCTCGGGTCAGATTGTGCAAACGGCGCTGATCATGTCCGGCGCCGGCTGCTGGGACATCGCCGGCACCATCGGGGGCAGTTCAGTGGAGTGGATCTACCAGCCCGCCCTGCCTGGTCGCACCTAGCTCATCGAGGGTCGGACGGTAACAAGTCCGTTTCCGATCGGGCTAAAGGTGACGGGGCTGTTTGGCCGACAGGGAGGGAACTCCCCCGGTATGACCCCCCCGAAGGCCCCCACACACACCCGCTTCCGCGAACGCGGCCAGACCCTGCCGCTGATCGCCGTGATGATGCTCACGCTGCTCTGCTTCCTGGGCCTGGTGATCGACGTCGGCAACGCCTATCGGGTGCGAGACGCGCTGCAGGCCTCCGCCGATGCTGCCGCTGCCGCCGGCGCCGGCACCCTGACGATGACCTACCCGGCCAGCTCGGCGAACGCGGTGGCCGCCGCCAAGGGCTACACCTCGGCCACCGGCGGCAAGAACCTGATCAAGGGCGTGCCCGCGGCCGGCGTCGTGCAGACGGTCACCACCAGCTGCGTCCAGTCCACATCCGCGGTTCCCTGCACCACGGCCAACACGGTGACTGTGACGGAGACCGCCAGCGTGCCGACCTACTTCCTGTCGCTGCTGGGCTTCAACACCCTCACCATGAGCGCCACCGCCCAGGCCTGCTCACCGTGCAACGAGCTGCCGCTGGACATCGAGCTGGTGATCGACCGCACCGGCTCCATGGCGGACAACAACAAGATGACCAACATGCGTAGCGGACTTTTGAACGGCTTCCTGCCGGGGCTCGACGCCACCAACGACAACGTCGGCCTGACGGTGCTGCCACCTGACGTCAACGGCACCACCGATGTGTGTCTGGCGGCAGATAACAGCAACTACGACAGCACCACCCCGACCTACACAGTGGTGCCGCTGAACGACGACTACATGAGTTCTCCGGGCACGCTGGACACCACATCCACGCTGGTCAAGGACATCAAGTGCCTCAAGCCGGGCGGCGCCACCGACTACGCGGATGCGCTCGAGGCCGGCTACGCAGCGCTGCAGGCGCAGGGCCGGCCCGGTGTCCAGAAAGTGATCGTGCTGCTCTCTGACGGTGCAGCGAACATCGGCCAGAACTGTCAGGACGTGGTCACGACAACCGGCAGCGGCCGAAACAGGCACACGGTCACGACCAAGGATCCCGACGTGCACTGCATGCAGCCGTGCCAGACGGCGGTGAACGACGCCAACTCCTACTCTGCCGCCGGCGTGCTGGTGTACTCGATCCTCTACGGCGACCAATCCAACGCTCCGTACTGTCAGGACTACGACGGCGACAACGAGTCCCCGCAGATCACCCCGCAGACCGCAATGGAGAACATCGCGGGGATCAACAAAGTCACCGGCGACTCGATGTTCTTCGAGGAACCTCAACCCACCGATCTCACCGGCATCTTCCAGCAGATCTCGGCCGATATGGCCGCCGGCACCAGCCGCATCACCGGCTAGTAACCTTTACTAGCTGCGTTCGTTGTGGGCAGCGTCGCATCGGATCTGGAGGGTTACTGTGAAGGCACTTGGCGTGCTGCGCGTGTTCGGGCCGCTGGCACTGGCGGCTGTCGTGGTTTCGGCGGGGGCATCGGCGGC
Source organism: uncultured Actinomycetes bacterium (assembly GCA_963727235.1). Taxonomy (GTDB): domain Bacteria; phylum Actinomycetota; class Thermoleophilia; order Gaiellales; family JAICJC01; genus CAVPTL01. The sequence continues at coordinate 229,966 of CAVSFZ010000020.1, forward strand.
AAGTGCCAAGGCGGCGACGCCCGCCCAGGTGCGTGCGACCCGGGGCGCGTTTCGCCTGTTCGCAAGGACGCTCCCGCCCGGGATCACCACGTCGATTCTGCCTCAGGCAATCGCCTCGGCGGCCTCCTCGCAGACCGCACTTCAGCTGTTCACCAACCCGGTGGCGGTGAAAACGCACGGCGTCACCTATCACATGTCACTCGGTGCCTTCGGCCAGGAGAACGCGTTCGGCCAGCCGCCGCAGATGGAGGTCGGCCTGAGCCGAGTGGTGAGGTCGAAGGGCCGCCCCACCGCTGAACAGGACCACCTGTACGGGTACTCGGCTTCGGGGATGACGCTGAGCGCGAACTCCGACCTCAGCCGCCTGCACCTCGATACCGGCAACCTGTTCTCGCCCACGGCGGTGAACACCCGGTTCACCCAGTTCTCGAAGGCGAGCTATCCCTGCCGCCTGATCGGCGGCGGTCGCGGGGCGGCCATCCAGGCCAACGGCACGCTCAGCTCGAACCCCTTCCGGATCGCCACCGGCACCTCGCCCTTCTTCGGCACCATCACCACGGCGCCCAAGACGGCCACGGCGTTTTCGGACCCCGGCTGCAGCTTCATCGGCGGCGGCGGAGGGCAGATTATCTTCGGCGGGCCGGAGCCGCTCCAGACCTGTCAGGGCCGTGAATCGATCCAGGCCGGGTCGCTGTTCGGCAGCTCGGCGTGGGTGATGTCGGTGGGCTTCGAGGGCGGCAAGTCGCTGGTGCTCGCCACCCACGGCAGCAGCAGCCAGACCGAGGCGGTCGATCACATCGCGGTGGCGCTCCAGCCGGGATCCGGCCTGCAGCGCGCAGCCGTGTCCACTCGCGGCGCCACGGCGCGGATCAACACCACCGGCAACCCGATGTTCAGCGGAGACGCGGTGTTCTTCTCACACCACGCGCCGCGCGTCTCGGGCGTTCATGGGTGCGTGTGGGAGCGCCACGTGCACCACTATCGCGGCTACCGCTACGGCGGTGGGATGAGCCCGGTGGCCTCCCAGCCGTTGACGGCGCTGTTCGATACCGGCAGCTTCCCCTACCACGGCCGAGCCGCAACCCTCACCGTGCGCAAGTACCTGAACTAGAGGGTGAATAATTGGTGCCTGGCACCAATTATTCACGTGGGAGCGTTGAGAGGTCGCGCTCGAGCTGCTGCTTGTCCTGAGCGTCGGCGACGGCCTCAGCCAGCTCGCCTGCCGTCCGGCGATGACGGGCGGCCCTGCCGTCGTCGCCGACCAGCGCATGCGCGCGGGCGAGCGCCTCGTGGGCGTACGGAGCATCCCAGTCGTCGAGCTGATCGGGGTGTGCGGTGCAGATCTCGAGGCAGCGCTGGGCGTGATGCAGTGCGGGCTCGCCACGCCCCAAGAGCACGTACACGCGAGAGCACAGCCACTCTGTCACGCGGGGAGAGCTCCATCAGCTCCCACACATAGTTGTAGAGCGCCCCGGCCAGCGAGCGCTCGGTGTCAGGATCGAGTTGCAGAGAGGGAATTGGCGGCACTCGCGGAGTATCCCCGATCGGCTCGAGCGTGTCACTTGGCCGATCTTTAGGGAAAGTTTACAAACGCTCATTCGGGGGATGGACCCGCCTCGCCCGCTGTCGATACAGAAACGGTGGACTCCCCCTCCCCTGACCCCCGGGGCTCACTCATGAGCTCCCTGCGCTCCCGACTGCGCAACAGCGAAGCCGGACAGGTTTTGCCGCTGATCGCTGTGTTCATGTTGGTGGTGCTGGCATTTGCGGGCTTGGTGATCGATGTCGGCAACGTGTACCGCGTCCAGCAGGCCCTGCAGGCGTCCACCGACGCCGCGGCCGCCGCCGGCGCCGGGCAGCTGACGCTGCAGTACCCGCCGAACACCGCAGCCGCAATCAATCAGGCCAAGAACTTCTCGTCCGGGACCGCCGGGCGCAACGCGATCACCGGCGTTCCCAACTCGGGCGTCAATGTCACCGTCGGCACCAGCTGCGTGGGATCCAACTCGAACCTCCCGTGCAATAACGCCAACACTGTGACCGTCACCCAAAACGCCTCGGTGCCCACCTTCTTCCTGCGCGTGCTCGGGTTCAACACCATCGACGTGTCTGCCACCGCCAAGGCATGTTCGCCGTGCAACTCGGTGCCGCTGGACATCCAGCTGGTCGTCGACCGCACCGGATCAATGTCCGCAAACGGCGGCTCCACCAACGGCCAGAACAAGTGGCAGAACCTTCAGGACGGCCTGCTCAACGGCTTCCTGCCCGGCCTCGACTCCGGTCTCGACTACGTCGGCCTGACCACGCTGCCGCCTGACATCCACGGCACCAACGACGTGTGCCAGGCGGCCGCCAGCAGCAACTACGACAGCACCACACCGACCTACACCGTGGTGCCGCTGTCCAACACCTACATGGACAGCTCCGGCAACCTGATCGCAAGCTCACCGCTGGTGTCCGACATCAACTGCATGCGGCCGGGTGGCGCGACCGATTACGCAGACGCCATGGAGGCCGCCTACAACGAGCTGCAGGCACACGGCCGCGGCGTGCAGAAGATCATCGTGCTGCTGTCCGACGGCGCCGCCAACAACGGCCAGAACTGCGTCACCACAACCGTCAACGGAAGACAGGTCAAAGACACTGACCCGCACTGCATGCAGCCGTGCCAGTCGGCCGTCAACGACGCCGCCACGTACAAGGCCCAGGGCATCCTGATCTACACGATCCTGTACGGCGACCAGTCCAGCGGCCCTCCCTGCCAGGACTACACCGGCGACAAACGAAGCGCCGTTCCAGCAGCCTTGGACGGCCATGCAGGCCATCGCCAGCCCCAACAACTACTACCCCGATCCAAACCCGGACAACCTGACTGCGATCTTCCAGCAGATTGCCTCGGACATGGCAGCCGGCACCAGCCGCATCGTCAGCTAACCGGCGATCGCCTTCCAGGCCCGCACCCACGCGGGGTAGCCGACGCACTCGGGCTTACCGTTGTCACAGGTCGTCAGCGGCGCCTTGGCAAATCTCACGCTGCCCAGGTACGCCGGCTCGGTTCCCGGCTGTGCGCAGTAGCCGGCCGGCGCTCGCGCGAGCGCGGCGCAGGCGGCCGGGTTGGCCGGTGCCGACGCGGTCGAGCGGGCCACCGCAGCCTGCACGACCGGGGTGGCGGTGTAGGCCATCCACTTGAGCATGCAGTCGGGATGCGGTGCGTCTGAGCTCATCATCCACGACTCGATCCAGCCGGTCACGCCCTCGTCGGGGATCACCATCGCGACCGGCTCCCCGGCGGCCTCGAGCGAGACGTACGGCTCCTCCCCGGCCTGCCCCAGCACCACCTCCCCGCTTGCGAAGTCCCGTGCCAGGGCAGCGCTCGATGACCAGTAGCCGGCGATCTGGGCACGCTGCTGCCGGAGCACCTGCACCGCCGCGTCGAACTGCGGCTGGGTCAGCTCGTAGGGGTCGCTGATACCCAGCGACGGCTGGGCCGACTCGAGGTAAAGCGCCGCATCGGCGATGTACATCGGCGTGTCGGGAGCCGTCACCCTGCCCGGGTAGCTGACGCCGTCGAAGACCACGTCCCAGCTCTGTGGCGCGGGCGTCACCAGATCAGTTCGGTACATCAGCGGATTGGCGCCCCACAGGTAGGACACGCCGTAGTGGACCCCGTCCAACGTGTTGGCCTGGGGGGATTGCAGCTTGGTGCTGAGGTCATCGAAGTCGGGGATCAGCGACGTGTCGATGGGGGCGACGTCGTGGCTTGCGATCAGCCGGCCCGAGACCTCGCTGGGGGCGACAACCCCGTCATACCCGCCGGTTCGGACCATCTCCAGCATCTCTCGAGACGAGGCTGGAGTGGTGACCTGCACGTCACATCCGGTCGCGGCCCGGAACGGCGCCGCCACACCGGCGGGGACGTACTCGCCGGGGCCGACCAGATCGAGCTCGTGCTCGGTCGCTCCGATGCGGGTGCGCATGGGCACGCCGTTGCCACCATCGGGCAGCGTCTCGCCCGTGGGCAGGCCGTCGCCGGTGCTGGTCGCACTCGATCCTCCACAGCCTGCCGCGGCCACGAGCGCCAACAAGCACGCGCACACGCTGACCGCCAGTCCTCGTCCCATCCACAACCGCTTGATGCCAATACCCCTCTGTTGGAACTCGCCAATCTTCTCATCGCTTGCTCATGCGGCGTGCGTACCCTGACTCGCATGAGCGCACCCAAGACATTCCGGCTGGTGATGGATCCCGTCACCGGCGTGATCGCAACTCCCGATATCCAGCGTCAGGCGAAGTGCGATGCAGGCGTTGCCTGGCGGTTCCCGCTGGGCGCCATGATCGCCACGGTCACCAGCGGCATGGGCATCTTCACGCTGTCCGACGAGCAGGTGGACGAGCTGGTGCGAACCGCTCGCGAGAAGACCGGCTCGATCGCCGCTCTCGCCTCCCTGAACTAGCGGAGTGAGGTAACGTGGCGGCATGAGCCAGCCGCCACCTCCGCCTGCCTACGGCGCTCCGCAGCCGCAGGGCCCGCCTCCGCCGCCCGAGTCACGCGGCTGGTCAGGCGCCCAGATCGCCCTTGCCATCTCGACCGCGCTGGTGGCATTGCTGGTGGGAGTCCTGATCGGGATGAACGTGGGCGGCAGCGACAGCAGCAGCAACAAGACCGAGACCGTCAGGGTCTCTCACGAGACCACAGTGTCGGGTGCCACGGTCACGGAAACCCAGACTCAGACCGAGACTGAAACCGAGACCACCACCGTCACAGCGCCGACCACGTAGTGAATAAAAGGTGCCTGGCACCTTTTATTCACTCGCCGACCGCTCGCGCTCTCGCTCGACCAGCACCCGCCGCAGCAGCTTGCCCGACGGCGACTTGGGGATCTCGTCGATGAACTCGAGCGCGCGCACCCGCTCGTGCGGGGCGACCTGCCCGGCGACGAAGGTGATCAGCTCGTCCTCACCGACGGCCTCCCTCGACACCACGTAGGCCTTGGGGATCTCTCCGCACTCCTCGTCGGCAACCGGCACGACACAGGCGTCGGCCACCGCCGGGTGGGTCAGGAGCACCGCCTCCAGCATCGCCGGCGGCACCTGATAGCCGTTGAACTTGATCAGCTCCTTGAGCCGGTCGACGATCCTCCAGCCGCCGTCCTCGGTGAACACGGCGATGTCGCCGGTGCGCAGCCAGCCGTCCTCATCCAGCGTGTGGGCGGTGGCCTGATCGTCGTTGAGGTAGCCGAGCATCACCTGCGGGCCGCGCACCCACACCTCACCCGGAGCGCCGGGCTCGGCATCGCGACCGGTCTCGACGTCCACCAGGCGGGCCTGCGTGTTGGGCAGCAGCTTCCCGATCGCGCCCGGGTTGAGCGGATCGCTGAGCGGCGTGCAGTGCGTCACCGGGCTGGCCTCGGTGAGGCCGTAGCCCTGCTGCACACGGGTCGAGATGCGCTCCGAGCAGAGCGTCTCGATCGCGGAGTCAAGCGGTGCGGCGCCGCACATGATCATCTCCAGGGAGGAGCTGTCGAAGCCGTCGACGGCCGGGTGCTTGGCCAGCGCAACCACGATCGGAGGCACGACGTAGGCCTTGGTCACACGGTGATCCTCGATCAGGCGCAGGAACTGGCCCAGATCGAATCGCGGCAGGGTCACGATCGTCGCGCCCGCCAGCAGACCGGCATTCATCACCACGGTCTGGCCGTAGATGTGAAAGAACGGCAGCACCCCGGCGATCACGTCGCGGTCGTCCATCGGCAGCTGCACACCCATCTGGAGCAGGTTGGCGACCATGTTGCGATGGCTCAGCATCACGCCTTTGGCCAATCCGGTGGTACCGCTCGAGTAGGGCAGCGACACCAGCGCAGTGGCAGGGTCGAGCGTCGGCTCGACCAGGTCGGAGGCCTCGCCCAGCATGCGCACGTACGAGGGGGCTCCGTCGCTGTCTGCCGGGTCGAGCGTGAACACGGCCTCGACTCCGGCGGCGGCGGCCGCGGGCAGCGCCCGGTCGAGCATCGCGCCGGTGGTGAACAGGAAGCGGGCGCCCGAGTTGCGAAGCTGAAGCGCCAGCTCGCGCTCGGTGTACAACCCGTTGACGGTGGTGCTGGTACCCCCGGCCAGCGCAACTCCGAAGTATGCGATCGGATACTCGGGCACGTTGGGCGCAAAGATCCCCACCACCTGCCCCGGCTCCAGCCCCAGCCCCTGGAGACCGGCGGCCGTCCGGCGGATCAGCACATCCAGCTCGGCATAGGTGAGCGTGTGCCCCGAGGTCGCGTCCACCAGCGCCGGCTTGTCGCCGCGGGCGGCGAGGTCGGCCAGCACCAGCGCATGCAGGGTCACGTCGGGGATCTCGATCGGTGGCTGAGGGCTGTCGTAGATCACTGGCTCGTCTTTCGTCACTCGTCGATGGCGGCGATCGCGTCCTTTCCCGACTGCACGATCTCGGCCAGCGCCGCCGTCTCGGGGAGTATCCGCCGGACGAAGAACCGACCGGTGGCAAGCTTCTCACGCCGGAACTCGGGCGTCACGCCCGGAGACCCGACGGCGGCCTCGGCCATCCTCAGCCACAGCGATGCGAACGCGGTCAGTGAGAACAGGCGCAGATAGTCGGTGGCGGCCGCCGCGGCCTGCTCACGGTCGCCCGCGCCGCTCTCCACCAGCCAGATGGTGGTGTCCTGCAGGCGGGCGAACGCGGATCGCAGTCCGGCCACGAACTCCTCCACCTCGGGCGGGTGCTCGGCACCGAGCTGGGCGTCGACCAGATGGAAGAAGCGGCGCGCCAGCCGGCCCTGGTGCAGCGCCAGCTTGCGGCCGACCAGGTCGAGCGCCTGAACGCCGTTGGTGCCCTCGTAGATCTGGCTGATGCGCGCGTCTCGGGCGAGCTGCTCCACGCCCGACTCGGTGATGTAGCCGTGGCCGCCGTACACGCCGATGCCGAGCCCTGCAGCTTCGGCGCCGTTGTCGGTGCAGGCCGCCTTCACGATCGGGGTGAGCAGCGCCACCAGGTCGTCGGCCCGCTGACGTCGGCCGGCGTCGGGGTGATGGTGGGAGACGTCCATCTCGGTTGCCAGCCACATGGCCAGCGCCCGGCCGGCCTCGGTCAGAGCACGCATCCGCAGCAGTGTGCGGCGCACGTCCGGATGCACGATGATCAGGTCGGGCTCACCGCCGCGAGGCGTTGCCGGCGCCCGGCCTTGACGCCGTTCCCGGGCGTAGCCGAGCGCTGACTGGTAGGCGATCTCGCCGATGCCGACGCCCTGCACCCCCACTCCCAGCCGGGCGCGGTTCATCATCGTGAACATCTGCGCCATGCCGGTATGCGGCGCACCGACCAGCTCTGCCTCGGCTGCGTCGAAGTGCAGCACGCAGGTCGCCGATCCACGGATCCCCATCTTGTGCTCGATAGAGCCGCAGGTGACGCCGTTTCGCTCGCCCGCCTCGCCGTCGGCGCCGACCCGCAGCTTGGGCACGATCAAAAGCGAGATGCCGGCGGTGCCCGCCGGGGCGTCGGGCAGCCGCGCCAGCACCAGGTGCACGATCTGGTCGGTCATGTCGTGATCGCCGGCGGTGATGAAGATCTTGGTGCCCGAGACCCGATAGGTGCCGTCCCCGGCAGGCTCCGCGCGGGTGGTCAGGAGCCCCAGATCGGTGCCGGCGTGGGGCTCGGTCAGGCACATGGTGCCGCTCCACTCGCCCGAGGCCAGCCGCGGCACGTACCGCTCGATCTGCTCGGCCGAAGCGTGTGCGCACAGCGCGTTGGCGGCTCCCGCGGTCAGCAGCGGATAGGTGGCGAAGGCCAGGTTGGCGGAGCAGGTCATCTCCTCAAAGGCCACGCTGAGCACCTCGGGTAGCCCGCTGCCGCCGCGCTCCGCCGGGATCGCCACTCCGCACCAGCCGCCCTCCACCAGCCGGGCATGCGCCTCCCGGAACCCGGTGGGCGTGGACACCACGCCGTCCTGGAAGCGACATCCCTCCCGATCGCCGACCTGGTTCAGCGGTAGCAGCACCGACTCGGCGAACACGGCCGCCTCGTCGATCACCGCCAGCGCGGTCTCGAGCGTGGCCTCCTCGAACCCGGGCAGCGCCGCCACCTCGCCCGGATAGTCGAACACGTCCTCCAGCAGGAAGCGGAAGTCGGCCAGCGGGGCGGTGTAGCTCTGCACCGGCCTCAGTTCCTGAGTGGCTTGCCGGTGGTCAGCATGTGGCCGATCCGCTCCAGCGTCTGGGGCCGGCGGATCAGGGTCGCGATCCGGGCCAGCTCCAGCTCGGACACGGCGCCCTCGGGGATCGGCTGGGTGGGATCGGCGTCGCCGCCGGTGAGCACGCAGGCGTATTCGCCGACCAGCAGCAGGTCGTACTCGCTCGCACCCATGGTGGCGGCGTGCTGGCGCGCGGTCAGCTCCAGCGTCGCCCGCCCGGACGGCCCGGCGACGGTGAGCATGCGCGGCTCGGGCGGCACGTATCCGTCGGCCAGCTCCAGCGCGTACCCTTTGGCGTCGGCCAGCAACCGGTCGCGATTGGGCGTGATCCGGTCGCTCGCGCGCAGGTATCCCAGCTCCTTGGCGTTCTGGGCCGACGTCGACACCCTGGCGTTGGCGATCACCTCGAACGCCTTGGCGGCAGGTGGCATCGGCCCTCCCGGCGAGGTCTCGGTGGCGCGGATCAGAAGCTCGCGGCAGCCGCCCCAGGCCGGCAGCAGCCCCACCCCCAGCTCGACCAGGCCCATGTACGTCTCGGTGTGGGCCTGCACCGCGTCGCAGTGCAAGAGCACCTCGCAGCCGCCGCCAAGTGCGCGTCCGGTGGGCGCGCCGATCACCGGCACCGGTGCGAACTTGAGGCCGTCGAAGGCGCGCTGGCCGCGCTCGCCGAAGCGGTGCACCCGGTCCCAGGCGGCCACGTTTGCCATCGTCAGCAGATGGGTGAGGTTGCCGCCGGTCGAGAAGAAGGCGCCCTCGTTGTAGATCACCAGCGCCCGGAAGCGCTCTCCGGCAGCGGCGACGGTGCGCTCGATCAGCTCCAGCACGCCGTCGTCGATGGCGTTGGCCTTGGTGTGAAACTCGAGGCAGGCGACGTCGTCGCCGGCGTCCCAGAGCGTCGCCGAGGAGTTCGACTCGAGCGCCGGACGGGCCTTGAGGTCAGACAGCAGAACCACACCGGGCCGCCGCACCGCCGCCGGCGCGGGCGAACCGCCGAGCCGCTCGATCATGCCGAAGGGGCCGAGCTTCCAGTTGAAGCCGCGCTCCATCGCCAGGTCGATCAAGGCCGGCTGATCGGTCACTTCGGGCACCATCCCGGCCGCGTAGTCGAGCACCTTGGTCAGCACCGCCTTGGCGTAGTCGCCGTACCGATCGGTCGTTGCCACCAGCGCCGGGAGGCCGCCCTTGCGGGCGGCTGCGACCGCATCCAGCCGGGGCTTGGCGACCGGCCGGTACTCGAGCGTCTCCAGGTCGACCGCGCGTCGCTGGGCACCGTCGCGGGCGTAGAAGCCCTTGCCGGAGGCGCGGCCGGTGGCACCCATCGCCACCATCCGCCGGAACAGGTCGACGTGGGCGGGGACGTCGTGCCAGGCGTCGCTCTCGGGCAGCAGCCGGTCGAGCGATGCGGTGACGTGCTCGTGCAGCCCCAGCCCGACCAGATCCATCAGCCCGAACACGCCCGTGCGGGGGGCGCCGATGGCCTCGCCCATCAACAGGTCGGCCTCCTCCACGGTGAGCCCGCGGGCGAGCGCCTCTCCGATCGCCGTGGCGATCCAGTAGACGCCGAGCCGGTTGGCCACAAAGCCCGGCGTGTCGTTGCAGCGCACCACGGCCTTTCCCAGGTGGACGTCGGCGAAGGCCTCGATCGCGTCGACTGCGTCGGGGCGGGTGGTCGGCCCGGGCACCGTCTCCAAGAGCTGCATGTAGCGCGGAGGATTGAAGAAGTGAGTGACCATGAAGTCGGCGGCGAAGCCGTCCGGAGCCCCTTCGGCCAGCTGCCCCAGCGGGATGGTGGAGGTGTTGGAGCTCACGATCGAGCCGGGTTTTCGCACCTGCTGGAGCCGTGTGTAGAGCGCGCGTTTGGCGTCGAGATCTTCGATGATCGCCTCGACGATCCAGTCGGCGTCGGCCACCAGACCGAGATCCTCGTCCAGCCTGCCGGTGGCGATCCTGCCCGCGGCCCGGCGGTCGACCAGCGGCGCAGGCTTGCGCTTGGGGAGCCCCGCGGCGGCCTTACCGGCGGCGTCGCCCAGGTCGAGCATCACCACCGGGACGCCGGCGTTGGCGAGGTGTGCGGCGATGCCCGCGCCCATGGTGCCGGCGCCGATCACCGCCGCCGCGCGGATCTCGGTCACACGGCCTCCAGCACGGTGGCGATCCCCTGGCCGCCGCCGATGCACTGGGTCGCCAGCGCGTAGCGCGCTCCTTCGCGGCAGAGCAGCTCGGCCGCCTTGCCGGTGATCCGCGCCCCGGTCGCACCCAGCGGGTGGCCGAGCGCGATCGCGCCGCCGTCCAAGTTGATCCGGCTCTGGTCGATCCCCAGTTCGCGCACGCAGGCCAGCGCCTGGGAGGCGAAGGCCTCGTTGATCTCGACCACGCCGACGTCGTCGACGGTGATTCCGGCCCGCTCCAGCGCCTTGCGGCTGGAAGCCACCGGGCCGATGCCCATGATCGCCGGGTCGCAGCCGGAGACGGCGAACGACCGCACCGCCGCCATCGGCTCCAGTCCGTTATCGCGGGCGAACGTCTCGGACGTGACCAGCACCGCCGCGGCTCCGTCGGTGAGCGGCGAGGAGGTGCCGGCGGTGACCGTGCCGCCGGCGGTGAACGCCGGCTTGAGCTCGGCCAGTCCCTCGAGGCTGGTATCCGGGCGCAGGCAGCCGTCGGCGGTCACGTCGCCGATCGAGACGAGCTCCCCCGCGAGCCGGCCGGCTGTCACCGCCGCGGAAGCCTTCTGCTGGCTGCGCAGCGCGAACGCCTCCTGCTCGTCGCGGCTGACGCCGAACCGGCCGGCAACGTTCTCGGCCGTCTCGCCCATGGTGATGTAGATCTCGGGGAAGCTCTCGACCAGCTTCGGGTTGTACAGCGGGTTGAAGCCGCCCATCGGAATCCGGCTCATCGACTCGACCCCGGCGCACACGTAGGCATCGCCGGCGCCCATCGCGATCGCGCCCACGGCGGTGTGCACGGCCTGCATCGAGGAGCCGCAGAAGCGGTTGACGGTCGAGCCTCCCACCGACCGCGGCAGGCCGGCGAGCGTGCCCACGATCCGGCCCAGGTTCATGCCCTGTTCGCCCTCGGGAAAGGCGCACCCGAGGGTCACATCCTCAATCGCTGCCGGATCTACGCCGGTGCGGTCGACCAGCTCGGCGACCACCCGCGCGGCCAGATCGTCCGGCCGCACCCGCGCCAGCAACCCACGCCGCGCCGGCTGGAATGGCGACCGCACATAGCCGACGATGACGCTGCGCTCCATCCCCCCGATCGTAGTGCATAAAAGGTGCCAGGCACCTTTTATGCACTCAGATGGGCTTCGTGGTCATCGCCCAGATGGCGATCAGGAACAGCACCACCACGATCCCCGAGAGCGTTGTCCCGACCTTGGCCATGCCGCCTCCGCGGCCGCCGGCCATGCGGCGCTGACCGAGGCCGGTGAGCAGCGTGGCGAGCAGCAGCAGAAGCGCACCCAGATCGGAGGTGCCGAACCCGACGCCGACCCAGGTCGCGTCGCTGTTGTCCAGCCCCTCCTTGCTGAGCACCCATTGGGCGCCGGTGCGCATCATGATGTAGGCGGGGATCGCGGCGCAGAGCAGGGTGAAGAAGCCAAACCGGGTGAGCTTGCGGCGCTCGTCGCCCTCGGCGCGCCAGGCCAGCCCCAGCACCGAGACCGCCACCACCAGCGCGGCCACCGCCAGCATCGCCCCGCCGACATGCACGAACAGCGCCAGGTCCCAGCTGCTCGGGCGGATCGTCAGCGCGGTCATGCGCCCGGCTTCCAGATCATGTCGATCAGCAGCAGCAACACCGCCAGCGACGTCAGCACGTGCATCATCAATGCCGGGCGCTCACCCGCGCCTCCGGCCAGCTTGCGATATCCGGTGGAGAGCTGCCCGCCGAACGCCCCGGCGATCAGCCACAGCACGATCGCCCCGATGATCCAGCCGTCCAGCAGGCTGTAGCCGCCCACGTCGAACGCCAGCCAGATTCCGAACACGATCACCAGCAGGCTGCCCGCCCCCCACAGCCCGAAGGTGAAGCCCGCCAGCCGCAGCAGCGATCCCGAACCCACGTACAGTGCCCAGAAGAGGCCGAGCGCGGTGACCATCGCAAACGCGCTCAGCACGTGAAGAAAGAGCAGAGTGTCGTACATCTTCCGACGATCATAAACCGTCCACAGCTAACTCACACGTTGTCTGGAGCCGTCGCCCAGATTTGAGGACGATCATCAACCGTGAGGCAATCCAGAGGAGACCGTGAATGAAGGGTGCCAAGCAGATCATCGTGATTATCGCCGCGGCGGTGATCGGCGCAGGGATCTCGGCCGTGGTGGTGCAGAACAGCTTCAGCCCCGGCCGTGACACCGTGCGGACGGTGATCAGGCCCGTAACGGTGACCTCGGGCGCCAACGCCGCGCTGCTGAAAGCCAACGGCAAGTCGGTCAATCAGATCTACCGGGCGGCCTCTCCGGCGGTCGTCAAGATCGTTGCGGCGGGATCTGCGGGGCAGGCTCAGGGCACCGGCTTTGAGATCGACTCGGCCGGCAACATCGCCACCAACGCGCACGTGGTCGAAGGCTCCCAGGAGCTGCACGTGACCACCCAGGACGGTCACACCTACACCGCCACCCTGGTCGGCAGCGACCCCACCACCGACGTCGCGGTGATCCATATCGACGCCTCCGCGAGCTCGCTGCACCCGCTGACGTTCGCCGACTCGAGCAGTGTGCAGGTGGGTGACGACGTGGTCGCCATCGGCGATCCCTTCGGTCTCGCCAACACCGTCACCAGCGGCATCGTCAGCGCGCTCGGCCGCACCATCACCTCGCCCAACGGTCGCCCGATCGACGACGCCATCCAGACCGATGCCGCCATCAACCACGGCAACAGCGGCGGGCCGCTGCTGAACGCATCCGGCCAGGTGATCGGCATCACCAGCCAGATCGAGTCGGGCACGAGCTCGAGCGGCAGCGTCGGCGTCGGGTTCGCGGTGCCGTCCAACACCGTCAAGCAGGTCACCTCAGAGATCCTCAAGAACGGCAGCGCGGTTCACCCCTACCTGGGCGTGTATCTGCAGCCGGCCAACGGCGGCGCGGGCATCGCCAAGGTTGTGGCCGGTTCGCCGGCCGACCGCGCCGGGCTCCAGGTTGGCGACGTGATCACGGCCATCGACGGACACAGTGTGTCCTCACCGACCGCGTTGATCGCGCGGATCACGAAGCTCTCCCCCGGCGACACGGTCACGATCGCGATCACCCGCGACGGCACCAACCAGACCCTCAGGGTCACGATCGGAACGGAGGCCTGACCGATGTCGGCAGTCGCATACGCACCCAGGCTGAGCATGCGAGAGCGGGCCGAGCGGCTTTCCGCTCACGACCAGGTCACATCGGCTCGGGCGGCCACCGTGACGGCGCCGACGATCGAGATCACGATCCCGGTGTTGAACGAGGAGCGGGCGCTGGAGGCCGGCGTGCGCTGGCTGCACACCTACCTGCTGGCCCGGTTTCCCTTCTCGTTCCACGTCACCATCGCCGACAACGGCAGCACCGACGGGACGTCGGAGATCGCCGCCCGGTTGGAGCACGAGCTCGAGGAAGTGTCGTGGCTCCGGCTCGAGCAGAAGGGCCGCGGCCGAGCGCTGCGGACGGCGTGGAGCTCGAGTGAGGCCGACGTGCTGTGCTACCTGGCGGTCGACCTGTCCACCGACCTGAACACGCTGCTGCCGTTGATCACTCCGCTGGTGTCGGGGCAGAGCGACGTCTCCCGCGCGCCCTCGTTCACGGCAATCCGCCGCGACGCCGCCGAGGCGCTGCTGCCCGCCGTCGAGGACAACGGGTGGTTCTTCGATATCGAGCTTCTGCTGCTGGCAGAGGATCTCGGCCTGCGCATTCACCATGTTTCGGATCCTGTGCAGGCAGCATCGTGATGTGCTGTGGCCGCACCATCCGGCCGAGTCTGCGGGTCAGGCGCCCGCAGCGGCCAGGTCAGCCACAGCGGTCGGGCGTTCGGCCGTGGAACCGAACGCCCGACGATCGGCCCGGGCAGCGTGTGGGGGTGCTGGCACTCGGGCCCACAGCCGCCGCGCGACCGGCGACGATCGGGTGTGCCTTGGAGCAGGCGCCTCGATCGCCGGTCGGCGGTGGTGAATAAAAGGTGCCAGGCACCTTTTATTCACCCAGGGCGATCAGCTGGGTGCGGCTGATGGGCGGGTGGAGCCGTTCTTTGAGCGCCGCCAGCACTCGCTCGCGCTCAGCCGTCGTGAGCGTTGCGTCCAGCCGCCGGAAGTGCCCGATCTGCGAGCACACCGCCGCCCAGTGATCGGCCGCAGATGTGAACGGCACGGTGTCGCCGACAACCGCCACCTCCACCCGCTCGAAGCCGGCGTCGACGTGGATCCGCTCGAGCTCGTGCTCTGATCCCAGCCGGCCGAAGTGGCGGGCAAACGCCGCCCGATCGGCCCCGAGCGCATCGCCCACCGCCGCCCTCGGCCCGGCAAACCACAGGTTCCGGTCGGGAGTCGCCCACACCGAGGTCACAACTCGGCCGCCTGGCCGGAGCACCCGCCGCGCCTCGCGCAACGTCGCCGCCGGGTCGCGCGCGATCATCAACGCACAGCGGCTGACGACGGCGTCGAACGTCTCCGCCGGCCAGTCCAACGGCTCATCCATGTCCGCCAGGCGCCAGTCCACGCGATCGGATCGCTTCCGCGCCCTCCGCAGCTGCCCCTCGCTGGTGTCGATGCCGGTGGCCTGCCAGCCCCGGTCCGCCAGCGCGGTGGTCAACCGCCCGCTGCCACACCCCAGGTCGAGCACACTGCCCGCGCCGGGGAGCCGCTCGAGCACCTCACCGGCGCCGAACGGCTCGCTCACCCATCGGGCTGCGGACGTCATCACCGCAGGGTAATTCACCTGTCCACGAGCCGGGCTGTTTGGTAGGGTCGCCTCAAACCTGACTGACGAATCAGTCAGTCACCGAGCACAAAGGTTGCCCATGACCGAGATTCCTTCCACCTCCAAGCTCTACTTCGGCCCCTGGTACCGGCGATCCCCGTACTTCGAATCCACGCTCCGCGCCGGCTGCAAGGCGTACGACATCTACAACAAGATGTACCTGCCCGCCGAGTACGACGATCCCAACATCGAGTACCAGGCACTGCAGGACGGCGTCACGCTGTGGGACGTGGGCGTCGAACGCACGGTGCAGGTGAGCGGGCCCGACGCCGACCGCCTGATCGACATGGTCACCTGTCGCGATCTCACCAAGTGCGCGATCGGTCAGGGCAAGTACATGCTGGTCACCGCCCCCGACGGCGGCATCGTCAACGACCCCGTGCTGCTGCACGTCGAGAAGGACAAGTGGTGGATGCAGCTGGCCGACTCGGACGCCGGGCTGTACACCCTGGGCGTGCTGGCAAACAGCGATCTGGACGCCGAGGTCAGCTATCCGGACGTCCATCCCGTGCAGGTGCAGGGGCCCAAATCCGGGCTGACGCTGGAGAAGATCGCCGGCAAAGGCATCTACGACCTCAAGTACTACTGGTGCGGCCACTTCCAGATCGGGGATATCCCCGTCGTGATCAGCCGCACCGGCTGGTCGGCGGTGCCGGGCTTCGAGGTCAACCTGCTGGATTACAGCCGCGGCGCCGACCTGTGGGACGCGATCATGGCCGCCGGCGAGGAGTATGCGATCCGCCCGATCTCGCCCAACGAGGCCCGCCGGGTCGAGGCCGGGATCTTCAACTGGGGATCGGACATCTCGCTCAAGGACACCCCGTTCCACGTCACCGGACTGGAGCGACTGGTCGAGGAGCAGCCTCAGGACTACATCGGCAAGGCGGCCCTGGAACGCATCCGCGTCTCCGGCGTCGACCGCAAGCTGGTCGGGATCGAGTTCGACTCGACCGAGCCGCTGCCGGGAATACTCACCAGCTGGCCGGCGTACTCCAACGGCCGTGAGGTCGGCAAGGTGACCGACGCGGTGTGGTCGCCCGGCCTGGGCAAGAACATCGGCTACGTGTGGGTGCCGATCGAGCTGGCCGAGCCGGGCAACGCAATCTCGGCCGAATCCGAGCACGGCACCCTGACCGGGCGCACCGCATCCATCCCCTTCGTCGATCCGCGCAAGGAGCGTCCCGCCGCCGCACTCACTGGATCGGCCGGGTGAGCGTGCGAGAGCCCCGCTTCGACGTCCTGTTCGAGCCGGTCGAGATCGGGCCGGTGACGGCCCGCAACCGCTTCTTCCAGGTGCCTCACTGCAACGGCATGGGCTGGCTTCACCCCAGCGGCCATGCCGCCATGCGGGGCGTCAAGGCCGAGGGCGGCTGGGCGGTGGTGTGCACCGAGGAGGTCGAGTTCCATCACTCCGCCGAGCACGCCCCGTACATCGAGGGCCGGATCTGGGAGGACGCCGACATCCCCGCTCACGAGCGGCTGGTCGAGCGCGTGCACGAGCATGGATCGCTGGCCGGCATCGAGCTGGTGCACGGCGGCATGATGGCGCCGAACCTGTACTCGCGCGAGTCGCCGATGGGTCCCGGCCACCTCGCGGTACACGGCACCGACCCGGTGCAGGCCCGGCGCATGACCCGCGAGGACATCGACGACCTGCGCCGCTGGCACCGGCAGGCGGTGGCGCGATCGCTGCGTGCGGGCTACGACCTGGTGTACGTCTACGCCGGGCACGGCCTCACCACCATCCAGCACTTCCTGTCGCGGCGGCTGAACGATCGCGACGACGAGTACGGCGGGCCGATCTCCCACCGCGTCAGGCTGCTGCGCGAGATGCTCGAGGACACGCTGGAGGAGGTCGACGGCCGAGCCGCGGTGGCCTGCCGGATCTGCGTCGACGAGCTGGTCGGCGGCGACGGGATCCAGCGTGAGGAGATCTCCGAGGCCCTGGGGCTGGTGGGTGAGCTGCCCGACCTGTGGGACTTCATGGTGGGCGACTGGGACTTCGACTCGAACACGTCGCGATTCTCCGAGGAGGCCTTCCAGGAGCAGTACGTCAGGGGCCTGAAGCAGTTCACGACCAAGCCGGTGGTGGGCGTGGGCCGGTTCACGTCGCCCGACACGATGGTGCGGATGGTGCGCGACGGCGTGCTCGACATGATCGGCGCGGCGCGACCGTCGATCGCCGACCCGTTTCTGCCCAAGAAGATCGAGGAGGGTCGCTGGCAGGACATCCGCGAGTGCATCGGATGCAACATCTGCGTGACCGGCGACTTCACCGCCACCCCGCTTCGCTGCACCCAGAATCCGACCATGGGCGAGGAGTGGCGGCGGGGCTGGCATCCCGAGCGGATCCGACCGAAGACCACCGACTCCACCGCACTGGTGGTGGGCGCAGGGCCGGCCGGCCTCGAGGCCGCGCAGGCGCTCGGCAAACGCGGCTACGACGTGGTGCTGGCCGAGGCGACCAGCGAGCTTGGCGGCAGAGTTGCCAAGGAGGCGCGCCTGCCCGGCCTCTCGGCGTGGATCCGGGTGCTGGACTACCGCAAGGGCCAGTTGGAGCAACTGCCGAACGTGGAGCTCGCGTTTGGCAGCGAGCTGACCGCCGACGAGGTGCTCGAGTACGGCTTCGACCACGTGGCGATCGCGACCGGAGCACGGTGGCGGAACGACGGCGTCGGCCGCTGGCACGTGCGCCCTATCGAGATTGACCCGGCCATGCAGGTGCTGACGCCCGACGACGTGATGGCCGGCGATCGGCCTCGCGGGAACAAGGTGGTGTTGTTCGACGACGACCACTACTACATGGGCGGTGTGCTCGCAGAGCTGCTGGTGGGAGAGGGGTTCGACGTCACGCTGGTCACGCCCGAGTCACGCGTGTCGATGTGGACAGAGGCGACCATGGAGCAGCATCGCATTCAGAAGCGGCTGATCGAGATCGGTGTGACGATCCAGGCCACCCACACCGTGACCTCAGTCGGCGCCGAGCGGGTGACCGCCGCCTGTGCCTACACCGAACGCGAGCACGAGCTCGCGTGTGACAGCTTCCTGAACGTGACCGCCAGGCTTCCGGCTGACGCGTTGGGGGTGGCGCTGCGAGAGCGGTCGGCCGAACCGGGCGCACCCACGCTCAAGGTGATCGGCGACGCCTGGAGCCCGGGCACGATCGCCGCCGCCGTGTGGGAGGGGCACCGGTTCGCAGAAGAGCTCGGCGAACCGCCCTCAAACGGAGATCAGCCGCCGTTCCAGCGCGAGGTGATCGGGCTGGCAAACGACGGCTGATGACGGTCGACGTTGCTGTCGACTCGGGGGCGCCGGACTATCGAGCGTACGTCACCATGGGGTAGCGACCGACGCGGGGCCGGGATACTCCACGGATCAGAACGGCTTCGAAGATCAGGATCGCGACGGTCATTCCGACCGAGAAGAAGAGCGTCCACGGCGTGTAGGTCGTGAGCGCGCCGAGGCCCTGGGCCTTGGCGAACTCGTGTGCGATCAACTGCTGCAGCGCGATCGCTCCGACCTCGAACAGGAACAGTGTCAGCACTGTCTGCACGAGCGGCACACGGAACGTCGTCAGCAGCTGCAGGCCGCCCTTGATGAGCACAGCCTGAATCAGCACACCGGGGAGGATCAGCTTCAGCATGGCCACCGTGATCGAGCGAGAATCGCCCGAGACGATGTCGGCGGGGCTGACCAGTCCGCCACCGGAGACATTGGTGAGGTTCACCCACTGGACGATGACTTCCTCGATCGCTCGAGTGGCCATGCCCGTCAGGAGAATCACACCGATGACGGTGACGATACTGAGGTTGGTATTGCGGGAGGAGTTGTTCACACCTCGGTTATCCGTGTGACTGACACAATCGTCAACACCTCTGTCACAAATGCGTCAACAAACATTCCCGTGAATAAAAGGTGCCTGGCACCATTTATTCATCTAGCCTTTGGGTGATGCGCGGGAGGGTGACTGTTGGGGTGCCGATCGATTCGCTGGGGAAGCCCGGTGGGACGGAGTTGGCGCCCGAAGCGCTGCGGCGAGCCGGGATCGGCGAGGCCCTGGGCGCCCGCGACGCGGGCGATCTGGCCGTGCGGATCGTCGGCACCGAGCGCGATCCACAGTCGGGAATCGTCGGCTACGAATCGTTCGTCGCCACCGGCCGGGGCATTCGCGACGGGATCGCGCCGCTGATCGCCGGCGGCGAGTACGTGACCGTGCTGGGCGGCTGCTGCGCGCTCATCCCGGGAGTGGCCGCGGCGCTCCGTGACACGGTCGAGCCGCCCCGTCGGTCTGGCCTACATCGACGGCCACATGGATACCTACACCAACGCCACCAGCCCCACCGGCGAGGCCGCCGACATGCCGGTGGCGATGGTGGTGGGAGCGGTCGACCCCGAGCTCACCGGACTGGGCGAGAGCCCGCTGATCGCCCCCTCGCGAGTCGCACTGCTGGCCCATCGCGACCGCGATGAGGCCACCGGGTACGGCGCGCCCATGCCCGAAGACCTGGGAATCGCGATCTCCCACGACTGCGACGAGGTGCAGGCCGACCCGGCCTGGATCGGGGCGCACACGGCCGATCAGCTGGCCCGGGATGACGGCCGGTTCTGGCTTTCGATCGACGTGGACGTGCTCTCGAGTGAGGCCTTCCCGGCCACCCCGGTGAAGCAGCCCGGCGGCCTCAGCGCCCGCGAGCTGATCGAGCTGGCGCGGCCGCTGGCGCAACATCCGGCCTGCCTGGGCGTGAGCCTGCTCTGCTACGACGTGGAGATGGACGACGCCGAGTCGACCGGTGCACGCACCGTCGTGGGCGTGCTGGCGGGCGCGATCGGCAGCTAATCCGCGCGCTGCACGTCTTCGAGCAGCCGCTCGAAGTCAGGCCCGTCGAACTCCAGCACCGCCCGGTCGTACTTCTCCATGCCCCACTCCCAGAAGTCGAAGTCGATGTCGGACACGCCGTCCTGGATGGATGCCCAAAGCGTCCATCCGTACTTCGACATCAGCCCCCACAGCCGCGCCCGCGCCACCTTGTTTCGCAGCGGCGCGCCGTAGTAGGCCCGATCAGCTGCTCCAGCTGGGGCAGCGAGAGATTCGACTCGCTCCACACATTGCCGAGCTCAAAGCACGCGTCGTTCATGCCCGAGTACTCGTAGTCGATCAGGCGAAACTGGCCGCCCACGTCGATGAAGTTCTCGGCCAGCAGGTCGTTGTTGCACGGCACGAGGCCCTCGTCACGCACCGCCATCGCGGCTTCCATCCGCGCCACCTGGGGCATGAACTCGAGGTAGCGCTCGGGCAGCCGGAAGCCCCGCTCCTGCACCAGCTCGAGGTACCGCGGCTGGATCTTGAACATGTTGAAGTCGTCCCGAAACCTGGGCCCTGAGTGCAGTGTCTTGCAGGCCCGGGCGATCATCTCGATCTTGTCCCCGCGCCGCAGATCCTCGGCCGATTGGGTCTCGCCGGTGATGAACTCGAGCACCAGCAGCGACTCGTCGGGGAGGTAGTCGACCACGCCGGCGCCAACTCCCGCCTCGGCTGCCGCGACCGAGTTGAGGTACTCGTTTTCGCGATCGATGGCGAGCATGCTGCCGTCCTTGGCCGACACCCGCACGACGTACGCCCCCGTGGGCGTATCGACCTTGTAGTTGGTGTTGGTGAGCCCGCCGGCGAGCTCATTCACGGCCGTGCGCTCCCGCAGCACGGGTACGAGGTCGAGCAGTTCGTCCACAGTCCGATTCGCCATCGCCGCGCCCACTATAGTGCCCCTCGCACAGGTGGTACAGACCAATCCCGCAACCCTCGCGCGAGCCCAGGCGGTCGTCATCGGCGGCGGCATCACCGGCACGAGCGTGGCCTACCATCTGGCCAAGGCCGGGATCACCGACGTGGTGCTGGTGGAGAAGGGCGAGCTGACCAGCGGCTCGACCTGTCACGCCGCCGGTCTCGTGACCCAGTTCAACCCGTCGCCGACGATGATGCGTTTTCGCCGCTACAGCGTCGAGCTCTACCGGGAGCTGGGGGTGTTCGAGCAGCTCGGAAGCCTGCGCATCGCCTCCAGCGAGGAGAGCCTCAAGGAGCTCCAGCGGGGAGCCAGCCGCGCCCGCGGAATCGGGTTGGACGTCGAGGTGCTGGGCCCGCGTGAGGCGCTGGCGCTGATGCCCGCGGCCTCGCCCGAGTCGCTCTACGGCGCGGTGTGGATCGAGGGCGACGGGTGCGTCGACCCGCACACCGCCACCTACACGCTGGCCGACGCCGCCCGCGCGCTGGGCGTGCGCATCCACACCGGCACGCGGGTGACGGGGATCGAGCTGGACGAGCGCCGGGCGGTCACCGCGGTCGCGACCGAGCGCGGGCGGATCGAGACCGAGCTGGTGGTCAACGCCTGCGGAATGTGGGCGCCCCAGGTGTCGGCGATGGTGGGGGCATTCACGCCGTCGGTGCCGGTCGACCACCAGCACATCGCGCTGCTTGGCGGTCGAAGGCCACGAGCTGCCACACGACATGCCGTGCTTCCGCGACACCGACAACCTCGTGTACGGCCGCTCCGAGGCCGGCGGAGTGCTGTTCGGCGGATACGAGCCGAATCCGGTGGCCCGCTGGGTCGACGGGGTGCCGTGGGATCACAGCGAGCGGGCGCTGCCACCCGACCCCGAGCGGTTCGAGCAGCTGATGCAGGGCGCCGCCCGCCGCTTCCCGTTCTTGGAGGACGCCGGCGTGGTGGCGCTGGTGTGCCACCCCGACGCGATGACGCCCGACGGCAACCCCCTGGTCGGCCCCATCCCCGACGTACCCGGATTCTGGCTGGCGGCCGGGCTTTCGCTGAACGGCTTCGGCGGCGCGGGCGGGCTGGGCCGCACCATCGCCGAGTGGATCACCACCGGCGAGACCGAGCTCGACACCCACGGCTACCGCGCCTGGCGGTTCGGCGCGGCCTACCGCAACCCCGGCCAGGTGGAGGCCGCCGGGCGCGAGGTGTATCGCTACTACTACCGCCTGCGCTACCCGCTCGACACCGACGAGTGGGGCCGGCCCAACCGCCTCGGGCCGCTGCACGAGCGGCTGCAGGACGAGGGCGCGGTGTTCGGGTCGAAGAACGGCTGGGAGCGGCCCGACTACTTCCAGCCGGGCCGGCCGTGGCGCCGGGCCGGTGCCGATCAGCGCGAGTTCGGCTGGCACCGGCCGCCGTACTTCGACCGGCTGGCCGAGGAGCACACCGCGTTTCGTGAGCGCGCCGGCATGATCGACATGAGCTCGTTCGGCAAGATCGACGTGGCCGGGCCGGGCGCCCTGGCGCTGCTCGACCGGGTCACCGACAACCGCGTCGACCGCGACCCCGGAAGCGTTGTCTACACCCAGTTTCTCAACACCCGCGGCGGGCATCGTGGCCGACGTGACGGTGACCCGGCTGGCCGCCGACCACTTCCGGGTGGTGACCGGCGCCGGCACCGTCGACTCCGACCTGGGCTGGCTGCGGGCGCACATCGAGCCGGCGACGACGCTGTGTCGCTGCGCGATGCCAGCGCCGAGCTGGCGGTGATCGGAATCTGGGGCCCGCGCGCCCGCGACGTGGTGGCGGCCACCACCGCCGACGATCTGTCCAACGCCGCGCTCCCGTTCGGGCGCGCGATCACGATCTCGATCGGCGGCGCCCCGGTGCTGGCCCAGCGGATCACCTACGTGGGCGAGCTCGGCTACGAGCTGTACGTGCCGCCCGAGTGGGCGATCCAGGTGTGGGACCGGCTGCGGGCGGCGGGCCGGCCACACGGCCTCGAGCTGGGCGGCTATCGCACGCTGGAGTCGCTGCGGATGGAGAAGGGCTACCGCTACATGGGCGCCGACCTGACCGCCGGCGACACCCCCTACGAGGCCGGCCTGGGGTTCTGCGTGGCCATGGACAAGGGCGAGTTCGTCGGCCGCGCCGCGCTGGCAACACGCTGGAGAGCCCGAACGGATCTTGCGCACGATCCTGATCGACGGTGACGAGTACGTGGCCGTCTACGGCGGCGAGGCGGTGCACGCCGCCGGCGGGGTGGTCGGCCGGGTGCGCAGCTGTGCATACGGGTTCACGATCGGTCGCAACATCGCCTACACCTATCTGCCGGCCGCGCTGGAACCGGGGGCCGAGGTGATGGTCGAGGTGTTCGGCGGGCTGATCCCGGCCGAGGTGGCCGAGCCGGTGCAGTACGACCCGGCCAACACGCGCGTCCGCGGGTAAACCCCGTGCCTGATCGGGCGATTACTTCGGCAGCCCGATGCCAGGACGAGCACACACGCGATGATCGAGCAGCCGCGCCGGCCGGTGATGGATCGCAGGCTCGAGGTGTTCGCCTACGAGCTGGGTTTGCACACCAGGGCGGAGATCGACACGCTGGCAGGCGGCAGGTTCTGTTTCGTCACGATCACCGCCGACCTGCTTGCGCGAGGCCTGGCCAAGCGGTTCCCGGCCGATCACGTGGCGCTCCAGATCAGTCGCGAGATCGGCGGTGCGGCCCGAGCTGTGGAAGGAGCTGATCGAGCTGTACGAGATCGGCTACCTGATCGTGATCGACGACTTCCTGATCCGGCCGGACTCGCTGCCGCTGCTCGAGATCGCCGGCATGGTCAAGTTCGACATGAACCGGCTGAGCCCGCAGCATCTGCGGGTGCAGACTGCGGCGCTGTCGGGCTACCCGGTCAAGACGATCGCCTCGGGGATCACGAGCTACGCCGTCTTCGAAGACTGCACGCAGGCCGAGATCGACCTCTTCCAGGGCGACTTCTTCCTCACGTCCGCGCCACGTCGCCCGCAACATCGCCGGTTCGCACCACTTCGGCCGTCTGCGGCTGATCGCGGCGATTCAGGATCCCCGCCTCGAGCTGGAGCAGCTGGACGACATCATCTCGACCGACATGCGCATCAGCTACCGGCTGCTGCGACTGATCAACTCGGCCTACTTCGCGCTGCCCCAGCCGGTCGGATCGGTGCACCACGCGCTGGTGATGCTGGGCATCGAGAAGGTGCGGATGTGGACGGTGCTGATCGCGCTGGCAGAGATCGACGACCGGCCGTCGGAGCTGGTGCGCACCGCGCTCTCGCGGGCGAAGATGTGCGAGCTGATCGCCCGCGCGACCGGCGCGGCCACTCCCGAGGCGCACTTCACCGCGGGACTGTTCTCACTGGTCGAGGCGTTCGCCGACATCCGCACTGGCCGACGCCGTGGCCGAGCTGCGGCCTGGCCGCCGACGTGCAGGCCGGCCTCCTGCAGCGGGAGGGGGCGATCGGGGAGGTGCTGACCGAGGTGGAGGCGTTCGACAGCTGCCGCCTGGCGCTTCTGAGCGTGGGTCGCGAGGTGCTGCGAGACGCCTACATGCAGTCGGTCTCCTGGGCCGACGACACCTTCTCGATCACCCGCAGCCTGCGCAAGGCGTGAATAAAAGGTGCCTGGCACCTTTTATTCACTAGCCGTTTATCTGGGGGAACATGGCGAAGCGGTTCTGCTGGGTGCCGTTCACCAGGGTGAAGTCGCCGCCGACGTAGAGCATGCCCTTGCCGGACTTGAGCGCCCACACTCCCAGCACGCCCTGGGTGGTGCCCAGGTTGGGGTGCCACTTCTGCAGCACACCCGTGGGTGACAGCTCGAAGATCTTGTCGCGCTTGATGCGCGTGGTCTTGGCGTACTCCCACATCTTCTGGTTGGCGCGCGGCGAGACCTCGTTGCCGTGCATGCCGAACACGGGATAGCCCTTGATGGTGGTGACCGCCTGGACGTTGCCGTCGGTCATGTAGAACCACGCTCGCTTGCCGGTGCTGGCGCTGAACGCCACCGCCATGGCACCGGGCCCGGCGACGGCGGCGTACACACGCTTGCCGCACCGGGTGATGTCGAGCACCGGATGGGCGGGATGCCCGACCCAGGGCAGCGGCCGACCGGTGGTCATCGAGACCGACGCCAGGTGATGCTGGGCCTTGAGGCCGTCGAGCGACTTGAACCATCCGGCGACGATCACGCGGTTGCCGGCGCGGTCGGCGATCAGGTCGCGCACGTCGTCATCGGCCGAGGCATTCCAGCCGGCGACGGCGAAGTGCCGGCCGGTGTGGGTGAGCTTAGCCAGATGCGAGTGGCTGTGTCCGCCGACCTCGGTGAACGAACCGCCCATGTAGATGCTGGAGCCGGAGCGCGTGATCGCCCGAACAGAGCCGTTGATCCCCATCGCCGGGATGGCCGAGGTCAGCCCGCCGGTGGCGATGTCGAACGACGCGACGTGGGTGCGCGACTTGCCGTCGACCTTGGTGAACGAGCCCGGCCACGTACAGCGTCTTGTGGTTCGGCGAGACCGCCAGTGAGTACACGCGGCCGTTCAGCGAGGGCTTCCAGTTCGAGCAGCGCGCCCGAGGTGGCGTTCTCGGAGGCGAGGTAGGTGCGGGTCACGGTCGTGCCGCTGTGATTGGCGGTGATCGTGAAGTTGCCGGCGATGAAGACTCGCTTGCCGACTCGCAGGATGTCGTCGACGCGGCCGGCCTCCTTGTTCGACTTGCTCCAGTTCTTGGCCGGGAACTGCCATGCGGCGTTCACGTCGGCCGCCGCCAGGTGCGGCGCCGGGGCGGGTGCGGCGCCGGCGGAGGCTGCCGTTGCAACGGTGGCGGTGAGGGCCACGGCTGCCGCGATTGCGGATGACCGTCGACGCGAAAGTCGCATGGTGAGCATGTGCGGTGAAGCCTCCGTAAAGCGTTGCTGTGATGGTGACCGCGACCCCTCGCGATCACGAGCGAGATCGGTTGCAAACAGCAAACTCTGAAGTCCTGGGAGCCTTGCCGGGGCGAGGTTCCCCCGAAACGGTGTGCGAGCCGTCCCCCAGGTGGGGGACAGCCCGCGTTTCGAGTCGTCAGCCGGCCAGCGGGAAGATCGCAAACCGCGCCTGGGGCGCGCCGTCGACCTTGGTGAAGTCGCCGCCGACCTCGAGCGTGCCTGTGGAGCCGTCGAGCGACCACACGCCCAGCACGCCCTGATCGGTCTCGAGCGCCGGCGCCCACTGCTGCAGCGTCCCGTCGGGAGACAGCTGAACACCTTGTGGCGCGAGATGCGGGCGCTCTTGCCGTATTCGGAGAGCTTCGAGTTGACCCGCGGAGCGACGTAGTCGCCGTGCATCCCGAATACCGGCCAGCCGTCGACGGTGGTGACCGCCTGCACGTTGCCGTCGGTCATGTAGTACCACAGCCGCGAGCCCGAGCCGGCGTCGTAGGCCAGCGCGGTACCGCCCGGCCCGGCCATGGCGGCGTACAGCCTGGTGCCGTAGCGGGAGATGTCGAGGATCGGATACGCGGGGTGGCTGGCCCAGGGCAGTGTTCCACCGGTGCTGGTCGAGATCGACGCCAGGTGCATCTGGCCCTTCTTGCCGTTGATGCGGTTGAACCACCCGGCCGCGAGCACGCGACCGGCCGCCTGATCTCCGCTGAGGTCGCGCACGTCGGCGTCGGCGCTTGCATCCCAGCTCGAGTTGACGGCCAGCCGGCCGCTGCTGTCGGGGCTGAGCTTCGCCAGGCGCTGGTGGGATTGGCCGCCCACCTTGCCGAAGGAGCCGCCGATGTAGAGGTCGGAGCCGACCTGCGTGATGGCCTTGACGGTGCCGCTGATCTGCGTGGGCGGAAGCTTGGACGAGATCCGGCCGGTGGCCAGGTCGAACGCGACCAGGTGCTGATACGGCTGGCCGTTGACCTGGGTGAACGAGCCGCCGACGTACAGCAGGGTGTTGTCAGGCGATGCGGCCAGGGCATACACGCGGCCGTTGAGCGTCGGCGCCCAGCTCGTCAGCGAGCCGGTGGACACGCTCTCGGACGCGAGGTAGGTGCGCTTCGCCACGTTGCCGCTGTGATCAGCGCTCGAGGTGAAGTTGCCGCCGACGAAGATCGTCCCGCCGACCTGCAGGACGTCATCGACGCGGCCCTCTTCCTTGTTGGAGTGCTTCCAGTTCGGCACGGGAAACTGCCAGGCCGAGACGTCGCTTGCGGCCAGGTGCGGGCCGACGGTGACCACGGTGTTCTTGACGGCTGCCGATGCAGCGCCAACCGCGACCGCGACGGTCACGACCGCAGTCGCAATCGCCGCCGCGGCCGTCAGCTTCCGAGACCGGGAATGATGGGGTACACGCATTTTCAGACCACCTCCGGGGGTGGGAGTCGAGAGAACGACCGCGACCCCTCGCGGCCCACCGTGAGGAATCGTCTGGCTGACCGCGTTCTGAACCTCCCAGCGTCCCCTGGGAGCCGAATGCCTCAACCTGGGGAGAAAGCGTATACGTAAAACTGGTGGGAACTGTTAGCGAACTTTAACGGATGCAAGTCCTTCAGAGACTGTTAGCGACCCATCCATCAGCGCTCGTCCCACCACCACGGCGTCGGCTCCGGCCACGACCGCATCGCGCACGTGATCGGGCGACCCCACCCCGCCGGCGGCGATCAGGAGGCCGGGAATCAGCGGCCGAAGCTTCTCGAGCAGCTCGATGTCGGGCCCCAGCCCGGTGCCGTCGCGTCCGATTGCCGTGACCAGGAAGTCGCACACGCCGGCCTCGGTCAGCCCGGCCACGAACGACTCGGCGGCCTGCTCTGAGTCGCGCTCCCAGCCGTGGGTGCGGATGCTGCCGTCGCGACAGTCGGCCGCGACCGCGACTCGGCCGGTGGCGGCCGCGAGCTCGCCCACCAGGCGAGGCTCGGCGGCGGCCAGCGATCCGATCAGCACCCGGCCGGCGCCGATCTCCAGCGCCCACTCCACATCGGCGGCCGAGCGGACTCCGCCGCCGAGCTGGAGCTTCAGCTCGTGCATGCCGGCCAGGCGCTCGATCAGCCGCCGGTGGAGCGGCCGGGCGCACGCCGTCGCGGGCCGCGGTGAGATCGATCACGTGCAGCCACTCGGCGCCGTCGGCCGCGAACCGCTGGGCCACGGCCACGGGGTCGTCACCGAAGTGCGTGACCTTGTCGTAGCTGCCCTGGTGGAGACGAACGACCGAGCCGTCGAGCAGATCGACGGCCGGCATCAGCACGGCATCACGTTTTAGCATGCTAAAATGATAGCGCGATGACACCATCCGTGCAGAAACCCCCTCCCAGCCCGGCCGACGGCTGGCGCACCGAGGCCGTCGACGACCTCTGTGACGCAGTGCTGACGCTGCGCACCCAGGCCGAGGTGGCGGCGTTTCTGCGCGACGTGTGCTCGCTGCACGAGCTCGAGGTGATCGCCCACCGGTGGCAGGCGGCCCGCCTGCTCGATCAGGGCATGCCCTACGCCAAGGTGGCCGAGACCGTGCACG
>CAVSFZ010000021.1:0-59085 GCA_963727235.1 uncultured Actinomycetes bacterium
AAGCAGGTGCTCTCCCAGCTGAGCTAACCGCCCTCGGACTGAGACTCTAGCCCCTGCTCAAGCTCCGGGCATGTGGGTGGCCGATCCACCCTCCGGCGGCACCGCAACCACCGTGACAGCCGCGTCCATCTCCAGCACGCCGCCCGCACCGAGCGTCCGGGCGGTGCCGTTGGCCACGCTCTCGGCAAGCCCGCCGGGCGGGCTGGTGGACGGCTCGGTGAGCAGCACGTGGTGACCCCGCCAGCCTCCGTACACACCCCACAGCCACACCATCGAGAACACCTCGGGGTCGAACTCGTACACCAGGCCGGCGCCGTGGGCGTGCGACACGGCGCACCACCCGGCGTCGAGATCGCGTGTGTACAGCCACTCGGTCAGACCGCTCTCGGCGGTCTCCACCAGGCTCATGTCGACGCCGCCGTGCTCCGGCCAGGCGAGCACGTCCGGCGCGTCACCAAAGCGGCCGGGCTGGTCGGGCACCGCGGCCATCGTCCTGACGGGAAGGTGGACACGCGAGCCGGGCGCGATGGCATGGGCGATATGGATGCTCCAGGTATACGGCACAGGCTGCGTGCCGAGATTCGACAGCCGGTGTTGGAAGTCGATCCGGGGCGAGTCGCGCCGGAAGGTGATCCACTTCTCCATCAAGCACGGCAGCGCGACCGTGTACCGGCTCAGGTGCAGCTCGACCACAGAGCCATCGTCTCGCACCACGTCCCAGTCCCACGGGCCGAACCAGAGGTCGCCGTGATCGTGAAAGGAGGTGTCGCCGACCGTGCAGGCCGGGTCGGTGGGGAACAGCTCATCCCAGCCGCCGCACCAGACGTCGTCGAAGTTGGGGCCGGGGTAGGTGCGCCGCAGCGGCACCCGCGGGTTCTTCCACAGCAGATCCGCTCCCGTCGGCTTGTGGACGAGGTCGAGGATCTTCGCCCCGACGTCGGGAAACAGGGTCATCCGAACCAGATCGCCGTCCAGCTCGAGTCCCCGCACCCCCGCAACCTCGATCCCCGTGAGCAGATCAGACACGGAGACGTCAGCCGCCCTTGATCGCCCCGGCCACCAGGCCCTTGCTGAAGAACCGCTGGCCGAACACGTACAGCAGGAAGATCGGCAGAGTGGCGAGCGACAGCCCCGCCATCACCACCGGGATGTTGAGGTTGTAGCGATTCTGGAACCCGGTCAACCCGGCCATCAGGGTGAGCGAGTCCTGACTCTGGAGGAACACCAGGGCGATCAGCAGCTCGTTCCACACCCACAGCACGTTCACGACGCCCAGCGTGATCAGGGGCGCCCCTGACAGCGGAATCACCACCCGCCGGAACACCTGAAACGAGTTGGCGCCGTCGATTTCGGCGGCCTCGATCAGCGATCGCGGGATGGTGCGGAAATACGCGGCCAGCATGTACACCGAGAACGGCATCATCAGCCCGACGTAGATCGCGATCACGATCCGGCGGGTGTCGATCAGGTTGAGCTCGGCACCCAGCAGGAACAGCGGCACCACCAGCACGATCGGGGGGATCACCATCAGCGAGATGATCAGCGCCAGCAGCAGATCGCGGCCCACGAACCGCCAGCGGGAGAGCCCCCAGGCCGCCATCGCCGAGAACACCAGCGTGATCCCCACCGACACCGTGGTCAGCAGCAGGCTGTTGAAGAGCCACCTGGGGATGTGGTTGTTGAGCGCCACCCGGTAGGCGGACAGGCTGGGATCGGTCGGCGGCCACAGCGGGTGGTTGAGGAAATCGCTCTGCGTTCGCAGCGAGCTCGAGATCATCACGTACACCGGTAAGAGCGCCATCACCGTGAACAGGATCAGGATCGCGTGTCTGGTCAGCCGTCCTGCGCGATCCATCAGGCAGCCCTCCAGCGGTTGTAGCCAAAGCGGAGCAACAGCAGCGCGCCGGCGATCGCCGTGATCCCGATCAGCAGGATGGTCGCCGCCGACGCGGCCAGCCAGGGAAGGTCGGAGGTGAATCCCTCCTGGTAGATGTAGGTCTCGGTCACCTGCGTGGACTGACCGGGCCCACCGCCGGTCATCACGAACACGTAGCTGAACACCCACGACATCAGGGTGATCGCTTCGATCACGAAGTAGAAGCCGATGATCGAGCCCATCATCGGCAGCGTCACGCTGCGGTGCGTCCGAAACCACCCGGCGCCGTCCACCCGGGCCGCGTCGAACACGTTTTGCGGCAGCGACAGCAGCCGCGCCAGAAAGAGGATCACTCCGAAGCCCAGCTCACGCCAGATGATCACCCCGGCCAGCGAGCGCAGAGCCCAGTCGGGGCTGCCCAGCCAGTCCTGGGCGAACCGCCCCAGGCCGATCGTCTGCAGCGACGTATTGAGCGCGCCGTGCAGCGTCAAGAGCTGTCCGAACAGCACCCCCACCACCGCCACCGGGAGCATGTAGGGGATGAAGATCGCGACCCGGTGAAAGCGCCAGCCGCGCATCCCTTCGTACAGCAGAATCGCGATCAGAAGCGCGATCCCGATGATGATCGGGAGGGTCAGCAGCAGCCGCAGGTTGTTTCCGACTGCGATCCGGAAGAACGGGTCGTTCAGCGCGATCTTGAGGTTGTCGAGGCCGACCGACGCGCCGTCGCGGTGGGTCGCCTCCTCCAGCACGCGATAGATGCTGTAGCCGTACACGAACAGCATCGCGGCGGCAGCCGGTGCTGCCCACAGAAGCGGCTGGAGATTGACCCGCCGGCGGGAACGTCGCTTGCCCGTTCCCGCCGGCGTGCCCGGATGTTGCGCTACTGCTGGTTGGCCCAAATCTTGAAGTTGTTGATGAGGTCGGGATCGATCGTGCGGATCCGGGCCATGTCATCTTCAGTCGTCTGGGCCGCCTTCTGCGGCGTCGTCTTACCGGCGAACATCAGCTGCACTCCGCCGAAGTTTGCCTTGGCGTCGAGATCGGTCGGGATGAAGTTCTCGAGGTAGGGAGCGCCGTCCAGCATGTACTGGTACAGCTGCTTGACCTGCGGAACCGTGATCTCGTTCGCGTTGAAGCGATCATCGGCCGGCAGCGCGCCGGTGTCCTTGTAGAACAGCGACAGCTCCGGTGCGGTGTGCATGAACTGGATGAAGTCCGCGGCCTGCTGCTTGTACGGCGACCACGACGTGATCCCGATCGTCTGCGAGGTCGCGCCCAGCTTGCCCGCGCCGACACCGTCGCCGTACTTGGGCATCGTCATCACGCCGACCTTGTCCTCGCCGACCTGCTTCACGAACTTGCGAACGTCGGTGCCGGCGGTGACCGTCATCGCGCTCTTGCCGTCCACCCAGGTCTGCTGTGCCTGGTAGAGGTCGAGCGAGCCGATGTCGTCGTTCCAGCACTTGTTGTCGATCATCTGCTGGAGCGCGGTCCACCACGCGGCCTGGTTGGGATCGGTGAACTTCTGGGTGCCGACAACCGCGTCCTTGAGGTCGTTGATCGAGGCCAGTGACTGCGACTCGAGAATCGAGAACAGCCAGCCGCCGAACCATCCGTCCTTCACACCGCCCGCAATCGGGGTGATGTTGTGGGAGCGAAGCGTGGTGCAGGCACTCATGAACTGCGCCCAGGTGGTCGGAGGAGCGATGTTGTACTTCGCCAGGACGTCCTTGCGGTAGAGCACCGGGAAGGACGGCTGCACATACCACGGTGCCGTCCACAGCTTGTTCTGGTAGGTGTCCTCAGAGGCGTTCAGGTAGTGCGACCACTCGCTCTTGGGGATGTAGTCCGACACCGGCGCGAGGTTTCCGTCCCACGCATCCTGGAGCGCCCAGATCCCGCCCCAGCGGTACTCGATGTCCGGCCCCTTCTTGGCCTTGGCGGCCGCGGCGAAGTTGGGCATCAGGTTGTCGGTCGACTGCAGCACCGGCTTGATCGTGACGTTGGGGTGCGCAGCCTCGTAGCTTGCGATCGACTGATTCAGAAAATTGGTGAGACCCGCGGCCTCCTGCTGGCCCCAGTACCACATGGTCAGAGTAATCGGACCGTTGCTGCTCGCAGGTGGTGCGCTGCTGTTGTTGCTGGAACTGCTGGACCCGCATCCGGCGGCAGCAAGCATGATCCCCACTGCCGCCGCCGCAATCCACCTCGTGCGCTTGCCAGAGATCATGAGTTGCCCTCCCGTTGCCGTGCCATCGAGATCGTCCAAATGGGACTGTTGCGTGAACAGGCTATAGCATCCGTGCGACGCAAAACGGGGGACTGGACACACCAATCGACGGAATCGAACTCAGCCACGTCACCAAGATCTACGCCAACGGCGTGCGCGCCGTGGACGCCGTCGACCTGCAGATCGGCGACGGGGAGTTCATGGTGCTGGTGGGGCCGTCCGGCTGTGGGAAATCGACCCTTCTGCGGATGATCGCCGGCCTCGAGGATGTCACCGAGGGCCAGGTCTCGATCGGCGGAAACGACGTCACCACGCTCGCCCCGCGAGCCCGCGACATCGCCATGGTGTTTCAGGACTACGCGCTCTACCCGCACATGAGCGTGCGCGACAACCTCGCCTTCGGCCTGAAGCTGCGACGCCTGCCGCGGGCGCAGATCAAGTCGCGGGTGGACGCGGTGGCGGCCACCCTCGGTCTGACCGACTACATGTCCCGCCGGCCCGGGGCGCTCTCGGGCGGTCAGCGACAGCGAGTCGCGATCGGGCGGGCGATGGTGCGCGAGCCGACGGCGTTTCTGATGGACGAGCCGCTTTCCAATCTGGATGCCAAGCTGCGGGTGACGATGCGCGCCGAGCTTGCCCGCCTGCACGAGCGGTTGGGGGTGACCACCGTGTACGTGACCCACGATCAGACCGAGGCGATGACCCTGGGCCAGCGGGTGGCGGTGCTGCGCGACGGTGTGCTGCAGCAGTGCGATACCCCCCAGGCGCTGTTCGACCGGCCGGTGAACCTGTTCGTGGCAGCATTCATCGGGTCGCCGGCGATGAACCTCGTTCAGGCGGAGATCGCAGGCAACACCGCAAGCTTCGCCGGCTACTCGATCGCGCTGCCACCCGACTCACCGGTGGCCGACCAGACGCGGTCGGTGATCCTGGGCGTGCGTCCCACCGACTTTGAACTGCCGACGCCCGAGAGCGCGCTGCCGCGGATCGCGATCACCCCCGAGGTGGTCGAGAGCCTTGGGGCGGAGAGCAACGTGATCTTCCCCGTGGACGCTCCCCGTATCGACTCCGACGCCGTCCGCTCGGCCTCCGAGGGGGACGAGGGCACGCTCTTCGCCGACGACGACCGGGCGCTGTTCACCGCCCGGATCGCGACCCGCACGCCGGTCGCCGCGTCGGAGCTGCGAGAACTCGCTGTCCACAGCGGGAGCTTCCACTACTTCGATATCGAGAGCGGGATCGCGCTCTAGCTGCCGCCCGCGACGTGGTTGCTATGGTGGGAAGCGGCCGGCGCGTCGGACGCCGGTACCGGACGAGGTGCGCCGTACCCGAAGCGACAAGACGACGCGAGTCACAAGGAGCGTCGTCATGCTCGAACAAGGCATACAGATCGCAGGTGCCGCGGCTGTCCTCGCCGCCTACGTGAGCGCACAGCTGGGCTGGCTCGAGACGCGGTCGCCCGCGTACCTCGTACCCAACCTTGCCGGCTCGATCGCGCTGGCGGCCGTGGCGGCACTCACCGGTCAGCCGGGATTCCTGCTGCTCGAGGGCGTCTGGGCGATCGTCACCGCACACACACTGCGACGAGGTCTGTCGGCTCAGACCTGAAGGGCGGCGGCGACCGTATCGCCGATCGCCTGATGGCCGGCGGGGTCGAAGTGAACGCCGTCGACGGGGCTCGACTCGACCACCCCGGCCAGATCGACCAGCGACAGGCCGCGTTCCGCGGTCATCAGCCGAAACGCTTCGGAGAACAGCCGCGACTGGGCCAGTGCGGTCGGCCCCGCCGGGTCGAACTCGATCATCGGCGCCAAGGGCGGCGGGACGACGACCAGCACCGCGGGAGCAGCACCCCCAGGGCCGGCGACGCTGGCCAGCACCATGTCGGCGAGCACCCCGACGCCCGCGGCGGCGTAGTGGGCGGTGACGCCCTGGGGCAGAAACACATCGTTGGTGCCCAGCATGATCACCACCACGTCGATGGGAGCATGGGTGGCCAGGCACACAGGCAGAAAGGTTTTCCCGTTGAGGATCGGATCGAGCGGGTCGTCGAAGGCCGAGGTGCGCCCATTGAGCCCCTCCTCGATCACCCGCCAGTCGCCGCCGAGACCGGCGGCCAGCACCCCCGGCCAGCGCACGTCGGGAGCAAACCGCTCGCCGTCATCGGGTGAGTAGCCCCAGGTGTTGGAGTCGCCGAAGCACAGCACAGTCCGCGCCATCGTTCAACCCACGATCGTCATGCAGGCTTCATGGCAGCGCCGGCAGCTCTCGGCGCATCGCAGCATCTGCTCGCCGCCGAGCTGCTCACACGAGGTGGCGCAGCGATCGTTGACGTCAGCCGCCAGCCGGCAGGCCTGGTGGGCCAGATCCGAGCTGCGCAACAGCATGTCGCGCGTGAGATCGCACACCTCGGCGCAGTCCTGCAGCAATCGCAGGTGCAGCAGCTTGCCGTGCCCGCCGCCCAGCTGGGCGCTCGCGGCCAGCGTCTCGACACACACCTGGTGGGTGTCGGTGCAGGCGTCGATGCAGAGCTGGTAACGCTCGCCGGCGCGGTGGGCGGTTGCATGCTCGGTCATGGACATCCCTCCTAGAGAGTTCGGGTCGACCACAGGATCGCCGCCAGCACGACGCTGAGGGCGGATGCCACGAGGCCGATGATCCACGCTTCGACACTGAACGTGCCCATGATCGCAGCAATCGCGACCGACACGCCGACGATCCCGCTGGTGGCGATCAGCCGCACGAACAGCGACTCGAACCGCCGGCGCGGAGCCGACCGCCGCTCCAGGAACGGCACGGCGGGTGCGTCCAGCCGCTCCGGCTCGCTCTGCTGTTCAGCCGCCGGCGGAAGCTCGGCGTCAGCGCCACCCACCGCGGGGGCGATGCCCTCCTCGCCCACTGGTGCCGGTGTGTCTGGTGTGTCGGTCATCACGCTGTTGGTTCCCCACTGGTCAGTCCACCCAAACAGCCACTGTATCAGCGTCCTTCGGCTCAGCCGAGGCGCTGGTCCAGGTTAACGGCGGCAGAGATCAGCGCGAGGTGGGTGAACGCCTGCGGAAAGTTGCCGAGCAGCTCCCCGCTCGACCCGATCTCCTCGGAGTACAGGCCGAGGTGGTTGGCGTAGGTCAGCATCTTCTCGAATGCCAGCCGGGCCTCGTCCAGACGGTCGGCCCGCGCCAGCGCCTCGACGTACCAGAACGAGCAGATCGAGAACGTGCCCTCGTCGCCGTCGAGCCCGTCGGGGGCCGCTGAAATGTTGTACCGGTAGACGAGGCTGTCGGACACCAGCTCCCGGCCGATCGCATCCAGGGTCGAGAGCCAGCGCGGATCCTTCGGTGCGATGAACTTGACCATCGGCATCAGGAGCAGCGAGGCGTCCAGCACCTCCGACCCGTAGCTCTGCACAAATGCCTTGCGCTTCTCGTTCCAGCCCTTCTCCAGGATTTGATGGGTGATCTGGTCGCGCACGCCCATCCACCGCACCACGTCGGCCGGCAGCCCGCGCGCCCGTGCAATCCGGATGGCCCGCTCGATCGCGACCCAGGACATCAGCCGCGAGTACGTGAAGTCCTGGCGCCCCCCGCGCACCTCCCACACCCCTTCGTCAGGCTGATCCCAGTTCTCGCACACCCAGTCGACGATGCCGCAGAGGTCAGCCCAGGCGGCGAAGGAGATCGGCTCTCCGTACTTGTTGTAGAGGTACAGCGAGTCGACCAGCTCGCCGTAGATGTCGAGCTGTAACTGAGTGGCCGCGCCGTTTCCGATCCTCACCGGCGACGACTGCTGGTAGCCCTCGAAATGATCGAGTGTCGCTTCGGGGAGCTGGTGGCGGCCGTCGATGCCGTACATGATCTGGAGCGGTCCCGAGGCGCTCAGCTCGGATTCGCGGAAGCGCGCGGTCAACCAGCCCATGAAGTCGGCCGCCTCTTCGGTGAAGCCCAGCCGCAGCAGGGCGTACACCGAGAAGGCCGCGTCTCGAATCCAGGTGTACCGGTAGTCCCAGTTTCGGCCGCCGCCGATCTGCTCGGGCAGGCTGGTGGTGGGGGCGGCCACGATCGCACCGGTGGGCCGGTAAGTCAGGAGCTTCAACGTTAGCGCCGAGCGGTTCACCATCTCCCGCCAACGGCCGCGGTACTGCGACTTGTGCAGCCACCCCCGCCAGTAACGGACAGTCCGCTGGAACTGCTGGGAGGCGTCCGCCTCACGCATGCCGCGAGAGACGTGGTCGTCGTCGCTGTCAGCCATCGAGAAGCTCGCGCTGCGACCGGCCTTGAGATGAAACTCGGTGACCACACCGTCGCCGTGCTGCTTCAGCGGCTTGCTCGACTCGATCACCAGCGTCAGCTCGGACGATCGGAAGATCGCGCCCCGCTCACCCGCCTCGGTCACGTGTGAGCTGCGGCCGTAGTTCAGGCGCGGCTGGCACTCCATCCGAAACTCCATCTCGCCGCGCACCACCATCACTCTCCGCACCAGGTGGCGGCGGGCGTCAGCGTCTCGGTGGATTGGCATGAAGTCCTGCACCTCCCCCACCCCGCCGGGGGTCAGGAACCGGGTGATCAGGACGTTGGTGTCAGGGAAGTAGAGCTGCTTGATCGAGTGGCACTCCTGGGTCGGCTCGATCCGCCAAAACCCGCCCTTCTCCGCGTCCAGCATCGACGCGAACACGCTGGGCGAGTCGAACCGCGGCCAGCAGCACCAGCCGATGGTGCCGTCGGTACCGACCAGCGCCACGGTGTGGAGGTTGCCGATGACGCCGTGCTCTGCGATGGGGAGGTAGCCGGCCACGCGGATCGCAGTATTCCACGCCACCGGCTGCCCGACCAGGGAGCCGGGCTATACTCTGCCGTCGCCAGACGGGGTGGCCGTGGCCGGCCCGGGTGGCGGTACGGGGGCGTAGTTCAGCTGGTTAGAACGCCGGCCTGTCACGCCGGAGGTCGCGGGTTCGAGTCCCGTCGCTCCCGCTCTCTTCGACTAGCAGAACTTGATCGACCGGCAGGGAATGCCATCGTGGCCGTACACGTCGGGCATCGTGCCTGCGGCCGCGACGGCCACCGAAGCCGCCGCCGCCGAGGACGCGCACGGGAAGTCGGTCACAAACGCAACCGACTTCTGCTGGATTCCCGGGTGCACCTTGAGCGCTGCCAGCAGCTGGCCCACTCCACGGGCCGGTGAGTAGCCGCAGGCGCTGGTGCCGGGTGCCCACTGGGAGGTGACGCCGCCAAACCGGATCCGGCGGCCGTGCTGCGCACGCGCGTAGGCCGACAGATCCGACCACTCGCGTGCCATGCCCGGGAAATAGATCTCCGGGATGGCGTGGTTCACGCCGCCGCCGCCCGCGGCCACGATCCACTCCTGGTTGGGAGACCAGTAGCCGGGCTCCATCGACCCGAAGTCCCACAGCAGCGGCGGCAGCTTCCAGCCCGAGTGGCCGGCTGTGCGGTCGAACGCCGCCACAAACCTGTTGGTCGCACGAAACGGCGGATCCCAGGCCGGCTCGGCGTCGATTGCGGCTGTCGCCCTGACCTTGAACCTCCAGCCCTTGGAGATGACCCACTTCTCGACCTGGTTGGTGCGCCACGCCCACCAGTACCCGGCCTTGGTGAACGAGGGCGGCTCGAGCCCGCATTTGTTGGGGCAGCAGCGCAGGTCCTCGTTGGAACAGGAGTTGTTGGTGCCGCGCGCAACCGACAGCATCCCCTTGAGCCCCGCAGGGCGGCAACGCATATACCCGATCATGTACGCCTCGACCGCTTTGTTGATGGGGACGTTCCACTGGAACTTCCCTGCAAAATCGAATGTTCCGTACGCGCCGCTCTTGAAGGCCGGTCGACCGAAATCGAGGATCACAAGACCGGTCTTGCGGCCCTTGCCGGCGTTGCAGCCCTGGGCGTCCAGCGTGGCCGGAGCCGTCGAGTGCTCGTACTGGCTGATCGTGACCGGCGGCAGCTTGGCGGCCGCCATCGCGATCCCGTGTCCGAACCCGGCAAACGCAGCGAGCGCGCAGGCGAGTACGACCATGACTGTTGCGCGGAAGCCCATCGGGGCCCTATATCGGCAGGGAGAGGCAGACCACGAGTGCGAAGGCTACAGTCGGACAGGTTATGGCGCGGATCAAGCTGGCATACCTCGGTGGAGGCTCGACCCGGGCTGCAGGCACGATGGCATCTCTGATCTCCAACGGCGCAGACTTCACCGGCTCCGAGGTGGTGCTGGTCGATCTCGACCCCGATCGGCTGGAGGTGGTGCGGACGCTGGCTGAGCGGATGGCCCAGGTGCGGGGCCTCGAACTGACGGTGCGGGCGACCACCGATCGGCGGGCGGCGCTCCAGGACTGTGACGCGGTGCTGTCGTCGTTTCGTCCGGGTGGGTTCGCCGCCCGGGTGCATGACGAGCGGATCCCTCTGAACCACGGCGTGATCGGGCAGGAGACCCAGGGGCCCGGCGGCTTCTTCATGGCGCTGCGGGCGATCGCGGTGCTGCAACAGGTATGCACCGAGATGGAAGCGGCCTGCCCCGCGGCGCGGATCTATAACTACACCAACCCCGTCAACATCGTCGCCCAGGCCGTCGCCGAACATTCCCCGATCGACGTGGTGTCGCTGTGCGAGGGGCCGATCTATTTCGTGGACGACATGGCCGAGCTGGCCGAGCTTGATCCTGAGAAGCTCGAGGCCACCATGGTCGGCCTCAACCACGGCTGCTGGAGCGTCGCGCACAGCTACGCCGACGGCGACCTGGTCGAGCTGATCCAGCAGGCCTGGGAGCGGCGGCAGAACGACCCCAGTCTGACGTCGGAGCAGCGCCGCACCCTGCGCCTGGCGGCCACCATGGAGGCGATTCCGGCCGACTACTTTGGCTACTACTACTTCCGCGACGAGGTGCTGGCCGAGCTGCGGGCCAAGCCGACCACTCGCGCCGAAGACATCCTCTCGTGGGAGCCCGACTACTGGAGCCACTACCGCGAACAGGCGCAGAGCTCAAACCCCACCCTCGACCCCAGCCTCTCGCGCGGCGGGATCCACGAGTTGGAGCTCGCAATCGACGTGATGGACGCGGTGTTCAATGACAAGGACGAGG
Source organism: uncultured Actinomycetes bacterium (assembly GCA_963727235.1). GTDB lineage: Bacteria > Actinomycetota > Thermoleophilia > Gaiellales > JAICJC01 > CAVPTL01. The sequence continues at coordinate 11,190 of CAVSFZ010000021.1, forward strand.
TGCACCCGGTGAACGTGGTCAACCGAAACGGAGCGCTGGCCGGGTTCGACGAGCAGTTGGTGGTCGAGGTACCGGCGCGCTGCAACGCAGCCGGGATCGAACCGATCGCAACGCCGCCGCTGCCGACCCGCGTGCGCGGCCTGGTCGAGATGCTTGCCGAGTATCAGCGGCTGGCCGCGGCGGCAGCCTGGCACGGAACTCGCGCAGATGGCATCCGTGCGCTGACCGCCAACCCGCTGGTCGGCCAGATCGATCTGGCCGAGCGGCTGTACGACGAGATGGCCGCCGCCCACAGCGGGTACCTGCCCGAGAGGCTGCTGGCGTGACCCGCGTGTGCTCACTGTTGCCCAGCGCAACCGAGATCGTGGCCGACCTGGGCATGATCGAGTCACTGGTGGGTGTCTCCAACGAGTGCCGCTGGCCACCCGAGGTGGTGGGCCTCCCGATCGTCACCAGCGCGCGGCTCGACCCGGCCCGGCTCACCAGCCTCGAGATCGATCGGCGGGTGCGCGACGCCGTCGGCGACGGCCGCTCGCTCTACACCGTCGACGCAGAGCTGATCGACACCCTCAATCCCGACATCATCGTCACTCAGGATCTGTGTGCGGTGTGCGCCGTCTCCAGCGGCGACCTGCGTTCGATCTGTCCGGTCGACGCGCGCGTGATCTCACTCGACCCGGGCTCCCTGGCCGAGGTCGCTGACACGGTCGGTGTGCTTGCAGGCGTGCTCGGGATCACCGGCGCTGAGCTGCCGCTGATCGAGCGTATGTGGCAGACGATCGGCGAGGTGGAGCAGGCGGTGGCCGGGCGCCCACAACGGCGGATGTTCCTGGCCGAGTGGATCGACCCACCGTTCTGCGCGGGGCACTGGCTGCCCGAGATGATCGAGCGCGCCGGAGGCCGCGATGTGATCGGACTGGCCGGTGCGCCGTCTCACACCACCACCTGGGACGAGGTGGCCGCCCACAACCCGGAGCTGGTCGTGATCGCCCCCTGCGGCTTCGGCGTCGAGGAGGCCGCCGCCCGCAGCAGCGATCTGCGACTCACCTGCCCCACCTACGCGGTGGACGGCGACAGCTATTACTCGCGCCCCGCGCCCCGACTGGCCGACGGCGTGCGTCAGCTCGGACACCTGTTGCACCCCGAGGCCGTCCCCGACCCGGGACTACCGATGATCGAGCTGCCGGTGGGCTCGTCCCAGCTTCGCACGTAGCCCCTCGACCACCACGTCCAGCTCGGACATGGAGCGCTCCAGCTCCTCCATCCGGTGATCGAGATCTGCCAGTGGCACCCCCGCCTCGCGGCGGCGCTCACGCAGTCGCCCGGTCACCTTCAGCTGCATGCGAACGTACGCGCGCCGCTCGCGGGCCTCCTCGAGGCGCGCCTCGTCGGTAGTCAAGGAGTCGGCGGCCACGGCAGGCGGATGGGCTGTGGAGGCGAGGCGTTCGCATACGCCACCGAAGCGTCCGAGGTGTCCGCCGCGACCGCGGCGCCGTGACTCTGGGCGACATCACTCGCCGGATAGAGCACCGGTGCATCCGCCGTGCGACCTCCCACCATCAGCACCCAACAGGGACCGCTGCCGGCGCCGATCAGCACGTGCGCAGCGCCCGCCGGACAGTGGACGAAGTCCCACTGACGCAACGGCCGCTCCTCGTCCTCCACGATCAGAAGACACTCACCGGCGAGCACGAGGAAGGCTTCCTGGTTCGCCTCGCGGTGGTACATCGCCGACCGCTGTCCAGGGTCGAGCATCCTGATGTTGACTCCCATGTCGGCGAACCGGTGACCGCCCAGGAAGCCGCCGTCAAACAGGACGGCCGAGCCGAACTCGCCCGACTCGATGGCCGCGGCGTCAGCGACGTTGACGATGAACCAGCCCGGGCCCGCCGGATGACGCGTGCCGGCAGCGGTCACGGTCATCTCGGCTTCGGGCACCGGGCTCCAGTCCATAGCCGTTTCAGTCTACCCTCGGAATCCCGCCAACCCGTTGGGCGTGCCGACGCCCGTCGGCAGGTCGTACCCCGTCCGCGCCGTGCATCGGGCGGGGACGCCGTCGCAGCCTGTCAACGGCTCGTTCGAGCCTGCCGTCACGTCGTGGAACGCGGACGTGCCAAGGTGGGCGTACAGCAACTGGGAGGGACGCTTGACGCTGCCGACGTCACCCCCAAGCGCGTACATCGCGGCCACCAGCGGCGCCGCCAGGCTGGTACCTCCGACACGGATCCACTGCGTGCCGTTGGCATACACAGCCATGCCGGTGCCGGGGTCGGCCACGGCCGCGATGTCGTTGTCACCGCGGATGCCCGCCGGGCAGCCCGCGGTGGAGAATCCGGCGGCCTTTCGCTGGAACGACAGTGATGCGACCGTGCGAACGCGATCGAGCTTGCCGGTCGCGCATCCCGAACCTGTCCCCGACCAGGTTCGCTCGCTCTGGTAGCTGCCGTCGGACTTGAGGTGCAGCGTGGTGCCGCCAACCGAGATCACCGTGTTCAGCAGGGCGGGGTAGCTCGGGGCATACCCGTCATCGCCGGACGACGCCAGCACCGCGTGGCCCGGGTAGTTGAATGCCGAGTCGATCGGGCTTCCCAGTCCGCCGTCGACGCCGATCCCCCAGCTGTTCGACACGATGTCGGCCAGCTGGTTCGCCCGCCGTTCTGCAGCAGCAAACGGTGCCAATCCGAGACTCTTGGCCTCGACCAGCACGATCTTGCAGTTCTGGCATACCGCGTGGATCGCTTCGATGTCGAGCGCGATCTCGACGTCCCAATGCTGCTTCACCGCCGAGTTGGCGCCAGCCCCGAGGTTGACCTTCTGAAAACACGACGCGGTCACCGTCTGCGAGCACTGCGGCAGCACCGGCAGGTCGAAGGTGGCGCTGTACCGAGTCAGGTCGGAATACGCCGACGAATAGTCGAAGGCATCGACGACGGCCACCGTCGCCGGGGCCGCGGCCCTGGTGGGCAGGTTGTACGCCTTGTGCAGCTGCGCCGGCGTGAGACCGGACGGAAGCGCGGCCGGCCGGACCGCCGACAGCACCTTCCCTGAAGGCGCCACCGCCACCATCGCCGTGCACCGCACCCGCCCGGTGGTGCAGACCCGTTTGGCCGTAACCGCGGCCGCGCCGGCGCCGGCCGTCAGGACGGCTGACGCGATCAACGCCGCGCCCATAGCCAAAAACACTCGTTTCATGTGATCCCCTTGCTGTAGAACCACTGTGTAGAACACACAGAGGAAGCGACAAAGAGTCACCAGAGTATCGTTTTCAACACTTACCGCAAGTAGAGCTAGCGAACCAACAACGTCACCACGACTGTGACGATTGCTGGAATGTCCGCTCGAGCCTGAATGGATTCGACTCCGCTGTTCGCTCGCCCGCGAGCAGCTCGGCGAGGACCTCAGAACCGCCCGGACCGGCCATCACCCCGTGCCCGCTGTAGCCGGTGTTCACCCACAGCCCCTCCACGTCGGTCTGGCCAATCAAGGGACGCTGGTCGGGAGTGACGGTGTACTGCCCCGCCTCGACCGTCCAGGTCGCGCTCCCGCCGCGCCAGATCGCCTCCCAGAACGGCGCCACCCGAGCCAGCGAGGTGGGGCTGGAAGGATCCAGCAGCCGGATCGCAAACTCCGGGTCGGCCGGCACCTGCTCCAGCGGATCGCCGGCGGGCTCGTCGGGGTCGGGCCACAGCGCGAGAGCACCACCGGACGCCGGGCGCCAGTGCGCGGCGGTGTCCTCGTCGATGGTCATGGGAGCGCCGGACGGCACTTCCGGCACACCGCGGATCGAGACCCGCTGACGCCTGACCAATCTGAGCGGCAAGACCACGTCCGCGCCGGCCGCCACCACTCCGGAAAGTGGTCCGGCCGCGATCACCGCCCGCTCGCAGGCCATGGTTCCTTGCGAGGTCTCGACCGATCGCAGGCGGCCCGCGTGCACCTCAAAGCCGGTGACACGGCAGCCGGTGATCACCTCAGCGCCGGACGACTCGAGCAGGCCGCGGGAGATCGCGACCGGATCGAGCAGCCCGTCCTCTGACCGGAAGCGCGCCTGGATGACGTCCCTTGAGACCCAGGGAAATCGCTCGCGCACACCATCGCCGGAGAGCAGCTCGAGTCCGTCGACACCCCACGACCGCTGGCGGTCAACCAGTGCACGCTGCCCAGCGGCGGCTCCGCGCTCGGTGGTCAGCCAGAGGTATCCGGCCGGTTGAAGACCGGCGGTGTGGGCACGCTGTCCCGTCTCTGCTTCGAATCGCTGGAACAGCTGCACCGACCGGCGCACCAGCGCAAGCTCGTCGGCGTGCTCGAGCTGCAGCCGATAGCCGCCGGCGGCAACGGCCGTGGTGAAGGATGCCGGCTCGGCTCGAGCCTCGAGCACGGTGCATTCGAACCCCCGCCGGGCGGCGAAGAACGCAGTGGCCGAGCCGACGATGCCGCCACCTATGACCAGCAGTGCAGGCATGCCCGGGTATGCTCGCACACCGATGACGAGACTCCTGCTGGCGGCGGCGGTGACGCCGCTGACCGACGACGGCGAGCGTCTGGATGAAGCCGCGTTCGGTCCGCTCACCCGCTACCTGCGCGACGGCGGGGTCGACGGCGTGTTCTGCTGCGGAACCACCGGCGAGGGTGTGCTGCTCACGCTGGAGGAGCGGCGGCGTGCGGCTGAGCTGTTCCGGGAGGCCTGCGACGGGAAGCTGATCGTGCATGCGGGAGCACAGACCACGCGCGACACGGTTCATCTGGCAGGCCACGCCCGTGACCTGGGGGCAGACGGCGTCGGCGTGATCCCGCCTCCGTACTACCCGCTGGACGACGACGCCCTGGTCGAGCACCTGTGCGCGGCTGCAGCGGCGTGTGCCCCGCTCGACTTCTACCTGTACGCGTTCACGGCCCGCAGCGGGTATCCCATTCCGATCTCGGTGGTCGAGCGCGTGCGCGAGCGGGCGGACAATCTCGCCGGCTTAAAGGTGTCGGAGCGGTCGCCGGCAGACATCGAGGCGTTCATCGGCACGGGGCTGCCGGTGCTGATCGGCTCCGAGCCGCTGATCCCCGAGGCGTTCGCAGCGGGTGCGGCCGGGGCGGTCTCGGGCATGGCCTCTGCCTATCCGGCGGAGGTGGCGGCGGTGGTGCGAAACCCGTCGCCGGGCGGTGCAGACGCTCTGCGGAAGCTGCGCGCCACACTCGAGCCGGCCTTCATCCCGATGGTCAAGGCCCGGCTGGTCAGCGCCGGCGTGCCGATCCGGCCAGACGTGCGCCGACCGCTGCTGCCGGTGGGATAGGCCTACTTCGCCAGGCGGGCGAGATGCCGGCGCATGGCCTGGCGGGCGCCCGCGCCGTCGCGGTCGTGGATGCGGTCGACCACTCGGGTCATGTCCTTGACCACGCGATTGGTGATCTTGATCTCCCGCGGTGACAACTCCACCAGCATGCCCACGGTGGCGGCCAGAACGCCGTTTCCGGAGGCGCTGGCAATGGCGAGCCGAAGCTCGTTGTACGAACCGCGCACGCCCTCGTGGAGATCCTCCAGGATGCGCGTGAATGCGGCCGCGTCGATGGCAGTGTGGTTCTTGGCCGCCTGTCTCGCTGCATGCGGCTCCAGCCGATCGCGGACCTCCAAGAGCTCCATCCGATCGACACCGGCGACGTAGGTGCCCGAGCCCTGGCGCGGTTCCAGTGCGCCCAGGTCGATCAGCCGGCGCAGCCCTTCGCGCAGTGCGGGGCGCGACACACCAAGGGTGATGGCCAGCTCCCGTTCTGGCGGCAGCCGGTCGCCGACACCCATGTTGTTGTCGGCGATGAGCTCGCGGATACGCCGTGGAACGTCGGCTGCAACAGACACGGCGGCGATTGTACCTCGCCGGTCAGACCACATCGTTCTGCTATGACCCGGTGCATGAGCGTCATGCGCGAGACAATGCGGCGCCAGCCGGAGGATCTCCGCCGGCTGCTGGCCGATACAACCGCCACCGAAGCCGCCGCCGAGCGCCTGCGAGACCGCAGGATCCTGCTGGTGGGCACCGGCACGAGCTGGCACGCCGCCAACATCGGAGCATGGTTTCTGCGCGCGGCCGGAGTCGAAGCCTGGGCGGTGCAGGGCGCCGATGCGGCGCTGCATGCGCCCCGCGCCGGGGCCGGCGACGGCCTGATTCTGCTCAGCCACCGTGGCACCAAGCGCTACACCACCGCGGCGCTGGCCGACGCTCGCACCGCCGGCGCCGAGGTGGTGGTGATCTCCGGCAAGGGATCGCCCGGAGCCGAGATCGAGACGGTCGAGCAGGAACGATCGTCGGCCTATACCGCCAGCCACCTGGGAGCGCTGCTGCGACTCGCCCAGATCGCCACGGCGCTGGGCGCCGACCTGGGACGCCTGGAGGCGATTCCCGACACCGTCGAAGCCGTCGTTGGATCGGGGGAGACGGGGTTGGAACCACCCGACCGCCTGCTCGAGTTCGCCGGGGCGGGCGTCAACCAGTGGACCGCCGCCGAGGGCGCGCTGAAGGTGCGGGAGACCTGCTACGTCGCAACCGAAGGCCATTCAGCCGAACAGCTGCTGCACGGTCCCATAGTCGCCCTGGGCGCCCGCGACACGCTCGTCTGCCTGAACGGCGGCGGCCCCGGAGAGAGCAGGCTGCTGGAGGTGGCCCGATCGGCCGAATCAGCGGGCGTGACGGTGCAGACGATCACCGCCACCTACCCCTCGGAGTTGCTTTCGGTGTTTCCGCTGACAGCCGCGGTGCAGCGGATCGCGCTGGAGCTGGCCGAACGGCTGGGAACCAACCCTGACAGCTTTGGCCGCGACGTTCCCAGCCGGGCCGAGGCGCTCGAGGGGATCGAGCTCTGAGTCACGCTCATGATCAGCCCCTGCGCTGGAGCACGACCAGCGCGATCAGGTAGGTGAGGCCGGCCAGCGCGCCCAGCTGGGCGTAGGGGCTGGGATCCTGCCCCTTGGCGATCTCGTACACAAACGCCCCGATCAGCGCCGTGATCAGCACGACCCCGGTGATCGCTGTGGCCGCCAGGTCGATCGACCGCGACCGCTCGTCGACAGCCGGCCGGCGCATGATCGCGGCCGTGCCGCTGCGACCCGCCGCCGCCACGATCAGGCCCGCGAACACGACCATGATTCCCAGTGAGAACAGGCCGGCCTGGGGATCGCCTCCGACCCATTGGGCCGCCATCAGCAGCACCCCCAGCGCGACCGCGAAGGCGGGCATGAACCAGCTCGATCGGCGATATCTAGCTTTCAGAGTCTGCATCGAAGACCTCCTCGACCGTGGACGAGAAGAAGCGCGCCAGCGCAAGCGCAAGGGGCAGTGAGGGCAGATAGCGGCCGGTCTCGATGGCATTGATCGTCTGCCTCGAAACGCCGACCGCCTCAGCCAGCTGACCCTGTGAAAGCGACTGCGCGGCTCGCAGTTCTCGTACCGAGTTGTCCATGCCTGTAAAGCTAGCTTTACACCACACGATTGTCAAGCTCGCTTTACACCCGACACGAGCCGAGGTGGTGAATAAAAGGTGCCTGGCACCTTTTATTCACCTGTCGCTACAGAGCTCCTCCGGCAGCGTGGGGCGCGGTCGGATCAGCAGCCTCGGGGGTGTCCTCGCGAGCCAGATACTCCTCGGCCATCAGGGGGTTCGCGGAGGCTCGCTCCACAACCTTCAGCAGGTCGGACATGCTGGAGACCTCTTCCACCTGCTCCTTGATGAACCACTGCATGAACTGCTCGCCGGCATAGTCGCCCTCATCCCTGGCAAGGCCCGCGAGGGCGTTGATCTGGGCGGTGACATTCCGCTCCTGCTGGAGCGCCAGCGCGACCGGCTCAACCGTGTCGGCAAACGCCGTGCGCGGCGCCGCCACACCCGGGATGGTGACTTCGACCCCGGCGTCGAGCAGATACTGCACCATCATCATGGCGTGGTTTCGCTCCTCCAGCGCCTGGCGATGGAAGTGGGCGGACAACCGCGGCAAGGTCTCGGAGTCGTAGTAGACGGCGATGGCGATGTATTGCTGAGCAGCCCCGAACTCGTATGCGATCTGCTCGTTCAGTGCTTTCGCGAAACCAGACTGTGACATCGAACCTCCAACGGATGGACACGGGGTAACCTAACCCCACCATGGCACGCGTGCAGGCGATTCATCTCTCGGCGGTCAAGTCGCTGCGACTGCAGTCGGTGACCGAGGCACGGATCGACCGTGACGGCATCGCCGGCGACCGTGAGTTCCTGCTCCTGGACGACCGCAACCGGGCCGCCACCCAGCGGGAGCTGGGCGTGCTCGCCCAGGTTTCCAGCCGCTACGACGGCACCGTGCTGGAGCTGCAGATGCCCGACGGCGAAGTGATCAGCGGTGAGCCGCGCCACGGGGAACTCGCCCACACCGACCTGTGGGGCCGCGCGGTCACCGGCCCGCTGGTGGAAGGCCCATGGGCCGAAGCGCTGTCCGCGCTCGCCCACAAGCGGCTGCGGCTGATGCACCCGGACGCCGCGGAGCGGGGACTCGATTCCCACGCCGTGTCGATGCTGTCCCAGGCCGCGGTCGACCAATTGAGCGCCCACGCCGGACGCAACGCCGACCTGGACGCGCGCCGATTTCGGCCCACCGTGCTGATCGACGACTGCCCCGCCCACGCCGAGGACGACTGGGTGGGACGCTCCGTCCAGGTCGGCGAGGCCGTGATCAAGGTGGTGCGCTTCGACCCTCGCTGCGCGCTCACGACGCGACACCCCGAGACCGGCGAGCGCGACGCCGACACGCTGCGCTGGATCGACCAGACCCGCGGGAGGGTGGAGGGAGAGGTCTGCTTCGGGGTGTACGCCGACGTCGCCCAGCCGGGTACCGTCCGCGTCGGAGATACCGTCGAGCCTCTCCCGGAGGGCAGCGGATGACCAACGCGATTCCCGCATTTCGAAACCACCTGCCGGTGAAGATCCGCTTCGGCGACGGCTGCTCCGCAGACCTCGCCCAGGTGCTGGCCGACGAGGGCGCCGCCCGACCGCTGGTCGTGATCGACGCCGGACTGGCCGAGCTGGTGCCTGGTGTGGCCGCCGCGCTCGCGCCCCTGACCGACGCCGTCCACTACGAGAAGGCACCCGGCGAACCCACCGTCTCGCTGGTCGAGACCGTCGCCGCCACGCTGCTCGAGAGCGGCTGTGACTCGGTGGCCGCGATCGGCGGCGGCTCGGCGATGGACACCGCCAAGGGCGCACGGCTGGTCGCCGGGCAGGGGGGTCCGTACATGCGCTTCGCCCGCGGGGAGGCCACCTACGAGACGCCTAAACTGCCGCTGGTGTGCGTGCCCACCACCGCGGGCACCGGCAGTGAGGTCTCCGGCGGCGCGGTGATCACTGACGAGGCCACCCACACCAAGGCGGGTATCGCCAGTCCGCTGCTGCGCGCCCAGCACGCCCTGGTCGACCCTGTCCTGACCCACGGCCTGCCACCGAAGCTGACCGCATACACCGGCATCGACGCCCTCGCCCAAGCGATCGCGGCGATGGTGGTGAAGGCGCGCACCCCCATCGGCGACGGCATCGCGCTGGAGTCGATCCGACTGGCGGGTGAGGCGCTGCCCCGCGTGGTCGCCGACGGCTCCGACGCCGACGCCCGCTCGGCCATGGCCTGCTCGAGCCTGATGGCGGGCCTTTGCATGAACATCTCCGACTGCGGCTCGGAGCACTCGCTGGGGCAGGCGATCGGCGGCCTGCTCGGTCTCCCGCACGGCCTCACCATCGGACTGGTGCTGGCCGAGACCATGGATCGCGACCGTGTGCACGTGCCGGAGCAGTTCGAACGCATCGCCGATGCTCTGGGTGAGCCGGACGACGGCTCTGGGGACGGGTCGCGTGCGGTACGCGCGGTACGGGCGATGCTGGAGCAGCTGGAGTTCGAGACGCTGACGGCGGTGGGAGTCCAGGATTCGCAGCTGGACGAGCTGGCCGACAGGGCACTGGCCGACTACTTCATCTCGGTCGCACCGGCGCCGTGGACCGCCGACGAGGTGCGAACCGCATACCGAAAGGGCTTGGAGCTTGGTGACCGACGGTAAGAAGCAGCCCCACCCGTGGCTTTTGAAGTGGGAGTCGCTACCCGGCCAGACGCAGATCGCGATCGCGTTCCCGGTGCTGGTGGTGGTGCTCTTCTTCGTCCACATCACCCTGCTTCGCCAGCCGGCTGTCCGGGGGGCGCTGTACGCGGTGTTCTGGGCGATCCCGGGGACGTACATGGTGGTGATCGCAACCCGTACCGAGGCCGCCAAGCGCAGGGGAGAGCTCGACGGTGACGAACCCCACCACGACGGCGACCACTGAGCGCCTCCCCGAACGCGGCTACTCTTTCGCAATGACCACAACCACTGCACCAGCCTCCCTCCCGTGGACGGGGAACGCCGAGGCTGACCACCTGATCGCCTCCGACCCCAACGCACTTCTGATCGGATTCGTGCTGGATCAGCAGGTCACGGTGCAGAAGGCGTTCTCGGGCCCGCTCGAGTTGAAGCGGCGGCTGGGGCACCTCGATCCGGCCAAGATCGCCGCCACCGACCCGGCCGAGCTGGAGCGCGTCTTCCGCGACAAGCCGGCAATCCACCGATTCCCCGGATCGATGGCCACGCGGGTACAGACCCTGTGCGCGTACTTGACCGATCACTACGACGGCGACGGCGCGCGAGTGTGGACGGAGGCGGCCACCGGTCGCGACCTGCAGAAGCGACTGGGTTTGCTGCCGGGCATCGGTGACATGAAGGTGCGATCGCTGACGGCGACGCTGGTCAAGCAGTTCGGCGTCCACCCCGAGGGCTACGCCGAAGTGGTACCCACGCACCCCACGCTGGGGGACGTCGACTCCGCCGAGGCGCTGGCCGAGTACCAGGCCGGCAAACGAGCGGCCAAAGCGGCCAGGCGGGCGGCCAAGTCTTGATCATCGAGCGCTCGATGCACCCGGGCTGGCTGTCCAACTCCTATCTGGTCGGGGACGCCGCCGGAGGCACGGGCGTCCTGATCGACTCGGGTGGGCCGCCGGAACCGCTGATGGCCGCGGCCCAAGCACACGATCTGACGATCACGCACCTGCTGATCACCCACGCCGACGCCGACCACATCGCCAACAACGACCTGTACGTCCAGCGCTTCGGTATCCCGGTGGCGGCCCACCAGATCGAAGCCGATCGCATGGGTGGTGCCGACATCCTGCTGAATGACGGCGATCACATTCGCGCAGGAGATCTGGACATCGCAGCCCTCTTCACACCCGGGCACAGCCCCGGGCACCTGTCGTTTCTGATCAACTCCAGCGACTGTTTCACCGCCGACGTGCTGTTCAAGGGCACCGTCGGCGGAACCCTGCACGACTCCTACTCCAAGCTCCACTCGTCGGTGATGGACGTGCTGCTGGCACTTCCCGACGACACCGTCGTTCATCCGGGACACATGGACCCGACCACGATCGGCGTCGAGCGGGAGTCGAACCCGTTCATCCGGATTTGGCGGGGAATCGATGCTCCGGGCGAGGGCCACTGCACCGCTCTCGACCGACCGGCCACACTGGTGCTGTTCGGACCCGACTATGACGGCGGACATAAGGCTTGGGTCCGCTGGGACGATTCCGGGGAGGACGACCTTGTCCCCGGAAGCCGCGTTGTGATCTAAAGGAGCTTGATGGTAATCGAGACCGCACCCCGCGCTGATGCCACACCCACACCCGATGTTCTGACCCCTCCCAGCCGCAGCCGCAAGACCGCGATGATCGTGATCACCGTGCTGCCGTTCATCGGGCTGGTGGTGGCGGTTGCCATGCTCTGGAACCGCGCGGTCGGCTGGACCGACCTGGCGCTGTTCCTGGGGCTGTACGTGCTGTGCGGCTTTGGCATCACCATCGGCTATCACCGGATGCTGACCCACCGGGCCTTCGAAGCCGTCCCGCCGCTGAAGGCGGCGCTGCTCGTCTTCGGGTCGATTGCAATCCAGGGCTCGGCGGTGGACTGGGCGGTCGACCACCGCACCCACCACGCCTTCTCCGACAAGGAAGGCGATCCGCACAGTCCTCACCACGGCTTCGACGACTCCATCTGGGGCCAGATCAAGGGACTCGGCCACGCCCACGTCGGCTGGCTGTTCGAGCACAACCGCACCGACCGCCAGCGGTACGCGAAAGATCTGCTGGCCGACAAGATGGTGATGTTCGTCGACCGCAGCTTCTGGCTCTGGGTGATCGTGTCGTTCGCGCTGCCGTTCGCGCTGGGTGGGCTGATCACGCACAGCTGGGAGGGCGCGGTGACCGGACTGATCTGGGGCGGGCTGGTGCGTCTGTTCTTCAACCACCACATCACCTGGAGCGTGAACTCGATCTGCCACTTCTTCGGCCGCCGGCCGTTCACCGCCTCCGACCATTCCACCAACAACTGGGTGCTGGCGGTGCCGTCGCTGGGTGAGTCGTGGCATCACAATCATCATGTGTTCCCCACCTCCGCGGTGCATGGGCTGTCGCCGTGGAAGCAGTTCGACCTGTCGGGCCTGCTGATCGGGCTGTGGGAGAAGATGGGGCTGGTGCGCAACGTCCGCCGGCCCACGGCCGAGCAGATCGGGCGCAAGCTCGCGCCTCCGCCTCCGCCCGCGACCAACAGCTGACGCCCGCGGCGTGAGCGGCCGCATCCTGCTGGGAGACAACCTGGAGCTGCTGCCGCAGTTCGCGGACGGGAGCTTCCAGATGATCTACATCGACCCGCCCTTCAACACCGGGCGGCGCCAGCGGCGGGTGACGCTCGAGACCACCGCCGACAGCCACGGCGACCGCGAGGGCTTCGGCGGGCGCCGCTACCGCACCCGCGTGGTGGGTGCCTCGGCGTACGAGGATCACTACGACGACTTCCCCGCATTCCTCGAGCCGCGGCTGCGTGAGGCGCACAGGCTGCTGCATCCCACCGGGACGGTGTACGTGCACCTGGACTACCGCGAGGCCCACTACATCAAGATCCTGCTGGACGAGATCTTCGGCCGCGAGGCGTTCCTGAACGAGTTGATCTGGGCGTACGACTACGGCGCGAAGCCCCGCCGGCGGTGGCCGGCAAAGCACGACACGATCCTGGTGTACGTGCGAGAGCCAGGTAAGCACGTGTTCTACGCCGACGCCGTGGATCGCGAGCCGTACATGGCGCCCGGGCTGGTGACAGCCGAAAAAGCGGCCCGCGGAAAGCGCCCAACAGACGTGATTTGGCACACGATTGTGTCACCCACAGGCCGCGAGAAGACTGGATACCCCACACAAAAGCCGGAAGGATTGGTCAGACGACTTGTCCAGGCCTCCAGCGCCTCCGGTGACACGATTCTGGACTTCTTCGCAGGGTCGGGGACGCTCGGGGTGGTAGCCGAAAAGCTCGACCGCAACTACGTCCTGATCGACTCCAACCCCGAGGCGATCGCGATCATGCGCCACCGCCTCCCCACCGCGACGTATGAATAAAAGGTGCCTGGCACCTTTTATTCACCCACAGCAGCTGGGTTGGTGATGGGGGCGTGGCAGGCGAAGCGCTCGCAGATGTAGACGGCAGGGTGGCCGTTGACCAGCGTCTTGCCGGCCAGCAGGGGCTCGTCGCTGTCCTCGCCGGAGCCGAAGGCGTACACCGTGGTCGGATGGAACCCCGCCCGGGCCGCGTCGATCAGCTCCCCGGTTGACGGGTCGGCGGGATCGCCGATCACGGCGATCTCCCGGCTCGGCGCCAGGTACATGTCGATCACCTGGAGCAACTGCCCGAAGCCATGCGGAGCCCGCTGCACATACTCCAGCGCCTGCCCCACGGCACCCAGGGCCAGCCGCTCGCGCTCGCCGTCGCCGTCGATCCGCGCCAGCCGCAACAGCACGTGGGCCAGCAGCGAGCTTCCCGAAGGCACCGGGTTGTCGTCGAGCTCCTTGCGACGAGCGATCAGCTCCCCGCCGTCACCCGCAGTCGAGAAGAATCCGCCGTTGTCCGGATCGCCGAACAGTTCGACCGCACGATCGGCCAGCTCGGCAGCCCTGCGCCGGTGGCGGTCGTCGGCGGTGGCCAAAGCCAGTTCCATCAGCCCGAACGCCACCGCGGCGTAGTCCTCGAGCTGTGCCGGGATCTTGGCGACCCCGTGCCGGTATGTCCGCAGCGGATTGCCGTCCCCATCGACCATCCCGCTCGCGAGGAATTCGGCCAGGCGCTCGGCCACGGCGATCAGATCGGGCCGGGCCAATCGCCATCCACCCTGTGCCAGCGCGGCGAGCGCCAGCCCGTTCCAGCTCGCGATCACCTTGTCATCCAGCCCGGGCTGGGGCCGTAGCGCACGAGCGGCCAGCAGCGCAGCGTCGATCCGAGCACGATCCGGGGGTGCCTCCCCGGATGGCCGAAGGATCGTTGCGCCCTCGAAGTTCCCCGACCCGGTGACCCCGTAGAACGCGATCGCCGCCTCGGCATCGGCCGGATCCAGCGCCGCCCGAATCTGATCCGGCGTCCACACAAACGTCGCACCCTCCACCCCGTCGGTATCGGCGTCTTGGGCGGAGGCCAGACCACCTTCCGGGAGCAGCAGCTCGCGCACCATGTAGTCGAGCGACGACTCCGCCACCCGGCGATACAGCGCTTCACCGGTGACGGCCCACGCCTCCAGATAGGCGGGGACGAGCAGCGCGTTGTCGTACAGCATCTTCTCGAAGTGCGGCACCAGCCACACGCCGTCGACGGAGTAGCGGTGGAACCCCCCGCCGATCACGTCGTACATTCCCCCCAGCGCCATCCCGTCGAGCGTCGTGGTGGCCAGCTGGAGGGCCTCGGCATCTCCCGTGCGCGCATGGGTGCGCAGCAGGAACCCGATCAGAGGAGCCTGGGGAAACTTGGGCGCCGGCCCGAAACCGCCCCAGCTGGGATCGTGGATCTGCCCCAGGTGCTCGACCGCGCGGCCCGGGATCGCCTCGGTCACCGGATCCGGAGAGGGCGCTCTGCGTGCAGACTCTCGCAACGCCTCCGCGAGCCGGCCCGCCATCTGGGTGACCTCGCCGCGGCGCTGGTGCCAGGCCTCCGAGACGGCCTCGAGCACCTGCCGGAACGAGGCCATGCCCGGTCGCGGCAGCGGCGGATAGTAGGTGCCGCCGTAGAACGGCTCGCCGTCGTGAGTGAGAAACACGGTCATCGGCCAGCCGCCGGCGCCGGTCAGGCTGACCACCGCATCCATGTACAGCGCGTCCACGTCGGGTCGTTCCTCGCGATCGACCTTGATGCTCACATACAGCTCGTTCATGAGCGCGGCGGTGTCGGCATCCTCGAACGACTCGTGCGCCATCACGTGGCACCAGTGGCAGGCCGAGTAGCCGATCGAGAGCAGCACCGGCACGTCTCGATCCCGCGCGGCTGCAAACGCCTCAGGCCCCCAGGGCTGCCAATCCACGGGGTTGTCCTTGTGCTGAAGCAGGTACGGGCTGGTCTCAGCCGAGAGTGAGTTCACGGCTCACCCGAGAGTATCCCCCCATTGCACCGGGAGCGCCTCGGCGTCGCCGCTGCCGGACGGACCCACTGCGAGCAGCTCCATTCCCTGCGGCCCAGCGGCAAACGAGCGCACGGTCGAAGGCGCCACCCGCAGCGCATCCAGCGGGAGCAGCGCCACCGCCTCACCTTCCAGCTGCACCCATCCTGTGCCGGACAACACGATGTAGAGCTCCTCGTCGTGGCCGTGGCGGTGGGAGAAGGGCTGCCGGGCACCGGGCGCAAGCCGCTGGTAGCTCAGGCCGAGCTGCTCTGACTCGAGATCGTCTCGGGCAAATCTCGTCTCCATCGCCGGTGAGAGCCCAAATGACACGGCCGAGTCGTCCACCTGCTTCAAGTTCTTCAGCGTGTAGCCGCTCACGAGACGACCTGCCGGATCTGGTGCACCATCACCATTACCAGCGATCCATCGTCGCCGGCGCCCGGCCCCACCGAATCGATCAGCGCGGTCAGGCGCTCGTACGACTCCGCCCGCTGCTCGAGATAGCGATCAAAGGCCGCGTCGATGTCGAGTCCGACGCCTTCTGCCAGCATGGTGGCGACGATGTGACGGCGCAGCAGCCGCAGATCATCGATCAGGGCCTGGTTGGCCAGCCGCTGCCACCGGGTGGTACCCGGCAGATCGTCGGCGCGGCGCTCGGCCTGATCCAGGAACAGGCGCTCGCCCGCGGCGAAGAAGGCATGGGTGACCTCGGCGATCGACCGTCCCGAGCTCCGGGCAACCACCAGGATGTCGGGGGCAAAGACCAGCGCCGGCACACCGGCGCCGAACCGGGCGGCCCGCTCGGGCACACGCGCCTCCCCGAGCTCCGACAGCCGCTCGTCGTGCCACCCGCGCCAGCCCTCGGGACCAGAGGTGCTCAACCCTTCCACGACCTGGGCGAACCCGGCCCGGTCACGCTCGATCTCCGAGGCCATGTCCAGCCCCGACGGGTTGCGCAGATACCAGCGGGTGAGCTGCTCGACCATACTGTCGACATCGTCCATCAGGGCGGTCTGGACGCCGCCGTCGATCACCCCGTCCAGCGTCTCGATGTCGTCCCAGTGGAAGCGCGCGTCGCTGACGTCGCGGGCCACCAGGAAGGCGCGGGCGGCGTCGGGTGCGGTGGCGCCGGTCTCGGCCACCATCCGCTGCACAAAGGTCATACCCATCGAGTTGACGACGTCATTGGTGATCATGGTCACCAGCAGCTCGCGGCGCAGCGGGTGCCGCTGGACATACTCGCCGAACCGCTCCACGATCGCGCGCGGGAAATACTCGTCCAGGGTGGCCTGGAGATAGGGGTCGTCGGGGAGCTCGGAGGCCAGGATCTGATCGCGCAGCAACCGCTTGGCATAGGCCAGCAGCACGCACAGCTCGGGACGGGCCATGCCCTGACCGGCCGCCGCCCGATCCAGCATCCGCTCGCCGGAAGGCAGAAACTCGAGCCGGCGATCGAGCAGGTGGTTGCGCTCGAGCTCCAGCATCAGATCCTCGTACGCCTCCATCCGCCTCAGCGACACCATCGTCTCCTGCGACAGGATCTGCACCTGCAGGTAGTTGTCGTACAGCACGTGGTGCACGACGTCGTCGGCCAGATGCTGCAGCAGCTGGTCGCGCTCGGCCACGGTCAGTTCCTCGGCGTCCACCACCAGCGCCAGCAGGATCTTGAGGTTGACCTCGTGGTCGGAGCAGTCGACGCCGCCGGAGTTGTCGATCGCGTCGGTGTTGATGCGGCCACCCGCCAGCGCGTACTCGATCCGCCCGAGCTGGGTGAACCCGAGGTTTCCACCCTCGCCGACAACCACCGCCCGCAGGTCGGCACCGTCCACCCGGACGGCGTCGTTGGCCCGATCACCGACGTCGGTGTGAGTCTCGGTGGAAGCCTTCACATAGGTGCCGATGCCGCCGTTCCAGAGCAGATCGACCGGCGCCTTGAGAATCGCCTGGATCAGGTCGGTGGGCGCCAGCGTCTCATCCTCCACGCCGAGCGCCTCACGCGCCTGCGGGCTCAGCGGGATCGTCTTGGCCGAGCGCGGCCACACGCCGCCACCCTCGGAGATCAGCGAGCGGTCGTAGTCGTCCCACGAGCTGCCCGGCAGCGCGAACAGCCGGCGGCGTTCGACCAGCGATGGTTCCGGATCGGGGTCGGGGTCGATGAAGACATGCCGGTGGTCGAACGCGGCCACCAGGCGGATCACCGGCGAGAGCTGCATCCCGTTTCCGAACACGTCTCCGGACATGTCACCGACGCCGGCCACCGTGAACGGCTCGGTCATAACGTTGCGGCCCAGCTCCCGGAAATGGCGCTTGACGCTCTCCCACGCACCCTTGGCGGTGATACCGAGCGCCTTGTGGTCGTAGCCGGCGGAACCCCCGGATGCGAAGGCGTCGCCCAGCCAGAACCCGTACTCCGCGCTGATCTCGTTGGCGGTGTCGGACAGGTGCGCGGTGCCCTTGTCGGCGGCGACCACCAGATAGGCGTCGTCGCGATCATCCAGCACCCGCACGTCGGCCGGATGCACCACCTCTCCGCCGACCAGGTTATCGGTGACGTCCAGCAGGCCGCGCATCAGGGTGATGTACTGGCGCCGCTCCTCTTCCATCAGCTCGGCCCGGTCGACCGGCGGGCGCTTGAGGATGAAGCCGCCCTTGGCGCCGACAGGCACGATCACCGCGTTCTTGACCATCTGGGCCTTCATCAGCCCCAAAATCTCGGTGCGATAGTCCTCCAATCGGTCTGACCACCTGATACCGCCGCGGGCCACGTATCCGCCGCGCAGGTGCACTCCCGCCATCGCCGGGGAGAACACGAAGATCTCCCACAGCGGCACCGGTTTGGGGATGCCGGGCACATCGGCGCAGCGGAGCTTGAACGAGATGTGCTCCGACTCGCCCTCGCGAACGTAGGCGTTGGTGCGCACGGTCGCATCGACCAGACCAAGGTAGCCGCGCAGGATGCGATCGTCGTCGAGGCTGACCACATCCTCGAGGGCGGCCAGAATGCCCTCCCTGATGGCGGCGATCGCGCTCACGTCGAGCTCTCGGCGGGGGTCGAACAGCGTCTCGAAGAGGGCCACCAACTGCCCCGCGATCTCCGAGTTTCGCACCAGGCAGTCGTTCTGATAACGGCTGGTGAACTGCGCCCCCAGAAGCTGGCGATACTCGCGGTAGGCGCGCAGGATCGTCACCTGGCGCCACGACATCCCACCGGCCACCACCAGCCGGTTGAGCCAGTCAGAACCGGCCCGACCGTCCCACACGGCGCCGAACGTGTCGGCCACCAGCTCGCCCAGCCGGTCGAGGTCGAGCGGCTGGCCGTCGGGTCCGAGGACACCGAAATCGTGGAGATACCGCGTCTCGCCGACGTCTCCCTGGAGCCGCGTCGGCACCTCCTCGACCACCGTCAAGCCGAGCTGCTCGAGCAGCGGGAGCAGGTCGGTCAAGGGAGCCTTGCCGCCGGTCTTGTACAGCTTCAGGCGCGTCAGCGGCTCGGCCATGTGCCGCTCGTTCTGCAGAGCCACTGCGTAGGGCTGATCGCTGCCCAGCTGCTCGAACTGGGTGACATCGAAGACCGCCTGATAGATCTTGGACGCGCTCTTGTAGTACTCGGGGAAGAGCGCGGAGTAGCGAGCGGCCAGCTCATGTCCGACGGGTGAGCCGTGGATGCCCACCAGCGCGTCGGACAGGCGATCGTCCCAGCTGCGCGAAGCCTCGGCCACCTCCTGCTCCACCGCCGCCAGATCGACGTCGGGCAGCTCGCCCTCTGGTACGTGGATGGTGAAGTGAAACCGGGCCGGATCGAACTCGGTCTCGATGTGATGTCCCACCGATGTGCCGCCGAAGCGGACCTCCAGCAGATGCTCGAGACGCGCACGCAGGCCCGCAGACACGTGGTCGGGAGGCAGCGCCACGATCGCAAACACGCTGCGGCGGGCCTCGTCGTGCAGCACGAACAGGCGCACGTCACGGCCGTCCGCCATCGCCAGCAGCGTCATGATCACGTGCCGTAGATCCTGCGCCGGCGCGGTCAGCAACTCGTCCTTGGGGAAGCTCTCGAACAGCGCCACCACGGCCTTGTGGTCGTGTGAACCGGCGAACAGGTCTTCCCAGCGCGTGATCGCATCCAGCTTCCGGCGAACGATCGGGATCAGGCGGGCCGACTCGCTGGCGATCTTGGACGTGAACAGACCGATCATCCGCAACTCGCCGATCATCTTTCCCTCGGGCGACACCCGGCGCACCCCGATGTAGTCCATCCGCGCGGCTCGATGAATGGTGGTCTCACGGTTGGTCTTGGAGATCACCACCAGCGGACCACCGAGCATCCGCCCCCGCAACGCCTCGGTCATCTCGGACAGGGGAATTCCGCTGGAGTAGCTGGAACGATCGGGGTCGGACATGATCCCCAGCCCCGAGTCGGGCACCACTCTCAGCACCGCGTCGTCGCCCTCACCGACGATCTCATACTCGCGATAGCCGAGATAGATGAAGTTGTCGTCGGTCAGCCACTGCAGGAACTCCACCGACTCGTGAATCTCCTTGTCGGGAAATCGCGCGCCGGCCTGCCCGGCGACCTCGATCATCCGCTCCACCCGATCCACCATCGGCAGGAAGTCGCGCACGGCCAGCCGCAGGTCGCGCAGCACCCGTTCGATGTGGGACACCAGATCCTCGGCCGCCTCCTCGTTCAGCGAGCGATCGACCTCGAAGTGCATCACCGACTCGCGCCGATCCGCTCCGCGGGCCGGCGTCACGCCCACCACCCGGCCCTCCTCGTCGCGCTCGACCCCAACTACGGGGTGCACGACCACCCGTACCTGGAGCCCGTGCGTGTGCAGCTCGGCCGAGACCGTATCCACCAGGAAGGGGGCATCCTCAACGTTCACGTCCACCACCGACCCAGGCGTCTCATACCCGTCGGTGGCCATCCGCGGCCGATAACAGCGGATCGCCAGCTCGCCGGGCGCGCGGGCGTTGACGAACTCGAACATCCCCCGCACCTGCGCGGCCAGCTCGGCCGGGGCAAAGCTTTCGGTGAGTACCGCCGGCGGGCGCCGCACGTACATGCGCACGAACTCGGCCAGTGGGCCGCTGCGAGGTGTGTCGAGTTGCTCCAGCAGGCGGTCGGCAAGCAGCGAGCCGTTGCTGTCGGGCTCGGTGATCGCGCTGGCCTGGGAAGGGCCGCTCACAAGCCATGATGCTACCAGCGTAGGGGTCTCAACCGCGCTCGTGCCCGGCCGATCACGTGCATATGCCGAACGGTTATCCCCGCGTGAAATCTTGGATAAGTCCGCCACGCACTGGAGATAGTGCATAAAGTGAGAACATGCCGTTGACGCGCGAGGGGTTTCACCAAGAGCTCGAAGCTCTTACCGGACTGGTCCAGCGCGAGGCTGACGAGGTCACCCGGCTGCTGCAAACCGTGCTCGCGGCGATCAACCGGCGCGACCCCGCCAGGGCGGACGAGGCGATCGCCGGCGACGACCGCGTCGACCAGCTGCACATCCAGATCGAGCAGGCGGTCGAGACGTTGCTGGCGCGCGAAGCGCCGGTGGCATCCGACCTCCGGCTGATCTTGGCGGTACTGCACATCAACTTGCACCTGGAGCGAATGGGCGACCAGTGCGTGAACATCGCCAAGCTGGCCAAGCTGACGTTTGCGGACGCCCCCCTGCCGGTCGACCTGATGGTCACCTTCACCAGCATGGGCGAGCAGGCTCAGCGCATGATCGAAGCGGCCATGGGCGCGTTCGCGTCCCGGGATCTCGCCCAGGCGGAGTCGCTGGTCGAGATGGATCAGGTGATCAACCGCGCCAACCGCGACCTGGTGGGGCGGATCATGAGTCTCGACGGCGACGCCGCCCAGGAAGCCGGCCTGCGGGCGATTCTGATCTCACGCTGTCTGGAGCGGATCGGTGATAACGCCGTCGACATCGGCGAGCGCACCGCGTATCTGGTGACCACGGAGTTCCGTGAGTTCACCGACGCGTCACATCCTGTGTAGACGTTTTGCAGTTTGTCTGATACGTTCGCCCTTGTCCAACCAGGGGGAACCATGAAGAGCAAGATGCTCTGGACCGCGCTGCTCGCGGTCGCAGCGACGCTTGCGATCGGCGGCTTGGCATACGCCTCGTCATCATCGCGTCCGGCGCTGTCCCATCCCACCACCGTGCATGTGATCGAGCACGCCGACACCGACACGGTGATCGACACCGGAGCGCCGGGCGACAGCACCGGCGATCTGCTGACGTTCCACAACAAGCTGTACAACCGCCACGATTCGCACGTGGTGGGCAGTGACCAGGGTGTGTGCACCCGCATCGATCCGTCCGCCGGCACGTGGGAATGCAACTGGACCGCATTCCTTCCGGG
Organism: uncultured Actinomycetes bacterium; assembly: GCA_963727235.1. GTDB lineage: Bacteria > Actinomycetota > Thermoleophilia > Gaiellales > JAICJC01 > CAVPTL01. The sequence goes on from CAVSFZ010000021.1 coordinate 33,039, forward strand.
TGGCCAGATCAACGTGGACGGTCCGTTCTCCGACTTCCACAACACGGTGCTCGCAATCACCGGAGGCACCGGCAAGTACCGCAACGCCCGCGGTCAGATGCTGCTGAAGTCGCGCGACAACGGCGCGAAGTACGACTTCATCTACCAGCTGCTGCCGTAGCGCCCGCGTCGCCAGGGTGAATAACGGTGCCTGGCACCGTTATTCACCCGAGGCCGCGAGGGACTCCTCGAAGATACGGTCGGATCCGAGCCGGTCGAGTTGAGCGCCGAGCAGCGCCGCCCAGTCGGGCCGCGGCAGCATCACGGCGTACTCGGACTCGCCCGAGACGGCCCGGCCGAGATCGCCGTGTCCGGTGCGCTGCACCAGCAGATCAAGCTTGCCGCAGTCGAGCCGGACGGATTCCAGCTCGCGCCGCTGCTTGTCGTGCTGCAGCCCCAGCTGACGCCCGATCCGTGACCGCAACCAGCCGGCGACCAGCGCCGCCTCGTTGCCGGGGCCGCGCACTTCCACTCCCAGCGCCCGGTTGAGCAGCCGCAGGCCTTCGCGGTTGTCGGCGAGCGTGGCCAGCGCCTCCCGCCACGGCGTCAGCCGCGCCCACGCCAGATCAGTGACAGCAGGCCCCAGGGCGGTGGCCTCCTTGACCACGTCGAGCCCGCACTCGTCCGAGTCGAGAATCAGCCTTGTAACCTCGGCGGACAAACCTGCCAGCAGATCCCGGCTCTCGCCCAGCTCGCCGTTCCACAACAGGAACGACGGCAGATCGGGAATCAGCAGTGACACCACCGCGCTGGGCAGCGCCACCGGCCGGGCGGTGATCACCACCTGCTCGGAGCGCACCTCCTGGCCCGCCGGGTTGCGCCAGCAGGTGCTGGAGACCTCGGCCTCCGTCGGGACGTCGTCCGGCACTGTCACGATTGCCCGCAGCGGCCGGCTGCCGCCGATTAGCTGGAGTGCATCCAGCGTCCGGTTGAGATGGTCGCGGGCGCCGGCGAACACCACCAGATTGAGAGTGGTGGCGCGCACTGTCGATCCGCCCTCCTGAACCCGCATGCGCAGCAACTCCCGCTCCACCCGGGTGAGATCGTCCACCCGCACACCCTGGGCGGTGCTCATGGCCGGCGCCAGCGGCGGCCGTCACGGGCCAGCAGGTCATCCGCGCCCGGCGGCCCCCAAGAGCCGGCCGGATACAGCTGCGGCTGACCGGCCTGCCACTGCTCCAGCAACGGGTCGCAGATCTCCCACGAACGCTCCACCCCATCCTGGCGGGTGAACAGGGTGCCGTCGCCGCGGACGGCGTCGAGGATCAGCGTCTCGTACGCCTCGGGAACCTCCGACATGAACGCCGACCCGTACAGGAAGTCCATGTTGACGGTGCGGATCGAGAGGGTCGAGGCCGGCGCCTTGGCCCCGAATCTCAGCGAGATGCCTTCATCGGGCTGAATCCGCAGTACCAGCGAGTTGGCCTCCAGATGCTCCACAGCGTAGGGGGTGAACGGCAGGTGCGGCGGTCGCCGGAACTGGACGGCGATCTCGGTTACCCGCTTGGCCAGGCGCTTGCCCGCCCGTATGTAAAAGGGAGTCCCCGCCCACCGCCAGTTCTGGATCTGAAGCTTGGCGGCGACGTAGGTGGAGGTGGTGGAGTCGGCCGGCACGTTCGGCTCCGAGGTGTACGCATCGACCGCGCCGCCGGCGACGAAGCCTTCGGTGTACTGACCTCGAACCGCGTTCTCGAAGGTCATCGGCGCGACCGCCCGCAACAGCTTGATCTTCTCGTCGCGGACGGGGTCCGCCTCGAATGTCGACGGGGGTTCCATGGCCACCAGCGCAAGCACCTGCAACAGATGGTTCTGGACGATGTCGCGCACCACCCCGGTGTCCTCGTAGAACGCCGCCCGGTGCTCGACGCCGATCGCCTCGGCCACCGTGATCTGCACGTGATCGACGTAGGTGTTGTTCCACACCGGCTCGAAGATCGCGTTGGCAAACCGGAACGCGAAGATGTTCTGCACCGTCTCCTTGCCCAGGTAGTGGTCGATCCGGTAGATCTGGTGCTCGCGGAACGGCTTGTGCACGATCGCGGCCAGCTCGCGCGAGCTGGCCAGGTCGTGGCCGAACGGCTTCTCGATCACCACCCGGGCCCACCCCGGCGGCCGATTGAGCTTGGCCGCGCCCATGCGCTGCACGATCACCGGGAAGAACTTGGCCGGAGTCGACAGGTAGAAGACGCGGTTGCCCTCGGTGCCGTGCTCGGCGTCGACCCGTTCCAGCGTCTCGCCCAGCGCGTGGAACTCCGCGTCGTCGTCAAAGCCACCCGCGTGATAGCGCAACATGGCCGCAAATGCCGGCCAGTAGTGCTCGTCGATGGGAGTGCGGGAATGGCTCTCGATCGCGGCCCGGCAGAAGTTGCGGTACTGGTCGTCCGTCATCTCGGTGCGGGCGTATCCAACCAGCGCAAAGCGAGCCGGCAGCAGCCCTCTGCGTCCCAGGTTGTAGATGGCCGGCAGCAGCTTGCGCTGGGCCAGGTCGCCGGTGGCGCCGAAGATCACAAACGCGGCCGGAACCGTCGCGCCGCCGATCCGCAGGCCGGCCCGCAGCGGATTCTCGAGCGTTCGCTCGGCGAGGCTCACGCAGCCCCTCGAGAACCTATCTGGTCAAGCCGCTCCTGAATCGTCCCGAGCAGCGAATCGAATGACGCCGAGAACGACTTCACCCCATCCAGCTCGAGCTGCTTGGTGACCGCGTCGAGATCGATACCGGCTGCTGCGATGGCGTCCAGCTCGGCCTTGGCAGCGTCGACATCGGCATCCACCGTGCGGGCCACGGTGCCGTGGTCGGCGAACGCCGCGATGGTGCCCTCGGGCATGGTGTTGACCGTGTCGGGGCCGATCAGGCTGTCGATGTAGAGCACATCCGAGTAGGCCGGATTCTTGGTGCCGGTCGATGCCCACAGCGGCCGCTGAACACGAGCTCCCAGGGCGGCCAGCGCCTGCCAGCGATCGCCGGCGATGGTGGACGCAAAGTGCTGGTAGGCCAGCTTGGCGTTGGCGACCGCTGCGCGGCCGCGCAGCGGCGACCCCTCCGGCAGCTCGGCATCGACCGCGGTGTCGACACGGCTGACGAAGAAGCTCGCCACCGAGTGCACGTCATCCACCGGCAGCCCCGCCTCGACCCGCCGCTCCAGCCCGCGGATAAACGCCTCGTGGATGGCGTCGTAGGCGGCCAGCGAGAACAGCAGGGTGACGTTCACGTTGATGCCGGCGAAGATCGACTCCTCGATGGCGGGGACGCCCTCGGCGGTGCCGGGGATCTTGATGAAGATGTTGGGGCGATCGATCCGGCCCCAGAACTCGGGCGCACCGGCGATCGACTTGGCCGTGTCGTTGGCGAGCCCCGGAGGCAGCTCGAACGAGACGAAACCGTCCAGGTGACCGGTTGCGTCGTACACGTCGCGGATCTGGTCGGCGGCTTCGCGCACGTCTTCGATCGCGAGCTGGAAGAACACATCGGCGGCCGACTTCCCGGAGCCGTGCAGTGCGTGGATGGCCTCGTCGTAGTCGCTCGAGTCGGCGATCGCCTTCTGGAAGATGGTGGGGTTAGACGTCACCCCGACGATGCCGTCGTCGACCATCTTGCGAAACTCACCAGACTCCAGCCAGCTACGGCGAATGTTGTCCAGCCATGGGCTGGTGCCCGCCGCTGCCAGATTCTTGAGGTTGTCACTCATCGATCGCTCCCCCTTGGTTACACAGCCGCTTCCCGGTGATCGTCCACCAGCTGCTTTGCTGCACTCGCTACCCGCTCGGCCGTGAACCCAAGCTCTTTCATGACCGTCCCGCCCGGCGCCGAAGCACCGAACCGGTCGATCCCGATGACCACGCCGTCGAGCCCGGCGAAGCGCTCCCAGCCGACGGTGGACGCCGCCTCGACCGTCACCCGGGCGGTGAGCTCGGGTGGGATCACGCTGTCTCGATACTCCTGGGACTGCTCGTCGAACAGCTCCCACGAGGGCAGCGACACCACCCTGCTGGCGACGCCCTGCTGTGACAGGAGCACGCGCGCCTCCTGGATCAGATGCACCTCCGAGCCGGTGGCAATCAGGATCACCTCGGGGTCGTCGTCGCCCTCGAGCACGTAGCCGCCCTTGGCGGCATCCGCCAGCGGCAGCGCCGCGGCGTCCAGAATCGGAAGTCCCTGCCGCGTCAACACCAACGCGGTGGGAGTCGAGCGCTCCAACGCCACCCGCCAGCCGACCGCCGTCTCATTGGCGTCAGCGGGGCGAAACACGGTGATGTGAGGAGTTGCCCGCAACGTCGCCAGCTGCTCGATCGGCTGGTGGGTGGGACCGTCCTCCCCGAGCCCGATCGAGTCGTGGGTGTACACGAACACCGACGGGATCTCCATCAGCCCGGCCAACCGCACCGCCGGCTTGGCGTAGTCAACGAAGTTGAAGAAGGTGCCGCCGTAGGGCCGCATGTGCGATAGCGCCAGCCCGTTGAGGGCGGCGGTCATGCCGTGCTCGCGCACCCCGAATCGCAGATACCGGCCCTCCGGCGTGGCCGGTTGAAAGTCGCGTCCAGTCGGGCGGTTGCGTGTTGTTGGAGGGGGTCAGGTCGGCCGACCCGCCGATCAGCTGCGGCACCTGGCCGGCCAGCTGCGCCAGCACCTTGCCGGATGCCGCGCGAGTGGCGATGGGACCCTCGTCGGGCAGGAAATCGGCCAGCTCGAGCGCGGGGATCTCATCGGCGTAGACCCGGCGGAGCTCAGCCGCGTTGGGCAGCGCGTCGACGGCAGCCTCCCACTCGGTCTGGAGGCCGGCTCCCCGCGCGCCGATCTCGCGGTACCGCTCGGCGGCCGCATCCGGGATGTAGAAGAACTTGTCGTCGGGAAATCCGAGCGTGCGCTTGGTCTCGGCCTGCTGCTCGGCGCCGCGGGCGTCGGAGTGGGCGCGATGAGTGCCCGCGTCGCGTGACCCGTACCCGATGATGGTCTTGACCGACACGAACGCCGGCCGGCCCTCAACCGCGATGGCCGCGGTGATCGCGGCGTCCAGCTCGTCCAGATCGTTTCCGTCCGAAACGGACGACGTCTCCCATCCATATGCCTCGTAGCGCTCGGCCCGATCCTCGGTGAACGCGATCTCGGTGTCGCCGTCGATGGAAACGTGGTTGTCGTCGTAGAGAAACACCAGATTGTCGAGGCCGAGGTGCCCCGCCAGCGATGAGGCCTCGCCCGACACGCCCTCCATCAGATCGCCGTCGGACACGATCACGAACACCCTGAACCCGGCGGCGGCGCCGTAGCGCGCCGCCAGGTGCTTGCCGGCGATGGCCATGCCGACGCTGGTGGCGGCGCCCTGCCCGAGCGGGCCGGTGGTGGTCTCCACGCCGTCGGTGTGGCGATACTCGGGGTGTCCCGGCGTGCGGCTTCCCCACTGGCGAAACTGCTCCAGCTCCGACAGGGGCAGGTCGTACCCGGTCAGGTGCAGCAGCGAGTACAGAAGCATGCAGCCGTGGCCTGCCGACAGCACGAACCGATCGCGGCCGGGCCACTGCGAATCGGCGGGGTTGAAGCGAAGGTGGCGAGACCACAGCACGTGTGCCAGCGGTGCGCACCCGAGCGGCAGTCCCGGGTGGCCTGACTTGGCCTTCTCGACGGCATCGAGCGAAAGCGTTCGCACCGTGTTGATGCACAGCTGGTCGGTTTCGTCAAAGGCTGGTGACACAGGCGCTCCTGGAGGACGGTTGGCTCAGACGGACGTTACACCTCGATGCACGATCTTACGCCCGACCGGCCGCCAGTTCGTGTCCGGCCAGTGAAAGGTCGCCCTGCTCGAGGGTGGCACAGCCGATCCGGTGCAGCGCCTCGGCGGCGGCGACGTCGACTCCGCCACCCACCGCGATGCACTCGACGCCGGCCGCGCGGCAGCGCTCGGCCACTCGTGCCACCACCTTGCCGCCCAGCGTCTGCAGGTCGATCCGGCCCTCCGCCGTAATGCACAGGTCGGCCCGGGCGAGCGCCTGGTCGAACCCGGCGCGGTCCATCACCAGATCGCCTCCCGAGACCGCCTCGGCGCCCAGCGCCATCAGCATCGCGCCGATCCCGCCGCCGGCTCCCGCACCCGGTTGGTCGGCGGTGGGGAGATCGAGCGCCGCCAGCCGCCGCTCCAGCTCCAGCACCTGTTCGGGAGAGGCGCCCTTCTGCGGGCCGAACACCGCCGCCGCGCCCTCGGCTCCGAGCAGCGGATTGGTGACGTCCAGCGCTGCCACCAGCCTGACCTCGGCCGGCACGGGTCCGAGGGCGGCCCGCAGTCCGGCGCCTCCGTCGCTGGTGGCGGTGCCGCCCACGCCGATGATGACCGTGTTCGCCCCGGCGGCAATCGCGGCGCGGATCAGCTCGCCCGCCCCGGCGGACGACGCACCCAGCGGATCCTGGGGGAGATCGGACACTCGCTGCGAGCCGCAGGCCTCGGCCACGTCCAAAGCGGCGGTGTGCGAATCGATCAGCGCGAACCTGGCTGAGCACGGCCGGCCGGCGGCGTCGTGCACCTCGGCGGCGGACCACCTGCCCGCAGCCGCAGCGCACAGCGCCTCAGCGGTGCCCTCACCCCCGTCGGCGAGCGGCATCAGCACGGTGGTGTCACCGGTGCGGATGGATCGCCAGCCGCTGTCGATCGCCTCAGCCGCCTGCGACGCCGTGTAGGTGCCGCGCAGCTTGTCCGGCGCAATCAGAAGGTGCATTCCCAAACTCTTTCATGTTGCAGGAATTCGAGCAGTCGACAGCGAATGCGGTTCTCATGGCCGCCATCATCACACCGCCGCGCAGACTGCAGGCCACCGAACGGCTGTGGATGCGCTACCTGATCGCCGACATCGAAGGCGACGTGGATCGGATGCGCCGCATCGGCCGCATCCTGGACATGCACCGATAGCAGCACGGCGGTACCATCCGCCCGCAGTTGTCCACCTCGAAGTTCATCTGGGAGCCGACCGCTGCCGACCTCGAGCACGCTCGGGTCACGGCGTTCATGCGCGAGCACGGGATCGGTGACTGGCGCGAGCTGCATCGGCGGTCGGTCGAAGACATCGGCTGGTTCTGGGACGCGGTGGTCACCCATCTGGGAATCGAGTTCTTCCAGCCGTACTCACAGGTGGTGGACGAGTCGGCCGGCCCGGAGTGGGCAACCTGGTTCGGCGGCGGCGCCATCAACCTCACCCACAACTGCGTTGACCGCCACGCGGCCGGCGAACGGGCGGATACCACCGCGGTGATCTGGGAGAGCGAGGACGGAGACGTCCGCACCCTCTCCTACGCGGAGCTGAGCGCAGAGGTCAACCGGCTGGCAAACGGACTGCTCGCCGCGGGAATTGGCCGGGGCGACGCTGTCGGCCTGTACCTGCCGATGTCCCCGCAGGTCGTGATCGCCTTCTACGCGGTCGCCAAGATCGGCGCCATCGTGGTTCCGATCTTCTCCGGGTTTGCGGCCAACGCCGTCGGCGCTCGGCTGGCCGACGCTGGTGCGGTGGCGGTGATCACCGCCGATGCGGTGCCGCGCAAGGGCCGGCCGGTGGCGATGAAGCCGGTGGTCGACGCCGCGCTGGAGTTCGCGCCCGCGGTGCGCACGGTGGTGGTGTGGGGGCGACTGCAGACCACGCCGGCGATGACGCCGGGCCGCGACCACTGGTGGCGCGACTTCGTGCATGATCACAGCGATCAGCTGGCCGCCCCGGAGCTCGACCCGGAGACGCCGCTGATGGTGATCTACACCTCCGGCACCACCGGAAAACCCAAGGGCGCTGTGCACGTTCACGCGGGCTTCCTGGTCAAGATCGCCGAGGAATGCGCCTTCCAGACCGATGTTCACGCCGACGACCGGTTCATGTGGGTGTCGGATATGGGCTGGATCATGGGGCCCAAAGTGGTGGTCGGCACCGGGGCTGCGGGCGCCACTCTGGTGCTCAGCGAGGGGGCGCCAGACCATCCCGGCCCGGAGCGGCTGTGGCAGCAGGTGGAACGCCACCGGATCACGGTGCTGGGCGTCTCCCCCACCCTGATCCGCGCGCTCAAGACTCATGGCGACGAGCCGGTGCTGGCCCACGACCGGTCGTCGCTGCGAATTCTCGCGTCCACCGGCGAGGCGTGGAATCCCGAGCCCTACCGGTGGTTGCACAACGTCGTGGGTGAAGGCCGCCGGCCGATCATCAACCTGTCCGGCGGCACCGAGGTGGGCGCGTGCTTTCTCTCCCCGATGCCGGTGATGCCGCTGAAGGAGTGCACGCTGGGCGCGCCGTCCCTGGGAATGGACATGGACGTGGTGGACGCCGACGGCAACCATCTCCCCGCAGGCGAGGTGGGTGAGCTGGTGTGCCGCCGCCCCTGGCCCAGCATGACCCGCGGGGTGTGGGGCGATCCCGAGCGATACCTGGCGGCGTACTGGTCGCGGCTGCCGGGGATCTGGGTGCACGGCGACTGGGCGTCGGTGGACGGGGACGGCTACTGGTATCTGCACGGCCGCTCGGATGACACGCTCAACATCGCGGGCAAGCGCATCGGCCCGGCCGAGTTCGAGTCCGCCGCCGTGGATCACCCGGGTGTGACCGAGGCCTGTGCGATCGGCGTGCCCGATCCGGTCAAAGGGGAGGTGGCATGGCTGTACTGCGTGGCCGCGGGCGGATTCGAACCCGGCCCTGAGCCGGCGGCCGAGATACGCGCCCACGTCGCATCGGTGCTGGGCAAAGCGTTTGCACCGAGCCGGGTCGAGTTCGTGCCCGCGCTGCCCAAAACGCGCTCGGCCAAGATCGTCCGGCGGGCGGTGCGAGCCGCCGCGCTGGGCCTCGAACAGGGCGACCTCTCAGCGCTCGAGAACCCTGAATCACTCAATCTCATCGGCGAAGGTGGTAGCGTGGCCCGGTCATGAGCGAAGGCCTGCTTCAGGGAAAGACCGCGCTGGTCGCGGGAGTCGCCAACAAACGCTCGATCGCCTGGGCGATTGCCCAGAAGCTGCACGAGCAGGGCGCAACACTCGCGTTCACCTACCAGGGTGAACGACTCGAGGGCTCTGTGCGGAAGCTTGCCGACGGCATCGGCAGCACCGTCCTGGTGGACTGCGACGTGTCCGACGACGCCAGCATCGAGCGGGCCATGAGCACGGTCGGCGACGGACTGGGAGGACTCGACATCCTGGTGCATTCGATCGCCTACGCCCCGCCCGATGCGTTCCAGAATCGCTTTATCGAGACCTCGCGGTCGACATTTGCAACCGCACTCGACATCTCCGCGTACTCGATGATCGCCATGGCGCGGGCGGCTGAGCCGCTCATGAACGACGGCGGCGCGATGGTGACACTGACCTACATGGCCAGCGAGCGGGTGTTTCCCGGCTACAACATCATGGCGGTGGCCAAGGCCGCCCTGGAGACCAGCGTGCGCTATCTGGCGTATGAGCTCGGGCCTCGCGGGGTGCGGGTCAACGCGATCTCGGCCGGGCCGGTGCGCACCCTGGCCGCCAAGGGCATCGCCGACTTCGACCAGATGGAGTCGATCATCGAGCAGCGCTCGCCGCTCGGCCAGAACATCGAGGCCGCCGACGTCGGTTCCACCGCCCTGTTCCTCACCAGCCCACTCTCCAAGATGGTCACCGGCACGGTGGTGTACGTGGACTCCGGCTACCACGCGATGGGAATGTAGTGACGCTTTCGCTGACCGTCCTGGGAGGCAGCCCCGCGTGGCCGAACGCCGGCCAGGGGGCATCCGGATATTTGGTCGAGAGCGACACCCAGAAGATCCTGGTCGACTGCGGATCAGGGATCGCGTCGGAGCTGCGGGCACACGACCCCGGCCCGCTGACGGCAGTGGTGATCAGCCACTGGCACGCCGATCACTGGTTCGACCTGGTGCCGCTGCACTACGCAATCCGGTACGGCAGCTGGCGGGGACGGCCGCGCGCGAGCCTGCATCTGCCCCCCGGGGGCCGGGGCGTGCTGGATACCGTGGCCTCGGTGTGGGACGGCTCGGCTGAAACCTTCGATGCCGCCTTTGACGTGAGCGAGTACGACCCCATCGGCGACCTGCACCTGGGTGAGCTGCACTTCACCTTCGCGCCCTGCCTGCACTACACCACCTGCTACTCGATCAAGATCGCCGGGCCGCAGAAGACGATCGTGTACTCGGCCGACACCGCACCGACCGAGCGGCTGTCGCGCTTCGCGCACGGCGCCGACCTGTTCCTGTGCGAAGCGGCGCTGCGGGACGCCTCCACCGATTCCAAGGAACGCGGCCACATGGACGCCCGCGAGGCGGCAACCGCAGCCGCCCGTGCCGGCGTCGGCCAGCTGCTGCTTACCCACGTCCCCGAAGAGAACGACCACGAGGCCATGGCCGAAGTCGCCGCCGCAATCTACAACGGCCCCATCCAAGTCGCCCGCCCCGGCCTCCGTTATGACCTGTGAATAAAAGGTGCCTGGCACCTTTTATTCACCTAGCTGGTTAGGGTCACTCTGGAGAAGCCGAGCATGCCTTCGGCGGCCTTCTCGGCGCAGCGCTGGAGGCTCTCCGACATCGATGGGTTGACCGCCGCGGTCTCTGCCAGCGCCAGCACCGAGAGCTCGGCGTGGACGGCCAGTGCGACCGCCGTAATCACCTCGCTGGCGCGAAATCCAACCATCGCACCGCCGAGAATAGTGCCTGTCTCGGGATCGGTCAGAAGCTTGATCAGGCCGTCGGTCTCGGACTCCATCACCGCCCGCGGATTAGCCCGGATCAGGTGCTTGGTGACCGACACCGGCGTGCCGTCCACGCGCGCCTGACGCTCGGACAGCCCCGCCTTGGCGATCTCTGGACGGGTGAACACACACCATGCAACGCCGGTGTAGCTGATCGGGTCGGGCCCGAGGCCGGCGGCATCCATGGCAGCCGTGCGACCGTGCATTGCCGCGGTATTGGCCAGCATGATCTGGCCGGTCACATCACCGCAGGCGTACACGTGCGGGACGTTGGTGCGGCAGAGGTCGTCCACCGGCAGCGTGCCCCGTTCGCCGAACTCGACGCCGGCCGACTCGAGCCCCAAGCCCTGCGTGTTGGGCCGCATCCCGATGCACAAGAGCACGTGGGAGCAGTTGATTTCCCGGCCGTCCTCCAGGACCAGCCGCACCTCGTCGTCCTCTTCCTGCTCGATCGCGGCCGCCCGGCCGTTCTTGACCACGTCCATGCCGCGGCGCAGGAACACCTCCTCCAGCACCTCCGCCAGGTCGGGATCGTCGTTGGGCAGCAGCTGGTCGCGGGCAGAGATCAGCGTCACCCGCGAGCCGCAGCGGGAGAAGAAGTCGGCGAACTCACACCCCGTCGGCCCGGCGCCCAGCACAACCAGGTGCTCGGGCAGGTCACGCAGCTCGAACACCTGACGCGTGGTCAGCACCCGGCGGCCGTCGGGATGGGCGAACTCCGGCACATACGGCGAGGCGCCGGTGCACACCAGCAGCGCATCGAAGTCCACCTCGTGGTCGCGCTCATCGACCTGCACGGTGAGCGTGTTGGGGCCGGTAACCCATCCCTGTCCGGGCAGCACCCGCACGTTCATCCCATCCATCCGCTCGCGCACGCCCCGGCTCTGGTGCAGCGCGACCGCCCGCGCCCGAGCCAGTGTGCGCCGCAGGTTCACGCTCGGCAGGCCATGCACGAAGTCGAGCCCGTCGTCGACCGCGCGGGCCACGTTCAGCATCGCGTCGGCGGTGGTCAGAAGCGTCTTGGACGGGATCGCATCCGTCATCGTGCAGTTGCCGCCGAGCTGATTCTCCTCGATCAGCGTGACGTCGGCACCGAGGTGCGCAGCGGTCACAGCGGCTGCGTAGCCCGCCGGTCCTCCACCTAATATGGCAAGTCTCATGCCCGACATCGTAAACTGATCCATCGGCCAACCCGCGACATCCCTCGACCCGGCGTCGATCCGCCAGGGTTTTCCGTCCCTGATTCCAGGGCGCGTGTACCTCGACAATCCCGGCGGCACCCAGGTGCACCGCTCGGTGTACGAGGCGGTCACCGGCTTCTACGAGCGCGCCAACGCGAACCTCGACGGACCGTTTGAAACGTCGATCCTGGCTGGGGACGTGCTGTCCGATGCACGCGCCGCCGCGGCCTGGTTCCTCGGCGCCGGATCGTCGGACGAGATTATCTTCGGCGCCAACATGACCACGCTGACGATGCACGCCTCCCGGATCCTGCTACGGGATCTGGGCCCCGGAGACGAGGTGCTGGTGACCGGGCTCGACCACGACGCCAACGTGGCGCCGTGGATGCTGGCCGCGGCAGATCGCGGCGTGACCATCCGCCAGGCCGGGATCGACCTGGAGACGTGCCTGGTCGACGAAGACGACTTTGCCGCCAAGCTCTCGGATCGCACCCGGGTGGCTGCGTTCGGCTGGGCGTCCAACGGCGCCGGCACCGTCAACAACGTGGAGCGGCTGACGGCGCTGGCCCGCGGCGCCGGTGCCGTCACCTACGTGGACGCCGTGCACTACGGGCCGCACGGGCCGATCGACGTCTCCCAGCTGGGCGTCGACTTCCTGGTCTGCTCGGCGTACAAGTTCTTCGGCCCCCATGTCGGCATCCTGTACGGACGCGCCGAGCTGCTGGAGCGTTACCGGCCGTACAAGGTGCGGCCGGCCACCGATCGGCCGCCGGCATCGTGGGAGACCGGCACCGTCAACCTGGAGGGAATCGCCGGCACCGCGGCGGCGATCCGCTACCTCGAAGGCGTCGGCCTGGACGCGATCGCCGCCTACGAACGAACGCTGACGGTACAGCTGCTGGAAGGGCTCGATGCGCTCCCCAAGGTGACCCTCTACGGCACTCGCGAGCTCGCCCACCGGGTGCCGACGGCGGTCTTCAACGTCGCCGGGCGGCCACCGGCCGAGGTCGCCCAGCGACTCGGCGAGCAGGGCATCTTCGTGTGGGACGGCAACTACTACGCGCTCGAGCTGATGCAGCGGCTCGGCCTGGAAGACTCCGGGGGAGCCGTCCGGGTGGGCGCCGTGCACTACAACACCGCGGCCGAGATCGATCTCTTCCTGGCAGCGGTCGCTGAGCTCTAGCTCGGAGGTCAGTGGCCGGGGATGTCCTCGCCGGTGGCGGAGTCGGTGATCCACTGGCCGTAGGCGGTGTCGGCTCCGGTGGGGGCAGCACCGACGCACACGATCCGGGTGCCCGGCTCCAGGGCCATGAAGCCACGCGTAACCGTCGGGTCGGAGACCGACACGACCTCGCCCGGTGCAACATCGACCTGCTCCTCGCCGATGGTGAACCGGGCCCGGCCGGAAACCACGATGTAGGCCTCCTCCTGGCCGGTCTCGGTCTCGTCGTGGTCGATCCCCAACGGCTCGTCGGGGTCACACACGACCGCCGAGATCCCGAACGCGGACACACCCAGCGGTGCGTTCAGTGGCTGCCAGCGGCCAAACGAGGTCGGGGTGACCGGATGCGTGGAAAGATCGATCGAGGTCATGCTGCTCCTTCAGGTCGAGAACCGTGCCGCCTGACGCGACCAGCGCACAGTACCGCGGCGACGGTCAGTCGGTCGTGCGCCGCCCGGCGGGCTGAGTCAGTCGAACAGGGTCAGCTCCGGGGCGACCTCGCCCTTGAGCACGTCGAAGTCAAGCGTGACAAACGCATAGCCCCGCGCCTCGCACATCACCTGAGCCTGGGGTGCGATCTCGGGCGCGACCAGGATGCCCCGGCAGGGGCGATGGGCCGGGTCGAGGTCGACCCGCTCGCAGTATCGGGTGAGCTGCTCGACGTGGGCGGCGACCGCGCGGGTGCGCTTCACTTCGACCACCACCGTACGACCCTCGGCATCGCGGCAGAAGAGATCGATCGGGCCGGTATCGGTGAACCGCTCGCGGTCGAGCACCACCAGGCCAGGCTCGATCGCCTCGGGCGCATGCTCGAGCAGCCGGTGGATCTGCAGCTCCGCGTCCTCGCGTTCCAGCACCGCCGCGTCGTCGAGCCGGTGAGCAGAATCCGAGTGCACCTCCAGCACCACGATCACGAGCGTCTCGTCCGAGGCCGCCCGGTACACGCGGATCACGTCCCCCTCCTCCCGCACCGCGGTCGGGCCGGCCATGTAGTTGAGCGGCTTGAAGCCCCTGTCGGTGTGCACGCAGAGGCTGCCGTCATCCTTGAACAGGATCACCCGATCGCCCGAGCCGAGCCGGGTGGTGGCACGGCCGTGGTAGGCAATCTCGCAACGGGCTACAAGGATCCTCATGGCTGCCGGTCACGATACGACATGCCGCCGCGTGAATAAAAGGTGCCTGGCACCATTTATTCACCGCCGGGACCGGCGGGAGGGCGACGGTACGATACGCCGATGTTCACAAAGACCACCCTTCCCAATGGGCTGCGTGTCGTCACCGCGCCCCAGCCGCAGTCACAGTCCGTCGCCGTGATGGTGATGGTCGCCGCAGGCAGCCGGTACGAGACACGGCCGACCAGCGGCATCGCCCACTTCGCCGAGCACATGTTCTTCAAGGGCACCGAGAAGCGCCCGACGGCCAAAGACATCTCGGCAGAGGTTGACGGTATCGGCGGCGAGTTCAACGCCTTCACCGGCAAGGAGTACACCGGCTACTACATCAAGTGCGCCGCCGAGCATCGCCGGCTGGCGCTCGATGTGCTGGCCGACCAGCTGCTGAGTTCCAAGTTCGATCCGGATGAGGTCGAACGGGAGAAGGGTGTCATCATCGAAGAGCTGAACATGTACGTGGACACGCCCCGCGACCACGTCGACAGCGTGTACGACCACCTGCTGTTCGGCGACCAGCCGCTGGGCTGGGACATCATCGGCACCAAGGAGACGATCCGGGCGGCAGGACGCCAGACGTTTCTCGACTACCTGGACGCCTGGTACACACCGCGGCGCCTGGTGGTGGGCGCAGCCGGCGCTGTCGACGAGAGCTTCGCTGACGAGGTCGCCGCCCAGTTCGGGCACCTGGTGGATCGCCCCTCGGGCGAGCCCGATGCCGATCAGTCGGTCCAGACCGCGCCCCGCGTCAGCCTCGACACCCGCGACTCCGACCAGGCCCATCTGCGGCTGGGAGTGCGCGGCATCCAGACCACCCACCCCGACCGGTACGCCATGCAGGTGCTGGGAGCGGTGCTCGGGGGAGGCATGTCATCGCGGCTCTTCACCGAAGTCCGTGAGCGAAATGGTCTGGCCTACTACGTGTTCGCCCACCACGCTTCCTTCAACGACACCGGAACGCTGTTCTCCCAGGCGGGCGTGGATACCGAGCGGATCGACCTCGCCGTCACCACCATCCTCAGGGAGTTCCGAGCGATCGCGGCGGAGCCGGTCACCGACGAGGAGCTGCGGCGGGTCAAGAACTACCTCAAGGGCCGCATGGTGCTGCAGCTCGAGGACTCACGCGGCCTGATCACCTTCGGGCTGCGCCGCGAGGTGCTGGAGAACCAGCTGGCGGAACCCAGCGAGGTCCTGGACGGGATCGAGTCCGTGACCACCGCCGACGTGCAGCGAGTGGCCCAGCAGATCATGGTCAACGACGGCCTCAACTTCGGTCTGGTCGGCCCCTTCGACGACGAAAACCGGTTCCTGGAGCTGCTGGCGGCGTGAGGCGGCCGAGCTGAAGCCTGACCACCACGATCCGCTGTTCCGCCGTCACCTGGACGCGGCCTGGACCAGCCTGCCGCCGAACATCCAGGCATGGGACGCGCACACCCACCTGGGCGTGGACGAGGACGGATATGCCCACCAGACCCCCGAGGAGCTGCTCGAGGTGATGGACGCCGACCGCGTCCACCGGGTCTTCACCTTCCCGCTCAACGATCCCGAGCGGGTACCCAACTACCGGGTCCCGAACGACCGCGTGCTGGACTGGGCGTCAGCGGCGCCGGAGCGGCTGGTGCCGTTCTGCCGGCTCGACCTCAGTGACGATCCGATCGCCGAGGCGGAGCGCTGCCTCGACCGCGGCGCCCGGGGGATCAAGCTGCACCCGCGCTCACAGAAGTTTGACTTCGGCGAGCGCGGCCTCGACCCGGTGTTCCGCGTGGCCGCCGAACGCTCGGTGCCGATCTTGATCCACGCAGGCCGCGGTCTGCCCGCCATCGCCGAGGATCTGCGGTCACTGGTGGAACGCCACCCCGGGGCCCAGCTGATCCTCGCCCATGCCGCCATCGCCGACCTCCAGCACATCGGCCGCACGCTGCGAAACCACCCCAACGTCGTGTACGACACCTCGGTGTGGTCGACCACCGACCTGCGGACGCTGCTCGCGACCGCTGCCCCCGAGCAGGTGCTTTGGGCCAGCGACCTGCCGTATGGGCAACCGGGTAACTGCATCGTCCAGCTGACCCACGCCTGCCGCGCTGTCGGGGCGAGCGACGACCAGATTCGCGCCATGTTCTGGGGAAATGCCGAGCGGGTCTCGCGCGGCGAGGCGGCTGCCACGCTCTCCCCACCGCTGGCCTCGCCGGTCAAGACCGAGTCCTACCAGCACCGGCGCATCTCGGACTACATCGTGACCACCACCGCGCTGCTGTGGCTCGCGCAGCCCGACATCCCCGGCGCCTTGGGGCTCGCGCTGCGGGCCTGCGACGTGGACGGCAGCCCCGAGCTGGCCGGCGTCGCCGAGCTGATCGCAGCAGCCCAGGAGCTGTGGGACGAGGCGATGACGCACGAGCAAGTCGCCGAGCAGCGCCCCTACCTGCGGGCCGCCATGCGGCTGCTGCAGGTCGCACTGGCAATTCTCGACGCGCCGTGATCGCCGCCGTCGTCCTCGCCGCCGGCCGGGGAAGCCGCTACGACGGGGTCAAGCAGCTGCATCCGGTGGCCGGCCGGGCGATGCTCGAGCAGGTCGTCGCCACGGTCGCATCCACGGGTCTCGACGATCTGGTGGTGGTGCTGGGGGCGCGCGCCGAGCAGGTGCGCGCCGCGGTCGAGCTGGGCGACAGCCGGGTGGTGGTGTGTCCGAACTGGGGCGACGGCCAGGCGGCATCGCTGCGGTGCGGACTGGATGCGCTGGCGCCCGAGATCGACGCCGCCATGGTCGTGCTGGGCGACGGCCCCGGCCTGATTCCGGCGGCAATCGAGCGGCTGCGACGGGCGCATCTGGAGAGACCGCGATCCGTGCTGGCAGCCGACTACGGCATGGGCCGGTCGCACCCGGTGGTGCTGCCACGCGCGGTCTGGCCGTCACTGCCCCGCGACGGGGAGACACCGGGGAGGGCGCTGGAGTGGGAACCGGTCGACTGCTCCGACCTGGAGCCGCCGGGAGATATCGACTACTCGTCCTGACCGCAGCAGCGCAACCGCAGCCGGTCGACCAGGCCCGCCGGGGCGGCCTCCTGGCAGCAACAGGTCTTGACCGTGGCCCGCAGGTTTCGCTCGAACACATAGCGGTCGTTGCAGTAGCTGCACTCGCGCAGGTGGATGTCGATGGTGGAGACTTCCTTCTCGGTCAGCGCGCGGTCGAGATACGGCTGGAGCATGTGCTCCGCTCCGCGACAGGCTTCGGCGCTTCGGGGATCGACGCTCACGAGGTCGGCTCCTGCGCCGGCGCCCGATCGGCCAGTGCCTGCTTGAGCAGGCGCCGCCCGCGATAGAGACGAGACATCACCGTGCCGATGGGCACGCCCAGGATCCCCGCGGCGTCGGCATAGGAAAACTCGCCGATATCCACCAGCACCACCACCTCCCGGAAGGCCGGAGGCAGATCTGCCATCGAGTCGACGATCGCGCCCGCGCCGCCGAGCCGGTCGAGCACCTCGTCCTGCGGCTGCTCGGGAGCCTCGGACAGGCGGTTGTACAGGTAGTAGTCCCCCTGCTCGTCGATCGACTCCTGCTTGGGCCTGCGGTTCTGCTTGCGTACGGCGTCCAAATTGACGTTGCGAAGTATCGTCGCCAGCCACGCCGCCAGATTGGTGCCGGGCGTGAAGCTCCGCCACGACCGAAACGCGCGGAGGTAGGCCTCCTGCACGAGGTCTTCGGCAGCGGTGGGAGAGCCGGTCAGGCGCAATGCGATCCGGTACAGCTGATCGGCATGCGTGAGCGCCTCCTCCTCGAAGCGGGCGCGGTCACGTGCCTCGCGCGCCTGGACGAGACCTGGAGCGCCCTGGGTCTGATCGAGATCCTCGGCCACAAAAACGAGCGTATCAGTTGTCAGCAACATTCCATGTATGTGAACGCGCGGGGTGGGGCTCACATTCCCCGACATGTTCTAGTCACCTCGGCTATTATTCCCCGGCGATGCCTCGCATCACCCCCACCCGCCCGCAGGTTGCCATCATCGGCGCAGGGTTGGCGGGCCTGTACGCGGCGCTGGAGGCCGCCGGCCGCGGAGCCGCCGTCACCCTGATCACCAAGGGCTCGCTGCGCACGTCCAACTCGTTCATGGCACAGGGCGGGATCGCGTCGGCGATCGGCCCCGGCGACTCACCCGAGCAGCACTTCGCCGACACCGTCACCGCCGGCCGCGGTCTGTGCGATCCCTCGGCGGTCAGCGTCCTGGTGACCGAAGGAATCGACCGGATCTGCGACCTGGAGCGGCTGGGAGTGGAGTTCGATCGCACAGCCGACGGCCGTTGTGAGCTGGGGCGAGAGGGCGGTCACAGCCACAATCGGATCCTGCACGCCGGCGGCAGCGCCACCGGCGCAGCCATCGCCGAGCATCTGATCACCTGCGTTCGGGCACAGCCGCGCATCCACGTGCTGGAGCACGCGGCCGCCATCGGCCTGATCTCCGACGGCGGCCGCTGCGGCGGCGCGTGGGTGCTTCACTGCGACGAGCTGCTGGACGTGCGGGCGCCCATGACGTTGCTGGCGACCGGCGGCGCCGGCGCCCTGTACCAGCGCACGACCAACCCGCCGGGGGCGATCGGCGACGGAATCGCAATCGCGATCAACGCCGGGGCGGACGTGGCCGACATGGAGTTCGTTCAGTTTCACCCCACCGCCCTGGCCATCGGCGAGCGGGCGTTTTTGATCTCCGAAGCGGTACGGGGAGACGGAGCGTTTCTGGTCGACGAGGACGGACAGCGATTCATGGCCGGCATTCACCCCGACGGAGAGCTGGCGCCCCGGGATGTGGTGGCATCCGCCATCCATGCCCGAACGCAGATCGGTCTGACCAGCTATCTGGCGCTGGCGCACCTCGACTCCACTCGGATTCGATCGCATTTCCCCAATCTGGTGGACGGCTGCGCAGCGGTGGGGCTGGATCTGACCCGCGATCCCATTCCGGTGGCGCCGGCCGCCCACTACCTGATGGGCGGGATCGCCACCGACCTCGACGGAGCAACCTCGCTGGCAGGTCTGTTCGCCACCGGCGAGTGCGCCTGCACCGGCGCCCACGGCGCCAACCGGCTGGCCTCGAACTCACTGCTCGAATGCTTTGTGTTCTCACACCGAGCGGTCGCTGCCGGACTCGACGCCAACGCCCGGCAGATCGACGCGCCGCCGCCGACGCGACCACATGCCCGGGCGCCGCTCGCCGAGCTGCGCGGGCGAATGTGGCAGGACGCGGGCCCGGCGCGCACCGCCGATGGTCTCGAGCGGCTGCTGGGCTGGCTCGATCTGCAGCCTGCATCCAACCCGGTGACGGTGTCGTCCGAGATCGCCCGCGCCGCCCTCGCCCGGCGCGACAGCGTCGGGTCACACATCCGCAGCGATCAGGAGCCGGCATGCGCAACGCTGCAGACCACGCACTGATCGCAGCCGGGCTGGCCGAGGACGTGGGCGCCGGTGACATCACCACCGATGCCATCGTCCCGGCCGACCTGCAGGCAAGCGCCGACATCGTGGTGCGGGAGCCGGGGGTGGTGTGCGGTCTGGAGTTTGCCTTCGACGTCTTCGAAGCGCTTGATCCCGCGATCCAGGTGGAGCGCCTGGCGGAAGACGGCGACCGGATCGCCGCGGCCCCCACGGTCGTGGCCACCCTCACCGGAAACGCCCGGGCGATCCTCACGGGGGAGCGGCTGGCGCTCAACCTGCTGCAGCGCGCGTCGGGAATTGCCACCACGACGCGGGCGTATGCCGACGCGGTCGCAGGCACCGACGTCGAGCTGCTGGACACCCGCAAGACCGCGCCAGGCCTGCGGCTGCTCGACCGCCACGCCGTTCGCTGCGGCGGTGGCACCAACCATCGCTTCGGCCTGTCCGACGCGGTGTTGATCAAAGACAACCACATCGCGATCGCCGGCGGGATCGAAGCGGCAGTCGCGGCCGTGCTCAAAAACAACCCCGGCGTGTCGATCGAAATCGAGGTGGACACACTGGATCAGCTGGATCACGCACTCCTCACCGGTGCCGACGTTGTGCTGCTCGACAACATGCCACCCGCCACGCTGCGCGAGGCGGTGCGGGAAACCGCGGGACGGGCACGACTCGAAGCCTCGGGAGGGATCACACTCGACACCATCGCCGAGGTCGCCGCCACCGGCGTGGACGCGATCTCGATCGGCGCCCTCACTCATTCGGTGTCCGGTTTGGACATCGCCCTGGAGGTCCACACATGCCAACCTTGACCCAAGACGCCACCGGTCTTCACGAGCAGGTACGTGCGCTCGCGGCCGAGCGAAACGCCGTCATCCTCGCTCACAACTATCAGGTCCCCGAGGTCCAGGACGTGGCCGACTACGTGGGCGACTCGCTGGGCCTGTCGCAGGTCGCCGCCAGCACCGAGGCCGAGATGATCGTGTTCTGCGGCGTGCACTTCATGGCCGAGACAGCCGCCATCCTCTCGCCCGAAAAGACGGTGCTGATCCCCGACACCGACGCCGGCTGTTCGCTGGCCGCCAGCATCGACGCCAACGCGCTGCGGGCCTGGAAGGCCGAGAATCCCGGCGCAGTGGTGGTGAGCTACGTCAACACCACCGCCGAGGTCAAGGCGCTCTCTGACTACTGCTGCACCTCGGGCAACGCTGAGGCCGTGATCAATGCGGTGCCGCTGGATCGCGAGATCCTGTTCCTGCCCGACATGTTCCTCGGGACATACCTGGAGCGCGTCACCGGCCGGCGCATGAAGGTGTGGCCGGGCGAATGCCATGTGCACGCCGGCATCCGCACCGATGACGTGCGGCGGGTGCTGGACGAGCGGCCCGGGGCCGACCTGCTGATCCACCCCGAGTGCGGCTGTGCCAGTCAGTGCATGTACCTGGCCTCCGAGGACGAGAGCGTCGGACGCCGCACCAAGGTGCTCTCCACCGAGGGCATGGTGCGCCACGCCCGCAGCTCCGCCGCCCCCGAGTTCGTGGTGGCGACCGAGACCGGGATCCTGCACCGACTCGCCAAGGAGGCGCCGGACAAGCGCTTCGTGGCCATGTCGGAACGGGCCGTGTGCCGGTACATGAAGATGATCACGCTCGAGAAGCTGCGCGATTCGCTGCGCGACTCGAAGTTCGTGGTCACCGTTGATCCGGCGACCGCAGAGAGCGCCCGCGGTGCGATCCGCCGGATGGTCGAGATCACTTGATCGGCGGTACCGGTACGGGGATGGATCGCTGGACGACCGCCGTCCACAAGCGCCGGTGGGTGGTGGTGCTGAGCTGGATCGCGATCGTGTTCGTCGCGGTTGCGGCGCAGTACGGCGGGTTCGGGCCGAAGCTGGGCGACCTGCTCTCCAATCGATTCGACCTGCCAGGCACCGAATCGGCCAAGGCGCTCGCGATCCTGCAGAAGAACTTCCACGAGCGGGACGACTCCAGCTTCACCGTCGTCTTCCGGCCGACCGGCTCGGCCCCGGTCGATCGAGCGGCCGCCCAGCGGTCGCTCCAGACCCAGGCCTCCGCGCTGGGACGCGGCGTGGTCGGCCCGCTCCGAGCCACGCCCGACGGCGTGCTGTACGCGACCATCGGAACCGCGCTGCCGCCCGACAAGGCGCAGGAGCTGGTGCCCACCATCCGCGCCGCCAGGCCCGACATCCCCGGTGTGCAGACATATCTGACCGGAACCGTGGCGGTCAACAAGGATCTTCAGCCGGTCTTCGACCACGACATCCAGCAGGGCGAGATGATCGCGCTGCCGGTGGCCGCGCTGGTGTTGCTGTTTATCTTCGGCACCGCCGCCGCCTCCGCTGTGCCGCTGATCATGGCCCTTGCCACGGTGCCGACCACGCTGGGCCTGGTGTGGGTGATCGCCCACTACATGAACATGGCCATCTACGTCCAGCAGCTGGTGTCGCTGATCGGCATCGCCATCAGCATCGACTACTCGCTGTTGATCGTGTACCGCTATCGGGAGGAGCTCGACCGGCATTCGGGAGACTCGACGACGGCGCTCAAATCGACCATGAACACGGCCGGGCGGGCGGTGCTGTTCTCCGGGGTGAGCGTGGCCATCGGGTTGGCCCTGCTGGTGCTGCTGCCGCTGCCGTTCATCCGGTCGATGGGAATCGGGGGCGTGCTGATCCCGGTGGTGTCGATGGCCGCCGCGATGACGCTGCTGCCGGCGGTGCTGGCGATCATGGGAACGAACGTCAACCGCCTGCGGGTCGTCCCCCGCTCGGTGGTCGAGCGCCGCCGAAACTCCGACGAGGGGCTGTGGGCACGGCTGGCGGCATTCATCATGAGGCGCCCGCTGGTGATCGCCGCGATCGTCTCGGGAGTGCTGATCGCCTCGGCCGTCCCGGCGGTGTACCTCTCCCTCACCCCCGGATCGAGCAAGGGCCTGCCGCCCCAGTCGGAATCGGTGCAGGGGCTGAAGGTGCTGGAGTCGCGGCTCGGCCCGGGCACCCTGTCACCCGCGATCGTCGTGATCGACAGTGGCCGGGCCGGCGGGGCGGCTTCGGTGATGCCCGCCGTCGGCCGGCTGGTGAAATCGGTGGCCGCCGACCCGGAGGTGGCCTCGGTGCAGGCCCCGGCTATTGGTAAGACCACATACTACGTCGATCCCACCGGTCGCTACCTGCGAGTGATCATCGCCCCCAAGACCGACTACGGCACCGACCAGGCCAAGAAGTTCACGGCCCGACTGCGCAACACCTACATCCCCCAGGCCGGGTTCGGCGGAGCCGAGGTGCTGGCCGGCGGCGGCCCGCCCACCGGAGTCGACTTCATCGATCGCGCATACTCGCTGTTCCCGTGGCTGGTTCTGACGGTGCTGGTGCTGACCTACATCGTGCTCCTGCGGGCCTTCCGCTCCGTGGTCTTACCGCTCAAGGCAGTGCTTTTGAACGTGCTCTCGATCACGGCCACCTACGGGATCCTGGTGATCACGTTCAAGTGGGGCGCGGGACAGGTGATCGGCCTGACCCAGTCAAACCAGATCGAGGCCTGGATCCCGATCTTCCTGTTCGCGATGCTCTTCGGGCTGTCGATGGACTACGAGGTGTTCCTGTTGTCACGGATGCGCGAGATCTACGACGAGACCGGGGACACGGCGCTGGCTGTCACTCAGGGCCTGCAGAAGACCGGCCGGATCGTGACCGCCGCCGCGGCGATCATGGTGGCCGCATTCTCCGGGTTCGTGCTCGGCAGCCTGCTCGGGCTGCAGGAGTTCGGGTGGGGCCTAGCGATCGCGATCGCGATCGACGCCACCGTGATTCGGGCACTGCTGGTGCCGGCGCTGATGGCGATCATGGGGTCGTGGAACTGGTACCTGCCCAACTGGGCTGCCCGAGTCGCCCGCATCTCCCCGCAGCAACCGGCTGCATCCGAAAGCGGCGACTGACAGACTTCCAGCGTGCTGCTGCTGGTGCCAACCGAGCTGGAGGCCGGGATGATCCCCGTGGAGATCACCATGGCCTCGGCCATCTGCGGGTTCGGGCTGGCCGAGGCGGGCGCGCGGGCCGCCCACGCAATCGCCACCCGGCCGGAGGCGGCCGACGGAGTGATCCTGATCGGCTCGGCGGGAACGTACAACCCCAGCGCGTATCCGGTGGGCTCGGCAGTGGTGGCCGGCAGCGTCCGCTGCCACGGCATCGGAGCGAACGGCCGCTCGCCGGAGTCGCTCGGCTTTGGCCGGCCCGAGGTGCTCGGGCTGGCAGGTAGCGGGCCTGAGATCGTGTCGGTGGCGCAGGCCTCCGACCGAGAGGCTGCCGAAGTGATCGCCGCCGCCCACCCACAGGCCGCGGCCGAGGAGATGGAAGGCTATGCGGTGGCGGTGGCCGCGCACGAGTTCGGCGTCGACGTGTGGATCGTCCGGGGAATCTCGAATGTGGCCGGCGATCGTAACGTGGCCGGCTGGGCACTGCCGGAGGCACTCGCCGCCGCCTGCGCACGGCTCCCCGAGGTGGTCAGGTGAAGCTGCGCGTCGGAATCTCGCCGTGCCCCAACGACACGTTCGCGTTCCACGGCATTCTCGAGCGCCGGGTCGACCTGCGGGGGCTCGACATCGAGATCGAGTTCGCCGACGTGCAAGCCCTCAACGACGGCCTCGGCGGGGGTCGCTACGACCTCTCCAAGGCGAGCTTTCACCAGGCGCTCTTGCTGAGCGACCGGTTCGGCGTGCTGCGCGCCGGCTCGGCCCTGGGGTTCGGGGTCGGGCCGCTGCTGGTGAGCGCCGACCCCGGCATGGGGCCGAGTGCGCACGCCCGCGTGCTGTGCCCCGGCCCGACCACCACCGCCACGCTGCTCTATCACTGCCTTCACCCGCACCAGGGCGTGATCCGCCACGCCGTCTTCTCGGATATCGGCGCAGAGCTCCGCGGCGGCGACGCCGACATCGGCGTGCTGATCCACGAGGGCCGGCTGACATATGAGCGGGACGGCCTGATCCTGCTCGAGGACCTCGGCACATCGTTCGAGCAGCTTTCCGATTCCCCGGTGCCGCTGGGCGGCATCCTCGCGGATCTGGCGCTGCCGGCCGATTCCGTCGCGAAGTTCAACGCGGTGCTGCAGGACTCGATCGAGTACGCCTGGGCCAACCGCGAAGACACGCTGCCGACGATCCGTGCGCACGCGCAGGAGATGGGCGAGGATGTGATCTGGCCATACGTCGAGCTGTACGTGAACGACCACACATTCGACCTCGGTGTCGAAGGCGAGCGGTCGCTGCGAACGCTCGAACGAGCCGGTGTGGATGCCGGAGTCGTGCCGGCGGAGCGCCCGCAGTTGCAGATCGTCGGCTAGGTGCTCACACGGGGTGCGGCGGGCGGCCGAAGAACCACCGCTCCAGCTGGGGCAGCAGCTCGGTGGTGGTGAACACCCCCACGTCCTGGTCGCGACCCTCGCTGCGGCAGACCTCGAGATCTGACTCGAGCGCCTCGTTGGCAGCTTCCACGGCGTCGTCCATCTCGTAGCCTTCGAACACGTAGTCGTCCGGGTGGACTGCGCCGTCGGCGCGCTCCTCCAGACTCACCGCCCGGCCGACCGCCCACAGTGCCCCGGGCTTTCGCTCAATCCACAGGGTGATGACCTCCGAGCCCCCGTCGTCACCGATGCCGTTGATCGTTCTCTCGGCAAACCAGCTAACGCCACCGTTCCGTTGCATGTCAAGCCTCCGGAGTTGCGGAAAGAGGCCTTCAAGCTTAGCCAAGATTCAGCCGGCGAAGTCGTCCGGATTGACGCTCTCGAGAAACTTCTTGAACTCGTCGATGACCTCGCCCGCATCGTCCGGCTCCTGTCCGAACTCGATCGCCGAGTCGTCCAGCACCGCCTCGGACACGAAGATCGGGGCTTCGGTGCGGACGGCCAGGGCGAGCGCATCGGACGGTCGCGAATCGATCTCGATCTCACTGCCGTCGACCTGCAACGTGATCAGGGCGTGGAAGGTGTTCTCGCGCAGCTCGGTCACCGCCACCTTGGAGACGGTGGCGTTCAGCTCGTCCAGCATGCTGGTGACGAGGTCGTGGGTCATCGGCCGCGCGGTGGGCGTGCCCTGGAGCTTCATCAGAATCGCCGCCGCCTCGGGGTGTCCGATCCAGATCGGGAGGAACTTGTTCCCGTCGAGCGTGCGCAGCAAGACGATTGGCTGTTTGCCGACCATGTCGAACGAAACGCCGTAGATCGTCATCTTGTGCACACGGCCACCTCCACCTAGCGATTATAGCCAGCGGGTTGGCCGGATCCCCGACGCGGTGATGGAGGCCCCAAAACGAGGGAGAGAAT
>CAVSFZ010000022.1:0-183389 GCA_963727235.1 uncultured Actinomycetes bacterium
CTGGAATGCCACCGAGTTCCGGAAGAGCCGCACCCTCCACGGTCAAGATCGACGGTTGGCCACACGAGCGTGTGACCGCCGGCCGGAAGTGAGAGGATCTCGGCATGCCAAACACGCCGAACAACAACGCCGCGCTGGAAGCCTTCGGATGGATCAACTCCGCGATCAGCAACCTCGCTGAATCTGTCCATGCCGCCCGCCAATCGGGCGCTCTCACAGAGAGCGAAGATGCCCGCCTGCTGGCTGCGTCGGAGGAAGCCTCCCGACCACTGGCCGAGCTCGAGAGTCAGATTGCGGCGATCCGAAACCGCCTGATGACCTGAGCGCGGTCATGGCGCGTCGTTCGGGTCAGCAGCCACGTTCGAATCGGCGTACCATCGGCTCCCTGCGCCGCTCACGCGGCGTCATGTCCGACGCAAAGGAGCGACCATGCCCACTGTGATTGCCCATCACGACGTCACCGACAAAGACCACTGGCTGGCCTCACCAAAGCGCGAGGAGTTCTTCGGCCCGCTCGGCGTCACCAACATCCGCACGTTCGTCGACCCGTCCAACCCGACCAGAGTTGCCGTGCTGATGGACATCCCGGATCTGGATGCGGTGATGGCGGCGATGCAAACGCCGGCCGCGGCCGAGGCGATGGAGCACGACGGCGTGCTTCCCGAGACCATGGTGATGCTCATCGAGGCGTAGGCCAAACGGGGCTCGATTTCAGGCATACTCTCGGTGTGTAGTGGCAGCACAGGGGCCGGGGACGTGGGGGTCTGCTCCAACCCGGCCCCACTGCTGCGATCGGTGTGCTCGGCGCGCAGCTGAGCCCCAGGGGTGGGTGGCCGCGGGGGGTTCCTGGGAGGGCGTACCACCCACACCCCACATTGCAGTGTAGACAGACCTGTCTCTACGAATCGTAAGCCGTCAAACCACGCGCCGAAACACCCGCCGCCAGGTCAGTCCGTCACCCAGGGTAAGCGTCTCAGCACTGATCCGAAACGGCCGTCCCGGGTCGGCGGTGAGCAGCTCCGGCATCGAGCCGGCCACCACGTTGTGGTGAACGATGCCGACCAGATCGCCGTTCTCCTCAGCCACCTCGACGACCGCGAATCGTCCGAAGTACGCGTCAAATCGACTCCCGTCGGCCATGCAGATCTGCACCGACAGACTGCCGGATGCGTCGTACACCAGGAGCCCGAGCGGATGTGGACCGTACGTTTCGACCCAGGCCTCGTCGACTGACTCGCGATCGTCGTAGGCAGTGAGCCGCCATGCGCCGATCAGCTCTCGGGGAGGCTCCATCGAGCGAGTATATGACCGCCCCGCCCATCCGAGCCGACGGGTACAGTCGCCCGATGGCCGCCACGCGAGAGTCGACTGCCGGTGGCGCGTTGGTGCTGCTCACGCTGGCGTCCGGACAGTTTCTGATGACGCTGGACATGTCGGTCATGAACGTCGCCATCGCCACCGTGGCCAAGGATGTCGACACCACCGTGACCGGCATCCAGACCGCGATCACGCTGTACACGCTGGTGATGGCGGCACTGATGATCACCGGCGGCAAGATCGGCACGATGATCGGCCGGCGGAAGGCGTTCATGATCGGCGGCGTTATCTACGGCGTGGGCTCGTTCGTGACCGCGATCGCGCCCAGCCTGCCGGTGCTGATCCTCGGGTGGTCGTTTCTCGAGGGAGTCGGCGCGGCCCTGATCATGCCGGCGATTGTTGCGCTGGTGGCCGCAAACTTTGCGGTGGCCGATCGCCCACGTGCATACGGGTTGGTTGCCGCTGCCGGTGCCATTGCCGTGGCGGTCGGGCCGCTCCTGGGAGGCCTTGCGACCGAGTACTTCTCGTGGCGCTGGGTGTTCATCGGCGAGGTGGCGATCGTGCTCGTGTTGCTGGTTCTGGCGCGGAAGCTTGTCGATCCGCCACCGGAGAAGGGCACACGGCTGGATGCCGTCGGATCGGTGCTGTGCGCCGCCGGTCTCGGACTGTTCGTGTTCGGCGTGCTTCGCTCGGGCGAGTGGGGGTGGGTGCAGCCCACGCCGAACAGCCCCGAGTGGGTCGGCCTCTCGCCGGTGATCTGGCTGGTGTGCGGAGGACTCGCGTTGATGTGGGTCTTCCTGTGGTGGGAGACTCGGTTGGAGGATCGCGGCGCCGAGCCGCTGGTGCGCCCGTCGATGCTGCGGACAAAGCAGCTGACCGGCGGTTTGACGATGTTCTTCTTCCAGTACTTCGTGCAGGCCGGCGTGTTCTTCACCATCCCGCTGTTCCTGTCGGTGGCACTGGGACTGTCGGCCCTGCAAACCGGTGTGCGGTTGCTGCCGATCTCGATCACCCTGCTGGCGGCCGCCGTGGGTGTGCCGAGACTCGCGCCCGACGCCTCTCCGCGCCGGGTGGTGCAGATGGGGCTGGGGGTGTTCGGAGCCAGTACGCTCCTGCTGATCGGTGCGCTCGAGGTCGGTGCCGGGGCAGAGATCATCACCGTGCCGCTGCTGCTGATGGGCTTCGGGGTCGGCGCGCTGGCCTCACAGCTCGGCGCGGTCACGGTGTCCTCCGTCCCCGACAGCCAGAGCGGCGAGGTCGGTGGTCTGCAGAACACCGCCACCAACCTGGGTGCGTCGCTGGGCACCGCGCTGGTCGGCGCCGTCTTGATCGCCAGCCTGTCAACGGCGTTCCTGAACGGGGTGTCGCAGAACCCCGACGTGCCGTCCAGCGTCAAGGACCAGGTCGGGGTGAGCCTGTCCGGCGGCGTCCCGTTTGTCTCCGACGCTGACCTGAAGACGGCGCTCGAGGACGCCGGAGTGGACGCCGAGACGACCGACGCGATCATCGACGAGAACGAGCAGGCGCGCATTGCAGCCCTGAGAAGCGCACTCGGGGTGGTGGCGCTGGTGTCGATCGGAGCGCTCTTCTTCACCCGCCGGATTCCGGCCCGGCAACCTGGTTCGGCGCCGATCTGAGCAGGGGCGGCCGGTTGGGTCTCCGTACCACCGGTGGTTTACACTTCCCACATGGCCCGGTTTCGACTCCCCGGCGGCCAGCGATATGAGGTGGCGGCCCAGTACTGGATGCCCAGCGTAACCGCTGTGGTGCTGCTGTTCATGGGCGGATGGTTCGCCGCCAGTTTTTCCCAGGCCGACGATGCCGGTGGGGCGTTCGTGACCACGATGACCGTCAAGGGCAAGGTGGTGCGGGTCAAACGACAGCCGGTGCGGGTGCTGGTGCCCTCGTCCACCGTGATTTCGAAGGGGCAAGTCGTCACCAAGGCCGCTCGCACCATCAATCTGACTCAGACCCGCACTCTGACCGACAGCCTTCCCGCGAAGACGGTGACGGACAGGTACGCGACGACCGTGAAGATACCCACCACGTTGCCCGCCGTCACGGTGCCAGGGCCGCCGGTCACGCTGACGATCATCGAGACCGCCCCGACCGTGACCGAGACGCAGACGACCACGGTCACCGAAACGACCACCACCACCGCGCCGCCGACCAGCTAGGTCGCTACGGCTGCAGCCGCACGGTGAACTCTGCGCCCTGCTGCAGCAGCCGCACGTACACCTGTCCGCGGGCATTGCGGTAGCGCAGCGTCCCACCGACGACCGCGGCGCGGAAACCGGTGGTGTGGCTGGTCTCGGGGAACGATGCGATCGCGGTGATCTGCCCGTGCGCCAGCGTCAGCGTCAACGTGTACTGGACGCGCATGGACTGGCCGCCGACCTTGGTGAGCACACCGGAGACATCCAGCACTCCAGCAGGGTTCCCCTCCGACGTCAGCGGTCCCGAGGCCGTGGTCGAATCGCCCGGACTCGGTCCCGAAGGATCGTGATCGACGTTCGAGCCCTGGGCGGACGTCAGCACCAGCACCAGCGTCTGGCGGTCGTGAAGGCCGCCAGACCGGGCGGGCGCAGGCTGCACGCCCGGCTGAAGGCGAAGCATCGGCATCGCCGGGGCGGTGCTGGCACCGCCGGCGGCAGACACCGCAGCGGCGGCCGCGCCCAGTGCGGCTACCAGTGTGACCCCGACTGCGAGCTGTCTTCGCATCCGCCTCGCAACCTATCGGGAGCGGCGGACGACGCCTGGGAACGCCGAAGCGCGCCTCACGGAGTGTGGAGAAGCTCCACGCCGTGAGGCGCGCAAGATGATGACGAACGGCTAGAGAACGCCGATAACTGAGGTGAGCTTGCCCTTGATTGCCGTCGAGAGCAGGCCAAGCGTCGCAACCACCGCGATGGTGATCACCGCGAGCACGACCGCGTACTCCGCCATAGTTTGTCCCTCAGCACGACGGCTATTCGCCGCCAACATGCGCACGAGGTCGATCATGTACAACTCCTTACCGGGGGGATTCGAGGATCCGCCCCCCGAATCGGAAAAAGACTGCTCCGGTCAAGATCGGCTGAACTGAGTCAAAACTCAACCCGCGGTCGGAAAGATCCCTCGGTCGGGGGTCATTTCTCGTGTGGTATGAACCAGCGGTATGCCCGACAGCGAGATCCTCTCCCCATCTGTCCATGACTATCTGACCGAGCTTGCATCCCCTCCGGATCCTGTGCTGGAAGCGATGCGGGCGCACGGGGATCGCGACCATATCCCGATCCTGAACGCAGATTCGGCCCGGCTCCTGATGGTGATCGCGCGCGCCGCCGGGGCCCGCAGCGTGGTCGAGGTGGGCACGGCGATCGGCGTCTCGACCCTGCATCTCGCCCGCGCGGTGGGGCCCGAAGGTCGCGTGATCTCATTCGAGATCGACGAGCACCGCCACAATGCTGCTCGCGACTATCTGACCCGCGCCGGTGTCGCCGACCGGGTCGACCTGCGGCTGGTGGACGCCGGCGTGGGGTTGGAGCAGCTCGACCCCGGCGTGGACTTGGTGTTTCTGGATGGCGTCAAGGAGGACTACCCCCGGCACCTCGACCTCGCGGTCGGCCTGGTGCGCCCAGGCGGTCTGATCGCAGTGGACAATGCGCTGCTCTCGGGCGGCGTCGCGTCCGGTCGGCCAATCGGGCACTGGAGCCAGGAGGCGGTCGACCGGATGCGATCGATCAACGCCCGCCTGGTCTCCGGCGAGGGCCTCACCGGCATGGTGATTCCGACCGGCGACGGCCTGGCGATTTCAGTGCGCAGCTGACCCGGGCGGCGGTTCGCGGCTTGGAGCCGGGTTGGAATCCGTAATCCAGGCCGCCCGAGCGGCCCGAGCGCGCTGCTATCGTGCAAACGAGGCTCACGGAGCAACGTTCTGATGCCGATGGGGGAAGCATGACGCGCCTACAACGAGTTCGGTCACTGATGAATCGCCGCACACTGCTGCTGGCACCGCTGGCAGTCGTGGCGATCTCAGCCGCCGGCTGTGGCGGGTCGAGCACCGCCTCCACCGCTGATCCGGCCGAGCTGATCAAGGCCGGAAACGCGGCCGTCAAGGACGCCACCTCGGTTGGCTTTGACGTCAAGCTTTCGCTCGATCTGAACGGCCAGCTGAACGCGCCGCAGGCCGCCACGATCATGAACGGCCCGGTGACCGTCGAGCTCAAGGGTCACGCCGCCAAAGCCCAGAACGGCTCTCCGGCAGCGTTCGACGCCACCTTCACGGTTGACACTTCCGCCGCCTCGATCACCGGCGAAGTGATGTCGCCCGACGGCAAGACCGGGTACGTCAAGATTCCGGTGCTGCTCGGCCAGGACTGGGAATCGTTCCCGATCAATCAGCATTCGAGCAGTAGCAGTACGGGCTCGGGCACCGATACGATCGATCCGACCGGCCAGATGGACAAGCAGCTGAAGGGCCTCAACCCCCAGAGCTGGCTCAAGAACGTGACCGTCTCTTCGGGTGACGGAAACGACACCGTGTCAGCCGACCTCGACCCGACCAAGCTTGCCGCCGACATCGTCTCGCTCTCCAAGGGCGCGATCAGCGCTTCCGATCAGAAGCAGCTGGACGAGCTCACCGGTGCGCTGGACGTCGCCCACGGCTCGGTCTCCTACGACCAGTCGACGCACCTGCCCAGCGCTGTCAGCGCCGAGGTGACGGTGACCGTGCCCAAGTCGCTGGCCAGCAAGGCCGACGGCTTGACCGGATTCGACTTCAAGGTCGACGCGACCTTCAACGACTGGAACCAGGGCGTCACCGTGACCGCGCCGAGCTCGTCGAAGCCGCTCGACCTGTCCGGGTTGAGCAGCATGTTCTCGAACGGCATGTAGCCACCGGCCTGCGGGCGAGCGCACCGCTTGGCGTGGTGCGTACAGCATTGCAGCGCAGGTGCCGATAGCGGTGGTGATGTCGCAGGCACCCACCTCTCTCACGGAACCTGGTCTCGGTCGCGCATTTCGCACAACCCTGGTGCCGCTGGCCTACGCCGGCGTGCCGCTGCTCTTGGCGGCGCTGATCTTTGCCGTCGGCGGCCGGCACGCATTGGGGTTCGACTTCCACGGCGGCATCTGGAACGCCGCCCATGACCTGCTGAACGGCCGCTCGCCGTACCGCCCTGCCCGCCTTGACGCCATCGCCGCACACATCCGCGCGGGCGGCGCGGCCCCCACGATCGTGGAGCTGCCGGTTTACCCGCCGGCGGTGATGCTCGTGCTCGCTCCCTTGGGACTGCTGCCCGCCTCAGTGGCGAATGCAGTGTTTGTGGCGCTGCTGGTGCCGCTGCCGGCGCTGGCGCTGCGCCTGGTCGGTGTGCGTGATCTCCGGTGCTACGCCATCGCGTATGCGTGTGCGCCGGTGCTCCTGGGGATCGAGATCGGGACGCTCAGCCCGATCCTGATGGTCGGCCTGGCAGCAGCGTGGAGGTGGCGTGACAGGACCGTCACGGTCGCGTTGGTGGTGTGCGCCCTGATCTGTCTCAAGCTGTTCCTGTGGCCGATGGTGATCTGGCTTGCCGCCACCCGCCGTTGGCGGGCCGCTGGATTGTCGTTGGCGGCGACGGCGGCGGTGATGCTGGCCGGGTTTGCGGTGGTGGGATTCGGCGACCTGACCGTGTATCCGCACATGCTCTCGACGCTCAGCTGGATCGAGCAGTCGCAGGGGTACAGCGTCGTGTCGGCGGCGATGGCGCTCGGCGCCGGTCAGAGCGTCGCCCGGGCGGCGGCGGTGCTGATCGGCATCGCACTGGCGGCCGCCGTGGTTCGGCGCGGTTGGACAGCAGGTGACGACCGGGGGGCGTTCGCACTGGCGGTATGTGCGGCGCTGGTGCTGTCACCGATCGTGTGGCTGCACTACCTGGCGCTGCTGCTGGTGCCGCTGGGAGTCTGCTACCGCACGCTGCGATGGCCGTGGCTGGTGCCCCTGGCGCTGTGGCTCACGCCCGCCCAGCAGTCGGTGGAGCACCCCTGGGGGATCGCGGTGGCGGCGGCGGTGGTTGCGGTTGTGGCGATCACAACCGCGATCGATGGGGGCGGCTGGAATCGAACCAGCGACCAACCCGTTATGAGCGGGCTGCTCTAACCGCTGAGCTACACCCCCGGCGATGCGGCCATGGTACCGGCCCGCTCAGCCGTCCCCGGATTGAGATTCTGTTGGAGGCCACAAACCGGACAGGTGGTTTCAACGTAAATACTTACATGAGCCGGCTCCAAAGCCACATCGCCGATCACGACATCTTCGAGGGCCTGACCGAGGCCGATGTCGCGATTCTCGGCGACCGCTTGGGGACGGCCACGTTTGCCAAGGGTGAACTCGTATATTCACCATTCGATTCCGGCGACGCTGTGTACCTGGTCACCGACGGCCGGGTGTGCCTGTATCGCAGTGGCGCAGACGGCCGTCAGTTCACGCTGGCGATGGTGGACGCCGGCTCTGCCTTCGGGCACGTGGCGCTGCTGCACGCGCCCACCTACGACGCCTATGCCGAGGCCATGACCGAGACGGTGGTGCGGGTGATCCGGGTGGCCGACCTGGAGCGGGTGGTGGCACATCACCCCCAGGTGGCGGTGAATCTGCTGCGGGCACTGGCGGGACGCCTGCACGAAGCCGAGGATCAGCTGGAGGCACTGGCCTTCGACGGGGTCTCCAAGCGACTGGCGGCCAAGCTGCTGGAGCTGATGGATCGCTACGGCCGGGTCACCCCCAACGGGATCCGGATCGACGAGCGGTTTACGCACATGCAGCTTGCGGAGATGATCGGCACCAGCCGAGAGACGCTCACCAAGGTCATCAACGAGCTGCGCGACGCTGGGTTGATCGACGTGCGCGACCGGATGGTGTGGGTGTTGGACGTGGCGGGCCTGGAGCGGCTCAGACAACGCGTCTGAGCAGATACGATTAGCGGCG
Source organism: uncultured Actinomycetes bacterium (assembly GCA_963727235.1). Lineage (GTDB taxonomy): Bacteria > Actinomycetota > Thermoleophilia > Gaiellales > JAICJC01 > CAVPTL01. The sequence goes on from CAVSFZ010000022.1 coordinate 8,264, forward strand.
AGAACCTCCGTCATTTTCAGAAGGGGTGCAAGCCGTGAGCGAAACCGGAACCTTGCGAGTCAAGAGCGGCCTCGCCGAGATGCTCAAGGGCGGGGTGATCATGGACGTCACCGACGCCGATCAGGCCCGCATTGCCGAGGACGCCGGAGCCTGCGCGGTGATGGCGCTCGAGCGCGTGCCGGCCGATATCCGCCGCGACGGCGGTGTGGCGCGCATGTCCGATCCGTCCAAGATCCGCGAGATCCAGGAGGCGGTGACGATTCCGGTCATGGCCAAGGCCCGCATCGGCCACTTCGCCGAGGCGCAGGTGCTGCAGTCACTCGAGGTCGACTACATCGACGAGTCCGAGGTGCTGACGCCCGCCGACGAGGCCAACCACATCGACAAGTGGAAGTTCACGGTGCCGTTCGTGTGCGGTGCAACCAACCTGGGCGAGGCGCTGCGCCGGATCAACGAGGGCGCCGCCATGATCCGCTCCAAGGGCGAGGCGGGTACCGGCAATGTGGTGGAGGCGGTACGCCATATGCGCTCGATCCTGGGCGAGGTCAAGCGCCTCACCACCATGAGCGAGGACGAGCTGTACAGCGCGGCCAAGAACCACGCCGCCCCGTACGACCTGGTGCGATTCTGTGCTGAGAACGGTCATCTGCCGGTGGTCACGTTTACAGCCGGCGGGATCGCCACCCCGGCCGACGCGGCCCTGATGATGCAGCTCGGAGCCGACGGCGTGTTCGTGGGATCGGGAATCTTCAAGAGCTCGAACCCGGCGCTGATGGCAAACGCGATCGTCAAGGCAACCACGCACTTCGCCGACCCGGCGATCGTTGCGGACGTGTCGTTCGGACTGGGTGACGCGATGCCCGGCAAGGAGATCTCGGAGCTGGGCGAGAACGGCCTGCTGCAGACGCGTGGCTGGTAGGGTCGCAGTCCTCGCGCTTCAGGGCGCCTTTCGCGAGCACTGCCGAGCGCTCGCAGAGATCGGGCTGGAGCCTGTGGAAGCGCGCCTGCCGCGAGATCTCGAGGGTGTCTGCGGGCTGGTGATTCCCGGCGGAGAGTCGACCACCATGTCCAAGCTGATCGAGGCCTACGAACTGGCCGAGCCGATCATCGCCCTGCACGCCTCGGGGGCGCCGATCTTCGGCACCTGCGCAGGCATGATCACGGTCGCGGCCGACGCCGTCGACGGACGCCCCGACCAGCGGTACCTGGGGCTGATCGATATCGATGTGCGCCGGAACGCCTTCGGCCGCCAGGTGGCGAGCTTCGAGGCGCCGGTCGAGCTGGCGGGCGATCCTCGGCCGTTCCCGGGCGTCTTCATCCGCGCGCCGTGGATCGAGCGCGCCGGAGCCGACGTGGAGGTGCTTGCCGAGCACGACGGGCACCCGATCGCCGCTCGCCACAATCGGGTGCTGGTGACGGCCTTTCATCCGGAGCTGACGGACGACCGGCGGCTGCACAGAATGTTCGCCGGCATGGTTGCCGAGGCCTCTCGGGAGGTGGCAGCGTGAGCGGGCACTCCAAATGGTCGACGATCAAGCACAAGAAGGGCGCCGAAGACAAGAAGCGGGGCAAGCTCTTCACCAAGCTGTCGCGGGCGATCATCGTTGCCGCAAAGGAAGGCGGCCCCGACCCGGCCGCCAACGCGACCCTGGCCACGGCCATCGCCAAGGCGCGTTCCTACTCGATGCCCAAGGACAACATCGAACGGGCGATCACCCGCGCGACCGGGGGCGGGGAGGGGTCAGAGGCCTACGAAGCGATTACCTACGAGGGATACGGCCCCGAGGGCGTGGCCATCATCGTCGAGGCGCTGACCGACAACCGCAATCGCACCGCGGCCGACGTCCGCTCAATCTTCGCCAAGCACAACTCGGCGCTGGGCACTCCCGGATCGGTCGCCTGGCAGTTCGAGCGCAAAGGCGTGATCCTGGTGCCCGCCGAGGGGGTCAGCGAGGACGACATGGTGCTGGCTGCGGCCGAGGCCGGGGCGGAGGACGTGAGCGCTGAGGGTGACACCTGGCAGGTCACCACCGGGCCCACCGACCTGGCCGCGGTGCGCGACGCGCTGGAGGCCGCCGGGATGGAGATGACGTCGGCCGAGCTGACGCTGGTGCCGGCAAACACGGTGGCGCTCGAGGAGGACGCGGCCCGCAAGCTGTTTCGCCTGATCGACGCGCTCGAGGATCAGGACGACGTCCAGGACGTCTACGCCAACTTCGACATCCCCGATGCCGTGCTAGAGGCTGTCGCCGGCTAGTGGTGTGACCGGCATCGTTGCTGGTGTCGACGGCCGGATCCAGCGGCTGACCAGCGCGGTGGTGACCACCACGGTGGTGACCGACAGCGGGAAGCCCAGCACCCGGCCGACGGTGTCGAGTACCAGCGCCGATGCGTGCACGATCAGCTCGGCCGAGATCACCAGCGAGACGAACGCTCCCATGCCGGCGGCGGCCAGTGCGGCCACCGGCCGCAGCTGCCAGGCCGTGGCCTTGCCCGTCCACACGGTCAGAAGCAGCGCCTGGCCTCCGGTCACTCCCACCGCGAGCAGCACCACGCTCAGGCTACCGCCGAGGCTGGCGCGACCGGCCACCAGCAGGTCGAAGAACGCCTGGGCCTGGCCGGTGAAGCGAATCAGCAGCAGCCCGGCCACCAGCCCACCGCCGCCGCCGAGGAACTGGGCGAAGAAGACGAGGGCCACCAGAACGCGGAGCCTGGGACGGTTGTCCATCCTTCCCAGTGTGGCGGTGATTCGCCGGATTGCAACACGAACGCGTGTTCGACCGACGTCCGGGATCGCGACTACACTCGCAGAGTGATCGTGCTTGGAATCGACCCCGGAACGGCACAGACCGGCTTCGGCGCGGTCTCGGTTACGGGCAGCCGCCTGCGCGCCCTCGAGCACGGCCTGATCACCACCAAAGCGGCTGATCCGATCGCCGAACGGCTGGCGACGATCTCCGTCCGGGTTGCCGGCCTGATCGATCGCATCGGTCCTGATGCGGTTGCGCTGGAGGATCTCTACGTCGGCAAGAACCCGCGCACGATCCTCTCCGTGGGGCAGGCCCGGGGCGCGATCCTGGCGGCCTGTGGTCGTGCCGGTGTCGAGGCCTGCGGCTACGCTCCGGCGGAGATCAAGACCAGTGTGTGCGGATACGGCCGCGCCGACAAGAATCAGGTGATGCGAATGGTTACGGCGATGCTCTCACTCGACCAGGCGCCCGCGTCAGACCATGCCGCAGATGCACTGGCGGCGGCCGTCTGCCACGCCCGGGTGGCGCGATCCCGTGCGACCTTGGCCGGGGCGCGGCGATGATCGCCGAGCTGCGCGGACGCGTGTCCCGGGTCGACGCCGGCTCGGTGGTGCTGGACGTGGGAGGAGTGGGGTATCTGCTGAGCGCCACCTCGAGTGCGCGCCGGCTGGCGGTGGATGCCGATGGTGCCGAGGTCACACTGGTGACCCATTTGCACGTACGCGAGGACGCGCTGCAGCTGTTCGGGTTCGCCGGCGCCGCCGAGCGGGAGCTGTTCGAGTTGTTGCTGGGCGTTTCGGGGATCGGGCCCAAGGCGGCGCTTGCGATCGTGTCGGGATATGCGCCCGACCAGATCCGGCGGGCGGTGGCGGTCGGCGATCATGCGCTCTTCACCAGCATCCCGGGGATCGGTCGGAAAACCGCGGAGCGTCTGGTGATCGACCTCAAGGACAAGGTCGGATCGGTGAATCTGGACGAGGCGCCCGCCGCGGCTGTGGACGATCACACCGCCGCCCGAGACGCCTTGGTGGGGCTGGGGATGTCGGTGGCCGAGGCCGAGGACTCGCTTCGCAACGTCGATGCCGAGCTGCCCACCTCTGAACGCGTGCGCGCAGCGCTGGCGGGCAGGGTGTGAGTATCGACTCCACCCATCGCCTGCCCGACGCCCTTGTGGCTCCCGGCGAGGAGGAGTTCGACCGCACGCTGCGCCCTCACAGCCTGGACGAGTTCGTCGGCCAGACGCAGCTGAAGGAGCAGCTCTCGATCTTCCTGGAGGCCGCCAAGGCGCGTGGCGAGCCGTGCGAGCACGTGCTCTTCGCCGGCCCCCCGGGCCTCGGCAAGACGTCGCTGGCCGGCATCATCGCGGTCGAGATGGGATCCACGCTGCGAGTCGCATCCGGGCCTGCGATCGACCGCAAGGCCGACATGGCGGCGATTCTGACCGCGCTCGAGTCCCACGACGTGCTCTTCATCGACGAGATCCACCGGCTCAACCGCTCGATCGAAGAGTTGCTGTACCCGGCCATGGAGGACGGATGCATCGATCTGGTGATCGGGCAGGGGCCCGGCGCGCAGTCGATCCGACTCGACCTGAAGCCGTTCACGCTGGTGGGGGCGACCACCCGTACCGGTCTTCTCACCACGCCTCTGCGGGACCGGTTCGGTATCACCCACCGGCTCGACTACTACGACCACGGCGACATCCAGACGATCGTGGAGCGCTCCGCCGGTGTGCTGGGGGTCGGGATCGACTCGGCCGGCTCGAGTGAGATCGCGCTGCGTGCGCGCGGCACCCCGAGGGTTGCCAACCGGATCCTGCGGCGGGTGCGCGACTTCGCCCAGGTGCGCCACCAGGGGGCGATCACGCACGAGATCGCAGTCGAGGCACTGGAGCTTTTCGAGGTCGACTCGCTTGGCCTGGAGCGGATCGATCGCGCGATCCTGACCGCGATCGCCGAACGCTTCTCCGGGGGGCCGGTTGGGCTCTCCACGTTGGCCGTCGCGATCGGTGAGGAGACCGACACGCTCGAGGACGTGTACGAGCCGTTCCTGCTGCAGCTGGGGCTGCTCCAGCGGACGCCGCGGGGGCGGATCGTCACACCATCCGGATACGCCCATCTGGGGCTGCCGCCGCCGGCTCGCGACCCGGGTCTGTTCTGACACCGATCTCGCTGTCACCCTGGCATAGTCTGAACTCGTGCGACTCCCCAGACCTCGCATCCACCGGCAGTGGTACATCCTCGGCGGAGCGTCTCTGCTGCTGCTCATCGCCGGCTCGACCCTCGGGGTGGCCGCCATCGAGACGGCATCCAAAGGACCGGCATTCCGGCTGGCGGCGACCTGTTACCGGCTGAACGGAGGGCCCGGCGGCGTGCGCCAGCGGCTGGGCGTCGTCACCGGTTTCGGGCCGGCCATCACCGGCCCGGTGGTCGAGAACACCGACGGCACCGGCTGGGCCCGCATCCAGTTCGACGTGATCGGGTCGTGGCGCACCGGACACGCGCACGTCCGCGCTGTCCGGGGCACGGACGGCGTTCCCATCAACGACTGGCGGATCACCCACGGGAGCATCAACATCGACGGGCTCTGGTATCCCTTCAACCCGCGGCGGACGCTGGGATCGGCCGCTGATCGAGCAGTATGCGCACCGCCGATCTCGATTACGCACTTCCACCAGACCTGATCGCCCAGCAGCCGGTCGAGCCCCGCTCGCACTCCCGGTTGCTGGTGTACGAGCGGTCATCGGGTGAAACCCGCCACCTGCGCTTCGATCAGCTGGCTGACGTGCTCGAGCCCAGCGACCTGCTGGTTGCCAACGACACCCGGGTGCTGCCGGTGCGGGTGCGGGCTCGCCGGGCCACCGGCGGCGCTGTGGAGCTGCTGCTGCTGGAACCGCTCCCCGACGGTGATTGGACCGCACTGGCGCGGCCCTACGCCCGGCTCAAGGTCGGTGAGAGCGTGATCGCGGCGGAGGATCTCGAGTTTCGAATCGTCGAGCGGATGGGCGACGGCCGCGTACGTGTCTCGCCCCCGGCCGGCACCCCGATCGAGCAGGCGCTGGAGCGCGCGGGGGAGATGCCGCTGCCCCCCTACATCCACGAGCCGCTGCGCGACCGGTCGCGCTACCAGACCGTGTATGCCGCCCACCCCGGCTCTGCGGCCGCTCCCACCGCGGGCCTGCACTTCACCGACGAGCTTTGGGTCGCGTTGCGGGAACGCCTCGAGGTCGTCACCGTGACCCTGGGTGTCGGGCTGGACACGTTCCGCCCGGTGGCCGAGGACGAGCTGGAGGCCCACCAGATCCACACCGAGCGGTATGCGATCTCCCAACACGCCGCCGCCCGGATCACCGCCGCTCGCAGGGAGGGCCGCCGGGTGGTGGCGGTGGGAACCACCTCGGTGCGGGTGCTCGAGACCGTGTTCGGGTCGCCTCGGCCGGAGCCGATCGCGCCGCTGGAGGGGCGCACCGGCGTGTTCATCACGCCCGGCTACACCTTCCAGGCGGTGGGGGCGATGATCACCAACTTCCACCTGCCCCGATCGACGCTGCTGGCGCTGGTGATGGCGTTCGCGGGAGTGGAGCAGACACGGGCGCTGTACCGTGCGGCGATCGAACGCGAGTACCGCTTCTATTCCTTCGGCGATGCCACCCTGATCCTGTGATCGGAGAATTCGAGATCGTCGCAACCGACGGCGACGCCCGCGCCGGCGTGCTCACGACCGCGCACGGCCCGATCGAGACTCCGGTGTTCATGCCGGTGGGCACCAAGGCCAGTGTCAAGAGCATGCTGCCCAGCGAGCTCGAGCAGATGGGGGCGCAGGTTGTGCTGGGAAACACATATCACCTCTACTTCCGACCGGGCGCGCGCACCATCGCGGAGCTGGGCGGGTTGCACCGGTTCATGAACTGGGACCGGCCGATCCTGACCGACTCCGGCGGGTTTCAGGTGTTCTCGCTGCGGCACACCGCCAGTCGGATGGACGACGACGGCGTCGACTTCCAGTCGGTCTACGACGGCTCTGCGCACCGCTTCACTCCTGAGCTGGCGATGGCCGTCCAGCGCGACCTCGGCTCGGACATCGCGATGGTGTTCGATCACTGCCCTCCGGCGGGTGTCGACCGGGCCATGCTTCAGGATGCGGTGCGGCGGACGACTCTCTGGGCCAAGCGCTGCCGGGCCTGCGATCGGGCCGACGGACAATTGGTATTTGGGATTTTGCAGGGAGGTACCGATACCGACCTGCGAGCGCAGTCGGCCGACGAGCTGACCGCCCTCGAATTCGATGGGTATGCGATAGGAGGATTGTCGGTGGGTGAGGAGCGGACAGACATGCTGGAGACGGTCTCGGCGACCGCCGCCATGCTGCCGCACGACCGGCCCCGCTACTTCATGGGCCTGGGCGACACCGACGGTCTGGCCGAGACGATCGCGCGCGGCGTCGACATGTTCGACTGTGTGCTGCCCACGCGGCTGGGCCGCACCGGATCGGCGCTCACCCGATTCGGCCGCCTGAACCTGCGAAACGCGAAATTTGCAACCGACCCGCGGCCGCTCGAACCGGGTTGCACCTGCCCCGCCTGTGCCGGGTTCAGCCGGGCCTACATCCGGCATCTGGTCGCCCAGAAGGAGATCACCGGCCTGCGCTTACTCACGATCCACAACCTGCACCGCGTCATCACCACGGTGCGCGAAGCCCGCACGGCGATTGTTGAAGCGCAGTTTGGAGCGTGGCTTGAGCAGCAGCGCAACCCGGCTAGAATCGACCAATTGTGACCGAGAATCGCAAGAATCTTCTGATCCTCGTGCTGGTGCTGGCGCTGGCGGCCGGCGCCGCCGCAGCGGTGGCGACCAAAGGCTTCGTGCAGGGCCTCGACCTGCGCGGCGGCCTGCAGCTGGTGGTCAAGGCCGAGCCCACCAACAACACGCAGATCACCGCCGCCGAGCTCAACTCAGCCGCGAGCGTGATGCGCAAACGTGTTGATCCGCGCGGCACGCTGCAACCCGAGATTCGCACCAGCCCCGGCGACAACACCATCGAGATCTCGCTTCCGGGTGTCAACGATCCCAACGAGCTGGGCGACCTGGTTACAGCCGGCGGCTTCCTTAACTTCGACTTCTACAAGTACCTCAACCCGATCAGCTACGGGTCGGGCGGGAAGTTCTCCTCGCCGACCGTCGCCCCTTCGGCCTACGCCCTGCTGAAGAAGGCCGACGCCGCTGACAAGGGCGGGCCCGAGAATGCCCATCAGTGGGGGCTGTTCGACTCCAAGACCCATGAGTTCTACAAGGGCACCGGGCTCCAGCACACCCAGGCGCAGGTGCTCGATCTGGTCGGTTCCAAGACCCAGCCGCCGGGTACCGAGTGGCTGTATGTCCCCGAGGGTCAGATGGCGGTTTCGTGCGATAGCACCACCACCAGCGGCTGCATCGGCAGCACGACCACCTCGCCGAACGAGGTCTGGTACATGTTCAACCAGCCGCCGCCTGACCAGGTCGTCACCGGCGACCAGATCTCCTCCGCAACCTCGACCACCGATCAGAGCGGCAACCCGATCGTTCAGTTCTCGTATCGCAACGGTGGCGCGGACACGTTCGCCACGATCACCAAGAGCACGGTGGATCAGGCCAACCTGCAGGGAATCCAGGGCGGGCTGCCAAATGCGATCGTGGTCGACAACAAGCTGATATCGACGCCGGTCGTCGACCCCGTCAAGTACCCCGAAGGCATCCCCAACGACGGACTCGGGGGTGGCAGTGAGATCTCCGGCGTGTCGAAGCCCGAGGCCGACCGGCTCGCACTTCAGATTCAGTCGGGCACGCTGCCGGTCAGCTTTGCAGTGCTGTCCGAGAACGTGGTATCCGCGACGCTCGGCAAGGACGCGCTCCACAGCGGTCTGATCGCCGGCATTGCCGGGCTGATCTTCGTGATGATCTTCCTGCTGGTCGTGTACGGCTTCCTGGGGCTGATCGCCGACATCGCCCTCATCATCTACGGCCTGCTGCTGGCCGGGATCGTGGCGCTCCTACCGGTGACGATGACCCTGCCGGGGATCGCCGGCACGATCCTCACCATCGGCGTGGCGGCCGACGCCAACATCGTCATCTTCGAACGCATCAAGGAGGAGGTGCGCGCCGGCAAGAGCATCCGTGCCGCCATCTCCACCGGCTACCGGCGCGGCTTCCACACCATCATCGACGCCAACGTGGTCACGCTGATCACCGCCGGCGTGCTGTATGCCACCGCCACCTCGAGCGTCAAGGGCTTTGCCCTGATGCTGCTGATCGGTGTGATCACCTCGATCTTCACCGCGGTGGTCGCCACCCGGGCGATGCTGGGAGTGCTCGGCCGCTTCAAGTTCATGGCCAACCCGCGGGTGCTGGGTGCGGTCGGATCGGGCACCCGCTGGACCAGATTCGACTTCGTCGGACGGAAGGCGTGGTGGTTCTCGATCTCTGCCGTGGTGCTGATTGCCGCGGCGATCAGCCTGGGCGTGAACGGTCTCAACAAGGGCATCGACTTCACCGGTGGAAGCCAGTTCGACTTCCGCACCAAGGTGGCCCTGAGCCAGGGCAGCATGGAAAACCTGGTGACTCCGATCACCGGCTCGGACACCGTCGTGCGTGGCGTGGTGGGGACGAATCAGAAGGACCCCAGCAAGTACACCCACTTCCAGGTGCAGTCGCACTTCCTGAATGCCTCGGAGCAGAGCAGGCTGTCGCACACCCTGCAGGGCCCGCAGGCCGAGGCCTACAACATCAACCTGCGAAACGTGTCGTCGTCGTTCGGCCAGTCGGTGCTGGACACCGCCTATCTGGCGGTGCTGTTCTCGCTGATCATCATCTTCATCTACGTGTGGTTCCGGTTCGAGTGGGTGTACGCGGTGCCGGTGATGGTGGCGCTGGCACACGACATCCTGATCACGATCGGGATCTACTCGCTGTCGGGGAGATCCGTGACCGCCGACACCATCGCCGCGGTGCTGACCGTGCTGGGCTACTCGATGTACGACACGGTGATCGTGTTCGACCGGGTGCGCGAGAACATCCCGATCCTGCGGCGCATGTCCGCCTCACAGATCGTGAACCAGTCGCTCGCCGAGACGATCACCCGCTCGCTCAACACCAGCTTCGTCACCCTGATCCCGGTGGTGCTGTTGTTCATCTTCGGAGCGGGCGCGCTCAAGGACTTCGCCTTTGCCCTGATCGTGGGTATCGCCGCCGGCGCCTACTCATCGATCTTCGTGGCCGCGCCCGTGTTGGCGATGCTGATGGAGCGGCAGCCGGCATTTGTACGCCGCCGCCAGGAGATCGCGAAATCGGCGCCTGCGGTACCGGCCACCCCCGTGCCCGCGACCGTCACGGCCGGCCCCAATCCCGCGCCCGCCGCCGCGGCTCCCGCGGTCAAGCCGCCGCCGGCCTCGTCGACCACTCGTCGGCGCCGCCGCGCCCACGGCCGCAACCGGTAACAAAGCGGCCTGCCAAGCGGGAAAACCTCAAGCCTGCCGCCGGCTGCGCCGATACAAACACGGCATGCGACCGGGCCCCGATTCCACCGATCGCCGCTTCTCGAATCTGATTGCGGTGATTGAGGCGACACGTCAGTTTTCCTCTGCCAGAGACCTGGCCGAGGCGATGGCGCTGTTCGCGCGCGAATTGGCGCTGCTCTTCGAAGCCTCCGGGTGCCTGATCTCGACCTACGAGGCGTCCACCGACGCGGTCACCGATTGGGCGGCGTTCGTGATCCCGCCCGCACAGCTGAACATCGAGGCCGAGGATTACGCGCTCAACGACTACCCCACCACCAGGCGGGTTTTGGCGGAGCTGATCGAGGTGTCGACGGTGGTCGGCGACGGCGGCGATCCGGCGGAGCACGCGTTCCTGGAGCAGTCCGGCTTCCAGTCGAGCATGCTGGTGCCGCTGGTGATGGACGGCCGCGCAGCGGGCCTGATCGAGCTTTTGGATACCCGTCGGCGGATGTTCACCGATGAGGATCGCGCGCACTGCCGGCTTCTGGCCGACCAGGCCGGGATCGTCCTGGGGGCCTCCCAGCTTGCCAGCGCACTTGATCGCCAGCACGTCGCCACGGTGGCCGCCCTGGCGGCGGCGCTGGAGGCCAAGGACGCCTACACCGGCGGACACGCCCATGCGATCGCTGAGTTCGCGGTCGCGGTCGGTGAGCACCTGGGACTTTCAGCTGCAGAGCTGAAGCCGATCCAGATGGGCGCGCTGCTGCACGACGTCGGCAAGATCGGGATCCCCGAGGCGATCCTGAACAAGCCCGGGCCGCTGACCGACGACGAGTTCGACGTGATGAAGCGCCACACGGTGATCGGTGCCGACATCATCGCCAGCATCCCCGGCATGGACGAGGTGGTCGCCCTGGTGCGCTCCTCGCACGAGCGGTGGGATGGACGCGGCTATCCGGACGGCCTGGCCGGGCTGCAGGTGCCCCGCGGGTCGTATGTGATCGCAGTCTGCGACGCGTATCACGCCATGACCGAGGATCGGGTGTACCGCAAGGGCATGTCCCCGGAGCTCGCCTTGCAGGAGCTGCGTCGCTGCTCCGGCACGCAGTTCATGCCGGCTGCGGTGGATGCGATCGAGCAGGTCGTCAAGAGCGGGCTGCGCCGGCGCGTGCGCTTCACCGAGGCCGCGTAGCCTCCGCGGCGGTCACCAGCCGCCCACCGCGATCGACCACCCACTGCAGGAGCCGCTCGTATGCGCGGTCCCAGCCGCGACCGTACACCCGGTCGAAGCGGTCGACGTGCCACAGCACAGCCACGGTGCCCCGGGCCGCCGCCACCTGCTCGAGAACGCGCACAGCCCGTTGCAGGCCATCATCCGCGTCCAGGCCCAGGTAGCGCTGCTCGGCCAGGGTGGCGTCCATGATCGCCAGCGGCAGCTCGGTCAGCTCCAGCGGACGGTCGGCGGCCAGGTCGTAGGGACGGTAGGGAAGTGAGAATCCGGCCCGCAGTCCCGGTGTCTCTGCGAAGCCCTGGCTGGTGTCATACCGGAAACCCAGCTGATCCAGCAGGGGCAGCGTCTCGTGAGTGCGGTGACGCAGGTAGTGGAACCGCACTCCCGCCGTGGGGTGACCGGTGAGCGCCTCCAGCCGCGACTTCTCGTCGGCCAGAAGCTGCGGCTGGTCGCTGGTGGCATAGCTCGGGTGCAGACCGATCTCATCGCCCTGGGCGGCGATCTGGGTCACGATCGCCGGGCGTCGCCGGGAGTAGGCCTCAGGAGCCGGACCGTCGGCCGGCCGGGTGTGGCCGGTCATGACGAAGTAGGTGGAGCGGCCGCCGTGGGCGCGTTCGACCTCCGCGATCCGCTCGAACGCCCAGTTGGGGTCAGTCGACCGAAGCCGGTGAACCGGCGCCTGCAGGAGGCCCGCCAGCTCGACGCCGAGGTCGCCCACTCGGCGGTCGATCGCCGCCCGCTTCGCTCTGGCCCCGGCGCCCATCACCGCCCGCCGGCCGTACCACCGCCACGGCGAGTCGACGTCGTGGGTGAGTGCCACGGTGAACTGGCGCCGATGCTGCTGCAGGCCGAGGGCGGAGCGAAACTGTGCCGCCAGCGCGTCCACGGCGGGGGCGGCGGGGTCGGCCAGCGCGGCAGCCGCCGGGAACCGTCCATGCTGATCGGTCAGCGAGCCCGGCCGCTCCTCCCATCGCGACAGATGCCAGAAGGCACTGGCAACGATGTCGGCGGCGCCGTCGCCGAAGTCCAGCAGCCCGTCGCGCAGCAGCGCCGGGGGGCCGGGATCCCCGGCGGCGAAGAACTTCCAGGCAAGCTCCGACGCGGGCAGCGTGGCGGACGGGTAGTCGACCGTCTCCGGCGGCTCCGCGCAGGTCGAGAGCAGCGTTTCGATCGCCCACCGGGCCTTGGGCTGGGATACACCGGTCATGAGCGCTGCACGTAGCGAGACTTGTGAAACCAGGTGCGGGGATGTCGACGGGACGCCTTGGACACCATCCGGGCAGCCTGCGCCACAGCAGGCGCAGGGTCGTCGACGGCCCACACCGCGTCGGTGTAGGGAGGCCGCTGCCAGCCGTTGCGCGTGCCCGCGATCACCGTGATCGCCCAGCGCCGGCCCTCGCCCACCATCGTCACGGGCGCCGGTGGCTGTCCGATCAGATCGAGGTAGGCGATCATCGGCAGGTCGACGCCGCACACCGACGCCAGGCCATGCCACTGCCACAGGCGCGGATTGACCTCCATCAGCTTGAACTCGCCGGTGCGGCTGTCCCGCTTGAACTCGACCTGGGATACGCCGGTGAACTCCAGCGCGCGCAGCAGCCGCAGGCCGTCTTCGACGACCTCATCGACCCACACCGCCTCACCGACACGGGCGCTGCCCTGATTTTCACGCGTCTGCCGCAGCTTGCGCCCGCAGAACACTCCCAGGGCCTCGCCGTCGCCGTTGAGATAGCTCCCCAGCGTGTACAGCTCGTCATCGCTGCCGGGCACGAACTCCTGCAGCATCGGCTCGAATTCCGCCATCTCGGTGTAATGGGTGTCGACCTCGGCGGCGGTGTGACACTCGAACGCCTGACGCTTGAACCGGCGCTTGAACTCGACCGGATCGGACGGCTTCAGAAACACCGGGTAGCCCAGCTCCTCGGCGTCGGCCACGGCTTCCTGTGCCGATGCCGGGTGACGGGTCTCGGGGATGCCCACTCCGCAGCCGAGAGCGGTGTCCAGCTGGTGGCGCTTGCGCTGCAGCGCCTCCAGCACCGGCCACGCCGGCGCCGGGTGGCGGAAGTGGGGGGAGAGCTCGGCTGAGCGCTTCACCATCGCATTGAGGTGCTCGTCGTGGGTTGCGAGCACGGGGGTGGGGCCGTCGAAGCGCTCCCCCAGCGCCGCCATGGCGGCGATGAACCCATCCTCGTCGGCGACCGGCTCGGGTGCGATCACCCGGTGTGCGTAGCGGGACTTGAAGCCGAGCGCCCAGGGCCGGTGATCGACGGCGAAGGTGCGCACCCCGCCCCGTCCCAGCGACCGAATCGCCGCCAGGCCGTTGACCCAGCCGACCTCGACCACCACAGCCGCCTGCGGTTGTGTGTAGCGGGGCGGCACCTACTCGTACCCGAGCGCTCGCAGGCGTTCCTGGATCTCGGCCTCTTCGTTTTCGGAGTAGACGCTCTGCTCCGACACCTCACGCTCGCCGGCCGCCGCGGCCACCAACTCCCCGGCGGGGGTGAACAGCGGCAGCACCGAGCCGTCCAGCTGCTCACCCGCATCCACTCCCAAGAGCGCCAGCACGGTGGGCGCGAGGTCGGCGATGGACGCGCCCTCCAACCGCCCGTGACCGACGGCCGGCCCTCCGGCCGCCAGCACTCCGATCGGACCGTGGTGACCGGAGAACCCGTAGTTCTCGCTGAGCTCGGGGTCGAGCCGGTCGTGGATCATCCAGGGCGAGCCGAACTGCCTGCGGGAGGCTGACACCAGGATCCTGGGGTCGCGGCTGGTCACCACCAGGTCGGGTGCCTTGTCGGCAAACGGCCCCTGGTAGACCTCGCTGCCGCGCCGCACCTCAAATGCAGGCTCACCGTCCAGCGGGCTCAGCTCGGCCCGCAGATCGGCCATCAGCCGCTCCTGGAAGGCCGTGTCGGTGCGCCGGCCGGTCTTCTCGCCGAAGAACACCGGCCCGTAGGTACCGTAGGCGTAGGCATCGGTGCGCCAGCGGTCGAGGTCGCGCATGGTGCGGTTGACGTTGGCGGGGGCTTTGCCGAACGGCACGACGGCGTCGTAGAGGCGAGGGTACCAGCTCGCCCTCAGCGCCAGTTTGGAGTCGATCCGGGCCAGGCCGCTGATCCGCTGCGCCGAGCGCTTGCGGTAGCGCAGGTATCCGTGATCCTCGAGCCATTGATTGATCTGGAACGTGTAGTGGATCGGCTTCATGCCGTGATCAGAAAGCACGATCGCCGTGACCTTGCGATCGAAGATCCGCTCGGCGGCCTCGATCACCCTGCCGATGGCGGCGTCAACCGCGGCGTACACCTCACCGATGTGGTCGGCCGCCTTGGCGGGGTCGTGGGCGGGATGGTCGGCGTTGCGCAGGTGGTAGGCGAGGTGGCCGATCGTGTCGGACGACATGAAGTCGACGGCGAACAGATCGGGCCGGTCGGCGTCGAGCACGTCGATGCTCAGCCGCTCGACCTCGTCCACGTCGGCGATCAGCCGCCGCCGGAAGCCGTCGAAATCCTCCCAGTAGCGTTCGCGCATGGGATGGCGCACCGACACCAGACCGGGGAACGTGCGGGCGATCCGCTCGGCCGCCTCCGGTGGTGTCACCGCAGGCACCTCCGGGCCGCCGTAACCCGACACCATGGTGCCGTTGAGCGACTCCAGCGGATAGGTGAACGGCACCAGCACAAACGACGAGCGCAGGCCGGCGGCGTCCAACGTGCGCCACAACGGCGTACCTCCGCGGGCGGCGGCGCTCTCCACCCGGAAGCCACCCCGCAGCGGGTTGGTGGAGAAGTTGTAGATCCCGTGGCGACCGGGCTGCACGCCGGTCAGAAACGTCGACCACGCCACCGGAGTGACCGGCGGTTCGGTCGAGCGGAGCGGGCCGAATGCGCCGTAATCGCGCAGGCGCCTGAGTGTCGGCAGCCGATCGTCGGCGATCATCTCGGCGACGACGTCATAGTCTGCGCCGTCCATTCCGAAGACCAGCACCGGAGCCGTGTCAGTTGACATGGGTCGATGCTATCGTCGCGCGTCTCGACGCGGCGCAGCGGAGCCGCGCGATATCGTGCGCCGATGCCCGACCAGCTTCGCGTTGCCATCCTGGGGAGCGGTCGAAGCCTGCATACCAAACGGTGGGCGAGGCGGCTGGCTGAACGCGGCCACGAGGTGCACATCTACACGGTGTTCCCCGAGCCGGTGGAGGGCGTGCATGTCCACGACGTGCTCGGACGCAGGCTGCCAAAAGGCACCGGCGTGCGGATGCTGTGGCGCCGCCGGCACCTGCGGCGCACCCTGCGTGCGCTCGACCCCGACATCGTCCAGACCCAGAACCTGTGGCCCTCGGGCGAGTGGGCCTATCGCGCCGGGCAGCGGCCGGTGGTGCAGGGCGTGTGGGGATCCGACGTGCTGGTCGTGCCCAAGACCGACCCGCAGAAGCGGGTGCTGGCCCAGACGATGCTGCGCGCGGCCGACGCGATCACCGTCAACTCTGACGGCCTCAAGCAGGGCGTGACCGATCTGGGCGTGCCGGCCGAGCTGGTGCACCGGATCGGCTGGGGAGTCGATACCCGTGTGCGCTACACCGGGGAGCGCGACCGTTCGCTGATCGACACGATCTTCCCGGGCCGGCCGGTGGTGGCGTCTCCGCGCCTACACAAGCAGCTGTACAACCTGGACGTGATCATGGCGGCGATCCCGCTGGTGCAGCGCGAGGTGCCCGATGCCGCATTCCTCTTCATGGCATACGGAGTCGAGACCGACGCGTTGCGCCGGCAGGCCGAGCAGCTGGGGGTGACCGACTCGGTGCATTTCCGCCGGTTCACCGAAGACGAGGTGCCGCTGGTGTTCGCCGGCAGCGAGCTGACGGTGTCGGTGCCGGCCTCCGACACCGGCCGGCCGACCTCGCTGCTCGAAGCCATGGCCGCCCGGCTCCCGGTCGTGCTGGGTGACCTGCCTGCGATCCATGAGCTGATCGAGCAGGGTGACGGCGCTGAGATCGTGCCGCTGCGCGACGTGGAGGCCACCGCCGCCGCGATCGTGCGGCTGCTCTCAGACGACCAGCTGCGCCGCCGGTACGGTGATCGAAACCGTGAGGTGGTGGTGCGAGAGGCGGACGCAACGGTGGAGACCGATCGCTGCATCGAGCTCTACCGGCAGCTCTCCAGCCGGTAACTCTCTACGATCATGGCCATGAGCACCGCCCGACGAGTGATGATCATCGGCCTGGACTGCGCCCCGCCCGAGATCGTGTTCGACGACATGCGCGCCGAACTGCCGGTGATCTCCGGATTGATGGAGCGCGGCGCCTGGGGCAACCTCGAGTCGAGCGATCCGCCGATCACCGTGCCGGCGTGGTCGTGCATGATGTCGTCCAAGGATCCCGGCGCACTGGGCTTCTACGGGTTTCGAAACCGCGCCGACCACTCCTACGACGGGATGGTGTTCGCGACCTCCGACCGGGTCAAGGACGACCGCTTGTGGGACATCCTCAGCCGCGCCGGCAAGCACTGCACGGTCATGAGCGTGCCGATGACCTATCCGCCGCCGAACGTCAACGGCGAGCTGATCTCGTGTTTCCTGGCGCCGTCGACCAAGTCGCGGTACACGTCGCCGCCCGAGCTGCACACCGAGATCAGCGAGGTGGTGGGGGAGTACATGTTCGACGTCCCCAACTTCCGCACCGACGAGCGCGATCGGGTGATGGCCGACATCATCGAGATGACCCGGCGACGGTTCAAGCTCGCCCGCCACTTTCGCGATACCCGGCCGTGGGAGTTTCTGATGCTGGTGGAGATGGGCACCGACCGGCTGCACCACTGTTTCTGGCGCTTCTACGACAAGAACCATCCCGACTACGTCCCCGGCAACCAGTATGAGCAGGCGTTTCGCGACTACTACAAGCTGGTGGATGCAGAGATCGGGGAGCTGATCGAGGGCGTGGGTGACGACACCGCCGTGATCGTCGTTTCCGACCACGGGGCTCAGACGATGTTCGGCGGCATTCAGATCAATGAGTGGCTGATGCAGAACGGCTACCTGACCCTGATCGACCCGCCCACCGAGTCGACCCCGATCAGCCGCTGCCAGATCGATTGGGACAACACCCGGGTGTGGGCCGACGGCGGGTACTACTCGCGGGTGTTTCTGAACATCGCCGGCCGTGAGCCGCGCGGGATCGTGCAGCCCGACCAGGTCGAACCTCTTCTGGACGAGCTGATCGCAAAGCTCGAAGCCCTGGGAGACGAGCAGGGCAGGCCGCTCGGCACCCGGGTGTTCCGGCCCGGCGATCTGTACAACGTGGCCAACAACGTGCCGCCCGACCTGATCGTGTACTTCGGCAACCTCACCTGGCGTTCGATCGGCTCGGTCGGCGACGGCCGCATCCATGTGCGTGAGAACGACACCGGCCCCGACGACGCCAACCATGCCAAGAACGGGATGGCGATCCTGACCGGTCCCGGTATGCCCGCCACGCTGCGGTCCGACGCCATCCTGTACGACATCGCCCCCACGGTGCTGACCGCCTTCGGCCTGCCCGTGCCCGACGACATGCGCGGCCGCCCGCTGTGAGTGAATAAAAGGTGCCAGGCACCTTTTATTCACCTTCAGGCATGCACGCGTAGCGTGAATAGCGCGAAATGCAGACCGGCATCGCACTCGATTGCGACCCCGCCACACGCCTTCCGGCACCCGAACGTGAGGGTGCCGGGCAGCCAATGATTCACTGCCGTGAATAATTGGTGCCTGGCACCAATTATTCACCTTCGGTGCATAACCCGGAGCATTCACAACCCCGGTACGATCCCCGCATGGCAACGCCGGTCGTCGATCGCCGCCAGACGATAGCCCGTGCCCGCGAGATCACCCGGGTGGCCGCTCGGCATGGGTTTGGGTATGCGTTCGAGCGACGGCCGATGCGCCGTCAACCGCCCGCGGGGCAGTCAGATGCCAGCCTGGGCCGGCACCTGCGGGAGTTCCTGGACGAGCTCGGCCCGACGTTCGTCAAGTTCGGCCAGCTGCTCTCGACCCGCCCGGATCTGGTGCCCGAAGATGTCGCTGCCGAGTTGTCGCTGCTGCAGGACTCGGTGTCGCCGTTCCCGTTCGAGCAGGTTCGGGAGGTGATCGAAGCCGAGCTGGACGCCCCGGTGGAGACGCTGTTTGCGTCGTTCGACCCGGTCCCGATCGCGGCTGCGTCGATCGGTCAGGTGCACCGGGCCGAGCTCCAGAGCGGCCGTCAGGTCGCCGTCAAGGTGCAGCGTCCGGCTGCGGCAGCCCAGGTGGAGTCCGACCTGGCGCTGCTCTACCAGATCGCCCGCCGCGTCCGAAAACGGGTCAAGAGGCTCCAGTTCATGGACACTGTGGGAGTGGTGGACGAGTTCGCGCGCTCGATCAGACGGGAGCTGGACTACCGCATCGAAGGGCGCAACGCCGAGCTGTTTCGGCGCAACTTCGCCGAGGACAAACGGGTCGAGATCCCGCGTGTGTACTGGACATACTCGAGCGAGCGGGTGCTGACACTGGAGTGGCTGGAGGGGCGCAAGCTGCGTGAAGTCGAACTTGCCACCACGCCCATGGACGAGCGCCGGCGGCTGGCGCTGTTGATCGCCGACGCCTGGCTGGAGATGATCTTCCGCCACGGCGTGTTCCACGCCGACCCTCACCCGGCCAACCTGTTCGTGCTGCCCGACGGCCGCCTCGGGCTGGTCGATTTCGGCCAGATCGGCAGCCTCTCGGCCGGCGATATGAATCGGCTCACACGGCTCCTGCTGGACTGCGTCAACGAGAACGTGGACGCGCTGCCGCGCCGTCTGTACGAGCTGGGCGTGCGCTTCGACAAGGAGCAGGAGGAAGAGTTTCGGATCGAGCTGCGCGAGGTCTTCTACCGCTACCAGGGCGCCGCCCTCGGCGAGATCGATCCGCTGCAGGTGATCCGTGAATCGTTCACGCTGATCTACCGCATGCAGGTGCAGCTGCCGTCCCGATTTGCACTGCTCGACAAGACGCTGGCCACGCTGGGCTCGGTGGGGACGGAGCTCTACCCCGATTTCAACGTGTTCGAGGTGGCCGAGCCGTATGCCACCGAGCTGGTGGCGCGCCGCTACTCACCCGAGGCACTGGCCCGCCGGGGACGCACCGAGCTCGCCCAATACGGTGGGGTGATGCTGGATATGCCCTACCAGGTGCACGACATCCTGGAGGCGTTCCGAGACGGCGAGATCGACATTCAGGTGCACTACAAAGGCCTCGACCGGCTGCTGGCCGCAAGCGATGTCATGTTCAACCGGCTGGTGGTCGCGATCGTGATCTCGGGAGCGTTGGTGGGCTCCTCGCTGATCGGCATCTCTGCCCGCGGCGGGATACACATCTTCGGCGTCCATATCCTGGCCCTGACCGGCTTCGTGATCGCTTTCGTGCTGGGTGTGTGGGAGATCGTCTCGATCGCGCGCAGCGGCCGGCTGTAGCCGGGGCAGGGCCGTCCGGGCCGCTCCCTAGCATGAGCCCATGGATGCAATCGAACCGGGGTGGATCTTTTCCGCCTGCCCACCGGCGGCGGCAGACGATCTCGCAGCCGAACTGGGCGTTCACCGGGTCACCGCCGAGGCGCTGATCCGGCGCGGCTACGACCGGGCCGACACCGCGCGGTCGTTTCTGGACGCCGCCGACCCCGGACATGACCCACTCTCGCTGGGGGACACGGCCGTCGCGTGCGAGCGGATCCTGGCCGCGATCGCCGCCGACGCGAGGATCTGCATCCACGGCGACTACGACGCCGACGGTATCTGCGCGACCGCCGTGATGGTGCTGGCGCTGCGGCAACTCGGCGCCAACGTGGAGTGGCATCTGCCCAGCCGCTTCGAGGAGGGATACGGCCTCGGTGCGGACACGGTCGAGCGCCTGGCGGCCTCGGGAGTCGGGCTGCTGGTCACCGTCGACTGCGGCATCACCGCCGCCGATCAGGTGGCGCGCGCCGGTGAACTGGGAATGGACGTGATCGTCACCGACCATCACCAGCCCGGCGAGGTGCTGCCGGACTGTCCGCGGGTGTGCACGCGCCCGTCGCAGTACGCCTTCCCCGATCTGTGCGGCACCGGCGTTGCCTACAAGCTCTCGCGAGCGGTGTTCCAGGCCGCCGGGAGGGATCCGGCAGAGCTCGACGACCACCTCGACCTGGTGGCGCTTGCCACCGTGGCCGACGTGGTGCCGCTGGTGGACGAGAATCGTGCGCTGGTGCGGCAGGGTCTGCGCCGGCTGGCGCGCACCAGCAAGATCGGGTTGCGGGCGTTGATGGTGTCGGCCCGGGTCGACCGCGTCAACGTGTCGGCCTCGGATGTCGGTTTTCGGCTGGCCCCTCGGATCAACGCCGCCGGCCGGCTGTGTCACCCCGGTGAGGCGCTCGAGCTGATGCTGACAACCGATGAGCGGCGGGCGCGGGAGCTGGCCGCCCGGCTGGAGCAGCTCAATCGCGAACGCCAGTCGGTGGAGGACACGATCCTTCAGGAGGCGGTTGCCCTCGTGGACGTGGCATCCCCGGAGTGGCGAGAACGCCGCGCCTACGTGATCGCGTCGCAGGACTGGCACGAAGGCGTGATCGGGATCGTGGCGTCGCGGCTGGTCGAGCGATACCGGCGGCCGGTGGTGCTGATCGCAGTCGGCGACGATGAGGCCAAGGGCTCCGGCCGCAGCGTGCCCGGGTACGACCTGCACGCCGGGCTGACCTCGGCAGCAGGGCATCTGCTGCGCTACGGCGGTCACAAGGCCGCCGCCGGACTGACCATCGACCCCGCCGAGATCTCGGCCTTCGCCGAAGCTCTGGCGGCCCACGCCGACGGCGTGCTCGGCTCCCGGCCGCTGTCGCTCCAGCGGCATGTGGATGCGGTGCTCGCGCCCTCCGAGGTGTCGCTCGAGCTGATCGCCGAGCTGTCGGCGCTGGAGCCGTTCGGCCTGGGGAATCCCGGGGTGACGTTGCTGGCGCCGGCCGCGACGCTGCAGTCGGTCGAGCGCATGGGCGAGGGCAAGCACCTGCGCTGCACGGTCGAGCTGGGCGGGTATCGCTGCCGCGCGGTGGGATTCGGCATGGGGGAGATGGGTGATGAGCTGTCTCGGCCCGGCCGGTTCGATGTGGCCTACCGGATCCAGCGAAACGAATGGAACGGCTCGGTCACGCCGCAGATGGTGCTGCGGGGCGTGGTTGCCACTCCGATGGGACTCGACCCGGGAAACTTCGACCCGCTGTCGGTCGAGGGCCGCGGTCTGAGCCGCGCGCGGGTGATCGACGATCGCGGTCACGGCGTCCAGATCACGACCATCGCACGGCTGGCGGCCGGCGACGAACCGGTGCTGGTGCTGGTCGCCGACGTCGCCCGCCGAGCGGCGATGCTGGCGGGGCCGCTCTCCCCGTCGCGGTTCGGCACCGGCACCATCACCCTGGCCGACTACGCCCAGGCGGAGGCCATCCCCGATCTGGCCGCCCGCTATGCACGGGTGGTGGCGCTCGACCCACCGGCGAGTTCCGACGCCGGCGGGCTGCTGGCAGAGCTGGGTTCGACCACCACCTTGCATCTGGTGTGGGGAGCCGCCGAGATCGCATTCGCCCGGTCGGTGGCCGAGAGCCGAGAGCCGCTGCGCGAGACGCTCAAGCAGGTGTGGATCGCAGAGCGCAACGGCGCCACCGAGCTCTCGCTGGCGCCCGAGACGGTCGAGCGCTGCCGAGTGGTGCTGGGTGAGGTGGGACTGGTGTCCGGCACGACTGCCGCGACCAAGGTCGACCTGGAAGAGTCGCCCACCTACCGCGCGGCGGTCGCCCGGATCGAGGCGGTCAAGCGCTTCTTGGCGTCAGATCAGGTGGCCGTATGAGAACAACTACAATGTGACCATGGCGACCGTGCCTCGCAACCCCGAGGCCGAACGGCACGACCACCTCTTGGCCGAGCTGCTTGGCCACGTCACCGAATACAACCCGGATGCCGATGCCGGGCTGATTCGCCGCGCCTTCGACTACGCCTGTGACCACCATTCCGGTCAGCTGCGCAAGAGTGGCGAGGACTTCATCAACCACCCGTGGTCGGTGGCGGTCATCTGCAGCGAGCTGAAGCTCGATACGGCCACCATCTCCGCCGCCCTCCTGCACGACGTGGTGGAGGACACCCAGGCTGAGCTGGATCACGTGCGCGAGCTGTTTGGGCCCGATGTGGCGCTGCTGGTCGACGGCGTCACCAAGCTGACCCGGATCAGCTTCGCCAGCCGCGAGCAGGCCCAGGTCGAGAACTACCGCAAGATGATCGTGGCCATGGCCCAAGACCTGCGGGTGGTGCTGATCAAGCTCGCCGATCGCACGCACAACATGCGCACGATCTCGGCGCTGGGCAAGCAGAAGCAGGTGCAGACGGCCAAGGAGACGCTCGAGATCTATGCCCCGCTGGCCCACCGGCTCGGTATCCACACGCTCAAGTGGGAGCTCGAGGATCGTGCCTTCCACACGCTGCACCCCCGCCGGTTTGCCGAGATCGAGGCGATGGTCAATCAGAGTCGCGACGAGCGTGAGCGGTTTGCCGAGCAGGCCGGCACGATCCTGTCGCGCGAGCTCGACGACGCCCACATCGAGGCCGACATCGCCGGCCGCGCGAAGCATCTGTACTCGATCTACACCAAGATGGCGCTGGGCGGCAAGGAGTTCAACGAGATCTACGACCTCACCGCCATGCGCGTTTTGGTCGATGAGCTGAAGGACTGTTACGGCACCATCGGCATCATCCATTCTCTGTGGAAGCCAATGCCGGGCCGGTTCAAGGACTACATCGCCATGCCCAAGGTGAACATGTACCAGTCCCTGCACACGACGGTGATCGGGCCCCAGGGAAAGCCCTTGGAGATCCAGGTACGCACCCACGAGATGCACCAGACTGCCGAGTACGGCATCGCCGCGCACTGGCTGTACAAGGAGAAGGCGCCGGCGCGTCCGGTCGAAGCCGGCCAGGCGTGGCTGTCGCAGCTGGCCGATTGGCAGAAGGATGCCGCTGATCCGAGTGAGTTCATGGAGACGCTGCGAGTCGACCTGTTCTCGGACGAGGTGTACGTGTTCACGCCCAAGGGGGACGTCAAGAGCCTGGCGGCCGGCTCGACTCCGCTCGACTTTGCCTACAGCGTCCACACCGACGTCGGCCATCGCTGTGTCGGCGCCAAGGTCAACGGCCGGATCGTGCCGCTGCACTACACGCTCAAGTCGGGTGATTTCGTCGAGGTGCTGACCTCCAAGCAGGAGCGCGGCCCGTCCCGCGACTGGCTGAACGTCGTCAAGACGTCGCGCGCCCGCAACAAGATCAGGCAGTGGTTCTCGCAGCAGCGCCGCGAGGACCTCGAGCAGAAGGGCCGCGACTCGCTGCAGCAGGCACTCAAGTCGCACGGCCTCCCGCACCAGAAGGTCACGGCATCGCCGCTGCTGGCGGGGATCATCCGCGACATGGGCTTCAAGAAGGCCGACGACTTCTACGTCGCCATCGGAGCCGGCAAGGTGCAGGTCGGTCAGGTTGTGACCAAGCTGCTGGGCCGGCTCAAGACCGCCGAGGTGGTGTCGCCCGAGCATGAGCAGCTGCCACGTCGTCCGGCCAAGCGGCCGACCGCGTCTGCCGACTACGGCATCGTGGTGGAGGGAGCAGCGGGATCAGGCGTTCTGGTGCGGATGGCCAAGTGCTGCACTCCGGTGCCGGGGGATGACATCTGCGGCTACATCTCGCTGGGACGTGGCGTCACGATCCATCGCGACGACTGCCCCAACGTGCGCGCGCTGAAGCGCAACCCGGAGCGGTTTACGCCGGTGCACTGGGACGAGGGCGAGACCGCCACCAGCTCGTTCCGGGTCACGATCGCGTTGCAGTCCTGGGACCGGCCGCGCCTGCTCGAGGATGTCGCCCGCACCTTCGCCGAGCACGGCGCCAACATCGTCGAATACGGCGGCCATGTCTCCGATCAGATGGCGCGCAACTGGTACACGGTGGAGGTCGGCGACGTCAAGGAGCTGCGCGCGCTCTTGACGGCGCTTCGCAACGTGGACGCGGTGTTCGACGCATACCGCGTGACGCCCGGAGGATGACCGCAGCGGCGGCTAGACTCACGCCGCAATGAAGACGCTCGATGGTGAGACGATCGTGTGGCAGGGCCACCCCAGCTGGAAGGCGATGATCGTCTTCTACGTCAAGTGGATCCTGATCTCGCTGATCCCGATCGCGATCTGGGTGGGCATCCACGCCGGCGGCGCCCACACCGGAGCGTGGTGGTTCTCGGTCGTGAGCGTGATCGGAATCGTGGTCACCCTGGTGGGAGGCTGGATCCGCAGGCAGACGATCCGGTATGTCGTCTCCGATCGCCGCATCGGCATCCGTACGGGCATCGTGTCGCGGAGCGAGCGCACCACCCACCTCAACCGCGTCCAGAACGTCTCCATGCGCCAGGGCGTGGTGCAGCGGCTGATGGGGATCGGCGACGTCGACTGGGACACTGCCGGAACGACTGAGAACGACGCCGATTTCACGTTCCGTGGCATCGACGATCCCTCCCAGCTGGTGCACCTGGTCGATCAGTACCATTCGCCCGGCGCCCCGGAGCAGATCACACCGACCTGAGCACACGAGATTGACTGCAAGCTCGTGGGAGCTTAAGGTCAGTCTATGCAGATCGATCGACATAACCGCTGGTTCCAGGCGGCCATGGCTGTGGGAACGCTGTGCGTCCTTTTGTCGGCGCTCGAGCTGACGGTGATGCTCACCGGCGGCGGGGTGCCGCCCGCGTGGACGAACTGGCTGCTGATGGCGATGCCGGCCGCTTCCATCGGGCTGCTGGTGGTGGCGCTGGCGCGTCCCCGCACCGCACAGCCTGCGTAGCGATCTGGTGATGTGACCGGCAACGTTTGCCGGGTTCCGGCGGCTGCAAGGCGGCGCGCTGCTGCGTCCTCGATCGCGCCAATACTTGGAGTATTGACGCTCCCTGCGTCCTGGCATCGCTTGCCTTTCGCTCGCCGTCGACACCAGCAACGTTACCGGTCACATCACTAGACTGCTCGCGTGAGCGAGAGCAGCGCCATCCGTGAGTTCGCCCTCGCGTTCCCGAAGGCGTTCGAGGATCATCCGTTCGGTCCCGATACCCACGTCTTCAAGGTGGGCGGCAAGAGCATGTTCGTGATCCTGTCCGACGGCCCGCCGGTGAAGGTGACCGTCAAGCTGACCAAGGAGGAGCGCCAGGTCGCGCTGGAGATGCCCTACGTCAGCGAGGCCCGGTACGTCGGCCGGTACGGTTGGATCACCGCTGCGATCGAGGACGAGCATGCCCTCGACGCCACTCTCGAGTGGATCCGGGAGAGCTACTGGCTGAAGGCGCCCGCCGATATCCGCGAGGCGGCCTGGGCTGAATAATTGGTGCCAGGCACCAATTATTCACAGGGGCGTTGGGGTCAGCTGGTGGTGCGCTTGCGATCGTGCGAGTCGAACGCGCGCATCGAGAACTCGAACACCACGCATACAGCCGCGGCGACCAGCAGGGCAGGCACTCCCCAGATGAAGAACGCGGCCACGACCGCGCCCACCGAAATGATGTTTCGAGCGAGGATCACCCTCTCAGTGTCTACCTGAAACCGGGTGATCGCAGTCCCTCGAACGGGGGAAGGGGTGGCGCTTACACCGTCTGGCAGAACGGGGAGATCAGGACAGCCACTCGCTCGAGGAATGCCTGGTCATCGGCGGCGAACGCCGCCGGCGTGTCGGAGTCCACATCGATCTCGGCAACCACGCGTCCCGCGGCGATCACAGGCACCACGATCTCGGCCCGCGTCGAGACGAAGCAGGCGATGTAGCGATCGTCGGCATTGACGTCGTCGACGATCTCGGTCCGGCCCGACGCGGCAGCCGCGCCGCAGATGCCGGCGCCGATCGGGATGCGGGTGTGCTCGGTGGGCTCGGGCCCCAGCCACGGCCCCAGCACCAGGTCGCCGCCCTCGACGAAGTAGACGCCGATCCAGGAGTAGTGGTCGAGCCGGTCGTGCAGCACCGCGACGGTCTGGCGTACAACCGCCGCGGGATCGGGCTCTCGTTCGGTCAGGCGCTCGATTGCCTCGAGCGCGCCCAGCTGGGCGCTGTTCACAGCTCCACGTCGCTGTCGAAGGCACTCACGATCGTGCGCAGATGCTCGCTCACCGGCACCGATCGACGCGCGACATGATCGATCTGGACGACCGTCTGGTCGGCGGTCACCAGGTGCACCCCGGTGGTTACGTCAACGGCTTCGAACTGCCAGCGCACGCTGGTCTGCCCGATCCTGGCGACTCGCACGAACACCTCGAGCTGGTCGTCGAATCTGGCGGGTGCGTGGTACTCGACGTGCTGGGCCCGCATCACGAACTCGGTCAGCCCCTGGCCGTCTGCCAGCAGTCCGAGGTGTCGCAGGTACTCGACCCGGGCACGGTCGAAGTACGGCATGTAGCGGCCGTAGTACACGACTCCCTGGGCATCGGTCTCGTCAAAGCCCACGCGGGTCACGAAGGAGAATCCAAATGGCGGGCGGCGATCGGTGACCGTCACGATCGGATCAGCCCGAGCACCTCATCCCGGCACGACTCCATCTTGGCCTCGGACAGCGCTTCCAGGTTGAGCCGAAGCAGTGGCTCGGTGTTCGACGGGCGGACGTTGAAGTGCCAGTCGTCGAACTCGAACGAGACGCCGTCGAGGTGCGACACCCGGTTTGCCCTGGGCCCGAACGTGTCCTTCAGCGTCTGGAGGCGCACCGGCACGTCGTCCACTGTCGAGTTGATCTCGCCCGAGATGAAGTACCGCTCCCGAAACGGTGCCAGCAGCTCTGACAGCTTCTTTCCCGACTGAGACACCAGCTCGAGCAGCACCAGCGCGGGCACGATCCCGGTGTCGCAGTAGTAGAAGTCCTTGAAGTAGTAGTGCCCCGACACCTCCCCGGCGAATACCGCGTCCTCCTTACGGATGCGGGCCTTGATGAAGGCGTGGCCGACGCGGTTTTCCAGCGCCGTGCCACCGGCCGCTTCCACCGTGTCGCGCACCGCCCACGACGCCCGCAGGTCGTACACGATGGTGGCTCCGGGATGCTGCGCCAGCATCGATCGTGCGATCAGGGCGGTGATCAGGTCGCCGGGGACGAACTCACCGGTGTCGTCGATGAAGAAGCAGCGGTCGGCGTCGCCGTCCCAGGCGATGCCGAGATCGGCGCCATGCTCGAGCACCTTGGCGATGATGAACTGGCGGTTCTCCTCGAGCAGCGGGTTCGGCTCGTGGTTGGGAAACGACCCGTCGGGATCCAGCGAGTAGGTGTGCGTGACCAGCGGCAGCTGTTCCAGCACCGGGGAGATCATCGGCCCGGCCATGCCGTTGGCGCCGTCCAGCACCACCGTCAGCGGACTGATCGCGCCGGGGTCGATGAACCGCATGACGCGGTCGACGAAGCCGTCGTACACATCGCGTTGGGTGACGCCGCCGGCCGCCCCAGCCGCGGGCAGCTCGCCCAGCGCGAGGGTCTTGATCTTGTCCAGGCCGGTATCGCCACCCACCGGCTGTGCGCCGCGGCGCACGATCTTCATGCCGTTGTAGGCGGCCGGGTTGTGCGACGCGGTCACCATGATGCCGCCCTGGTAGCCGTACTCGCCGACCGCGAAGTAGAGCATCTCGGTGCCGATCTGGCCGAGGTCGACGACGTCAGCGCCGGCCGCCGTGGCACCCCGAATCGCAGCCGCGGCGATGTCGGGTGAGGACAACCGCATGTCGTGGCCGATGGCCATCACCTCGGGCTCGAAGGCACCGACGTAGGCTGCCGCCAGCCGCTCGGCTCCCGCGGCATCGAGCTCATCTGGCACGATCCCCCGTACGTCATAGGCCTTGAACACCGAAGGTGAGAGCATCAGCGAGAGTCTAGTGAGGGTGAGACTGCGGCCGTTGCAGCTGGCCGACAGCGCGGTCCTGCTCGAGTTGTACAGCGCCAACCGCGAGTTCCTGGCGCCGTTTGACCCTCCTCGGGCGACCGATTTCCTGACCGAGCAGGGCCAGGCACGAGAGGTCGCGGTATCGGTCGAGGCGGGGCTGGCCGGCGCGTCGCAGCGATTCGTGATCGAGGCCGGGTCCCAACCCGTCGGCGTGCTGGGCGTCTCGAACATCGTCGAGGGCGCTTTTCGCAGCGCCAACCTGGGCTACTGGGTGGCCCAGGATCACAACCGGCGCGGGATCGCGACCCAGGCGGTGAAGCTCGCGGTGCGCTGGGCGTTCGACGAGCGGGGGCTGCACCGGCTGGAGGCGGGCACCCTGGTCGACAACCTCGCCTCGCAGCGGGTGCTCGAGCGAAACCGCTTCACCCGCATCGGACTCAGCCCGCGATATCTGAGGATCGCCGGCGAGTGGCGCGACCACATCCTGTTCGCCCGCACGGCCGAAGATTGAGGAACTCGGCGGTTAAACCGGCCAGGCGGCCCGCACCTGCTCCAGCGTGCGGCTGAGATGCTCGGGCATCACCCTGACGTCGGCGAGCACCGGCATGAAGTTGGTATCGCCGCCCCAGCGTGGCACCAGGTGCAGATGCAGGTGACCCACGACGCCGGCCCCCGCGACCCGGCCGAGGTTGAGCCCTGAGTTGAACCCCTCCGGCGACATTGCCGCGGTCAGCGCCGTGATGCCCTGGTCGAGCAGTTGCCACACCTCGGCCCGCTCCTCGGCGGTGAGCTCGCCCGGCATCGCCAGGTGCCTGTAGGGCGCGACCATCAGGTGGCCGCTGGAGTAGGGGTAGAGGTTCAGCAGCACATAGGCGTGGGTACCGCGGTGAACCACCAGGTTTTCGTCATCGTCGCCGGCCTGCTTGGAGCAGAAGATGCATTCGCCGCTGGTGGATCCGTCTTGCACGTACTGCAGCCGCCAAGGCGCCCACAGCCGTTCGGTCACAACCAGTCCTTGTGGCGGAAATACAGCAACATGCCGGTCGAGAGCAGCAACATGCCGCCGACGATCACCCAGAACGAATCGGCGGTGTGCTCCCGGGGCAGGCCCACGTTCATGCCGTAGATGCCCGAGATCAGCGTCAGCGGCAAGAGGATCACGCTGAACAGCGTCAGCACGCGCAGGATGTCGTTCTGCTTGTGGGCGATCACCGACTCGTTGGTCTGC
Organism: uncultured Actinomycetes bacterium; assembly: GCA_963727235.1. Taxonomy (GTDB): domain Bacteria; phylum Actinomycetota; class Thermoleophilia; order Gaiellales; family JAICJC01; genus CAVPTL01. Next base: position 37,859 of record CAVSFZ010000022.1, read on the forward strand.
TCCAGCGCCTCGACCACCTCTTTGTAGTTGTCGAGCTGATCCCAGATGCGCTCGGCCTTGTCCACGATGTCGTCGAAGTAGACCTCGAGATCCTCGGGCAGATACCGAGTGCGGGCGCGCTCCAGCAGTCGCAGGGTGCTGCGCTCGGGCTTGATCACCTTGCGGTAGGCGACGATCTCCTGCTTCACGTCGGAGATGTCGCGCACGACCTCCTCCGAACGCCGCTCGGTGAAGATCGCCTCTCCCAGCCGGTCGAGCTTGAACCCGATCTTGTCCAGGATCGGGAAGCAGTAGTCGAACATCTCCGACAGCACCTCGTAGAGGAGATACCCGGAGCCCTTCGAGAAGTACTCCTCACGCCGCTCGGTGTTGCTCTCGAGCTGCCCGAACAGCCGTCCGAGCGGCTTCAGAGGCACGTTGGGGAGGGTCACGATCAGACCCTCCTGCACGAACACGTTCAGCTCTGCGGCGTCCAGGCGGCGCTTGATCTTGTTGAAGTACGGCACGTGCAGCACGATGAACATGTACTCGTCGTACTCGTCGATCTTCGGCCGCTGGCGCGTCGACAGCACATCCTCGAGATCCAGGGGATGGAAGTCGAACTGCTCCGCCAGGTAGGCGGTTTCGGTGGCGGTCGGTGCTTCGAGGTTCAGCCAGCGCGTGCCGAGAGCTTCGAGCTCAGCGACATGGGGCTCGACGCGTTCGACCGTTCCTTGCGGCGCACGATCGCGCCTGCGTACTGTCCTCGGGATCCGTGGCAGGTTCGGCATCGTTGCTCGCAGGGGTCAACAGCGTGGGCATCCTTGAAGTGTACTGATTCGACAGGACAGTATCGACCCCTCGCATCGGATACCGTAGCCCCAGTGAGCACGAGACGACCAACGGCGGACGAAAACCTGCTGAACCGCCGGGATACGGCCTTTCTCCATACGGATCCCTGGAGGATCCTGCGGATTCAGTCCGAGTTTGTCGAAGGATTCGACGCTCTGGCCGAGGTCGGCCAGACGGTGGCGGTGTTCGGATCGGCCCGTACCGACCCCCGCGATCGCATCTACAAGGCCGCCAGGGAGACCTCGCAGCTGCTGGTGGAGGCGGGGTACGCGATCCTGACCGGCGGCGGCCCAGGGATCATGGAGGCCGCCAATCGGGGCGCTCGTGACGCCGGCGGGGTCTCGATCGGCGCCAACATCGAGCTCCCTCACGAGCAGCATGCCAACCCCTACCTGGACATCTCGCTCGACTTTCGCTACTTCTTCGTGCGAAAGACGATGTTCGTGAAGTACTCGGAGGGGTTTGTCGTGTTCCCCGGCGGGTTCGGCACGATGGACGAGCTGTTCGAGGCGCTGACGCTGATCCAGACCGGACGAGTGCACCGGTTTCCGGCGGTGCTGTACGGCAGCGAGTACTGGGGCGGGCTGCTGGACTGGATCCGGTCGACGATGCTCGAAGAGGGCCACGTGTCGCCGGAGGATCTCGACCTGACGATGGTCGCCGACAGCCCGGAGGAGGCGGTGGCGATGGTGGTGGCGTGCAACACCGGCACCTGCGGTCACCCGGCCCATCAGCACGTGCTCAAGTGACCGCCGAGGTTGAGTTTTCGCCGGTCGCCCCGTACCTGCTGCGGGCGTGCCTGGGGCCGCCGGATCTGACTCGGCGGAGGTTTCCGGGCGGGCTCGAGCTGACCTTCGAAGCCGACGGCGAGCCCGTCTACGCGCGTGCCTGGCAGACGTCCGATGGACGGCTGCGGGCGCGCATCGACGCGCCCTGCCTGGAGCCCGCCCACGATCGATTGCGCCAGATGCTGAGGGTGGACGTCGACCACCGGCCGTTTCTGCGGATGGCCGAGCGCGACCGGATGCTGGCCCCGCTGCGCTCACATCTCACCGGATTGCGACCGTTGCTACTGGGCTCCGTGGCACACGCACTGACGCGCGGGGTGTGCGGCCAGCTGATCCGCACCAGCGAGGCGCTGGCGATCGAACGCCGGATCGTGGCCATGCTGAGCCCTCGGTATCGCGGTCTGCGGCTGCCACCGACCGCCGATGCGATCGCCCATGCGCACCCGGCCCGCTTCGAGCGGGCGGGCCTCTCGCCGCAGCGGGCGGCGCTGCTCAGCCGTGCCTCGCTGCAACCGTGGGACGAGCTGGCGGCCCAGCCGAGCGAGCGGGTCGAGGCGCGTCTGCGGGCGCTGCGTGGACTGGGTGCGTGGACGTCGGGCCACGTCCTGCTGCACGGGTACGGACGGTTGGATCGCGGCCTCGCGGGAGACCTGGCGCTGGTGCGGCTGGCCACCCGGCTACTGGGCCGAAAGGCGGACACCGCCGACACCGAACGGTTGCTGGAGCCGTACGGCGAGTGGCGTGGCCTGGCCTCTTTGTGGCTGATGCATCATCCGCTGGCCGCAAGGCATGCATTGCCGGCCTCGGCCTAGTGACGTGTCGATTTGGGGTCGCCCGTTCGTGTAGAGGGTGAGGCCCGGCATGCAGCCGGGGTAACGTCAAGGAGGACACGATGAAGCGGTACCTACTCAGCGTCTATCAGCCCGACGGCGACCCTCCGGCAAGCGTCGATCTGGAGCAGATCATGCGCGACGTGAACACGGTCAATCAGGAGATGAAGGCCGCCGGCGCCTGGGTGTTCTCCGGCGGGCTGCACCAGCCCAGCACCGCCACGGTGGTGCGGCTCGAGCGCGGCGACGTGCTCACAACCGACGGCCCCTACGTCGAGGGCAAGGAGCATCTGGGCGGCTTGTCGATCGTCGCCGCACCCGATCTCGATGCCGCCTTGGAGTGGGGCCGAAAGCTCGCTCGGGCAACCACGTTGCCGATCGAGGTACGTCCGTTCCAGGGGGAGCCCCACGGCGATGCAGATCGCTGATGCCGCCTCGATCGATCGAGTGTTTCGCGAGCAGTACGGCCGCGCCGTGGCCGTCCTGGTGCGCTCGTTCGGGGATATCGACATCGCGGAGGAGGCCGTCCAGGATGCATTCACCGTCGCGCTGGAGCGCTGGCCCTCCGACGGGCAGCCCCCCAGCCCGGCGGGCTGGATCATCACGACTGCCCGAAACCGGGCGATCGACCGGCTGCGGCGGGAGGCCTCTCGCGACGACCGCCACGCGCAGGCGGCTCTGATGCAGGTCGACGGCGAACCACAGGAGCCGATGGAGCAGGGGGTGGTGGACGACGACCAGCTGCGGTTGATCTTCACCTGCTGCCACCCGGCGCTCTCCCAAGGCGCCCAGGTGGCGCTGACACTGCGGCTGATCGGTGGACTGACGACGCCCGAGATCGCTCGCGCCTTCCTGGTGCCTGAGTCGACCATGGCGCAGCGGCTGGTGCGTGCCAAGGGCAAGATCCGCGATGCCGGAATCCCCTTTCGGGTTCCCAACCAGGCCGACCTGCCCCAACGAGTCGATGCGGTGCTGAGCGTCCTCTACCTGATCTTCACCGAAGGCCACACGGCCAGCTCCGGCGATCGGCTGGTGCGCGAGGAGCTGTGTGCCGAGGCCATCCGGCTGGGCCGGCTGCTGGACGAGCTGATGCCCGGCGAGCCGGAGGTGATGGGACTGCTCGCGTTGATGCTGCTGGTCGAGTCGCGCCGCGTTGCCCGCACCGCCCCAAATGGCGATCTGGTGCTGCTTGCCAACCAGGATCGCAGCCTCTGGAATCACGAGCTGATCGCCGAGGGGCAGGCCATCGTCAAGCGCTGCCTGGAGTTCGATCGGCCTGGCTCGTATCAGATCCAGGCGGCCATCAACGCCGTCCACAGCGAGGCCGCGAGTGCAGACGAGACCGACTGGTGGCAGATTCTGCGCCTGTACGACCAGCTGCTTGCGATCGCGCCCACGCCGGTGGTCGCGCTCAACCGGGCGGTCGCGCTGGCCGAGGTGGACGGGCCGGGAGTGGCGCTGGCGGTGGTCGACGAGCTGGACCTGGATGACTACTACCTCTACCACGCGGTTCGCGCTGACCTGCTACGGCGAGCCGCGCGCCCGGCCGAGGCCGCCGACGCCTACGCCGCGGCGATCGAGCTGAGCGACAACGAGACTGAGCGAGAGTTCCTGCAACGACGGCGGGACGCGCTCGCAAACGCCTGAGGCGAGAGCGTTTGTGATAGAACGGCGGCGTGGTGAGCCTCCGTCCGGTCACTGATGTGAATCGCGCCCAGGTTGAGGCGGTGCGCGTCTCCGAGGCGCAGGAGCAGTTCGTCGCCAGCGTCACCGACTCGCTGCTCGAAGCGGTGGAGGACGTCGGCGGGCGGGCGATCTACTGGGCGGTCTACGCCGACGAGACACCGGTCGGGTTCGTGATGATCAGCGACGAGGTGGACGGCCCCGGATACATACCGCACTACCTGTGGAGGCTTCTGATCGACGAGCGGCACCAGGGTAAGGGCTACGGCAGGGCGACCCTCGACCTGATCGTGGACTACTTCCGTACGCGGCCGGGGGTCAAGGTCGACGTGCTGTCCACCAGCGCCGGCCAGGGGGAGGGGAGCCCGATCGGCTTCTACGAGCGCTACGGCTTTCGCCAGACCGGCGACACCGTGTTCGACCACGAGGTTCTGCTGGAGTTCGAGCTCGGGTAGGCCGCCGACGGCGCAGGACTTTTCGCCCGCCCGGCGATCCCCCGGAATGGTGAGGTACCGGGGGGCGGGGTGAGCGACCGTGGGTGTGCCGATCCGAGTCACGAACTGACAAGCGCAGACTCGGACAGCACCTGCTTACACCGGCTGAGGAGGACTCGGCTGGGCGGCCTCAGCCCGCTCCTTCAAGGCGTGATTCATCGCCTCGAAGCCGTCTCCGGTGGCGGTCAGCGTCTTCCCGAACACCGGGACGAGGACTCCGCGAAAGCGCTCGCTTTGGACCAGCCGCGATCGCGCACCATCGAGCTGCTCGATGGTGAACTTGTGCTCCCCGTCGAACACGCCCGGTATCAGCACGCGGCCGAGCCAGGCGAGCTCACGGGCATGCTCGACGCGAAGCACCGTCGGCTTGAACGTCATTCCGCGGGCGCCGGGCGGCTGGATCCTGACTGTGAGCCGGCCGCCGGGCTCGCACGGGCCCTGAATCGATCGGATGAACGGGTTCCAGTCCGGGTAGGAGTCGAAGTCCACAAGCACGCTCCACACCCGCTCGGGTGGGGCAGCGATCTCCACTTCGCGGCGAAGCTCCTTCATCGGACGACCTCCTCTGTGCGTTGTGCCGGCAATGCGCCTGGTAGGAATCGAACCTACGACCTTGCGCTCCGGAGGCGCACGCTCTATCCCCTGAGCTACAGGCGCGGGGGTCACTGGGACCCCCGGAGTCTACTTGCCCTCGGCGTGGATCCCGTCATCGCGCTAGGCTCGCGTCCCGATGGAGATTCACGCCCGATCTGCGACCCTCACGCATCACGAGCCGTTCGTGATTTCTCGCAGCGCCAGCACCGAGTCGGTGGTGGTGCAGGCGGCGGTCACCCACGACGGCCTGACCGGGTACGGGGAGGGCGCTCCGGACGAGCGCTACGACGAGAGTGTGGAGTCGGCGCTCGAGTTCCTCGATGGGTTGGAACCGTTGCTGGGCGACGACCCGCTGGCGATCGAGGCGATTCTCGGCCGGGTGGGGGAGCTGCCGGGAGAGATGGGTGCCAAGTGCGCGCTCGACGGCGCCCTGCACGACCTTTTGGGCAAGATCTGCGGGCAGCCGCTGTATCGCATCCTGGGGCTTGACCCGGTACCTCCGCCCACGTCGTACACGATCTCCATCGATACGGTGGAGGGCACTGCCGATCGAGCGCGCAGGGCGGCGGGTTATCACGCGCTCAAGATCAAGGTGGGCGGCCCGGACGATCTCGATCGCGTCAGGGTGGTGCGCCGAGAGGCGCCCGATGCCCTGATCCGGGTTGATGCGAACGAGGCCTGGAGTGTCGAATCGACCCGAGCATTGATGGCCGACCTGGTGGCGCTGGGCGTGGAGCTGATCGAGCAGCCGCTGCACGCCTCCGACCGAGCCGGCTACGCCGAGCTGCACGCGGCCAGACTGCCGATCCCGATCGTCCTGGACGAGAGCTGTCATACCTTGGCCGACATCGCGCCGGCCGCGGGGCACGCCGACGGGGTCAACATCAAGCTCACCAAGACCGGCGGCATCCGCGAGGCGATCCGCATGATCCACGCCGCCCGCGCGCTCGATTTGGTGATCATGCTGGGGTGCATGAACGAGTCGTCGCTGGGAATCGCCCAGGCGGCGGCGATCTCGCCGCTGGTGGACGTGGTCGATCTGGATGGTCACCTGCTGAATGCCAATGACTTCTTCGAAGGCCTCGGATTCGATGACGGCCGCGTCATCCCGGGGCCCGGGCCGGGGCTGGGAGTGACACCGCTGGAGCCGTGGCCGTGAAGCGCTACGTGATGCTGTGTGAGGGCGCATTCGATGAGGACGCAAAGACCGCGACTGGTGTGCTGCGCTATGCCGACGCGGTCACGGTCGCGGTGATCGATTCGACGCGGGCCGGCTCGACGGCCGACGCCGAGGTGCCGGGTTTGGCGGAGGGCATCCCGATCGTGGCCACGCTGGCCGAGACGCTGGCCGATCGCCCAGACACGCTGCTGATCGGCGTGGCACCGGCCGGTGGGAAGCTCCCACCGGTATTTCGCTCGGTGGTGATGGAGGCGCTGGAACAGGGCTTGGACGTCGAGAACGGCCTGCACGACTTTCTCGCGGGTGACCCCGAGCTCGTGGCGGCTGCCGCCGCGGGGGGTGCGGAGATCCGCGACCTGCGAAAGCCGCCGTCCGACTTGGACGTGCCGACCCTGGCCAACCTGGAGATCGCCGCCCGAACGGTGCTGACGGTCGGCTCCGACTGCGCGCTGGGCAAGATGACGGTGTGCCTCGAGCTCGACCGAGAGGCTCGCCGAAGGGGCCTCACGTCACAGTTCGTGCCGACAGGGCAGACCGGGATCGCAATCGCCGGCTGGGGCATCGCTGTGGACGAGGTGGTATCCGACTACATCGCCGGGGCGGCCGAGCGGCTGGTGCTGGAAGGCCACCGGCGGGCCGGCGACGACGCACTCCTGTGGATCGAGGGCCAGGGCTCGATCAACCACCCCTTCTACTCGGGTGTGACCACCGGCCTGATCCATGGCAGCGCCCCGCATGCGCTGCTGTTCGTGCACGAGCCCGGGCGGACGGTGATCGAAGGCGATCCGCGCATGCCGATCCCGCCGATCGAACAGCTGATCGCCGACAACGAGCGAGTTGCGGGGTACCTGCGGTCCGCGCCGGTGGTGGCGCTGGCGCTCAAGACCAACCGGATGTCCGACTCCGCTGCCCGCGACGCGATCGCCGAATACTCCGAGCGCACCGGTCTGGTCACCGACGACCCGGTGCGGTTCGGCGCCGGACGGCTGCTCGACGCGGTGGTCAGCGCAACCGGCGGATGATCCGCCCGGCCGCACCCGGCGAGGCGGCCGCGATCGCCGCGTTGGTCGAACGGGCCTACGCCGGCTACGTCCCCCGGATCGGACTGCGGCCCGCTCCGATGGATGCCGATCATGGCGCAGAGATCGATCGCGGCGAGTCGTTCGTGATCGATCACCACGACGTCGTGGCCGGTGTGATCGTGCTCGTCACCGGCACCGATCACCTGATGATCGAGAACGTCGCCGTCGAGCCCGCATGCCAGGGACAGGGATTCGGCACGCAGCTCTTGGAGTTTGCCGCCGGCTATGCGCGGCGGCTCGGCCGGGCGGAGATCCGGCTCTACACACACGAGCTGATGACCGAGAACATCGCGTTCTACCGCGGTCTCGGATTCCACGAGGTCGAACGACGCCGGGAACGCGGCTTTGCCCGGGTGTTCTTCACCCGCCCGGTGTGACGGCTAATATGCCGCGGCAGTTGTCCGACGCCCGCCTTCAAACCCTTGCCGACCTGCTGTGCCGGTACTCCCTCGACGTGCAACCGCAGGAGCTGGTGATGGTCTACACCCCTGCGATCGCCCAGCCACTGGTGGTCGAGGTGGTCAAGTCGGTGACCCGGCTGGGTGGGCACGTGATCCTGCGGGCATCCTTGGAGTCGGTCGACGCTGCCCGGTTCGAACGGGCCTCAGAAGCCCAGTTGGCGGCGCTGACACCACTCGATCACCTCGATGTCGAGCTCCCCGACAAGATCCTGTCCATCTGGGCCAACGTGAACCTCTCCTACAAGGCGCAGGTGCCGTCTCGCAACCTGGCCCAGCGGGCGGCGGCCACCGAGCCGCTCGACCGCCGGCTGGCCAAGCGCCAGGCGGACGGCGAGGCCCACTGGTGCGGCACCCTCTACCCCTCGCACGCCTCCGCCCAGGAGGCGGGCATGTCGCTGACCGAGTGGCAGGAGTTCGTGTTTGCGGCGGGTCACCTGAACGACGCTGATCCGATTGCACACTGGCGCAAGCAGTACGACGACCAGCAGGTCGTGGCCGACCGTCTGGCCGGCGTCGAACAGCTGCGGATCGTCGCCCCGGACACCGACCTGACGGTCAACGTCGCCGGCCGGACATGGCTGAATGCCCACGGCCGCGAGAACTTCCCCGACGGCGAGGTGTACACCAGCCCGATCCACACTGCCACGGAAGGCACCATCGCCTTTCCGTTTCCCAGTGCATACGGCGGCAAGCGGGTCGCGGGCGTGCGACTGTGGTTCGAGAGCGGGCGGGTGGTCAAGGCCCACGCAGACCATGGGCAGGAGCACCTGGAGAGCGTGCTGGACACCGACGAAGGCGCAAGGTTCCTGGGCGAGGTTGCATTCGGCCTCAACGACGAGATCCACATGGCCACCGGAGAGACCCTGTTTGACGAGAAGATCGGCGGCACCTGCCACGTTGCGCTGGGCATGGCATTCCCCGAGGTCGGCGGTACCAACCCCTCCGGCGTCCACTGGGACCTGGTGTGCGACCTGCGCCGGCAATCCCAGGTGTTTGGCGACGGCGAGCTGATCTTCGAGAACGGCCGGTTTCTGTGAACGATCCCCGTGTCGCAAGGCTGGCCAAGCTGATCGCCGAGTACTCGGTGGACGTCCAGGAGGGCGATCTGGTAATGATCAACGGCCCTTCGCTGGCCGAGCCGCTCTTGGCCGAGCTGACCAAGGCGGTGATCGATCGGGGCGGGCTCCCGACCGTGCGCGTCACCCTGGAAGGCATCGACCACGCATTCCTGTCGGAAGCCGGCGATCACCAGCTCGACTGGCTTCCGCCCTCCGCGCTCGAGGAGATGAACACGATCGACGCTCGCATCAGTATCCACGCGAGCTGGAACACCCGCGAGCTCTCGGGTATCGACCCCTCACTGCTGGCCCGCCGCGCCGCTGCGGTGCGACCGGTGACCGACAGGTTCATGCGACGATCAGCAGACGGCGACCTGCGCTGGTGCGTGACCGCCTTTCCCTGCGCCGCCTTTGCCCAGGACTCGGAGATGTCACTGGCTGCCTACGAGGATTTCGTCTACGGCGCCGGGTGGCTGCAGCTCGAAGATCCGGTGGCGGCGTGGCGTGAGTTCGGACAGAAGCTCGAGCTGCTGACCCAAAAGCTCGAGCACGTGTCCACGATCCGGTTGGTGGCCGAAGACACCGACCTCACCCTCGGTGTGGCGGGCCGCACCTGGATCGCGTCGCAGGGGCTGCGGAACTTCCCTGACGGTGAGGTGTTCACCGGGCCGGTCGAGGACGAGACCAACGGCGAGATCCGGTTCTCTTTCCCGGCCATCATCGGCGGCCGCGAGGTCGACGGGGTGCGGCTCGTCTTCGAGAACGGCCAAGTCGTTCACAGCGAAGCCAAGAGCGGCCAGAGCTACCTTCACCAGATGCTCTCGATGGATGACGGGGCCTCGGTGCTGGGAGAACTCGCCATCGGCACCAACTACGGCATCAGCCAGTTCACCAAGCAGATCTTGTTCGACGAGAAGATCGGCGGCACCTGTCATATGGCACTGGGCGTGGGCTATCCGGACACGGGCAGCCAGAATCGCTCGGCACTTCATTGGGACATGGTGCGAGATCTGCGAGCGGGCGGCGAGATCTACGCCGACGGCGTGCTGATCCATCGCGACGGGATGTTCCTCGAGTCGTTCTTCGCGCCGTCGCTGGCGCCGCCGACCACGGGATAGGCGCTAAGGGCTGACCGCTGGGTCGGAAGGGCGCATCAGCCAGCCCATCCGGGCGGCGTGTGCCATGAACGGGAGATCGTGCAGGCGGAGCACCGCCACGCCCAGATACGCAGCCACCGCCGTGACCGCCGCCGTACCCTCGAGTGCAGACTCCGGCAGCCCCAGCGGAGCGGCGGTCACCTCCTTGTGTGAGCATGCCAGCAGTAGGGGATATCCGAGCCCGACCAGTGCCGGCAGATGCCGCAAGGTGTCGAGGTCGGTGTCGATTTCCTTGCCGAATCCGAGGCCGGGGTCGATCAGGATGCCGGCGGCTGGGACCCCCGCTGCCACCGCTGTCTCGGCGCGGGAGGTCAGGAACTCGGCGATCTCCGGCACCGAGATGGAGTATGTCCCGGCGCGAGGCTGCTTGGGCCGCAGCCCCAGGTGGGTGACCACCAGTCCGGCGCCGGCCGCGGCCACCGTCGCCGCCATCTCGGGGTCGCTCAGCCCGGTGTGATCATTGACGAGGTCGGCGCCTGCCTCGAGCGCCGCCGCCGCCACCGGCGCGCGGTAGGTATCGACCGCGATCACGGCGTCGGTGCGTGCGCGCAGCTGTGCGACTACCGGCACCACCCGTCCGGCTTCGACCGACGGATCGAGCTCGTCACCGGGCTGAGCGGTCATTCCCCCGACATCGAGTGCACCTGCACCGCACTCGATCAGCGCCAGCCCATGTGCGACCGCATCGGCGGTGGCGGCGGTGGCGCCCTGGTCATAGAACGAATCCGGGGTCACATTGACGATTCCCATCACCGTCGGAGGCCCTCCGAGAGGGAGGGATCGATGCGCGAATTCGATGGTCACAAGCGGGAAATCCTACTTGTGCTTGACACCGAACACGTGTTCGCCTACACTCCACCGAACACATGTTCGCCTCACCAACATATCGTCACATCCCGTCCGTCCTCGCACTCTTCGTCGTGATCGCCCTGCTGATGCTGGCTATCGCGCCGGCCTCATCCGGCGCCTCGCGCCCGACTCGCCACCAGGTGAAGTCGGGGGAGACGCTGTGGTCGATCGCATCGTCCCACTACCACACCGACGACCCCCGCCAGGCCGTGTTCCAGATCGAACAGGCCAACGACATCAACGACGCAACCATCCTTCCAGGCCAGGTGATTCTTCTCCCATGAGCGCGTATCCCGACAACGTCATCGTGCTGGACGACTACCGGCACAATCTGCCCGAGTACTCCTACGAGCCGTTGGAGCTTCAGTCGCCCGCGCGGCCCGATCTCAGGCTCATCACCGGCCCCGACACTCCGTCGGAGCCGTTCGGCCTCGAGGTGTTCCTCCGTCGCGCCATGATCGTGATGGCCTCACCGCCACAGGACCCCGCCGCGCCGGCGGCACCGCTGATTCCGCTGCACGCTCCGGCATCTGCCTGAGCCGCGTTTTCGGTGCCCGGCGCCGCTCTGGATTCCATCTAGAGTGGCGGCGTGGATCTCAATGTGCTTTTCCTCGGGACGGCAGGCGCCGCACCCACGGCTCAGCGCGGGCTACCGGCGTTCCTCGTTCGGCGCGGCGGCGTGTCGCTGCTGATCGACTGCGGTGAAGGTACCCAGCGACAGCTGCTCCGTTCGGGGGCAGGTCTCGTCGACGTCGACGAGATCCTGATCACGCACTGCCACGCCGACCACTTTCTCGGCCTGCCGGGCATGCTCAAGACGTTTGCCCTGCGTGGGCGCGAGGCCCCTCTGCGGCTGTACGGGCCGGTCGGCGTGACCGCGTTGATGCAAACACTCCAGCCGGTACTCGGGCGCGTGCCCTACGACCTCGAGGTGGTCGAGCTTGATCCTGCCGACTGGATCGGGCACGACGGTTTTCGGATCGAGGCATTCCCCACCTCCCACGATCTCCCTAGTCTCGGATATGCGCTGGTCGAAGACGAGCGGCCGGGACGATTTGACCTCGAGAAGGCCCGTGACCTCGGCGTGCCCGAGGGGCCCGCTTTTGGAGCGCTGCAGCGCGGCGAGGCGGTGCAGTCGACGGGTGGGGTGGAGGTCACCCCAGAGCAGGTGCTCGGCGCCACCCGCCGAGGTCGTCGGATGGTGTTCTCCGGCGACACGCGACCGTGCCCGGGCATGATCGAGGCCGCCGCTGCCGCTGACCTCCTGATCCATGAGGCGACCTTCCTTGAAGCCGAGGTCGATCGCGCCCGCCAGACCGGACACACCACGGCGGTGCAAGCGGCCCGCATTGCCCGCGATGCCCAGGTGACGATGCTGGCGCTGACCCACCTCTCGACCCGGTATCTGCCGCGTGACATCCGCGAGGAAGCGCGCACCGAGTTCCTCAACACCGTCGTGCCGCGCGATTTTGACACGATCGACCTGCCGCTGCCGGAGCGAGGCGAGCCGCAGCTGATCCGCGCCGATGGCTGACCCGCACTTCGACACGCTTGCCCGCGACTATGACCGGCTCCGCACCGGAGGAGGCCAGTGGCGGGAGCTCGCTGACCACACCCTGGCCGCGCTGGGCGCCCCCCGGCGTCTGCTGGACGTCGGCTGTGGCACCGGACGGTTCGCCGTCTATGCCTCCGAGCAACTCGGTGCACGGGTGTGGGCCGTCGATCCGTCGCCTCAGATGCTCGACCAGGCGCGTGCCAGAACCGGGGGTGAGCGGGTGGGCTGGCGCCGGGCGTCGATCGAGGCCCTGCCGTTCAAGGACGGGTGGTTCGATGCGGCGCACATGCACCTGGTGCTGCACCTGATCGCCGATCGGCAGGCGGCGATCGCTCAGCTGGCTCGCGTCACCGGTGCCGGTGCGCGGCTGGCGATCGTCAGCTTCCACCTCGACCACTTCGAGACGTTCTACCTCAACCAGTACTTCCCGTCGATCCCCGCCATCGACCTGGCCCGTTTCCCCGACCCCCAGGCAGTGGCCGACGAGCTCAACGCAGGCGGCTTCGGCAGCGCGGCGGTTGAGCGTATCTCGGTGCCGGTGAGCTCGCGTGGACCCGACATCGTCGAGCGAGTGCGGGGGCGCTACATCTCTACGCTCGCCCACGTTCCCGAGGACGAGTATCGCCACGGCCTGGCCCGCCTCGAACAAGACGTCGCCGCTGGGCGCGACACGTTCGAGCACCAGCTCGAGTGGGCTCTGATCACCGCCACCCGTCGATAAACACCTCGCCCAGAAACAGCCCCACGACCCTGAATAACGGTGCCAGGCACCGTTATTCACCAACGACGCCCAGGTGAATAATTGGTGCCAGGCACCAATTATTCATCCCCGATCTCCGTGAGGATGGAGCGCATGCCGTCGGCAAATGCTGTGGCGCCACCGTTGGCGGGGTGGCGGACGTAGGTCGCGCGGGATCCCAGGATCTGCTCGGCGACCCGGCCGACAGCGACGATCACCCGCGGCCTGACCAACTCCAGCAACCGCTCGGCGTAGACCGCTCCGGCCTGGATCTCGCCCGAGGTTGGGCGCCTGTTCGAGAGTGGCTGGCCGGGCTTGTGGGGATGAGTCGGCACCGTGTTCCAGACAATCACCCGGTGCTCGGCGGAGAGTTCGCCCAGCACGCGGTGCACGATCGTCCCGGATGGCTCGCTCCAGCCGTTGCGACGGCCGGTCGAGGTGGACCGAAAGGGTGCGCCCCAGCGGGCCAGGTCGCGCTCACTGGTGAACGCGATACCCGACCAGCGCATCCCCTGGTAGCCGGCGGCCTCACCCAGCGCCACCACGTCGGCCGCGTCGCGTGCCGCGAGATAGGCACGGAGATTGTCCACCCGGATCGCTCCCGCCCCCGCCACGTCGTCGGCCCCGCGGTCGCGATACTGATTGAATGTCGTCCCGATGCGGGCCTGCACGAGATCGGAGAGCAGCGCTTCCATTCGGAAAGCTTGACCGATCGGCGGGACATCCGTCGGCGCTGGTAGCATGTTCATGGCTGAAGTTGGAAGGCAGCCAACTACCTCTGCAACTTTTAACCGCGCCCAGTGAGGCCGGAAAGGAGCATGAATGAGCGTGTCTGCGCCCGCCGAGCGAGTGCTGCTCGACGAGGATCACATGCAGCGAACCCTCAGACGGATCGCACATGAGATCGCCGAGAAGCACGACGATCCCACCAAGCTGGCTCTGGTCGGCATCTACACCCGTGGGGTGCCGCTGGCACAACGGCTCCGCACCCTGATCGAAGAGTTCACGGGAGTGGCGGTGCCCACCGGCGCGCTGGACATCACCTTCTACCGCGACGACATGACCATGCGCGCGGGGGACCAGCCGCTGCACCCACAGCCGGTGGTCAAGGCCACTCGGCTCGATTTCCCGCTGGAAGGCATGTCGGTCGTGCTGGTCGACGATGTGCTCTACACCGGTCGCACCATACGGGCAGCGATCGACGCGGTGTTCGACTACGGCCGACCTCAGCGAGTCCAACTCGCGGTGATGGTCGACCGCGGCCATCGTGAGCTGCCGATACGGCCGGACTACGTCGGCAAGAACATGCCGACCGCCCGCACCGAACGCGTCAAGGTGCAGCTGCTGGAGGTCGACGAGGTCGACCAAATCATCCTTCAAACCGGGGAGTAGCGGATGCCCTTCGACCTGTACCCGCCTCAGAGCTCGGACGGCCGCCGACACCTGCTCTCGGTCACCGACCTGGATCGCGCCGCGATCGAGCGGATCCTGGAGACCGCCCACGGGTTCGAGAGCGTGATGCAGCGTGACGTCAAGAAGGTACCGACGCTGCGCGGCCGCACCGTGATGAACCTCTTCTTCGAGTCTTCGACGCGCACCAGCTCGTCGTTCGAACTGGCCGCGAAGCGGCTGTCCGCCGACACCATGTCGCTGAAAGCGTCGGGGTCGAGCGTGGACAAGGGCGAGTCGCTCAAAGACACCGTGACCACGCTCTCGGCCTACGACCCCGACGTGATCGTGATCCGGCACCCGCGCATCGGCGCACCTCGCATCATCACCGCCTACACCGAGGCCCACGTTGTCAACGCCGGGGACGGCAAGCACCAGCACCCCACTCAGTGCCTGCTCGACCTGTACACGATCAAGCGGGCTTTGGGGAAGATCGACGGGCTGCACGTCGCCATCGTGGGGGACGTGCTGCATTCGCGGGTGGCCCGCTCCAACATCCAAGGACTGCTGATGCTGGGAGCCCGGGTGACCGTGATCGGGCCGCCGCCGCTGATCCCGCGCGGGATCACAGCGATGGGCGTCGAGATCTCCCACGACATCTCCGACATCGCCACCGCCGACGTGGTGTACGTGCTTCGCATGCAACGCGAGCGGATGCAGGAGGGAGCCAACTACGTGCCCTCGCTGACGGAGTACACGGCACGCTGGGGCGTAACCGCCGGACGGGTGCGCCCCGGACAGCTGGTGATGCACCCCGGCCCCATGAATCGCGGCGTCGAGATCGACTCGGCGGTTGCCGACGGCCCGGGATCAGCGATCATCGACCAGGTGCGTTCCGGCTTGGTGGTGCGCATGGCGGTGCTCTACGACCTGCTCAACGGCCCCACCCACAGTCCAGCCGAGTCGGCCCTTCGGATTGTCGACGATGCTGCGCTCACCCCCGAGAAGCAGGAGGTGGCATGACCGTCGAGCGCCTGTTTCACTCGCAGTCGGCGCCGGCCGACCTGGTGATTTCGGGAGCGCGCGTGGTCGATCCCGGCACCGGCCTGGACGGCGACGCCGTCGATCTGCGGATCCAAAACGGTGTGATCGCAGAGATCGGCGAGAGCCTGGACGGCCCAGAGGTGATCGATGCCCGCAACCTGACCGTGCTTCCGGGTCTGATCGATCCCCACGTCCACCTGCGCACCCCGGGTCAGGAAGCCAAGGAGGACATCGCGTCGGGAACGCAGGCCGCAGCAGCCGGTGGATTCGTGGCCATCCTGGCCATGCCCAACACCGATCCGGTGGTCGACTCGGTGCCGATTCTGGAGGGGCTGATCGCCCGCGCCCGGTCGCAGGCGGTGGTGGCCACCGGCTTCATCGTGGCAATCAGCCGCGGCCTCGAGGGCCGGGAGCTGACCGACATGGGTGCGCTGGCCGACGCCGGTGCAGCGGCCTTCTCAGACGACGGCCGGCCGGTGGAGCGGGCCGCGCTGCTGCGACGGGCGCTTCAGTACAGCCGCATCACCGACCTGCGGCTGACGCTGCACGAGGAGGACATGTCGCTGGCCGACGGCGGTCAGATGCACGAAGGTGAGGTGTCGGCCGAGCTCGGCCTCCAGGGCCACCCGTCGATCGCCGAGAGCATCATGATCGGTCGAGACATCCAGATCGCAGCCTACGAGGGCACCGGCCTCCACATCTGCCACGTCTCCGCCGCCGAGTCGGTGGCTGAGATCCGCCGCGCGAAGGCTGACGGCATCGAGATCACCGCGGAGGTCTCACCACACCATCTGTGCCTCACCGACGAGGCGGTGCGGCGGCTCGACCCGGCATCGGGCAAGATGAACCCGCCGCTTCGATCCGCAGCCGACCGGGCTGCCCTGATCGAGGCGCTGCAGGACGGCACGCTGGATTGCATCGCCACTGATCATGCGCCCCACCTGACCTTGGAGAAGGACGTTCCATGGGAGCAGGCTCCCAACGGCGTGATCGGCCTGGAGACCGCGCTCCCAGCGATCTACACCCACCTGGTCGAGCCCGGCCTGATCGGCCTCTCGACCGCGATCGAGCGGATGACCTCAGGCCCGGCCTCGGCATTCGGGCTGGAGACTCCGACGATCCGCGTCGGATCGCCCGCCAACCTGGCGGTGTGGGACTTCGGCAGCGAGTTCACCGTCGAACCGCCCTACCGGTCACGCTCGCTCAACTGCGCATTCGCTGGGCAACGCCTCAGAGGTGTCTGCTCACTCACCATCGCCGGCGGCAGCATCGCTCACCGCACGATCGACGCGGTGGTGGCCTCATGACCTCGTTCCTGATGCTGGAGGACGGCACGATCCACCACGGGGCGGCCTACGCCGCCGAGGGCGTGGCGGTCGGCGAGCTGGTGTTCACCACCTCCATGACCGGCTACCAGGAGGTGGTCACCGACCCTTCCTTTGCCGGGCAGCTGGTGACGTTCACCCAGCCCATGATCGGAAACTACGGAGTGGAGGAGGACGCCTCCGAATCGACCCACCCACACGCTCGAGCGGTGGTCATCCGCGAGGGCCGAAACTCAACCCCGAACAATCGCCGCGGATTCTCCGATTGGCTGAAGGAGCACGGAGTTGTGGGGATACAGGGAATCGATACGCGGGCGATCACCAGACGGCTGCGCGACGGCGGTGCGGTGCGGGCCGCGGTCGTAAACGGCGATCACGAGCCGGCGCAGGTGCTGGAGATGGTACGGGCGGCGCCGGAGATGGCCGGCCAGGCGCTGGCCGGGTCGGTTTCCCGGCCCGAAGCGATCACGCTGGAAGCAACCACGACCGAACGCGCGCACGTGATCGTGCTCGACTACGGGGTCAAGGCATCGATCGTGAACCTCCTGCGCAGCTCCGGAGCGCGCGTCACCGTCCTGCCCTGGGATGCCACCACCGACCAGGTGCTGGCACTGCAGGCCGACGGCGTCCTGCTCGGTAACGGCCCGGGCGACCCCGCGGCGCTGAGTGGATGTGTCTCGGAGGTGCGTGGGCTGATTGGCTCGGTGCCGCTGTTCGGCATCTGTCTGGGCCACCAGCTCTTGGGCCAGGCGCTGGGACTGGAGACGTTCAAGCTTCGCTTCGGCCATCGCGGTGCCAACCACCCGGTGCTGGCCCTGCAGACCGGGAAGGTGCTGGTGACCGCTCAAAACCACGGGTTCGCCGTCCGCGGCCCCGACCAGGGCACCGCCTTCAGCTGCGACTTTGGCGCAGGCGAGATCACACACGTGTCCCTGTATGACGGCACCGTCGAAGGGCTCGAGCTGCACGACGTCGATGTCAGCTCGATGCAGTTCCATCCAGAGGCCAGCCCCGGCCCACACGACGCGCGCCACGCGCTCTCACAGTTTGTCGACCGGGTCGCGGTCTCGGAGCACGCAGTTGCCTAGGCGCGACGACATCGAGACGATCGCCCTGATCGGCTCCGGGCCGATCGTGATCGGTCAGGCCTGTGAGTTCGACTACTCCGGCACCCAGGCACTGCGGGTGCTGCGCGACGAGGGCTACCGCACGATCTTGATCAACTCCAACCCCGCCACGATCATGACCGACCCGGGCTGGGCCGACCGCACCTACCTGGAGCCGCTCGATCTGGACGGCGTGCGGGCGGTGCTGGAACGAGAGCGCCCCGACGCGCTGCTTCCCACACTGGGAGGTCAGACCGCTCTCAACCTGGCGTCCCAGCTGGACGAAGCAGGGATTCTCGAGGAGCTGGGGATCGAGCTGATCGGCGCCTCGTACAAGGCCATTCAGTGTGCCGAGGATCGTGAGATCTTCGCCGAGACGATGGCCTCGGTGGGCCTCAACGTGCCCGCCAGCGTGATCGCGACGTCGGTGGAAGAAGCACGGGCCGCGCTCGCGTCAGGAGCGCTGCAGCTGCCGGTCGTGATTCGCCCGGCATTCACCCTCGGCGGGCACGGCGGCGGCTTTGCCGCCACGCCCCAGGAGCTCGAAGACGCGGTCACCCGTGGTGTCCGTGAGAGCCCGATCTCCCAGGTGCTGCTGGAACGCTCAGTGGCAGGCTGGGGCGAGTTCGAGCTGGAGGTGATCCGCGACCGCAACGACAACGTGGTGATCATCTGCTCGATCGAGAATGTCGATCCCATGGGCGTCCACACCGGCGACTCGGCCACCGTCGCGCCCGCCCAGACCCTCACCGACCGCGAATACCAGACGCTGCGCGATGCGTCGGCCACCGTGATTCGCGCCGTGGGCGTCGAGACCGGTGGATCGAACGTGCAGTTCGCGCTCAACCGGGAAACCGGCGAGCTGGTCGTGATCGAGATGAATCCGCGGGTGTCGCGCTCCTCGGCGCTGGCATCGAAAGCCACCGGCTACCCGATCGCGAAAGTTGCCACCAAGCTGGCGGTCGGCTACACGCTGGATGAGATCCCCAACGACATCACCCGCACCACGCCGGCGGCGTTCGAGCCCACCCTCGACTACGTGGTGGTGAAGCTGCCGCGCTTCGCCTTCGAGAAGTTCCCCGGAGCGGACCAGCACCTCACCACCCAGATGAAGTCGGTGGGGGAGGCGATGGGTATCGGTCGCACCTTCGCTGAGGCCTGGGGGAAAGCCATGCGCTCGCGAGAGCTGGATCAGAAACCGGGCCGCGAGGGTCCGGTTGACGCCGGCGAGTGGGATCGGTTCGACCGCATCCAGGGGCGGCTGCTGGCCGGCGAGTCGGCCGAGGCGCTGGCGACCGAGTCGTCGGTGCATCGCTGGTTCGTGGACGAGTGGGCAGCGATCGCCGACGCCGAGCGCGCCCTCACCGGCACCGCGCTGAGTGACATCTCGCCGGCCCGCTGGCTGACGCTGAAGCGCCTGGGACTGGCGGACGCCCGGATCGCCGAGCTGGTCGGAACCCGCGAACCGGACGTGCGCGACGCGCGCATCGCCGCGGGTGTACGTCCGGTGTACAAGGCCGTCGACTCGTGCGCCGCCGAGGTCGAGGCGCAGGCTCCGTACTTCTACTCGACCTATGAGGTCGAGGACGAGCTGCCGGTACCCCAGCGGCAGAGCGTGATCATCCTGGGCGCCGGGCCTAACCGCATCGGACAGGGAATCGAGTTCGACTACTGCTGCGTGCAGGCGGTCGCGACCTTCCGCGACCTGGGCTACGACGCGCTCATGATCAACTGCAACCCAGAGACGGTGTCCACCGATGCCGAGACCTCCGATCGGCTGTTCTTCGAGCCGCTGACCGTCGAGGACGTGCTCGAAGTGGTCGACCGCGAGCAGCCGGTGGGAGTGGTGGTGATGTTCGGCGGGCAGACGCCGCTGCGTCTGGCGAGTCGCCTGGAGCAGGCCGGCGTGCCCATTCTCGGAACCCCGTTCTCTGCGATCGACATCGCCGAGGATCGAGAGCGGTTCGGCGGTGTGCTGGCCGAGCTGGGCCTGCGGGCACCGGCCTGGGGAATTGCCCGCGACGCAGACCACGCTGCCGATCTCGCCGACGGCATCGGCTATCCGGTGCTCGTCCGCCCGTCCTACGTCCTCGGGGGACGCGAGATGCGCATCTGCTACGACCGCGATTCGCTGCTGTCGCGGCCGGTGCAGCCCGGCTCGCTGATCGACCGGTTCGTGGAAGACGCAATCGAGGTCGACGTCGACGCCGTGTGCGACGGCACCCACACGATCGTGGCGGCCGTGATGCAGCACGTCGAGGAAGCGGGTGTGCACTCCGGCGACTCCACCTGCGTGATCCCCACGCTGTCTCTGGGAGAGCAGGTCGAACAGGAGATCGAGCGACAGACCGCCGCGATCGCCCAGGCTCTGGGTGTGCGAGGTCTGATCAATGTCCAGTTCGCGGTGCAGGGGCCGGATGTGTACGTGCTGGAGGCCAACCCCCGTGCCTCACGGACGGTGCCGTTCGTCTCCAAGGCCACCGGTCAGAGCGTGGTGGACGCCGCCTGCCGGGCTGCGTTGGGACTCGAGGTGACGTTGCAGCCGGTGACCGGAAACCACGTCAGCGTGAAGGCTGCGGTGTTGCCGTTCCAGCGGTTCTCCGGTGCTGATCCCACGCTCGGCCCCGAGATGCGTTCGACCGGCGAGGTGATGGGAATCGGACCCGACTTCCCCACAGCGTTTTCTAAGGCCGAACGGGCCGCAGGTCGGCCGCTGCCGGAATCCGGCGTGGTGTTCCTGTCGGTGTGTGACCGCGACAAGCCGGCATCGACCATGCTGGGCGCGCTCCTCCAGTCACTCGGCTTTGAGCTGGTTGCCACCTCGGGTACCGCCCGCTCGCTCCAGCGGATCGGCATCCCGGTGCGCACGGTGCAGAAGGTGACCGAGGGTTCTCCCAACGTGGTCGATCTGATCCTCGCCCGCGAGATCAGCCTGGTGATCAACACTCCGGCAGGTCGGGGAGCCCGGGTCGACGGCTATGAGATCCGGGCGGCGGCGATTGCGCACGGAATCCCGTGCATCACCACGATGGCCGGCGCCTCGGCGGCGGTGCAGGCGATCTCGCAGGCCCGCGCCGATGTCACCCCGCTGGCCCTGCAGGACATCCACGCCAGGGTCACGGATGTTGCAACCGCGTAGGCTGGAGGTCGCGGGCATCGAGGCGGTGGGCGCCTACACGCTGCTGCGGCTCGTGCCCGACGGCGGCGACCTGGGCGAGCCGGGGCAGTTCTTCATGCTGACGGCAGAGCCAAGACCGGCGACGGTGTATCTGCCCAGAGCGCTCTCGCCGGCGTGGGCAGACGCACACGAGCTGGCCTTCCTGCTCGACGTCCGGGGCGCCGGCACGCAGGCGCTGGCGGCCGCCACCGAGGTCTCGGTGCTGGGGCCGCTGGGACACGGCTTTGCGCTCGCTCCCGGATCCGCGATCCTGGTCGGCGGCGGCATCGGAGCGGCGGTGCTGCCGTACCTCCGCCTCCGGTTGGGAGTCGAGCGTTCGGTGACCACCGTGCTGGGGTTTCGATCGGAAGCGCACGCGGTCTGCGCCGCCCTGGTCGACCCGGCCGCCACGGTGGTGCTGGATCCCACGCCGGTGACCGAGCCGCTGGCCGCCGTCCTCGATCCCACCGCGACCGTGTATGCCTGCGGACCCGACCCGATGCTCCACGCGGTGGCGCGCATGTGCGCCGAGCACGGAGTCGACTGCCGGTTGGCAATGGAGGCCCCGATGGCCTGTGGATTCGGGGCGTGCTACGGGTGTGCCGTACGCATCGACGGCGAGCTGAAGCGGCTGTGCGTCGAGGGTCCCGTGCTGGAGGCCGGCCGTGTCCTCGCCTGACACCTCTGCGGTCACGCTCGCGACCGAGTTCTGCGGTATCGAACTGGACAACCCCTTGATCAACGGCTCGGGCACCCTGGACGCGTTGATCACCGGCACGCTCGGCCTGGGCGGGTTTGTCAGCAAGACGGTGACGCTCAACCCGCGCGAGGGCAACCCACCGCCGCGGATCGCCGAGACCCCCAGCGGAATGATCAACTCGATCGGTCTGGCGAATCCCGGCGTTGACAGGTTCTGCGACCACACCCTGCCGCGTCTGGCGGAGCTGGGAGTTCCCTTGATCGTCAGCGTGGGCGGATGGTCGCCGCACGAGTATGCGGTGGCCGTCGCCCGCATCGCGGCAAATGCGAGCGTGCGCGCGATCGAGCTGAACGTCTCCTGCCCCAACGTCGAGAGCGGATGCATCTCGATCGGGACGGACGCCGCGGAGACCCGCGCACTGGTCGAACGCTGCCGCGGCGAGACCGACCTGCCGGTGCTCGTCAAGCTCTCGCCGAACGTGGCCGACATCGGCGCCATTGGCGAAGCGGCCGCCAACGGTGGAGCCGCGGGGTTGGTGGTCGTGAACACGTTGCGGGGAATCGCCCTCGACCGCGAGACCTTGCAACCATTGCTTGGCGGCGGCGGGGGAGGGCTGTCAGGACCGGCGATCAAACCCGTCGGCCTGCACGCGGTTCACCGCGTTTTCGAGTGCACCGGACTCCCGGTGGCCGGCATGGGAGGCGTGGCGGCAGCCACCGACGTGGTCGAGTATCTCGCTGCAGGCGCCACGATTGTCGGCATCGGCACCGCGCTGTTTGGAAACCCCTTCCTGCCACTCGAGATCCTGGGGCAGATGCCCCTCGAGCTGGCCCGACACAAACTGACAACCGTGTCAGAGCTTGTTGGAAGAGCCCATAATCCGGAATCTAAAGCTCTACTAGAGCTTGAGCGTTAGTAACCGAGATTTGGCGTATTCAAGCCGTTTCCACCCGGTTGCACGGGGCGCGAAGGGCTGTATAATCGCTCTTCACCATGATGCTCGAAACTCTGACCCAGGCCCCCTCCCGCTCACTCGATCAGCGGATGGAGGCACTCACCCGGGCCAACGAGATCCGTGTTGCCCGCGCACAGTTGAAGCGCGATCTCAAGGAACGCCGAATCCGCATCGAGCAGGTGATCGCAGATCCACCCGACTACGTGCTGACCGCCAAGGTGTACGACATGCTGGTCGCGGTGCCGCGACTGGGCCGGGTCAAAGTCGGTCGCCTGCTGACGCAATGCCGCATCAGCCAGTCCAAGACCGTGGGCGGTCTCTCGGAGCGTCAGCGCACCGAGCTGCTGGACATGTTCCGGCAGAACTGACCGACGTCGCGGAGGTTCGGTGAGTTCTCGGCTGTTCGTGATCGCCGGCCCGTCCGGTGTCGGCAAGGGCACGCTGATCGCACAAGCGCTGCAGCAGCTGCCCGAGCTCGCCGTGGCCACCTCCGCCACCACGCGCCTCCGGCGCGCGTCGGAGCGGGATGGAGTGGAGTACCACTTCCTGTCCGACTCGGAGTTTCAGGCTCGGGTCGACGCGGGTGAGTTCCTCGAGCATGTAACCTACGTGGGGAATCGTTATGGCACGCTGCGCAGCGAGGTCGAACGGCGTCTCGCGAACGGTCAGAGCGTTGTGCTCGAGATCGAGGTCGTGGGGGCGCGGGAGATCAAACGCCAGATGCCGGACGCGGTCACCGTCTTTGTTGCACCGCCGAGCATGGAGGAGCTCGAACGCCGTCTGGCCGGTCGCAACACCGACTCGCCGGAGACGATCCGATCAAGGCTTGAGATCGCGCGGCACGAACTTGAATCACAACCGATGTTCGACCACGTGATCGTGAACAGCGACGCCGACACCGCAGCGCAGGAGCTTGCCTCCATCATGCGGACAGAGATTGCAACCGAGGAGCCCCGAACATGATCTACCCGAAGATTGACACCCTGCTCGAGCACGCCGACTCGAAGTACGCGCTCGTGATCGCCGCGGCCAAACGCACCCGCCAGATCAACGACTACCACCACCAGCTGGGCGAAGGCAGTTTCGAGAACTTCCCGCCGCCCCTGGTCGAGTCCCGCTCCAAGAACTTCCTGACGATGGCACTCGAGGAGATCGCCGAGGGCAAGCTGATCGTCGGCAAGTCCCAGATCTGACCGCGTGAATAAAAGGTGCCTGGCACCTTTTATTCACCACTTAGATCACGTGTGAGGGCGCGGTCGGCTGGGTGTGGGATACCAGCCCGCCGTCCGCGTCGATCCGGTGGATCGCGATCGCCTGCGGCTCGTCGACGAACGCCAGCCTGTCGCGGCCGTTGAGATCCAGCCGCAGCTGAGCCAGCGTGCTGGGGCACACGACCACCGGCACGTGGGCCACCCGTCCGGTGATGCTCCGATGGACATGGCCGGCAATCACGCCGCGCACGTGCGCGTGTCGACCCACCATCTCGGCGAAGCCGGGGATGTCCGCCAGGCCGATCTCGTCCATCAGCGCGATGCCGGTCACGATCGGCGGATGGTGGATCGCGACCACGGTGGGAGTGCGGCCGAGCTCTGTCAACCGGTCATCGATCCACTCCAGCCGCCCGTCGTCAAGTGCTCCGGCGTCCGTGCCCAGAAGCACCGAGTCACACATCACCACGGCCACCGCTCCGAGGTCGACCACCTGCTGGCAGTATGTCCCGCCGCCGTTTGCGCCGAAGGCGGCGCGCAGACCCGCTCGGTCGTCGTGATTGCCGGGGATGACGTACACCGGCGCGGTCAGGTCGGCGAGGATGGCCGCCGCCAGCCGGTAGGACTCCGGCGCACCGTCATCGGTGACGTCTCCGGTGATCACCACCGCCGACGGCGCCGGCCGAAGCGCGTTTACCCGCTCGACCGCTCGAGCCGCGCCCCAGACGGCCAGCTCGCCCGGAGGGCCGTCGGCGATGTGCAGGTCGGTGAGCTGGGCGATCAGCATCGGCGCACGCTAGCGCAGCGGGCGCGCCCGTGATTTGACTCGCGCCCGGCGGCGGGTTGATGCACACTACGTGCATGATCATCGTGGGGGTGTGCGGCGGCATCGCGGCCTATAAGACCTGTGAGCTGGTGCGGCTACTGGTGGGGGCCGGTCACGACGTGCAGGTGATTCAGACGCCGGAGTCCCGGCGGTTCGTCGGACCGACCACGTTCGCGGCCCTGTCTCGCCGGCCGGTGCTGACCGACGACGCCGACACGGTGTTCCCGCATCTGGACGCATCCGGCCGTGCCGAGCTGCTCTGCATAGCCCCGCTGACCGCCACCACAATGGCCCGGCTCGCCCACGGCGAGGCCTCCAACGTGCTCACCGCGACGGCGCTCGCGTTCCCTGGTGCGGTGGTGGCCGCACCGGCAATGAACCCGCGCATGTGGACGGCGGACGCCACCCGGCAAAATCTCGCGACGCTCCTGCAGCGCGGAGTCGAGGTGGTCGGGCCAGAGCATGGCGATACGGCCGAGGGCGAGATCGGTGTCGGCCGCATGGCCGAGCCCGACCAGATCGCGATGGCGGTGCAAAACCGGCTGGAGGCCGGCTCGAGCCTCGCAGGCACGCGGGTGCTGGTCACCGCGGGCGGCACCCGGGAGGCGCTCGACGCGGTCCGCTACCTGGGCAACCGCTCCAGCGGTCGGATGGGCGCGGCGGTGGCCGATGAGGCCGCCCGGCGAGGAGCGGACGTCACCCTGATCCGCAGCGGCGGCGCGGTTGCGCCTGCAGCAGCGATGCGGGTGCTCCACGCCGAGTCGGCGGCAGAGCTCGAGCACGCAACGCTTGCCGAGGCGGCTTCGGCCGACATCGTGGTGATGGCCGCAGCCGTGGCGGACTACCGGCCGGTGGCCCCCGCGGACGGGAAACGCACCAAGGACGGCGAGCGATGGACGGTTGAGCTGGAGCCCACCACCGACATCCTGGCGCGGCTGGGCGAGGCTCGCCGGCCGGGTCAGCTGGTGGTCGGGTTTGCGGCCGAACACGGAGCCGGCGGGGTGGAGCGAGCGCGGGCCAAGCTCGACCGCAAGGGCGCCGACATGATCGTCATGAACGACGTCAGCCGCGGCGATATCGGCTTTGACGTGGACACCAACGAGGTCACACTGGTCACCACCGACGGCGAGCAGCATGTCAGCCGGCGGTCGAAGCAGGCGTGTGCTTGTGCAATCTGGGATGCGGTCGTGCGATCCAGAAGCACGGGTGCAGCCGTATAACCGACGACACCTTCCAGGAAGGACGAATCGTGGATGCACCGGAAGTCAATCGCGAGGGCTCTGCGGCAGCGATCACAGCCGCCGGTGAGACGGCCCGACGCGTGATCGAGAACGTCTCGCAGGTCATCCATGCTCCCGCAGCGCTGTTGGAGCGATGCGTGCTGGCGCTGCTGTGCGAGGGCCACATCATCATCGAGGACTTCCCGGGTGTCGGCAAGACGATGCTGGCCAAGTCGATCGCACGCTCGCTCGACTGCGAGTTTGCCCGTGTCCAGGCCACACCGGATCTGCTCCCGTCGGACATCACCGGCGTGAGCGTGTTCAACCTCCAGGGCGATGAGTTCGAGTTCAAGCCCGGCCCGGTGTTTGCAAACCTGGTGCTGGTGGACGAGATCAACCGTGCGTCTCCCAAGACCCAGTCGGCGCTCTTGGAGTGCATGCAGGAGGCTCAGGTGACAGTGGACGGCCACACCCACCCGCTGGCCCGGCCGTTCATGGTGATCGCCACTCAGAACCCGATCGAGTACGAGGGGACGTTCCCGTTGCCGGAAGCCCAGCTCGACCGCTTTACGATGCTCCTGACGCTGGGATACCCCGGCCCCTCTGAGGAGGCCACGATGCTCTCTGAGCACGCTGCCGGTGAGCCGTTGGAGGCGCTCGAGGCGGTCACCTCTGCCCCGGAGATCGAGGCCGCCATCGCCGCCGTCAAGGATGTCTTTGTCGAGGACAGCCTGCACCGCTACGTGGTCGCCATCCTGCGCCACACCCGCGGCGACGCCCGGCTCGCGCTGGGCGCCAGTCCCCGCGCCGGCATCTCGCTGCTGCGAGTGGCAAAGGCCTACGCCGCTTTGCGGGGACGCGACTACGTGATCCCCTCGGACGTCAAGGACGTGGCCGCGGACGTGCTTTCTCACCGCGTGATCCTGGCGGCCGAGTCGCGTACCGCCGGGGTGCTCTCGGCCGACATCGTGCTGGAGGCGGTCGACCGCACTCCGGTACCGGTATGAGCCTCGCGACGTGCTGACCCGTACCGGCAAGCGCACCCTGCTGGCGGCCATCGGCCTGTATTTCGCGGCCTGGGGATTCGGTACCGACGTGATGTTCCCGATCGCGGTCGGGCTGATGGTGGCGCCGCTGGTGGCGCTCGTGTGGGTGCGCACCTTCACCCGACCGGTGCGGATGCGGCGCACCCTCGCCCAGCATGAGCTGGTGGAGGGAACGACGGTGGTGATCGGCCTCGAGGTCAGACCGGAGGCCGGTCCGCTGCCGGCCCGGGCGACGTTGATCGACCATCTCGGCGATGACCTCGAGCTGACCGCCGAGCTTGTGCGCGTCGGCCATCGGCTGCGCGGCAACCACCGGCTGGAGGCCGCCCCCCGGGGCCGCTACCGGCTGCACAGGGCGCAGCTGGTGTTGTCGGATCCGTTCGACCTGGCCCGCGCGGCAATTCCGGTCGACCGCACCGACGCCGTGCTGGTGTATCCCCGGGTGTACCAGCTCGACAGCCTGTTCACCGACGCCGGCGCGGGTGGGGGAGACGCCGCCCGCATGCTCCTGCACCGCACCTCCGGGTACGACCTGCACTCGATCCGTGACTATCAGCACGGCGAGAGCCTGCGACGAGTGCACTGGCGGTCGACGGCACGTCGCCGCCGGCTGATGGTCAAGGAGTTGGAGGACTCGCCCCGGGACGAGGCGGCGGTGCTGCTCGACGCTGACGCGTCCGGCCAAGTCGGCCCGTTTGGCAACACCAGCTTCGACGTCCAGGTGCGGGCAGCCGCCTCGGTGCTGAACCGGCTCGCAGAGGGCGGTCAGCGCTGCTCCCTGGTGATCCAGGGGAGCGACAGACTGCGGGTGCGGTTGGGCACCGGATCTGACGATCTCGGCACCGCCATGGCGGCGCTGGCGGTGGTGACGGCCAGCGCCACCCGGCCGCTGCACGTCACCCTGGGAGACGCCGTCAGCGGTGGGGACGCGGTGGACGCTGCCCGAGTGTTCGTGGTCACGTCGGTGATGTCGCCGGCGTTGGCGGAGCGCCTGCTGCAGCTCGCCGGGGCGCGGCGAGACGTGGCGGTGGTGTGGGTCGATGCGGCCACCTTCGGCGCCGGAGGCATGGTCACATCGGCCGAGTCGGCGGCATTGCGGCTGAGCTCGTCCGGGGTTGCGGTGATCCGCGTCCGTGCGGGCGATGATCTTGGCCAAGCACTCTCGGCATCCCACCAGCGGGCGGTCGCCCATGCGTGATCGGGCACCGGCATACGGCCCGTGGCTCGCGCTGGCCGCACTGGTATCCGTGGGGGCGTGGCACTGGGCGCGGATCGAGTCTCCGCAGATTCCGCTGCTGGAGGTCTTGGCCATGATCGCGATCGCCGTCACTCCGACGGTGGTGGCACAACTGTTCGGTCGGCTGGCGGGGCTGGTCACGCTGGCGATCTGTGTGGTTGTGGCGATCGGCATGACCACCAGCCTCTGGCTCGGGGATTCCGGCCATCACCGCTACCCGGCGGCGGTCGCGATCTGGATCAACCACGGCGTCCACGACTGGTTCAACGCAACCACGCCGTTCGACTACGGGCGGTTCCGGGCGGTCGACAGCGACGCCCGGCTGCTGTTCATGGTGCTGGTGGCCACGCTGGCCTGGACAGTGGTGCTGCGCCGCCTGACGCTGATCTCGATTGCCCTTGGCCTGGTGCTGTTCGCGTTTCCCTCCACGGTGCTCAACCTCGACCATGCATTGCTGAGGGCGGCCTGGTTCCTGGCTGCGGCGCTGATCACGCTGCGCCTGGTGCCGCGGCGGCCGATGAGCGGCGGCGGGTCGAGCCAAGCCTGGGCGGTGGGCACCGCGGTGGTCGTGCTCGGTCTGGTCGTGTCGGCCCTCCCCGGCGTCAACAAGGCGGCGTTCATGAGCTGGCACACCTGGAATCCGCTGGCCTCGGCGGCACCGCCGAGGGATCTCAGCTACGTGTGGAATCAGACCTATAAGCCCCTCCACTGGCGGGGAAAGCCAACCGCAGTCCTGAATGTGTGGGCCGCGCATCCGTCGTACTGGAAGGTCTCCACCCTGGAGACATTCAGCCACGGCGCCTGGGTCGAGACGTCCTACCCGATTACCCAGGGGCTTGCGTCTGTCCACGACGGAACGGCCACGGTGCCGCAGGCTGCGCTGCCGCTGAGGGCGACTCAGGATCCCGGTCATCACACCATGGCGGTGCGCGTCAAGGTGCTCGCTCTGGCCGACAGCCACCTGGTCAGCTCCACCCAGCCGGTGCAGTGGTCGGGGCCGGCGAACACGCCGTTCACGCTCAACACCGATACCACCGCCCAGGCCGACCACGACCTGGCCAGAAACACGACCTACTCGTCGCTCGCGTACGTCTCCAACCCGTCGCGCAAGGCGCTGCAGAACGCCGGCACCGCGTATCCGCGCCTGATTCAGCGCGACCTCTCCATCAGCGGGCACGTGATGGACCCGTGGCCGCAGAGCCCGGGCGCCGATGCCGACGCGGGCATCGATCCGGCGCTGATCAAGGCTGCCAATCAGGTGTGGAAACGCTCCCAGGCCGACACCGAGACCAACGTGTGGTCGGCCGCGTTCGATGTCGAGGCGTACTTCCGCGCCAAGCCGTTCGTGTATGACCTCGACCCCAAGTTCTCGGACAAGTCGCCGGTGCTGGCCCAGTTCATGCTGACGGGGTATCACGGCTACTGCCAGATGTTCTCCGGAGCGATGGCGCTGGTGCTGCGCCTGCACGGCATTCCCGTGCGCGTCCCGGTGGGCTTCACCACCGGCGTCAAAGGCCCCGGCGCCACCGACCCCTACGTGATCACCGATCGCAATGCCCACTCGTGGGTCGAGGTGTACTTCCCCGGCTACGGCTGGCAGCCGTTCGAGCCCACACCCAGTCGGCACCTGCCCGACGGTGCGTCCAGCTCCAACGCCACGTTCCTGGCGGCGCTCCAGAAGGCGGGAACGGCCGGGCCCGGATCGAAGCTGACGCCCCTTCCCCATGCGATCCTGAAGAACGGCGTCGCAACCACCGGCAAGGTGAGACCCGGAACTGCCGGCCACCACAAGGACACCGGCGCGTCGGCCGGCAAGGGCACGGTGACGACCTCCTCCGGGCACAGCTTTGGCTTCATCACCGCAGCGGCGGCCCTGGCACTCGCGGTGATCGTGGTGATGGCGGTGGTCAAGTTCGGCGCGGTGCGCTGGCGGTATCTCCGCCGCGGCCCGCGGGCACAGGCCGCGGCCGCCTATCGCGACCTGGCGACGTTCGTCGGCGACCAGGGCATCAAGGACTCACCCGAGCGCACGTTCGAGGATCTCTCCGGTGAGATCAAGAACGTGTTCGGAGTGGATGCCTCGGAGTTCGCCGCCAGTGCCAGCCGTGCCCGGTACGCACCTGTGCGGGACGCCGAGCCGGCGGGCCGGGAGCTCCGCGGGGAGCTGCGGACGATCAAGCGCCGGATCCGCAGGCAGCTGTCGCTGCGAGACCGATTCACCGGCGCGCTGCGGATGCGCTCCGCACTTGCCCAGATCACAAGCCTGGACTAGCCGTTTGGAAGACACCTACGAGCTGTTTCAGCAGGGCCGTCGGCTCCTCGCCGACGGCCACCCCGCCCAGGCCACCGTGCCCCTGGAGAAGGCTCGGCGGCGTGAGCCGGACAAGGCCTCGATCCGCGAGGCCCTGGGTGTGGCCTACATCCGCATCCGCCGCTACCACGAGGCGGCCGCCGAGTTCGAGTTCATCCTCGAGTCGGCCCCGGCCAATGACTATGCCCACTACTGCCTGGGGCGCTGCCTCGAGCGACTGGGGGACACCTCGACGGCACTGGGGCACTACAAGCTGGCGGTGCTACTCCGCCCCTCTGTCGACTACTACCAACAAGCCGTCGACCACCTGAGTGAATAAAAGGTGCCTGGCACCATTTATTCACCGCGGGCGGCCGAGTCGATCCAGATCGTGACCGGGCCGTCGTTGGTGAGCGTGACCTGCATGTCGGCGCCGAACCGTCCGCATTCCACGGTGATCCCGAGCGCCCGCAGTTCCTGGACGAATGCGTCCACCAGCTGCTCGCCCAGCTCCGGTGGGGCGGCCCCGATGAAGCTCGGCCGGTTGCCGCGGGACGTATCGCCGTAGAGGGTGAACTGGGAGACGCACAAGACCGATCCGCCGACGTCGGCCAGGGCCAGGTTCATCTTGCCGGCGGCGTCTGAGAAGATCCGCAGGCGAGCCACCTTGCCCGCCATCCAGGCGGCCTCCTTGGGCCCGTCGTGCGGCCCGGCAGCGACCAGCACCAGCAGGCCGCAATCGATCGCCCCAAGCCGTTCTCCACCCGCATCCACAGCCGCGTTGGTGACCCGCTGAATCAGCGCCCGCACGCGGTCCGGCCGGTGTCGTGTCCATACATCGCCTGCTAGAGTACGGGTTTCGTAAGAAGATTTCGAGGCGGTGAACGAGGTGGGTGTGAACCCGCCTCTTTTTTCGCCCACGACTCGATGGTGGTGGGTAGTGGCAGCAACCAGCGCAGAACAGCTTCAGCGCGAGATCGAACGGACGCTCTCGGCTCAGATGCCGGAGGTCGAAGTGGTGCTCACAGAAGGCCCGTCCTCGGGCGTGGTGCGCGTCTACATCGACCGCGAACAGGGCGGCGTCGACCTCGAGCTGTGCCAGCGCGTGAGTCGTGAGCTGGCCACGGTGCGGGAGAAGTTTGCACTCGAAGTCTCGTCTCCGGGGCTCGACCGGCCGCTGACCAGGCCGGCGCATTTCCAGCGGGTGCAAGGTCAGACGGTCGCAATCGAGTTGGTGGAGGCCACGGAGGGCAGGCGCCGGTTCAAGGGCCGGCTGCTGGCGGCGGATGACACGCATGTTGAGCTTGACCAGGATGGCTCGGCGGTACGCATCGCGTACTCCGAGATCGAGCGCAGCCACCTGGTGTACGACCCAGTGGGAGGTCGACGGTGAACAAAGAGATTCTTGAGGGCGTGAAGCTGGTGGAGAAGGAGAAGGGCATCGAGCCGGGCACACTCCTGCCCGCGATTGAGGACGCCCTGCAGGCGGCGTATCGCAAGATGCCCGACGCCCGCCACCCGGTGCGCGTCGACATCGACCGCGATTCCGGCGACTACACGGTGTGGTCGGTGCAGCCCGATGCCTGGGAGGCCTACCTCGAGGCCCATCCGCATCACCGCGAGTTCGCGCTGGCGCCCGCCGACGTGGTCACCGCCGACGGCCACCAGAGCGACGAGCACGCCGAGCCAGAGCCCGAGATCGAATGGACGTTCTTCAGCCCCGACGTGATGGTCGACGTGACCCCGGCGAACTTCAGCCGGATCGCGGGCCAGACCGCCAAGCAGGTGCTGAAGCAGCGGATCAACGAGGCCGAGCGCTCAATGATGTACGACGAATACCACGACCGCGTGGGCGAGATCGTGACCGGCATCGTCCAGCAGGACGACTCCCGCTACGCGTTCGTCGACCTCGGCCGGATGGAGGCGATCCTGCCAGGCTCGGAGAAGGTTCCGGGAGAGCGGTACGAGCAGGGCAGCCGGATCAAGGCCGTGATCATCGAGGTGCGAAGCGAGGGCAAGGGCCCGCAGGTGGTGCTGTCACGCCGCTCGGACGACCTCATCCGCCAGCTGTTCGAGCTGGAGGTGCCGGAGATCGCCGACAACCTCGTGACCATCCGCGCGGTCGCCCGGGAGCCGGGCTATCGAGCGAAGATCGCGGTCGAGTCCAAGGTGCAGGGCGTCGATCCCGTCGGTGCCTGCGTGGGACCACGGGGATCGCGCGTGCGCATGGTGGTGTCGGAGCTCCGCGGAGAGAAGATCGACATCATCCCCTGGAACGACGAGCCCGCCCGGTTCGTCGCCAAGGCGCTGTCACCGGCCAAGGTGCGCGAGGTCTACGTCGATGACGACGGCCGTCAGGCCACCGTGGTGGTGCCCGACGACCAGCTGTCGCTCGCGATCGGCAAGGAAGGGCTCAACGCCCGGCTGGCCCACCGGCTCACCGGCTGGCGGATCGACATCGTGTCGGAGACCGACTACTACTCGGACGAGAGCGACACGCCCTACACGGGCGCGGAGGGCGAGGAGGACGAGTTCCCCGGCCGCTGCGTCGCGGTGACGTCATCGGGCAAGCGCTGTCCCAACCAGGCGATCGAAGGAAGCCGTTACTGCGGCATCCCGGCCCACCGGGAGCTCGCGGCAATGGAGGAGGGAGAGCCGGCGGCGTCGTGACCGCACACATTCCCACCCGGCAATGCGCAGGCTGCGGTGCCCGCCGGCCCCAGGCCGAGTTGTGGCGCGTGACAGCCGATGCAGGCTCGGTGGTGATCGACGTGGATCGACGTTTGGAAGGGCGGGGCACCTATCTCTGCCCCGGACAGGAATGTGCCGACCGCGCCCGTGCAAAGGGCTCTCTGGGGCGGCGATTGCGGCAAACGATCAAGGATTACGGGAGGCTGGAACGCCTGCTCGAGGTTGAGCGCGGAGCCCCTGGAATGGAAGGATTGAGGTAATGGCCAAGCGACCACCGACAAAGGAGAAGGCGCCCGCCAAGAAGGCGCCCGCAGCCACGGCGCCGGAGGCAGCGGCGGCGGAAGCTCCTGCCACCCCGCCGGCCGAGGACGCCACCGCCGGCGCAGCACCGGCCCAGCAGCCGGGTCAGCCGGCCCGCCATCCCCGCCCCCAGCGGGGTGCGTCGCCGAAGGGCAAGCGCCGCGTGGTGATCGACGCCCAGGCAGGTCGCAAGCCGCCGCAGCGGCGGGAGCGAAGTGCTCGCCCCGAGCCCAAGAAAGAGGTCGAGGTACCGACCGGGCCGGTCAAGGTCCCATCCGGGATCACCGTCAAGGATCTGGCCGAGGCCCTCGGCATCTCGCCTGCCCGCATCATCACGGTGATGATGGGGCTGGGGGAGATGGTGACGCTGACCGTGTCGCTGTCCGACGACGCCGTGGAGCTGCTGGCGGGAGAGCTGGAACGGGAGATCACGATCCAGCACGCCGCCGACGAGGACGACGAGGAGATCACCTACGACGACGATCCCGCCGATCTCGTCCCCCGACCTCCGGTGGTCACGATCATGGGTCACGTCGATCACGGCAAGACAACGCTTTTGGACTCGATTCGCGAGGCTTCGGTGGTCTCCACCGAAGCGGGCGGCATCACCCAGCACATCGGCGCCTACCAGGTGGACGTCCCCGACGGCCGCAAGGTCACCTTCCTCGACACCCCCGGCCACGAAGCGTTCACCGCGATGCGCGCCCGCGGCGCCAAGGTCACCGACGTGGCCGTACTGGTGGTGGCAGCCGACGACGGCGTGATGCCCCAGACGGTGGAGGCGATCGACCACGCCCGCGCAGCGGATGTGCCGATCGTGGTTGCGGTCGACAAGATCGACAAGGCCGGAGCCAACCCCGACCGAGCCCGCCAGGAGTTGACGACCCACGGGCTGCAGCCCTCCGAGTGGGGCGGGGACACGATTTTCGAGGACGTCTCGGCCAAGAACGGCACCAACCTCGACAAGCTGCTGGATTCGATCCTGCTGCAGGCCGACGTGCTCGACCTGCACGCCAACGCCAAGGCGGAAGCCTCCGGCGTGATCATCGAGTCGCGGCTCGACGTCGGCCGCGGCCCGGTGGCGACGCTGCTGGTGTCACGCGGCACATTGAGGGTGGGGGATGCAGTGGTCGCCGGCGACGCCTGGGGCAAGGTCAAGGCGCTCAACGATCACAGCGGCAAGCGCGTGCGAGACGCCGGCCCGGGAACCCCGGTCGAGATCCTCGGCTTCGACCGTCCGCCGCCGGCGGGAGAGTTCTGCCACGTGGTCGACAACGAGCGGGTCGCGCGCCAGATGGCGCAACAGCGGGCCCAGCGGCTGCGCACCGAGATGCTCGCCCGGCGCTCCAAGTCCGTCAGTCTCGAGGATCTCTTCAGCGCTGTGCAGGAAGGCGCTGTGCAGGAGCTCAACCTGGTGATCAAGGCCGACGTGCAGGGCTCGGTGGAGGCCGCCATCGACGAGCTGGGCAAGATCCAGCACGACGAGGTCACCGTCAACGTAATCCACTCCGGTGTCGGCGGCATCGTGGCATCGGATGTGAACCTGGCAGCGGCGTCGAACGCGATCGTGATCGGATTCAACGTCCGCCCGAACGCCGACGCCAAGGCACTGGCCGAGCGCGAGGGCGTCGACATCCGCACCTACCGCGTGATCTACAAGCTGACCGAGGACATCCAGCAGGCGCTGATCGGGATGCTCTCGCCCGAGAAGGTGGAAGAGGTCATGGGCGAGGCCGAGGTGCGGCAGACGTTCAAGGCGTCGAAGGTCGGCACCATCGCAGGCTGCATGGTCACCCAGGGCGTGATCCAGCGAGGCGCTCAGGTGCGGATCGTGCGCGACGGTGCGATCGTCCACGACGGACGTATCGAGACCCTCAAACGGTTCTCTGACGATGCCCGTGAGGTCGCTCAAGGGTTCGAATGCGGGCTTACACTCGAGAACTTCGACGACATCAAAGAGGGCGACGTGCTCGAGGCCTACTCGATCAAAGAGGTTGCGCGTCAGGCGTGATCGGAGGTTGGGCCGAGGTCCACTCCGGCCCGCTGGGCGACGGCACGGATCAGCGATCCCTGGATCAGCACCGACACGGTCACGACGATGAACACGATGCCGTAGACGGTGTGCGCCTGCTGCACGTGCTCGTCCACGGCGAACGCCGCCAGCAGGATCGGTACGGCACCGCGCAGCCCCAGCCAGCCGATGAAGACCTTCTCGCCCCGCCTGAGCTTGGCCGGCCACAACAACGCCGCCACCGCCGCCGGCCGCGCGACCAGGATCAGGATCGCCGCCAGCACCAAGCCGTCGGTGAGCACCGTTCCCAGGTTGAGCGTCCCCAGCGAGACGGTCAGCCCCAGCCCGACGAACACCACCAGCTCCGCCACCGATGCCAGCTGCGAATGGAACGCACGCACCGATCCGTCCTCGTCGACGGTGGTGTCGCCGAGCAACAGCCCGGCCACGAACACCGCCAGGAACCCCGACCCGTCCAGCACCGCCGCCACGCCGTAGATCACTCCGGCAGCGGCCAGCGCGGTGATCGGATCGAGCGCTCCCGCAGGCCGCACCAGACGCGTCAGCACCCTGGTCGTGAGCACCGCGCCCAGGCCACCCACGACCACCCCGATCAGCATC
This sequence comes from uncultured Actinomycetes bacterium, assembly GCA_963727235.1. Taxonomy (GTDB): domain Bacteria; phylum Actinomycetota; class Thermoleophilia; order Gaiellales; family JAICJC01; genus CAVPTL01. Next base: position 74,286 of record CAVSFZ010000022.1, read on the forward strand.
TGCCAGCCGACATCCGCGGCCACGTTCCAATGGGAGTGCCCGGGATGTGAGACGGCGCTCAGCACGCCGATCATGAGTGCGATACCGACCGGGTCGTTGGCTCCCGACTCCGCCGCCAGGATGGTGGTGACACGGCCCCTGGGAGCGTGATCGCCGAGCACCGAGAACATCACCGCCGGGTCGGTCGGCGAGAGCGCGGTGCCGATCACCGCGGCAGGCACCCAGTCGAGGCCCAGCAGGTAGTGCGCGGCGGCCGCCGTGATTCCCGCCGTCGCGAACGTGCCCACGATGCCGAGACCGAGCACCGGTCCGATCGAGCCGCGCACCGACCGCCAGCCGAGGTCCATGCCGCCGTCGAACAGGATCACGATCAGGGCGACCACCCCGATCCGCGTCACGTCGTGGATGGACACGACCGTTCCCAGCCTGGGAGCGATATCCGACGCCACCGCCGCGCCGAGCAAGAGCAGCGCCGCCGCAGGCACCCGCAGCCCGCTGGAGAGGCGGCTGCACAGCAGCGCGAGCAGCAACGCGGCCGACACGACCAGCACCAACTCGCCGAAGTCGGATACCTCGCTCAATTCGCTGCCTCTCGTCGTGGCGTCCCGCGGTCGCCGGTAGGCTTTATCGTATGGCCAGCGGGTATCTCGGCGTGTTGACGTTCGATCTCCACTTCCCCGAATCCCACTCGCTGAAAGGCAAACGCAGCCACCTCCGGCACACCAAGGCCCAGCTGGAGCGGCAGCTGGGAGCGTCCGTCGCCGAGGTCGACTTTCACGATCTGTGGCAGCGGGCTCGGTTGACCCTGGTGGTCGTCCGGCGCGAGTCGAGTGAGGCGGTGCGCGCCCTGGACGAGGCCGAGCGGTACCTTTCGAGTCAGGACTACGACCTGATCGGGTGCACTCGCAGCCTGCTGTCGGTCGAGGAGGATTTGTGAGCCGACCGCCAACTGAGCGTATGCGACGAGTCAACGAAGCTCTGAGGGAGGTGCTGGCCGACGGGATCGAGGCGCTCGGCGATCCGGGAATCGGGTTCGTCACCGTGACCGGCGTACGGGCCACCTCCGACCTGGCTGAGGCAGCCGTCTACGTCAGCGTGCTGGGGAACGACCGCAAGCGTGAGCGGTCGCTGCGGTCGCTGGAGCGCGCCCACGGCGTCCTGCAATCTCGGATCGCCCGGGAGCTTCGGTTCAGGCGCACTCCGCTGCTGACCTTCCACTATGATGAGACCCTCGACCGCGCGTTGCGACTGAACGACCTCCTGGAGCAGGAGCGTCCCGCGGCCGAAGACCTTCAATGACGGATCCCAGTCTCCAGAACGACCTCGATCAAGTGGTCGCCGCACTCGCGGCGGCTGACCGCGTGCTGATCGCAACCCACGAGAATCCCGACGGCGACGCCGTCGGCTCGATGTCCGCCGCCGCCTCGGCGCTGCGCAACCGCGGCACTCAGGTGCGCACCTACATTCACGCCGACTCGACGATTCCACACGAGGTCAGCTTCCTCGAGACCAAGGGGTTGGAGCGCGAGATCGACCCGGCCTCGGTGGAGGGGTGGACGGTGCTGGCCGTCGACTGCGGCAACGAGAGTCGCATCGGCCCCGGCTACGCCGAGATCCTGGGGGCGGCCGAGCTGGTCATCGACGTCGACCATCACCATGACAACAGCCGGTTTGGGAACGTCAACCTGGTGGATGGCACCGCATCGTCCACGGCCGAACTGCTGGCCCGGGTGTTCGACGGCATGGGTGTCGAGCTCACCCCCAAGATCGCCGAAGCGCTGTATGTCGGCCTGGTGACCGACACCGGGCGGTTTCAGTACCGCACCACCAGTCCCACCGCGTTGCGGCTGGCCGCGCGCCTGGTGGAAGCCGGCGCCAACGTGCACAAGGTGTTCGAGCTGGTGTTCGAGCGGGTGCCGTTCGGCAAGCTGATGCTGCTCGGCCGCGTGATCGCAAACGCCGAGATGTATCAGAACGGGCAACTTGTGATCTCGCACGTCACCCGGGAGGAGCTGGCCTCGGTGGCCGGAGACGAGGCCACCACCGAAGGTCTGATCGACACCCTGCGCGCCATCGAAGGCGTGGAGGTGGCGGCGGTGATCCGCGAGCAGGTACCGCTGGCCGACGGATCGGTGACGGCCAACCGCGTGTCGCTGCGATCCCGCGGCGGTATCGACGTGTCGGTGATCGCGCGCAAGTCCCGCGGCGGCGGCCACAAGCAGGCTGCCGGCTTCTCTCACGAAGGCACCATCGATGAGATCCGCGCGTTCATCGTGGCCGAGGTGTCGGACCAGCTGGCAGCACCAGCGGCCTGAGCATGAGCAGCCCCAGCGGCATGTTCCTCGTGGACAAGCCCGCAGGGCCCTCGTCCTTCGCAGTCCTGCGGCAACTCCGTCCCGCACTCGGCTCGAAGACCGGCCACACCGGCACCCTCGACCCGTTCGCGACCGGCCTCCTGATGGTGGTGACAGGTCGCGCCACCCGTCTGGCGCGGTTTCTGACCGACATGGACAAGCGCTACAGGGCGGTGATCCAGTTCGGCGCGCGCTCGACCACCCTCGACCCCGAAGGCAGCATCGAGCAGACGGGGGAGTCCACCGACGCCGAACCGGTGCGAGCGGCGGCGGCGGCGCTGGTCGGCGACATCCTTCAGCAGGTGCCCGCGGCATCGGCCGTCAAGATCGACGGACAGCGCTCGTATGCCCGCATGCGACGCGGTGAGACCGCCGTGGCACCGCCGCGCAACGTCCACATCTCCCGTCTGGACGTGACCGGCTTTGACTCGCAGCTGCAGCGTGCGGAGATCGACGTGATCTGCTCCAAGGGCACCTACGTGCGCCAGATCGCTGCCGACATCGGCGACGCCGCCGGAACCGGCGGCTACTGCCTCACTCTCCGCCGGGTCGCGATCGGCCCTTGGGACGTTGCCGACGCCGGAACACCCGAGCAGATCAGCGCAGACCCGCTCGGGCCGTGGTTTCGAACACCGCTGGAGACGCTGTCGCATCTGCCCGATCGCCGCATGTCGGCAGACGAGCGGGATCTGGTCATCCACGGCCGCACCATCGAACCGCCTCCGGGGACGGCGTCAGAGTTCACGCGGCTGTCACACGACGGCCGGCTGGTGGCCGTGGCCGAGTCGCGTGACGGGCTGCTCCATCCGGTCGTGGTGCTGGCGTGACGGACATCTACATGAGCCACGACCTCGCGCCACCGGCGCGGCGGTCGCTGGCGATCGGCACGTTTGACGGCGTGCATCTCGGCCACCGGGCCGTGATCGAAGCCGCAATCTGCTCCGCCGAGTCCCGCGAGCTGCGATCGGCGGTCGTAACCTTCCATCCGCACCCGATGGCGGTGATTCGCCCCGAGCTGGCGCCGCCAGAGCTGGCCACGCTGGCCCGAAGGATCGAGCTTGCCGGCGAAATCCGGCCGGATGAGGTGATCGTGGTGCCGTTCACCGCCGAACTGTCGCGGGTCTCCGCCGACTCGTTCGCCCGCGACGTTCTGCAGCGGCGACTGGGCGCCGAGGCGGTTACGGTCGGACAGAACTTTCGCTACGGACACCGCGCCGCCGGCACCACCGAACAGCTGGCCGCCTCTGGCGAAGAGCTGGGCTTCGACGTCACGGTCATGCCACTGCTCGAAATCGACGGTGAGCCGGTCTCGTCGTCCCGCATCCGCCGGCTGGTCGAGGCCGGTGACGTGCACGGCGCCGAGCGCTTGCTGGGCCGCCCGCCCTGGCTCGACGGTGAGGTCGTGCACGGCGACAAGCGGGGGCGCGAGATCGGGTTTCCCACCGCCAACGTGATGTCGGCTCCACAGTCGGTGATTCCCGGCCGGGGAATCTACGCCGGGCGCGCGCATCTGCTGGACGGGTCTCACGTTGCCGCCATCAGCGTCGGCTACAACCCGACCTTCACCGACGCCCGCGATGCGGTTCGGGTGGAGGCGTATCTGCTCGATTTCGACAGCGAGGTGTACGGCTCGCCGATCAACCTGGAGTTCCTCCACCGGCTGCGCGACGAGCAGCGATTCGACGGTGTCGAGGCGCTGGTCGACCAGCTCGGCCGTGACGTCGAGCAGACGCGATCGCTGCTCGGGTGAGCGTCCCGGCTAGCCGGATACCGGGGCGGGGGTGTGACCCAGACTCTCGATGGTGCGGCGCAGGCCGTCGTCAAGCGTCACCCGGGGCTCCCAGTCCAGCAGCTGCCTGGCCTTGGTGATGTCGGGCTGCCGCACCTTGGGGTCGTCGACCGGGAGGCCCTCGAACACCACCTTAGAGTCGGCGCCGGTCAGTGCGATCACACGCTCGGCCAGCTCCAGCAGCGTCATCTCGTTCGGGTTTCCGATGTTCACCGGCATGTGCTCGCTGCTCATGGTCAGCCGGAACAGCCCCTCGATCAGATCGTCCACGTAGCAGAACGAGCGAGTCTGGCTGCCGTCCCCGAACACGGTCAGCGGCTTCCCCTCCATCGCCTGGCGCAGGAATGTGGGAATCGCACGACCGTCGTTGGCGCGCATCCGGGGTCCGTAGGTGTTGAAGATCCTGGCGATGTGCGTATCCACGCCCTGCTGCCGGTGGTAGGCCATCGTCAGCGCCTCGGCATAGCGCTTGGCCTCGTCGTACACGCCGCGCGGCCCCACAGGGTTGACGTTGCCCCAGTACTCCTCCCGCTGAGGATGGATCTCGGGGTCGCCGTACACCTCGGAGGTGGAGGTCAACAGGAACCGGGCGCGCTTGAACTTCGCCAGTCCCAGCGCGTTGTGGGTGCCGTATGACCCAACCTTGAGCGTTGCCAGCGGAAGTCGCAGGTAATCCACCGGGCTGGCCGGGCTGGCGAGATGGAAGACGGCGTCCACCGGGCCGTCCACCGAGATGTAGTCGACGCAGTTGTGGTAGCGAAACTCGAAGTTTTCGCCGCGCAGATCCTCGATGTTCTCGAGTGTCCCGGTGTCGAGATTGTCCAGGCAGAGCACCCGCCAATCGCGCTCCAGCAGATATTCACAGAAATGCGACCCGAGAAAGCCGGCGCCGCCGGTCACGACTGCAATGCTCACGTTCACACCCTCGCTAGGGAACCTCGAAAGCGTATCCGTTGCGGCGGTGGACGCAAGCCCCTGCTACCCTGCTGAGCGGCCACATCGCGGATTTGCGCCTCTTGCCGGCGCGGTTCTGGGATGTCGGCGACTTGATGACAACCGGCAAGGAGGTGGTAGGCGATGCCGCTTACCCAGGAGCAGAAGAGCGAGCTGATTGCCAAGTATGGGGCAAATCAGCAGGACACCGGCTCAACCAAGGTGCAGGTGGCATTGCTCACCCAGCGGATTACCGAGCTGACCGAGCACATGCAGACCCACCCGCACGATCATCACTCGCGACGCGGCCTGCTCAAGATGGTCGGCCGTCGCCGCAGGCTTCTGACATATATGCAGAGGCACGACCTGGAGGGCTATCGCGCCCTCATCAAGGAACTCGGCCTGCGCCGCTAGGGCGCAGCCGATTCACGGAGGATGGCCCCCGAGATGGAGGGGCCGGAGGAGACAGAGAATGAGTATTGCAGTCGAACCGGGAGCGACTCGTGTTGCCGCCACTATCGGCAACAAGGAGATCAGCTTCGAGACCGGAGCCGTGGCCAAGCAGGCGCATGGCGCGGTGCTCGTGCAGCAGGGAGATACGGTGGTACTCGCCACCGCGGTGGGACGCACCGAGGGACGTGAGGGAGCCGATTTCTTCCCGCTGACGGTCGACGTCGAAGAGAAGATGTACGCCGCCGGCAAGATTCCCGGCGGATTTTTCAAGCGTGAGGGACGCGCCGGCGAGAAGGCGATCCTGAACGCACGCATGGTCGACCGGCCCATCCGGCCGCTGTGGCCGAAGGGCTACAAGAACGAGGTGCAGCTGATCATCACCACGTTCTCGACCGACATGGTGAACGGGCACGACCTGCTCGCCATCAACGGCGCGTCGGCCGCGCTGATGCTCTCGCCGATGCCCTTCCTGGGCCCGGTCGGAGCGGTGCGGATCGGCCGTCTCGACGGTGAGCTGGTGGTCAACCCGACCCTGCCCGAGCTGAAGCAGTCCAGCCTCGACCTGATCGTGTGCGGTACGCCCGAGGCGATCACCATGGTCGAAGCCGGCGCGCAGGAGATCGGCGAAGAGGATCTCATCACGGCGCTGGAGATCGCGCACACCGAGATCAAGAAGCTGTGCCAGGTGCAGATCGACCTTGCATCCAAGGCCGGCCAGCCCAAGTGGGCCGACGGCGCTGTCACCGAATCCCTCCGCCAGGCGCATGGCCAGGCGCTTCAGGCCGCAATCGCCGGTGGCGGGCTGGCCGCGCTGCAGCCGACCGCCGACGCGATCCTGAAGGACGCGACGCCCGAGGTGAGCGGCAGCTCGACCGAGGCCGATCTGCTTCAGCGCCAGCGCGCCCAGTTCGCATTCGCCGAACTGGTCGTCGAGGCCCGGGAGCAGGCCGTGTATCCGGCCGTCAAGGCGCAATACGGCGATGCCGTGAAGGCGCTCACCGACGCAGAGCAGGACTCCAAGGAGCTCAAGTCGGCCAAGCGGGCCGCGCTGCTGGACGACATCGTCGCCGGCATCGACCTGCCGTTCCCGGCACGCACCGAGCCTGACGCCTCTGGCGCCACCACGCTCGACCCGGCCGCGCGGTCGGCGGTTGCAGGGGCTGTGGACAAGCTCTACAAGGAGACCGTCCGCACCAAGATCGCCGTCGACAAGCGACGGCCGGATGGACGCTCCGAGACAGAGCTGCGTGCGATTCATGCCTCGGTCGGAGTGATGCCCCGAACGCACGGCTCAGGGCTCTTCACCCGCGGCCAGACGCAGGCGCTGACGCTCTGCACGCTGGGCACGGGCAAGGAGGAGCAGCGCATCGACGATCTGTCGCTGGACGACACCAAGCGCTACATCCACCACTACAACTTCCCGCCGTACTCGGTGGGGGAGACCGGGTTCATGCGCGGCCCCAAGCGCCGCGACATCGGTCACGGAGCGCTCGCCGAGCGCGCCCTGGTGCCGGTCATCCCCAGCCAGGAGGACTTCCCGTACACGCTGCGACTGGTGTCGGAGATTCTCGAGTCGAACGGATCGTCGTCGATGGCGTCAGTGTGCGGTTCGACGCTGTCGCTGATGGACGCCGGCGTGCCGATCAAGGCGCCGGTTGCGGGTATCGCGATGGGCCTGATCAAGGAAGGTGACGACTACGTCATCCTGACCGACATCCAGGGCGCCGAGGACCATCTCGGTGACATGGACTTCAAGGTCGCCGGCACCGAGCAGGGCGTCACCGCGCTGCAGATGGACATCAAGATCACCGGTGTCACCACCGAGATCCTGCGAAACGCGCTGACCCAGGCCCGGGACGCTCGGCTGGTGATCCTCGGCAAGATGAGCGAGGCGCTGTCAGCGCCTCGCGAGCAGGTTGCGGCACACGCGCCGCGGATCATCTCGACCAAGGTACCGCCGGACTACATCGGCATGGTGATCGGCAAGGGCGGCGAGACGATTCGCGGGCTCGAGGCCGACTACGAGGTGCAGATCGACATCGAGGAAGACGGCACCATTCGCATCTACGGTGCCAACGGTGAGCTGGCCGAGGAGGCTCGCAACACCATCGACGCGATGTGCAAGGACGTCGAGGTGGGGGACGAGTACACCGGCAAGGTGGTGAAGATCGCCGACTTCGGCGCCTTCATCGAGCTGCGCAAGGGTGTCGACGGACTGCTGCATGTCAGCCGCATCCTGCCCAAGGGCAATCGGCTGCAGTCGGCCGCCCAGGTGATGGACCGCGGAGACGTGGTTCGTGTCCAGGTGGTCGAGGTCGACAAGGACCGCGGCCGCATCGGCCTGACGCTGGTCGCCAAGCTGGACGGCGAGAGCGAGATCACGCCGGAGCAGCTGATCGAGGTGGCGGCATCCACGCCGGCTCCGGAGCCGCGTGAGGAGCGGCCCCGTGGCGGCGGTGGCCGGGACCGAGGTCGCGACCGCGGCGGTCGCCGCTAACAGTCGTCTCTGCATGGGGGCGGCCCAGCCGCCCCCATGCATAAAAGGTGCCTGGCACCTTTTATGCACGCAGCGGCGATACTGTCGATCGTGCTGATCTGGGCCGCCAAAGGGAACGACGTTCCCCACAATCTGATCTCGGATCCGTGGAAGACGCTGCTGTTGGTGGTGCTCGCGTTCCTCGTGGCGTGGCTGGTCGCACGGTGGTCGAATCGGCTGGCCACCTGGATCGTCCGTCGCAACGAGCGCAAGCATCTCAACCGCGACGAGGCCGACACCGGCGTCTTCCGGGGGCTGCAGCGCCGAGAGACTGCGATCTCGCTGCTGCGCACCACGCTGCGCTACACGGTGTTCGGGATCGCGCTGTTCTACGCACTGGCGCAGATACCCGGTGCCGGGCGGGTCACCACGGTCGCCGGCGCATCGCTGATCGTGCTCTTGATCGCCTTCTCCGGCCAGCGATTCCTGACGGACATCCTGGCGGGATGCTTCATGTTCTTCGAAGGCTGGTTTGCGGTGGGCGACAACATCACCATCGAACCGTGGTCGCTGGAGGGGATCGTGGAGGAGGTGGGGCTGCGCTCGACCCGCCTGCGGACCGTGACCGGCGAGGTGATCCGGGTCAACAATTCGGCCATCTACGCCACCCGGGTGCGGCCCACCGGCGCCCGTGAGGTGGCGTTGGAGATGTACGTCTCCGATGCCGACAAGGGCCGGGCGCTGATCGAAGAGGTGGCCTCGATCGTGCCCAAAGGCGCCACCCAGTTCGTGATCGCTCCGTGGGTCGAGGAGACCGAGAAGCTCGAGGACGGCCTCGTCCGGATGCGGGTTCGCGCATCGGTCGCCTACGGCCGTGAATGGCTGGCGGAGCGGTTCATGCCCGACCTGCTGAAGGAACGGGCACCGGCCGACCTGATCATGCACGGCCCGGTGGTGATGCACCTCGACGAGGGTGCCACCCAGCGGTTCGAACGCTCCCTGGCTCTCAGCAAACGCCGCTAGCCGCCCCGGCCGCCTCTACCCCTTCTGGGGGACGAGATCCCCACCCTTCGTTGGTAGCATGCGCCGGGCATGCAGCGCTATACAGTCACAACGCTCGACGGCGGCGAGCGCATCGTCTCCGAGCGTGTGGCCAGCGTCCGATCGATCTCCATCGGCATCTGGATCGGCGCCGGGTCGCGAGATGAGACCGGCAACCAAGCCGGAATCTCGCACTTCATCGAGCACATGCTGTTCAAGGGCTCGTCCCGGTACTCGGCGGTCGAGATCGCCGAGATCTTCGACGGCCTCGGTGCCGAGCTGAATGCGGCCACCGGCAAGGAGTTCACGGTGCTGCACGCTCGCATCCTGGACGCGCATCTGGAGCAGGCGCTGGACGTGATGTGCGACATGCTGCTGGCGCCCACGTTCGACCCGGCCGACATGGCCTCCGAGCGCGAGGTGGTGCTGGAGGAGATCGCGATGTACGAGGACGCCGCACAGGACATGGTGCACGACCTGATCGCGCGGGCCGTGTTCGCCGACCACCCTCTGGGGCTGCCGGTGATCGGGGCTGCCGAGGTGGTGTCGAGCGTCCCGCCGGCCGCGGTTCGCGCCTACCACGAGTCTCGCTATGTCGGCCCCAACATCGTCGTGGCGGCCGCCGGCAATCTCGAGCACGAACCGCTGGTGCACGCCATCCAGACGCGGTTCGCGCCGCTCTCGAGGATGCCCGATCCGACCGTCGGGGTGCGCTCGCCGTGGATCGCCGATTCCAAGCCGCGACTGGTGTTCCAGCAGCGCGAGCAGGAGCAGTTCCACGTCTGCCTGGGTGGAGTCGGCCTGCCCCGATCCGACCGCCGGCGGTTCGTCGAGTCGCTGCTCGACTCGATCCTGGGCGGCTCGGCTTCGTCGCGGCTGTTCCAGCAGATTCGCGAGCAGCGCGGAATGGCCTACTCGGTGTACTCCTTCACGTCCCAGTACGCCGACACCGGCATGGTGGGGATCTACGTGGGCACCCGTGAGGACAACCTGGCCGAGTGCCTGCGGGTGATCGACGACCAGCTGCGGCGGCTCGGCGGGGGGGATATCGGCCCGATCGAGCTGACCCGCGCCAAGGAGAACCTCAAAGGCCGCATCATGCTGGGCATGGAATCGACCTCGAATCGCGCCGGCCGGCTGGGCAAGTCGGTGCTCACCGACACCGAGCTGCTGTCGCTGGACCGGGTGTGCGCCGAGATCGACGCGGTCGAGCCCGACGCGATCGCGGCGCTGGCCCGGCAGCTGTTCGACCCGTCGCGGCTCTCGATCGCCGGTATCGGACCCAGCCGCGAGCGCTTCGACGAAGCGGTGGCCGCTCTCGACCTCGAGTTCGTCAGCTGAGCCGCGAGCCGATAGGCTCCCCGGCGATGCTGGCACACACACCTCTGGTTGCGTTCGTCGCGACCACCGACCTCGAGCAGGCCGAAGAGTTCTATGGGGAGACGCTGGGACTGCCCCTGGTTGACAGGTCGCCGATTGCGCGGGTGTTCGACGCCAACGGCACCCAGCTGCGGGTGACGCTGGTCGACCGGCTCGAGCCGGCTCCTCACACGGTGCTTGGATGGGCTGTCGCCGATGCCACCGAGGCTGTGTCCAAGCTGTCGGCGGCGGGCGTTCAGGCACTCCACTATCCCGGCATGCCCCAGGACGAGTCCGGCGTGTGGGACGCTCCCAGCGGCGCGCGGGTGGCGTGGTTTCATGACCCCTCCGGCAACGTCCTGTCCGTGTCCCAAACGGAGGGTGCGCGGTGACGCGGGTGATCCTCTCGGGTGCGACCGGCCAGGTCGGAACAGCGCTGCAGCCGGCCATCGAAGCAGCGCCGGATCTGGAGCTGGTGGCCACGAGCTCTCCGACCCTGGGCGTCACGCTGGCCGACGCACTGGCCGCCGCCGAGTGTGACGTGGCGATCGACTTCACGGTGCCGGAGGCCGCCGCCGAGGCCTGTGCGCTGGCCACCGCCGCCGGCGTCTCGCTGGTACTCGGCACCACCGGGCTGGCGATCGCCGCCCAGGCGGAGGTCGACGCCGCCGCGCGCGCCGCAGGGGTCAGGATCCTGTATGCCCCCAACTTCGCGATCGGTGCGGTGCTGATGATGCGCATGGCAGAACAGGCCCACGAGTTGATGCCCAGATGCCCACATCATCGAACTGCACACCGACACCAAGCGCGATGCGCCGTCAGGCACGCGCTCTCACAACCGCCGCCCGCATGGGCGGGGACGTTCCCATCTCCAGCGTCCGGCTGCCAGGGCTCATCGCCCACCAAGAGGTGATCTTCGGATCAACGGGGGAGACGCTCACGATCCGCCACGACACCACCTCCCGCGCGGCGTTCGTGCCCGGGGTGTTGCTGGCGGTGCGCAGCATCGCCACGCTCGAACCGGGACTCACCATCGGCCTGGAAGCGGTGCTGTAATGGCACCGTGGGATGAGCATCGCCGATCGACGAACTAGAATGACCGGGTGAATACGGGCCTGGGAGCACTGCTGACCGCGATGGTCACGCCGTTTGGCAGCGACGGATCGATCGATCACGGATGCGCTCGGAGACTGGCTCGCTTCCTGGTCGACAACGGCTCCGACGGCGTGGTCGTGTGCGGCACCACCGGCGAAGGGCCGACCGTCTCTGACAGAGAGAAGCTCGACCTGTTGGAGACGATCGTGAGCGAGATCGGTGGGGCGGCGACGGTGGTCGCCAACACCGGCAGCTACGACACTCATCACTCGGTTGCGCTGACGCGATCGGTGCTGGCCACCGGGGTGGATGCGGTGATGGCGGTCACGCCCTACTACTCCAAGCCGCCGCCCGCGGGAATCCTGGCGCATTTCACGGAGATCGCCGAGGCTGCCGACGGGCGGCCGGTGATCATCTACAACATCCCGCAGCGGGTGGTGGTCAATCTCGAGCCCGACCTGTTGATCGAAATCGCCCGGATTCCCAATGTGGCGGCGGTCAAGCAGGCCACCCCCGACCTCGATCAGGCGCAGCGGATCCTGGCCGAGACCGACCTGGCCCTGTACGCCGGGAACGACGATCTGGTCGTGCCGTTCACCGAGATCGGCGCGATCGGCGGCATCTGCGTGGCGTCCCACATCGCCGGTCCCCAGATCCGGCGGATGATCGAGTTGGCCCATGCCGGAGATGTCGACGGCGCACGTGTGATCGACCGATCGCTGCAGCCGCTCTACGATGCGCTCGCCGTGACGACCAATCCGATCCCCCTCAAGTACGCCCTGAACCTGCTCGGCCACGACGTCGGCGGGCTCAGGCTGCCGTTGATCGAGGTGTCCGAGGACGAGGCCGCCGAGGTAACCCGCGCGCTTGGGAGCATGGGCTTGTTACCGGCGGCCACGACCTGATGGCGCCAGATCCGGTGCGGATCATCCCGCTGGGCGGGTTGGGCGAGGTTGGCAAGAACATGACGGTGTTCGAGTACCGCGACCGCATGGTGCTGCTGGACACGGGCCTGACCTTCCCCCGAGACGACATGCTCGGGATCGACATCGTGCTGCCCGACTTCAGCTACGTGGCCGAGCGGGTGGACAAGTTGGACGCGATCGTGCTCACCCACGGGCACGAGGATCACATCGGCGCGCTCCCGTACCTGCTGCGCGAGATCGGCACCGCCGCCGAGGTTTGGGGCACTCGCCTGACCCTGGGCCTCGTGAAATCGAAGCTGGATGAGCACGGCCTGTCGCCGCACGTCGACCTGGTCGAGATCAAACCTGAGGGCGGCACTGTGCAGGTGGGACCGTTCACGATGGAGTTCATGCGGGTCACACACTCAGTGCCCGACGCGGTTGCAGTCGCATTTCACACCGAGTTCGGCGCGATCGTGCACACCGGCGACTTCAAGCTCGACCCGACCCCGATCGACGACAGGCCGACCGAGCTGGGGCGGCTGGGTGCACTCGGTGACGCCGGCGTCGCACTGCTGATGGCCGACTCCACCAACGCCGAGGTGCCGGGGGCGACCGCCTCTGAACGGACGGTGGGCGCGTCGCTGCGCGAGATCATCCGCAACGCGCCGGGGCGGGTGATCATCACCACCTTCTCGTCACACATCCATCGTCTCCAGCAGGTGGTGGACGCCGCCACCGCCAACGGCAGGGTGGTCGCAATCGTCGGACGCTCGATGAACCGCAACTTCAACATCGCCCGCAACCTGGGCTACACCGAGGTTGCCGACGATGTGATCATCAAGCCCCGCCGCCTGGACGAGTTCATGCATCACCAGATCGTGATCATCTGCACCGGCAGCCAGGGCGAGCCGATGTCGGCGTTGACCCGGATCGCGGGCGGCACCCACCAGTCGGTTCAGGTGCACTCCACAGACACGGTGGTGATCTCGGCCCGCGCGATCCCCGGAAACGAGGGCAAGGTCAACGAGACGATCAATCGGCTGTGCCGTCAGGGCGCGCGGGTGCTCACAGACGGCTCCGACTACGTGAACGTCTCCGGTCACGCCTCTGCCGCGGATCTGCGGACGATGATCGAGACGGTCAAGCCGCGCAGCTTCATGCCGGTTCACGGCGAGTACCGCATGTTGCAGGCGCACGCCCGTATCGCCGAGGAGGCTGGAGTGCCGGCCCACGCCGTGCGGATCGCCGACAACGGCTCGGTGCTGGAGCTGGACGCCGACGGGCTGTCGGTCGAAGGTCAGGTCGAGACCGGCATCGTGCTTGTGGACGGGTTCAACATGGGCGACCCGCAGGATGTGGTGCTGCGCGACCGCCGTCATCTGGCCAGCGACGGCGTCGTGATCGTGGTCGCGACCATCTCGGCCGAGAATGCCGAGATCATCGCCCCGCCGGAGGTGATCCTGCGCGGTTTGGCAGCGCCCGACGAGGACGACGACTTGCTGGTGGAGCAGGCCCGGCTGGCGGTCGACCGGGTGCTGCAGGAGTGCCAGGAACATCGCACCACCGAGGTGCATCTCGTTCAGCAGCAGCTGCACGACGCGTTGGCCGAGATGGTCTCCAGGCTTACCGGCAAGCGGCCGATGGTGCTGCCCATCGTCGTGGAAGTGTGAGCGACCCGCTCGAGCACGCCCTCGAGGCCTATGTACTGCAACGAATCGCCGCCGGTGACACTCCCGGCGTGTCACTGGCGCTGACCGACCGCGACCGGCCGACTCTGGTGCGAGCCTACGGCGAGGCCCGGGCGGGGCAGCCGTGGACACCCGACATCCGCGGCCAGATCGGGTCGATCCACAAGTCGATCACCGCGGTCTGCCTGGTGGGATTGGTGGAGCAGGGGCTGCTCGAGTTGGATGCCCCGGTCGAGCGGTACCTGCCATGGTTTCGGTTCGGTGATCCGGGTGCGGTGACGCTGCACCACCTGCTGACCCACACCGCCGGCCTTCCCATCGGCACCGAGCCCGGGCCGCCCTCACGCGCGCCGATTGCGCTGCTCGCCGGCATGGAGCCATGCTGGAAGCCGGGTGACCGGATGTGGTACTCCAACAACGGCTACTGCACGCTCGGGCTCGTGATCGAGGCGGTCACCGGCCAGACGGTGGCCGAGGCGGTCGAGCAGCGCGTGCTGCGGCCGTTGGGCATGACCTCCGCCTCGGCGGTGATCTCCCATGCGCTGCGCCCGTCCCTGCCGGACGGCCACCTGCCGCTCGAGCCCGAAAGGCTGTGGGTATCGGGTGATCCGCTGGCTGTGGCGCCGTTCATCGTGAGTGAATCCGCCGATGGCTCGGTGGTGGCGACCGCCGAGGACATGACCCGGTTCGTCCGGCTGCTGCTGGCAGGCAAGGCCGACGGCGTGGTGTCCAGCGACGCGTTCGCGCTGATGGTCGAGCGCACCGAGCCGGACGAGGAGGGGCAGCCCTACGGCTACGGCCTCGGCGTCGAGGTTGCCGAAGGCACCCGCGAGCTGTCGCACTCCGGCGGGATGGTGGGACAGCACGCGATGATGATCGCCGACGTCGGCCGCGGAGTCGGGGCGTTCGTGCTGGTCAACGGGCCAGAAGGAGCGATCCCGATCTGCGAGTACGCGATGGCGCTGCTGCGGGCCCGTCATGACGGGCGAGTGCTGCCCGATCCCGCCCCGCCCAAGCCGGCCACCCCGCCACCCGCGGCCGAGGAAGCCGCCGACCTTTACTGCGGGCTCTACCGGTCACACAACCCCTGGTCGCCGGCCGCGAGGATGGTGCGAGTGGACGGCGCACTCGCTCCCCGGCTGCTCGATATCGGTATCGAGCGGTTTGACGAGATCGGGCAGCACCGGTTCCGGGGGCGAGACGCACTCGGGCCCATCCCGGAGTACTTCAGCTTCGACCTCGAACTCGAAGACCGCATGCAGAGGTTCAACTGGAACGGCCTGGACTTCTTCCGGGCGCTGAACGAGGGATGATTGCTCAGGGAGCCGGCGGCAGCGAGCGATAGAGCGCGATTCCCTGGCGGTTGGTGGCACCTATGCGGGTGAAGTAGCCGCCGAAGGCAACCGCGCCGGGGGCGTTTGCGATCGCCAGCAGGCCGTGGACGGAGTTGGCCCCGGGGTTCCACGAGCTGATCACCGACCCCGTGGCCGCATCCAGCGCCGCCACGTGATGGCGGGTGGTGCAGAACTGCAACTGATTCGGCTCACAGTTGAACCCGGCCACGTTGAAATGCCCCCCGATGTAGAGGACCCCCGCGCGCAGAGCGCAGCCGGGGGTGTCGCCGTCATCCTGTCCCCGAAACCCGGTGATCAGCGCACCGCTGGTCGGGTTGAACGCCGAGACGTTGAACGAACGCGTCGAGCCGTTCACTTTCCAGTAGCCGCCGCAGGTGTAGATCCGAGTGGCGGTGGGGATGATGTTGTACACGCGGCTGGTTTCGGGTGTGGTGCAGAGGGGGCAGTTGGCGTCGGCATAGATGTTCGGGTTGAACGCCAGCGTGGTTCCGCCGTGTGCCAGCGGCACAGCGGCAGCCTCGTTCCGCGATACATCGTTCACGAGCCCGAAGTGCCCGCCGAAGTAGACGGTCCTACCGGTGGCCGACATCCGGATTGTGAACACGCTGGGGTGGCAGCGCGGGGGACAGGCAAAGCCGGTGACCTGTCCGATCTTCGGTGCCCAAGCGGTCACCTTGGAGGCGGGGGTGACCTCTGCCAGGCGGGTGCGGGCGCGGCCGGCCACGCGGGTGAAGTCGCCTCCCAGCAAGACGCTGCCCCCCGGTGTGGCCTCGAGCGCGCGCACCGATCCATTGGTGTTGGCGTGCCACGCCGTGGGCTTGCCCGCGGCCGGCCCCACCGCGGCCACGTTGGCACGGGCGTTTCCGCCCACGGCCGTGAACAGTCCGCCGAGGTACACGCGGTTTCCGATCACCCGCAGAGCGTCGACGCGGCCGGCGACGTTCGGATTCCACGGCAACAGCCGGCCGGTGGTGGCGTTGATCGCCGCCGCGTTTCGGCGCACCACCGCCCGCGCCGAGCCCAGAGGGGTGTTGGCGGGACGCATGGTTGTGAACTGGCCGCCCAGATACACGACCCCGTGGGAGATCACCACGGCACGCACCGTGCCGTTGGTCTGCCACGATTGATGGGGTGGGTTCTGGGCGAGCGCCTGAGAGGCACTGAATCCCGCGATCGCACCCAGCGCGACCATCGTCACCACGAACGTTCGGAGCATTGGTGCGAAAGGATACCCGCTCGGAGTCGAGGCCAAACGCGGAGCGCGTGCCAATTGACGGTGATACTGACTGCCAATTGGCCGTGCCGATGCCCGCGGTCACCACCGGTATGATTGGCAGCATCGCCATGCGCACCGCATCCATGGGCCGCGCGCCGACTGAGAGCACATCACCGCGCCCCCTTCCGGGGCCATGGCTGCGGTTGTCGGCAATCGGCGCGGCCACGTCGACAGCACTGGTGATCGCGACCGCCGCGCTGGGCATGGGCGGCTCGCACGATCTGCTCAGCCTGATCGCACTGGCGTTCCTGACGGCGGTGGCGATCGCCGCCGTGATCTCCTATCCGAACCTGAAGACTCCCGTGGCGGTGGCGATGGCCGCGATGCTGGCCCAGATCGCACTCGGCGGTGTGATCGCACTGACCGGGTCGGACGCGGTGCTGCACGTGGCCCACATCGCCTTGGCCGCGGTGGCGTTTGCCGCCACCCTGACGGTGGCGGCGCGGGTGCGCTGGGATCACACCCCGCAGCCCAGCAACCCCCGCGACTACATCACCCTGACCAAGCCGCGGATCATGTCGCTGCTGCTTCTGACCGCGCTGTGCGGCATGTTCGTCGCCGCCCAGGGGGTGCCCTCGCTGGGATTGATGGTCGCCACCATGACGGGGCTTGCCCTCGCCTGCGGTGGCGCCAGCGCGCTCAACCACTACATGGATCGCGACATCGACGTGCACATGAGCCGCACCGACGGCCGGCCGGTGGCCACCGGCCGGGTGAGCCCGGAGCGGGCACTCGAGTTCGGGCTGACGCTCTCGGCACTGTCGTTCGTGCTGCTGGCCTGCACCACCAATCTCCTGACCGCAGCGCTGGCGATCGTCGGCGACCTGTTCTACGTGGTCGTGTACACCGGCTACCTGAAGCGGCGCACGGCCCAGAACATCGTGATCGGCGGAGCCGCCGGCGCGGTCCCGCCGGTGGTCGGATATGCGGCCGTCAGCGGGCACGTGACCGTCACCGCGGCCCTGCTGTTCCTGATCGTGTTCGTGTGGACACCACCACACTTCTGGGCGCTGGCGATGCTGATCAAGGGCGACTACGCAGCCGCCGGGATCCCGATGCTGCCGGTCGTCCGCGGCGATACCGAGACCACCCGCCAGATCGTCCGCTACACCGTGGTGATGATCGCGGTGACGCTGCTGCCCGTTGCCACGGGTTCGCTGGGCTGGGAGTACGCCGTCTCCGCCGTGCTGCTGGGAGCCGTCTTCTTGTGGATGGCGGTGGCCCTTCGCCGGTCGGTTTCCAAACACGCCGCCAAGGTGCTGTTTCACTACTCGCTGCTGTACCTCGCGCTGCTGTTCGCCGCCATGGCGGTGGACTCCGTGATCTGACCGCGCGAACCTGCCGCGAGCGTTGAAGGAATCGGTAACGCGAAGGCGAATTGCACCGTCGATGGCCAGAACAACGACGCGAAGACCCCATCGCGCCGCTGGTACAAAGACGGCTCGGCGTCCGCGCAAGACCCCCCTCCGCTCAACGACCCCCCAGCGGAAACGGACGCCGAGCCGAAACTCTTTCCAGCATCGCCCGGATCTGATCGGCGCTTCACTACTCGCGCTGGGAGTCTTCCTGGGCTTTGTGGAGTACATGGGTTGGGACGGCGGAGTGATCGGGGCAAAGGTCGACGGTGCGCTGCACCTGACAGCGGGCCGTGTGGCGGCGGTGGCGCCGGTGCTGCTGGTGATCGCCGGAGCGTCCGTGTTCCTGCGCTCGCGTCTGCTGCACGTGCGCCCGTTACGCACCGGGGTGGCGCTGCTGCTCTTCGGCGCGATCCTGGCCTTCTCGACCACGGACACCACCACGGCCGAGCGCCACGGCGGCCTCACCGGGGCCTACGCACGCTCGATCCTGCAGGGCCTGATCGGCCCGGTGGGGGTGACGATCCTGGTCGTGCTGTGCCTGGTGGCAGCGGTAATCCTGATCACCGGCGGTTCGATCGGCCTGGCCATGCGTTCCTCGGGGCGCGGGGTGGCGCGCGCTGCCGGTGCCGGCGCCCGGCTCTCGGAAGAGGTTGTTCGCATGTACCGCGACCGGCCGGTGTCGCGGCCGTCGTTGCGCGCGGTGCCGACTGCCAAGACGCCGAAGAAGGCCACGCCGCTGGACGGCGAGGCCGCCTTCTCCGACATCTTCGCTCCCATCGAGGAGCAGCCGGTGGAGGAGCCCGCTATCCCTGAGCCGCCGCTGGACCAGCTCACTCCCGAGCCTGCGATCGAACCGGAGCCGCAGCAGTCGCTGCCGATCGACGCCGTTGAGATTCCACCCGCCGAGGATGACATCACCGCCGCACTCGGAGTCACCCTGGCCGCCGATCGCGCTCCCTATCGGCTGCCGTCTCAGTCAATCCTGCAGAAGAGCAAGACCACCGGCGCCAAGGTCGATCACGCACCGGTGGCGCGACAGCTGGTGGAGGCGCTCGCCAGCTTCGGTGTGGATGCCCGCCTGGTCGGCATGGTCAACGGCCCCCGGGTAACCCGTTTCGAGCTGCAGCTGGCGCCGGGCACCAAGGTCAGCCGTGTGTCGGCCCTGCGCGACGATCTGGCGTACGCCCTGGCGACCACCGAGATCCGCATCCTGGCACCGATCCCGGGCAAGCAGGCGGTGGGTGTGGAGGTGCCCAACACGTCCTCCAACATGGTCACCCTGGGCGATATCTATGCCGCCCCGCCGGAGGGTTCGAGCCCGCTCACGGCGTGGCTGGGCAAGGACATCACCGGCGCCGGCGTGGCCTGCGATCTCGCCCGCATGCCGCACCTGCTGATCGCCGGTACCACCGGCGCCGGCAAGTCGGGATGCATCAACGCCATTCTCTCCTCAATCCTGCTGCGGGCGACCCCCGACGACGTGCGCATGATCCTGGTCGATCCCAAGCGGGTCGAGCTCAACCACTACGAGTCGATCCCGCACCTGCTCACGCCGGTCGTGACCAACATGAAGAACGCCTCGCTGGTGCTCCAGAACGTGGTGCGCGAGATGGAGAGCCGATACGAGCTGATGGGCGCGGCCAAGGCCCGCAACCTGGTGGAGATGAATCGCGGCCGGCTGAAGCGGGGCGAGGACACGCTGCCCTACATCCTGGTGGTGATCGATGAGCTGGCCGACCTGATGATGGTCGCCCCGGCGGAGGTCGAGGACGCCATCATCCGGCTCGCCCAGAAGTCCCGTGCAGTCGGAATTCACCTGGTGCTGGCCACCCAGAGCCCGCGGGTGGATGTGATCACCGGGATGATCAAGGCCAACGTGCCGTCGCGGATCGCGTTTGCCGTGTCGTCCCAAACCGATTCTCGAGTGATCCTGGACGTCAACGGCGCCGAGGCGCTGCTGGGTCAGGGCGACATGCTGTACAAGCCGCTGGGCACGTCCAAGCTCAACCGTGTGCAGGGCGCCTACATCTCCGAGGAGGAGACGCGCCTGATCGTGGAGGCGTGCCGCGGACAGGCCCAGCCGGAGTTCGAGGAAGAGCTGCTGGAGCTGCCGTCAGATGTCGAACCCGAGCGCATGGAAGCCGACGAGGATCCCGTGCTCGAAGAGGCCATCCGGCTGGTGGCCCAGCACCAGACCGCGTCGGTGTCGCTGATGCAGCGCCGGCTGCGAGTGGGGTACACCCGTGCCGGCCGTCTGATCGACATGCTGGAGCGGCGCGGAATCGTCTCGGGGTACGAGGGCTCCAAGGCCCGCAAGGTGCTGATCACCGAGGCCGATCTGCCGCGCATCCTGGGAGACTCGAGCCCGGCACCGGAGCCGGGCGAGGACACCCAAGCAACCTTCTGATGCGCGTCGCCGGGTTACAGTCCAGTGGTGATCGAGGACTGGTATCAGCGGCTGCAGGACGACGGGTTGATGGACGCGCTGGCGCCCTATTCGCCGGTGATCGTCGGCAGCTACCCGCTCGAGATCGCCGGCCCTGACGATCCCGTCGAGATCGTCTGCCGGGCGGTCGACCTGCCGGCGTTTGCGCGCACGCTCGAGCGCAGTCACGAGGATCGAGAGGGATTCGCGCTGCACGGGGGCTCGCTGGACTACGAGGACGCCGTGTTTGCGGAGTTCTCCCTGGACGGCCTGGCGGTCGAGGTCGCAGCCCAGTCCGAGCACGTCCACCAGCGCCTGGGTCGAGCCACGCTGGGAATCGATCATGTGCTGACCGAGTCCGGCGAGCTCGCCCGCAACCGCCTGCGGGGCAGGGTGGCCAACGGCCAGGACTGGCTCGACGCCGCCATGGAGCAGTTCGATCTCACCCGCGCCGCGCTGGAATCGCTGTCGACGGCCAACCCCTCGCTGGTGCGGAAGGTTATGGGCATCAAGGGCCCTCGTATCCCGTGGGCCGCGTACGTCCTGCCGATCACCATCGGGATCACCGCCGATCTGCTGATCGTCCTGGCCGGCGCCGCCCGGGGTTCGCAGCAGTACACCGGGCTGATGCTCCTGCTGCAGGCGTCCCTGCTGGGGTTCCTGTTCGGCGCCCGCCTGGGATTGGTGGCGGCGCTGACCCCGCTGGTGGCGATCGGGGTGTGGCTGCTGGCGCCGATTGCACTGGGCAGCACCGGCGGGTGCGGACCTAACTGCGGCGAGACGATCGCCGGTTACGTGTTCGTGCTGGTGCTGGTGGCAAGCGCCGCCGGTCTGGTGGGCGCGCTGCGAGACCGCTACCGGCCGTTCGACACCCCGGCCGGCCCGGCACGATAGACTCAGGGCCGTCTTCCACCGGCTGGGGCGAGCACGGTCATGTTTGAGATTGGTCCTTCACTTCGAGAGGCACGCGAGCGCCGCGGCTTGGCGTACAGCCAGGTCGAGGCCGATACCGCGATCCGTTCGCGGTACATCCGTGCGCTCGAGGATGAGGAGTTCGACATTCTCCCAGGCCCGACCTACACCAAGGGCTTCCTGCGGTCGTACGCGGAGTACCTGGGGCTGGACGGAGAGCTGTTCGTGGACGAGTTCAACTCTCGCCACCACGATCCCCGCCGGGAGTTCGACCAGCCGATCGCATCCAACCCGCGGTCACGTCCCCACCAGCACCGCCGCCGCCGGGAGTCGCATCTGGTGATGATCGTGCTGGCGGCGATCGTGGCGGTCACGTCGGTGATCTTTCTGGTGGCGTTGAAGCAGCCCTCCAACCGCGCGCCGCTTCTGTCGACGCCGAGCACGCACACGACGCCCAGCACCGGCACCGGACTGACCACTGACGCCGGCACCACGAAGAAGGCCGACACCAAGGGATCGCACAAGGCTGCGCACAAGCAGTTCACGGTCACTCTGACAGCGTCTCAGCGCTGCTGGGTGGCGATCACAACGGCGCCCTCGGGCGGCAACCCGGTGATGTCCACGCACGGCACCGACCTGTCCGGCTATCCCATCGATCCGGCGGTCGACGCGACGGTTACCTTCAAGTCCAAGGCGCCCGTGTACATGAGCGTGGGCGCCCCGGGCAGCCTGCAGGTGTCGATCAACGGCAAGGCGACTCCGCTGCCTTCGGGCGCAGCCGCCGGAACCGCGATCCGCGTCTCCCGCACCGGCCTGTCACCGGCTTGACCGAGACCACCGGCCGCCCAACCGCTGCGATCCTGCTCACGGGCAATGAGCTCCTGCGGGGCGTGATCTCTGACCTCAACGCATCGCACCTGGCCCGCAGCCTCGAGCTGCACGGATTCTCGGTGGAACGCTCGATGACGGTCGGCGACGGCCTCGATCCGATCGAAAGAGGGCTGGGGGAGCTGGTCGCAGGACATGATCTGGTGGTCACCTCGGGAGGGCTGGGGCCGACCCACGACGATCGCACGGTGGAGGCGATCGCCCGGCTCGCCGGGGTCGAGCTGGTGGTCGATCAGGACGTGCTCGACCGGGTCAACCGGTGGACCGCCGAGGTGGCGGCCCGCAACGGCTTCGATCCCGACCGATTCGACGCCGGCAACCTCAAGCAGGCGCACATCCCCGTGGGCTCGGATGTGCTGGGCTTGGCCGGCACCGCACCGGGGCTGGTGCTGACCGTCGGCTCGGCCGCCGTGGTGGTTCTGCCCGGCGTTCCCTCGGAGCTGCGGCGCCTGTGGGAGCTGGCTCCACAGCACCCCCGGCTGGCGGAGCTGTTCGCCCGCGCCCGGCCGCGGGCGCGCAGGCTGCTTCGCACCTACGGGATGGGCGAATCGCACGTGGCCGACATCTTCAACGAGCTGGGCGGCGATCCCGCCGGGGTGGAGACATCGATCTGCGCGCGGCGATTCGAGGTCGAGATCGACATCCGCGCCGACCAGGGCCACGAGCAGCGGGGTGCCGAGTTTGCCGCAGCGATGCGCAACGGGCTGGGCGACTACGTGTTTGCGACCGACGAGGCGCCGGTGGCCCAGATCGTCGTCGATGCGGTCGCAGACCGCGGCTGGACGCTGGCCACCGCGGAGTCGTGCACCGGCGGCGGGATCGCGCGGCAGATCACCGACATCCCCGGGAGCTCGAAGGTGTTCGTGGGCGCGATCGTGAGCTACTCCGACGACATCAAGCACGACCTGCTGAACGTGCCGGACGCGGTGCTCGAGGCTCATGGCGCCGTTAGCGCCGAGACGGCTGCTGCCATGGCGACCGGAGCGCGGGCTTCACTGGGTTCCGACGTGGCCGTCTCTGTGACCGGTATCGCCGGCCCGGGCGGCGGCAGCCCCGGCAAGCCTGTGGGTCTGGTCTATCTGCACCTCAGCTCTCCGCTGGGCGAGGTCGGCGCGTGCCACGAGTTCACCGGCGACCGCCACATCGTGCGGGAGCGGGCCACCACGGCCGCTCTGCATCTGATCCTGGCGCATCTCGGCACAGGGCCGAAACACCTCGACGCTTGAGTGCGTCCGGTGGGGCGTCTAGGATTCTCCCATCGAACGCGTGTTCGTGTCTGCACGGTGGATCCGTCGGATACGGCTCGTACACTTCGTCCCCCTGCGCTTCGGCGCACAGTGCGGCCCAGGAAGGTGATCACTATGGAGAAAAAAGAAGAAGCGTTGGATGCGGCGGTAAGCCAGATCGAGCGGCAGTTCGGCAAGGGCGCGATCATGAAGATGGGCGATGCCTCACCGGTCGACATCGATGTGGTTTCCACCGGAGCGCTGTCACTCGACCTCGCACTCGGAATCGGCGGCCTCCCCCGCGGTCGCGTGGTCGAGGTGTTCGGCCCCGAGTCATCAGGCAAGACCACGCTCTGCTACCACGTGATCGCAGAGGCACAGCGCAAGGGCGGCCTGGCCGCATTCATCGATGCCGAGCATGCGATGGACCCGAGCTATGCCCGGCGGATCGGCGTCAACGTCGACGATCTGCTGCTGTCACAGCCGGACAACGGTGAGCAGGCGCTGGAGATCTCCGAGATGCTGATCCGCTCGGGGGCCCTGGACGTGCTGGTGATCGACTCGGTTGCCGCGTTGGTGCCGCGAGCCGAGATCGAGGGTGAGATGGGCGACTCCCACGTCGGCCTGCAGGCCCGGCTGATGAGCCAGGCCCTGCGCAAGATCGCCGGTAACCTCAACCGCACCGGCACGATCTGCATCTTCACCAACCAGCTGCGCGAGAAGATCGGCGTGATGTTCGGTTCGCCCGAGACCACCACCGGTGGTCGCGCGCTCAAGTTCTACTCGTCGGTCAGGCTCGACATCCGTCGCATCGAGACGCTCAAGGAAGGTACCGAGGCCGTCGGAAACCGTTGCCGGGTGAAGGTCGTCAAGAACAAGGTGTCGCCGCCGTTCAAGCAGGCGGAGTTCGACATCGCCTACGGCGAAGGCATCTCCTGGGAGGGGTCGGTACTCGACGTCGCCCTCGAGAAGAAGGTGATTACCAAGGCCGGTTCGTACTTCTCCTTCGGCGACGAGCGGCTGGGCCAAGGGCGCACCAACGTCAAGGCCTTCATGGTCGAGCATCCCGACGTCACCATCCAGATACTGGAGGCCATTCAGGCCGCCATGCCGGACACGGTGGTGCCGATCAGAGAGCCACGCGTCAACACCAACCCGCCGTTGGACATGCCTGCCGAGACAGCCGAGTCAGCTGAGCTGCCCGAGGACGCGCTGAGTTCGCCCGAGGATGCTCTGAGTTCTCAGAACTCCAACTAGCTCGTACGCGTGGAGGTCACAGCACTCCGGCGCGCTCGATCGCATCCGGCGATGGTCGACGTCTGTACCTCGGACGGAGACCGCTGCCGGGTGCACGAGCGCCGGGTGCTTGAACTGGGGCTGACGGTGGGCACCAGGATCGAGGACGACACCCGCACCCTGCTGGACCGGCACGCACAGGTCGACGCCGCCGAGCAGCGGATGTTGGGGCTGATCGCCCGTCGCGCGCGATCGCAAGCCGAGCTGCTCGGACGTCTGCAGACACTCGGCCTCGACAGCGCGACGGCACAGGAGACGGTGGAGCGCCTCCGGCGTGCGGGTTTGGTCGACGATCAGGCACTGGCCGCCAGCGTGGCGGAGCGCACCAAGCATCGCGGTCACGGCCGCCTCCGGGTCGAGCACGACCTGCGGAGGCTCCGGGTCGATCCCGGCTCGTCGGCCGAGGCACTGGCCGAGCAGCCCGACCAGGAGCGGGAACGCGCACACGCTGCGGTGATCAAACGGTTTGGGACGATCCCCACCGACCGGGGAGATCTGGCCCGAGCGTCTGCGTTCCTTTGCCGCCGCGGCTACGACGCCGATACGGTGGCGACGGTACTCCGGCTCGACCTCGACTGAGCACGTGCCCAGCGGGCCGGCCACCACGAGATTGCACCCGGACGTGGTGGACGGGTACCATGTTTCGTGAGTGTGAACATCGGTGAGTTGGATGCTGCCGGGTCGAGGCCCGGACGCTATCCCGGCGTCGCTCGTCGCAGTTCGCGTCCCAGCTTCGCTTGTGCGGAGCCGATGCGAGTTGTGACCGGTGGATTCGGGCAACAGCCGGGGTTTACACGCGTTTTTCTGACTTCCAGCCCGCCCACATGGGGGCACACAACTCGAAGGAGACGCGGTGGACGCTCTTCTCATCCTCCTTGCGCTGGCCGCAGGGGTCGTCGTGGGCTACTTTGCCCACGCCCGCATGGGTGCCGGCCGGCTGGCCGACGCCCAACGCGAGGCCGATCGAATCCTGCAAGATGCCGGCCGCGAAGCCGAGGCCCAAATGAAGGAGGCTCGCGTAACCGCACGCGAGGAACTCCTCGCTCAGCGCTCCGAAAGCGAACGCGAAATCTCCGATCGGCGAGCCGAGGTGGCCAAGCTCGAGGAGCGGCTGGCCGCACGCGAGACCGCATCCGAGACCAAGGCCGAGGAACTGGCCCGGCGCGAGCAGTCGATCACCGACCGCGACGTGCACGCCAAACAGCTCCAGGAGGAGCTCAAGATCGCCCGCGACGCGGAGCTGGCCGAGCTGGAGCGGGTATCCAGCATGACCGCCGCCCAGGCCCGCGACCTGCTCTTGGAACGCACCGAGGAGACCAGCCGAAAGCAGATGGCCAAGCTGGTGCGGGCCGTCGAAGAGGAGGCCAAGCTGGAGGCCGACCGGCGCGCCCGAAACATCCTGTCGGTGGCGATCCAGCGCACCGCCTCGGGGCACACGGCCGAGACCACCGTTTCGGTGGTGCAGCTTCCCTCCGACGATCTCAAAGGGCGCATCATCGGTCGCGAGGGCCGGAATATCCGCGCCCTGGAGAACCTCACCGGCGTCGACATCATCATCGACGACACGCCGCAGGCGGTGGTGCTGTCGGCCTTCGACGGCGTCCGCCGTGAGATCGCCCGTCTGACCATCCAGAGCCTGATCGCCGACGGTCGCATTCATCCCTCCCGGATCGAGGAGATGTACCTCCAGGCCAAGGCCGAGATCGAGCAGAAGATGATCGAGGCGGGGGAGCAGGCATCGCTGGAGGCCAACGTGCACGGCCTGCATCCCGAGTTGATCAAGGTGCTCGGCCGGCTGCACTACCGCACCTCCTACGGCCAGAACGTGCTCAAGCACTCGGTCGAGTGCGCGCACCTGGCGGCGATCATGGCCGCCGAGCTGGGAGCCAGTCAGAAGACCGCCCGGCGAGCCGCGCTGCTGCACGACCTGGGCAAGGCGGTCACCCACGAGGTGGAGGGGCCGCACGCGGTCATCTCCGCCCAGCTGGCCAAGCGCTACCGCGAAAGCCCCAGCGTCTGCCACGCGATCGAGGCACACCACTACGACGTGGAGCCCCAGACCGTCGAAGCGGTGCTGGTGATCGCCGCCGATGCCGTATCTGCATCCCGGCCCGGTGGCCGGGGCGAGAGCCTCGAGGGCTACATCCAGCGGCTGGAGGCGCTGGAGGAGATCGCCACCTCGAAGCGGGGTGTGGAACGCTGCTACGCCATGCAGGCCGGCCGCGAGATCCGCGTGATGGTCAAGCCCGAGGAGATCGACGACGACACCGCCGCGCTCATGAGCCAGGAGATCGCCCGTGAGATCGAGGACAACCTCGAGTACCCCGGCCAGATCAAGGTGACCGTGATCCGGGAGTCGCGAGCCGTCGATATCGCCACCTGACGGCCAAAACCGACTTTACAGAAGCCTTACAGACGCGCTGTAGACGTCTCCGCGGCCCTTCCACATGATGAGAGTATGAAAAGGGTTCTCTGCGGGGTGGTGTGCGTGGTCGCGTTCGGCACGGCGGCCACCGTCGCATCGGCAGCCACCGCCACACCGTCCTGCAGCCACTGTGGCTATGTCTGGGCGAAGGGAACCGGCACCGTCACCGAGGACTCCGCCAGCGGTGCGAGCGTCGCCAGCGTCAAGACCGGCTCGATCGCCGTGCGCGGCGGCAACACCACCATCAGCGGCGCCTCCAGCCACCACTGGGACTCGAAGCTCAAGGCCACCGTGTACAAGGGAAACACGATGTGCCTCAAGGCCAGCGGGGACTTCTGGGTCAAGATCACCGGCACCGTCTCCAACTTCAGCTCGACGGCGCGGGCCAGCGTGACCCTCAACGGAGCGGGCGACTACACTGTGAACAACGGGCCAAAGAAGAAATGGTCTTCGTCGTCTCACCCGCTTTCGATCCGGTGGTAACCCTTGGCGGAAAAGATTCTGATCGTCGAGGACGAGCGGAATATTGCCTCGTTCGTCTCGATGTATCTGAAAAAAGAGCGGTACACCGTCGACATCGCCCGTGACGGGGCGGAAGCGCTGGCCAAGTTCGAGAGCACCAAGCCTGACCTGATGGTGCTCGATCTGATGCTGCCGGACATGGACGGCCTCGAGATCTGCCGCCAGATTCGCTCCAGCTCGGACGTTCCCATCCTGATGCTGACCGCCCGCGACGACGATGTCGACAAGATCGTCGGACTCGAGGTGGGGGCCGACGACTACCTCACCAAGCCGTTCAATCCGCGCGAACTGGTGGCCCGCATCAAGACGATCCTGCGACGGTCGGCGACCACCGCCCGAAGGCCCCAGGAAGCGGCCATGGAGCACGGCAACGTGCGCATCGACGCAGGCCGGCGGGAGGTGACGGTGCGCGGCGAGCAGGTGCAGCTGGCGCCCAAGGAGTTCGACCTTTTGTGGGAGCTGCTCGACCACCGCGGATTGGTGCTGACTCGCGACCAGCTCCTGGAGCGGGTGTGGGGCTACACGTTTGCCGGTGATACACGCACGGTGGATGTGCACGTGCGCCAGTTGCGGCGCAAGCTCGGCGACGATTGTCCGGTTGCCACCGTCTGGGGCGTCGGATACAAGGTCGCTGACGATGCTGCGGTCACTTAGAGCCCGACTCGCATTCCTGTTTGTGGGGACGCTGCTGCTGGCCACGGTGCTGGCCGGTGTGGTGGTCGTCAGCCTGTACCAGTCGTACAGCCGCGACCAGACCGTGAAGACGCTGCGGATGCAGGTCAAAGGGGTGGCCAACTACTACAACCGCGCCATCGACGCGTACTACACGCCGAACGGCAACACGAAGCTGCAGCTGGTCTCACCCAGCGACTTCGAGAACGCGACCGCCGCACACCTGTACTACGCCGGGCCACCGATGTTCGCCGACGACCAGGGGCTGGATCCGAATCCGACCAAGGGCGAAATCCCCCTGCCGATCATCACCACGCTGCAGAAGAATCAGCAAAAAGTCGTGGAGTTCAAGACCCAGAACGGCTCCGAACGATTGATCGGGGTGGCGGCACCGGTATACGTGAACGGCCGCAACTTTGGCATCGTGGTGCTGGCGAAACCCCTCACCGACGTCAACAACGCCTGGAAGAACGTGATCGGCCTGGTCACCATCGGAACCATCATCGGCCTGGTGGTGGCGTTCGTGCTGGCCACCTTCGTGTCGCGCCGGATCACCCGCCCGCTGACCGTGATCGGAACCGCGGCCGACCGGGTGGCCCGCGGCGACCTGGACGTGAACGTGGTCACCGACAGCACCTCCGACGACGAGCTGGGCGCGCTGGCCACCCGGTTCCAGGGGATGGTCGACCGGCTGCGTGAGATCGACGAGCTGGAACGGAACTTCCTGATGCGCGTGACCCACGAGCTGCGCACCCCGCTGACCGCCATCTCCGGGCACGTCCAAGCGGTCTCCGAGGGAGTGGTGGAGCCCGAGGACATGGACGACTCGCTGGCCGCGGTCAACGAGGAGGTGCGGCGCCTGGAACGGCTGGTCAACGACCTGCTCGACCTGACCCGCCTGGAAGCCCATCAGTTCCGGGTGGTGCAGGAAGAGGTGGGGTTGGAGGCGCTGCTGGAGCAGGCCGCCGCCGGCTTCCGCGAGATCTCTCGCGCCAACGAGGTCGAGTTCGACACCACCACGGCCGCAGCTCCCACCGTCATCACCGACGGAGACCGGGTGCTCCAGATCGTCGACAACCTGCTCGACAACGCGTTTCGCTGGACTCCCCGGGGCGGCAAGGTCAAGCTGGCGTGCCTCACATCCAGCGGCGTGGCCGCGATCACGGTCACCGACACCGGCCCCGGCATCGCACCGGCCGATCACGAGGCGGTGTTCCACCCGTTCTACAGCCGCCGGGGAGAAGGCGGTACCGGCCTGGGGCTCTCGATCGCGCGCGAGTTGGCGTCGGCCCTGGGAGGCCGGCTGACGGTCACCAGCGAGCCGGGCGAGGGATCGACGTTCACGCTGTCACTGCCGCGCAAACGGCGACGGCTACTGCGCTGAACCCAGCCCGAGCGTGTCCGCGGCGGCCCGGTAGACGGCCAGATCGGCGTCGCTGAAGAGCACGAACCGCACACGTCCCAGTCCGGGAGCGCGCTGCGCCGCCGCCCAGGACGCCGCCACAGCCACCGGAGCGGCACGGGCCACGGGATAGCCGTAGATACCGGTGGAGATCGCGGGGAACGCCACCGACCGGCACCCCAGCTCAGCGGCGATCTCGATCGATCGCCGGTGTGCCGAGGCCAGCAGCTCCGGCTCGCCGGCCCCGCCGCCCTGCCACACCGGTCCGACGGCGTGGATCACGTGCCGGGCCGCAAGCGCGCCCGCCCCTGTCGCCACCGCCTCACCGGTGGGACAGCCGCCGATCGCCCGGCATTCCGCCAGGATCTCGGGCCCACCGGCCCGCTGGATCGCCCCGTTGACTCCGCCACCGCCGGCCAGCGCCGAGTTGGCGGCATTCACGATCGCATCCACCGGCTCGGTGGTGATGTCGCCGCGGGTGAACTCCAGGTACATCGCCAAAGGTCTATCAGGCCGGGCCGGTGGAGTCACGAACCACCAGGGTCGGCGGGAACTCGACCGATGCGGGGCGACCGCCGTGGAACGCGCGATTGAGGATCCGCGCGGCCGTCGCAGCCGCCCTGGGGGTATCCCACCCGACGGTCGTCAGCGCGGGGTTGAGCAGCGCCGAGAGCGGATGATCGTCAAACCCGGCAACACTCACGTCGGCAGGCACACGCAGGGCCAGATCCCGGCAGGCGGTGTACACCCCGCACGCGATCGTGTCGGTCAGTGCGAAGACCGCGGTCGGCCGGTCGCCGCGAGACAGGGCCTCAGATGCCACCCGAGCGGCGTCGGCAGCCGAGAAGCCGCATTCCCGAAAGGTGACCGACTCGATCGACGGCAGGGTGTGCACACCGGGTGTGAGCACCAGCACCTGCTCATGGCCGAGGCCGCGGAGATGCTCCAGCATCAGCCTGATCCCCGCGGCAGCATCGAACCGCACGGTGCCGGCCGGGTGGGGGAGAGACGCGCCCACCGCGACCGTGGGCACCCGCCCGACGAGCTCGCGCCAGTCGCCGGAGTGAGTCTCGACGGGCAGCACGACCAGCCCGTCGACCCGGTGGTCGAGCAGATCGGCGGCGATCTCGATCTGCGTGTGATGGCTGCCGCCGGCATCGACCAGCACCATCTGGCGGCCGTCGTCGCTCAGCTCACGGCCGAGATCAGAGACAAACTGCTGGTGCCAGTAGTCGTACAGGCTGCCGCCCACGACCCCCACCAGGCCGCTGGAGCCGCCCCGCAGCGCGCGGGCCACGGGATCCAGCCGAAACCCGATCCGCTCGGCTTCGGCGCGCACCCGGTCGGTGGTGTCGGCCGACACCCGCTCACCGCGCAGCGCATAGTGAGCGCCGGCAGGGGACAGCCCGGTCAGCCGAGCGAGATCCTTGAGCGTCGGTCGCTTGCGTGGGGAGGACGTTTCCGGCACAATCTGTGAATCGTTTCACAAGACTCTCGGAGGCGCAAGCATTCCGCGCGTGGACATCCATCAACACCTGTGGCCGGAAGCGCTCGTCTCAGCGCTCTGTGCGCGCACATCGCCGCC
Organism: uncultured Actinomycetes bacterium; assembly: GCA_963727235.1. Lineage (GTDB taxonomy): Bacteria > Actinomycetota > Thermoleophilia > Gaiellales > JAICJC01 > CAVPTL01. Next base: position 105,724 of record CAVSFZ010000022.1, read on the forward strand.
GTGTCTCCGCGGTGCCGGGCCGCAAATGTCTCTGGAGCTGGGGTGGGAGCCCGATTGTCACATCGACCTGCGAAACCACGACCCCCAGCGGCGGGTTGCCGAGCTCGATCGGCAGGAGATCGACTCGGCGGTGCTCTCGATCTCGACGCCGCTGGGCTGTGAAGCGCTTCCCGCCGAGCAGGCCGCACCGCTGGTGGAGGCGTACAACCGCGGCATCGAGCAGATCACCGGAGAATCGGGAGGGCGCCTGCAGGCGATGGCTGCAATCGTGCTCGACGACATCGAGGGATCGCTCGGATCGGTGTCCGAGCTGCTCGATCACGGCTTCGCCGGCGTGACCGTGCCGTCGGAGGCTTTGGCCACTCCCGAGTCCGTCGAGCGTGTGAGGCCGCTGCTGGCCCTGATCGAGGCCCGCGGCCGGCCGCTGTTCGTCCACCCAGGGCCGGCACCATGGACACTCCGAGAGCCCGCCCCCGGGTCGCTGCCGGGATGGTGGACGTCGGTGGGGCAGTACCCGTCCTGGTCGCAGCGCGCGTTCTTCACCTGGAGGGCGGTGGGCCGGGCGCTCCACCCGCAGCTGCGCACCGTGTGGGCGATCCTGGCCGGTGGTGCGCCGCTTTTGGAACACCGTTGGCGGGTTTTCAGCGGCGAGCAGGGCTCAATCGATCCCAACCTGTTCCTGGACACCGCCAGCGCAGGTCGTGAGGCGCTCGAGCTCACGCTCTCGACCTACGGCGCCGAACAGGTGGTGTACGGGAGCGATCACCCGGTGATCGCATGGGAGCCGACCCGCAGAGCGGTGGAGGCACTCGGTTCGGGCGCAGCCGATCTGGTGCTCGAGCAGAACCCCGCCCGCATCCTCAACCGAACGGAGGTGCCTGATGAGTGAGCCAAGCCCTGGCCTCGATCAGTGGCTGGCCGAGCGCGAGACCACGAACCGCGATCTCGAGGCCCACGAGCTGGAGGCCCTGGCCGGCGCCCTGGCGGATCGTCCCGAGCTGTGGAGCGACCTGGAGATGCACACAGCCGACGAGCGCCACTACGTGCGATTGAGCCGCGATCCCCACCTGGAGGCGTGGTTGATCTGCTGGATGCCGTCCCAGGACACCGGCCTGCACGACCACGATCTCTCGTCGGGAGCGGTGCGGGTGGTGCGGGGCACGCTCGCCGAAGAGCGGCTGGTGATCGGACAGGCCGACCTGGCTGTGACCGAATACCCGGCCGGCGCGAGCTTCCGGTTCGACGCCTCACGGATCCACAACGTGCGCCACGCCGGAGCCGATGCGGCCACCTCCATCCACCTGTACTCGCCGCCGCTGTGGCGGATGGGGTACTACGAGGTGGACGACGGGACGCTGGCGCGGCGATCGGCCACCTACGTGGAGGAACTGGGCGCCGGCCGGTAGTTGCTAGTGTCCCGCCCGATGCTTGCGGCGGTACTGCGAGAGCCGAACTCCGGTTTTGACGTGGTCGAGGTCGACCTCGCCCCGCCCGCACCCGGCGAGGTGTGCGTGCGGCTGCACCGAAGCGGCGTCTGCCACAGCGACTGGAACACGGTCACCGGCGATACCCCCAGCCCGCTGCCGGCCGTGCTCGGCCACGAGGGCGCGGGCGTGGTGGAGAGCGTCGGAGACGGTGTCACCACGGTCGCCCCGGGCGATCACGTGGTGCTCTCGTGGCTGCCCGCCTGCGGCCGCTGCGGACCGTGCGTGGGCGGTCGGCCGAGCCTGTGCGAGAGCGCATCGCCCGCACTGCTGGCCGGGACGCTCCTGGACGGCACCACCCGCCTGTCGCTGGACGGCGAGCCGATCCACCACTACTCGTTTCTCTCGACGTTCGCCGAGTCCACGGTGGTGCCTGAGGCAAGCTGCGTTCCGATCCGGCCTGACGCGCCGTTCGATATCGCGGCCCTGGTGGGGTGCGCGGTCATGACCGGTATCGGCGCGGTGCTCAACCGAGCCATGGTGCGCACCGGCAGCTCGGTGGTGGTGTTCGGCGCCGGCGGCGTGGGCCTGTCCGCGATCCAGGCCTGCGGCTTGGTCGGCGCCTCAACCGTGATCGCTGTCGATCCGGCCGAGGAGCGCCGGCAGCTCGCGCTCGACCTGGGGGCCACGCACGCGCTCGACCCCGCCGACGGCGACCCGGTGGAGGCGGTGCGTGACCTGACCGCAGGCAGGGGTGCCGGCTACGGCTTCGAAGCCTCGGGCGCGCGGGGCGTGGCCGCCACCGCGTGGTCGGCGGTCTGCCGGGGCGGCACGCTGGTGTGCATCGGCATCCCGCCGCTGGGAGCAACCGTGGAGCTTCCGGGGGCCGACCTTGTTCGTGACGAGAAGATCGTTACCGGAAGCCTGTACGGGTCATGCCGGCCCCACCTGGACATGCCGATGGTGCTCGACCTGTACATGGAGGGACGGCTCGACCTCGACCGTCTCAAAGGTGCGAGCTACCCACTGCGCCGGATCAACGAGGCGTTTGGCGATATGCTGGCCGGCCACGGCGCTCGTACGTTGATCGAGTTCGACTAGCACGAACGGCGTTCTCAGCGTGCGAGGTTCAACCCTTGACACGAGTTCGGCAGTATGAAAGAGATTCTGGTGTGGGCTGTAGTCGACGAGACGATCGCGACGTGCCGTGACCCGCGTCGTCCCCAATAGAAGCAGGTGACCATGGAGCGGAACCCCCAAAAGCTCGACGAGTTGCGCCAGAACCGTAGCGAGCTCGAAAACCACGTCATCGACGAGTACGTGGCCGGCCACATCAACCGCCGTGAGTTCCTCCGGCGCGGATCCATCATCGGCATCTCGATCCCGCTTCTGGGAGCGATCGTGACCGCCTGCGGTGGTGCAAACTCCAGCGGGTCGAGCGCGCCCGCCAGCTCCGCAGCCGCCGTCAAGCCGACTGCCGGCGCGACGCTGCGAATCGCGGGGGTCGTCCCGGCCGGAGACATCAACCCGCTCAGCATCGCCGACGAGGGCGGTCTGACGATGATCCAGCAGACCGGCGAGTACCTCAGCTTCAACGATCCCCACACCAACATCCTCAAGCCGATGCTGGCCACCAGCTTCAAGCCCAACTCCGACGCCTCGGTGTGGACGTACAACATCCGCCCGGGGGTCACCTTCAACGACGGCACGCCGATGACCGCCGACGACGTGGTCTACTCGTTCCAGTCGAACACCGACCCCAAGGTGTACGTGAACGCGGCCTCTGCCTTCACCGACGTGCTCACCAAGGACGGCGTCAAGAAGATTGACGATCAGACCGTGGAGTTCAACCTCGAGGGCCCGGTCGGCAACTTCCCGTACCTGATCTCATCCGACAACTACAACATGGTCATCGTGCCCAACGGCTCCGACTACACCAAGTGGGTCAAGACCTTCCCCGGGACCGGACCGTTCAAGATGACCTCCTACCAGACCGGTCAGGGAGCGACGTTCGCCCCCAACCCCAACTGGTGGGGCGGCAAGGTGCTGCCGGCCAAGCTGCAGCACATCTTCTACGACAAGCAGCAGCCGCAGATCCTGGCGCTGTCCGGCGGCGACGTCGACATCGTCAACCTGATCGTGCCCCAGGGCGCCGAGGCGGTGCTCAACAGCCCTGACTACAAGCTGTGGGTGACCAAGTCGTCGCAGCACCGCGAGTTGTCGATGCGCAACGATCAGAAGCCCTGGAGCGACAAGAACGTGCGGGTGGCGATGGCGTTGTCGCTGAACCGGCCGGAGATCGCCCAGGCGCTCTTCAAGGGCTACGCGCAGCTTGGAAACGACAACCCGTTTGCGCCGATCTTCCGCTCGACAGACCCGAACGTGCCGCAGCGGGTGCAGGACCTCGGCAAGGCCAAGCAGCTTTTGTCCGACGCCGGCTATCCCAACGGGTTCACGACCGACCTGTACGCCGAGATCTACCAGGAGATTCCCGACCTGGCCCAGATCGTCAAGGAAGCGGCGGCGGCGATCAACATCACCATCAACCTCCACATCGAGAATCAGAGCCAGTACTACGGTGAAGCCACGTTCGGCAAGTCCGACTGGTTGGACGGATCGATGAGCCTCGTCGACTATGGACATCGCGGCGTCCCCAACGTGTTCCTGAATGCGCCGCTGAAATCCAACGGGGACTGGAATGCCGCCCGCTTCCACAACGCCCAGTACGACAAGCTCGCCAACCAGTACGTCGCTGCACTCGATCTCTCGACCCAGCGCAAGCTGGCCGGGCAGATCCAGACGCTGCTGCTGGAGGAGACGCCGCTGATTCTGCCGTACTGGTTCGACGCGATCAGCGTCTCGAAGGCAAACATCGGGGGAGTCGTGACCACCGGCATGGGGCAGATCTTCCTCAGCGGCGCGGGCACCGCCGCAGCTTAAGCATCACGACGTGCCGGTGGCGGGTCCGCCCGCCACCGGCTCGATCTCGGAGGACGCGATGGCGGTCTACATCCTGAAGCGCTTGGGGCTGGCCCTGATCACGCTTTGGATCCTGTCGATGATCGTGTTTCTGGCCGGGCAGAAGCTTCCGGGGAATCCCGGGCGGGTGATCCTCGGCAATCTGGCATCGGAGCAGGGCGTCGCCCAGCTCAACCGCCAGCTCGGCGTCGACCGGCCGCTCGTCACCCAGTACACCGATTGGGTCACCAACCTCGCGCACGGCGACATGGGCACGTCGTACTCCTACCACGAGCCGATCAGACCGCTGATCACGACCGCCCTGGTCAACTCGCTCAAGCTCGCGGTGGTGGCGTTTCTGATCTGTGTACCTCTGGCGATCCTCTCGGGCGTGATCGCGGCGCTCAAGTCGGGCGGCTGGGCGGATCGCGCGATCAGCGTGTTCGGGCTCTCGCTGCTGGGCCTGCCCGAGTTCGTCTCCGGGGTATTCCTGATCATGATCTTCGGCATCTGGCTGAACGTGCTGCCGGTGGGAGCCACGCCTCCGGACGGCGCCGGGCCGTTCACTCAGGTCTTCCATCTGATCCTGCCGGCGATTGCGATCGCGTGTGTGTTGTTCGGCTACATCATGCGGATGGCCCGGGCCGGCACGATTGAAGCGCTGAACGCCGACTACACCCGCACCGCGGTGCTCAAGGGTCTGCCGACCAAGACGGTGGTGCGCCGGCACGTGCTTCGCAACGCGCTGCTGCCCACGATCACGGTTGTCGCGACTCAGGTGGGATATCTGATCGGAGGCCTGCTGGTGGTGGAGTATCTGTTCCACTATCAGGGCATCGGGTCGCTCACCTACAAGGCCGCCCACGACCACGACTTCCCGATGCTGGAGGCCGCGGTGCTGACAATCGGCGTCGTCTACCTGATCGGCACGCTGTTCGCCGACATCGCCTACACGCTGCTGAACCCGCGGCTGCGAACCGGGGGCGAGAAGTGAGCGCGGTCAGCGCGGATGAGCCGGCGGTCACCGGTTCGGTCGATTCGGACGCCAAGCAGGTGCGCCGCGAGCAGCTGCGCGAGCTGCGCAAGTCAAAGACCTTCATCATCGGCGCGTCCATTCTTGGATTCTGGATCGTGTGCGCCATCATCGGCTACCGGATCGTCCCTCACACACCCTTCGAGCAGGACCTGCTGCACACCGACGCCAGCCCGTCGAGCAGCCACTGGTTCGGCACCGACCAGATCGGCCGCGACATCTTCTCGCGCACGATCACAGGAGTTCGTGCGGTGCTGGTGGTGGCCTTCGTGGCAACCATCCTCGGCACCGTCCTGGGCACCCTGATCGGGTTGATCACCGGCTACATGCGCGGCTGGGTGGACGAGGGCATCAGCCGCTTCGTGGATGCGCTGCTGGCACTCCCGCTGGTGATCACCGCGGTGGTGGTGATCTCAGCGCTGGGACCGTCCAACGTCACCGTCACCATCTGCATCGGCTTCATCTTTGCGCCCCTGATCGCACGCACCGTGCGCACCGCGGTGATCCAGGAGCGCGAGCTTGACTACATCACCGCGGCCCGCCTGCGCAACGAGAGCGGCTTCTACATCATGATCTCCGAGCTGCTCCCCAACGTGCTCTCGCCGGTGCTGGTGGAGTTCACCGTGCGGCTGGGATACGCCGTGTTCACGGTGGCGACGCTGTCGTTTCTGGGCTTCGGCATCCCGCCGCCGACCCCTGACTGGGGCGATGACATCTCCAACAACATCTCGGTGGTGCAGGCCGGGTACTGGTGGGAGGTGTTGTTCGCGGCCGCCGCGATCGCCTCGCTGGTGATCGCGGTCAATCTCATCTCCGACGCGATCGAGAAGGTGGTGGACGAATGAGCGCGGCCGAGCTGCCCGTCGAGAACGCCGCCTTGGCCGTCGACCAGCTCGAGATCTCCTATCGCGTCCGCGGCAACGAGCGGGCCGCGATCCGGGGTGTGTCGTTCGAGGTCGGCAGGGGCGAGTCGTTCGGCCTGGTGGGTGAGTCCGGCTGCGGCAAGTCGACCGTCGCCCTCGCGCTGGTGCGGTATCTGCCGCGAAACGGCAGCGTGACCGGAGGCTCGATCCTGATCGACGGCCGCAATCCCTACGACCTGGGCGATTCCGAGCTGCGCCAGATGCGCTCCACCAGCGTGTCGATGGTCTACCAGGATCCCTCCCGGGCGCTCAACCCCTCGATGCGGATCGGCCGGCAGGTGGCCGAGGTGTTCGAGGTCAGCGGCACCGGTTCCAAGGAGGCCAAGGAGCGGGCTGAGGACGCGCTCAAGCGGGTGCGCATCTCCGACCCGGGTAACGTCATGGATCGCTATCCGCACCAGCTCTCCGGCGGGATGCAGCAGCGAGTGGTGATCGCCATGGCGCTGGCCGTCGAGCCGGCGCTGCTGATCCTGGACGAACCCACCACAGGCCTGGACGCCACCGTCGAAGCCGAGGTGCTGGATCTGGTCTCGGCGCTGCGTGAGGAGCTCTCGACGTCGCTGCTCTTCATCAGCCACAACCTGGGCGTGATCGCCAAGATGTGCGACCGCGTGGGCGTGCTGTACGCCGGAGAGATGGTGGAGCAGGGGCCGGCGCTCGAGGTGTTCGAGGAGCCTCGTCATCCCTACACCGTCGGCCTTCTGCGCTGCATCCCCCGCAGAGGGCGATTGAAGGACGAGGGCTGGCTGGACACCATCCCCGGATTCCTGCCGGCACCCGGCGCCGACATTCCCGGCTGCATCTTCGCCGACCGCTGCGGCCTGGTGCAGGATCGCTGCCGCACCGAGCCGCCGCCGATGTATCCGGTCACCTCGCTGCGGGGATCCCGCTGCCACTTCCACGAGCAGGCCCCGACGCTGCCACACGTCGAGGGGGGCGATCTCACGTCGGTTGCCGAGCGGACGTTCCAGCCGCTTCTGAGCGCCAAGGATCTGGGCAAGACCTTCCGGGTGTCGGGTGTCGACATCCATGCTCTGGCCGGCGTGGACATGAGCATCCGCGCCGGTGAGACGCTGGGGCTGGTGGGGGAGTCGGGGAGCGGTAAGACGACGCTCGCCAAGGTGCTCCTGGGCATCCTCCAACCGGATTCGGGCACGACCCTGGAGCTCTCCGGGAAGCCGCTTGCGGGCACCACCAAGAAGCGCTCCAGCGACCAGGTCAAGGCCGTCCAGATCGTCTTCCAAAACCCCGACTCAGCACTGAACCGGCGGCACACGGTGCGCCGGCTGGTGGGCCGGTCGCTGTCCAAGCTGGCCGGGCTGCGCGGCAAGGCCCGCGACGACCGGCTGGTGGAGCTGACCCGATCGGTGCGGCTGGCCGACCGATACCTGGGCATGCGGCCGGTGCAGCTGTCGGGCGGGCTCAAACAGCGGGTGGCGATCGCGCGCGCGTTCGCGGGCAATCCCAACCTGGTCGTCTGCGACGAGCCCACCTCGGCGCTGGACGTGTCGGTGCAGGCAGCGATTTTGAACCTGCTGTATGAGCTGCAGCGCAAGGAGGGCGTGGCCTATCTCTTCATCAGCCACGACCTGGGCGTGGTGCGGTACCTGTCCGACCGCATCTGCGTGCTCTACCTGGGACGGGTGATGGAGCTCGGCGACGCCCACGCGGTGTTCTCGGCGCCACACCATCCCTACACCGAGGCGCTGCTCTCGGCCGTACCCAGCCTGGACGGCAGCGAGGGCGATCGAATCCGGCTCGAAGGGGAGCTGCCCAGCCCTGCCGACCCACCCACGGGATGCGTGTTCCACACTCGCTGCCCGCGCAAGATCGGCGACGTCTGCGAGACCACCGAGCCGCCGCTGGCCGATGCCGAGCCCGGTCACGCCATCCGGTGCCACATCCCGCTCGAGGAGTTGCGCCGGGTGCAGGCTGCACCCTCGGCACCGACCGCCGTCGGCGACTAGCCTGCCGTCCATGACCTCGCGGTTGGATGAGATCGACGGACGCATCGGCGAAGCCTGGTCGGGCGACGTGCCGAACGGCAGCCACATCAACGTGGTGGTCGCGCGCCGCGGCTCCGCCACCGCGGCTTCGGCCACCGCAGGCTTTGCCGTCCCCGGACCAGGTCACGCGCCGGTGCTGTGCTGCCTGGGTGCCGGGTTTGCCGTGCGCCCGCCCACCATCGTCCTGAACAAGGCCACGGCCGTTGATCCGGCGCACCAGCTGATCACCTGGGGCGCGGCCCAGCTGGGGATCGGCGCAGGGGTGATGGACGCCGTTGCCGACGGGGTGATCGAGCGAGATCTGATCGATGAGCTGGTGTTGCTGGTGGCGGTGTGGGTCGACCCGCGGGCCGACGACAAAGAGGCGGTGCGGGCGGCCAACCGCGATGCCACCCGACGGGCGCTGAGCGACGCGCTGGCGGCCGACCGCGGCCGGCGCATCGACGAGCTGATCGCTCTGCGCGACAGCGCCTCCAACGCCTTCTACGACGCCGGCTGATCGCGTGCGCATCGCCGCTGTCGAGACGCGCCGGTACCGTCACCCGATCGATCCACCCCTGAGCGCCGCCTGGGATCCCGAGCCCCGGCGCTTCCACGAGGCCACCCTGGTTACGGTCGTGTCCGACGAAGGAGTTACCGGAACCGCCAGCGGTGACGCCCTGCCCGACCGTGAGCTGTTGGAGCGGCTGCTGATTGGCGTCGACCCTTTCCGCACCGAGATGGTGCGTGAGCTGTGTGAGACGGTGGATTTTCACGGAGGCCGGCCCTGGACGCTCGAGGCGGCGGTGTGGGATCTCGTCGGGCGGGCGCTCGACCGGCCTCTGTGGCAGCTTCTGGGAGGCCGGAGAGAACGGATCGCGGCGTATGCGTCGGCCGCCCACACGGTGGACGCGGACGAACGCGCGCGGCGGGCGGTGGCCCTGCGCGACGCCGGTGTGGGCGCGGTCAAGCTGCGGTTCGGGTTGGGTGACTGGCGGGCTGACATCGACAGCGTCGCTCAGGTGCGCGACGCAGTCGGGGCGGGGATGGACATCATGGTGGATGCCAACCAGGGGTGGCGCATGCCCGGCGATCTGCGGCCGCGCTGGGATGTGGCCGAGGCCGCTCAGTGTGCCCGGGCGCTCGAGCCTCTGGACGTGTACTGGCTGGAAGAGCCGCTCGCCGGCGATGACGTCGAGGGCTACGCCGCGCTTCGACGCCGCACCGACCTGCGACTCGCCGCCGGCGAGATGGTGCGACAGGCCCACGAGGCACGGGACCTGATCGTCCGGGGTGGGGTGGACGTGGTTCAAACCGACGTGGTGCTGGCCGGCGGCATCGGTGGGTGCCGGCGTGTCTCGGCCCTCGCCGATCTGCACCGGCGAGCGTGGTCGCCGCATACATGGTCGAACGGCTATGGGCTGGTCGTCAACCTGCACGCCGCTCTGGGATTCTCGACCGCCCCCTACCTGGAGGTGCCCTTCGACCCGCCTGAGTGGAGCGCAGCGGCACGCGATTGGCTTCTCCCGGCACCTGTCGAGATCGCCGCGGACGGCACCATCGCCCCACCGCGGGGTCCGGGCCTGGGCATCGAACCCGACTTCGACGCACTCGAGCAATGGCGGGTGGCATGAGCGACCAGATCCCGATCACAGCGGCCGTGTTGCACGAGGCGGGTACCGCTCTGGTCTGCGAGCAGCTTTTGCTGGCGCCGCCCAAAGCCGGCGAGGTGCTGGTGCGGGTCGCGGCGGCGGGCGTGTGCCACTCGGATCTCCATCTGGCCGACGGCCATCTGGGGACGGGACGCTGGCCGATCGTGCTGGGCCACGAGGGGGCGGGTGTGGTGGAGGCCGTCGGCGAGGGGGTTACCCACGTGGCACCGGGCGATCCGGTGGTCTTCTGCTTCGTGCCGCCCTGCCGAACCTGCTCCGCCTGTCGAGCGGGGCGGTTTCACCTGTGCACCGAGGCGGCCGACCACGCCTGGCGGGGAACGTTGCTGGACGGCACGTCGCGGCTGAGCCTGAGCGACGGCCGCGCGGTGCAGCATTTCAACTTCGTGTCGTGCTTCGCCGATCGGTGCGTGCTGCCCGCCGCCGCCGCCATCCCGCTGTCGGCGCCTCTGCCCCTGTGGCAGGCGGCGCTGCTCGGCTGCGGAGTGGTAACCGGCGTGGGGGCGGTGCGCAACACCGCCGGTGTCCGCGTCGGTGAGAGCGTGTGTGTGATCGGCTGCGGCGGAGTCGGCCTGCAGGTGATCGCCGGCGCGAGGCTGGCCGGCGCCGGCCGCATCATCGCCGTCGACCGAGCTGCGGACAAGCTGGAGCGGGCGGTACGGCGGGGAGCGACCGACACGGTCGACGGGTCGGTGATGGATGCGGTGGCGGCCGTGAAGGGGCTGGTGCCCGGCGGTGTCGATTACGCCTTCGAGGTGGTGGGGCTTCCGGTCACCATCCGCCAGGCGTGGGACATGATCCGGCCGGGTGGGTCAGCCGTGGTGGTGGGGCTTGCCCCCAAGGGCGTGGAGGTGTCGCTTCCGGCGCTCGATCTGCTCAGCGAGAAGAACCTGCTGGGGTGCTACTACGGCTCGTCCAACGTCGCGGCCGAGATGCCGGCCCTGATCGGACTGGCGGCGGATGGGCGTCTCGACATGGGCGATGTCGTTTCCCATCTGATCGAGCTCGACCAGATCAACGAGGCGTTCGACCGGCTGCGCAGAGGAGAGGGCGCCCGCTCGGTGGTCGTGATCAATGCGGATGCCGCCGGCGTCTCTGCGGGTGCCGTGATCTAGAATCCGGTCATGTGGATTGTGTGGGCAGCTCTGGTGGGATTGATTGTTGGTGCGATCGCTCGTCTGATCGTTCCCGGCGACCACCCTCGCGGCGTGCTGGTGACGGTGATCATCGGCGTCGCCGGCTCCGAGCTCGCAACGCTGTTCGGCCGAGTTGTCGGCTGGCACGGCTCGGCCGGCCTGATCGGCTCGATCATCGGCGCGGTCGTGCTGCTCCTGGCCCTGCAGGCCCTGAGCGGACGCTCCCGCCCCCACCGCGCGTGAATAAAAGGTGCCAGGCACCTTTTATTCACGGGTTAGAGTGCGTCCATGCGTACCTACTCGGTCACGACCTTCGGCTGCCAGATGAACGTGCACGACTCCGAGCGGATCAAGGGTCTGCTGGAGTCATCGGGACTGGGGGAGGCGGTCGACAGCGACGAGGCTGACGTGCTGGTGTTCAACACCTGCACGATCCGGGAGAAGGCCGACGAGCGCCTGGCTCAGCATCTGATGAACGCCCGCGGCGCGAAGCAGCGCGACCCCGACAAGCTGATCGTGGTGGGGGGATGCTGGTCGGAGTCGATGAAGGACTCGCTGTTCGAGGAGTTCCCGTTCGTCGACTTCGCCTTCGGCCCCGGCAACATCCATCGGCTGGGGGAGTACATCACCGCCGGCGGAGCGATTCCCCGCGGGCACTTCTCGACGTTCGACAACTTCGCCGGATCGCTGCCGCTCAAGCGGGATCGCCCGCACCAGGCCTGGCTTCAGATCTCGACCGGGTGTAACTGCAACTGCGCGTACTGCATCGTCCCCAGCGTGCGCGGCCGGGAGCGCTCCAGGCCGCCCGCAGAGCTGGTCGGCGAGGCCTGCGCGCTGGCCGATGACGGGGTCGTCGAACTGACCCTGCTGGGTCAGAACGTGAACGCCTACGGGCGGGACCTGCGCCCCTCAGTCGATACCAGCTTCGCCCGGCTGCTGCGCGATCTGGACGCGGTCGACGGGATCGGCCGGATCCGGTACACGAGTCCCCATCCCAAGGACATGCGAGCCGATGTGATCGCCGCGATGGCCGAGTGCGCCGCCGTCTGTGAGCAGCTCCACCTCCCGGTGCAGTCGGGCTCTACCCGCGTGCTCAAGGCGATGCGGCGCACGTACTCCCGCGAGCGGTATCTGAAGGTGGTGGCAGATGTGCGCGCCGCCATCCCCGAGATCGCGCTGACCACCGACATCATCGTCGGGTTCCCCGGCGAGACCGACGCTGACTTCGAGGAGACCCTGTCGCTGTACGACGAGGTCGGCTACGACCACGCATTCACCTTCGTGTTCTCGCCGCGGCGGGGCACGGAGGCGGCCAAGATGGAGCAGCAGGTGCCCGCCGCCGTCAAGAAAGAGCGGATCCAGCGGCTGGTCGATCTGGTTCAGCAGCACGCTGCCCGTCGCAACCGTGAGCTCGAAGGCAGTGTCCAGGAAGTCTTGGTCGAGGGGCCCAGCCGCACCGACCCGTCCGTGCTGCGGGGCCGTTCCCGCGGGAACAAGGCGGTCAACTTCACCGGTGCGGGAGCGCCGGGGGAACTGGTCAACGTCGTGATCGACTCGTCCACCAGCCAGACGCTGGCCGGTCGCCGGCGTTCCGCAGCCGCCGCCTGACAATGCTGCCCGCGGTGGCGATCTTCGGCCCAACAGCGTCGGGCAAGAGTGCGGTTGCGCTCGAGCTGGCGACACGCCTGGACGGTGAGATCGTTTCCTGCGATGCCATGCAGGCCTACCGCGGACTGCCGATCCTGACCAACCAGCCGTCGCCCGGCGAGTTGGCCGCAGTGCCGCACCACCTGGTCGGGGTGTGGCCGCTGGAGCACGCCGGGTCGGTCGCCGAGTTCGGCCGGCTGGCCCACGCCGCCGCGGATGATGTGATCGCTCGCGGGCGGCGTCCGGTCATGGCCGGGGGCAGCGGGCTCTACCTGCGGGCTGCGATCGCTCAGCTGCGACCCCGGCCGCAGCCGGCAAAGGGCGCGCGGGAACGATTCGCCGCGTTCTACGACGCCGACCCGCAGGTCGCCTACCAGCGGCTGTGCGAGGTCGATCCGGCCGCCGCCGAGGCGATTCACCCCAACGACCGTCGCCGGGTCGTCCGCGGTCTCGAGCTGCACGCTGCCGGCACCAGCCTGACACCCGCATCCGACAGCCTGTGGGGCGCAACCACCCGCGTTCCCACCGTGATCGTCGGCCTCGATCTGCCGCCGTCCGTCGGCGATCACCGGATCGCCGCCCGCACCCGGCTGATGTTCGAGCGAGGTGTGGAGGAGGAGGTGCAGACAGCCCGGTTGACACACGTGTTCTCCCACACCGCCGCGCGCATCCACGGGCTGCAGGACGTGACCGCACTGCTGGACGGCGAGATCGACCGTGACGAGGCTGTTCGCCGCCTGATCACGCGCACCCGCCGCTACGCCAAGCGCCAGCGCACCTGGATGCGCAGGGTGGCAAACATCCACTGCCTGGATGCCGACAGCGCACCCGGGGACGTGGCCGGCGCGGTGGAGCAGCTGTTGTGAGCCACCGCCGCGAGAGCGACGCCGTGCGGGAGGCCCGCGACGCCTTCGTGATCGTTGCCGCCTGCGCTCCGATCGCGCTGGTGATCTCGGCGCTGGTCGGCACCGCCGGCGGTCAGGTGATCCTGTGGCAGCAACGGGTCACCGCCCCCGTGGTGGTGGCAGCGCTGCTCCTGGCCACGCTTGCCTGCGGTCTGGTGCTGGCCGACCGGGCCGGCCGCAAGGTGATGCAGCTGCGGCCGCATCCCGTGCACCGGGTGCCGCTGATCATCGTGTCGCTGATCGCCGGTGTGGTGTTGGTGGCGGGAATCCCAACCACCTGGCCGATCATCATCGGCTGCGCCGTCGTGTGCGCCGTCCTGGGGGCGATCATCGTGTTGGGATCCCTGTTTCAGGGCTGACGCGGCTATTCTCTGCCGTCATGCGATTTGAGAAGTTCCAGGCCGTCGGCAACGCCTACCTGGTGATCGAGGGCGTAGGGCCGGACGGCGGTATCCCCGAGGCCGATGTCCGACGCATCTGCCACCCGGACTTCGGGGCGGGCTCCGACGGCATCCTCGAGATCCTGCCGTCGCAGCAGGCCGACGCTCGGGTGCGGATCTATAACCCCGACGGCGGGCAGGCGGAGTTCTCGGGAAACGGCAGCCGGATCGCGGTGTCCTACCTGTGCCGCCGCGACGGCCGTGAGGCGGTCACCATCGAGACGGTCAAAGGCGTCGTCACCGGTGCTGTCGACGGCACGTCGGTCACCATCGATGCCGGCCGCGCCGCGCTCACCGGCGACGATCACGCCCCCGGCAACGGCCCGCCCCCGGCATCGGCATACACATTCGTGAACGTCGGCAACCCGCACTGCGTGATCCGCGCCGAGGACGTCGACGAACTCGACCTCGCCCAGCTGGGACCGGGAATCGAGCACCACCCCTGGTTTCCCAACCGGGCGAACGTCGAGTTCTACCGCCCCATGGGCGCAAACGACATCCGCATGCGAGTTTGGGAGCGCGGGGCGGGGGAGACGCTCTCGTCCGGGAGCGGGTCGACCGCCGCAGCGGTCGCGGCCGTCACGGCGGGCGACGTGGCTTCCCCGGTCACGGTCCACACAGATGGAGGGACGCTGGTGATCGAGATCGACGACCACCTGAACATCCGCATGACCGGCCCGGTCGAGCCGGTGCTCACGGGCACCTTTGACCCACTGTTCGTGGATCAGCTGGAGGCGCTCTAGATGCGGCTCGCCAAGCGTGTCCAGGATCTCCCGCCGTACCTCTTCGCCGAGTTGGAGCGAAAGATCGCGGAGCGCAAGGCTGCCGGCATCGACGTGATCTCGCTCGGCATCGGCGACCCCGATCTGCCCACTCCTGACGTGGTGGTGGCTGAGGCCCAGCGGCAGGTGGCGCTGCCCGACACCCACCAGTATCCGTCCAACCGCGGCCGGCCCCGGTTTCGCGAAGCCGTGGCGACGTTCTACCAGCGGCGGTTCGGTGTCACCCTCGACCCGGACACCGAGATCCTGCCGTTGCTGGGCGGCAAGGAGGGGGTCGCCCACGTGTGCTGGTCGATGCTCGACCCCGGCGACATCTGCCTGGCCGCCGATCCCGGCTATCCCGTATACACCGGCTCGACCACGCTGGCCGGTGCCGAGCCGGTGCTGATGCCGCTGCGGGCCGAGAACCACTTCCAGCCTGACCTGGAGGCATTTGGCCCCGACATCACCGATCGCGCCAATCTGCTCTTCTGCAACTACCCCAACAATCCCACCGGGGCGGTGATCGAGGATGACTTCTTCGAGCGGCTGGCCCGGTTCGGTCTCGATCGGGGAGTGCCGATCGTGCACGACAACGCCTACTCGGAGCTGACCTTCGACGGCTACGTCGCACCCAGCTTCCTGGAGGCGCCGGGGGCAAAGGACGCCGGGATCGAGATGTTCTCCCTGTCGAAGGCCTACAACATGACCGGATGGCGGGTCGGCGCGGCAGTCGGCAACGCCGAGATGATCGCCGGTCTGTGGACGCTCAAGACCAACATCGACTCTGGCATGTTCGACGCGATCCAGATGGCCGCGGTGCCCATGCTCGAGGGTCCGCAGGACTTCGTCGCCGACATGCGCGCGGTGTACCTGCGGCGGCGCGACCTGGTGATCGCGGCGCTGGCCGCGGTCGGCCTGGACGTGCCTGCCCCCAAGGGCACCATCTACATCTGGGTGCCGGTACCCGAGGGGCATACCTCCGTGTCATTCGCAGAGCTGGTGCTCGAGCAGGCGGCGGTGGTGGTCTCTCCCGGCTCGGCCTACGGACCCAACGGCGAGGGCTATGTGCGATTGTCGCTGACGCTGCCCGATGACCGGTTGCGAGAAGCGGTGGGGCGGATCGAGCAGCACCTTCGGGTCAGCTGACCCGACTCTATACTTGCTCGGTGGCAGATCCGATCGACCATCGCAGCCAAAACGCTCCCGAGCGTGCGGTGGTGATCGCGACGGTGGCCTCGGCGGAGCCCAGCGACGCCCAGCTCGACGAGATGCGCGAGCTGCTGCGGACGGCCAGGGTCAAGACGGTCGGCACCATGGTGCAGCGACGTGCCCGTCCCGACGCCGCCACCTACCTGGGCAGCGGCAAGCTGGACGAGCTGAAGGAGTATGCCGACCGCGTCGGAGCCGAGGTGATCGTGTGCGACGACGAGCTCACTCCCCGTCAACAGCGCCATCTCGAGGACCGGCTGGAGATGCGGGTGGTCGACCGCACCGCCGTGATCCTCGACATCTTCGCCCAGCACGCGCACACTGCGGAGGGCAAGCTCCAGGTCGAGTTGGCCCAGCTGCAGTACAACCTGCAGCGGATGCGGGGCATGTGGAAGCACCTCGAGCGGCTCGGCGGCGGGGTCGGCACCCGCGGCCCCGGTGAATCCCAGCTCGAGACCGACCGCCGGCTGGCCCGGCAGCGGGTGGTGCTGCTGCGCGCCCGGCTCAAGGATGTGGCCGGCCACCGTGAGTTGATGCGCAGCCGGCGCACCCGCCGGGCGGTGCCCACGGTGGCATTGGCGGGCTACACCAACGTCGGCAAGTCGACGCTCCTGAACGCCCTCACCGGCGCCGAGGTGAGCGTCAACGATCGGCTGTTCGAGACGCTCGACCCGACCACGCGCGCCTTCCGCGAGGACGGCCGCTCGTATCTCGTGACCGACACTGTCGGGTTCATCAGGAAGCTTCCCCACGGCTTGGTGGAGGCTTTTGCGGCGACGCTCGAGGAGACGCTCGCGGCCGACCTGGTGCTGCTGGTGGCCGACGGCTCAGGCGGCGAGGACGACCTGGTCGACCAGCTCACCGAGGTGCGCAGCGTGCTGTCGGATATCGGCGCCGATGATCTTCCCCAGATCATGGTGCTGAACAAGGTCGACCAGCTGGACGAGGTCGCACGGCGGAGGCTGCGAAACCGCTTCCCGGGCGCAGTCCAGGTGTCGGCCGTGACCGGTGAGAACCTGGACGAGCTGAAGCACCGGATCGCCGAGTTCTTCCAGGACCGGTTTGTGGACGTGCGGCTGCTGATGCCCCACAAGCGGGGAGCCGAGCTGTCGGCGTTGTACGCCAGCGGCGCCCCGATCACCTCCCGCGAGGACAGCGAGGAGGGTGTGCTGGTCAGCGCTCGGCTGCCACGTGAGCTGCTGTCCCGATACGACGACTACCGGGTGGACGTGTGACGGAGCTCGTATTCAAACGGCTGGATCCTCGGGCACACGTGCCTGAACGCGCCTATGACGGCGATGCCGGGCTGGATCTGACCAGCATCGAGACCGCGGTGATCGAACCGATGCAGCGGCGCGTGATCTCGACCGGGTTGGCGGTGGCGATCCCGCCGGGGCATGCCGGATTTGTGCAGCCCCGGTCCGGACTCGCATTCAAGCACGGCATCTCGATTGTGAACACGCCTGGGCTGATCGATTCGGGCTACCGCGGCGAGCTCAAGGTCGTGCTCCTGAACACCGACCGCGAGCACGCGTTCGAGGTCGCCGCCGGCGATCGGATCGCGCAGCTGGTCGTGCTGGCATTGCCGCAGCTGGAGGTCCGGGAGGCCGACACGCTTCCCGGCTCGGAACGGGCAGAGCGCGGATTCGGGTCGTCGGACGTGGTCGCGGCCTCGTGATCACGCCGAGAATCCGGGTGGCCGCGCTGCTGACGCACGGCGACTCGGTGCTGCTGTGCCGCCAGCGTAAGGATGGGCGCGCGTATTGGCTGCTGCCGGGTGGCGGAGTGGAGGTGGGGGAGTCTCTGCACATCGCGCTGGCCCGCGAGCTGATGGAGGAGACCGGGCTCGAGAACGTCACGCTGGAGGGTCCGATCGCGATCGCCGAGTCGATCTCCCCGGCCCGCCAGGTTCCGCGCAAGCACGTGGTGCACATCCTCTTCTACGGCGATCTCTCCCACCGCAGCCTGGAGGAGGTGACATCAGCCGACGATGCCATCGACAGTCATCAGCTGGTGCCGCGCTCCGAACTGGGCAGCGTCGATCTGCGGCCCCCCATCCATCGTTTCCTGGAGCGGTGGCGCCCCGGCGACCCGTTTGTCCACCTGGGCGAACTCTGGGCCAGGTGAATAAATGGTGCCTGGCACCATTTATTCACGGTCGCGACGCGGCGACACGCTGAGACTCCAGCTCCAGTGAGTCGTCCAGGGGCTCCAGTTCGACCGAGCCGTTTCGGCGTGACAGCGCCTCGGTGATGATCAGGTCGGCCAGCCACGGGTTCTTGGGCAGCAGCGGCCCGTGCACGTACGTTCCGATCACGCGGCCGTCGCGAACGCCTTCGCCGCCGTCCTCCCCGTTGTTCCCACGGCCCCGAACGACTCTCCCCAGCGGTTTCAGGCCGGCGCCCAGATGCGTGCGCCCGGCGTGGTTCTCGAATCCCACCAGGGTGCGGACGCCGCCCCCCTCGAGATCGCACTCCAGCGTGATGTTGCCGATCATGCGATCTTCGCCGGCCACGGTCTCCAGGTCGACCAGCCCGGTGCCCGGCATCTCGTCCCCGTGGTGCCCTCGGTACCGATGACCCAGCAGCTGGTACCCGCCGCACACCGCCAGCACCGCCGCGCCGTCGTCGACCGCAGATCGTAGATCACCGGACTTGCTCTGGAGGTCGTGCGCGACCAGCATCTGATCCCGATCCTGGCCCCCGCCGAGGTAGTACAGATCGGCCTGGGGCAGCGCCTCGCCCAGGCCGCACGTGCTCACCCGGCACTCGATCCCGCGCCACTCGCAGCGGCGCAGGAACACCTCGATATTGCCGCGATCGGCATAGATATTGAGATGCTCGGGGTACAGGTGCCCGATCACCATGCCGGTCACGCCGCCTCCCAGTAGGGACGTACCACGCCGCGCTCGGCCAGGGTATGGCGGAGGTCGAGCATGGCGGTGTAGGTGGCGAGCAGATAGGCGGTTCCGCCCTCGCCCGCAACCACCGTGTCAAAGGCCGCTCCCAGATCGGGTACGACCTCCACGCGATCGCCGGGCTGGCCCGCATACTTGAGCCGCAACGCCATCTCGGCGGCGCGTGTGCCGCTGGTGACCGCGTGCTCGAGCTGTCCCTGGAACAGCTCGAAATCCACGTCCCAGATCCAGGACACGTCGCGCCCGTCGGCGATCCTGTCGTTCAGCGCCAGGAGCACCCGCTTGGGCTCGCCGTCTCGGATCAGAGTCCGCACAACCTCGTTTGCCCCTGCCGGATTCTTGACCAGCACCAGCACCGCGTCACGACCGTCCAGGCGTAGTCGCTCAAACCGCCCGAAGGCTGGATCGAACCGCTCCAGCCCGGTCACGATCCGCTCCAGGGAGACGACACCGGTTGCACACGCAGCTGCGGCCGCGGCCACCGCGTTGTAGACGTTGTAGAGCCCGGGCACGGGCAGCCGCACCGGCGCGGTCCCGAGTGGCGTGACCAGCTGGAAACGGCAGGCCTCGAGACCCTCGATCTCGACCGCCCTGGCCGCGACCTCCGGCCGCGGCCGGCTGGTGTCGCAGTTGGGGCAGCTCCAATCGCCCAGGTGGCCCAGGTACACCGCCGTGTAGTCGAGCCGCTGCCCGCAGGCGGCGCACCACTTGGAGTCGGAGGCGTGTTCCATGCCTGCCAGTCCCACGGCCGGATCGTCGATGCCAAAACCGATCACGCGTGCCGCTCCGGGATCGAGCGATGCCACCAGGGGGTCGTCGACGTTGCGCACCAGGACGCGATCCGAGCCCAGAGTGGAGGTCAGATCGTTCCACCGCTCTGCGATCGCCTCCAGCTCGCCGTAGCGGTCGAGCTGGTCGCGGAACAGGTTGCC
Source organism: uncultured Actinomycetes bacterium (assembly GCA_963727235.1). Taxonomy (GTDB): domain Bacteria; phylum Actinomycetota; class Thermoleophilia; order Gaiellales; family JAICJC01; genus CAVPTL01. Next base: position 125,667 of record CAVSFZ010000022.1, read on the forward strand.
CAGCACCATCACCGTGGGTGCGAGCTCACGGGCGACGTGGGGGAGGGCAGCCTCGTCGACCTCGAACAGCCCGGCGTCGGCTCCGTCTCGCTCGAGCAGCGCCGACGTCACGCCGGAGGCCAGGTTCGCCCCCGCCCGGTTGTGACTCAGCCGGAACGGTGGAGCCAGCATCCCGGCCAGCATGCGCGCAGTGGTGGTCTTGCCGTTGGTCGCCGACACCACCACCGATCCGCGCTCCAAGCTGCCGCTCAGGCGTGCGATCGCGTCGGAATCAAGCGCCAGCAGCAACCGGCCCGGAAGTGTGGTGCCACCACCGGTGCGGGTGAAACGGGAGAGTCGCGCCGCCGCCCGCGCCGCGGCCACCTTCGCCCCGAACAGCACGCCTCAGCCGTCGCTCGAAAGCGCGTGCATCAGCTCCTGGTCGATCGCGGCCAGCCGCTCCTGCAGACGGTTCCAGGCCTCCGGCTCGGCGTCGTGGTAAGCCTCAGAACCGCGCGTGTGGTCGAGGTATCCCGCCCACGCCCGTGATCGCATGCGATCGGCGGTCTGCATCAGATTGCAGAACCGCTCGTCGGTGCGGCTTGGGCTACGCAACTTCATACGCCTGTGATCTTATCGCGTCTCGCTCGAGGGGACCACCACCGGGTCCCGGTCGACTTGCGTTGACGTGGATACCATCACACGGGTGTGCGCTTGCACGCACTGACGAGTTTGTTATAAGCTCGTGACAGCCACACACTGTCCACGGAGACGGAAATATGAGGCGAAAAACCGTGTACAGCGCCATCGAGGGGATCGACAGGGGGGAACTCGAGGCGTTTCAGACGGGTATGCGAAAGCGGTACTCGGATGAATACATCCTCGACGAGTTGCGAACCTGTGCGAAACGCTTGGGGCGCTCACCGACCATGCGCGAGTTCGAAGCGGACCCCGAGACCACCGTCCATCCACAGACGGTGATCGAGCATTTCAAGTCCTGGAACCGCGCCAAGCGGCTGGCGGGCCTGGTCCCGCGGCGGTTTGCAACTCAGGAAGAGCTGCTGCGTCTGCTCAAGGACCTCGGTGATGAGCTCGGCAGGGTGCCGACGGCGAAGGACATCGAGGCCCGCAAGGGCTCGATGCCCTCCAAGTCCCTCTATTGGCACACCTTTGGCTCCCTCAACAACGCACTGAAGCAAGCTGGTTTTGACGTCCCGGTGGGGGAGGAGCGGCTGGATCGTGCGATCGACCAGGGTGCGGCGCTGGCGGTGCGCAGCGGCAGGCTGCCCAAGTTCGCCGACTGGGCTCAGGCCCGTCGGTCGGATCCATCGATGCTGACCGAGTGGCAGGTGTATCGAATGTTCGATGCGCGCCGCGGAGCCTGGTCGACCTTCCAGTACCTGATCCGCAAGCGGCTCGACGCTCAGGGCATCACGGTGTCGCCCGAAGGTCGCGTCGTCTGAGCAGCGCTCAGACGTCGTCTTCGCTGTCAGAACAGAATGGACACAGCTCCGGCTCGAGCAGGTCGAGCCGAGCCAGTTCCTGCAGGGCGTCGGTCATCAGCGCCGCCCACACGCCTGAGCACACGTCCTGATCGAGCAGCTTGTTCCAGGGAATCGTGTTGACGCCGATCGAGACGCCGGCTCGCGCAATCGCGGGGGCGCCGCGCTCGGCCGGCTGGGTCGAGGTCAGTTCGATCGGCGCGTTGAGGGTGATCGCGGCAGAGACATGCTCGGCGTTGATCCGCAACAGGTAGAACGGCGCCGCCTCACCGCCCACGTCGATGTAGCGGTACCCGCGCATTGCCGGGCTGTCGGGGACATAGGTGTGTGAACAGCTGCGCCTGATGCGCAGGAGATCTTCAGGGTGCAGAGCGGACGTGCCGCTGAGAGCAGGACGATTCATACCGTCGTTGTCGGTCGCCGAGCCTGGGGCATGCATCCCCCAGCGGCGCTAATGCACACCGGCAGACTCGCAAACGACCGCCGCCAGGCTGTCAAGAACGCGATCGGGGGCGGCCGATACTGGCGTTAACGCTGGAACCCCTCAAGACACGCGGGCCGGACGCCGATCTCAAGGCAACAGGCGTGCGATTGCCGCCTGAAACCCTCCCAGGAAGCAGCGGCCATCACGTGAGCCCAGCACCGATCGACGACAATATCCCGGCCGCCTCACCGGATCCGGGCGGCTTGGACGAGCCCGAAAAGGTGGATGAGCTGGAACTCGACCTGACGGACGCACCCGCGCCCGCGGTCGACCTGCTGCACACGTACGTGCGCCAGATCGGCGACGGAGCGTTGCTGACACATGCGCAGGAGCTGGAGCTGGCGCGGCTCAAGGACATGGGCCACCAGTGGGCAAAGGATCGCCTGGTGGAGGCCAACCTGCGGCTCGTGATCTCGATGGCCAAGGCCTACTCGTCCAGCGGCGTTCCGCTGCTCGACCTGATCCAAGAGGGCAACATGGGCCTGATGCGGGCGGTGGAGAAGTTCGACGCCAGCCGCGGGTACAAGCTCTCCACGTATGCAACCTGGTGGATCCGCCAGTCGATGTCGCGGGCGATCGCCGACCAGGGCCGCACCATCCGCCTGCCGCTGCACGTGCTCGACCAGGTGCGCAAGCTGTATCGCGCCAACCGCAAGCTGACCCAGCAGCTCGGTCGCGACCCGCTGCCCAGCGAGCTTGCAGCCGAACTTCAGCTGCCGGTCGAGCGGGTGATGGAGCTGCAGCGCATGACCGAGGATCCGGTCTCGCTGGAGTCGCCTGTGGGCGACGGCGAGTCGAGCTTCTCCGACGTGGTCGAGGACACCACCACCCGCCGACCGCACGATCAGGTGGCGGGCAGCGAGCGGGAACAGCTGCTGCGCGACGCTCTGGCGGGCCTGAACGAACGCACCCGGCACGTGCTCGAGGCCCGGTTTGGCCTGGGGAACCGCGAACCGGCGACGCTCGAGCAGGTTGGATCGGAAATCGGCGTGACCCGCGAGCGGGTGCGCCAGATCGAAACCCGGGCTCTGCGCGAGCTCGAGATACGAAACCCCTCGCTGCGCGACTTCCTGCGCGGCCACGACTGAGTTGAGCCAGACAACCCTGGCACACTACGGAGTGTGAACTCGCTTCAGAGTTTCTGGCATGCAACGGGGGTGTTCTCCGATCGGCTGACCGATGTCCGGCTCGGCTCGCTTGCGCTTGCGCTGGGGTTCATCCTCTCGAACCTGCTGCTGCGCTCGACCGCCTGGCGCAACATCCTGGCCGCCGCGCATCCGGGGGTGCGCGTGCGCTGGCGCAGCATCACCGGCGCCTACCTGGCCGGAGCCGGCGTGAACGCAATCGTGCCGGCCCGTGGTGGTGACGTCACCAAGATCTACCTGGCGCACCGCTCGATCCCCGGCTCGGCCTATACAACCGTGACCTCCAGCCTGATCGCCGAGACGCTGATCGACCTGCTGATCGGGCCGCTGCTGCTGCTCGCCGCCTACTCGACCGGCCGCCTGCCGCATCTCCCCGCAATCGGCCAGCTGCCGGCCTTCGAGTGGTCGTTCATGGAGGACCACGGCCGGGTGTTCGTGCTGCTGCTGGCGGCCATCCTGATCGCCGCGGGGGTGTTCTTCACCTATATCGAGCACCACGTCAACTCGTTCTGGTCGCGGATCGCCGACGGCGTCGCCATCCTGCGGACGCCCCGCCGGTATTTCACCCGAGTCGTGTCCCTGCAGCTGCTGGGCTGGTGTTGTCGCGCGATGGCCATGTACTTCTTCCTGCAGGCCTTCCGGATTCCGGCGTCCGTCCTGGACGCCCTGCTGGCCCTGAGCGCCGCCAGTGCCGCGACGCTGCTGCCGCTGACGCCCGGAGGGATTGGGCCGCAGCAGGCGCTGCTGGGCTACATGTTCCGGGGCGCGGCGCCGGCGTCGGCGGTACTGTCGTTCAGCGTCGGGATGCAGTTCTCGATCACGCTGATGAACGTCGTCATCGGCGGGCTGGCGCTGTCGCTGATGCTTCGCCGGATGCCGTGGAACGCGCGGGTGCCGAAACCACCCGATCGCCGCGCGACAGCCGCTTCCTGACGCGTCCCCCGCCCACGCACGATAATGCTGGTTATGTCAAGTTGAAGAAAAACGCCTGCAAAAGGCGCCTCTCTCCCACGTGACTTATCCGGCCAGCGGGTGGGACGGGTCCCACGGGCCTTCGTAGGCCGTGCGCCGGTGGGCGTCGGTGAGCCGCTGAACGGCCACGCCCAGCAGGTCGCTGCCGCTCTCGTTGAGCTCCGCGAACCCGGCGTGCCCGCAGGCCACGCCGGCTGCGGCGTACTCGCTGGCCGCAACTGCGGTCTTCACCCGCCGGTAGGCCGATCGCGCCTCGAACGAGCCTGCCCGAGGCAGGAGCAGCGCGAACCGCCCTGCGCCGAGGTGTCCCACGATGTCGTTGGAGCGCACGGCTGAGCGTGCCAGCGCACCGACGTGTGCAACCATCTCGCTCTCGTCCACGCCGGGGCCGTGGGCGACGCCGTCGACGTCGAACACCGCCAGCGACGCATCGTGACCGCGCCAGCGGGCGGCGGCGGTCACCCGATCCAGCTCGGCTGCGAAACTGCGCGCGTCAAGCAGTGAATAGGCCGCGCGGGCGGATGCGGCGCCTGCCAGCGTCACACACTCCGCCAGAACCGCCACAAACGCCTCCTGCTCGGGTCCGGGCGGCTCGAGCCACGAGACCTCCAGAGCGCCGTCAGAGAGGCTGAGATCGCATTTGAGGCCGGCCTCGGCAGGTACCTGCTCGAGCAGCCGCTCGACGGCGCCGGGAGCCGCTGCTGGGTCGGACAGCGACGCGGCGGCTCGGGCCAGAATCTGCATGAGCTGAAGCGGAGACATTGCCTGACGGTTATCGGGAGCCGACCGGCCGGGCTTAAGCGGCGATGTCGCGCTGGTCGAGATCCCGCTGCATCAGGGCGAGTTGGTCGTGCTCTGCGGCGGCTGCGTCGAAGTCCTTGAACTGCGTCCCCAGCCGGTAGCCCTGCTCAGATCGGTCCAGTACCGCGATGAATGCGTCGACCATGTGCGACTCGAACTGCGTGCCTTTGCCGCGCACCAGCTGGTCGATGGCCTCCTCGGGTGTCATCGGGCCGCGGTACGGGCGGGCGGTGGTCATGGCGTTGTAGGAGTCCGCCACCGCGATCACGCGCGCCAGCACCGGGATCTGGTCACCCGCGATCCGGTCCGGATAGCCGGCTCCGTCCCAGCGCTCGTGATGGCTGCGCACGACCGTGGCGATGTCGTCGTAGCCTTCGACCTCTCGCAGGATCTTCTCGCCCTCGGCGGAGTGCTCCCGCATCAGCGCCCACTCGTCGTCGGTCAGCGCCGAGGTCTTCTGCAGGATCTCTGAGGGCACCGCGATCTTGCCCACGTCGTGCACCATGCCCACCAGGTGCACCCGCTCGCAGATCTCGGCATCCCATTGGAGCTCGCGGCAGATGTCCCGCGAGTAGGCGGCCACGGCGGTGGAATGGTTGGCGGTCCAGTTGTCGCGGGCGTCCAGTGCGCGCACCATCGCGCGGGTGAAGCTCAGGTTGACACGGCGGAGCTGCATGTTCGACTGTTCCAGCTTGCGGTTCGCCTCGGCCAGCGCATCGCGGGAGCTGGTCAGGTTCGCCAGGGCGCGCAATGTCAGGTGTGCCGCAGCGGTCGGAATGGCGAAGAACGCGAGCACCCACTCCCCCGCTCCCAGGTAGGCGTAGGCGAACAGCGCGGTCACCGGGATGTACAGCGCCACCGCCACCATGACGGTGCCGCGCATGTTCCGCCAGAGCGCCCGCGGGCCAATTACGCCGCGCAACCAGCCCACGGCCGAGTTGGTGACGAAGTCGACCACTGTCCAGGCCAGGCTGGCCGCCGCGGCCGCCACCAGGAGCCGCGGCAGCGGCACCGTTGTCGAGCCGGCTGGAATCACCATCTGGGCGCCCCACCCCGCTGCCGCGCCGCCCAACGCCCGCGCGGAGGTGAACACGCTGAACTTGTCGATCGGCCACTCCCGGACGTAGCCCAGCATGCTGCAGCCGGCCACGATGCCGGCCACGGCCGGGCCGAACAGCACGGCTGCCAGCGCGATCGGCAAGAACGACACCGACATCTCCACCGTGGCCGACACGCGCGGTGCCAATCGCTCGGCAATTGCTGTCACAGCGGCCAGCACAATTGTGACGGGCCAGTTCGGCACACCGGTGTGCACAAACGCCACGGCGATCACGAAAATGGCCAGCGCGGCCTGTGCTCCGATGTAGATTCGAAGCCTTAAAGCTTGGGTGTCGGCGGGAGTGGGCGACATTTGTCAGGACTTGACATCACCCATCCAGGGGTGTACAGTATCCCCCGATCGGGGTACCAACACCACATGGGGAGCGACGACATGTCCGTACGGGTCTGGTAGGCACAAATTTCTTCTGACACCCGTGAATCGACAGGGCAGCGGCAGTACATGAGCCCTTTTCGATCACAAGGTCAGCACAGCCGGCCAATCGAATGCCGATTCGGCCTGTGCGAGGGTCAAAGCGCCCCTGCGAGACTGGCTCCCCCGCCGGCTCGACAGGGGCGCTTTTTTCTTCCAGGCTGATCCGGTTTGGCGCCCAGACAAACGGCGCTCAAGCCATGGCGGCTCGCGGCCGATAGGAGGCTTGAGCGGATTGCGCCCGCCCAGCGCACGCCGGCGGGTGGTTTTCCGCCAGCCATCCGTAGTTCCCCAGCCGATCAGAAGAGGTCACGCAGCCATGAGCGATGCCGACGCGCAGCCCGAACCACAGGAGCCGGTAAGCGGCCTGCGACGGGCAATGGAGGATCGCATGCAGAACCTCCGCGACGCGGAGGATCGTCTGCAGCGAGAACAGTCCGCCCTGCAAGAGCAGGCCAAGGTTGTGTTCGCCGAGCGCGAAGCTCGGTTGGCCCGGCGGGAGCGCGAGCTGGCGAAGCGTGAGGCTGCACTGGCTGTCAACGAGGGCATCGCCTCCGGCGACGGATCCTCGAGCAGCAACTCGGGCGACATGGAGCGAATCAGCTCACTCGAGGCCGAACTGGCCGACATGGAGTCGACGCTGCAGACCACACGCGCGGAACTGCAGGCCGCTGTCACGGCCGCCGAGCAGAATCAGCCGGCCGAAGGTTCCACCTCCGACCCGGCCATGGAGCGCGAGCTGGCATCGTTGCGCGAGTCGGTCGAAACGCTTTCCGCGCAGGTCGAGCACGAGCGCGAGCAGGCTGCCCGGATCGAGAAGGAACGCGATGAGCTGGTGGCCCAGATGCGCGACAGCGGCGCCGAGGGCTCAGCCCAGCTGGCCGAACGCGAGGCCAAGCTGAATGCCCTCGAGGCCGAGCTGACTGATCGTGAGCACCGCGCCAAGAAGGTCGAGAAGGTGCTCACCCAGAAGGAATTGAACATCGACGGCACACGCGCGGACATCATGCAGCGCGAGTCCGGTATCGCCGAGATCGAGAACCGCCTGGCCGAGAGCGAAGCAGCGGTTGCAGCCCGCGAGGCAGCCCTGAACGAGTCCAAGGCCGAGATCGACGAGCGCCTGAAGGCGGCCGAGAGCCGTGAGGCCGAGCTGGCCAAGGCGTTCGACGAGCTGTCCTCTGCGCAGGCCGCCAGCTCCGAGGAGGCCAAGTCAGTCGAGTCACGAGCCGCCATGGTCGAGGCGTCCGAGAAGAAGCTCACCGAGCGCCGCACCGAGGCCGAGCGCCACGTTGCCGACGCCGAGGCGCAGCTGGCCAAGCTCGCCCGCCGAGAGAGCGAGCTGCAGCAGCTCGAGACCAAGATGGCGGAGTTCGAGACCCGCGCCAAGGAGATCGAGGCCAAGGAGTCCGATGTCGAGCGCCGCGAACGCGAGCTGGCCGATTTGGAGCAGACGCGCGTCCAGGCCGAGACGGCCAGGCAGGAGGCCGCGTCCGAGCGCGAGAAGCTGGAGGCGATGCGCGAGGATGCGGTGGGCCGCATCGAGCGTGCCGACCAGCGCACCGCCGAACTGGCCGATCTCGAGCGCGAGCTGGTCGAGGTCAACAAGAAGCTGGCCGAGTTCGACGTCCGCCAGCGTCAGCTGACCGAGCTCGAGCAGGACACCACCCGTCAGCGGGCCGAGTCCGAGACTCAGGCTCGTGAGGCCGACCGGCTGATGAAGTCGGCCGAGCGGATGATGGCCGACGCCGAGGCGCGAGCCGCCAACGAGTTCGAGCGGCTGGCCGCCGACCTGCGTGAGCGCGAGGCCCGCCAGTCACTCGCCGAAGCCGATCTGGAGCGGCGCGAAGGCCGGCTGGATCGCCGCCAGGACACCCTGGACGAGCGCGAGCGCGAGTTGGACGACCGCCACGACAAGCTCGATCTCCGCGACGGCCAGATCAAGGAGCGCGAGGCCGAGGTGGCACGCCTGACGGTGCGCGCCGACCGGGTCGAGGCCGAGCTCGAGAACCAGCGGGCAGCGCTGCAGGATTCGGAAGATGCCGTCGCCCGCGAGCGAGCGGTGCTGCAGCGGCGGATGTCCGAGCTGGAAGAGAAGCGTGCGGTTGCCCGCGAGCAGCGCGAGACCGAGGTCCGCGACGCGGTCGAGCAGTCCGGCAAGAGCCGCGGGCTGCTGCGGGGTGGAGGCAGCAGCACCAAGGCGATCGAGACGCTGCACGATTCGCTGCGGCAGAAGGAAGTGGAGCTCGAGAACCTGCAGCGCAGGTTGGCCGAGCAGACCGCCGCTCTGCAGCGGCGCGAGGCGGATCTCGACACCTACGCCCGCAAGCTGCAGCGCACCGCCACCGCGCCCTCGCCGGGATCAACCCGCCCGGAGGACGACGCGCCTCCCAGCGGCCGCCACTCCAACGGCGCCCACTCGCAGGACGACGACGATGACGACGATCCCACCCGCAAGCGGCTGCAGTTCTGGTCTCGCTGACCTGACCTGACGTCCGAGCGAGTGAGTAGCGTGTCCTCGTGCCGGGGGCCCGCGAGCGCGATCGACTGCGACTATCTGCTGCTGCCGCGGCGGTGATGTTCTACGCCGCGTCGTGGCCCGTCCCCCCTGGGTTGCGACCGGCAACGGCAGCACTGGCGGTCACGCTGGCCTCCGGCACCTTCGGCCGCGTGGGTGGCGGCATCGCGGCCGCAGCGGTGATGTTCACACCGCTTCCGCTGCCCGTGCGACTGGCGCTGGTGGTGGTCGCGCTGGTGGGCGGGGAGCTTCGTCATCGCACGTTGATGGCGGGCCGGGCGATGGCGGTGCGCTCCTTCACAGACCGGCTCACGGGGCTTCGCAACTACGACTACTTCTGCGAGGCGCTGGCGTCCGAGCTGGCCCGCGTCCGCCGGTACGGCGGGTGCACCACGCTGGTGTTGCTCGATCTCGACCGGTTCAAGGCCTTCAACGACCGTCACGGTCACGCCGCCGGTAACCGCGCTCTCAGCGCGGTGGGACGCATGATCGCCCATCAGAAGCGCGACGCCGACGTGGCCGCCCGCTTCGGCGGCGAGGAGTTCGCGATCCTGGTCTCGGGGCGAACCAGCGACGGCGTGGTCGTCGCCGACCGGGTGCGAGAGGCGATCCGCGACCTGTCCTCCACCACCCTGCGCCGGCACATGAGCGCCGATGTGATCACCGCCAGCGCCGGCATCGCCACCTTTCCGGTCGACGCCCGTGACGCCGATGAGTTGATCGAGATGGCCGACCGCGCGCTCTACGCCGCCAAGCACCGGGGTCGGGACTGCCTGGTGACAGCCTCAGAGCTGGAAGCCGCCGCCGTGGCGGTGTAGCCGGCCAGATGGTTGATTCCGTCTTGGCGCGCACCTGGTCGCTATCCGCCGGTCGCAGTCTGTGATTGCAGCCGGCGGATCATCGCTGCGGCTGCGAACCGTCGCGGGGTTCGTCCTCGGTCGCACCCGTGCCTGCCAGGCACGAATGCTCCCTGCGTCCTGCCCCAGCTCGGTTCTCGCTCGCCCAGGCAACCCGCTTAAGCGGCGTCGGGGAGATCCGAGCGAGCGGCGTCGAACCGGGCCGAATGCAGCCGGTCGCGGAACTGCTCCAGGGTGAGATCTCGAGCGTCGCCGAACGGCCGCTCGACGAAATGCACCACCCGGTCATGGAAGAACGGGAAATCCAGATGCGGCTCACTGACGAGATTGAGCGTCGTCTGGCCGCAACTCGGGCAGTTCATCGCAACCCCCACCAGATCACCCCGCCCGTGAGGCAGCACCACCGCCAGGCAGGAGGGAAATACCGGCTTCAGCCGCGATTCGTTACTGCAGTACAGCCGCCACGGCCAATTGCCGCGCTGCACCTGCGACCGGGCAACCTCGGCCAGCTCATCTCCAACCGGTTCGGTGCGGCCGGTCAGCAGATTGCGAAACTCGACCTCCACAGGCACCAGCGGCCCGTAGTCGAGGTCGCTGTGGGACACGAGCCCGAGATGGACGCCTCCGCAGGTGCAGTCATACTCAACGCGGTAGACGGCCGGGTGCACCGCGCCGGGCAGGCGATCGAGCCGCCGGAAGGCCGACAGCGGGATCCGTGTGCACTCGTCCTCGCCCCGATTCGGGCAGTGGAAGCGATAGGTTGCTCGTAACACATCGTACATGTCTACCTCAATTATCGGCGTGAGCGCGCTCGGGTATGAGGGCGGTCGACCGACGCAGTGTGGTTACAATCGCGGGCTGTGCCGGTTGACCTTCGATCTTATGTCCGCGACGTCCCTGATTTTCCCAAGCGGGGGATCGTCTTCAAGGACATCATGCCCCTTCTCTCGGACGCCGAAGCACTGCGGCAATCCGTCGACGACCTCGCTGCCTGGGCGCAGCCACGCGAGGTCGACGTGGTCGTGGGCGCCGAGGCCCGCGGCTTCATCCTCGGCGCGGCGCTTGCCTACAGGCTGGGCTGCGGGTTTGCGGCTGCCCGCAAGCCCGGCAAGCTGCCGTATCTGACGGTCGGCGCAAAGTACGCCCTGGAGTACGGCTTCGACGCGTTGGAGATGCACGTCGATGCCATCCCCAAGGGGGCTCGAGTACTGATCCACGACGACCTGCTGGCCACCGGCGGCACCGCCCGCGCCAAGGTGGAGCTGATCGAGCAGTTGGGAGCGATCGTCGTGGGCGCGGCCTTCGTGATCGAGCTGAGCTTCCTCAACGGCCGCGACAAGCTGTACGGCTACGACGTCCACTCGCTCATCACTTACGACGCAGAGTGAGCTGTGAGTAACGGTGCCAGGCACCGTTCTTCAGGTGGCCACCCCTGGTTATGCACCGAAGGTGAATAACCCAGTGCCTGGCAGTTTTTATGCACGCGCAGCGTGAATAAAAAGTTGCCTGGCACTCTTGCGCCCGGGCACGACTAGGGGTCGGGTGGGATCGCTCTCGAGTACGAACGGTGAATAACGGTGCCTGGCACCGTTATTCACCACCGGCGCGCTGGATGAATAATTGGTGCCAGGCACCAATTATTCATCTCACCAGCTGGCGGAGGTCGCGCACGAGGAGGAGATGTGCGAGCTGGCTGGTGAGGTCGGCAAGCGTCTCCAGCTCCTGCAGGCCGGCCTCGCGGCGATCGGGATTGGACGACCGGAGCGCCGGGGCCAGAATCTGCTCGAGCAGGCCGGCTTCGCGTCCCACCGCTGAGCGGAACGCGCGCAGGTTGCGGGCGGCCACGCCGTAGCGGGCAAGTCGCTGGCAGAGCATCACGATCTCGGCGTCGGCGCGGGTGTACGGCTTGCTGCGATCGCGGTTGGCGGCCTCCAGCAAGCCGAAATCGTGCAGCTCGCGTACAAACTGCTGCTCGGCATCGGTCTCGATCAGGAGCTGGTCGAGGGTCAGGCCCTCGTCAGGGTTCACGATCCGCGGCCGCCGGGCTCCCCCACCCCCCTGCGAGATCACCTGGCGGATCACCCGCAACGGCAGGAACTCGTCGCGCTGCATCCGCAGAATCGTCCGCAGCTGCTCGACATCCTCCTGCGAGTACAGCCGGTAGCCGCCCGGTGTGCGCCTGGGCGTGATCAGCTTCTGATCCTCGAGGAACCGGATCTTCGAGATCGAGATATCGCCGAACTCGTCGTTCAGCATCTTGCACACGGTGCCGATCGTCAGCCGGGATTGCGGTGGCGGGCGGTTGGCTGGATCGACTGCCACGTCAGCTCTTCTCGATGTAGGTGAGCCGGTACTTGCCGATCTGGAGCTCGTCCCCATCGGAGAGCCGCACCGTTTCGATCCGCTCGCGGTTCACGTAGGTGCCGTTGAGGCTGCCGAGGTCGGTCAGCTGCGGCCCGTTGGGAGTGCGCTCCAGCCGCGCGTGCGAGCGCGACACGGTGATGTCGTCCAAGAACACATCGGACTGCGGCGCCCTGCCGATGGTGGTCACATCGGTGCGCACCGCAAACTGCTCGCCGGCGCGTCCACCCCCCACCCGGATCACCAGCGTACCGGCGTCCACGGCGGCCGGCTCGTCCTCAGCCATGCCAGAATCGATCGCAGGCAGCGCCTCAGTGGGCTCACCGGCGTCCGCCTCCAAAAGGCTCGCTCCGCAGCGCCCACAGAACCGCGCACCCTCACGGTTGTGATGTCCGCACTCCGAGCAGTACATGGCCCTCAGCCGTCGTCGAGCACACCCGCGCCGTCGGCCAGGTCGGCCGGAGGCCCGCGGTGCGCGAGAATCTCGGTCAGCCGCTCGATGTCCACGTCGGAAATCGGCGACTCTTCGCCACGGCGCCGTTTGACACGGTCAACCAGCTCCGCTCGCAGGATGTCGATCTTTCCGTGCAACAGGCGACGGCGATACGACACCTCTTCCTCCTCGTGCACATACCGGTCGATCAGCTGCTTTAGATCGCCGTCGCTCAGGGTCGTGAAATCAGGCAGAACGTCCATTTCGCTCATCCCGGTTTGGGGTCAGGTGAAGTGTACTTGCCCACCGCGCCATGCTCAAGCTCAACTAGAGGGTTGTACCGCCGCGGCCTCGGTAAGCATCAACCTGTACTTTTGCTCTAGACGCTGGGATTCCTCTTCGCTCGAGCCTTCGGCGAACAGATGGATGACCGGCTCGTCGGGGTCGGGGATGATCTGCGCCCAGCCGCCGTTGTCGGTCACCTTGATGCCGTCGGTGTGGTCGACCTCCATCCCCTTGACCGCCTCGATCACCTGACGCATGGCGGCGCCCTTGCGCGACCACGGGCACGCCACCTCCTGCGACACCAGGGTCGAATGCGGCAGGCCGGCCACCAGATCGGACACCTTCCCCCCGCCGGCGTGGGCGATCAGCTCGAGGATCTTTCCGATCGACATGACGGCGTCATAGGTGGTCAGAAACTCGGGGAACACATAGCCCCCGCCGGACGCTCCGGCGAACAGCGCGTTGCCGGTCGCAGCCTCGGCCAGCAGGGCCTGCAGGGACGCCTTGGTGCGGCGCACCCGGCTGGGATCTCCCACGACTCGCTCCACCAGATGTGTCTCGGTGATCGGCACCAGCAGGTCTCCGGGCCGCTCGGACGAGGCCAGCTCGCGCAGCAGCATCAAGAGCGTCGTGCGGCCGTCGATGGCGGTGCCGGTCTCGTCCACCAGCCACACCCGCTCGGCCCCGTTGTCCATCAGCAGCCCCATGTCGGCACCCATCGCCGTCACCACCCGGCCGAGAGCCGCCAGCGACTCGCGGCGGTCCTCCCCCCGGGATTCCGGCGTCGATTCCACAAACGCGTTGAGGGCGACCATCTCCACCCCCAGGTCGCCGATCAGCGCCGGCATCACGACCGACGCGGGAGAGTAGTGGTAGTCGAGTGCGATCCGGAAGCCCCGGGCGGCGATCGCCTCGGTGTCGAGCGAATCCAGAGAGCTCCGAGATGTAGGCCTCGGTGGCGCGGGTGGGATAGGTCAAGGCGCCGATCTCGGATGTACCCACGCGGCGGAACTCCTGCCGTGAGTAGCAGCGCTCGACGCCCTTCAAAGTCTGGTCGGACACCAGGATCCCGGGCGGCTCGAAGAACTGCACGTTGATCACGTCGGCGTCGGCGCCGGACACGCTCACGTGAATCCCATGCGCGCGCTCGTCGACCTTCATCTCGTGGCGATTGACCGCAGGCAGCGCCACCCGCAGGTCGGAGACCGCACTGCCGGACGCCACCAGGCCGGACAGCATTGCCCGCTTGATCATGCGCGAGGCGGGATGGGCATCTCGGCTCGCGACCACGCGCGCGCCTTTGGCCAGCACCGTGCCGAAGGCGGTGCCCAGCCGCGCAGCCACATCCGGAGTGATGTCGACGTTGACCAGCCCCGACACGCCGTCGCGACCGAAGACGGTGGTGATTCCGCGCGACTCCCAGATCAGGTTGGAGCGGATCGCCGCTCCGGCCTCGATTGTCTTGAACGGGTAGACCTTCACGCCCGGGCTGAGCACGGCCTCCTCGCCGATCGAACACTCGTCGCCGACCGCCACGCCGTCGTGCAGCACCGCATGGGCGCGCACATCCACCCGCCGTCCCAGGATGGAACCCTCGATGCGCGCGCTGCGACCGACGTAATCGCCCGAGTCGAGCACGCTGCGGGTGATCACCGCCCCCTCCTTGACGACCACGTTGTTGCCCAGAAGCGCGTGCGGCCCCACCCGCGCCCCGGCTTCGATCTTGCAGTAATTGCCGATGTAGGCGGGTCCTTCGATCTGGTCGAGCTCGGGCAGCTGGACACCCTCGCCCAAGAGCACGTTCGCCCGCAGCCGGATGCCCGAGAGCGACAGCTGCACCTTGCCCTCGAGCGCGTCGAAGTTGGCTTGGCGGAACTGGTCGAGATTGCCGATGTCCTGCCAGTAGCCCTCGGTGACGTGGCCGTACATCGGCTTGCCCTTCTCCAGCAGCATCGGGAACAGCTGCTTGGAGAAGTCATACGGCTCGCCCTCGGGAATCGACTGCAGCACCTCGGGCTCCAGCACGTACACGCCGGTGTTGATGGTGTCCGAGAACACCTGCCCCCACGACGGCTTCTCGAGGAACCGTTCGATGCGGCCGTCGGCGTCGATGATCACGACCCCGAACTCGAGCGGGTTCTCAACCGAACGCAGTGCGATGGTGGCGATCGCGCCCCGCTCGCGATGCCGGCCGATCAGCTCGGTCAGGTCGAAGTCGCACAGCGCATCGCCGGAGATGACCAGGAACGTGTCGTCCAAGAGCTCCTCGGCGTTCTTGACGCTGCCGGCGGTTCCCAGCGGCGTCTCCTCCACCGAGTAGTGCAGATTCACCCCCAGCGACTCGCCGTCACCGAAGTACCCGCGGATCACCTGCGGCAGGTAGGCGACGGTGACCACGATCTCGTCCATGCCGTGCTGGCGCAGCAGCTCGATGATGTGCTCCATGCACGGCTTTCCTGCCACCGGCACCATCGGCTTGGGTTGGTTGGAGGTCAGCGGCCGCAGCCGCGTCCCCTCCCCACCCGCCATCACGACGGCTTTGATGAGAGACTCCCTTCGGTACGCAACCGAAGCAGGTAGTGGCAGGCTGCAGCCAGCGAGATCACCAGGCCCGCCGTGTACAGCACCACCGGCCACACCGCGGTGGTCAGCATCATCATCAGCACCGCCAGCATGATCGTGGCAGTCGCCCACTTGCCCGCCCGGTTGACGCGCACCTCGGTCGCCACCCGCCGGCGCTCGAAGGTGACCAGCAGATACACGTCGCGCAGCAGAAGGGGAGCCGCCAGCCACCACGAGAGCCTGTTCTCGTAGGCCAGCAGGATCACCGCCAGGTTGATCAACAGCCGATCGGCCAGGGGATCGGCGATCCGCCCGAACCGGCTCGCCGCGTGAGCATGACGGGCGATGTAGCCGTCCAGGAAATCAGTGGCCGCGGCGGCGGCGAAGATCACGGCGGCGGCCACGCTCTGGCCGTCGTCTGCCCCCGCCAGCAGGATGCAGAACGGCAGCAGCGCCACCAGCCTGGCCGTGGTCAGGACGTTAGGAACACTCGCGAGCATCGCATTTAGTCTACCGACCGCCCGACACGCGCCCCCAAGCCGGAATCGCGCATCTACTATCCCGCCGGATGCCCGCCGAAAACGCCCCATCAGCAGCTTCGGTCGCAGACGCGATCCACACCCGCCGCACCCACAAGCTGTTCGGCCCCGAGCCGGTGCCTGCCGACACCCTCGAGCAGCTGTTCGAGCTGTGCCGCTGGGCTCCCAATCACCGGCTCACACAGCCGTGGCGGTTCCGGGTGGTCGGGCCGCAGTCGCTGGCGCTGCTGAAGGCGGCTGCGGACGAACCGGCGACCGGAGGTAAGCTCGATCGCGCCCCCACCTTGGTGGTGGCAAGCGTCGTCCAGAGCGGGGATCCCGCGACGGCGCAGGAAGACGCCCATGCTGCGTCGTGTGCGGTCTACATCATCCTGCTGGCCGCCCACGCCAGGGGCCTGGCGGGGTACTGGCGCACCCCCGAGGTGTTGCGCACCGAGGCCGGACGGTCGGCGGTCTCGCTGGAGCCCGACGAGATGGTGCTGGGGCTGATCCACCTGGGAACCCCTGTGCGGGAGCCGGAGCCGCCGGAGCGGCGTCCGGTTGTATCGTTTGCCACATTTCTGGCGTAGGGAGTGGCATATCCCCCGTTTTGCGCTGCCCCCGAGCGCCGCATCGTCCGATACAGAGGGTGAGGGGCTTGGGGGCCTCTCGAGGGTCTGCATCTCATCAGGGGGGTCAACACCATGGCGACATTCGCACCACCGGCACCGGACGATCTGGCTTCGGCAGTGTCAACGCTCGAGCCCGCAGAGCTGGAACCCGTGATCACAATTTCGAGTGACACGGCGCTGGTCACCTACAGTCACCCGCACCAGCTGATCACCGACGTCTGGGTACGCCGCGAGGCTGCCTGGCGACGTGTGGGACGCTGGGAATCGGCGATCTGATCAGCTTCCGGCCAAGCCGCGGCGGCGCATCTTGCCCCAGCCGCGCTTGCGCCGGATGAGATCCCACAGGCCCGCCAGCCGATATGCATCGACCAGCTGGCGGAAGCAGATGTTCTCGAGCGCGGCCAGGATCAGCATGCGCACCAGGTCGCGCGTGCCCTGGTAGTAGCGGTAGGCGCGCTCCTCGAAGAAGCATGCGGCCACTGTGACCAGCGTGCCGAACACCGCCTGGCACAGCACCCACGCAACCACCAGGCGGGCGTCGACCAACCCCAGCGTCAATCCGATCGGAAACGCGATCCAGGCCGCGACCACGAACACCGGCCCCAGGAACTCGAACACCAGCATGTACGGCAGGCCGATCATCCCGACCACGCCGTAGCGCGGTCGCAGGAACATCCCGCGGTGGCGCCACAGCGATTCCCACAGGCCCCGATGCCAGCGGCGCCGCTGCTGGCCCAGCGTGGCCACGTCTGACGGCACCTCGGTCCAGCACACCGGATCCGAGGAGTACGTGATCCGGTAGGAGCGCCCGGCGTCGCTCAGATGCCGGTGCAGCCGCAGGGTCATCTCGAGATCCTCCCCCACCGTCTCCGTCCAGTACCCACCCACCTGCTCGAGCAGATCGCGCCGAAAGAGCCCAAAGGCGCCGGAGACGATCATCAGCGACCCGAGCCTGTCCCAGCCCGTGCGTCCGAGCAGAAAGGCGCGCAGGTACTCGATCAGCTGGAATCCGGCCACCGCCCCGCGAGGCACCCGCGGCTCGATCATGCGGCCGCGCTCGATCCGGGAGGAGTTGCCCACCCGCACCGTTCCGCCGACCGCCACCACCCGAGCAGGATCCTCGAGGAACGGGCGCACCATCACCGCCAGCGCATCGGGGTCGAGGATCGAGTCGGCATCGGTGATGCAGACGTACGCGTGGCGGGCCACAGCGACGCCGCAGTTGAGCGCATCGGCTCGGCCGCCGTTGTGTTTTCGCACCAGCGTGATCTGCGGATCACCGGTGCTGCGCCACATCTCGACCATCGGCAGGTGGGGCACGTGGCTGCGGGCCACGGCCGCTACCTGATGGAGGTCGTGGGCGGCGATCACCGTGCGGGCGGTGGCGTCGTCGGAGCCGTCGTCGACCAGCACCAGCTCGAACAGCGGATACCGCTGCGACATCAGCGACCGGATCGACTCGAGCACCACCGACTGCTCGTTGTGTGCCGGAACCACGATCGAGATCCCGGGTGTTTGCGGTGCGGCGAACGCCTCCTCGTACCACGACCAGCGGCGCTGGCGCATGCGCTGCCCGATTCCGATCCGGGCGAACGGCCACAGCACCACGTAGGAGAGGTTCAGGCCCAGGGCATAGATCGTGGAGATCACTCCGATCACGGTCAGCGCCAGTCTCATTTCGTGGACGCCTCGACCAGGCTCGCCGCGTGCTTCAGCGCAGGGCTCGCGGCCGGATGCCGCCCGACCCGCACCGCCAGGTCGGGAGCTACCGCCGAAACCGCCTCCGCAGCCGCCAGCGCAACGTCGTGCTCGTCGTGCTGGGCGACGCGGATCAGCGCCGTCGCCACCGAACGATCGCCCACCACGGCCAGCGCGGTCGCCGCAGCCGCCCGGACAGCCGCGTCAGCGTCGCCGAGCATGCCTGCGAGGTGCGGCGCATGCGTCTCGTCGCCGAGCCGGCCCACCGCCAGGCAGGCGCGGGCACGCACGGCGGCAGCCGGGCTTGCCAGCGAGGCCTGCAGCTCGGGCGCATCCTTGCTCGACCCCAGCCGGCCAAGCAGGTCAACGCCGATCCCGACCCGGATGGGATCGTCCACGGCGACCAGCGCGCGCACCACCGGAAGCGCCGCGGGCCCGATCGCCAGCAGCGATGCGGTGGCCACCGCCCGCGGCACCGCACCCGCCACCAGTGCCTCGGCCAGCGGCTCGGCCGCCTCCCGCGATCGCAACCGACCGAGGCTGCGGGCGGCCGCCAGCCGCACCTCGGGGTGCCCGTCACCCAATCTCTCGATCAGTGCCGGCTCGGCCCGTGCATGGCACATGTCGCCGAGCGATGCCGCCTGCGCCGCCCGCACCGGCCATCGGCGATCACCCAGCCCGGCGATGGCGCGGTCGAGCTCACCCGTGGACAGAAAGTAGTCGGCGATCGCCTGCCTCGACTCGCCGGTGATGGTCGGGGCCATCCCGGTGAGGAGCTCGTTCAATGCCGGTGCATCGTCAGCGCGCGGCAGCACCGCGTCGCCGTCCAGCAGCCCCAGGGCGAACGGCTCGACCCGTTCCAGCGCCCGCCTGCGGCGGCCCAGCCGGCGAGCCTCACGGCGGTGGCGCCAGGTCAGCAGGCGGGCGTAGCCGAGCATGATCGCAAGCAGCACGCAGACAGCAACGACAGGGGGAGTCATCGACACGGTGATCGACTCTCACCACACCAAATCAACTACCTCGGCGGAGTGAATCCCTGCCGCGGCATCGCGCCCCAACCCTGCTTACGCCGAACGAGATCCACCATCCCCATCAGCCGGTAGAGGTCAACCAGCTGGCGGAAGGCGACGGTTTCCAGCACCGCCAGCATCAGCATCCAGCCGAGGTCGCGCGCGCCGTTGTAGTACCGATAGCCCCGCTCCTCGAGCGAGCACGCCGCGAGGGTGACGAGAGTGCCGAACACCGCTTGGCACACAATCCATCCCAGCACCAGCTGAGGATCGATCATTCCCAGCGCCAGGCCGACGGGGAAGCTGATCCAGGCGGCGGTGACGAACACCGGCCCGAGGAACTCGAACACCAGCATGTACGGCAGGCCGATCATCCCGACCACGCCGTAGCGCGGTCGCAGCATCATGCCGCGGTGGCTCCACAGCGACTGCCACAGTCCACGGTGCCAGCGGCGCCGCTGACGGCCCAGCGAGCGGGCATCTGCGGGCACCTCGGTCCAGCACACGGGGTCGGGGTTGTACACGATCCGGTACGGGCAACCGTGATCGCGCATGCGGTGGTGCAGCCGCAGGGTCAGTTCCAGGTCCTCGCCGACGGTGTCCACGCAGTACCCGCCGACCCGCTGCAGCAGCTCGCGGGGGAAGAGGCCGAAGGCGCCCGACACGATCATGACCGCCCCCAGACGGTCCCAGCCGGTGCGTCCGA
The DNA here is from genome assembly GCA_963727235.1 of uncultured Actinomycetes bacterium. Classification (GTDB taxonomy): domain Bacteria; phylum Actinomycetota; class Thermoleophilia; order Gaiellales; family JAICJC01; genus CAVPTL01. The sequence continues at coordinate 145,658 of CAVSFZ010000022.1, forward strand.
GCAGAAATGCACGTAGGTACTCGACCAGCTGGCAGCCGGCCAACATCCCCGCCGGCACCCGCGCCTCGACCAGCCGTCCGGCCTCGATCCGGCATGAGTTGGCAACCCGCACGGTGCCGCCGACGGCCACGACGCGACCGGGATCCTCCAGGAACGGGCGCACCATCATGATCAGTGCGCCCGGGTCGAGGATCGTGTCGGCGTCGGTCACGCACACGAACGGATGGCGGGCGTGGTCGATCCCGCAGTTGAGCGCATCGGCGCGGCCTCCGTTCTGTTTTCGCACCAGCGTGATCTCGTTGGTGCCCGGCGACTGCCACACCTCGTGCACAGGGGCATACGTCAGCACGTCTCGGGCCGCGTGTGACACCTGCACCAGCCCGTGGGCGTCGATCACCAGCGCAGCGGTGGCGTCCTGTGACCCGTCGTCGACCACCACCACCTCGAAGCGGGGATACCGCTGGGCGAGCAGCGAGCGGAGCGACTCCAGCACCACCCGCTGCTCGTTGAAGGCCGGCACCACGATCGAGATTCCCGGTGTCATCGGCGATGTGAACACCTCTTCGAACCATGCCCAACGGCGTGCCCGTATGTGCTGCGTGATGCCGGTACGTGCGAACGGCCACAGGATCACATACGACAGGTTGAGACCGAGGGCGTACAGCGTTGAGATCGCACCGACCGCGGTCAGCACGTGCTTCATGTCCTGTCACACCGACCCGGCAGGGTGACGGGCTGAGACATCCATTCACATCATCGGCCGGCGCTGCCTGGAATCAACGACGGTGTGGCCGCTCTGGTTTACTTAGCGTTCAACCAGAGTCCAAATGCCGCCTCCCACTCCATCCACCTCCTCCAGCCCCGGTGCCGGCGAGTACGCCGAGCCGGTGGTCTGGAAGCCGCAACGACCTCGCTTCCACCTTGTCCCGGTGCTGCTCTCATGGATCGGCTCGGCGGTGGGCCTCTTGGTGGCGGCCTACATCGTTCCCGGCGACAGCGTCAACGGCTTCCTGGGCGCAATGCTGGTTGCCGCACTGGTGGCGATCCTGAACGCGATCGCACCGCCGATCATCGCCGCCATCCGGCTGCCGTACACCGTCGGGCTGGGCTTCATCCTGGTACTCGCTTTGGACGCGCTGATGCTGCAGGCTGCGTCGGCGATCGCACCCGGCGCGATCCAGATCGACTCGTTCGGCTGGGCGCTGGTGACAGCGTTGCTGGCGGCGGTGGTGTCGATGGCGATCGATGTCGTGGTCGGCACCAACGACGACGACGCCTACACGGTGCGGGTCACCCAACGGATCGCGAAACGCTCCGGCGAGCGGGTGCAGACGTCCGTGCCCGGCATCATCTATCTCGAGATCGACGGCCTCGCGCTGCCGGTGCTGCGGCGGGCGATGCGTGACGGAAACACGCCCAACATGGCGCGCTGGCTGGCCGACGGCTCGCACCACCTGGTCGAATGGGAAACCGACCTGTCATCCCAGACCGGTGCCAGCCAGGCCGGGATCCTGCTGGGCTCCAACCACGACATCCCCGCGTTTCGGTGGGTCGAGAAGGAGACCGGGCGGGTGATGACCTGCTCAAAACCCGACGATTGCGCCGAGATCGAGCACCGCCTGGCCACCGGCATCGGCCTGCTCACCGACGGCGGCGCCAGCCGGGGCAACCTGCTCTCTGGTGAAGCCGACGAGGTGATCCTGACGGTCAGCCGGATCAGCGCCGAGAAGCAGGCCAACCCCGGGTATCGGGCGTTCTTTGCCAACGGCTACAACGTCACCCGGTCGGTCGTGCTCTTCGGGTTTGAGGTGGTGCTCGAGATTCTCGCGTCGAATCGTGCCGCCCGCCGCGATGTGCAGCCCCGCGGGCATCGCGGCGGCATCTACCCGTTCCTGCGGGCCGCTATGTGCGTGATCGTGCGCGACCTGATCGTGTACGGCGTGCTGACCGACATGATGAAGGGCCGGCCGGCGGTGTATGCCACCTTCTCCAGCTACGACGAGGTCGCCCACCACTCCGGCCTCGAGCGGGCCGACACCCTGGAGGCGCTGCGCAAGCTGGATCAGCAGTTCGGCAGGATCGACCGCGCCCGCCGGTTCGCCGCCCGTCCGTACAAGATCGTGGTGCTGTCCGATCACGGCCAGACCCAGGGAGCGACCTTCAAGCAGCGAAACGGATACGGCCTGGCCGACCTGGTGGAACGGTCGCTGGCGCAGGGATCGGCCTCCGATATGGCAGGAGGCGATGAGCAGAAGGCGATGGTCGGTCTGGCGATGTCGGAGGCGACCCGCCCCAAGAGCGACGGCAAGGACAAGGACGAGAACGGGTCGGGCGGCGACGCCATCGTCATGGGCTCGGGAAATCTGGGCCTGGTGTACCTGATGCAGGAGCACCGGCGACTGACGCTGGAAGAGCTGGAGGCGGCACATCCCCGCCTGATCACCGAGCTGCGAAACCATCCCCACGTCGGCTGGATCCTGGTGCGGTCACAGGAACACGGCGCCATGGTGCTGGGAGGCGACGGTTCGCACCGGCTGTCCGACGGACACGTCGAGGGCGTGGATCCGCTGGCGCACTTCTCGGCGGGGGCTCCGGCGCATCTGCTGCGCACCGACGGCTTCCCCCACGTGGCCGACATCATGGTCGGCAGCTTTTACGATCCGGTGATGGACGAGGGCTGTGCGTTCGAGGAGCTGATCTCGTTCCACGGCGGCATCGGCGGCTCACAGACGCAGCCGTTCATTCTGCATCCGGCGGAGCTCGAGGTACCGGCCGGGCCGATCGTGGGCGCCGCCTCGGTGCACGGCATCCTGCTGGGCTGGCGTCACCTGCTGCAGCCGCCGGTGGAGGCCGAAGCCGAGGCCGCGGCCGAGGCCGAGGCCGTCCGGCCGCAACAGTAGTCTCACCCCAATTCGGCGGTTTCCACACTCCGGGGGGCGAGATGCAGCGTCGGTTGATGATCACAGCGGCCATCCTCATCACGGTTTCGGCCGTGGCGGTGATCGCCGGGGTGGTCTCCTCTGCCCGCGGCGCCGGCCCGGCGGCGCTGCGACCATGGGGACTGCAGCCCGGCGCAGCCGCCCGGGGCACTCAGGGCATCCACCATCCCGGCACCCTCCTGCTGACCCTCACCAGCCAGCAGCAAACCCAGATCGACAACGATCCCTCGGGGACCAGTCAGGGCGATGAGATCATCGTCACGGGGCCGCTGGCTCGTGAAGGCAAACCGGTGGGTGTGCTGGACGCCCACGGGGTGATGACGATGGTCGGCCAGCAATCCGAGCGGATTCAGTACACGTTCACCGTGTCGCTTCCCGAGGGCCAGATCACCTCGGTCGGAGTGCTGCGCCTGAGCCGCAACGTCACCGGGTTCCGAGCTGCGGTGGTCGGGGGCACGCTGCGCTACCGCAACGCTCGCGGCCAGGTGTGGCTGACGTTCGGCCAGAACGGCTCGACCCAGTTCACGTATCAGTTGATCCCGTAACCACAGCCGATGCCGCTGCCGGGAGATCAGGAGTTCGAGGCGGTGGTGGGAGAGTCGCGATGGCCGATGGCCGGCGCGGTGGTGGCGGTGATCGCACTGACCCTGGTGCTGCCCGGCTACATCGAGATCAGCAGCAACATCCGGGTGCTGCCGGTGTTGGAGGGAGTGCTGCTGATGGTGCTGATCTTTGGCGATCCCGGTCGCATCGACCGTCGTTCCAAGGCGCTGCGGCGGGCGTCTGTGGCGCTGGTGCTGATCCTGGTGGCCGGAGCGGTGTTGCAGACGATCGTGCTCGCCATCGGCCTCATCAATAACGACAGCACGTTTCGCACGCCGCGGGCACTGCTCGAGGCCGCAGCGGCGGTGTGGGTGGCAAACAACATCGCTTTCAGCCTGCTCTACTGGGAGATCGACTGCGGTGGGGCGGCCGCGCGGGCACATCGCCTGAAACCGCACCCCGACTTCGCGTTTCCGCAGCAACTCAGCCCCGAGGTTGCCCCCGACGGCTGGCGCCCCCGGTTCGTGGACTACCTGTACCTGGGGTTCACCAACGCCACCGCGTTCAGCCCAACCGACGTGATGCCGTTGACTCCCCGGGCCAAGTTCCCGATGCTGATGCAGTCGCTGGCATCACTGATCCTGCTGGGACTGGTGGTCTCCCGAGCGGTCAACGTGCTGGGCGGTTCGTAGCGGCTCAGCTCGGAGCCCGGGCCGACACGATCCAGGTGGATGCCATCGCAGAGATGGTGCCGTCCTCGGTGACGTACTGGGAGAGGCCGGCCCGCAGCGCGTCTCGCACCGGCTCGTGCAGGTCGGCGGCGCGATCTCCCTGCAGGCGCAGGATCTCCCCGCCCGGCCCCAGCGCCATGGTCAGATCGATCGCATGTTCGAGGTCGTTTCCGACGGTGATCGGCAGCTCGCACCGGCGCAGATCGATGTCGGTGAATCCCGCGTACGACAGGATGTCACTGACCGTGTCGGCGTTCGCCATCGAGAAGGGCCCGGGGCCACAGGTCGGCTCGTCGTAGGTCTCGGGCCGGGCGACCAGGCTCTCCACGATCTTCTGGGCCTCGTACATCCAGGGGTTGTCCTCCCGCCGCCGCCACACCACCATCACCAGCCGGCCGCCGGGGTTGAGCGCCTGTCGCACGTTGCGGAGTGCCGCCACCGGGCTGGCGAAGAACATCGTGCCGAAACGTGAGTAGGCATGATCGAACCGGTCGTCGAAGCGATTCAGCTGCACGTCGGAGACGAGATAGCGGGCGTTGGTCACGCCTGCCGCGGCGGCCTCGGCCGTGGCGGTCTCGATGAACCGGGGAGCAGCGTCGACGCCCACCGCCTCCCCACCCGCACCCACCAGCGCCGCGATCTGCAGCGTGGTGTCGCCAAAGCCGCAGCCGACATCGAGGATCTTCTCTCCCGGCTGCGGAGCGAGCACTTCGAGGGCGGCGTCGCCGTGCACGCCCAACCCGTCGCACAGGATCTTTCGAAACTCAACGAACCGGTCGAACAGCGGACCGTTCCAGGCGTCGATCGCCTCGACGTTCTCGGGTGCTTCCTGCTCAGTCCTGGCAGCCGTCACGCAAACCTCCGGATGTACCTCTCCTGAACGATACCCGCGCACGCCGTGCCGCGTTCCCCAGCAGGGGCGGACCCAAGAGCCCCGCCGCCGTTGCCCAGCGCCGCTACTCGACGATGCGGCTGGTGCCGGAAGCCATATCTGACGCGATCTGCTGGAACACCGCCGTCAGGTTGGTCGGATCCGGATCGGGGTAGTAATTCCCGGGGCTGGCGATCGCCTGCATGGCCGTCCAGGGCTGCTGGAACGGCACCTCGTTGGCGCCGGTGTAGTCCTGGCAGGCGATGCCGCCGGACTGGTCGCCATAGAGCACCGTGTAGATCAGAACGCCCTGCGCCTTGTAGGTGGCGGCATCGTTGACAGCCGACTGGCACGGCTGGATGCAGTGGGGCTTGCTGTCTTTCACCTGCTTGCCGTTGACGGTCTTGGTGACACAGTTCTGGCCGTAGTTGGCCGCACCGTCTGAGAGCAGCACGATCACCTTCTGCACACCCCGCCCGTGGAGGTTGAGCTCGTTGTAGGCAGCCGTCATGGCATCGGCGTAGTCGGTACCCCCGCCGGGCTTCATACAGCTGATGTCGCTGACCAGCGGCGAGGCCGGGATGAGGTTGCCGGAGGCATCCATGTAGGAGTTGGACAGCGGCACCACCGTGTAGGTCGGTGTGGTGCTGTCGTAGTTGTTGCTGCTGGCGGCGTTACACACGTCGTTGGTGCCGTTGACATCGGGTGGGAGCGTGGTCAGGCCGACGTAGTCGAGACCGGCGTCGAGACCCGGGAGGAAGCCGTTGAGCAGCCCGTCCTGGAGGTTCTGCCACTTGTTCTTGCCGTTGGTGGAGCCGCCGCTGGCGGACATTGATCCGGTGCGGTCGACGACCAGTTGGATGTCGAGCGGCACCGAGTTACACGGCGAGCAGGCCTTGGCGCTCGCGGAGACATCAATCGTGTTGAATCCCAGCACGCTCAGGAAGTAGGTGGGCACCGATGCCGACTGCTTTACGCTCACGGTGTTGGCGTTGTTACAGGGCAGGTTGGTGTTCGACGAGTTGCAGCTGGTCGCGACGGTGACGCTCACACCCACCGCAGGGACTCCCGCGATCGGGTTTCGCCCGCCGGTCGACGACGAGAAGTTCTTGGCCTGATTGATCGCGTTGGCCGTGTTCGGCGGGTACTGCAACGTCAGCTGCCCGGCTCCCGCGGCGGCGGCGGCATCGGTGGACGCCTGCAGCGCCTGCTGCACCCGGTAGACGTTGCCGACATCGATCACGAGGCCGGCGAAGGCGATCACGACCAGCATGAATACCGCGATCAGCGGCAGCACCTGGCCACGTTCGGCGCTCTCCCCAGATATGCGGCCACCACACAGGCGACCCACCCGCACAAAGTAACGACCCATACCCGAACGTATAGGGACGAGCGTCCGCTTTCGCGATCACCCTTTCCGGCAGATTCTCACGCCGGCCGGGTGAAGCTAACCGGGCGCACCGCCCGCGCGGGACCGTCGAACGTGACCAGGAACCCGTCTCCCATCGTCTTCACCTCCCGCCCGCTGAAGGCCGATACGTGGGTGCGCACCATCTGGTCATGACGCTCACGGGTCGACCGCCAGCCGTGATCCCCGACCGCCGCCGTCTGCGCGGTCGAGTTGACGATGTCGGTGAACAACATCGTGGCCAGCACCCGATCGAACACCGCCTGCCGATCATCCGGTCGGTAGCCGGCGAGGAAGCCACCGACGGCCTCCAGGATCGCAGCAGCAGGCCCATACCACTGCAGGTCGCCATGGCTTTCGTACGTGATCAACTCCGCCCCGGGAACCATGGCGGCGATGTAGGGCCCGTTCTCCCGCCATCCCGGCGAGTCCGTCGAGTTGGCGATCACCAGCGTGGGCACCTGGATCGTGGGCAGCACCTGAGCGGTGTTGCTGGTCAGCGACCGCCGCCCCTCCGCGATCAGCGCCATCGGAGTGCACGACGCCCGCTGCATGCGAACGAACCAGTCCGCCTCCTCCTCCCCGCCCGCCCGCCGAGCGCTGCCGTTGACGTCCCAGTCCCGTCCCCAGCGGCGCTCGTAGATATCGAACATCGACTCCCACCAGCGCCGGTCGGGCATCCAGGGCGTGTCCTCTGTCGCGACGCTCGAGACCCACGAGTCGAGCAGGATCAGCGAGCTGACCCGGTCGGGATGGGCAGCCGCGAATACCTGAGCGATCAAGCCGCATTCCCAGGTCGCCATCACCGCCGCGCGTTCACTGACCACGGCGTCCAGCACGGCTCCCAGATCGGCCCCCAGGTCTTCCAGCGTGGGCACGTCCGTGGGTGCAAAGCGCTCTGAGCAACCCCACCCGCGGCGGTCGGTGATGATCAGCCGGGCATGCTCCGCCAGCCCGTTGAGGAATCGCGCCAGGAACGGGCTCTCCCACTGCACGTCCAGGTGCGTGAAATACCCCGGCACATAGAGCAGGTCGATGGGCCCATCACCCACGACCTGGTAGGCGAGCGAGACCTCACCGTTTATCGCAAAGCCAACCCGCGGCCGTTTGAGTACCACGCACCTTCACATCCCCGCCGGGTGCGGCTACCCGTGCGCGCGCGGCAGGATGCGGCATCCACGCCCAGGCCTGAGCACGATGCTCAAAAACTTCGGCCCGCTGGACGGCACCGAGATGGTGCTGTGGCAGCGGTCGGTCGCAGGGTCGAGGTTGCTGCAGCTGCCGTCGCACGGCCTCTGCCAGCTGGTGATCGTGTAGCGGCCCGGCGCAAGCGGCTTTGAGTACACCGGCTGCTCGGGGTTCATCACCACGTATTCGGTGGTGTCACTGCCTCCGGTGGCCGCCGCGACCTTGAGGTACGACTGCGACCCTTCGGTGTACATCGGGCCCCCTGGCTGAGTCTGGTACACCACCAGGCGACCCGATCCACTCGCGAGTGGCTTCCCGGGGTGAGCCGCCGGCGACCCCCCTCCGTGAAGGTGGACGGCGATGCCCGCGGCACACAGTGCCACCGCCGCCCCGGCCGCGAGCCACAGGAATCGACGTCTTCGCATGGTGATCAGACGATCCCCGGCGGGAGAAGGTTCCGCCTACCGCTCTGACCGGAACCAGAGCGTGGCCTGGCTCGGCTCGAGCGCGTCTCTCACGACGGTCAGCACCTCCGCGTGAAGCGCGTCCAGGTCGATCTGCTGGCGCAGTCTGCCGCTGAACGCTTCCAGCGTCAGCGAGGCGTCGTACTTGGCTCGGTAGAAACGGTGGTCGACCGCGCTCTGGATACGGGATCGCAGCGGCTGGAACGCGGCGGCCACCGCCAGTGTGGAGACCGTCACCGCCAGCGCCCCGGACTGCCCGGTGAGCGTCTGGAACAGATCACCGACAACAAAGATGCCACCCAGGTACACGATCGCGAGCGACCCGATCAGCGTCGTGTAGACCAGCGTCCTTCGGATGATCACGTCGATCTCGTAGAGCCGATAGCGGAACACCGCGAACCCGATTGAGATCGGAATCAGCGCGAAGCTGAGCAGGGCCAGATCCTGCATCACCAAGAGCCACCCGGGAACCCGATTGTTCGACCCCATCGCGACCGACAGCACCTCGGTAACTCCGTAGAGGATCGCCACGATCGCCGCGGAGGCGGCCAGCCACTTCAGCTGCAACCTGTCGGCGCCCCGCGAGGCGCGGTAGCGTGCGACCAGGCTCGCGGCGGCGCCCAGGATCGCCACCGGCAGGAGAATGATCACGAGATGCCCGACGTCCAGCAGCGTGCCTATGGCACCGATGCCGATCGGGTTTACCTCCGTCGGATACGAGCTGTCGGTCATCGGCCCAGGGCTGAACAGGATCACCAGCGACCCCACCCCGATGGTGAACCCCGCCACCCATCCGACCCACCGCCAGCGGCGACTGGGCAGATGCCCATCGGGAAAGAGCAGGATCAGGAACGTCCCGATCAGGCCGACGCCGGGCAGCCACAGCATCCCGTCGACCGCCGCGGCGTAGCCTGCGATCTCGAGGGAGCCGTTGTGGAACGAGATCGCGTCGGTCGCGTATCCGGACACCACTCCCTCCAGGCCCCAAACGAATCCGATCGCGAGCATCAGCCACCCGACGGCGTTCTCCGGCCGGCGAACAGCGATCACCACACCTACCAGCGGGAACGTGAAGGTGGTCAACCCGAGCCCGAGCGTCGACACCAGCCCGCTGTTGCCCCAGCTGTTTGAGTCGTGGTAATCCCGCGTCACGATGCTGTAGTACACAGCCACCAGATTCAGCAGGACGACCAGTCCGAACAGCGCCCACGCCGCAGCCTTCAAGCGAGTGTTCACACCGTCAGTGTCGCAAACTCACGTTCCGGGATCGTTACGACGCGAGCGCATTCACGTTACGCCTGGCCGATGACCTCGCACACATCGACGCTGATAAAGGTCGCAGGCGCGTCGGGCATGTCGCGCAGCGTGCTGAACGTCGCTTCTGCCACTCTGGCATTCGCCTCGGTGTCGAACAGCCAGAAGGAATGCTGGATCAGCTCCTCTCCTTCCGGCGTCCTCGCCCAATAGCCTCCGGCCGAGCCCGCCATGCCCTTGAGCATGGCCACGCCGTGCTCACCGATCATGGCCAGCGTCTGATCCTCGAATCCTGGTTTGATCCTCACCCGTCCGATTACCACGTGCATCGAGACCACACTCCTCGCCTGCCGCTTCGGTCGTGCCCCATGAGCATACTATGCGACAAATCGCACGTGTGGGCGGGCGGCTGACCGACATTCGAGCCGCCACGCTAAGGTCTCGTCACGAACGCTGAAGACTTTCTCGCGGCCTATGACCGACAGTTGCGCACCGACGCTGAAACGCCGAGTGCCGTCGCTGTGACCCACCTCGGCCCGCTTCGCTTGGTGAGGTTCGCTGGGGGTCGAGGGTTCGTGACCTATCCACGCCTTGACGGCACCGAGGCTGAGCCTGTCGCGCAGCTCGTGACACCGGCACTCGATCATTACCGGGACGATCCCGAGATCACCCAGGTTGAGTGGAAGACCCGCGGTCACGATCGCGCCCCTGGACTTCACGAGGCGCTGCTGCGGAATGGATTCACGCGTCAAGAGCCGGAGGCGATCATGATCGGACGAGCGCAGTTGCTCGACGTCGACGCCCGCCCGCCCGCTGGTGTCACGCTGCGCCAAGTATGGAAGGAAGATGACGTTCGGGCCATGGCCGCTATGCAGGACATGGTCTTCGACGGCACGATTTCGGATCGGTCGGCCCCGGCGCTTCTGCATCGCCTGTCACTCGGTGATGGGATGGAATTGTGGGTGGCCGAGGCCGACGGACAGATTGTGAGCGCGGGACGGCTCGAACCCGTCGCAGGCGCCGACTTCGCCGGAATCTGGGGTGGAGCCACGTTGGAAGCCTGGCGCGGCCGAGGCATCTACAGAGCACTCACTGCTGCCCGAGCCCGGTCGGCCCTGGCGGCGGGCAAGACACTTCTCCACAGCGACTCCACCGAATATTCACGACCCATCCTCGAGCGATCCGGCTTCCTCAAAGTCTCCACCACCACGCCGTACCGCTGGCGTCGCCTCGCGAGGCAAGACTCACCTGGTTGAGCCAGATTCCGTTAGTCGGGGCGGCAGGATTTGAACCTGCGACCGCCCGGCCCCCAGCCGCACCTAGAGCCAACTTGGAGTGGCTCAACCACGCCCATTCCGCTCAACCATGGGAATCTCGCTTGCATTTGGTGAGCGTCATTTGCGGTGATTCGTGGAGGTCAAGGGACACCCGAGGGACGCGCACGTTCCCGATGCCGGTCAGGCATGCGCCGGCACGTGGAGCCAGCCTTCGTCCCGCAACCGCTGCCACGCCCGGCTGACGTGGTCCGGGCCGAACAGTTGTCCCTTGCGGGAGTTCCACGCCGTCACCAACGACGCGGCGAACTCAGGGTCATCGACGGCGTCCGGGAACTCTACGGTCACCCAATGGGTAGTCGCGAGCAACTCCAAACCGTACGGCGTTTCGAAGCCGCGGATCAAATCCGCCACCCGTGTGAATCGCTCAAGCGTTCCCGGAGAGTGCTCCAGAAATGTCTCAGCCTCGGCTTCCGCACCAGGAAGCAGGCGGATCGTCTCCACGCGTGAGCCATCCCCATAACCCACTACAAAGTGGCCTTCGATACGCTCAAGCGCGTGGTTAGTAGCGTCAGCGTACGGCCCGTAGGGAGCGCGAACAAAATCCAGTTTGAGCGGCTCGCCTGCCTCCTGAAGGAAGTAGAGCAGCTTCTGGATCTCTAGCTTCCCCGCCCCGTCCCCGGGTTCGCTGTAACGGGCGATCAGACCCAACAGAGCTGCGCGGCCGGCGGTCATGCTTGGCCGCGGTGTCCGAACAAGCTGCTCTGAGGCGGGCGGAGCCCCCTCCGGCGGGTAGACGAGGACACGAACGTTCTCCAGCCCCCCGAGGGCGTCGAGGATCAATGGCTCCACATCCCGCCAATCCAATCCTCCGTTCCCGCATCCCAATGGCGGGACAGCGATGGAACGGATCCCCAGTTCGACGATGACTCTCCGGAGGTCCGCAAGTCCGGCCTCAATATCGCTCAGGCGAGACTTTGCGCGCCAGTGGCCCTTCGTGGGGAAGTTGACGATTATCCGCCGCTTTCCGCTCGCATGCGATTCGTGCACGAACATCTTCCCGAGCTGAACTTCATCTCGGTTACAAGCGTTCCGGTAGGCCCGAAAGTTGTCCGGGAAGGCGCGCTTAAACTGGAGGGCAACACCTTTCCCCATGATGCCTTTGGTGTTCACCGTATTCACCAGAGCCTCGACATCGGCGATGAGCAGATCCCCGTGAGCCCGCGACACCATGGTCTAGTAGTACCAGCCCGCTCGGACGTTTACAGGCAGCGATCGACCATGCGCAGCCAACTCAGCCTGAACCCCGGTGCGGGTTCCACGAGTCATGGCGGTGATGCTGGTGACGTGGTCGAACGGCAAGCCACCGTGGACAAGGAACTCGGCACACCGCCGCCGCTGCCGGTCGGGATCGTCGGGCGGTGTTGTTCCACATGTTCTTGGTCATCAGTTCCCAGTCAACCATCCTGTCGAGGTCGTCTACGTCCGCGCTAAACACGGTAAGCCCCTCGGTCGCGGCGTTGCCGTCCGTGAAAACGTACCCTAGACCCGCCGCCACGACGGTTTCCGTCGACGACTCCAAGTAAACGACGGGCTGCTGTCCCTGATCGTAGCCCTCGACGCTGCCCTTCGAGATCACGTAGAGCATCGGCGCTTTCCTGCAAAAATAGAAGGGAGCGTAGTCACCGACCCGGCCACCTGGACCACATCCAACCGCAATGTCTAAGCGCCGTTCCTTGATGTGGCTGTGACCGATGACAATCGGTGCAAGTCCCTGCTGGCGGACCGTGCTGTCGGCGGAGATATCTCCACCGGCGAGCATCGCGGACAGGTTGTCGATGTGCGTGATGTGGTAGATCGGGGGCAGGCAATGATTGTCCCATACCCCCGATCTAACACTCGCCCACGATTCTGCGAACACCGAATTGGGAGTAGTCGAATGAATCGAGCAGGCCGAGCGCGAACTCCTCAGAATCGGCCGAGGAGTGCCGGTAGATCTCTGTGATGCGGCTGTCTGAATGGCCGACCCAGTCCCCCACCTTGGCGAGCGGGACGCCGGCCGCGGCGCAGTACGTCACGAAGGTGTGTCGGAGGTCGTGGAATCGGATCCGCCGCAGTCCGGCGCGCTTGACGGCGGGTAGGTAGACGCGGTTCACAAAGTTGTTCGCGTCGGCCGGGCCACCCGTCTCTGAGGAAAACAGGAGACCTCGGTCGTTCCGTTTCCAGCCAGCGTGGTGCTGCTCAAGAATCTCGCGGAGGACCGGGCGCATCGGGACGAGTCGCTGGCCGCGATCGCTCTTGGGAGTTGAGAAGAGTTCTGTGACGCCGGCGATCCTTGCCTTCCCGGCGCGTTGCAGATTCCGACGTACGGCGATTCGGTTGTGCGCCCAGCCGATGTCGTCCCAGGTGAGTGCGAGGATCTCGCCTTGGCGGAGGCCGGCGTATACGGCGAGACCAATCGCTGCGCGCCACTCCTTCGGGGTGCGCGAGACGAGCAGGTGAGCCTCGTCGATCTCGTACCACTCGGCTGGTTTCGAGGTCACCTTGACGCGGCGGATCCCAGCCTCGGGCGCGTTCATAGTGCAACCGTCCTCGCCAGCCTGGTTCAGCATCAAACGGAGCGGAACGAGGGCGTTGTTGATCGTCTTGGGCTTGAGTTTGGCCTCCCCCACTTTCATGGTCACGAATGCGCGACAGTCTGATCGGGTCATCTCGTCGAGGCGAAGCCCTTCGAAGAACGGGACGAGGTGGCGGTTGATCGAGTTCGAGTAGTCGGCGTAGGTGCTCGGCTTCAGCGCGCCGGCGACGGCGAGGGCTTTCTGCTCAGCGAGCCACCGCTCGGCGTAGGTGTCGAAGAGGACGCCCCGTTTCATCGCGACCTCTCCCCTATCAGCAGCTCCGGAGAGTTCTTGAAGCCGTTTCTCTGCGGCTCGCCGGCTGATGCCTTCGGGTTGAAGTTCCCACCTGGGGTTCGGTCTCGCCGCGCACCCAGTAGCGCACGCCGAATCGTGTGGTTGAGGCGTCTCGGGTTTGACGGAGACTTCGAGGCCAGGTATTTGATCTGGCGGGAGGAGGTTCGTCATGCCGAGAGCGAGGAAGTATCCGGTGGAGTTGTCGGATCGGGCGGCGCGGGTGGTGTTCGAGTCGGGGCGTCCGATCACGCATGTTGCTGCTGATCTGGGGTTGCCGTCTGAGACGTTGCGGAAGTATGTGCGGCAGGTGGAGGCTGATGAGGGGCGGCGGCCGGATCTGCCCACAGCTGAGGAGCGTGAGGAGATCAAGCGGCTGCGGCAAGAGAATTTCGAGTTGCGCAGGGCGAATGAGATCTTGAAGGCTGCTTCGGTGTTTTTCGCGGGCGAGCTCGATCCACACCGTCCGAAGTGAGCGCGTTTATCGACGCGTATCGTGGTCGCTTCGGGGTCGAGCCGATCTGCACAGTCTTGGGCGTGTCGGCGTCTGCCTACTATCACCGTGCCAGCGGTCATCGCTCGACCAGGTCGGTGGAGGACGAGCGGCTGGTGGCACGGATCCGTGAGTTGCACGCGGCCAACTACTACGCGTACGGCTCTCGGCGGATGTGGAAAGCGCTGCTGCGAGAGGGCGAACAGGTCGGCCGGGGGCGGGTCGAGCGGCTGATGCGACAGCACGGCATCCAGGGCGCGAAACGGCGCGGCAAGCCGTGGCGCACGACGATCCCAGGTGCCTTGCCCAAGCGCCACCCCGACTTGGTCAACCGCGATTTCACTACCACGGGCCGAAACCGGCTGTGGGTCGCTGATTTCACCTACCTGCGCTGCTGGGAGGGCGTCGTCTTCTTCGCGTTTGTGATCGACGCCTACGACCGCCAGGTACTCGGCTGGCAGTTTGCACCACACATGCGCACCACCCTGGTGCTCGACGCGTTACAGATGGCGCTTAGCATGACCGAGCGGGTCGAGCAGGTCGAGCTTGTCCACCACAGCGACGCCGGCAGCCAGTACACCTCGTTTGACTACAACCAGACCCTCGACGACCACCACGTGCTCGGCTCGATCGGATCGGTCGGCGACGCCTACGATAACGCGCTTGCCGAAAGCTTCGTGGACACCTTCAAGACCGAACTGATCCGCGACCGCATATGGCGCAGCCGCTCCCAGCTCGAACTCGCCATCGTCGAATACGTCGCCTGGTACAACACCCACCGCTTACACAGCGCGCTCGGCGACGTGCCACCCAGCGAATACCACCAGCTCACACCACGACGCTAGGGTCACACACAAAGACCAGACCGGAAAACAGGAAACCAATCAACACGGTCCCCGTCAAACCCGGGACGCCTCATGTGGGTTTCTGGCGAGTCTGGGGTTTCGGGGTTTTCGGTGGTTTTGAGGTTTCTGACCTCTTCCGGACTTGTGGTTTTGGTGTAGGTGGTTGGGACGGTGTGGGTGCGGCCGGCGGTTCCGCTGTCTACGAGGCGGTCGAGGCGGTAACGGGCTTTCTCGATTTGGGCTTCGGTGGGGGTTTTGTGGCGTCGAAGAGGATGCTCGCGGCGTGTTTGGCGGTTACGCCCTGGGGGGCGTTTTGGAGAATCGTTGCGAGAGTGTGTTGGTCTCGGACACTGGTTCGGCCGGTGTAGTGGTCGTGGACGATGCGGAATGGACCGACCTCGTCGCTGGGTTGTTCGAGATGACTCAAGCCGACAATGGGATCGCAGGGTTCGCCCCAGAGCTGCAGGACACTTCCGCACCCGGAGGTGATCCAGGTGGAGCCGTAACCGTCTGCGAGGCTCCGCGGCTGAGGTGCCCCGGGCTGGCCTTTGCGTTGGTGGTGGAGCACCAGGACCTCGATGCCGGCCGCGAGGCAGCGTTGGAGGGCCGCGTTTACACGGCTGCCGGATTCGTCGGAGGCGAGGTCGAGCGCCACGTCCTTGAGTGAGTCAATGATGATCGTGCCGCAGCCCTCATGGCGGGCGAGTTCGACGAGGATGCCGGTGTCACTCGTGATCGCTCGTTCGAGCGGCCCTTGCCATACGACCAGCTTCTCGGTCAGGAGTGCGCGGTCAGCTTCTGAAACCATTCGCCTGAGGCTGCGCCGCGCTTGGGCAGGGCGATCAGCGGCGATGTAGAGCACTCGCCTGGGTTCTGGCTTTATTGGCATCCCGAGGACCGTTTTGATGAGCCCGCAACGGGCGAGCGCGAGCTGCTGCGCTAGCGTCGTCTTCCCCACGCCTTGCGGGCCCACAATCATCAGGGCTTCGCCCTCAGGCCACACGACCTGATCGCCGCTCCCCCAGATCGGCCCGACGGTTGTGGAGCTGTCGAATACGAACGCCGCGCCGTCGATCGCCACTTGCCGCGGAGGTGTGGTGGTTGCGGCTTCGAGGTCGCGCAGCGCCGCGGAGATCCTAGCGATTTCTTTGGGGTGGAACCCGTTGTGCGCCGCGGCGTGGAGATCTTGGGCGAGTGCCCTGGCGTGGCGGCGCTGTTGCTGTTCCAAGACGATCCGTGCGTGTGCTGGCGATGACGTTACCGCCGCGACCATCTGGCTGGCGGTGATGACCGCGCCCGCGCCGCCGATCTCGTCAAGATCACCAGTCCGGCGAAGCGCGGCGGCGACAGTAACAGTATCGATGGGCTCGCCGGCGGCGGCGACGGTCTCAGCGGCGCGCCAGATCGCCCTGTTCCGACCGGCATAGAACGACTCTTGCGAGATGCCCATCCCGCGAAGCCGGTCGAACCACTGCGCTCCTCCCACCAACACCGCGCCGACCACGCTCGCCTCCGCGTCAAGGTCTTGTGGCGGGAGTAGGGCATCGTGAAACGGGCCAGGCGTGGTCATGCTGGCCGTCCGTTTCGACACCTTCGAGTAGCCGTGTCGGAGCCCTGCGATGACAACCCAGTCTCGTGCTGTGATCGCAACTCCTGCGCACGACCGTGGGTCAGGGGTGCGGGTGGGGCCGCGTCAGGCGCATCTGAGTTCGGGTGTGCATCCACAGGGGATACGCTAGGACAGCTCCAGAATGGGGAGATATCTGGTTCCGCAACTACCCGCGGCGATTCGGACTTATTTTCCGAACAACCGACACGACTTGCAATCTCGTCCGTGAGTTGTCAGCGCGGCACGTCCAAGCGATTTCACGCGCTCATCTGCCCACTTGCGGTATTTGCCAAGCGACTCGGCCGCGGCGGTGAGAGTCTGATTGCCTGCGAGCGCGAGCACCAAAGCCGCGTAGTCCGCAAGGGAATCGTCGGTCACGCGCCTCCCATCTCCTTGGAGCCGTGATCGACGCCGGTCGAGCACCGCTCGCCTGCGCATCTCACAGAGCCCCCTGGCGCGTTCCTCCCATGTTCCGCGGTCGAACTCGTCGGTGGCGTGCCTCCATCTGTCACGAGCGACCGTCATCGCGAGCTTCGTCAGAACGAAAGCCGACACGCGGAAGTGATGCCCTGGCCGAAACGGCCACCACTGCCACGCAAGCAGGCCACACCCGCATTCACAAGACGGCCGCGTCGCCGCCAGATGCTCTACCTCGATGGCTGAAAAGAGGGGGAACCTCCGCGTGCCTGACTGCCGGTATCCCTGAATGTTCAGGTGCCCGCTCGGCACCGCCGCGCCTCGCAATCTGTCTCCATACGTTTCCAGGCGTGCAGCTGCCGCGGTCTGCGTCAACCACCCGCTCTTCTCGAGATGCACAACACCGGAAGGCTTGGTCGGTACACGATGATTCAGGTAGTAGTCGAGGGATCGCTCGTCGATGACCTTCGGCCGACGCGTCGGGTGGGACTCAAGGAGCCCAAGTCGCACGGCCTCTCTCATCCACTTGACCGTCGTCCCGGTTGCGGCCGCCGCGGTTTCGAGGGTCACGTAGCCGGGAGGCGGTGTGAGGTCATACATGCTTGCGACCGCTGGCGCAGCGGCTTCCAGATCCTCCCGCCACCATTGTCGATAGTGCGTGTCACCGTGACGGCCGGGAAGCTTCGTCGACGGCAGCACGTCTGTCGGAACGCGACCGAGAGTGTTGTCCGGGAGACGAAGCCCCGTCAGACTCCTTAGCAGATTCGTCGCGTCGGTACGAGTGAGCAGACCGAGATCCCGGTTGCGCGCGACATGCCCGAGCATTCCCGGGAGTAACGCGACCTCGACTGGAGATGGCGGCGTTCCCTCGGCTCGCGCAGCGCGCTCGGTGGCTACGGCTTGCCACCGGACGGTGAGAGACCGCGGTGACTGGTGCGTATCCCGGAGACGATCGCGGAGAGCAAGGGCGTCCGAATCGGGAATACCACGTCTCCGGCCTGCCTCCATGCGCCGACCGAACCCTTACGGCTCTGATGTCACCGGCCTTTCGGTACTTGTGGACAGTGTCCCTCGTCGTCGCACCCAACGAGCGTGCGGCACGTTGCCACGAGACGAATCCCAGAGCCTCAGCGTCACTTCTATCGAGTACGACATCAACCACACACCTGAGTCTAAACCGGCGACCGGACATGGATTGCATTCACCCTTCCCGGGCCGAAACGGGCCGCTCGACGCCGCCAAGGAGAGACTGTCCGCACCAGCCAATTGCAACAACCGACCTACGCGGCGTTGGCCGCCTTCGCGCGATTCCGAACGAAGTCGTCCCACGACTCGATCTCCTCCGGCTTCGCGTTACGACCCTCGCGCCGTCCCCACTTCTCCGGCGCACGACGTTCGAGGTACGTCATCGCCGCAACCCATCTCACCGACTTGCCCTCGCGGACATCGGCGACAGCGTCCATCTCGGCCTGCGCGGTTGCCTGTGATACGCGATCGTAGAAGTCAGCGAACGCCTCGTCGTCAGTGCTGACGCCCTCCCCCTTCGCCCTGGCGTCTGACGCGATCTCTCCGCGCTTCATCCACGAGTAATAGGTGGCGCGGTGGATCCCCGCGGCGGCGCTCGCCGTAGACACGTAGTTTCCGGCTCGGACTGCGTCGACGACCTGGTCGACGACTTCGACGCTGAATTTGACTTGTGACTTGACCATATGCAGGGGGATTTTACCTGCCGTGGGTGACAGTCGCCGAGGGGTCGAGCCAGGCGACAATCGGGTTCGTGATGAGTGATACAATGGCCGTAGCGAGGAAGTCGCCCCCGACGGGGCCGGTGATAGGTGTCAGTCCCGCCTGCTACGGCTTTTGAGAAAGCCCTGACCGGAGCGCAACACGTCCGTCACACGGCTTTGGAGGAACCCTCAACGCGGACTTCCGTTGAGGGTTTCTCTCTGTACAGCCTCGCGTACCGTTACGGGTTTTCGGGTTCCGACGGCGGTGGGAGGGCTACGGCGTCGCTGCCGAGTGGGCGCAGTGGTCGGCGCGGCACGATGCTCTCTTCCCCATCATCGTCGTCAAGGCCGCGAGGCCAGACCAGCCGTGCGGGTGCGGTGGAGAGCTCGATGACGTGCCAAGTGTCACCGTGAAGATCTGAGACTGTGCGATCCACGGCCTCGTTGATCGCCGGGGAGAGTCGGATGAAATGTGGGCTGCGCCTAAGCGCCGCCTCGGCGGCCTCGTCTCGGTCGACGATGATCCCCGCCCCTTCGAGGCGGTAGGGCAGCGCCGAGCTGACGACCAGGTAGCTGCGCCCGGCGAGTGCGTTTCGGGCCGCTTCGAGCACGAACACAGCGTATCGGGTTCGGGTAGGTCACCCCATCCGGCGGTTACGACCCCGCCCGAACCTGCCCATGCAGATCCTCTCGGCGCGGCGGATCACGCCGTCGAGTAGCCTCGCCCAAGAGACGACGATGGTCAGATTCCGGCGAGTCCTGATCTTGGCAGGCCTCGGCATAGGCGTGGCCATCGCGGCCGTGGTCACGCTGGACAAGTTCGTGCTCCTCATCGGCGTCTGTGTGCTGCTGTTTGCCTGGTACCAGTACGACCGCTAACTCGGAGCGTCGTCTGGTAGGCCGCCGACCGGCCCGTTGTAGAGCGGGTTGCCGACGCCCGTCCCGGAGGTCTGCGTGATCTTGTACACAGTACATTCATCGTCCGGGTCGAGGCGTTCAGCAGCGGCGATGCGGAGCGCAGCCCACGAGTCGTACCCCTGCATGCCTGACTCTGACAGGCCCCTGGCTGCAAGTGAGTACTCGAACACCACGCTTCGCCTCCTTACCTAGTGGACAACACGAACCCTGCTGCTGTAGTCCTACCACCTTGGTCCGCCTTGATCGATTGGGGAGAGCAACGGCTATCGTCGGGAGGGGGCCGGGTGGCCACGGATGAGTTGCCACCCGACCCTCCCGTGGGCTATGACGGGGGCTACTGGTGCGATTTCTCGGGGGGTAGCAGCCACCCGCTTCACGACTGTCTCACACCGGCTCTGCAAAAATCGTGAGAGCGCAGGTTGCGGGTGCTTCGCCCTCGGACTCAAGTAACTCTGCTGGCCAATATCTGCCTGCAAAAATACATATTACATACGTGAGGGTATTGTGAGAAAACCTCGCGGGATGTAGCTAAAGGAACTGGTCGAGCAGCGTCGTAGGCGGTCATACGATGGGAACGATCCTCCTCCAAGCCGTGCCTGACGAGACCGTCGCAGCCATCAAGACTTATGCGGCTGAAACTGGCGTAAGCCCCGGTGAGATCGTCGCTCGGCTCGTCGACTTCTACGCCAAGCTCAGAGTAAGCGACGAATCCCCTGTGGTGGAAGCGCGCAAGGCCGCGCGGCTGCCGTGACGCCTAGGCGCATGGGTGGCCTTGGGTGCGCCCCGGCTGGCTCCACCCCGGCAACTGTCGCCCGCCATAGACCGGTCAGAGAGCCACCCTAAGAGCCCGAGAACCGGGGCGCACTTCGGACGCCATCGACAGCTTACTTTGACCGCCCGCTGCGGTGGTTATCAGCAAGGTTGATTCGGTCGATGAACATGGTGTGGAACCACGCGCGATGAAGGTCTCACTCGCGGTCGTGACAGTCACCTGCCTAGCGGTGATGAGCGCAGCGGTCTTCTACCCCGCCGTGCAAACGTGGGCCGGAAACCTCGTTCACCGATGGACGAGGGGAGATAGCCACGAGGTCGCCCGCAACACCCACATGGTGACAATCGCAATCTTTGGGCTGGTGTGGCTCTGGTTCATGGCACTCATCGCGGTCATGCTAGAACGGTGAAGCCATGAAGCAGCGGTTGTGACTGCTCAGTCGGCTCGGCGTGGGATCGTCGGCTACTCTGCATCCCCGCGACGGTCGGCCGTTGCGCAGTTCGCGAAAAGACACGTAGGCTTGGGTTGCTGGCCGTTTCGTGGTGAAGGCTTCCGACGTTCTCCAACCGCGTTGGAGTCCCCGGTGCAACCACGGCGGCCAGCCATTGAGGTGGAGGGCGGTAGACTGGGCTGGCTGGCTGTCGCGGCGCTCGCCCAGACCGCATGCGCACCGCCGCGACGGCCAGACGAGCTAGTGCGTCGGCTGCTACGAAGCAGTGCCGGCCGCCGCGAGTGGGATCCAGAAACCGCTGGGGTCCTGGGGAGGACTCACAACGACCGGCGCAACGAGTTTCCCACAACCACAGTGGTGCCGAGAGGCCAGTTTTCTATGCCGGCCGGTGTTCCGCACGCTACCTGGTGGTACCCTCACGGCCACGCGAAGGGAGTCGTTTTGAGTCGCGATGCCGGATCGGGACGTCGGAGCGCTACCGCCAGGTCAAGCACCAGTTCGCGTTGGCCGGCTTCACTGTCGAGCATTCTGGGCCCAACGACCATGGCACCATCTCGTATCCACCCGCAAGCCGGGCAGCGTCGGCCCAACTGGAGTGGGTTAACCCCGAACTTGCGATCAGCCACGCATGGATCCGATACGACAACAACCGACGCGCCTACGACTAGTAATCGCGTGACCGGCCGCGATGTCGTGGCGCTTTGGCGGTGGTGGATGGTTGACTCGCCAGCGGTAGGCTATGAGGGTGGCGTGGAGGATCGTCAAGGGGCCTGAGGATGTCACCTACCCGCCGTCAAAGCCGGGTGTGAGTTGGCGCTACACGCTCCAAAGTGGGGATCGCCGAGAGATGACGGTGACGTTTGACTTCGCAGAGATCAGCCCCGATCCTGCCGAGCAGCCCGAGTTGAGCGAGGCCGTGGAATCGTCTGGGTTGAGCGTGCTTGTCCAGTATCTGCAGCGCGAAGGCCGACCGCCGTCGCGGTTTCTCGTAAACAGCCTTGGCATCCACCCCAGCGCATAGCCGCGAGGGCTAGAGGGCTCGGGCGATCACTCGGAACGGGTACGCGACCGACCCGAGCCCCTGCCCATCGTGGTCGCCTCGTCGCCGGCTCATCCCTGTGCGAGCGCGAGGTGAACTAAACAGATTACGCCTCCAGATCGGGCGGTGCAACCGGCGATTCACGGGGCAGTATCGCCAGAAACTGCTCTGCGATCACCCGCAACCGCTCCATGAACAGATCGCCGTCTTTGTCGACCGCGAGGTCGCTCGGCGGCGGGTCCGACGGCTTTGAGGGGTAGGCCATCTCGCACACTCACAAGAAAGGGGGTTGCAGTCTCAGCATGTGCCTGGAGATGGGCTCTCGTCAAGACCCTCCCGCAGAGCTCCCACGCCGGTTCATGGGATCAGTGGTGACTACGGATGCGGCGTGGATCTCCCACCCATTTGATGTGGCGGTGCTGTGGAAGCTCTCACGACACCACTCGGTCGAAGGTCGAGACAGTTGGATGTAC
Organism: uncultured Actinomycetes bacterium; assembly: GCA_963727235.1. Lineage (GTDB taxonomy): Bacteria > Actinomycetota > Thermoleophilia > Gaiellales > JAICJC01 > CAVPTL01. The sequence continues at coordinate 167,983 of CAVSFZ010000022.1, forward strand.
GCGCTCCCCGCCGAAGCTTGGGACGCCTACGAAGCACTGATCGTCGCACTCGAAAACGACGGCTACATCCGCCATGGCGAAGAGGCCGTCGAATACGGCAAAAGCGCGACGCAGAAACTCGTCCGCGACGACGTCACCGTCACCGTCCACCTCACGCGGACAGATGTCGCGTGATCGTTGCCGGCATCGCCGTTATCGCCGTCTTGATCATCGTGATGCTCATCGTCGCGGCTGGCGGCAAACGCTGACCTGAGGTGTGTCGGGCGGTCGCTTGTCCCCGATAGGCTTTGCGACCGCCCGAACTGGAGATCATCTCACGGTCATGACGGTGGGTCGGTTGCCCGGTGCGCTGGCTCGACGCGAAGACACTCCTTGACCTCATCCCAATCAAACAAGATCCGAGGCCCAAACCGGTAGTGAGGAAGCTCGTCCCGACGCCTGTAGATCGTATCGACGTCCGCCTGGAGCTTCTCAGCGAGTTGCTCGACCGTGATGAGCTGATCGGTCACCATGATCACGCTATCCCATCACCCGCTTCCACGCCCTACCCCTAACCGATGAGAGTCAGTTCCGCTCGGTGTGGGCCTCGGGATTCTGCGAATCCTTGGGAGGCATCGTCAAATCCGGCGTCTTCCGAGTGACAATGGTCAGCATTGGTCGGCGCACGGACGCCCCGGAGGGCACGGTTGGAGGTGTGGGCTCGGGATCAGAGACCAAGACGGTGGGCATGGGCGACCTCCTTATGATGACGATCGGTGTGATCGTCGGTGGAGAGTCAGCGGGCCAGCTTGGGAGTCCTCACTACCACGCGGCGAGCGTTCCCTTCGTCGACGGTAGCACGGGCCACTTCGAACCGACAGCCAGAAAGTCGCAGTTTGCGGGCTCCGCGCACGCAAGATCAACCGATTCGCGCAGCGAACACGACCGAAACGTTTGCATCGAGCCCCCGCTGGGCAGTCCTACTTGCCGCGCCTGAAGCGCCACAACATGAACACAACGATGACGATGATGAACAGGATGACGATCGTGGTGCTGCCGGCGAGAATGATCACCGGTGCGGCCTCCCAGCGCGGCTTGGTTTTCGTAGCGGTCGGTGGTTCGCGGTCACCGCGTAGCCGCGACGCAGCCTCGACGTTTAGAGGGCTCGGGCGGTGGTTTTCGCACGGGTACGCGATCCGCCCGAGTCCCCTGCCTATCAGCCTCCGCCTCGCTCGCTGCGCCTGATTCTCGCCGTGCGAGACGGACTAATCAGCTTACACCTCTGGGTCGAACGGTGCAACCGGCCTGCGGCTACTCAACGTCCTCGTCGCGTTTCCTACGTTCTTGCTCGGCTTCGCCGGCGATATCTCTGATCGTCGGCCCTCGCCGGCCGCACTGGGGACAACGGTTGCCGTAGTCGACCCATGGATTCCACTGGCGGCGGGTCTCCGGGTCAAGGCTCGTGATCTGGGCGAACTGCTGGGGGAGCTTGGGCCAGTGTTCGCAAACTTCACAAGCTTCGGGGTTCGCTTCCATCGTCGCTCACTCAGCTTGTTTGTGGACGCCAGAGACGTTCCAAGAGGACCACGGCGAGCGCCTGGCTGACATCAACGGGATCGCCAGCGGAGCCATCGGGAACCGTCCACCGGTGCTCGCCGGTCGCGTGCCAACCAGCCTCGCGGAGAAGGTCAGCCGCGCGATGGTCTGCCCTCGCTAACAACTGCGCCGCGTCGCTTTCGGCGAGTGCGAACATCTCATCACCGCAGCGAACGCAATCCTGGCAGCGAATCGGCTGGCCAGTGGCCGCCTCCAAGCGAACCTCGTTCATGTGCGGGCCACCCGGGTGTCCACAGTAAGGACAGTCTCCGTCCACACCGACAAGCGTATACCTGGCCGGTGTCGCCCGCCAAGGATCTCGCCCGTGTCGCCGATTCGGCGATGTATCGATTGGGGGTGGCGTAGACTGGTGCAGGAGGCCACTGTTGCCGGCTGAGACTTCATCGCAGTTCACCCAGATCCTGAGGACCCCGACGATGGCGAGTGCGACATCCACGCCGACGAAGCGACTTGCCGCCGGTTATGCACCGACGACCTAAAGCTCGAAGGCAGGTGCCGGTGCAGGAGGCACCCACTCTGAGCCGTCCGTGAGTCGCATGCCAGTCACGGCATCGCGACATCTAATCCCGCTGTTGGTCGGGCGACCGGTTCGATCAGGGTACGAGTCGCCACGGCCGCCCGAGCCAGCAGGTACCGAGTCGCGCCACACCCCCCAAAAGGATCGGCCCGGTTGGCGCAGCCTCTCACAATCCCGTGGAAATGGGAAGAGAGCGACCTCATCTATGGCTCTGGGAACGGGATCAGACAATTTTCTGATACGCGTGGCATAGGTGTTCGGCCAGCCATCAAACCGGAATCGCCATGAGACGACGTTCGGACGCTGGGACATCACCCACCTCCAGCCGATCGAACCTGCCCCACTACACCACCGCGAGCGATTGGGCCCTAGCGTTTGATGGTGTTGTGGGTCTCGATGATCTCCGGTGGCCCAGCAAGTTCGACACCGCCCTGAGTCAAGATCGGCATCAGACGCTCACCAAACGCCTCAAACTGCTCCCGCGAGTCCCACACCTCGCTGACCCGGAAACTCCCGTCAGCCACAAACGCGACGTGATATTCGAGCCCCTTAGGCGGCCACTCGCCCGACGCCTCGATCGTAGGCAACACCGCGTCGTACCTCTCTGCCGTCATGCTCGGCGCACCAATAAAGCGGACAAGAATACTCACGGTATTCCCCCTCTGGTCGGATGACGCCGACTCTACAACGATCGCCGCTGAGATGAGCCGACGCTCGCGGACCAAGCCATGGCTCACCTCGCCCGTGGTTCCATACCGCGAAACCCTGCAAGTAGCCTCCATCCATCGAGCCACTCGGACAGGCGAAGTCCCTTCGGTCCAAGCGTCGAAAACGTTCGCGGGACGCCCGAGGGACGCCGCTTAGCGTAGAACACGAATCGCAGAAAGCCCCGATAGCCCGAGTCCGTATGGTTGAGCCAAACTCCTCCAGTCGGGGCGGCAGGATTTGAACCTGCGACCGCCCGGCCCCCAGCCGGGTGCGCTACCAGGCTGCGCCACGCCCCGAGATGGCCGAGTATACCGGGAACCCCAGAGCCTCCTGGACGGTCAAAGTGCCAGTGAACCAGTCGGCGGCCATCTCCATTCCACTTCGCGACCGTACCCGCGCCTACCATCCTGCTGTGCGCGAGGAGTCTGACGAGAAGCTGGCCGGAAAGGCGGCTCGAGGTGATGCCGCGGCCTTCGAACAGCTGGTGGTGCGCTACCAGGATCGTCTGTACACGCTCGCACTGCGCATCACCTCTTCCGAGGCAGACGCCCGCGATTGCGTGCAGGAGGCCCTGATCTCGGCCTGGCGTGCGCTCGACCGCTTCCGCGGTGATGCACGCTTCTCGACGTGGATCTACCGGATCGTCGTACGCAAGGCCTACGACGTGATCGAGCGGCGCAAGCGCACTCCCCAGCCGGTCGACGAGGTGCCGGCCGTGTCGACGGCGGTCGATAACCCTGCCACGATCGATCTGATGGATGCCCTGGCCGGCCTCGACCTCGACTTTCGCACCGTCATCACCGCGTGCGACATTGTGGGCATGTCGATGGAGGAGACCGCCGAGCTGCTCGACCTGCCCCCGGGCACCGTCAAATCACGGCTGCATCGCGCCCGCGCAACCCTGGCCCAGCAGCTCGACCCGGAGCGCGCCACATGAGCGACGACCCGAATACCGACATCGCCCGCCGGCTGCAGGCCGAAGGTCAGGCTCAGGCCCCGGCCGATCTCCGCAGCGAGGTGATGGCCCAGGTCGCAGCCGAGCCGCGCCGGCGGCGCGCTCGCCGGCGGCGGCTGTGGCGACCGGTGCTGGCGGCCGCAGCGGTTGCCTGTGCCCTGGGCGGCGCGGCGATCGGCGCGTCAAACCTGGGCGGCTCGTCACAGTCCTCCGGATCGGCGACGCGCGCGGCTGCTGAGGCAGACCTTGGCTCCAAGAGTGTTGGACCATCGATCGCGGAGCGCGTCTACACCATCTCTGCGGGCGACGCCCGCAAGTTGCTCCGCTCCTCCGTTCCGGCACCCTCAGCCGGAGACGCCACCGGAACCGCGGCCAGGCCAACCGTCGTCGTACGGCTTCCGGCGAAGGATGCCGACGCGTACGTTGCCCGGCTGCGCACCGCCCAGGCTCGGTGGCAGGCGGCCAAGCACGACAACGCCGCGCCCCCCGGTTCCGTGCGCGTGATCGTGGCGCCCCCGGCCCGCACAGCCGGGACCGGCGGTAACTAGTTCTCCGCGAGCGCCTGCACAACCGCATCGGGCACGTCGGCCACCGCCAGCGAGGTCTGCTCGCGGCCCCGCCGCACCTGCACGTCGGCGGTGCCGTCACCGGCTGTGCGCTTGCCCACCGTCACCCGCACCGGGATCCCGATCAGCTCGGCATCGGCAAACCGCGCTCCCGGCCCCATATCGCGGTCGTCCAGCAACACGCGCAGGCCGCGGGCGTCCAGCCCGGCGGCGATCGTGTCGGCAGCTTCCAGCTGCGGCGCACCGGGCTCACCGATCACGACCATGTGGACATCGAACGGCGCCAGTGCGGCCGGCCAGATGATGCCCTTCTCGTCGTGCGACTGCTCCACCGTCGAGGCCATGATCCGGGCCAGACCGATGCCGTAGCTGCCCATCACGATCGGATGCTCGGAACCGGATTCGTCCAGGTAGGTGGCACCCAGGAGCTTCGAGAACCGGGTGCCCAGCTTGAAGATGTTGCCCACCTCGATCGCCCGCTCCACCCGCAGCGTGCCGGTGCCGCAGCTGGGGCACGTCTCCCCGTCGGATACCTCGCGCAGATCGTGAAACTCGGCCTGGAAGTCGCGCCCGGCCTGGACGCCCAGCAGATGATGTCCGGTCACGTTCGCGCCGGAGACGAACTGGCCGTCGCGCAACGACTCGTCGGCAATCACCCGCACGTCCACGCCCACCGGGCCGATCGATCCCGGCTCGGCGCCGAAGGTGGAACGGATCTCCTCTGCAGTGGCGGGCCGGAAGTCGGACGTGAGCGCCTTCTGCATCTTCAGCTGATGCAGCCGGTCGTCGCCGCGCACCAGCCCCAGCACGACCTGCCCTCCAGCCACCACCGGCATCGCCTTGGCGGTGGCCGCCTCGTCCACTCCCAGGAACTCGGCCAGCCCTTCGATGGTGGTCACATCGGGCGTCTCCACCTGCTGGGGCGCATCCAGCGTGTCGGGGAACACCGGTGCCCGCGGGATCGAGCGTGCAACCTCGAGATTGGCGGCGTAGTCGCAGTTCGAGCACAGCACCAGACGATCCTCGCCGGACGGGCTGGGTGCCATGAACTCGTGGGCCGACTTGCCGCCCATCATGCCGGTATCCGACTCCACCATCCACGTCGCCAGGCCGCACCGTTCGAAGATCCGCCGGTACACCTCGATGTGCCGATCGTACGACGCGTCCAGACCGTCGTCGTCGCGGTCGAAGCTGTACGAGTCCTTCATCATGAACTCGCGGGTGCGCAGGATCCCGCTCTTGGGCCGCGGCTCGTCCCGCTCCTTGGTCTGGATCTGGTACCACACCTGCGGCAGCTCCCGATAGGAGCGGATCTCGCGGGCGGCGTGGTAGGTGAAGCATTCCTCGTGAGTCATCGCCAGCACGTACTGCTTGCCGGACGAGTCCTCCAGCCGGAACAGGTTGTCGACGTCGTACCGCTGGGTCTCGCGCCACAGCTCGGCCGGGTTCAGCACCGGCATCGACACCTCCATCGCCAGCGTATCCATCTCTTCGCGCAGGATCGATGCGATCCGCTGCATCACCCTCCAACCGAGCGGCAGGAAGGTGTACAGCCCCGAGCCCACCTGGCGAACGTACCCGGCTCGCACCAGCAGGCGGTGGCTGACGGCCTCGGCGTCGGCCGGGTCGTCCTTCAAGGTGGGCAGCAGAAACCGCGATGCGCGGGTGATCATGTGGACTGCTACCCCGCGGTGGCCGCGACCCTGGGCTTGCGCGGCGGCAGGTGGATCGGCCGGCCCAGTGCCACCAGTGCCGCCTCCTTGAGACCCTCGGCCAGCGTCGGGTGCGCGGCGAACGAGTCGGCCAGCGTCTCGATCGTGGCCTCGGCGGTGATCCCCACCACCCCCGCGTTGATCAGCTCGGTGGCCTGCGGGCCGACGATCACGATCCCCAGCAGCTCGCCGTAGCGTCCCTCGTGGATGGTCTTGACCCAGCCGGCCGCCTCGCCGGTCATCTGCGCCCGGCCCGACGCCGAAAACGGGAACTTCCCGATCTTGACATCGTCGCCGTGGAGCTCGCGGGCCTGTGCCTCGGTGAGGCCCACCGCCGCGACCTCGGGATCGGTGTAGGTGCAGCGCGGAACCGCCGCGTAGTCGATCGCGGCGTCGTGACCGAGCGCGTTCTCGGCCGCGATCTCGCCTTCCCGAAACGACGTGTGCGCGAGCTGAAACTTGCCGGCCACGTCGCCCACGGCATAGATGTGCGGCACGGTGGTGCGCATATGCGCGTCAACGTCCACGCCGGTGCGCGGGTCGAATGACACACCGGCGGATTCCAGTCCGATGTTGTGTACGCTCGGCCCCCGGCCGGTTGCCACCAGCACCAGGTCGGCCTTGACCTCGCCGCCCTTGGCATCGGCGTCCTGAAACGTCACGGTGACGCTGTTCTTGCCTTCCACCACTGCCGTGGCCCGTGTCTCCAGGTGCATGGTGATGCCACGCTTCTTGAACGCCCGGGCGAGCTCCTTGGAGGCATCGGCGTCTTCGGCCGGGATCAGCCGATCGAGCATCTCCACGATCGTGACGTCGACGCCCCAGTGCTGCATGATCGAGGCGAACTCGACGCCGATCACGCCGCCGCCCAGCACCAGCAGCCGGCGCGGCACCTCTGTGATCTCGAGCATGCTGGTGGAATCGACGCACAGCGGGCCGTCGATACCGTCCACGGGCGGTCGCAGCGCGTGGCTGCCGGTGGCGATCACCGCTGAGTTGAAGGTGATGTCCTCCTGGCCCTCGACCGCGATGGTGTGTGCGTCCTTGAAGGCGCCGCGGCCGGTCACGACCGTGATCCCGTTTGCCTTGACCACGCCGGTGATGCCGTTCACGAGGCCCGAGACGATCGCCTCTTTGTGCTGCTGGGTCTGGGGGAAGTCGAGCTCGGCGCCGGAGACGTTGACGCCGATCTTGGCGAACGTCTCGTGGGCCTCCCTGAGCGCATGCGCCGTGGCCACCCAGGCCTTGGTGGGGATGCAGCCAACGGTGATGCATGTCCCGCCGATACGGCCTTGTTCGATCAGCACCACGTTTGCGCCCAACTGGGCCGCGCGGATTGCGGCCGGATATCCACCCGGTCCGCCGCCCAGGACGGCGACGTCACACTGCATAGGAACTCGCTCCTCGGGATCGCTTCCAGATCGGGGTAACTCTAGATGATCGACTCTGGCTGACCGACCGGATCAGGGCCGCTCGCCGGCCTCGCCGATCCAGGCGATGGTGGCACCCGCCGGATACTCGCTGCCCGGCTCGGCGACCACCTGCAAGAGCACGCCGTCGGCCTCCGCCTCCACCTCTTGGGTGACCTTGTCGGTATCCAGCTCGTACAACGGATCGCCGCGCTTGACAGGGGCGCCCTCAGGCACCAGAAAGCGGATCAGCACCGCGCCGGCGTCGTCGTCGCCAAGAGCGGGAATCGTGACTCGAGTCGCCATCGATCAAGAGCCTACCCGACGATGACGATAAGGTTCCCGCATGGCCCCGGCACAATCACAGTCTCCGCTTCAGCTGGACGCCCAGACAGCCCATCGGCTGTTTCGGGAGATGGTGCTGATCCGCCGTTTCGAGGAACGCACCGAGGAGCAGTACACCCGCGCTCGGATCGGCGGCTACTGCCACCTCGCGATCGGCGAGGAGGCCTCCGTGGTGGGGGCGATCGACGCCATGGAGGACGGCGACTGCGTCTTCGCGTCGTATCGCGATCACGGTACCGCGCTGGCCGTCGGCAGCCCTCCCGGTGCGGTCATGGCAGAGCTCTTCGGCAAGGTCACCGGCTCGGCTCACGGCCGTGGCGGCTCGATGCACCTGCTCGATGTCGAGCGCCGCTTCTACGGCGGCTGGGGCATCGTCGGCGCCCACCTGCCGATCGCCACCGGTGCTGCCCTGGCGCTCGAGCACACGGGTCGACCGGGGGCGGTGCTGTGCCAGTTCGGTGACGGCGCTGTGGCCACCGGCGCCTTTCACGAGGCTCTCAACCTGGCCGCGGTGTGGCAGCTGCCAATCGTGTTCCAGGTGATCAACAACCAGTACGGGATGGGCACCTCAGTCGAACAGTCGGCTGCCGAGCCCGACCTGTGGAAACGCGCCGCCGCGTATCGCATGCACGGCGAGCGAATCGACGGCAACGACCTGATGGCGGTACGCGAGGCGGCGGCCCGGCTGCTCCACGAGGCCCGGTCAGAGCGGCGTCCGGCGCTGCTCGAAACCGTCACGTACCGGTTCCGCGGTCACTCGGTGGCCGACGCCGGCAAGGTGTATCGCAGCGCCGAGGAGATCGAATCGTGGAAGCAGCGCGACCCGATCACCCGATTCGGTCTGCTTGCAGCCGAACAAGGGCTCCTCAGCGACGGCGACATCGAGGAGATCTGGCGCGAGGTCAACGACGTGGTGAAACGGGCGATCGACGAGGCCCTGAGCGCCGCCGACCCCGACCGCAACTCGCTGTACGAGCACCTGTACGGCGATGCCGCCTCGACCGAGCAGTTCCGGCGGATGCACTCCGGCGCACCGTTCGGTGAGCGCCGAGAGGGTGAGTCATGGCCGACCTGACCTACCGCGAAGCGCTCCGTCGAGCGCTCGACGACGAGCTTGGCCGCGACGAGTCGGTGCTGCTGATGGGCGAGGAGATCGGCCGCTTCGAGGGCTCCTATAAGGTCACCGCCGGCCTGTGGCAGAAGTACGGCCCCAGGCGGGTGCGAGAGACTCCCATCTCGGAGGAAGGGTTCGTCGGGGCCGGCATCGGTGCAGCCATGCTGGGGCTGCGGCCGGTGATCGAGATCATGACCATCAACTTCATCCTGCCGGCGATGGATCAGGTGATCAATCACGCCGCCAAGATCCGGTACATGTTCGGCGGCACGGTCGGCGTGCCGCTGGTAATTCGCGCGCCCGGCGGCGCCGGCGCCCAGCTCACCGCCCAGCACTCCCAGAGCCTCGAGGCGTGGTTCGCCGGCTGCCCCGGCCTCAAGGTGGTGGCGCCCGCCAACCCCGCGGACGCCTACGGGATGCTGAAGACGGCAATCCGTGACGACGACCCGGTGCTGTTCTGCGAGAACCTGGTGATGTACAACGTCACCGGCACGATTCCCGATGACCCCGACTTCACGGTGCCCTTCGGACAGGCCCAGATCGTGCGAGAAGGCGCTGATCTGACCATCGTGGCCCACTCCTACACCGTCCAGCGGGCGCTTCGGGTCGCCGACCGGCTGGCCCAGGACGGCTTGGCGGTCGAGGTTGTCGACCTGCGCTCGCTGCGGCCGCTGGACGTGGACACCGTGGCCGAGTCGGTGCGCAAGACCAACCGCGCGCTGATCGCTGAGGAGGGCTGGTCGACCTATGGGATCGGCGCCGAACTGGCCGCCCGGATCTCCCGCGTGTGCTTCGATGACCTCGATGCGCCGGTCGAGCGAGTGGGATCGGCCGAGGTACCCATGCCGTACGCAAAACCGTTGGAGCGGGCAGCATTGCCGCTGGAGTCCAAGATCGAAGCTGCAGCGCGGAATCTCCTGCGCGAATGCGGAATCACATAAGGGGAGAGAGATGGCGGAAGAGCTGGTGATGCCGCGTTTGAGCGACACCATGGAAGAAGGCACGATCGGGCGCTGGCTGAAGCAGGAGGGCGACTCGATCAAAGAGGGCGACGTACTGGCCGAGATCGAGACCGACAAGGCCACCATGGAGTTCCAGGCCTACGCCGACGGGACGCTGCTCAAGATCCTGGTGGGTGACGGCGAAACGGTCGCCCTGGGCGCGCCGATCGCGCTGGTGGGAGAGCAGGGCGAGCAGGTGCCCGACGCGGCTGCAGCGGTGGCCCCGGCCGAGGAGCCCCAGGCCGCCGAAGAGCAGCCGGAGGCCCCCGCCGACAACGGCAAAGGCGCCGGCGGAGCGCTGCGCATCAGCCCCATCGCGCGGCGCATGGCCGACCGCGCAGGGATCGATGTGTCGACGCTGGCGGGAACCGGCTCGGGCCCCGACGGACGGATCGTCAAGGCCGACGTGGAACGCGCGATCGCAGCGGGCGGAAGTGCCGCACCGGCTGCGGCGGCGGCACCACCCGCGCCGACCGCCTTCGTCGCCCCCAGCGGCGAGGACGAGCTGCGCGATCTGACGCCCATGCTGAAGGCCGTCGCCCGCCGCATGTCGGAGTCGAAGACCACCGTCCCCCACTTCTACCTCTCGGCCGAGATCGACATGACCCGCGCCGGTCAGACACGCGCGGAGCTGAACGAGGGCCTGGCCGCCGCCGGCGAGAAGATCAGCATCAACGACCTGATCGTGCGGGCGTGCGCGATGGCGCTGATCGAGCATCCCCAGGCTCACCGCTCATATGTGGACGGCCGCCATGCCTACCACCCGCATGCCAACATCGGCATCGCGGTGGCGCTCGAGGACGGCCTGATCGTGCCGGTGCTGCGCGCCGCCGACACCCGCAGCCTGCGCGAGATCGCGGTGGCCGCGCGCGACCTCGGCACCCGGGCCCGGGCCGGCGGCCTCAAGCAAGACGAGATCGAGGGAGCCACGTTCACGATCTCCAATCTCGGCATGATGGATGTCTCGTCGTTCGCGGCGATCATCAATCCGCCCGAGTCGGCGATTCTGGCTGTCGGCGCCACGGTCGAGCGACCGGTGGTGATCGATGGGCAGATCGTGGTGCGCTCGATCATGACCGTCACGCTGGCCTGCGACCATCGCGCCTGCTCCGGCGCGGACGGCGCCCGGCTGCTCCATTCGATCAAGCAAAACCTGCAAGCGCCGTCGATGCTGCTCGCCTGAGTGCGGGCATCCGGGTACAGTTGACCTGATGCAGCTGACAGACGTCATGTCCACCCAGATCGTCTCGGTGAGCCCGGAGAGCGCCATCGGCGACGCCGCCAGCCGGATGGTGGAGGCCGAGACCGGCGCCACCGTGGTCATGTCCGGCGACGAGCTGGTGGGAGTGATCACCGAACGTGATCTGCTGCGCTGCTTCAGTGAAGGCATGGATCCCGCCACCCCGGTCGAGGAGCGCATGACCCGGCACGTGCTCACCGCCGCGCCCACCACCGAGATCCCCGAGGCGCTGGCGTTGATGGTCGACGGGCACTTCCGCCACCTGCCGGTCGTGAACGACGACGGCGCCGTGATCGGCCTGGTATCGATGCGCGACCTGATGACCTACACGTCGATGCGGCTGCGCGGAGGATCGTTCGGCGGCGGGCCGGACAACGACCTGGATCCGTCCGAGATCATCGCGACGATCCACCGCATGCGCACCGGCGCCGCTTGACCGCGGCTTAGCTTTCGATCTGCCAGCTGCCGCGCTCGAGCACGGGTACCCGTGTGCCGTCGCCGGTGATGCCCGTCACGACCATCTCGGACGAGCCGATCATGAAGTCGATGTGCAGCTCGCTGCGGTTGATGCGGTCGCGATCGGTCTCGCCCACAGCCCAGTCGAAGCCCTGCCCCAGCGCGATATGGCTGGCGGCGTTCTCGTCGATCAGCGTCGTCCAAAACACCGTGTCGAGGGGGCCGATGCGACCGCTGCCGTCAACCAGCGCGACCTCACCCAAGCGGGCGGCGCCCTCGTCCCGGCCGCAGTATCCGCGCATCACGTCGGCTCCCTGATCGGCGTCGATCCGCACCACCCGGCCCTCGGCAAACTCGACCTCCAGGCCGAGAATCATCTGTCCCTCGCGTTCCAGCGGCTTGGTCGATCGCACCACGCCGTCGACCCGCACCGGGTCGGGTGTCGTGAACACCTCTTCGGACGGGATGTTGGGGTGATGTTCCAGTCCCCACGAGGTCGTCAGGGACCCGGTGCACCACGAGCTTGTGGGCAGAAGGCCGATCGTCAGATCGGTGCCCGGCGCCTGCAGGTGGAGCGCATCGAACCGGCGGGCGGTGAGCGCATCCTTGGCCCTGGCCAGATCCACGAACCGCGAGCTCCAGGCCGCGACCGGATCCTCGGTATCCAGCCGGCAGATGTGCGCCACCTGCTCCCACAGCTTGTCCAGGGCGGCCTCGGGGTCGCTGTCCGGGTAGACCTGCCCTGCCCACCCTGATGTCGGGCACGGCACGACCGTCCAGTTGGTGAGCGACTCGGTCAGATTGCGAATCCCTTCCTTGGCGGCAGGAGGGCGGTCGCGGGCCAGCCGGTCGCTGTCGAGTCCCGCCAGCACGCCCGGCTCAGCCGGTCCCACCAGGGCGATTGCTGCACCGTGCGAATCACCCAGCTCTCGCACTCGCGACCGTACCCAGTCAGGGCCGTAGCCGAGTGCGGCGTCGATACCGTGCTCGATGCGGGCGCGCTTGATCCAGGGATCGCCGTACTCGACGCTGACGTGCAGCGCCCCGGCGCGGTAGGCGTGCTCGGCAACCGCACGCGTCAGCGACTCCTTCCCAACCTCCGACTGGATCACGACGTGCTGGTTCGGCTGAATGCACGCGCCGAAGTTGACTGCCAGCTCGGCCAGCCGATCAAGTGTGCCCGGGTCCATCACGCTGGAACCCTACAGGCCTCTGCCATACTCCGCAGGTGGAGCGCACCTTGCACACCCGCCGCGCGCTGGCGGCCACGCTCACAGCGGCCGGTGCGATCGCCGCGCACGGCGGCCCGGCGCTGATGGCCGACCCGCGCTGGATGATGGCTGCGGCGGGCGCCGCCGGTGCGGTCACGGCTGCGGCAGCAGCGGCCACCCGCGGCTTTCGCAGCTGTAGCTCGGCACCATTGCCCCCGGCGATGTGGATCACGGCAGCGACGCTGCTGGCAGCACAGGTGGCGACTCACGGCGCGCTGATCGCAGCCGGCGTGCACGCCGGCATGGGACAGGCGGGCGCGCTCGCACTGCACGCGTCGCTGGCACTGGTGGTGGCGGTGCTCCTGCATGCCACCGACTCGTGGCTCTCCGGCCGGGTGCTGGCGCTGGCCAGCGCGTTTCTGAGCGGGTTGCGCAGGTGACCGCGGGCGGGCCGATCGCGTCGAGATCCCCCACCCGCGGCCGCACGCCGCCACCTCCTCCCCTCGGGCACCGCCGGCTCTGGCCTGAGCCGCCGCGTTTCTTGAGAGTCTCTGCTCGACCTGGAGGTTGCCGCCATGCGCGTGACTGCGCGTGTGCTGATCGTGATGTTGGTGTTCGCCGCGCTGCCGGCTACAGCGCAGGCGCACGCGACCCTGCTCACCTCCACGCCCGAGGCCCAAAGCGTGGTGGACCAGGCGCCGGCCCAAGTGACGCTGACGTTCGACCAGGCGGTGCAACCCGTTGTCGGTGGCACAGACGTGGTCGACTCCCACGGCAACTCTGTCACCCGGGGAGCCGTGCACTCCGATCCCGCCAACGCCCGCATGCTCGTGATCGGCCTTCAACCGAACCTGGCCGACGGCGACTACACCGTGCGCTGGCGGGTGGTCTCGACCGACGGCCACCTGATTGCGGGCGTGCTCGCGTTCGGCGTGGGCAAGGGCCGGCCGGCACCACAGGCCGCGACCACCGCCACCACTCCCATCGACTGGACATACCTGGCGGCCCGCTACGCCTACTTCGCAGGCCTCTTGCTGGTGATCGGCGGGATCGTTTTTCGCGTGGCGGTGTTCGCACCGATCGCCGACAAGCTCGAGCCGCAACGACGCCGGATGGCCGATCTGCGCGAGACGCACCGGGCCAACCAGCTGTTCACGCTGGCCACGGTGCTGATGCTCGGAGGAGGCTGGATCGCGCTCACGGTGCAGGGCTCCGAGGTCGCGGGCGTGTCCTTCTGGGAGGCATTTGACCACCGCGGGCCGGTCGGCTCGGCGCTGCAGGCGACCCGCTTTGGCCGAGAGTTCGGGCGTGGCATCGACATCACCGCAGCGTTTGCGGTGATCGCGGCGATCACGATCCTGGTGCGACGGTACTCGCGCGTCGCCGCGCTGGCACTGGCGCCTGTGGCGATCGTGCTGGGCGCGTGGGCAGTGGTCGTTCCGGGTATCTCCGGCCACGCCGGTGACCCCGGTCACGGTCTGGTGGTCGTGATCCTCGACGCGCTCCACGTCACCGCCGCGGCCGTCTGGATCGGTGGGCTGGCACAGCTGGTGTGGGTCACCCCGCACGCCACCCGCGGACTCACCGGGGACGAGCAGCGCGACACCCGCACGGCCATCGTCACGCGCTTCTCAGCCCTGGCGTTGGGTTCGGTGGTTGTCCTGGCGCTCACCGGCGGAGCCCGGGCGCTGTGGGAGGTCGACGCGGTGTCTCAGCTGTGGTCGACGTCGTACGGACGGCTGCTGGTACTGAAGACGGTGCTTCTGATCGTCTTGGTGGCACTGGGCTACCGCAACCGTCGGGGACTGGCACGGTTCACCGATATCCACCGTCGAGGCCTGGTCGAGCTGGGCGTAATGGCCGTGTTGATCGGGGCGGTGACGGTGCTCACCAACGTTCCGCCGGCCAACTCTCCCGGCTACGCCGCGACCGGCGCTGCTCCGCCACCCGCAGGGGGGCCGGCGACGGTCGATCTGGAGGGCGGTGGACAGCTGTCGCTGTGGCCGGGAACTGCCGGCCCCAACCTGGTTGCCGTGCGTACCGCAGGGCACCCGGCCCACGTCCGGGTGACCGTCCGCTCGGCCGACGGCACCACCTCCACGGCCGTGCTGGCGCCGTTTGCAAACGCCTACGCCGGGGTGCTCGGTAACGTCGGCCCCGGACAGGCGATCGTGGAGGTCAGCGGCGGCGGGTCACCGTCCACAACCACGCTCCCAATCGGACCGCCCAGCACCACTCCGGTGCCGCCCCCGATTCCCACCCGGGTGGGCGCGGTCGCCGCCGAACAGGCCGGCAGCCTGGCGGTGGGTATGCAGCGTGTCGGAAACAGGGCGGCTCGCGTGATCCTGATCGCGCCCACGGGCATGGGAGTGCCAAACGCGCTGGTATTGGTCGATCACCGGCTGGCCCTCCCCTGCCCCCGCACCCCGGCCTGCTACACGGCCACGGTGCCGTCGGCGGCGAGGGCTGTCACGGTCAAGGTGCTGCGCCCCGGTGGCGCAACGGTGCAGACGGTGGTCGGGCTGCCGGCCGCCACCGCTCCCGCCGCGCCGGCGATGCTGCGGGCCACCGCCCGGG
>CAVSFZ010000023.1:0-68581 GCA_963727235.1 uncultured Actinomycetes bacterium
GTGGTGCGGCGGGCTCGAGCACGGCCGATCTCCGTCTGCCCGACTACGCCGCCGGCCCAGCCTTCGCCTTCCTCAGCCGCTCCCTCGCCCGCCAGGCGTACTAGTGAATAAAAGGTGCCTGGCACCTTTTATTCACGTTCTGATCAACGGCTTGTATTTGATGCGGTGGGGTTGGTCGGCGTCGGAGCCGAGGCGGGCGCGGCGGTTCTCCTCGTACTCCTCGTGCGTGCCTTCGAACCACACCACCTGCGAGTCGCCCTCGAAGGCGAGCATGTGGGTCGCGACGCGATCCAGGAACCAGCGATCGTGGGTGATCACCACCGCGCAGCCGGCGAACGAGACGAGCGCGTCCTCGAGCGCCCGCAGCGTGTCCACGTCCAGATCGTTGGTGGGCTCGTCCAGCAGCAGCAGATTGCCGCCGCTGCGCAGAAGCTTCGCCAGGTGCAGACGGTTGCGCTCTCCACCGGAGAGGTCACCGACCCGCTTTTGCTGATCGCCGCCTCGGAAATTGAACGAGGCAACGTACGCGCGCGACTGCATCTCCCGCTTGCCCAGCGTGATCAGGTCGCGCCCACCGGAGATCTCCTTCCACACCGTGTTGGCGGGGTCGAGATCGGCCCGGGCCTGATCGACGTAGGCGATCTGGACGGTGTCGCCGATCTTGAGCGTGCCGGAGTCGGGCTGCTCCTGGCCGGCGATCATGCGGAACAGCGTGGTCTTGCCCGCGCCGTTGGCCCCGATCACGCCCACAATGCCGCCCGGCGGGAGTGAGAAGCTGAGATCCTCGATCAGCAGCCGATCGCCGAAGCCCTTGCACAGGTCGTGAGCCTCGACCACCACGTCGCCCAGGCGCTCCCCGGCGGGGATGTGGATCTCGACGGTGTCGAGCTTGACCGCCGCCTCATCGGCGAGCATCTGCTCGTAGGCCGCCACCCGCGCCTTGGATTTGGCCTGGCGCGCACGCGGCGACATCCGCACCCATTCGAGCTCCCGGGCGAGCGTGCGCCTGCGGGCCGACTCCTGCTTCTCCTCGACCGCCAGCCGTGCCTGCTTCTGCTCCAGCCACGAGGTGTAGTTGCCCTGGAAGGGGATGCCGTGGCCGCGGTCGAGCTCCAAGATCCAGCCGGCCACGTTGTCGAGAAAGTAGCGATCGTGGGTGACGGCCAGCACCGTGCCGGGAAACTCCTCCAAGAACCGCTCCAGCCAGGCCACCGAGTCGGCGTCGAGATGGTTGGTCGGCTCGTCCAGCAGCAGCAGGTCGGGCGAGGACAGCAGCAGCCGCGCCAGCGCCACCCGGCGCCGCTCACCACCCGAGAGGTTGGTCACCTCGGCCTCGCCCGGCGGCGTCCGCAGCGCGTCCATGGCGGTGTCGATCATGCGGTCGAGATTCCAGGCGTCGGTGCGCTCGATCCGGTCCTGCACGTCGCCCTGCTCCTCCAGCAGCGCCGTCATCTCGTCGTCGGACATCGGCTCGGAGAACTGCAGCGCGATCTCGTTGAAGCGATCCAGCAGCGCACGCTTCTCGGCCACGCCGTCCTCGACGTTTCCGCGGACGTCCTTGGCGGGGTCGAGCTGCGGCTCCTGCGGCAGATACCCCACCGTCGCCCCGGGCGCGATCTGGGCGGTGCCGTTGGACGGCTCGTCCAGCCCGGCCATGATCTTCAAGAGCGTCGACTTGCCGGCACCGTTGGGGCCGAGCACGCCGATCTTCGCCCCCGGCAGAAACGACAGGGAGATATCGCGCAGCACCTGGCGCTCCGGACCGAAGAACTTGTTGCACCGATGCATCGAGTAGACGTACTGAGCACTCATCGGTGCGGGATCCTAGCGGTGGATGTGCTCAGGAGCGCGCGTCGCGCTTGCGGCTACCCCACATGATCCCCAGGGCACAGGCCGCTGCGAAGCC
The DNA here is from genome assembly GCA_963727235.1 of uncultured Actinomycetes bacterium. Classification (GTDB taxonomy): domain Bacteria; phylum Actinomycetota; class Thermoleophilia; order Gaiellales; family JAICJC01; genus CAVPTL01. The sequence goes on from CAVSFZ010000023.1 coordinate 1,907, forward strand.
CACCGCACCGGAGAGAATCGCCACGATCATGCCGCCGCCGAGGTTGTGAACACCGATCAGGCCGGGGCCTGCGATCAGGAACACGGGGATCAGCACCATCATGCGGTCGCGCATCAGCCCACGCGGACCCGACGCCCACCACCACACACAGAACACCGAGACGACCACCGCAATCGCCACCTCGACGCGGCCTGCTGTGATCTCCGACATTGTCCCGAAGGCCACCGCGGCCACCAGGCTGTACGTCCAGATCGCGATCAGGCTGCCTGCGCACACCACGTACAGGTCGCGGCGCACCAGCTTGCGCAGGCTTTCGGGTTCCATCGCCATGACTTCCATTGTCACACAGTCTCCTCGCATGGAAAGGGGTGGGCTGCCGACGACGGCAACCCACCCCATCCCCAGTTCAGATCACGGTCCGCCGTGGATCGGAGGTTGAGTGACCTCCGCCAAGGCCTCGGCGGTACTGCCCGCACGATGCTCGGGCAGAACCTCCATCTTGTCCTTCTGGTAGCCGTAGTACAGGATCAGGCCGGAGCCCATAGCGAGAATCACGCCGAGGATTACTCCGTACTGCTGGTACCACTTGGTGCCGTAGAAGTAATCACGCGGCCACGCCAAGTTGATCGCCATTGAGAGGCCGTACGCGATCGCGATGACGTTTGTCACCATCGCCCACGGGCCCAAGCTGAAAAGACCCTGCTTGCCTGTCGGCAGGTTGCCCGGCCAGCCCTCGCGACGCCGCTGGAACAGCGGAATCGTCACACCAAGGTAGGCGATGTACATGAAGATGATCCCCAGGCCGAGCACGATCGTGACGGCGTAGGGGTTTGCGATGTTGAGCGCCAGGACGGCGATAGCGATGGCACCGACGAGCACCGCCGGGAACACCGGCACTCGGCGCTTGCCGGAAACAGACGCCAGCTTGGATCCGCCGGGAAGGTTGTTATCCCGGCCCATCGCAAACAGAATCCGCACCGACATGGCGTGGATCGCGAGACAGCACACGAAGATCGCCAGCGCGCAATCCCACAGGAACACATCGCCCCAGAAGTCGCCGAGCACGTCCTTGGTGATCACCGCCAGATCCGAGGCTGGTCGGATCCTTGTAGAGCACATCGCCGACCGCCATGGTGCCGAACAGGATCAGCAGGAAGCCCATCGTTCCGGCCGTCGCCAGCGCCTGGAGAATCGCCTTGGGTGCCTTGCGCCGCGGATCATCGGTCTCCTCGGCCAATGACCCGGCAGAGTCGAAGCCGTACATCACGTACAACGGCATGATCGCACCCACCAACAGCGCGCCAAGGTAGCCCCAAGCATGGTCGACGGGGACATTGGCGGTATTCGCAGTGTTGGTGAGAACTTCGGTCGGCGAGCGGGTGGTGTGGATCAGGAACAGAATCACCAGTCCCGCCGCGCCGACCAACTCTGAGGCGACACCGATGTTGTTGATCTTGGAAAGGACGCTCACGCCCATCACATTGATGATGGTCGTGCAGACGATCATGATGATGCCGAGGATGATCGCGTTCTTGGCAAACGCGGGGTTATTGAACAACGGGAAGCTCGGATCCGGACAGGTGTCGCTCGGCGTGCACTTGACCATCTGGAACCGCGGTGAGATCTGCGGCAGAATCACCTGCCACGCCAGCGCCACCGCGGGCACGGTCACGATCTGGGCGCACATATAGATCCAGCCCGTGTTCCACGCCCACGACTTGCCGGCAACCTGCTTTGACCACTGATACACCGAACCGGCCAGGGGATAGTGCGCGGCCAGCTCGGAGAACTGCAACGCCACCATGAACTGGCCGAAGATCACGAAGATCCACGCCCAGATGAATGCGGGACCGGCGAAGTAAAAGCCTAGATATGAGGTCTGGAACATCCCGGTCAAGATCGAGATGTAGCTGAAGCCTGCGGCGAACGAGGAGAAACCCCCAAGCGTTCTGTGCAGCTCCTGTTTGTAGCCGAACTCGGCGAGATCGCTCGAGTCGGACCGCACCTGCTCCTCCATGGACGCTCCTTCTGACCAGAGGGGGATAATGGCCTATACCGGTGCGATGATCCCGGAACCCGGAGCAAATGTCAACGATTTGTTTGCAACCCACCAACGCACGAGGGCGGCCGTGGAATCCACGACCGCCCTCGAGACTCCCCGCTCCACCCCCCGCGAGGTCTGTCAGGACGCTGAAACGAACAGTGCGCGTCCACTCCAGTCTCCGGCGCCGGTGACCAAACTCGGCGATCCGGAGGTCACGCCGTTGGCAAAGGCGATGCTGGAAAGCCCTGCCGCTGTCGTGTAGTAGAGCTTCCCGCCGGCGATGGTCATGCTCGTGACCGCGCTCGGCAGCGTGCCGGCGGTAAAGGTCTGACCACCGATCACGTTGTTCTCGGGCTCGAAGTAGCGGTAGTACAGGGTGCTGCTACCGCCGACCGTGTAGTACAGCCGGCCAGACGAGGGCACATACGCCATCCCGGTCAGTGACGCGATCGGGAAGTTGGTGTTGGTGAGGCCGTTGAGCGCCACCGAGGATGCGGCTCCGAAGGTGGTGCCGTCGAACGACCGTGCGTACAGATGCCCGTCGTCCTGTCCGTTGTACAGCGTGCCGTTGATCATGAATGCGCCCCGGACGTGCGACCAGTCAACGGCGGTGGACGAGCTCGGCGAGCCCACCGTGGTGCCGTCGAACGTGCGGGTGATCAGGCCGGTCGTCCCCAGGCTGTCGAGATGGCCGGGGAGCACGCCCGAGCTCCAGGTCGGGATCGTCTCGCCGCCGGCGGCCGGCATGAATGCGATCCGGTTGCGATAGACGCCGCCGATGTAGGCGGTGTCGGAGCCGACCCATAGCCCGGTGGCCGTGGACAGAAGCGCCCACACGCCGGATCCGCGGGGATTGCGGCCGGGGTTCCACGAGAACGGCATGCCGTTGACCGGGTCGAGCGCGGCGATTCCCATCCGGCCCACCCCACCGGCGCCGAGGGCGTCACTGGCGTTGGGGTTGTTCATCCAGCGCTGGTGCCCGCCCGCGTAGATCGCGGTTCCGGTGACGGCGATGTAGGTGATGCTGTCGCCTCCGGTGTAGTCCGCCCAGATGGGCTTCTGGCCGGGGCCGGTGGCGTTGGCATCCCACTTGGTCACCGAGTCGCACAGAACGCCGGCTGCCGGGCCGCCGGTGTACGCACCGGTGTTGCCGAGCACGAAGTAGCTGCCGTCCGGTGAGAACTCGACGTCACGGATGTAGGTGTCGAACTTGGGGTTGCAGTTCGGCTTGAGCGCGTCGGACTGCCACGAGGACACCGACACCGGCGTGGTGGTCAGGTCGAGCATCGCGATCTGCGCTCGATCCAGGCCTCCGGCGGTCAGGAACGTGCCGGTGGCAACCAGCTTGGTGCCGTCGGGGGAGATGTCGAAGTGCGCCACCCGCAACGTGCCGGCGCGCTTGTTCGTGAACGGGATGTTGACGTTGGGGTCGGCCGCTCCGGTGTTGACGTCGACTGCGCCGAAGCGCTCGCGGGGCTGTCCACCCAGCGAGGTGAACGCGCCGCCCACGTACAGGTCGCTGCCGAGCACCTGGATGTCCTCCACCCAGCTGCCGCTGACGGCGGGCTTGAAGGTGTTGTCGATCGAGCCGTCGGACAGGTTGATCTTGACCAGCCGCTTCTGGGTGACGCCATTGACGGTCTGGAACTTGCCGCCGACGAAGACTGCGGCGCCACCCGGCGCGGCGGTCACGGTCGTGACCTCACCGCCGGCGAACACGGGCGCAAATTTGGTATCGACCACACCTGTGGCCGGGTCAAACGACAGCAACTCGCTGCGGGTGAGCGTGGTGCCGTTGGAAGACTTGACGGATGTGAACGTGCCGCCCACCACGATCCGGTTGCCGACCGTTGCGATGCCGTTGACCACCCCGTCGAGAATGTTGGGTGTCTTGGAAGCGGGCGTCGCGGAGACGACAACTGACTGCGCTGCGTTGACCTGTGCACCGGCGGCCGAAACCGCGGCCAGAGCAGCGAGGGGGGCGAACACGAGCGCAGCGAAGCGGACGCGTCGGAACACGGGAGATCTCCTTGTGCGATTGGAACCAGAGCCTGTGGCTCGAGCATACGAGCGCTTCTGGTGCCCCGCTAGGGTGATCTTTGGAGTTGGATTGACGCCGCCGTCGAGGTCGGCCGCGGGCGGGTGATCCCCACCCGCGGCTCAGCCGCTGCGTCAGGCCGGCGGCACGAACAGGCCCCGCGCTCCGCTCCAGCTGCGCCGATCGACCGACGGGCCCGAGACGCGCTGCGGCCTTCCGGTGATCGTGCGCCCGTCGAAGGCGACCCGGTACAGGTCGGCGCCCTGAGTGAAGTACACAAACGATCCGATCCGCGTGATCGTGGTCGGCTGGATGTACGACCCGCCGATCTGGAACATGGCCACATGCTGTACGGCGGCGCCGAGCAGACCACTCTGGGGCTCGAACGGCCGTGAGTACAGGGCCGAGTCCCCGACCTTGATGTAGAAGAGCCGCCCCGAGGCCGGGTCGTAGAAGGCACCGGCGATGCGGAGGCCGGCACCGGTGCCGACGAATCCCGAGAGGCCGTACAGCGGCAGGTCCCGAGCGGCCCCCACGGCGCCTCCGTTGAACGAGCGGGCGATCAGATGGTCTGCCACGGTGAACGTGTACAGCGTCGGCCCGACCATGAACGCTCCCTGCGATCGTGACCAGTTGACGCCCGACGGAACCGTGCTGGGGCTGGTGGACATCGAGGCTCCGCTGAAGCCGGTTCGCACCAGCCCGCGGCTCCCGAGTGTGTAGAGGGCGCCGAGCGTGGTGCCCACTGAACCTTGAGCGACCGTCGTCCCGCCCGCCGTGGGGAACATGGCCAGACGAGGCCGGTACATGCCGTTCGTGTAGCCGGTGTCAGAGCCCATCCACAGCCCCTCCGGGGTAACCAGAAAGGCGTACACGCCGGTGCCGCGTGGCTTTCGCCCCGGATTCCACGAGAACGGCATGCCGTTGATCGGATCGAGCGCGGCGATGCCCGAGCGCGGCACCGCACCGGGGGCCGGCTGGGCGCCGCGGCCCCGCGGATCGGCGACCGTGTTCTCCATCCAGCGCTGGTGTCCACCGGCGTACACTGCGGTGCCGGTGACCGCGATCTGGGTGATGCTGTCGCCGCCCGTCGGATCGTCCCAGGTCTCGAGCTGATGGGCGCCCACCGCGCGCGCATCCCACCGGCTGATCGAATCGCACAAGCCGATGCCTCCGCCGGTGGCGCCGACCACGAGATAGCTGCTGTCGGGCGAGAACGCGACGTCGCGAATGATCCCACCGACCTTCAGCTTGCAGGCGGTCTTGAACTGATCGGTCTCCCAGTTTGCGACCGACACCGAACCGCCCTGGAGATTGAGCATTGCGATCTGCGCGCGGTCGAGACCGTTGACGGTGGTAAACGATCCGACCGCGATCAGCCGGCTGCCGTCGGGCGCGACGTCGAAGTGGGTCACCTCCAGCGCGCCCACGGTGGGGGCGCCAAAGCTCACGTTCACATTGGGGTCCACGGCGCCCGAACCGGCGTCCACCGCGGCAAATCCCGTGCGGGGCTGCCCACCGACGGTGGCGAATGCCCCGCTGACAAACAGCCTGCCGGCGATCACGGCGGAGTCGTCAACGATGCCCGCACCCATCGCGGGATGGAACGACGGGTCGACCGAGCCGTCGGCCAGACGCAGCCGGACGATGCCGCGCCGGTTGTCGCCGTTGACCTTGGTGAAGCGGCCGCCCACGAACACGCCCCTGCCCCCCGGGTCGGCGCTGAGCGTGAACACGCCGCCGCCGGCAAACGTGGGCGCAAACTGTGCGTCGATCGCCCCGGTGGCGGCATCAAACGCGAACAGGTCGCCGCGGTCGAGCACCGCCCCTCCCGGGGTCCGCACCTTGGTGAACGACCCGCCCACCACGATCGTGTTGCCGACCCGCACCAGCGCCTGGACGCGGCCGTCGAGCACCTGAGGGCTCCAGTTGACCGGGTTCTGTGCGACCACCACCGCCTGCGGCCCGGTGGCAGCGGCCGCGGTGGAGGCGCACCCCAGCGCCGCGGCGGCCGCCATCACCGTTGCCCCGAAAATCATCTTGATATATTGCAACAATCACTCCCTTAAATACAACAAATATGATACGATGCAGTTCAACTCTACCCCCGTACCACTTAGAGTCAATAACCGCGAGCACTCCGGGCCGCGATATCCTGTGGCTATGGGGACCGCCGCCAACACTCAGCGCGGCATCGGGCGGCGCGAGACGTTGTTGGACGCTGCCTGCGCGGTGATCGCCCGATCGGGTACGCGCACCCTCCGAGTCGAGGATGTCGCGCGCGAGGCCGGCGTCTCGATCGGACTCGTCTACTACTACTTCGAGGGCCGCGAGGAGCTGATCTCGCTGGCATTCGAGTACGTGAACGAGCGCACCGAAGCCGCGTTCGCACGGCGCGGACAGCCCACCGGCACCGGCCTCGAACGAGCGGTGTCCAGGCTGCTGCGCGAGATCGCCGACGAGCCTGAATCGCGCGAGGCCTGGATGATCTGGATCGAGATGACGTCCGACTCGTTCACGCAGCCACGCCTGCAGACACTGCTGAGCGACGCCTATGAGAGCTGGACGACCGAGATCGCCGACCTGCTCGCCGAGGGTCAGGCCGACGGATCCGTCCCCGGCGACGTCGATCCCGTGGCCTCTTCCGTCCGGCTCACGGCGACGATGGAGGGCCTCGGCACCCGGTGGATGACCGGCTCGATCCCCCACGCCGAAGCGCGGTTGCTGGCGCTGGGCGGGATCGAGCGCGAGTTGGGCGTCAAGCTTCCCTCCGCCTGAGCCTCACCCGCTGGAGGCACGCACAACAGGGGGCTTGCACTTCCCCCCGCCCGGGGATGCCGTCCGGTCAGCGACCCGGCACAGTGAGTCTGGGTGTGCCGAGCCTTGCTCGGACTTGGGGCTGATCGACTTTGGAGGGGAACGATGGATCCTCGCTGCACGCGGTCGTCAAACGAGAGCGGGCAGACGCTGCCGCTGGTGGTTGCGTTCGTGCTGGTTCTGATGATCATGTGCGGCGCCGTGATCGACATCGGAAACGCCTATCGCGTGCACCAGCAGCTGCAGGCGTCGGCAGACGCGGCGGCTGCGGCCGGCGCGAGCAACCTCCCATCAGCGGCCGCGGCAATCACCGCGGCCACCAAGTTCAGCGCGGGGTCGGGCGGCAAGAACCCGATCGCCGGCGCAGGGCCGGTCGCAGTCTCTGCGACCGCCGACTGCTCGACCAGCCCGGACTTCTGCAGCCCGGCAAACACCGTGCACGTGACGCAGGACGCCGACGTACCGACCACGTTTCTGCGAGTGATCGGGATCGACACGATTCCCGAGACCGTGCACGCCCAGGCCTGCTCCCCGTGCGGCGGGCTGCCGCTGGACGTGATGATCGTGCTCGACCGGTCGGGATCGATGTCGGGGACAAAGCTGACCTCGGCCAAGGACGGCATCCTGGCGTTCCTGGGTTCGATGGACCCGTCCCAGGACAACGTCGGTCTGGCGGTGCTGCCGCCGGCTGCCAACGCCGGCAGCCCTTGCGCGGCCTCCGCATCGGGGAACTACAACCTCGTCGGCAGCTCGTATCTGCTGGTGCCGTTGAACAACACCTATGCCTTCTCGGCCGGGAATCTCAATCCCAGCTCGCAGCTTCTCTCCACTCTCAGCTGTGTGCAGGCGGGTGGCCAGACCGCCTACGCGAACGCCCTCGACGCCGCTCAGGCCGAACTCGACGCGCACGCACGGGCGGGCACCCAGCGGGTGATCATCATCCTCTCGGACGGCGCCGCCAACTCCGGGCCGAATTATCTCCCCAACACGTCGCCGTACCGGACGCGTCCATGCGGCCAGGCCGTGAACGTGGCGACCGCGAGCAAAGCTCAGGGCGTGCTGATGTACTCGATCGCCTACGACATCTCCGGCGCGGGCGCGGACCCATGCTATGCAGCCCAGGGGGCGATCGTGAACGGCCGGCCGGCGGGCTCGAGCACCACCCCCGAGGTACCGGCGATCCAGTCGAACGAGGCGCTGCAGCAGATCGCAAGCCCCGGGAACTACTACGCCCAGCCACAGCCGACGCAGCTGACGACGATCTTCCTCGCCATCAGCGCCGACATTGCCATGGGCACCAGCCGCATCAACGGCTGAGAAGTACGCATGGAGGGGGCGGTAGCGGGGGCGCACGGCCCCCTCCATGCGGAAGAAGTTGGGTGATCCTTCCAGGCTTTACGGTTTGTTCACGAACTGATGCCTGGGTGCTTACACCTTCTGCCGATGACTACTGCGCCCCATCATCGACACCCTGATCCGATCCCACGGGGCCACCGGCCACACCTCCCGGCCGGGCCACACCTCCCCCACCCGCCCGGCGCTCAATGCCGACTCTGAGCGCCGGGAGTGGGGAGCGTGTAGCGTCTGAAGGATGGTCGAACGAGACTTCGGCGGGACGGGCACGCCGGTGGCCTTGCTGCACGGCCTGGCAGGTTATGCCGGCGAGTGGACAGAGACCGCTTCTTGGCTCACCGAGAACCACCACGTGCTGGCGTTGGAGCAACGCGGCCACGGGCGAGACGGCCTGACCGGCACCGATGTCTCGCGGGCGGCATTCGTTGCCGACGCAGAGCGGTGGCTGGAGCGCGTCGGCCCGGCCGTGGTGGTGGGGCAATCGCTGGGCGGGCACACCGCCTTGCTCGTGGCCGCCGAGCGACCCGATCTCGTACGTGCACTGGTGATCGCGGAGGCGACACCGGCGGCCGATCCCGAAGCACCTGAAATCGTCCGCGGCTGGCTCGAGTCGTGGCCGGTGCCCTTTCCCGATCGGGAGCACGCGCAGCGGTTCTTCGGAGGCGATACAACGCGGTCGCAGGCATGGGCCGGCGGCCTGGAACAGCGCGACGACGGACTTTGGCCGGCGTTCGACATCGACCTGATGGTGGCCGCCCTGGAAGAGGTCAGCCGAACGTCGTACTGGGATGCGTGGGCGGCTGTTCGCTGCCCGATCTTGATCGTAAGAGCAGCCGCCGGAGACGGGTGGGCCGACTACCAACGGATGGTCGAGTTGCAGCCCGACGCGCAGCTGGTCGAGATCGCCGACGCCGGGCACGACGTCCATCTCGACCAGCCACAACGTTGGCGGGAAGCGCTCGAGCGCTTCCTCACGGAGATCCCGCTAGACCGCTGACGCAACCGTCGGCTGTACCGAAGGCTGGGTGCCGCCCTGGTTCTCGCCACCACCGTTGCCCATCGGCGGACCGCCCCACGCGTGGTGGAACTCGAACCCGTGGGTGATCAGCTGGTCGATCCGCTGTGACAGGAACTTCTCGATCTTGGCGGCCTGGGTCTTGGTGATCCGGCCAGACTTGACCGCGTCGTTGAGCGGCTTTTTTGCCGACTGCAGCAGCTCCTGCTCCAGGCCGGCGACGGTCTTGCCGTGCGCCTTGGCGATGGCAGCCGGGGTCTTGCCGCTGCGAAGCTCCTTGAGGAGCTGCTGATCGGTGATGCCCAGGTAGGTGGCTGCGGTGTGCAGCCAGACCATCGGCCCGCCGTGCCGCGGACCGCCGGGGCCGGCGAACATGTGGTGGCGCGGCCCGCCGAACCCGGGGCCACCCATGCCGAAACCGGGGCCACCCATGCCGAACCCGGGGCCGTCGTGGTCCTTCAGGTGCTGCTTGATGCGCTCCGCCTGTGCCTTGGTCAGCTTGCCGTCCTTGACCAGCTGGTCGAGGCGGTCGGCCATCGCGCCCTGATACGCCGAGCGCACCTTGGCCGGCGAGACGCCCAACCGCCGCGCGAAGTCGTTGAGAAGCGACGGGGACGAGCCCGCGCCTGCTCCCAGGGCCGTACCGGCGATGCCCACCACACCGACCGCGATGGCACCGATGATCGCTATCCGCTTCCTGTGTGCACCCACGTCAAGCTCCTTTGGCAAACCGAGTCTTCTCCTCGGAATATGCGCGTGCAGAAGCCGACCCGCAAGCGAATTAGCGTGATTCTGGGGAAACTCTCAGGAAGCGACAGCCGCCCGCAGCGACTCGACGACCTGGTCGCTGGTCATCGGCTGCGAGAACATCGGGTAGTCGCGAGCGGTGGCAACCCGCTGTTCCTCGTCACTTGTGGCCGCCGTGCAGTCGGTCAGCGTGACCACGTCGTAGCCCTTCTCATAGGCGGTGCGCATGGTCGACTCGACACAGCAGTTTGTCAGGAACCCCGCCAGGATGACCGTCTCCACCTCACGGCTTCGCAGCACGAAATCGAGGTTGGTGGAGGCGAATGTATCCAGCCCCCGCTTGCCCTCGATCACGATGTCGTCCTCCTCCGGGGCGAGCTGATCACAGATCTCGGCGCCCCACGTTCCCTTGACGAACGCACCAGAGTCGATCACGCCCTTGAGAATCCCGTACACCTTGTCGGGGTCACCGAGCTCGCCGTAGCCGGGTGCGAACGTGATCGGTGCGTGCAGCACCGTCACCCCGGCAGCGCGAGCCTCGGCAACCACCTTGCGGGTGTTCTCAATCATCTGACTGTCGTCCATCACGCCTTTGACGGCGTCGTGCAGAGCACCGCCCTCCGAGGTGAAGTCGTTCTGATACTCGATCAGCACCACAGCGGTCTTGTCGGGATCGATCTCCATCACGCACCTCCTGAAGGGTCGGGAACACCGGCCTCGGCCTTCTCCCGAAGTCGCATCCGGGCGTCCCCGATCTGCTCCCGCATGGCGTCGATGGCGGGATCCTTCGGGGGCGGTGGAACAACGACCTCGGTGACATCATCGATCTCTTCGACGGTCACGGCCGCAACCGTGCTCACAGTACTGTCGTCGTCGCGGTGGCGGCGGGAGCGCACCGCGGCTCCGGCAGCAACAGCGCCGGCGGCGGACGCCACTCCGGCAACGAACCATCCAATCCGCTTCATGTGCACCTCCGTGTGGGAGACCGCCGAGTATACTGCCGTCTCCAATCGAGCAGCTTCCTGTCTCGGCGTGGTGCCGCACTCCTGATCGTGGCACCGAAGTGGCGGTTCCCCGCCAAGCACGCCGAGGCCGCTTTCAGTCCAGAGGAGGTGATCAGGATCAACCAATACGAGATCATGCTGATGATCGACCCGGAGGTCGCTGAAGGGCGGCAGACCGAGATCATCGATCGAGTCAAGGCCGACATCACCGAGCGTGGTGGCACCTGGGTGTCCATCGACCCCTGGGGCAAGCGCAAGCTGGCCTACGAAATCGACCACCAGACCGACGCGTGGTACTACGTGCTCAACTTCGACAGCAGCCCCGAGGCGCTGGACGAAGCCACACGAGTGCTCGCCATCACCGACGGCGTTATGCGCCATATGGCCGTGACCCGCATCCAACCGAGCGGACAGCCGGCCTCGTCGCCGGAGCCCGCCGAACTCGCCGGCTGACAGCCGACGGCGTGCCTACCATGATCGAACGCACGTTCGCAAAAGCACGCTAGAGGAGGTATTCCCAATGGCAAACATCAATCGCGTCATCCTCACCGGAAATCTGACTGCAGACCCAGAACTGTCCACGCTTCCCAGCGGCACCTCGGTGTGCAAGCTGCGCCTGGCCGTGAATCGCCGTTACAAGGACAGCGCCAGCGGTGAATGGGTCGAGAAGCCCAACTACTTCGACATCAAGGTCTGGGGAGCGCAGGGCGAGAACTGCGCCACCTACCTGAGCAAAGGCCGCCCCGTGGCGGTCGACGGACGGCTGGAGTGGCGCGAGTGGGAGTCCCAGGACGGCGGCAAGCGGTCGGCCGTCGAGGTGGTCGCCGACACCGTGCAGTTCCTCGGCTCACGCGGCGACGGTGACGGCGGCGGCGGCGGACAGGCCCGCCCCAGCTTCACCCAGACTGCCGAGCTCAAGCCCGAGCCGGTCGAGACGTTCGCAGGCTCAGGCTCAGACGACGACATCCCGTTTTAGGAAGGTAACGAATGGCATCCAAGCCCAAACGCCGCACAGCGCCCAAGCGTGGCGCCGGCACCGGCCCCCAGACTCGCCGAAAGCCCTGCTACTTCTGCAAGGACAAGGTCGAGGAGATCGACTACAAGAACTTCAATCAGCTGCGGCGCTACACGTCCGAGAAGGGCAAGATCCGGTCCCGCCGGATCTCCGGGGCGTGCCGCCGGCATCAACGCCAGGTGGCGACGGCGGTGAAGCGGGCGCGTGAGATGGCGCTGCTGCCGTACGCCGTCAACTAACCCTCGGCAGAGCACCGTTTCTCGCTCGCTGCGGGTGTTTCGGAAGCGCGGGGGTGGCCAACGCCGCCCCGGCATGCGACCATCGACGCGGCCACGCCGCCTGAACATCGAGGATGGGATGACACAGAGAGGTACACAGGCGATCCTGTTGCAGGACGTCGAGAAGTTGGGACGCAAGGGCGACGTCGTCCAGGTGGCCCCCGGCTACTTCCGCAACTACCTCGGCCCGCGCCGTCTGGCCGAAGCCGCCAGCGACGCTCGGGTGGCCGAGGCGCAGCACCAGGAAGAGATGCGCCGGCGGCACGAGGCGCAGTCCGAAGAGCAGGCCCACGATGTGGCCCACACGCTCAACCGCACCGTGCTCACGATCAAGGAGCGGGCCGGAGTCGGCGACAAGCTGTACGGCTCGGTGACCAACTCCGACGTGGCCGACGCGATCTGGAAGGCCCGCAAGATCCGGGTCGACCGCCGCAAGGTGCACATGGAAGAGCCGATCAAGACGCTCGGCAGCCACCTCGTCAGCGTCACCGTGTGGGGTGAGGTCAAGGCCACCATCAAGGTCATGGTCGTGCCCGGCGCCGCCGGCGAAGAGGGTTCTGTCGAGGCCTTCGAGGGCGAGCCCTCCGAGCCGCTCGACTACTAGACGACAAAGGCGAAACTCGATGGCAGTCGCTCCCCAGCAGGTACCCAATCTCCCGCCCCAGGACCTGGACGCGGAAGAGTCGGTGCTGGGAGCGATGCTGGTTTCGCCCACCGCGGTGGCCGTCGTTTCGGAGCTGCTCCAGCCCGAGGACTTCTACCGCGGATCCCACGCCCACATCTACCGCACCATCCTGGACATGTACGGCGGGGGCGAGACGATCGACTCGATCACGCTCACCAATGCCCTGGGCAGCCGCGGGCTGCTCGACCAGGTCGGCGGCAAAGCGGTGGTGCACACGCTGGCCGCGACGGTACCGGCGGCCGCCAACGCGCGCCACTACGCCCAGATCGTCCGCGACGCCGCCACCTACCGCTCGCTGATCAGAGCCGGCACCGAGATCGCGACGCTCGGCTACGAGCATCTGGGCGAGCCCGGGGAGGTCGTGGACAAGGCCGAGCAGATCGTGTTCGGCATCGCCGATCAGCGCATCAGCGGAGACTTCGCCGCGATCAAGACGCTCCTGAACGAGTCGTTCGAGCGGCTCGCGGCACTGGCCGAGTCGGGCAGCGACCTGACCGGCGTGCCCTCGGGTCTGCGCGACCTCGACCGCATCACCGCCGGCTTCCAGGACTCCAACCTGGTGGTGATGGCCGCCCGCCCGGGCATGGGCAAGACCTCGCTGGCACTCAACATCGCCGCCCACCTGGGCGTGCGCGAAAACGTTCCGGTGGCGATCTTCTCGCTGGAGATGTCGCAGGAGGAGGTGACCCAGCGGCTGATGTGCGCCGAGGCCCGGGTCGACTCCAAGCGGCTGCGCACCGGCTCGCTGGACGACGCCGACTGGGCCAAGCTGACCAACGCCTGCGACAAGCTCTCCCGGGCGCCGATCTACATCGACGATACGGCCGGCGTGACGCCGATCGAGATCAAGGCCAAGACCCGCCGGCTGCAGTCGCGGCTCAAGGAAGAGGGCGGCCTGGGGTTGGTGGTCGTCGACTACCTGCAGCTGATGGGCGGGCAGGCGCGAGTCGAGAACCGGGTGCAGGAGATCTCGCAGATCTCACGTTCGCTGAAGCTGATCGCCCGCGACCTGAACGTGCCGGTGATCGCCATCTCGCAGCTCTCGCGAGCGGTCGAGGCTCGATCGGACAAGCGTCCCCAGCTGTCCGACCTGCGCGAGTCCGGCTCGATCGAGCAGGACGCCGACCTGGTCATGTTCGTCTACCGCGACGACTACTACAACAAGGACTCCGAGGATATGGGAACTGCCGAGCTGATCGTCGCCAAGCACCGCAACGGGCCGCTGGACACGGTGCGCCTGTCCTACGTCGGCCGCTACACCCGATTCGACAACCTGGGCCGATCGTGAGCGGCCTGTCGGTGGTCGTCGGCGCTCAGTGGGGCGACGAGGGCAAGGGCAAGATCGTCGACATGCTGGCGCGAGACGCCGACGTGGTCGCCCGCTACCAGGGCGGAAACAACGCCGGCCACACGCTGGTGATCGGCGATGAGACCTACAAGCTGCGGCTGGTACCGAGCGGGATCCTCTATCCCGGGACGATCTGCGTGCTGGGCCAGGGCTGTGTGATCGATCCCGAGATCCTGATCGAGGAGCTCGACGGGCTGGAAGAGCGCGGCATCGACACCTCCGGCCTGCGCATCTCCGGCAACGCCCATCTGATCATGCCGTGGCACAAGATCATCGATGCCGACTCGGAGCTGGCCCTCGGCCGGCTGGCAATCGGCACCACCCGCCGCGGCATCGGTCCGGCCTACGCCGACAAGGCGTTCCGGGTTGGCATCCGGATGCAGGACCTGCTGGACGAGAAGATCCTGCGGCTGAAGATCCAGACCGCACTGTCGGTCAAGAACGAGCTGCTGAAGAAGGTGCACCACCACCGGCCGCTGGACAAAGACGTCCTGACCGAGGCGATGATGCGCCACGCCAAGCGCATCAAGCCCTACATCGCCGACACCGCCCTGCTGGTGCATCAGGCTCTGGAGCAGGACAAGGTGGTGCTGTGCGAGGGCGCCCAGGCCACGCTGCTGGACATCGACTCGGGCACCTACCCGTTCGTGACCTCGTCCAACCCGACGGCCGGAGGGGCATGCACCGGCCTCGGCATCGGCCCCACCCGCGTGAGCGCGGTGCTGGGTGTGACCAAGGCGTATCTCACCCGCGTCGGAGCCGGACCATTTCCCAGCGAGGCTGACCCCGAGCGATGTGACCGGATCCGCACGGTCGGCGGAGAGTACGGCACCGTCACCGGGCGCGACCGGCGCTGCGGCTGGCTCGACCTGGTGGGACTGCGCTACGCCGCTCGCGTGAATGGGATGACCGAGCTGGCGGTGACCAAGCTGGACGTGCTGTCGGTGTTCGACACGATCCCGGTGTGCGTGTCCTACCGCCTGCAGAACGGCAGCATCACCAACGAGTTCCCCAGCCACCAGTCCGACTTCCACCATGCCCAGCCGGTGTACGAGCAGCTGCCCGGATGGGGTGGCGACATCTCCGGAATCACCGAGCTCTCACAGCTCCCGGCGACCGCGCAGGACTATCTGCGCTTCATCGAGGAGCAGGTGGGTGTGCCGGTGGCGATCGTCGGGGTCGGCCAGCGGCGCGACCAGACGGTGAAGCTGCGCGAGTTCCTCAGCGCCGCGTAGCTGTCGTCAGCTTCGGATCCGCTCCCCCTTGGGGTCGTAGAGCGGCTCGGCGGCCACCTCCGCCGGCACCCACTCGCCGAACACCTCGATGTCGACGGCGGTGCCGACTTCGGCATGCGCGGTCGGCAGGTACGCGAGCGCAATCGAGCGCCCGACCGCGTAGCCGAGGCCGCCGGTGGTGACCCGGCCGACGACCTCGCCGCCCACCCGCACCGGCTCTGATCCGAGCGTGACAGCCCGCGGGTCGGACAGCACCAGGCAGGCCAAGCGCCGCTCGAGCCCGCGCTCACGGGCAGCCATCACCGCGTCTCGGCCGATGAAGCCGCCGGGCTTGTCGATCTTGACGGCAAACCCCAGCCCGGCCTCGTCGGGCCCGTCCTCCGGGGTGATGTCCGAGCCCCACACGCGGTAGCCCTTCTCGATCCGAAGCGCATCGATGGCGCGGTACCCGCACGCCGCCAGGCCGTGGTCGGCTCCGGCCTGCCACAGCAGATCCCACAACCCGGCGCCGTACTCGGCCGGGCAGTACAGCTCCCAGCCGAGCTCGCCCACATATGTCACCCGAGCGGCCACCGCGGGCACGTCGCCGATCGAGAGCTCGCGCGCGGTCATATACCGAAAGCCCTCGTGCGAGAGGTCGGCCTTGGTCAGCGGCTGGAGGATGTCGCGTGCCCGCGGGCCCCACAGGCAGAAGCAGGCGTAGGCGGAGCTGACATCGTTCAGCACCACCGAGCCGTCGGCGGGCAGATGCTTTCGCAGCCAACCCATGTCGTGGTTTCCGAAGGCGGTGCCGGTGACGATCCTGAAGCGCGATTCGCCCAGGCGGGTGACGGTGAAATCGGACTCGATCCCGCCGGTCTGGTTCAGCATCTGGGTGTACACGAGCGTTCCCACCGGCCGGTCGATGTCGTTGGCGCACAGCCGCTGGAGGAAGCCGAGTGCGCCCTGCCCCTGCACCTCGATCTTGGCGAACGAGCTCTGGTCGAACAGTCCGGCCCGCTCGCGGGTGGCCATCGCCTCGGCGGCGATCGCCGGCGACCAGTTCTCTCCAGCCCAGCCGCGCGGGCGCAGACTCTCATCCCCGGAGGCTGCGTTGGGATCGAACCAGTTGGCCCGCTCCCATCCTGACTTCTCGCCGAAGCTCGCCCCCAGCGCCTGCAGCCGGGTGTACGCCGGGGACAGCCGCAGCGGCCGTCCCGCCTTTCGCTCGTAGTTGGGATACTTGATGTCGTAGTAGGTGGCGTACACCTCGGTGGCACGGGCCAGGGTGTAGCGCTGGCTGCGGTACTGGCCGCCGAAGCGGCGGATGTCCATGTGCCACAGGTCGAGGCTGGGCTCACCCTCGGTGATCCACTCGCCCATCATCCAGCCGATGCCGCCGGCGCCCGCAAGGCCGTGCGCGCAGAAGCCGGCGGCCACCCAGAATCCCGGCACCTCGGACTCACCCAGGATGAACTCGCCGTCGGGGGTGAACGCCTCGGGGCCGTTGTAGAGCTTCTTGACCTCTGCCGACTCCATCGCCGGCACCCGCGTGATCGAGTTCTGGAGGATCTCGTCGAACCGATCCCAATCCTCCGGCAGAAGCTCTGCCTCGAAACCGTCGGGGACGCCGTCGAGCGCCCACGGATCGGGGTTTCGCTCATACCCGCCCATGATCAGCCCACCGACCTCGGTGCGGTAGTAGATCAGGTTGTCGGGGTCGCGCAGGGTGGGCAGCGGAGCGAGCGCCGGGCTGAACGTCTCGGTCACCAAAAACTCGTGGGCATACGGGATGATCGGGACGTTGACGCCCACCAGCCGTGCGATCTGCGGGGCGTACATGCCGCCCGCGCACACGACCACGTCGGTGCGGATCGTGCCCTTGTCGGTCACCACCTCGTGCACCCGCCCGTTCTTGAGCGTGATGTCGAGCACCTTGGTGCGCTGCTCGATCTCGGCACCGCGCAGGCGGGCGCCGTCGGCCAGCGCGAACGTCAGCTGGCTGGGATCGAGGTAGCCGTCGTGAGGCAGGAACGCCGCCGCCAGCACGCCGTCGGTCGACATCAGCGGAAACATCTCCTGGGCTTCCTGGGCCGACACGATCTCGATCGGCAACCCGAAGCTCTTGGCCCAGCCGGCCTGACGCTGGATCTCCTCGTAGCGGGCCTGCGACGAGGCCAGCCGAAGACCGCCCAGCTCGTGCCAGCCGGGGTCCTTGCCGGTCTCCTTGGCCAGCTCTGCGTAGAGGCCGACCGAGTACTGCATCATCTTGGTCAGGCTGACGGTCGATCGCAGCTGGCCGACGAGGCCGGCGGAGTGCCAGGTCGAGCCGTGAGTGAGGCCGTACTGCTCCACCAGCACCACGTCGTCCCAACCCATTTTGGCCAGGTGGTACAGGATGCTGCATCCACCGACACCGCCACCGATGACGACTGCTCGTGCCTCACTCCGCATGCTCGTTCCACCCTTCGACCAGTGGTATAGACCAGTTCAGAGTTGACACTACCGCATCGGCCTGGTCGAGGTGCTCGGAGGCCATTGTGCCCTCCACCACCACGCAGCGCATTCCTGCCGCATGGGCCGACTCCAGTCCCATGATCGAATCCTCGAAAACGAGCACATCGGCGGCGGGGATCGGCTCGCGCAGGCCGGCGTTGACAAGCTCGAGCGCGCGCCGGTAGCCCTCGGGGTCGGGCTTCCCGCGTTTCACGTCCTCGGCCGCCACGATCACGTCGAACAGCTCCCGCAGATCGCTTGCCACCAGCACGGCGGCGATCTCGTCGCCGGCCGCGCCCGAGGCGATCGCCACCGGCACCCGGGCCGCCACCTCGCGCACGAACCGGGCCGCCTCGGGACGAACCGGCGACCGCACCGCGATCTCCTCGAGGTAGAGCTCGGCGCGGCGATCGATCAGGCGCTGGTCGAGGCCGTCCCCGTCCAACTGGAAGCGCGTCAGCATGCGTTCGACGATCTCGGGGTCGCTATAGCCCGCGAAGTCCGCGAAGTAGAGCTCCTCCGAGACCTCGATTCCGATCTCCGAAAACATCCGCACGAAGATCCGCGCCAGGAGCGGCTCGTCGTCGGAGATCGTGCCGTTGAAGTCGAACAGCACCACTCGCGGAGGTGTCAGTAGCGCCACACGATCTACGATACGGCATCGACACCGCGACGCTCGCAACCCACCGCACCGACCGCTGGCTGGTGCTCCAAAGCGACGCTCCGGATCCCTTCGGGAGGCTGGAGACGTTCCTGGCCGACTCCGGATTCGCGGTCACGCCCGGCGCATCGGCCGACGCCGGCACCATGGTCGCCGACCTCTATCTGGGCTACGGGCTGGCCGCCACGCTCGCAGGCGTGACCACCGACCAGCCGTCTGAGCCCTGCCGACTCCCCGGGCTTGCCTGCCACATCCATGCGCGCTCGCATCAGCCGGAACCGGGGGTGGCGTCGGTGGGGAAGTTCCAGCCGACCTGGTCGCCGGCTCAGTACCGCTCGGCGATCGAGGCCGCCCAGGCCGCCATCGGCCGCGGCGACGTCTACCAGGTCAACCTCGTGCAGCACATGAAGGCGCCGTTCTCGGGCGATCCGCGGGGAGTGTTGCCGCTGCTCGCCCCGGTAGCAGGGGCGTGGGCGATGGACATGCATGGGGACGGCTGGTCGGTCGTGTCGGCTTCGCCGGAGCTGTTTCTGCGCACGCAGGGCCGGTGGGTCGAGACGATGCCGATCAAGGGAACGCGCCCGGCCGAGGGCGGCGGCGCGATCGCCGACAGCGCCAAGGATCGCGCCGAGCACATCATGATCGTCGACCTCGAGCGCAACGACCTGGGCCGGGTGTGTGAACCGGGCAGCGTGCACGTGCCGTCGCTGATGACCGAGTCGCCGATGGCGGGGGTGCGCCATCTCATCTCGACGGTGGCGGGCACGCTGCGACCGGAGGTCGGCCTGGCCGAGCTGCTGCGGGCGACGTTCCCCGGCGGTTCGGTGACCGGTGCACCCAAGATCTCGGCGATCAATCACATCGCCCGGCTGGAGCCGGTCGGCCGGGGAGCGTCGATGGCGGCGCTGGGGACGGTGTCCCCGAACGGCGATCTCGACCTGGGCCTGACGATCCGCACGTTCGCGATCGCCGGCTCCGAGATTCACCTGTGGGTGGGCGGCGGGATCGTGTGGGACTCCGATTCCGAGGCCGAGGTCGAGGAGTCGCTGGTCAAGGCACGACCGCTGCTAGCGCTGCTCTAGCCTCGCGGCCGGCCGGTGACTGCCACCACTGGGCATGGCCGAGCACGTAGGTGTCCCAGGCCCAGTCGGCCTTGGGCCGGTCGTGCTCCACGCCCCAGTAGTAGTCGAGGAACGAGATTCCGTACTGGAACTGGCAGATCGCCAGCACGTCCACGAGCGCCGCGCGCTCGGCGGGGGTGAGCGGCTCGGCTCGGTGGTAGGCGGCGATCAGCGCCTGCGCGTGGGTGATGTCGAAGGCGCCATCGTCGCCGTCGGAGATCCTGTTCCAGAAGAAGCAGTTGCGCTCGATGGCGACCGCCAGGTCGAGCAGGCGCGGGCCGCAGTCGGCCTGATGGAAGTCGATGATGCCGGTGACGCGATCGCCCTCGAAGAAGAGGTTGTTGGTCTGCCAATCGCCGTGCAGCGGAGCGACCGGGAGGTCGGGGGCGACCGGCGCCAGCCGCTCGAACAGCTCGGAGTAGGCGTCATCGACCGGTGACAGGTCGCGGCCGGAGAGGTGCTCGGCCACGGCAGGGCGCTCACGCGAGAGCTGCGCCACGACCTGGGACGGCGCCCGATCGAGCGGCCCCAGCTGCACCACGAACCCGGCCTGGGGCTGCGGCGTGATCGGCGCGAAGTCGACACCGGCCTGATGGAATTGCGCCAACATGGTGCCGGCCGCCTTCACGTGGGCGATCGACCGAAACGGCTCCCAGGTGTCGGTGTCGGTGTAGGAGTCGAACCCACCGGCCGGCTCCCATAGCTCGTACCACAGCTCGCCCCGCTCGATCAGGCCGAGCGGGCGGGTGGCCGGCACGCCGCGGTCGGCGACGTGGGAAGCCACGGCGTGCTGCCACTCGACCTGGGCAAGCGCCCGGCCCATGGCGGGCTGACGCTTGAGGTAGACGACCCCCTGAGGCGTCTCGCACCGGGAGACCGCGAACAGCCAGCGGCGATGTCGCTCAGTGACCCGCACACCGGCGCCGAGCACCTCCTCAGCCTCGGTCTGCTCGATCGGATCCCAGTAGCGGTCGTCAACTCCCATCACGGGACGGTACGTGAATAAATGGTGCCTGGCACCATTTATTCACGGTCTAGCATCCGGTGATGGGATCGGATCTGCTGGTGACGGCCGAGTGGCTTCGTGACCACCTCGACCAGGTGCGGGTGCTGGACGTGCGCGGCGAGGTGGCAAGTGACGAGCCCCGCTACCGCGCCTACGTCGAGCGCTATCGCGAAGGCCACATCCCCGGAGCCGTGTTCGCCGACTGGCGCACCGACTTCACCGATCGCGACGCGGATGTGCCCGTGACGCTCGCGCCGCCGGCCGTGTTCGAGGCCGACGCAGCGCGGCTCGGAATCGGAGCCGACACGGTGGTGGTCGCCTATGACGACTACCGAAACGCGCTCGCGGGACGGATCGCATGGGTGCTTCGAAGTGTGGGGCACGACGCCACCCACATCCTCGACGGCGGGCTCTCCGCCTGGGAGGCGGCTGGACTCCCACTGGAATCCGGCGAGCACCACCCCGAGCCGCCCGAACCCCCGCTGCGTGTGACCTCGGTCGACGGGCTGATCGACATCGACGCTGTACGCGACGCGCTGGCCGCCGGCCTCCAGGTCGTGGACGCGCGCTCGACCGCGCAGTACACCGGCGCCGAAACCCACTCCCGCCGGGCCGGCCACATCCCCGGCGCGATCTCGATGCCGTACACCGACCTGTTGGCACCCGACGGCCGGTTCCTCGAGCCGGAGCAGCTCGCCGCACGGCTCGCCGAGGCAGGCGTCAACACCTCCGCGCCCGGGGTTACCTACTGCAACGGCGGCGTCTCGGCCACCGTGGTCGCGCACGCCGTCGAGCTCGCCGGCGGGTCGCGGCCAAGGATCTACGACGGCTCCTGGAATGAGTGGGGCAACCGCAGCGACACCCCTGTCGCCACCGGCGACTAGCGTCCGCCACATGTCCGGTCGCATGCTCGCGTGCGCGCCTGAGTGGTTAAGATCGCCATTGCGCGGGTGTGGAACCGCCGCATAGCCTTGGTCGCCGGCGATGACGCCGCGACCTGTGGAAGCAGTCACTGCGAAGGAGGAGTTCGTGCCGACCGACCTTGAACGGTTCGTCGCGGCCGATGGCCGGGACGACGCGATCGCGAACGTGCGCAGGCGTATCGACGCCGAAGGCGTGACCTATATCTACTACCAGTTCATCTCCGTCACCGGACGGATCATGGGCAAAGGCGTACCTGCGCCGCACTGGGAGTCGATGGCCAAGAAGGGCTTCCAGCTCGTGTACGGCTCCACCGCCAACCTCTTCACCGACCGCCACGGCGAGTACATCGGGTACGGGCCTGAGGCGTGGGAGCTGGTGGGCATCCCCGAGCCGGAGACGTTCCAGGTGCTGCCGTGGGACAAGAAGGTGGCGCGGGTGTGGTGCACCTGCTTCCGCGGCCGCGAGGACGAGAAAGACGGCGGCGCCTTCCTGACCTCGGACTGTCGCAGCAACCTCAAGCAGATCCAGGCGGCGTTCGAGAAGAGCACCGGCCTGCACCTGCGCGCCGGCACCGAGCCGGAGATGATGTGGCTGAGGATGAAGGACGACGGCACGCCCGACGTCCAGGGCGCAACCAAGCCCTACTGCTACCACATCGACCAGTTCTCGGAGCTGCAGCCGGTCATCCACAAGGTGATCGAATACGGCCAGGCGATGGGCCTGGACATGATCCAGGGCGACCACGAGGACGCGCCGGGTCAGATCGAGCTCAACTTCAACTTCGACCGGGCTGAGCAGACCGCCGACAACCTCTCCACCTTCCGCCAGATCTGCAAGCAGGTCGGGCGCGAGCTGAACGTGTTCCCCTGCTTCATGCCCAAGCCGTTCATGGGCGTGTCGGCCAACGGCTGCCACCACAACATCTCGCTGTGGGAAGGCGATACCAACGCCTTCATGCCCGAGGGTGAGGATCAGCGCCTGCCCAGCCAGATCGGCCTGTACGCGATCGGCGGGGTGCTCGAGCACCTTGCCGCACTGACGGCGGTGACCGCACCGACGGTGAACTCCTATCGACGGTTGTGGGACACCGGCTTCTGGGCGCCGGTGTTTGCCGACTGGGGCTTCCAGAACCGCACCACCGCACTGCGCGTGTCGGCGCCGGGACGGTTCGAGTACCGCTCGGTCGACTCGGCGGTCAACCCGTACCTGTCGCTGGCGACCCTGATCAAGGCGATGGAGGACGGGATCGAGCGCAAGATCGACCCGGGTCCTCCGGAGGAGCGAAACATCTACGACGCCATGGCCGGAGGCAAGGAGGTCAAGAGGATTCCGATGACCTTCGGCGACGCCCTCGATGCGCTGGACGAGGACGAGGTGATCCAGTCGGCCCTGCCCGACGAGATGTTCAAGGTGTTCCGGCACTACAAGCGGGACGAGTGGGAGCGCTACTGCGCCGAGGTGACCGAGTGGGACGTCAAGGAGTACCTCGACATCCTGCCGTAAACCCACCGGGCTGATTTGACGGCTGGGCACCGGGCGACCGGTGTCCAGCGCCGTTAACGGCACCGCCAGTATGGAGGATCGGCCATACCGGCAAAGCCTCTTCGGCCGGTACGATTGCTGTCCTACCTCCGGTCTATAAGCGGGATCGGGCCCGCCTTGCCAAGGCCATCCGAAAGGCGATCAGTATGTGTGGAATCGCAGGAATCATCTATCGAGACGGCGCCCGCGGAGTCGGGCAGGACATGACTCGCATGCTTCAGTCGATGAAGCATCGCGGCCCTGATTCGACCGGCTACGCGCTGTTCGCGCCGCCCTCGCCAAACATCGTCATGCGCTACACGCTGGCAGACACCGGCGACGCGCGCGACTTCGAGTTCGCCGACCGACTCGAACGCCACCGGTTCGAAGTCGAGCACAGGCTGCGGGAGATCGGCGCAACCGTCCACAGCGTGGAGGCCGAGACCGAGTACGCCTACCGCGCCACGATCGCCTATGACGGCGACCTCAAAAAGCTCGCCGACTACGTCGAGGACGTGCCGGCCGTCGAGGTGCTCTCGCTCGGGCACTCGCTCGAGATCGTGAAGGACCTGGGCGACGCCGAGACCGTCTCCGACCAGTACGGCCTGGGCGAGTTCAACGGCACCCACGCCATCGGCCACGTGCGCATGGCGACCGAATCCGACGTCGACATCTCCGGCGCGCACCCCTACTGGGCGTATCCGTTCTCGGACATCGCCGTGGTGCACAACGGACAGCTGACCAACTACTTCTACTGGCGCCGGCGGCTGGAGCGAAGCGGCCATCGGTTCCAGTCCGAGTGCGACTCCGAGATCATCGCGGTGTACCTGGCCGAGAAGATGAGCGAGGGCGAGACGCTCGAGCAGGCGATGCACTCCAGCCTGGACGAGCTTGACGGAGTCTTCACCTACATGTGCGTCACCGCCGACGCGCTCGGAGTGGCCAAGGACGAGATGGCCGCCAAGCCGCTGGTGCTGTACGAAGGCGAGGACATGGTCGCACTCGCATCCGAAGAGATCGCGATCCGTGCGGTGATCGATCACGAGATCGACACCTACGATCCGTATGAGGGGGAGGTGCTGGTATGGACGCGGTAGGCGAAAGCCGTATCAACTATGACGCGCGCGGCCTGGCCGAGCCGGACGCGGCGGTACCCAACGTGTCCGAGATCGACGGCGACTCGGCCGTGTTCGATGCCGCCAACCTGACCACGCGCCAGATCAACCTCGAGATCCGCAATCTCGTGTACGAGCGCGGGATCAAGAATGTGACCGTGCAGAACCCCGGCTCCAAGCATTCGCTTGGCGTCGGCATCCTGACCCGCTGCCAGATCACCTTCGAAGGCAGCCTCGGCTACTTCGGCTGCGGCGTCATCGACGGCCCCGAGGTGCACATCACCGGCCGCGTGGGCTGGTCGGTGTGCGAGAACATGATGTCGGGCACGGTCGTGATCGAAGGCAACGCGGGATCGCTCACCGGCGCGGCGCTGCGCGGCGGCGACCTGGTGGTGAAGGGCCGCTGCGGGGCGCGCTCGGGCATCGACCAGAAGGGCGGGCTGATCTTCACGATGGGCTCGGTCGGCTCGATGACCGGGTTCATGATGCAGCGCGGCCGGCAGATCATCTGCGGCGACGCGGGCCCCGGCCTCGGTGACTCCATGTACGACGGCACCATCTACGTCGGCGGCAAGGTCAAGGCGCTCGGGATCGACTGCGTCCCGGGTGAGTGGACCGACGCCGACACCGAATACATCAATCGCAAGTTCTCGATCTATGACCTGGGCACGCCGCCGGAGTTCCAGAAGTTCGTGTGCGGCAAGAAGCTCTACAACTACGACAACCTCGAGCCTTCCGAGCGGAAGCTCGTCCTCTAGGAGGGACGATGTCGACTGACAAATCCCCCGCACAGCAGAACGTGCTCGGCCATAGCCGGATCTTCACGCCCGAGGTCATCAACGACATCCACGTGAAGTCCGAGCTGGGCCGCTACCGCATGCGCGGATTCTCGATGTTCAAGCCGATCCCACACTGGGACGAGCTGATGTTCATGCCCGGCACCCTGACCCGGTTCGTGATCGAGGGGTACCGCGAGAAGTGCGAGACCAAGACCGTCCTGGGAGCCCGGTTCGCCAAGAAGCCGATCGAGCTGGACATTCCGGTGTACATCACCGGAATGAGCTTCGGTGCGCTCTCGCTGGAGGCCAAGATGGCTCTCGCCCGCGGCGCGTCGATGGCCGGCACCGCGACCTGTTCCGGCGAGGGCGGCATGATCCCGCCCGAGCGCGATCACAGCACGAAATGGTATTACCAGTGCATTCAAAGCCGGTACGGGTTCAACCCGCACCATCTGATGCTCGCCGATGCCTGTGAGTTCTTCATCGGACAGGGCTGCAAGGTCGGCCTGGGCGGCCACCTGATGGGCCAGAAGGTGACCGAGCAGGTGGCCGAGATGCGGTCACTGCCGGCGGGAATCGACCAGCGCTCACCGGCGCGGCATCCCGACTGGCTGGGCCCCGACGACCTCTCGCTGAAGATCCAGGAGGTGCGCGAGGCCACCGACTACCAGATCCCGATCCAGCTCAAGCTGGGTGCGTCACGGGTGTACGACGATGTGCGGATGGCGGCCAAGTGCGGCCCCGACATCATCTACCTGGACGGCGCCGAGGGCGGCACCGGTGCCGGCCCTCACATCGCAACCGAGGAGACCGGGATTCCACTGATGGCGGCCATCCCCGAGGCGCGCCGAGCGCTCGAAGACGTCGGCTTGGCCGACCAGATCGATCTGGTCGTGGCCGGCGGGATCCGAAACGGCGGCGATGTCGCCAAGGCGCTGGCGCTGGGCGCAAAGGCGATCGCCCTCGGCCACTCGGCGCTGATGGCGCTGAACTGCAACAAGGAGATCCCCGGGGTCACCGACTACGAGGGCACCGTCGGTGTGCCGGCAGGCAAGTGCTACCACTGCCACACCGGCCGCTGCCCAGTGGGCGTTGCCACCCAGGATCCCGAGCTGCGCAAGCGGCTGGTTGTGGAGGACGCCTCCGAGCGGGTCTACAACTTCCTGCACACGCTCACGCTCGAGGTGCAGATGCTGGCCCGCGCGTGTGGCAAGACCAACATCCACAGCCTCGAGCCAGAGGACCTGTGCGCCCTCACCACCGAGGCCTCGGCGATGGCCCGCGTGCCGCTGGCCGGGACGACCTACATCCCAGGTGTGACCGAGCAGGAGACGCTGTCTGAGATCAAGCGGCTGCTGGAGAAGAAGCACGAGGAAGAGGCTGTCCGCGAGGCCCATCTGGAAGCGACCGGAGACTGATCATGAGCTACATCCTTGAACCCGAGAAGCACACCTCGATCGATGCCGAGTTCATGGCCGGAAAGCGATTCCCCTACCAGGAGGACATCTCCCTGGTCGACGACATCGACTTGATGGCCGCCACGCCCGGGAAGGACATCAACTGGCTCGAGGACATCGAGCTGCTGGAGGAGGACGGCACGCCGGCCGTGTTCGATCGCTACTCCAACTGCTTCATCAAGATCTACTTCGACATCCCCGAGGGCCGTGAGAACGAGCTCGCCCGCAAGGTGCTGATCAAGCACCTGACCTCGGGCAACTCGTATGGCATCCAGATGAAGGAGAAGCACTGCAAGTTCCCGCAGCCCGAGCTGGGGCCGTGGGTGGAGAACTCTCGCACCGTCGGCACCGACTGGAAACCACCGGTGCTCGAAGGTTGGGAAGCGCCGCTGCATTGAGAACGGGGTGACGCTCGCCGTCGTGGCAGTCATCGGGTGCTATGCACTCGGCTGCCTGACGGCGGGCTACTACCTCGTCCGGCTAACGGCCGGCGCGGACGTGCGCACGGGCGGCACCGGTTCCACCGGGGCCCGCAACGTCGGTCGTGTGGCGGGCGTGCGCGTGGCCGCGCTGACGCTCGCGCTCGACTGTGCCAAGGGAGCGATCGCGGTGGCCGTGGCGGGCGCGCTGACCGACTCCACCGCGGTGGCTGCGGCGGCCATGGTGGCGGTGGTCGCCGGCCACGTGTATCCGGCCCAGCTCCACTTCCGCGGCGGCCGGGGCCTTGCAACCGCGCTGGGGGCGATGGCGGTGCTCGACTGGCGGGTGGCGCTGGTCGGCGTGGTGGCGGCGCTGCTGGCAACTGCCGCGACGCGCACGCCGACGGTGGGCGGATTGGTCGGGGCGGCCTCAGCCCCGGCCGGCGCCGCAGTGCTGGGCGCCGGCCGGGCTGTGATCCTGGGGACGCTGGCAACCCTCGCCATCATCCTGGCGGCTCACCGCCGGTGAATAACGGTGCCTGGCACCGTTATTCACCCTGGCGGTGTGGAGTGAATAATTGGTGCCTGGCACCAATTATTCACGACCAGGGATACGGGCTGTGGGATACCGGGTGGAGGGCGCCGGTGGTGAAGCGCTCGTAGGTGAACGGCTCGAGCACGCGGGATTCGCCGCCGGTCATGACACGGGCGACCTCGCGGCCCACGCCGATCATCTTGTAACCGTGGTTGGAGTCGGCGATCACGTACACGTTGGGCAGCATGTAGTCGAACACCGGGAAGCTGTCGACGGTGAAGCAGCCGACCCCGCCCGAGCGGATGTTCTTGTAGGTGGGCCGCTTGCCCTCGAAGCGGGCCATGCAGTGTGACAGCGAGGCGCACCACATGTCGGCGAAATCCGACTCGACCGATGCGGTGGGATACGGGTCGACTTCGTAGTCATGGCCGACCACCACCGGCGCGGCTCCACCCTGCACGCCGTGGAGATCCTGCTTGAAGTAGTTGCCCCAGAACTCGTCGGTGACCAGCTTGCCCTCGTCGTCGTACAGAGGCGCGTCCGAATCGACATGCAGCACCGGCGGCATCGAGCCGTCCTCCAGAGACAGCAGCTTGGGGTCGACGCCGATCTCACCCTCCTGGAGATACCAGTACGTCCACATCTCCTGGTCGCGGTGCACCTGCCCGTCGGGCGTATGCACGTCGAGCGTGTTCGGGAGGCCGAGCATCGTCCAGATGCGCTCGATCCAGGGGCCGACCCCGACCACGACCTGCTCGACCTCGATGTCGCCCTGGTCGGTGTTGACCTTGGTGACCGCCCCGCTGGAGTCGGTCTCGAATCCGGTGACGCGGACGCCCTCGATCAGGCGGGCACCGGCCTGCTTGGCCTTGGCAGCGAGACCGTGCAGCGAGGCCATGTTGTTGGCAAAGCCGCCCTTCTGCTCATGCAGGCACACGTGCACCCCTTGCGCCCGCCAGTCGGGGAACATCGCCTTCATGTGCTCGCGCACCTCGGCTTCGCCGACGATCAACTGCGACGGGTACCCGATCCGGGCCTGCCGCTGGTGCACCTCGGTGAGATCGGTGATCTGACGCTCGGCGCCGAGTGCGACGTACCCGACGTCGTGGTAGCTGAAGGCCTGCGGATCCTGCTCCCACACCTCGACGTTTGCGGCCATCAGCTCGCTCATCGCGGGCTGGTAGTAGTTGTTGCGCACAACCCCACAGGCGATGCCCGAGGCCCCGGCGCCGACACCGGTCTTGTCGATCACCAGCACGTCCGGCTCCTCCCCGCGCGCTGTCTGTTCCTTGGCGAGATGCCAGGCCGAGGAGAGGCCGTGGATCCCGGCTCCGATGACGAGGTACTTGGCGCGCGACGGCAGGCTCATGAACACCCTTTCCAGTAGATTGCCACTACGGCAAAGCCATTTCCATTTCTGCTGTCATCGTAGTTCGCCCTGCCCCAGGCGTCAAACGCCACCCGGGTGTCCGAGCGCACGCGACATGTCGGAAGCGTGGGCCAGCAATGCGGGGAGCGCGGCCGCCTGAGCCGCCTGGTCGAAGCGGCCGGCCGGACCCTGCAGTCCCAGCACCGCCGCCAGCTCGCCGGACGCCCCGAACACCGGGGCGGCGATTGCGTTCAGGTCCGGCTCCCGCTCACCCTCGGCGCGTGCCCAGCCCTGCGACCGCACCCCGGCGAGCTCACGCTCGAGCACCGCCGGGTCGATCACGGTGCGATCGGTGTAGCGTTCGAGCACCCCGGCCGGCTGCGCGGGCGACCCGAAGGCCAGCCCCACCTTGCCGGTGGCCGTGGCATGCGCAATGCTCGGTCGGCCCACCCTTGCCACACTGGCGACCGACGCCCGGCTGGGCACGAAGTCGACCGTGACCGCATCCCGCTCGCCCGGAATGGAGAGCGTCACCGTCTCGCCGGTTTCCTCGCCCAGCTCCACCAAATGGCGTCGCGCGATCCCGCGCAGATCGAGCCCGGCCAGCACGTGATTGGAGAGCTCCAGCAGATGGGTGCCGAGCCGGTAGCGACCGGTCTCGGGCAGATGCTCCACGTAGCCGGCGTCGACCAGCGTCGAAAGCGTGCGCGAGACGGTGGAGGCATTGATTCCGGTGATCCGCACCAGATCGGTGTTGCGGACGTCACCGGGCACCTGCATGAAGGCGTCCAGGACGCGCAACGCGCGCTCGACTGCCGCAAGGCGGCGTTCTGCAGGTCGACCGGTGGGCGGCATCAGCCTATTATGGACGGGAGATGGCAACCCACAGCGATCCAACCCGGCGCGTCGACTTCCGTGATGTCGTCGGCGCGTTCGCCACCGGGGTGACCGTGGTCACCTCCCGCTACGGGGATTCGCGGGCCGGCATGACGCTCAACTCGTTCACGTCGGTATCGCTCGATCCGCTGCTGGTGTTGGTGTCTCTGGCCCACGGAACCCGCACGCTGGAAAAGATCCGCCAGAGCGAGCGCTACGCCGTCAACGTGCTGCACCGCCGCCAACGCGACGTGGCACTGGCGTTCGCGAAGCCAGGAGCGGCGTTTCCCGATGGGCACACCGTGCTCGACCCCACCGGCTTCGTGGTCGTGCGCCACTCTCTGGCGATCCTCCGATGCGAGGTTTCACACGTCTTCACAGCCGGGGATCACGACCTGGTGGTGGGTGAAGTGTTCGACTTCGAAGGGTCGGGCGGGGAGCCGCTGATCTTCCACCGGGGAGCGTTCGGAGGGCTGGACGAAGACGCGCTGGTGCCCCGGGGTCGCGTGATCGGCATCGCGGGCGGCTGGTAGCCCCCGTTCCGGGCGCCTGAAAACAGGCGTCAACGCTCAAGATCACGCTCGAAACAGTCGATGCAATCCCGTCTGCATAGACGCCTCCTCCCGTGCGTTCGATCCCCCGCCCCCACTTCCGTTTCGGCCTGCTCGGTACCTTCGCGCTGATCAGCGCGGTACCGGTGCTGCTGCTGGGCCTGGTGCTCGCCAATGTGCTGGGCAACCAGATCCGCGACCGCAGCATCAACTCGACCGTCCAAGGCATCGAGTTTGCCACCCAGGTCGGGATCGGCCCGGCGGTTGCCAAAGGCCAGCTCAAGGACAGTCCGCTCGGCAGAAAGACCATGAAGAAGGTGGACGCCGCAGTGAAGTTCAAGGGCTCACCGTTTGCCCGGGTGAACATCTGGTCACCGGACCAGACCCTGGTGTACTCCAGCGACCACAAGCTGATCGGGACGAACATCGAGCCCTCTGACGAGCTGGTTGAGACGCTCGAGCGAAGCGAGCCGACCACCGAGATCGTGCACGCCTCCCAGCCGCTCAAGACCGAGGCTGACAACCGTGACATCCTCAAGACCCACGGCGACCTGCTCGAGGTGTACGTCCCCTTCAAAGCAGAAGCGCGACACCAGCCACGAGGAGCGTTCGAGGTCTATCTCCCCTACACCCCCATCGCACACACGATCCGGGCGGACACCAACCGCCTGTACCTGATCCTGATCGTGGGCCTGTCGCTGCTGTATGCGATCGTTTTCCGGGTGGTCGCGCGGGCGTCGCGCAAGCTGCGGACGCACGGCAAGGAGATGAGCGCGCACCTGGAGCGCACCAAATACGAGTCCGAGCATGACCCGCTCACCCACCTGCCCAACCGCACCCTGTTTCGCAGCCGCGCGGTGGACGCGATCGTGGCCGCCCGCCGCACCGGCGAGCAGGCCGCCCTGCTGCTGATCGACCTCGATCGGTTCAAGGAGATCAACGACACGCTCGGCCACCACTCCGGCGACCTGCTGCTCCAGGCGATCGGACCGCGGCTGGAGAAGATCCTGCACCCGTCCGATCTGCTCGCCCGTTTCGGAGGCGACGAGTTCGGAATCCTGCTGCCCCAGATCCCTGACGCCGAGACGGCGCTGGTGGTGGCCCGCAGCGCGCACAAGATGCTGGAGCAGCCGTTCGCCATCCAGGGCCTGACGCTGGACGTGGAAGCCTCGATCGGGATTGCGCTGTTCCCCGACCACGCCCAGGACTTCGAGGAGCTGATGCAGCACGCCGACGTGGCCATGTATCTGGCCAAGGGCAAACGCACCGGCTACGAGGTGTACCAGGCCAGTGACGACGACGCCGACGCCGGACGGCTGAAGCTCGCCGGTGACCTGCGCGACGCGGTCGACCGCCACGAGCTGGTGCTGCACTACCAGCCGAAGGTCAACCTGCGTTCAGGGCGCGTGATCGGAGCCGAGGCGTTGATGCGCTGGCATCACCCCGGCCAGGGGCTGCTGATGCCCGACCGGTTCATCCCCTTGGCGGAACGCAGCGGACTGATCCGATCGCTGACGGTGTTCGCGATCGAGACGGCGGTGCGGGAGTGCCGTCGCTGGATCGACGCCGGCGCAGCCCTGACCGTCTCGGTCAACCTCTCCACCCGCGACCTGATCGACATCCAGCTGCCCGAGGACGTCGACAAGCTGCTGAAGCAGTGGCGGGTACCGGCCGGCAGCCTGGAGCTCGAGATCACCGAGAGCGTGCTGATGGCGGATCCCACCCGTGCCCGCGAGGTGGTGTCGCGGCTGGGCGCGCTGGGCGTGAAGGTCTCGATCGACGACTTCGGGTCGGGCTACTCGTCGCTGGGGTACCTCAACCGGCTGGCCGTGAACGACCTCAAGATCGACAAGTCGTTCGTGCTCAACATGATCGAGGACGCCGGCGACGCGGTGATCGTGCAGTCGACGATCGATCTCGCCCACAACCTCGGGCTGGAGGTTGTGGCAGAGGGCGTCGAGACCCAGCAGGCCTATGACCGTCTGCGATCGATGGGCTGTGACACCGCCCAGGGCTACTTCATCAGCCGCCCGATGCCGGGCGCAGAGCTGGTCGACTGGGTCGGCGCCCACGGCAACAGCCGCCTCCGCGCCGCCTAGCTCGATGAATAATTGGTGCCTGGCACCAATTATTCATGCTGCTCAGGTCACGGTCCCTCTCCCGCGACCCAGAGGAGACAGGGGGCGCGCTTGCGGACGCGCCGGGAGATGCGTGCGAACAGGCGTGGTCGGAACCTCGACCGGTCGGGGCCGAGCACCAGCAGGCCCGCCTGATACTCACCTGCCAGGTCGAGCACGGCATCGACCGGCTTGGCCGAAGGTACACGCAGGTGCTCCACCTCGAGCCCGAGACCTGCCATCTGCGCCACCAGCTCCCGGATCCGCGCACGATCCTCGTCCAGCTCCAGCTCGGCGTAGCGCATGGTCAGCGCCTGCGGCCACCACGGCCGCTCCACCGCGTCGACCACGATCAACCGGGCGTTGGTCTCCAGCGCCGCTTGGGCCGCCACCCGCACCGCCTCGGGATCGAACGGCACCGCCAGCGTGGCCAGGATCACCACGCTGCTTCGTGAGTGGCTCCCCCGTTCCTCGACCGGCGGTTCGACGGTGGTCGAATCGCGAACGTTCACGCCGCCTATCTTCGCGGATGGGCGGCCGCACGGCAAGGAGCTCGCCGACAGAACCACAGGGGGCGGGCCGCTTGGCCCGCCCCCTCACGACTCCTCAGTTCAATGCTGTTCGGTTGAGACGCCCGCCGGAGGCACGTCGTCCGGCATTGTCGGCGCCCACAGACGGAATGCCAGCTTCTGCTTGTCCTGCCACACGACCCTGATGATGTAGAGAACCGCGGCGATGCAGAGCACGCCGATGCCCTCGAACACAATCGTCTTACTCGTGTTGCCGTAGGCGAGGCCAGAGTTCCAACCACCCCAAACCAACAGCAGCAGGTCGAACGCCGCCAAGGCACCGGCAATCGGAAGCCAGATCGAGTGAACCTTGATCGGGCGCGGCCAGTTGGGACGATCCCTGCGCAGCAGCAGGAAGCCCGACATCGCGAACACGTGGCAGGTCACGTACCCGAGGTTGGAGAAGATCAGGATCTTGATCGCCCCCGACGGGTCGTATGCGTAGGTGAACAGCAGCACGATATTCAGCAACGCGTCGAGCGTCATCGCGTTTGCCGGCACATGTTTCCCGTTGAGTTTGCCGAACCACTTGATGGTCATACCGTCCTGGGCGATCCCGTACAGTGCGCGGGAGCCGTCCGCTGTGGCGGTGTTCATGGCCAGCACGATTCCCGCGCACAGCGAGAACACTGCGATGCTCGTGAGGATGCTGCCGAGCAGTATGTGCAGCGTTTCCGGCATGAACGTGTAGATGTTGGTGATATCGATGTTCTGGTCACCGAACGTGCCGATCGCGCCCATCGGCAGCAGACCGTAGGTGATCACGCCGAACACGGCCGCAACCCGCAGCGCCTTGGGCGTGTCCTTGGCGGTGTCGTGGTACTCCGGAGCGAAGGTCGCACAACACTCCATCCCGTACGCCGACCAGCACATGGTGTACAGCCACACGATGATCAGGGTGAAGCTGGTCACCCCCAGCGAGCCCGCGGTGGCGCTGATGTTGTTATGCAGGTTCGCGCTGTCCCACTTGCCGTCGAGATAGGGCAGAAACATCATGACCGCCAGCGGAATCATCAGCAGTGCGCCGGTGACGTAGCCGACCCAAACCGCGGGGCGCATCCCCAGCACGTTGAAGAGCCAGATAACCGCGATGATCACCGTGGTCAGCGCGATCGGGAAGCTGAAGTAGATCGTCTGACCCAGGAACTGCCAGCTGTGATTCCAGCTGGTCGAGGTCGCCGAGGAGGTGTACCACTCGTTCTGAACCAAGAACCCGACGACCACGCCGGTCGCCGAAAGCACCACCGACCAGCCGATCCAGTACCCGAAGGCTGAAATCGGGCCGACGAACGAGAAGTACTTCTTCCACGCTTCGTGGGCGTAGATCGCAATGCCGCCGGACAGTTTCGGAAACATCGCCGCGGTCTCGGAATAGATGTAGTTGTGACCGGCACCGAGAACCACTGACACAGTCCACAGAATGACGGCTCCCCAACCGCCCAGGCTGAGCACCGACGCGCCCAGGGCGGTGATCAGGAAGCTCGGGTTCGCAAGCGCGACCACAAACCCGTCGAACCAGCTGATCGATTTGAGGAGTTCTCGTTCCTCGACTGCAACGGTCGCCATGGAACCTCCTGGAAACTAGGACAAGGAAAAATGCTTGATCTGAGAATCAAACAGGATCGTGAGGGAGCGGTCAAGACTTCGCGCCAACCGATTTGCACGCGCACTTGCGGCGCCGCCCTGCCTTGAGGAAGATACGCAGGTGAAACTCCCTCTCCCACACGCGTTCGCGCCGCCGCGGCTGACGCTTCGCTGCGAGTGCGGCACCGAAGGACTGGTGGGCTATGGCGACCAGTGGACGTGCCCAAACTGCGGCCGAAACTATGACACGTCACACATCCCCAGCGAGGATTACGACCGCATCCTCGCCCTCAACCGCCGGTACACGATCGGTGCGGTGGCAGTGGTTGCCGTGCTCGCCGTGATCGTGTTGGTAATCGCGATCACAGGGCAGATCGTCACGATCTTCGCCGGATTGGCCCTGACCCTGCTCGGCTGGTTTCTCTTCATCAAACCCGTCATCCATCGACGGCACAAGAATGCCGTCGGCGATCTCGTGCGCAACTGGGATCTGGAGGCCGAGTGACCCGGACGGTCGACTCCGGCCCACGGGTACCCGAAGCCCCGCGACTCGACGGCGACTCTCGCGGCCAGCCGGTGGTGCTCGCCACCCTGGCAGTGCCGTTCGAGCCCGAGTCAGCCCGAGTCGCAATCCAGGCGGCGCTGGAAAGCCATGCCAAGCTGGTGGTCGTGGACGCGGTCGAGATGCCGCTGTGGCACCAGTGCCTGACCACCCGCCGAGCAGAGCTCGAGCTGGACGAGGACCGGCAGGAGATCCGGCGGCTGGTCGGAGATGCGCACGGCCTGGGATTGCAGGTCGAGCACCTGCGAGTGCGCAGCCCGCGGCCGGTGGACGCCCTGCTCGAGGTGGTGGAGGAGTGCAATGCCGGCCTGCTGGTGCTCGGCCCCGACCCCGCCAGGCTCACCAAACGGCTGTTCGCACGCGCGGTGCGCAAGATCCGCAAGCGGGCGCCGTGCCTGACGTGGATCGCCGGCGAAGGCCCCTGAGAGCCGGCGGTGAATAAAAGGTGCCTGGCACCTTTTATTCAGGCCGCGCGCCGGCCCAGGCCGAGGTTCTGGAGCAGTGCCTCGACCGAAGCGATGCGGGGCATGAACAGGAACGAGAACTGCGCGTCTGTGGAATCGACGCTCATCACCGAGCGCATCATCACCACCGGATCTCCTGGGTCGACGCCGGCCAGGCAGCGCTCGACCAGCGAGCCCAGCACATCCACGTCCACCACGGGCGGCTCGGGATCGAGCGTCATGCCGGTCATCTCCACGATCGCATTCAGGTATGAGCTGGCCAGGATGTTTCCCACCTCGCCCAGCGCAGACCGGCCCACCTCGTCGTCGATGTTCGTCCCCAGCAGCCGGCAGACGCTTCCGCCCGATCCTTCCGGGAACATCAGCAGCACGCGGCCGCCGTCTCGCCGCACCGCCGTCTCGATCACGGCCGACGCGGCGGCGGACGAACCGATCTTGTCGGCCGCCTCGGCCACCGTCACCAGTGCCGCATCGGGGTAGCTGATCTCGACAGGGCGGCCAAGCAAGGCCGACAACGAGGTGGCGGCATTCCCCGAACCGATGTTGGCGACCTCGAACAACGCACTTCGCTGCATCTCGCTGAACCCGAAGGCGTCGCCGGTCAGCGGCGCCCAGGCACCCGCGACCACTCCCGGCTCGACCACCGGCACCACCTCACCGCCGTCGATGACCACGATCCCGGCCACATACGGGCCCCGGGCGACCGCCGGCACCTCGACCCGCTCCAGCCACATCTGGCCGATCAGCTCGTCCACGGCGAACGCGCGGCGGCGACCTCCGGCCCAGACGATCACGGCCGATCGGCGATCGGCGTGGGCGCCGACACCCAGCACATCGGCGATGTCGACCACCTCCAGCGCCGAGTCGCGGAACATGACCATGGGCACGCCTGCGACCCGATGCACGCTGCGCCCCGTCAGCTCGAGTGTCTGATCGACGTTGTCGATCGGAACGGCCCACAGCATGCCCCCCGCCTTGACGACGAGAACGTGGACGGGTTCGGACATGCAAAGACTCCTTGATCGGCGAGGGCGTCGCCGAGTAATCGGCCTTCGCCCTCGCCGATCAAGAACCAGAGTTACCCGGCGTTTGCCTCCGCCAGGAGCTTCTCGGCCAGCTCGCGCTTCTCGTCGGAGGTCATCTTCTTGAGCTCATTGGAGAGGGCGCGCTGGTTGATCACGACGTTCCAGTAGTCGAGCGATTCCATTCCCAGAAGGGCGGTCTTGCCGACGAACTGGCGCAGCACCTCATTGGTCGGCCCCATCACCCAGCCGGCCTTGCCGTCGCGCAGGTAGCGCTCGAGCTGGAGCGGCTCCTTCTTGTACGCGGTGCCGCCGCAGCAGTGCAGCATCTTGTCGACCACATGGGCGACGTTCTTGGCTGCCGTGAACTTGATCTGCCAGCACCACGGGAGGTAGTTGCCGCGGGCCAGCTCGTTGGTGATCTTGGCCTGCGAACCATCGGTCACCAGGTCGAGGGCATGGGCCACCCCGAACGTCATCAGGCGGGAGGCGTTGGTATCCATGATGGCCTCGCCGACCGCGTCCTGGATGGTGGGATAGTCACACACGCGCAGGCCCACGTCCTTGTGGGTCTTGCGGGTGGTGTGCCGAATGGCGATGTCGATCGCCCCCAGGGCGATCCCGTTCCAGGTGCCGGACGACCCGATCAGGAAGTTGGGGTCGACCGACTCGTCGTTGGAGAAGGCACCGTCGCCGATCTCACCGACCAGCTGTTCGCCGGGGACGAACTTCCAGTCGAGCAGCAGCGTGCCGGACTGGTTACCACGAAGACCCATGGCATCCCACTCCTCCGGCTTGGCCTCGATCTCGCTCTTGTCGACCACAAACACCGACAGGTTCGAGTAGTCGCCGTTGTACTCCGGTGACGTGGTCTGAAGCACGTAGAAGTCGGCGAAGCCGGCAGACGTCGTCCACGACGCCTTCTTCAGCACCTCGTAGCCGCCGTCGACGCTGCGCGCGCCGGAGGCGATCGGGTACCAGAAGTGCGAGCCGGTCTCGGGGTCGGAGTAGGACAGGGTGCCGATCAGGCCGTCGCGAGTCTTCGACAGATAGTTCTCGACCAGGTAGTCGGTGGCGCGCAGCTTGAGCGTCTCCACCGCACCGATGTGCATGACGTAACACATCGCGGCCGACGCATCGCCGTAGCGGGCGATCGTCTCGGTCACGTTTGCGTACATCACGTGGTTCTGACCGAGGCCGCCCCACTCCTTGGGCAGCATCAGGCCGAGAAACCCGTCGGGCCCCAGCGCCTCGAGGCTCTTGCGCGGGAAGGTCAGCGTGCGGTCGTTCTCCGCCGCCAGCGGCCGAATGGTCTCTTCGCAGATCTCCTTCAACCGCTCCAGCAGCTTGAGCTGCTCGTCATCCAGATACCAATCGGGCTGGAACATGGGGTCCAGCCCGTTCATCGCGGACTCGGCGACCGTTGCCATCCGGGTCTCCCTTCGTCGTCAATAGGCAGCGATATCCTACTGTTCTCGCAGCCCCCCAGTCTATGGTGGTTACTCCACCTGATGGCGAGATGTCCATGCCGAGGTGGACATGAAAGCCTGCAACAAGCGCCAAGAAGGTCGGCGCGGCGGGCAACCGGCTCCCGGCGGTACCATCTGGATGTGTCCGTTTCGCACACATCCGCAGATGCCGCGGAGGCGGCCGTGCCGATCGCGCCACAGCGCGGCGTCGACAGCCGCTATCTCCACCAGATCATCAACACGGTGTCGTCGACGCTCGACCTCGACCGGGTGCTGCGGGCAATCGTCGAGGTGATCACCGACGCGATCGACTGCCACGCCTGCTTCATCTACTTCGTCGACCCCGACGACGGCTCGCTCACGCTGCGATCGGTGTCCGAGCCCTACGGCAGCCTGGTCGGCAGGCTCCGCTTCGAGCACGGCGAGGGTCTGGCCGGATGGGTGGCGGTCAACAACCAGCCGGTGTTCCTCGACGACAACGCGCTGGCCGACCCGCGCGTGAAGATCGTGCCGGAAGCCGAGGAAGAGGACTACCAGTCGCTGGTCGCGGTGCCGCTGAACGACAAGTCGGGCACCGTCATCGGCGTGATCGCGCTGCACGCCGAGGCGCCCCGGGAGTTCACCCAGGCCGACTCAGACTTCCTGATGCATTCGGCCACCCTGGTGGCCGGTGCGATCGAGAACGCGCGGCTGTACCAGGACACCCGCCGCCGGCTGGCGTTGGTGGAGGGCCTGGCCGACCTGGCCCGGGCGGTTGCCGACGCGGCCCGCCTGGACGACCTGCTGCCGGCCGTGGCCAAGCGCGCACACCGGCTGCTGACCGTCGACGCCTGCCAGCTGTATGTGGTCGATCCCGCCGGGGGAAGCGAGCTCTTGTGCAGCGCCTGGCCGCCCGAGGCCGGTCCGCCGACGCCGATCACCGCTCAGGAGATGGGGGTCGAGATCGCCCGCCGCACCCCCGGCAGCGGACGCCTGGCTGCTCGCCTGTGGGATCGCGACTCGCAGGGATCGGCGGCGGTGCTGTCGCTGGTGGCCGCCGATGAGCTGGTGGGATTCCTCGCCCTGCGGATTCCCGAGGGCCGCCGGATGGACGCCGAGGAGCGCGAGATCGCGGCTTCGATCGCCGGGCAGACGGCCGTTGCCATCAAGAAGGTCGAGCTGATCGACCGGCTCACGGAGCGAAACGCGATCAAGGACCTGCTCGAGGATCTGGCGCACGCCACCGCCACCCCGGAGGAGCTCGGCGCCCGCGCCCGGGCGCTGGGCACGGATCTCGACCGGCCGCATCTGGTGATGCAGGCCGTGCCCCGTCCGGGGACGGCCTCACGGACGTGGGACGAAGTCGCAACGGCGTTGGAGAGCACCGCCACCCGCTCGTTCCCCGGCTCGCTGTTCGACCGCCGCGACGCCGCTCTGCGCGGACTGATCCGACTCGACGCCGGCGGCGAGAAGGCCGCCGTGGCGAAGCTGCGCGAGCTGCACGCCACCCTCAACGCCCGCCACCCGCTCGCAATCGGGCTGTCGCAGCGCTGCGAAGGGGCGGCCAGCTTCCGCACCGGATTCGAAGAGGCCGAGCAGGCCGTGGCCGCAGCCGCGATCGTCAGTCCCGAGCCAAGCGTGGTCGGCTTCGACGACCTGGGCGCCTACAAGTACCTGCTGCGGGTGGGCCAGGACGGCCGGGTGCGCGACCCCCGCGGCGACGCTTTGAAGGTGCTGGTCGAGTACGACCGGCGGCACCGGTCACAGCTTTTGTCGACCCTGGAGGAGTACCTCAAGCGCCGCGGAAACATCGCAGCGGCGGCCCAGACGCTGTACGTGCACCCCAACACCCTGCGGCAGCGCCTGCGGCGAATTCAGGATCTCACCGGGCTGGACGTCGCCAACGAAGATTGGCTCATGATCGAGATCGAGCTGAAGCTGCTGCGGCTCGAGCACACGCTGGGCCGACCAAGCTCGTGATGTGACCAGACGGTGGAGGACCGCACACATGGGTGCAATGAATTGTTCTCGCCCTGGCACTGACCGCAGGGGCCTATCTGCCTTAGGATCTGAGCTGGTCCCGGGAAAGGATGCCGCTGTGCGCCGTGTGTGTGGTTTTCTCTATAAGCGAATCAGGCCACACGTGCCACAACCGCTCATGCTGACCCGAATCGTCTGAACCTGAAGGGATCTGCTGACCCGCGATGAGTTTTCTCTTAGCTTGCCCCAACTGCGGCCGCCGGCCGGTCGACGAGTTCTCCTACGGAGGCGAAATCACCTTCCGGCCGGACTCCTCTGAAGACGAGCATGCGCTCTTCAGCTACCTGTACTTCCGCCGCAACACCGCCGGCGAGCAGACCGAGTGGTGGTTTCACTCCTCCGGGTGCCGCGAGTGGTTCCAGGCGCGCCGCATCACCTCTGACAACACGGTGATCGAAACCGCCAAGCCGGGAGCGCTCAGTGCCTAACCCCCGTTTGCTGGAACACAACGGCGAGCTGATCGACCGCTCGCGCGAGATCGCGTTTTCGTGGCAGGGTGAGCCGTACACCGGCTATGCGGGCGACACGGTCGCCTCGGCGCTGTACGCCGCAGGTGTGCGGGTGTTCTCCCGCTCGTTCAAGTACCACCGCCCGCGCGGCCTGCTGTGCTGCAGCGGCCAATGCCCCAACTGCCTGGTGCAGGTGGATGGGGTGCCCACGGTGCGGGCCTGCATGACGCCGATCCGGGGCGGGATGCAGGTGCAGCACATCAACGCCTGGCCTTCGCTCGAGCGAGACGCGCTGCACGCATTGACCAAGGTCACCCCCGGTTTCGGCATGCAGGTCGGCTTCTACTACAAGACCTTCATCCGGCCACGGTGGGCGTGGAAGTACTACGAGAAGTTTCTCCGCACCGCCGCCGGCCTGGGCAAGCTCGACCCCGAGCATCGCCGCACCCGCCGGTTCGAGAAGGTGCACCGGCACGTGGACGTCCTGGTGATCGGCGGAGGCCCCGCCGGCCTCGAAGCCGCCATCGCCGCTGCCGGCGAAGGCCGCGATGTGGCGCTGGTGGACGAAGGCCTGGCTCTGGGCGGGCACCTCGCCTACTCCGGCCACAAGGCCGCCACGGCGGCTCAGGAACTGGCCGATCGCGCCCGGGATCTGGGCGTCCACATCCTCCAGCCGGCCTACGCCGGAGGCATGTACGAAGGCAACCTCGTGCCCGTCTACCAGGGCGACACGATGCACCGCTTCCGCGCCGAGGAAGTGGTGCTGGCCAGCGGCACCATCGAGCAGCCGCTGGTGTTCGCCGGCAACGATCGGCCGGGCGTGATGCTGGGAAGCGCCGCCCGCCGCCTCGTGAACCAGTTCCGGATCCCGCCCGGCGAACAGGCGGTGGTGGTGTGCGCCGACGATGCCGGCATCGACGCCGCGCTGGATCTGGCTCACGCCGGGATGGTCGTCACGGCGGTGGCCGATACCCGCGCGGGCGCGCGCGATGAGCGCCTCGCCCAGGCCGGGATCGAGCATCTCACCGGGTTTGCGCCGGTGCGCACCAAAGGTCGCAAGTCGGTCACCGGCGTCGAGGTGGCCCGCGGCTCGGAGACGCGCAGCCTGAGCGGCGACGTGGTGCTGATGTCCGGAGGCCAGGTCGGCCAGCTGGGCTTCCTCACCCAGGCCGGCGGCACCATCCGGTACGACCGCGAGCAGCGGGTGTACGTCCCCGACCACGTCCCCAACGGCGTGCGCGTGGCGGTTGAGCCGGTGGGCTCGAGCGAAGCCATCCCGGCCAAGTGCGCAGACGCATCCGGCAAGCAGTTCGTGTGTTACTGCGAGGACGTGACCACCAAGGACGTGCACCAGTCGATCGAGGAAGGTTTCGCGTCGCTGGAGCTCAGCAAGCGCTACACCACCGTCACCATGGGCCCCTGTCAGGGACGCATGTGCCACCGCAACTCGGGCCTGCTGATCGCCTCCGAGCTGGGGATCGATCCCGACGGCCAGCAGGCCGGTGTGACCACCGCCCGGCCGCCGCATCACCCGACCAGCTTCTCGCTGCTGGCCGGGCGCGGCTATGAGCCGGTCAAGCGCACCACCATGCACCACTGGCACGAGGAGCACGGCGGCCGGATGCTGTGGGCCGGCGACTGGAAGCGGCCCTACGACTACGGCTCACCGGACGACGAGACCGCGGCGGTGCACGACTCGCTGGGCCTGATCGACGTGTCCACCCTGGGCAAGCTGATCGTCCGCGGGCCCGATGCTGCCGAGTTCCTGGAACGGCTCTACCCCAACCGGTTCGGCGACATGAAGCTGGCTCGGGTGCGATACGCGGTGGTCTGCGGCGACGACGGCTCGATCATCGACGACGGCACCGTTGCCCGCCTGTCGGACACCGAGTACTACGTCACCACCACCTCGTCGGGAGCCGGCGGGATGGAGCAGTGGTTCACATGGTGGAACGCCGTGTGGAACATGGACGTGCAGGTGATCAACGTCACCAGCGCGATCGCTGCGGTCAACGTGGCCGGGCCCAACGCCCGCACCGCGCTGGGCAAGCTGACCCAGTTCGACCTCTCCAACGAGGCCTTCCCGTACCTGGGAGCCGGCCATGCCACCATCGCCGGAGTCCCCGGACTGGTGCTGCGGATCGGCTTCGTCGGTGAGCTCGGATACGAGATTCACTATCCCAGCGCTGCCGGCGAGTACCTGTGGGAACAGCTGATGGAGGCTGGTGCCGAGTTCTCGGTGAAGCCGTTCGGGCTCGAGCCCCAGCGCGTGCTGCGGCTGGAGAAGATGCACGTGATCGTCGGCCAGGACACCAACGCCGAGTCCAGCCCGCTGGAGGCGGCGATGCCGTGGATCGTGAAGCTGGACAAGGAGTCACCCTGGATCGGCCGCTACGCGCTGGAGTACTTCAAGCGCCGCGGAGACCGGTTCGCGCTGATCGGATTCACCGTCGACAACGGCAAGACCCCGGTCGAGGGAACCCAGGTGATCGGGCCGAACGGCCGGCCGATCGGCCGCATCACCAGCTCCCGCTTCTCCAAACGGCTGGGCAAGGCGATCGGAATCGCCTGGGTGCCGATCGACTTCGCCGAGGAGGGCAACGCGATCACCATCTCGGATCCCTCCGGGGCCAAGATCCCCGCGACCGTGACGCACAAAGCGTTCTACGACCCCGACGGAGAGAAGCTGCGCTCATGACGGTTACCGACCCCTACGCATTCCTGTCGCCGGCCGCCGTGGCACCGTCGGGATCGCATACACCCAGCCTGCGCACGCCCATGGAGCGGGCGCACATCAACGCCGGAGCGGCGCTCACCGACCACCAGGGCTGGCGGATCGCCACGTATCCGGCCGAGTCGGCCGAGCTGTGGATCGCCGATCGCTCGCATCTCGGCAAGCTCGACCTGCGCGGCACTGCCGAGCAGCTGGACACGCTCACCGGCGGGCTCGAGCCCGGCCACGCCCGTGACGACGGAGGCGTGTGGACGCTGCGGCTGACCGCGACCCACGGATACGTGATCTGCGGATTCGACCGTGTGGCCGAGCTGCGGGAGCGAATCGGAGCGGCCGGAATCGACATCACCTGCGCCATGGCGGCGGTCGAGATCGGCGGGGAGCAGTGGCGCGAGGTGTTCATGCGCTCGTCCGGCTCGGACGTGCGCGCGAGCAGGTTCCCACACAACCGCTGCGTCGCCGGATCGGTGATGCGCTGCCCGGCGCTGATCCTGAATGCCGG
Source organism: uncultured Actinomycetes bacterium (assembly GCA_963727235.1). Classification (GTDB taxonomy): domain Bacteria; phylum Actinomycetota; class Thermoleophilia; order Gaiellales; family JAICJC01; genus CAVPTL01. The sequence goes on from CAVSFZ010000023.1 coordinate 45,786, forward strand.
TGACCGGGTGTTGATGCTGATCGGGTGGGAGTTCGGCGAGTACTTCTGGGAGGCCATCCTGGACGCCGGAGTCAACCTCGGCATCACCCCCATCAACCCACTTGGCAACCCGACCCAGCAGGAGGAGCAGGCATGATCGGGCTGCTCAAGAAGCACCGGTTCTTCAAGGCACACGAGCTCAAGTCGTCCTACGACGTGATCATCATCGGCGCCGGCGCGCACGGCCTCGCCACCGCCTACTACCTGGCCAAGAACCACGGCGTCAAGAACATCGCCGTGCTGGACAAGTCGTACATGGGCGCGGGTGGATCGGGCCGCAACACCACCATCATCCGCTCCAACTACCTCACACCCGAGGGGGCGCTGTTCTACGAGGCCAGCGTGAAGCTGTACGAGAACCTGTCCAAGGAACTCAACTTCAACACCATGTTCTCCCAGCACGGCCACCTGACACTGGCGCACTCCGACCGCTCGGTCAACACCATGATGGAGCGGGCCGAGGTCAACCGGCTGGTGGGCGTCGACTCGCGGGTCGTGTATCCGGACGAGATCAAGGAGCTGTGCCCGCAGCTGGACACCACCGAGCACCCCACGTTCCCGATCCTGGCCGCGCTCTACCACCCGCCCGGCGGCATCATCCGCCACGACGCGGTGGTGTGGGGCTACGGTAAGGAGTCGGTGCGGATGGGCGTCGAGATCCACCCCTACACCGAGGTCACCGCCATCAACACCGCGGGCGGCAAAGTCACCGGGGTGGAGACCAATCGCGGCACCATCAACGCGGGCACGGTGATCTCGTGCACCGCAGGGTGGAGCAGCGGCATCTGCGACATGGTCAACATCCCGCTGCCGCTCACCACGCACATCCTCCAGGCCTGCGTGACCGAGCCGGTCAAACCGCTGCTGGACAAGATCATCGTCTCCGGCACGCTGCACATCTACATCAGCCAGTCTGACCGCGGAGAGTTCGTGATGGGCTCGGAGATCGAGCCGTACTCGGGATACTCCACCAAGGGCACGTTCCGATTCATCGAGGATCTGGCGATGCACATGATCGAGCTCTTGCCGATGCTCGGCGAAGCCCGCATCCTGCGCCAGTGGACGGGGCTGTGCGACGTCTCGCCCGACTACTCGCCGATCATGGGCGAGACCGAGGTGGACGGGTTCGTGGTCGACGCCGGCTGGGGCACGTACGGCTTCAAGGCCTCGCCGATCGTGGGCCACACCATCGCCGAGCTGGTTGCGTCGAAGAAGACGCCGCAGCTGATCGAGCCGTTCAAGCTGTCGCGGTTCTACGAGGACCGGCTGGTTTCTGAGCGCGGCGCCGCCGCGGTTTCACACTAGATTCGAACCAAGGGAGCACTTCGTTGAAGTCAAGCCTCGAGATTGCGCAGGAAGCGGTCCTCCGACCGATCATGGATGTCGCCCTGGAGATGGGGCTCGAGGAAGACGAGGTCGATCTCTACGGCAAGTACAAGGCCAAGGTCAGCCTGAGCGCGATCGATCGGCTGCAGGACGCTCCCGACGCAAAGATCGTGTGCGTCTCGGCGATCACGCCGACCAAGGCGGGCGAGGGCAAGACGACCACCTCGGTGTCGCTCACCCAGGGCCTGGGCGCGATCGGCAAGAAGCCGGTGCTGTGCCTGCGCGAGCCGTCGCTGGGGCCGATCTTCGGCATCAAGGGCGGCGCCGCCGGCGGCGGGCTCACCCAGGTCGTGCCGATGGAGGATCTCAACCTGCACTTCACCGGCGACTTCCACGCCGTGGCCGCAGCCAACAACATGCTGGCCGCGTTCGTTGATCGCCACATCTTCTACGGCAACGAGTGCCGGATCGCGCCGCACGGCGTGTCCTGGCGGCGAGCGGTCGACATGAACGACCGCAACCTGCGAAACATCGTCACCGGCCTGGGCGGCCCCACCCATGGGATCCCCCGCGAAACCGGCTTCGACATCGTCGCCGCCTCCGAGATCATGGCGATCATGGGCATGGCCACCTCGCTGCAGGATCTGCGACGGCGGGTGGGTGCGATCACCGTCGGGTACAACGTCGACGGGGCACCGGTCACAGCCGAGCAGATGGGCTGCGCGGGCGCGATGACGGTGCTGCTCAAGGATGCGCTCAAGCCCAACCTGATTCAGACGCTGGAGGGCCAGCCGTGCTTCATGCACATCGGCCCGTTCGGGAACATCGCCCACGGCAACAGCTCGGTGATCGCCGACCTGGCCGGTAGGAAGCTGGGTGACTACCTGATCACCGAGGCCGGCTTCGGCTCGGATCTGGGCATGGAGAAGTTCATGGACATCGTCTGCCGGGCGGGCGGGTTCGGCCCCAATGCTGTGGTGATCGTGGCCACGGCCAAGGCGCTCAAGCACCACGCCGGCATGACCGACCAGAACGCCTCGGCCGCAGACAACCTGAAGGCGATCGAGGAGGGCTCCAAGAACTTGGAGCGCCATATCCTCAACGCCAAGGAGTTCGGCGTCCCGTGCGTGGTCGCAGCCAACCGTTTCCCCGGCGACACCGACGACGAGGTGGCGCTGGTGCAGAAGCTGGGCCTGGAGTACGGCGCCCATGCCGCGGTGCTGAACGAGGGCTTCACCAAAGGTGGAGCGGGTGCCGCCGAGATGGCCGAGGCCGTGGCCGACGCCGCCGATCAGCCCAACTCGTTCAACTTCATGTACGAGGACTCGGATCCGATCGACCAGAAGATCGAGAAGATCGCCAAGCGCATCTACCGAGCCGACGGGGTCGACTTCCTTCCGGCTGCGCGGCAGAAGATCGAGCAGTTCACCCGCGACGGACTCACGGGGCTCTCGATCTGCATGGCCAAGACCCACCTCTCGCTGTCCGCCGATGCCGCGCTGGCGAATGCACCCACGGGGTATCGGATTCCGGTGCGCGACATCCGGCCCTACACCGGCGCCGGGTTCCTGACGGCGCTGTGCGGCGACATCATGCAGATGCCCGGCCTGGGGGTGTCCCCGGCCGGCTTCAACGTCGACATCGATGAGAATGGAAAAACAGTCGGACTCTTCTAGCAGCGACGATCCCTACCTGTCCTCGACCGTCGAGGAGTTCCTCGATTCGCTGGCCGGTCGCACCCCCGCCCCAGGCGGGGGTGGAGCGGCTGCTGTGACCTGTGCGATGGCCGCCGCGTTGGTTGAGATGGCGACCTCGTTCGGGTCGGCCCGCGGCCTGGAGCGCACGCACGAGCGCGCGCATCAGCTGCGGCTGACGGTGCAGCAGCTGGCCCACGCCGACGGCGAGGCCTACGGCGCGGTGATCGCGGCGTTACGCCTGCCGCTCGGCGAAGACCGCCAGCACCAGCTCGACGCCGCGGTGGCGGGGGCGATCGCATCGCCGATGGCGATACTCGAGATCGCGTCCGAGGTGGCCACGCTGGCCGCTGACGTGGCCGAGACCGGTAACCGCAACCTGGAGGGCGATGCGCTCACCGGCGCGCTGCTCGCCGAGGCCGCATCGCGCTCAGCCGCGACCCTCGCCCAGCTGAACGTGACCATGCTCTCGCGCCACGCCATGATCGACGCCCACCTCGAGGATCTCCGACCCGCACTGGCCCGCGCCACCCGCGCTCGCGAGCGCGCGGTCAGCGCCTACGCAGCCATGTGAATAAAAGGTGCCTGGCACCTTTTATTCACACCCCCCTCCAACGCGGTGCCGCCCGGTGAATAACGGTGCCTGGCACCGTTATTCACCATCACGGCGTCGCCCACATGGGGCGTCGATGTAGACTCGCAGCCATGCGCGTTTTGGTGGTCGGATCTGGGGCACGCGAGCATGCGCTTGCCTGGAAACTGAGCTCGTCGCCCGAACTCACGTCGCTGCATGCCGCGCCGGGGAATCCCGGCATCGGCACTCTGGCTGAGCTTCACGACGTGGCCGTCACCGACCTCGAAGGTTTGACGTCGCTGGCCCAGCGAATCGAGGTCGACCTGGTGGTGGTCGGACCCGAGGTGCCGCTGGTCGCCGGACTCGTCGACCGGTTCACGGCCGCGGGCATCCCGGCCTTCGGCCCGGATATGGCCGCGGCCGAACTGGAGGGCTCCAAGGCGTTTTCAAAGCAGCTGATGTCCGACATCGGCGTGCCCACCGCGCGCTACTCGGTGTGCGACACGATGGCCGCGGTCGAGGCCGCCATCGCCGAGTCGGACGGCCAGGTTGTGATCAAGGCCGACGGGCTGGCCGCCGGCAAGGGCGTGGTCGTGTGCTCGTCTGCGCGTGAGGCCAACGCCGCCGCGCGCGCGTGCCTGGTTAACGGGCGCTTCGGTACCGCCGGCGGCCGGGTGGTGGTGGAGGAGCGGATGTGGGGGCCCGAGATCTCATTGCTGGCGCTGTGCGACGGCGAGCGGGTGCTGCCGCTGGCACCGGCCCGCGACTTCAAGCCCGCCTACGACAACGACGAGGGGCCGAACACCGGCGGGATGGGCTGCATCTCGCCCCTGCCGGATGTCGACGCGGAGTTGATCGAGCAGATCCTGGCCACCGTGCACCGGCCGGTGGTGTACGAGATGGCCCGCCGCGGAAAGCCGTTCCGCGGCTGTCTCTACGCCGGGCTGATGCTGACCGCAGACGGCCCCCGCGTGATCGAGTTCAACGCCCGCTTCGGCGATCCCGAGGCCCAGGTGATCCTGCCGCGGCTGGACGGTGACCTGCTGCCTGCGCTGCACGCCTCAGCCACCGGCTCGCTCGAGCACACAACCTTGGCGGCCGCCGACAACGCCTGCGTGACGGTCGTGATGGCAGCCCGCGGATATCCGGACGCGCCCGAGGCGGGTGCTGTGATCGACGGCATCGACGACGCCGAGACGATCGAGGGCGTGCAGGTATTCCACGCCGGCACTGCGATCCGCGACGGCGCCCTGGTCGCCGCCGGCGGCCGGATTCTGAACGTGACCGCGCTCGCACCCGATCTCGCCGCCGCCCGCGAACGCGCATATGCGGCGGTCGATCGGATCACGATCGCGGGATCTCACCATCGAAGCGACATAGGAGCCGAAGCAGTGGCAAAGGAACACAACCATGTCTGATCCTGCACCAATGGCCGAAGTCAAACACCTCTGGGATCAGCTCGAAGGAGACGGGCCGCAGGTGGGCATTCTGATGGGCTCGGAGTCCGACAAGGAGGTGATGCAGAAGGCGGCCGATGAGCTGCTGGAGCGGGGCATCACCTTCGAGATGAACGTCATCTCCGCCCACCGCAACCCTCACGCAGTCGCCGACTACGCCACCGGCGCCGCGCTGCGCGGAATGCGGGTGCTGATCGCGGGGGCCGGCAAGGCAGCGGCGCTCCCGGGAGTGGTCGCGGCCTACAGCGACCTGCCGGTGATCGGCGTGCCGATCAAGACATCCGATCTGGGCGGCATGGACTCGCTGCTGTCGATCGTGCAGATGCCGCCCGGCGTGCCGGTGGCGTGCATGGCGATCAACGGCGCCCGCAACGCCGCCATCTTCGCCGCCAAGATCATCGCCCAGGGAGCGCAGCCACCTCCCAGCGAATAGCCGTGAACAACGGTGCCTGGCACCGCTATTCACCGGGAGGCTCCGGGAGGTGCGGTTGATAAACTTCGTGACGTTCCGATGACTCGTCGAAAGGCAGCGACGCCGGCTTGATCTCGCGCTACACCCGCCCCGCAATGGGTGCCGTCTGGTCAGACGAGCGCAAATTCCAGCGGTGGCTGGATGTCGAGATCGCAGCGATGGCCGCCTGGGCGGAGCTGGACGTGGTCCCGCAGGCGGCCGTGGAGGCTGTCCGCGACCGCGCCCGCATCGACGTCGCCCGCATCCGCGAGATCGAGGATCGCACCCATCACGACGTGCTGGCGTTCACCGAGTCGGTCGCCGAGCAGGTGGGCGACCCCGAGCACTCACGCTGGTTTCACTACGGATTGACCTCCTCGGACGTGGGCGACACCGCGCTGGCGCTGCAGCTGCGCGACGCCGGCGAGCTGATCGTGGCAGCGATCGCCGAGGTCGAGCAGGTGGCGCTGAGGCGGGCCGAGGAGTACCGGCACACCCCGATGATCGGGCGAACCCACGGCGTCCATGCCGAGCCCACCACCTTCGGCCTCAAGCTGCTCGGCTGGGTGACCGAGCTGCGCCGCCAGCGCGAACGCCTGCAGGCTGCGTTCGACGGGGTGGCGGTGGGCAAGCTCTCCGGTGCAGTGGGTGCGTACGCCAACACCGATCCGCGAGTCGAAGAGATCGCGCTCGAGGCCCTCGGCCTGCAGCGCGAGGATGTCGCCACCCAGGTGATTCCGCGCGACCGCCACGCCGCACTGCTGGCGGCGATCGCCGGCGCCGGTGCCAGCCTGGAGCGATATGCCCTGGAGGTGCGCCACCTGCAGCGCACCGAGGTGCGCGAGGCCCGCGAACCCTTCGCGAAGGGCCAGAAAGGCTCCTCGGCGATGCCCCACAAGCAGAACCCGATCGTGTGCGAGCGGATCTGCGGCCTGGCGCGGGTGCTGCGCGGAAACGCCATCGTGGGATTCGAAGACATCGCGCTGTGGCACGAGCGCGACATCTCCCACTCCTCGGCCGAGCGGGTGGTGCTGCCCGACTCCACCATCGCGCTGGACTACATGCTGGAGAAGAGCAGGTGGCTGATCGACGGGCTGGTGGTGTTCCCCGATCGCATGCTCAAGAACCTGGAGGACTCCCACGGCCTGGTGTTCTCGGGCCGGGTGCTGCTGCAGCTGGTCGAGTCAGGGCTGTCGCGGGAGGCTGCCTACGAGATCGTCCAGCGAAACGCTCTGGCGGCGTGGGACAACGGCGCGCAGCTGCGCGAACTGCTGGAGGCCGACCCCGACGCGGTGGCCGCACTCGGCCCCGCGGCGCTCGATGCCGCATTTGACCTGGACTCGTTCCTGCGCCACGTGGACGAGATCTTCAACCGCACGCTCATGACGCTCGAGGTGACTCATGTCTGAACAGAACACGCTCGCCGGCCTGCACGAGATGTCCGGCAAAGTACGCGAGATGTACGGCTTCGGCGACCAGATCCTGATGGTCGCATCCGACCGCATCTCCGCGTTCGACGTCGTGCTCCCAACGCCGATCCCGCACAAGGGCCGGGTGCTCACGGGCATGTCGCTGTTCTGGTTCGAGCACTTCAAAGACGTCGCGCGCAACCACCTGATCTCCGCGGAGCCCAAAAACTTTCCCATCCAGGCACAGAACGACCCCGACCTGGCCGGCCGTTCGATGGTGGTGCAGCGGCTGACGATGCTTCCGATCGAATGCGTCGTGCGCGGCTACCTGGTCGGCTCGGGCTGGAAGGACTATCAGGCCACCGGGGCGGTGTGCGGCCATGCGCTTCCCGCCGGGATGCAGGAGGCCGAGAAGCTGCCCAAGCCGATCTTCACCCCGGCCACCAAGGCCACCGACGGGCATGACATCAACATCGACCGGTCGGCCGGCAAGATCCTGGTGGGCGACGACCGCTTCGACGAGATCGAGCGGATCTCGATCGAGCTGTACGAGGCAGCCTCCGACTACGCCGCCACCCGCGGGATCATCATCGCCGACACCAAGTTCGAGTTCGGCCTCGACGGCAGCAACCAGGTGGTGCTGGGCGACGAGGTGCTGACGCCCGACTCGTCACGCTTCTGGCCGGCCGATACCTACAAGCCCGGCAGCTCTCCACAGTCGTTCGACAAGCAGTACGTCCGCGACTGGCTGGAGACGCTCGACTGGGACAAGCAGCCCCCCGGCCCCGAGGTACCTGCCGACGTGGTCGCCGGCACCCAGAAGCGCTACATCGAGGCCTATGAAGTGGTCACCGGCGGATCGTTCGATGCATACCTGGCCAGCATGGGCGTGACGCCGTGAAGATCACCGTCACCGTGCGACCGCGAGACGGCATCCTCGACCCCCAGGGCGAGACGCTGCGGCGATCGCTGGCCGGGCTGGGATACGCGGCCTCCGCGGTGCACGCGGGCAAGGTGTTCGACCTCGAGCTCGATGTCGACGACCCGGCCGAGGCCCACCGGCTGGCCGAGGAGATCGCCGACCGGCTGCTGGCCAACCCGCTGATCGAGCAGTACGCGATCGAGTCGCCGGCCGAGGCTCCCGCGTGAGCGTGACGGTCGGGATCGTCACCTTCCCCGGCGCCTGTGATGACCGCGACGCCGCCCACGCGGTGGAGCTGATGGGTGGCGAGCCGGTGGTGCTGTGGCACGCCGACGATGATCTCAAGGGCGTGGACGCGGTCCTGATCCCAGGCGGCTTCTCCTACGGCGACCATCTGCGCCCGGGTGCGATCGCGGCGCTCTCGCCGGTGATGGCGGCGGTGGGCAGGCACGCCGATGCGGGCGGTCGGGTGCTGGGGATCTGCAACGGCTTCCAGGTGCTGACCGAAGCCCACCTCCTCCCGGGAGCCCTGCGACCGAACTCGACGCTGCTATTCCGCTGCCACGACGCGGTGCTGCGCGTCCAGCACGCGTCACCATGGCTGCCCGGGTGCGCTGAGGGCGACACCCTGACGATCCCGATGAAGCATCACGACGGCTGCTTCTTCGCCTCCACCGAGGAGGTGCGCAGGCTGGAGCACGGCGGCCAGGTGCTGGTGCGCTACGAGCCCAATCCCAACGGATCGGTCGACAGCATCGCGGGGGTCACCAACGCCCGCGGCAATGTGGCCGGCTTGATGCCTCACCCCGAGCACGCCGTGGACGAGCTGCTCGGCTCGACCGACGGCCGGGTGCTGTTGGCAGGGCTGATGGGACGGTCACACGCCGATCCCGCACCCGCGGATTCACGCGAGGCCCTGCCCGCAGCATGAACGCCGTCACGCCGCAACCGCTGCATCGCAGCCTCGGCCTCACAGACGCCGAGCTGGAGAACATCCAGGAGCTGCTGGGACGCGATCCCAACGACTTCGAGCTGGCCGTCTTCTCGCTGCTTTGGAGCGAGCACTGCGGCTACAAGCACTCGCGGCTGCTGCTGAAGCGACTGCCCAGCGCCGGCGCAGCGGTGTTGCAAGGCCCGGGCGAGAACGCCGGCGTGATCGCTGCCGGCGACGGCTTGGGGGTGGCGCTGAAGGTCGAGAGCCACAACCACCCATCGGCCGTGGAGCCGTTCCAGGGAGCCGCCACCGGGGTGGGCGGCATCCTCCGCGACATCTTCGCGATGGGTGCGCGGCCGATCGCGATTCTGGATTCGCTTCGGTTCGGCGAGCTGGACGGCGACGGTCAGAAGGGGCTGTTTCGGGGAGTGGTCAAAGGCGTCGGCCACTACGGAAACTGCGTCGGCGTGGCCAACGTCGGCGGCGAGGTCGTGTTCGAGCAGGCCTATCACCACAACTGCCTGGTGAACGCGATGTGCGTGGGGGTGCTCCCGGTCGAGCGGATCCAATCGGCCGCCGCAGCCGGGTCGGGCAACCTGGTGGTGCTGTACGGCGCCCGCACCGGCCGCGACGGGATCGGCGGAGCCAGCGTGCTCGCATCACAAGGATTTGACGAGGGCTCGGGCGCGAAGCGGCCGTCGGTGCAGATCGGCGACCCGTTCACCGGCAAGAAGCTGATCGAGTGCACGCTGGCGCTGCTGGACGCCGGGCTGGTGGTGTCGCTGCAGGATCTGGGTGCGGCCGGGCTGGCCTCGTCCACGGCCGAGATGGCGTCATCCGGAGGGGTGGGACTGGACGTCGACCTCAGCCGGGTGCCGCTGCGCGAGGCCGGCATGGAGCCGTTCGAGATCATGATCTCGGAGTCGCAGGAGCGGATGGCGGCGATCGTCGCCCCCGAGCGCTGGCCCGAAGTGGAGGCGCTGTGCGCCCACTGGGATATCGACGCCACCGTGATCGGCGAGGTCACCGATCGCGGCCGGCTGCGCGCGTTTCATGACGGCGCCGAAGTCGGCGACATCCCGGTGTCCGCACTGGTGGAGGACTGTCCCCGCTACCCACTCTCGCCCGAACGGCCTGCGCGGCTCCGCGACCAGCCCGTCGATCCACCGGCCCCGCCGGCGGATGCCACCGCAACTCTGCGACTCCTGCTGGCCTCGCCCAACATCGCCAGCCGCCGCTGGATCACGCGTCAGTACGACCAGCTGGTGGGGTCGGGCACCGTCATCCGGCCCGGCGGCGACGCGGGCGTGGTGCGACTGACGCCGTCGCAGCGCGCGATCGCGATCGCGCTCGACGGCAACGGCCGCCGCACCTGGCTCGACCCCCGCCGCGGCGGTGCTGCGGCGGTGTGCGAAGCCGCCCGCAACGTGGCCTGTACCGGCGCTCGACCGGCGGCAGTCACGAACTGCCTCAACTTCGGAAATCCCGAGACTCCCGACGTCGCCTACGAGCTGGGCGAGGCGATCGAGGGCATGGCGCTGGCGTGCGAAGCGCTGGGCCTGCCGGTGGTGTCGGGCAACGTCTCGCTCTATAACGAGCACATGGGAAACCCGATCTACCCCACCCCGGTGGTCGGAGTGGTGGGCCTGCTCGACGACGCCTCGCTGGCCGTGGGAGCGGGCTTCCGCAATGAGGGAGACCACGTGTACCTGGTGGGCGGCGGAGCAGCCGCGGTCGACGGGTCGGAGTACCAGAAGCTGGTGCTGGGGACGGTCGAGGGCCGTATCCCCGAGCCCGACCTGGCAAACGAGCGAAAGCTCCATCAACTCTTGGCCGCGGCCGCGGAGGCGCGGCTGCTGTCGAGCGCGCACGACGTGTCCGACGGCGGCCTGGCCGTATGCCTGGCAGAATCGGCGATCGCCGGGGCGATCGGCGTCACCGCCGAGGCAGACGAGCTCTTCTGGGAAGGTGAAGGCCGGGCGGTGATCTCGGTCGCACCCGAGCACGCCGCGGCGGTAATCGAGCTGACCGGCAACCTTCCGATCCAGCGCCTCGGCACGGTCGGTGGCGACCTGATCTCGATCGGTCAGGCACAATTAGGTGTGAGTGAAGCCGCCGAGATTCACTCCTCGGCGATACCCGACGCGATGGGAGACCCTGAGTAACCCGATGTGCGGAGTCTTTGGCATCTACGATCCCGCCGGTGCACCCGACCGAGACGTCGCCCGGTTGACGTTTTTCGGCCTGTACGCCCTCCAGCATCGTGGGCAGGAGTCGGCCGGGATCGCGGTTTCCGACGGGGCGCGGGTGACCGCCATGAAGGACATGGGGCTGGTCAGTCAGGTGTTCGACGAGCCCAAGCTCTCGGGCCTTCCGGGGCGGATGGCGATCGGCCACGCCCGCTACTCGACCACCGGCTCGACGGTGTGGCAGAACGCCCAGCCGGTCGTCCGGCACGGCCACGGCCACACCATCGCCCTGGGTCACAACGGCAACCTCACCAACACCGTCGAGCTGCGCGACCAGCTGCAGTCAGACGGCGTCAGGCTGCATTCGAGCTCCGACACCGAGGCCATCGCCGCCCTGATCGCCCAGAACCCGTCCAACGACCTCGAAGAGTCGATCGCGGCCACGATGGGGCGGATCGAAGGCGCGTTTGCAGCGGTCGTCCTGACCGAGACCGCCATCGCCGGGTTCCGCGACCCCGACGGCATCCGACCGCTGGTGGTCGGCCGGCTGGACGATGCCTGGGTGCTGGCCTCCGAGACATGCGCACTGGATCTGATCGGCGCCAGCCTGGAACGCGAGCTCGGCCCGGGCGAGCTGGTCGTAATCGACGAGCAGGGCCCCCGCTACCGGCAGGCGGTGGAGCGGCGCAGCGGCGCGCTCTGCATCTTCGAGTACATCTACTTCGCCCGCCCCGACTCGTCGATGCAGGGTGAGATGCTGCACGATGTGCGCCGGCGGATGGGCGAGCGGCTGGCAGCGGAAGCGCCCGCGGACGCCGACGTGGTCATCGGCGTGCCCGATTCGGGAACACCGGCCGCGATCGGCTATGCCAACGCCAGCGGCATCCCCTACGGCGAGGGCCTGGTCAAGAACCGCTACGTCGGCCGCACCTTCATCCAACCGGACCAGGAGCTGCGTGAGCGCGGCGTCCGGCTGAAGTTCAACGTGCTGCGCTCGGTGCTCGAAGGCAAGCGGGTGGTGGTGGTCGACGATTCGATCGTGCGCGGCTCGACCACGCGCAAGCTGGTCGCGATGCTGTTCGACGCCGGCGCGCTGGAGGTGCACCTGCGGGTGTCGTCGCCGCCGATCGTCTCGCCCTGCTTCTACGGCATCGACATGGCCGATCAGGACCAGCTGATCGCCGCCGGGCGGGAGCTCGATCAGATTCGCGAGAAGCTGGGCGCGACCTCGCTCGCCTACCTGTCACTGGAAGGGCTCCAGACCGCGGCCGGACAACCCGCGTCGAGATTCTGCCGCGCCTGCCTGACCGGTGACTACCCCACCGAGATCCCCGCCGACGTGCGCCTGGCCAAACTGCGCTTCGAGTCGCGGGCGGTTCCGGTGGAGATTCGGTGACCGACCCCGAGCCGCTCACCTACGCTGACGCGGGTGTCAGCCTCGACGCCGCCGAAACGGTCGTCGACCGGATCCGATCGGCGGTCGCTTCGACCCACTCACGCGAGGTGCTGGACAACCATGGGGGCTTCGCCGGACTGTTCACCCCCAGCGTGGGTGACCCGCTGATCTCGGCGGGGTGTGACGGAGTCGGCACCAAGGTGCTGCTGGGCCTCGCCGCCAGGCGGTTGCACGGGCTGGGCGTCGACCTGGTGGCGATGAGCGTCAACGACGTGATCACCTCCGGCGGCCGGCCGGCATTCTTTCTCGATGTGATCACCTGCGGGCGGATCGACCCGGACACGATCGCGGAGCTGGTCGAGGGCATCGCCGACGGCTGTAAACAGGCCCGCTGTGCCCTCCTGGGCGGCGAGACCGCCGAGCACCCCGACATGATGCAGCCCGATGAGATCGATCTGGCCGGATTCTGCGTCGCCCTGTCGGAGCGGCGCGAGCTGGTCTCCGGTGCCCGTGTCAAACCCGGCGATGCCATCATCGCGCTGCCCTCCAGCGGTCCGCACTCCAACGGCTTCTCGCTGATTCGGCGGTTGCTGGAACGGGCAAACGTCGACCTCGACTCGACCCCCGCCGAGCTGGGAGGAGCGTCAGTCGCCGACGCGCTTCTGGAGCCGACCAGGATCTATGCAGCGCCGGTGAATGAGCTGACCCGCACGGTCGATGTCCGCGGCATGGCGCACATCACCGGGGGCGGCATACCGGGAAACCTGACTCGCCAGTTCCCCGACGGCACCGGGGCAAAGATCGATCTGGGCTCGTGGACGCGGCCGGCGGTGTTCGACTGGCTGGCGGGACTGGGAGTGGAAGAGCAGGAGATGCGCGCGGTGTTCAACCTCGGCGTGGGTTTCGCCGCGGTCGTCGAGCAGGAGTCGGTGGACACGGCGCTGACCGCCCTGGAACGGGGCGGCTGTCCCGGTTGGGTGGCGGGCACGGTGACCGCATCCTCGGGGGTGGAGCTGACCTGAGGATCGGGGTCCTGATCTCGGGCAACGGCACCAACCTGCAGGCGCTGATCGATGCCGGCGACATCGAGATTGCGTGCGTGGTCTCGAGCCGCGCAGATGCGCCGGGCATTGGGCGTGCGGAGCGAGCCGCGATTCCGGTGATCGCCACGACCGACGAGGGGGACACCGCGGCCTTTCTGGAGCAGCATGAGGTGGAGCTGGTGGTGCTGGCGGGATATATGCAGATCCTCACCCCCGCCTTTCTCGCCCGATTCCCGCGGGGGGTGATCAACGTCCACCCGTCGCTGCTACCCGCGTTCCCCGGACGCACCGCGATCGCCGACGCGCTCGCCCACGGCGTGCGTGTCACCGGAGTCACGGTGCACCGGGTGGACGCCGGTATCGACACCGGCCCCATCCTGCTGCAGGAGGCCGTGACGGTTCCGTATGATGACGACGCCTTGGATCTCGAGGATCGCATCCACCAGGTTGAGCACCGGCTGCTGGTACAGGCGGTGCGCGACATCCGAACTCAGGGACGGTGACCATGAAGATCGCACGCGCTCTGATATCGGTTTCGGACAAGAACGGGCTGTCGACGTTCGCCCAGGGGCTGCACAAGCTCGGAGTGGAGCTGATCTCGACGTCGGGGACCGCGGATTTCCTCGAGTCGGCGGGGCTCCCGGTCACCCGGGTGGAGACGCTCACCGAACAGGCCGAGCTGCTGGACGGCCGGGTAAAGACGCTTCATCCCGTTGTATTCGCCGGCATTCTGGCGCGACGCGACAACGTCGAGGACATGGCGTCGCTGCGCGAGCGGGGGATCCAGCCGATCGACATGGTGGTCTCGAACCTGTACCCGTTCCGCTCGGTGGCCGGGCGGCGGGGGGTGCCCGATCACGAGGTGCTCGAGAACATCGACATCGGCGGCCCGTCGATGGTCCGAGCTGCCGCCAAGAACCACGTGGCGGTAGCGGTCGTGACCGAGCCCGAGCGCTACGGCTTCGTGCTGGATGAGCTGCGCTCGCGCAACGGCGAGCTGTCGGCAGAAACCCGCCGGGAGCTGGCCGGCGACGCCTTCTCGCACACCGCATCGTATGACGCGGCGATCGCAACCTGGTTCACCGACACCGAGCCGTTCCCGGAACGACTCACCCTCGACTACCTCAAGGTCACCGACCTGGCTTATGGGGAGAATCCGCACCAGCGCGCTGCCTTCTATCGCGACGCCGGCGCGCGCCGAAACCTGTTGTCACGCGTCGAGCAGCACGGCGGCCCACAGCTCTCGTTCAACAACCTCGGAGATCTCCAAGCCGCGCGAATGCTGGCTGCCGCCTTCCAGGTGCCGGCGGTGGTGATCATCAAGCACGCGATCCCCTCGGGCGTGGCGGTTGGCGCGAGCCTGAGCCAGGCGTTCGATCAGGCACTCGCATGTGATCCTGCCGCAGCGTTCGGCGGGGTAATTGCGGTCAACCGGCCGGTGTCAGCCGACCTGGCGGCGGCCATGACCGAGCGCAAGCTGGACGTGCTGTTCGCGCCCGGCTACGAGGATGGAGCGCTGGAAGTGCTGCAGCGCAAGGAGAGCCTTCGCATCCTCGAGGACAAGGAGCGGCGCAAAGCCTCGCCGGGCGAACGCGACGTGCGCAGAGTGCTGGGCGGGCTGCTGGTGCAGGATCGCGACATGGAGCTGGACGAGCGCGAGACGATGACGGTGGTGACAGAAGCCTCGCCCACCAAACGGCAGTGGGACGACCTGCTGTTCGCCTGGCGGGTGGCGCATTTCGTGCGTTCCAACGCGATCGTGCTGGCCCGCGACCTGGCGACCGTCGGCATCGGGGCCGGCCAGGTCAGCCGGGTGGACGCGGTGCGGCTCGCGATCGAGAAGGCCGGCGAGCGGGCCGGTGAGTCGGTGTTGGCCTCAGACGCCTTCTTCCCGTTCGAAGACGGCCCGAAAGCGGCCTTCGACGCGGGCGTAACGGCGGTGATTCAGCCGGGCGGGTCGGTGCGAGACGACGATATCGTTGCAGCCGCCAACGCCGCCGGCGTGTCGATGGTCTTCACCGGCCGCCGCCACTTCGCCCACTGAGGCTGGTCCGCGGCGGCTCTGGCGGCGTCCCACGCGGCGGTGCGGTGCTCAACGTGGCTTTGCCACGCCTCCGCTCCGCCCACCGCTCGATCCTTGCCAGAACCACCGCGTCCTGCGCCTCAGGGCGCCTGTCGAACCTGAGCGTTACTTGAATAATTGGTGCCTGGCACCAATTATTCACAGGGCGCGTGTCGAACCTGAGCGGTACTCGGCGTAAGACGGTGAATAACGGTGCCTGGCACCGTTATTCACCCAGGAGCAGGGAGTAGGCGGCTTCGTAGTCGGACACCATGCGCTCGGCTGAGAAGCGCTCGTGGGCGGCGCGGGAGGTGTCGGCGCGGTCGCAGGCGACCGCTTCGGGGAAGCGGGCGATCAGCGCCTCGACGGTGTCGTCGACGATCCCGCTGCGGCCGTCCTCGACCACCTCGGGCACCGCTCCCAAGCCGATCGCCGCCACCGGGGTGCCGCAGGCCATCGACTCGACCATCACCAGTCCGAACGGCTCCGGCCACTGGATCGGGAAGAGGGTCACCATCGCCCGCTGGAGCAGTTCGACCTTCTCGTCGTGCGAAACCTCACCGAGGTACTCGATGTTGCCGTCAAGGTGCGGGCGCACCGCCGCCTCGAAGTGGGCCTTCTCTTCGACGTCGTGGATCTTCCCCACCAGCTTCAGCGGCATGCCGGTCGCACGCGCGATCTCGACCGCGTTGTGAGCGCCCTTGTCGGGTGACATCCGCCCCACGAACAGCAGGTAGCCGTCGTGATCGGCGCTGAACGGATAGGCATCGAGGTCGATCGCGTTGTGACACGTCGCCAGCCAGTTCAGCTCGGGTCGCGGGGAGCGCTGATCCTCGGACAGCGAGATCAGCCGCACGTCCGGGGCGATCGCTCTGATCTGCGCGTACACCAAGCCCGGCTCGCCGGTGAGCGGTCCGTGGGTGGTGTGGCAGAACGGCGAGTTGATGGTGGCTCCCAGGGCACAGGCCAGCGGGCCGGAGTGATCGTTCACGAGATCGAACTCGTCCGCCCGCTCGAGACAGGTGAGCGTGTGGTGCAGGTCTGGCAGCGACATCCCGATGCGATACGACGGCGGATCGTCGTACGCGGTGACCAGATGGGCTTTGGTGCGTGACTCGCCGGCTGCAAACAGCGTCACGTCATGGCCGCGGTCGACCAGCCCATCGGCGAGGATCGACACCACCCACTCGATGCCGCCGTAGCGAACCGGGGGCACGGCGAACCAGGCGGGCGCCAGCAGCGCGATCTTCACGGACGTTGGGCCTTGGGAATCACGAACTTCTCGGCGGTGTGGGTCTCGGAGAAGCGCACCACCTTCACATCGAGCAGCCCCGAGGCCCGCCCGGCGGCGCGCACGTCCGACTCGCTCACGTGAGCGTCCTTGCCCTTTCGCCGGATCGTCCACAAGCCGCCGTCGGGTGCCAGCCGCGCTCTCAACCGGGCGAGCTTGGCAAGGTCATCCTGGCTCTCGGCGGCGGCGAACAGGTGATCGAGGTCGACGCCCGAGTCGACCAGATCGGCGCCGCGATCGGCCAGCAGCTCCCGGAAGTCGGGATCGTCGAGACCCTCCAGAGCGACCCGCTGGCCCGGCTTGACGCCAAGCTTCTCGATCACGGTCTTTGGGTGCAGGACGGCGTGTGCCCACCGCTCGGCCCGATCTCCCAACTCCAGCTTCAGTGGCCCACCGGGGTAGTCGAGCACCAGCGTGCCGCCGTCCGTCTTGGCGGACGTGACATCTCTGTGTGCCACGTTCACCCGGAACTCGCCTCGGAAGCGGACCTCGTCCGCCTCCAGCTGCGCACGGCCTTGGGAGGTGACGCCCGCGTGGTGGGCGGTGCAGGTGACTTCTTGACCCATGAGCCAAGTGTAATCACCTGCGGCTTCTCTCAGGGTTAAGCCTGAGAGAAGCCGCAGTCGGCACGTCTACGACGTAACGGTGAACGCCTGCTGGGACGTCGCCACATGGCTCCCAACCCACACTCTCACCGTGTCGGTGACCGCACCGCTGGGTACCGTCGCGGTGATTTTGGTATTCGAGTTGACCGTGAAGGTTGCATCAATGCCGTTGAACACCACCTCCGTCGCACCCGTGAACCCTGAACCGGTAATCACCACCTGCGTCCCGACAGGCCCATGGTCGGGGCTCATCGACGTGATGAAGAAGGGAATCACCGTGAAGACCGAGGCTGTCTGCCAGGAATGTCCAGGGGCGATAGCTGTGACGGGGCCTGTCTTGGCGCCCCAAGGAACGGTGACCCAGATGCTGTTGGCTCCCCCGACCGTGAACGATGTCGCGGGGACGCCACCGAACTGAACGCTGGTCGCGTCGGCCACACCGGTGCCATCGATTTGCACTTGAATGCCCGGCTGGGCGCTGGACGGGGTGACCGTGATCAGCGCTGGGGTTCCGCCGCCCCCGTTATTGCACTGACAGTCGCCCTTGATCCACGCAGTTGCGGACTTGACGCTGCCGGAGGGCGTGGTCACTTTGATCTTGGTTTTGACCGGAGCCGTGAGCGGCACGATCGCGGTGATCTGCGTATCCGAATCGACGGTGAATGCCGCGGATGTCCCGAACGTGACAGCGGTGGCGCCGATGAAATGTGTGCCGGTGATCACCACGGCACTGCCGGTGCCGCTGGTCGTAGGGCTGAACGACGTGATCGTTGGGTTGGCCGGCGTGGACTTGGTGAACGCTGTGGCGCTGGTGGCGGTGCCCGCGGGCGTGGTCACCTTGATCTTGCCCTTGGCAGGCGCAGCCGCCGGAACCGTTGCGGTGATCTGCGTGTCCGAGTCGACGTGATAGGTCGCGGCGGCGGCGCCGAACGTGACACCCGTCGCCCCGGTGAACCCAGCTCCTTGGATCACCACCGAAGCGCCGGGGCCGGCCGACCCCGGATCGAAGGATGTGATCTTGAGACCCGCCCCCAACACCACCGAGGTGCTCATAACCATCATCGCCGCCACCAACGCGATTGCCAGGGCAGCGCTCTTGCTCCATCTTTTCACGAGGTTCTCCTTGAATCCTGGGAAGGTCGGCACGTCTACGACGTGACCGTGAACACGCCGGGGGACGTCGCCGCCGAGTCCAAGCCGACCCACACCCTCACCGTGCCGGTGGTCGCGGCAACCGGTACGGTCGCGGTGATTTTGGTGTCCGACTTGACCGCGAACGTCGCATCAACGCCGTTGAACATCAACCGCGTGGCACCGGTAAAGCCGGCGCCGGTGATGACCACCTGCGAGCCGACGGGTCCGCGGTCGGGGCTCAATGAGGTGATCAAGAACGCAATCACGGTGAAGTCCGAGGCGGTCTGCCAGGAACCTCCCGGCGCAGTCACCGTGACCGGGCCCGACCGCGCGCCCGATGGAACGGTGGCATAGACGCTGGTGGGCCCCGCGAAGAACACGGTCGCCGAAACTCCGCCGAATTCAACGTCGGTCGCGGCGGCAAGATCCGAGCCGGAGATCCGCACCTCGGCGCCCGGCCTGGCGCTCGACGGGGTGACCGTGATCGACGCCGGCGCTCCGCCGCTGCCGGCGCCCCTGACCCACGCCGTGGAGGACTTGGCGCTCCCCGCCGGCGTGGTCACCTTAATCCTGCCCTTGGCAGGAGCCGCCGCCGGAACCAGTGTGGTGATCTGGGAGTCCGAATCAACGCGAAAGCTCGCGACGACACCGCCAAATGTGACGCCGATCGTCCCCGTGAAGTGCGTACCGGTTAGCACGACGTAGGTGCCGGCTCCGCCGCTCGCGGGGGTAAACGAGGTGATCGTCGGCTTGGCCGCAACGGGTCGCGTGAACTGCGTCGAGCACGTGGCTCTACCCGTGGGCGTGGTCACCGAGATCTTGCCCCTCGCCGGTGCGGTCGCCGGAACTGTTGTGGTGATCTGGGTGTCGGAGTCGACGTGAAACGTCGCCTCGGCGGTCCCAAACGTCACACGGGTCGCCCCGGTAAAACCGCTACCGGTGATCACCACCGTTGTGCCGGCAGAACCAGACCCGGGAGTGAAGGACGTGATCGTGAGACCAGCACCCAGCACCACCGAGGTACTCACCACCATCATCGCCGCCACCAGCGAGATGAACAGGCCAAATCTCTTCGTATGTCTTGTCACTGCACGCTCCTTCAATGCTGGAAGTTCGCAGTGACAATATGTCGTTAAACGGTGATCTGCAAATTCTCTAAATCATATTAAGCCGCCCACGTCATCCCGACCGCTTCAGCCGGCCATGCCGCTTGGCATACCGTTCCCCGCGGCTGAAGATGAACAGCCCAGCCGGGATCGAGATCACCCCGATCAGCATCAGCGGCCACAGATCGCCCCACAGCGCGGACACTCCCGCGCCCTCCAGGATCGCGTGCCGACAGCCCTCCAGGGTGTAGGTGGCAGGCGAGAACTTGGCCAGCCACTGCATCCAATCGGGCAGGACGCTGACCGGGTAGTACACGCCCGACACCACCAGCAGCATGCCCTGGGCGATGAACCCCAGCTGGGTGCCCTTCTCGGGCGAGATCAACGGCAGCACCGCGGTCATCATGCCGATGCCGACGAACGAGATCGAGGAGAAGGCCAGCACCACCATGGCCGACACGAAGTTGGCATCGGTGAACTGGACGCCGAGGATGTAGGCCACCAGCGCGAACAGAAAGATCGTACGGATGATGCCGTAGCAGACCGCAAACGCACCCATCCCGAGCAGATGGGCCGGGCGCGACAGCGGGGCCATGAAGGTGTACTCGATCGTGCCCTCCCACCGCTCCCAGGCAACCGTCTCGGTGACGATCTCGAACACCAGCCCGAGATATGACCACAGCACCGCACCGATCAGCAGCACGATCTCGGTGTCGTTGACGTTGATGTTGCCCCCGGCCGCCTCGACGCCCTTGGCGATGAACACGATCGTGAGCGTGTTGGCGATCGTGTAGACGAACCAGGCCACCTCCCACCACACAAACCGGCGGATCAGATAGGTATTTCGCTCGACGATGCCAGCGAAGCCGACCGCCTCGCGCCGCAAACCCTCGATCATTTGGTCACCACCTCCTCCAGTGGGTCGCCCTCGTCCTCGAACGACGTGCCGGTGGCCTCGAGGAACGCCTGCTCCAGCGAGCCGCCGCCGTACCGAGCCGTGATCTCGGCCGGCGTGTCCAGACACAGCAGCCGGCCGTGATGCAGGATCCCGACCCGGTCGGCCATCGTCTCGGCCTCGGCCATGTCGTGCGTGCACAGCAGGATTGTGACGTCCGTGGTCTCGCGGATCGAGGCCACGAACTCCTGCACCTCTCGCTTCGAACGGGGGTCGAGACCGGTGGTGGGCTCGTCCAGGAGCAGCAGCACGGGCGAGGTCAGAAGCGCCCGGGCAAGCGCGATCTTCTGCTGCATGCCGCGGGAGAGATCCTCCATCGGCTCGGTCGCCCGGGCCACCGGGAATCCGACCCGCTCGAGAATCTCGGGGATGCGGCCCCGCGTCTGAGCCGGCGTGAGACCGTAGAAGCGCGCGGCATAGCTGAGGTTCTCCATGGGCGACATGCGCTTGAAGAACGACGCCTCCACCGACACCCGGTTGACCAGCCGCTGCACCTTGCGGGGGTGATCGAACACATCGACGCCGAACACCTCGGCCGTGCCGCCGTCGTTGAGCAGCAGCGTCGACAGGAGCCGCACCAAGGTCGACTTGCCCGACCCGTTCTGACCCAGGATGGCCACGCACTCGCCCCGCCCGATCGTGAACGACACCGCATCCAGGGCAATCGCCCAGCGTTTGGGTCCACGCCGCTTGGAGCCGTCCCGGCGCACGAACTTCTTGGTCAGATCACGTACTTCGACTGCAACTGGAGCGGGCACGAGCCCCCTTTCCGGATCACGATGAGGCCCAGCGACTGCGCGCACAGGGCGGCGCAGGGCGGGCGAACGATGATTTGGCGGCGGCGCGGCGGGCGCCATGTCCTCGGAAACAGACCGGCGCAACCGCGCACTCTAGCACCGCCTGCGGGCAGTTCGAAAACTCGGATTCAGTGCATGATCACGCGGCGCGCACCGTCACCCGCGCGCATGCGCGCGAAGGCGTCGTTGACCTGGTCGAGCTCGATCCGATCGGACACGAGCCGATCGATCGGCAGCTTGCCCGCCAAGTGCAGCTGTGCCAGGCGGGGAAAGTCGAACAGCGGCTGGGTGAAGCCGTACCCGGAGCCCAGCAGCCGCTGGCTCCCATCCGCCAGCTTGACGACATCGAAGCTCGCCCGCGTGTTGTCGGGAGTGAGGCCCACCAGCACGCACGTCCCCCCGCGGGGCAGGAGACCGATGGCCGACTCGATGGTGGCCACCAGGCCCAGCGCCTCGAACACGTAGTCAGGGCCACGCGGAAGGATGCGGGCAACCTCGGCGGCCATGCCGTCGCCGCCGCGGACACCGTGGGTCGCCCCCACGTCGGCCGCCAGCGCCAGCTTCTCGTCGCTGAGGTCGACTGCCACGATCGGGTCGGCACCCGCCAACGCCGCGCCCATCACGATCGAGAGGCCGACGCCGCCGCAGCCGATCACCACCACCCCGGCGCCCGGCTCCACCTCCGCCGTGTTCACGACCGCGCCCACGCCGGTCGAAACCGCGCAGCCGATCAGCGCTCCCACCTCCGCCGGCAGCTCGGCCGGCATCACCACCGCTGCCGATTCGGGCACCACCGTGCGCTCCCCGAACGTGCCCACTCCGAGGTAGGAGAACACCGGCGTGCCGTCCTCACGGCGAAGCCGGGTCGAGCCGTCGCTCATCAGGCTTTCCAGCGAGCGGGTGCCCTCGCACAGCCACGACTTTCCCTGTGCGCACCGGCGGCAGGCATTGCACGGCGCCAGCCACGCCAGCGTCACCCGGTCGCCGGGCGCCAGCGCCGTCACACCGGCGCCGACCGCCTCCACCTGGCCGTACCCCTCGTGCCCCAGCACCACCGGCGGCTCGGTCGCCCAGTCGCCGTCGACCACGTGCAGATCGGACCGGCACACGCCCGACGCCAGCATCGTGACCGCAACCTCCCCGGGGTGGGGAGGTTCGATCTCGAGCTGCTCGATTGCCATCGGCTCGTGAGCACCGGTGAAGACCGCCGCACGCATGGGCGCAAGCATACGGCTTCTATTTGGAGTCGGCCCAGACCACGCGGCGACCCGACTCGGGTGCCGCCCGCCGCCGCCTGGCCCTGCGCACCAGCCGCCACACCACGATCACGGCGACCACCCACACCAGCACCGCCAGCAGGTTCCATGGCACGATCAGGACGTTCTTGGGCGAGTCGAAGCTGAGCGCGGCAC
>CAVSFZ010000024.1:0-25910 GCA_963727235.1 uncultured Actinomycetes bacterium
CGTCATCCTTCGCAGGTTTCCCATCCACCGGTGCGGCTGCGACACACCCGTGCGGAGCTCCCCTCGCAGGCCGTACAATGAGCTCAATAACCCTGGATTCAGTGGGGGATTCACTGGGGGGTGGTGAGGTTGAACTCGCGGATCATGATGGATCGATTATTATCGATGCTCTGGTCGAGCCGGACTCCTGCAGGGTTTCGGCTGGCCCCAGCTATCTTCGGTGATCACCGGCCCACCGGTTGCAGATGCAGGCGCAGGCGCGCACTGTCGGGCAGGGTGGGGTGGTACCGCTCGAAGTCGCCCAGGCGCAGCTCAGCGCGACAGCAGCAGTCGGCGCCGAGGATGGCGTCGATCCAGAAGTGGTCGCCGGTCGCCACGATCGAGAAGATGATCAGCGCGGGGTAGCACAGGCACACGTACCGCGACGGCTTGCGCGTGACCAGATAGAAGCACGTGATGGCGGTGATCATCGAGTATCAGGTGTGGATGCTCGGCACCGCGGCGTACGGGTTGGTCAGCTGTTTCAGGCCGTCCGAGTAGGTGTTGATCTAGGCGTAGCGGTCGAGCGTGTCGGTGAAGCCGAGGTCGGTGAGGAACCGCGGCGGCGCCGCCGGGAAGAGGGTGAAGCCGACCAGGGCGATGCCGTCGGCGACGAAGATCGCGTTTCGGATGAAGTAGTAGTGGCGGTTGCGGCGCAGATACAGCCAGAACAGGAACACCACGGTGACCGCGAAATGAGCATGGAAGTAGGTGAAGTCGGCGATGTCCAGCGCCCAGCTGCGGTGCAGCGCCCATTGCTGGACGTCGAGCTCGGTGAAGATCCCCAGCGACCGCTCGAACGACACCAGGTCGCGCGCGTGGATGAATGCCACCTGCACGGATCCCAGCGAGTGCCCTCGGGTCAGCTCATAGCCAATGTCCACCAAGCTGAACAGAATCAGCTGGCGGATGAAGTCCCCCCACCCCTTGGGGAGAAACTTTTCGACCCATCGCAGCGGCGTCAACAGCTGCGACAGGGCGCTCCGACTGCCCGCGGCCACGTCACCCATCGTAGGGAGGATCGTAGCAATCCCCCCGGGACGCGGGTTATCCGCCGATGTGGGACATCTCCACCTTGGGCTTGCCGGCGGTGTTGGCGCTGCGGAGCTCGGAGTAGCGGTCGCCGCGCCGATTCCAGATTCCGCCGATCTTCTCGGCCACCGCGGCGTCGTCGGCCTCGGATCGCACGATGCTTCTCAGATCATGGCCGAGGGCGCTGAAGAGACACGTATACAGCCGGCCTTCGGCTGACAGCCGGGCGCGGGTGCAGCCGCCACAGAAAGGCTGGGTGACCGACGCGATCACGCCGATCTCGCCCTCGCCGTCGGCGTACCGGTAACGGCGGGCGACCTCGCCGGGATAGAGCGCGTCCAGCGGCTCCAGCGGCCATTTCTCGGAGATCCGGTCGATCATCTCCTGGGCGCCGACCACGTCGTCCAGGCGCCAGCCGTTGGTGGTGCCGACGTCCATGAACTCGATCAGCCGCAGGATGTGGCCGGTGCCGCGGAAGTGCTCAGCCATCTCCAGCAGGCCGTCGTCGTTCAGCCCGCGCTTGATCACGGCGTTGATCTTGATCGGCCCCAGGCCGGCGGCGGCGGCTGCGTCGATCGACGTGAGCACCTTCTCGACCGGGAAATCGACGTCGTTCATGGCGCGGAACACCTCGTCGTCGATCGAGTCGAGGCTGACCGTGACCCGGTCGAGTCCCGCGTCGGCCAGCGACTGGGCCTTGCGCGCCAGCAGCGACCCATTGGTGGTGAGGGCGATGTCGTCGATGCCGTCGACCTCGCGCAGCATCGCCACCAACCGTTCGACGTCGCGGCGCATCAGCGGCTCGCCGCCGGTCAGGCGCAGCTTGCGCACTCCCAGGTCGGCGAACACCGTGGCCAGCCGGGTGATCTCCTCGAACGTCAACAGCTGTGAGCGGCGCAGGAACTCGAATCTCGGCCCGAACACCTCTTTCGGCATGCAGTAGACGCAGCGGAAGTCGCACCGGTCGGTGACCGAGATGCGCAGATCCCGCAGCGGCCGGTTCATGGTGTCGCGGACATCACCCATACCCGCAGGGTACCTGGTCGGACAAGGGTTGCGAGCCTGGCCAAATCTTGATATAACTCGACTAAGGTTTTCTACTGCCATGCAACTCAAGGAGTGATAGATGAGCAAAGTGATCGGCATTGACCTGGGCACGACCAACTCGTGCATGGCGGTGATGGAGGGCGGAGAGCCCACCGTCATCCCCAACGCCGAAGGCGGCCGCACCACCCCGTCGGTGGTCGCGTTTGCCAAGGACGGCCAGCGACTGGTGGGCACCCCCGCCAAGCGCCAGGCGGTCACCAACCCGAAGAATACGATCTTCTCGATCAAGCGCTTCATGGGCCGCAAGGCCGACGAGGTGTCCGAGGAGCAGAAGATCGTCCCCTACGAGGTCGTCTCCGGCCCCAACGGCGATGCCCGCGTGCAGGCGGAGGACAAGACCTTCCCGCCGCCCGAGATCTCGGCCATGATCCTGCAGAAGCTCAAGACCGACGCCGAGGCCTACCTGGGTGAGCCGGTCGCCGAGGCGGTCATCACCGTTCCCGCGTACTTCAACGACGCCCAGCGAAATGCCACCAAGGACGCCGGCAAGATCGCCGGGCTGAACGTGCTTCGCATCATCAACGAGCCGACCGCCGCGTCCCTCGCCTACGGGCTGGACAAGGAAGGCGACCAGACAATCCTGGTTTTCGACCTCGGCGGCGGCACCTTCGACGTGTCCATCCTGGAGCTGGGCGAGGGCGTGTTCGAGGTCAAGGCCACGTCAGGCGACAACCACCTCGGTGGCGATAACTTCGACAAGGCCATCGTCGACTGGCTGATCGCCGAGTTCAAGCGCGACCAGGGCATCGACCTGGGCGTCGATCCGATGGCGCTGCAGCGGCTGTACGAGGCCGGCGAGAAGGCCAAGATCGAGCTCTCGACCACGCAGTCCACCAACATCAACCTGCCGTTCATCACTGCCGGTGCGGACGGCCCCAAGCACCTCGACACGACCCTGTCGCGGGCCAAGCTGACCGAACTCACCCACGACCTGGTGGAGCGCACCGTCGCCCCCACCAAGCAGGCCCTGTCCGATGCAGGCCTCTCGTCATCGCAGATCGACCAGGTGATCCTGGTGGGTGGGATGACGCGCATGCCGGCGGTGCAGGAGAAGGTCAAGGAGCTGATCGGCAAGGACCCGCACCGCGGAGTCAATCCCGACGAGGTGGTCGCCGTGGGCGCCGCCATCCAGGCGGGCGTGCTCAAGGGCGAGGTCAAGGACGTGCTGCTGCTCGATGTCACCCCGCTGTCGCTGGGCATCGAGACCAAGGGCGGGGTCTTCACCAAGCTGATCGACCGCAACACCACCATTCCCACCCGCAAGTCGGAGATCTTCTCGACTGCCGATGACGGTCAGCCGTCCGTGGAGATCCACGTGCTGCAGGGCGAGCGCGAGATGGCCACCTACAACAAGACGCTGGGCAAGTTCCAGCTGGTCGGCATCCCGCCGGCTCCGCGTGGTGTGCCGCAGATCGAGGTCACGTTTGACATCGACGCCAACGGCATCATGCACGTGTCGGCCAAGGACAACGGATCGGGGAACGAGCAGAAGATCCAGATCCAGGGCGGTTCCGGCCTGTCCGACGCCGAGGTCGAGTCGATGGTTTCCGACGCCGAGTCGCATGCCGAGGACGATCGCCGCTTGCGCGATCTGGCCGAGGCCCGCAACTCCGCCGAGCAGGTGGTGTACGCCACCGAGAAGTCGCTGGCCGAGCACGAGTCGAAGCTGGACGACGAGACCAAGGACGACATCAAGGGCAAGATCGAGGCTGTGCGCAGCTCGCTCGAGAGCGACGATGCGGCCGATATCCGCACCAAGCTCGAGGCGCTGCGTGAGGCATCGTTCAAGCTGGGCGAGCTGGTCTACCAGCAGGCCCAGGCGGCCGGCGCCACCGGCCCCAGCGGTGCCAACGGTGAGGCTGCCGAGGACTCCGAGGAGGAGATCGTGGACGCCGAGGTCGTGGACGAGGAATCCGAGACCGGTGACCGCGCGTGAACCGTCAGCCCAACGATCACGTCGACGTGGACGTCGACATCGAAACCGAGCCGGAGGCCGCCGGGGATGACCCGGCGGCCGCGGCCGAACCCGAGCTGAGCGAGCTGGAGCAGGCCCGCCGCCAAGCGGACGAGTACCTGGCCGACCTGCGCCGGGTGGCCGCCGACTTCGACAACTTCCGCAAGCGGGTCGCCCGCGACGCCGAGGACCAGTCCCGACGGGCGATCGAAGGCATCATGGGTGAGCTGCTGCCGGTGCTCGACAATCTCGAGCGGGCACTGGAAGCGTCGGAGCACCATGAGGAGGCCAAGGTGGCCGAGGGGGTCAGCCTGGTGCGCCAGCAGCTGGCCGAGGTGCTGCATCGCCGCGGTCTCGATCCGATCGAGGCCGAGCCCGGCGACGCATTCAACCCACACGTCCACGAAGCCTTGTCCCACCAGCCGTCCGATCAGCCGGAAGGCACGATCGCGGTGGTGTGGCAGCGCGGCTACCGGCTTGGCTCCAAAGTTGTGCGGGCCGCGCGGGTGGTCGTCTCCAGCGGCTCTGCGCCCGACGGTGAGGGCGGCTGAGCCGACGCATGGCAAACCACTACGACACCCTGGGCGTCCCCAAGGGGGCGAGCCAGGAGGAGATCAAGAAGGCCTACCGCAAGCTGGCGCGTGAGTACCACCCCGACGCGAATCCCGGCGACGCGACGGCGGAGGAGCGCTTCAAGCAGATCGGCGAGGCGTACGACATCCTGTCCGATCCGGAGAAGCGCAAGCAGTACGACACCTTCGGCCAGAACTTCCGCCCCGGCGCTGGACCCCAGGGCGGGGCGCAGGGCTTCGACTTCTCCGGTGCCGGTGCCAACTTCGATCTGGGCGATCTGTTCGGTGGGCTGTTCAACCGCGGCGGCGCGGGCCGGTCGGGCACGACCCAGCAGCGCGGCAGCGATGTCGAGGCTCGGGTCGAGCTGTCGTTTGCCGACGCGCTCCAGGGCGCCACGGTGCGCGTGCCGGTGGACAAGGCCAACACCTGCCCCGACTGCCACGGATCGGGTGCGGCACCGGGCACCTCGCCCACCATCTGCCCGGACTGCAAGGGCCGGGGTGTGATCGCCGAGAGCCAGGGATTCTTCGCGCTCAGCCACCCGTGTCCGCGCTGCGGCGGCGGCGGCACGGTGATCGAGCATCCCTGCCCCAACTGCCACGGAGCAGGGCGCGTGCGCTCCACCAAGACCTATCAGGTGCGGATTCCCGCCGGGGTGCGGGACGGCACCCGCATCAAGGTCGCGGGCAAGGGCGAGGCCGCTCCCCGGGGCGGACAGCCGGGCGATCTGTACGTGGTCACCAAGGTCGGTCCCAGCCCGCTGTACAGCCGGCGCGGAGACGATCTTGTGATCGATGTGCCGGTGACCTTCAGCGAGGCCTCGATGGGCTCGCAGGTCGAGCTGCCCACCCCAGACGGCAAGACCGTCAAGGTCAAGGTGCCGGCCGGCTCGACCGACGGCAAGCTGCTGCGGGTCAAAGGCCGCGGGGCGCCCAAGCTGAAGGGCAGCGGCAACGGCGACCTGCTGGCGCGGCTGCGGATCGCCGTGCCTTCCAAGCTCTCCAAGCAGGAGCGCGAGGCGCTGGAGAAGCTGCAGGAGATCCAGCGGGCCAGCCACGGCGACCCGCGTGAGCAGCTGTTCGAGGAGCGGTCGGCGTGAGCCACGACGCCCGCTACTCGATCTCGGTGGCCGCAGAGATCACCGGCCTGCACCCGCAGACGCTGCGGATGTACGAGAGCCGCGGGCTGGTGCGCCCGCGCCGCACCAGCGGGGGCACCCGGCGGTTTTCGGATGCCGACATCGAGCGGCTGCAAAAGATCATCGTGCTCACCGGCGAGCTGGGCATGAACCTCGCGGGGGCGGCCAGGGTGCTCGAGCTGGAGGACACCGTCGCCTCACTCACCAGGCAGGTCGCGCGACTCGAGAGCCAGATGTTCGAGAACGCGCAACGGCTGCAACACGAGATGGCCCAGGTACACCGCTCCTACCGGCGTGACCTGGTGCTCTACCAAAAACCACAACCTCCGGAGCTATGGACTTTCAAAAACTGACAATCAAATCGCAGGAGGCATTCTCCTCCGCGCAGGGGATCGCGCTGGAGCGCGGCAACCCCGAGATCACCCCTGACCATCTGCTGGTCGCGCTGCTCGATCAGGACGCAAGCGTGGCCGGTCGAGTGCTGGAAAAGGCGGGCGATTCGGCCGCCGCAGTGCGCGCCGCTGCCGACGAGCGCATCTCGCGCCTGCCGCGCGTGGAAGGCGGCAACGCCACCCCGCCGGCGTCGCGGGCGCTGCGCGACACGCTCGAGGCCGCGTTCACCGAGGCCGAGACGCTCAAGGACGAATACGTGGCCGTCGAGCATCTGCTGCTGGCGCTGGCAAGCCGTGCCGATCTGGATCGCGGCGCCATCATGAAGGCGTTGGTGGAGGTGCGCGGCGGGCAGCGGGTGAGCTCGCCCGATGCCGAAGGCACCTATGAGGCGCTCAGCAAGTTCGGGCGCGACCTGACCGAGGCGGCCGAGCGGGGCAAGCTCGACCCGGTGATCGGCCGCGACCAGGAGGTGCGCCGCGTGATCCAGGTGCTGTCCCGCCGCACCAAGAACAATCCGGTGCTGATCGGCGAGCCGGGGGTCGGCAAGACCGCCATCGTCGAGGGCCTGGCCCAGCGGATCACCTCCGGAGACGTGCCCTCCAGCCTGGAAGGCAAGCGGGTGTGGGCGCTGGACGTGGGTGCGCTGGTGGCCGGCACCAAGTACCGCGGTGAGTTCGAGGAGCGGCTCAAGGCAGTGCTGGCCGAGATCGCAGCGGCCGAGGGCATGGTGATCGTCTTCATCGACGAGCTGCACACGATCGTGGGCGCCGGCAAGGCCGAGGGGGCGGTCGACGCCGCCAACCTGCTCAAGCCGATGCTGGCCCGCGGTGAGCTGCGCGCGATCGGTGCCACCACCCTGGACGAGTACCGCCAGTACATCGAGAAGGATGCCGCGCTCGAGCGCCGGTTCCAGCCGGTGTTCGTGGGTGAACCCAGCGTGACCGACACGATCGCGATCCTGCGCGGGTTGAAGGAGCGCTACGAGGTACACCACGGTGTGCGCATCTCCGACGACGCGATCGTAGCCGCCGGAATGCTCTCCGACCGCTACATCGCCGACCGGTTCCTGCCGGACAAGGCGATCGACCTGATCGACGAGGCTGCGTCCCGGCTGAAGATCGAGATCGACTCGATGCCGCAGGAGATCGACGAGGTGCAGCGGCGCGTGATCCAGCTCGAGATCGAGCAGGCCGCGATGGAGAAGGAAACCGCACAGGCGGCGGTCGAACGTCGTGAGGCGCTGGCCGAGGAGCTGGCCAACCTGCGCGAGCAGCTGGACGGCATGAAGGCCGAGTGGGAAGCCGAGAAAGAGGCGATCCAGGCGGTGCAGAACGCCAAGGCGATGATCGAGGACACTCGCGCCGAGGCCGAGCGGGCACAGCGCGACGCCGACCTGCAGCGGGCCGCAGAGCTGACCTACGGCGATCTGCCCCGGCTCGAGCAGGAGCTCGAAGCGGCCAGCGCCAAGCTGCGCGAGCTGCAGACCGGCACGCCGCTTCTGAAGGAGGAGGTCGGCGCCGAGGATATCGCCGAGGTTGTGGGCAGCTGGACCGGGATCCCGGTCAGCCGGCTGCTCGAGGGTGAGATGGAGAAGCTGGTGCACATGGAGACCCGCCTGCACGAGCGTGTGATCGGCCAGGACGAGGCGGTGTCGGCGGTGGCCAATGCGATTCGCCGCTCCCGCGCCGGCCTGGGCGACCCCGATCGGCCGATCGGGTCGTTCATCTTCCTGGGGCCCACCGGCGTCGGCAAGACCGAGCTGGCCAAGGCCCTGGCCGAGTTCCTGTTCGACACCGAGAAGGCGATGGTGCGGATCGACATGTCGGAGTACATGGAGAAGCACTCCGTGTCGCGGCTGGTGGGCGCGCCTCCCGGCTACATCGGCTACGACGAGGGCGGCCAGCTGACCGAGGCGGTGCGACGGCGCCCCTACACGGTGCTGCTGCTGGACGAGATCGAAAAAGCCCACTCCGATGTGTTCAACATCCTGTTGCAGCTGCTCGACGACGGCCGCTTGACCGACAGTCAGGGGCGCACGGTCGATTTCCGCAATACGATCGTGATCATGACCTCGAACGCGAGCAATCTGGAAGCCGTGTTCCGGCCCGAGTTCCTGAACCGGATCGACGACATCGTGCGGTTCAAGTCGCTTGAGCGCGACCAGCTGGCCAAGATCGTGCGGCTGCAGGTCGAAGGCCTGCGGGCGCGGCTGAGCGATCGCGGGATCACGCTGGAGCTGACCGATGCCGCGGCCGAGATGCTGATCGAGAAGGGCTACGACCCCGCCTACGGCGCTCGCCCGCTGAAGCGGACGATCCAGCGCGAGTTGGAGAACCCGCTGGCGCTGATGGTGCTCTCGGGAGAGATCCGAGACGGTGACAGCGTGTCGGTCGATGCCGCCGACGACGCCATCACGATCGCGGTCGAGCACGCCCAAGAGGCGGTTCCAGTCGGGTGAGCGCGAGCTCCGAGCCGGCACGGCTGTCAGACCTGTTTGCGTCAGCCGTGCACCGGTTCGGGGCGGTCTGGCCCGACCTGCTGGTGGTGTCGGTGATCGGCACCGTACTGGCCGGGCTGCCGGCGGTGATCCTGCACGCGAACGGCCGGCCCGCGACCACGGTGTACGTGGTGACGGCGCTGGCCTACGGCGTCGCCTACTTCGCTTTCGTGGGGTTCGTGGTGTTGCGCGGGCTGCCTGTCGCCGCACCCCGGGGGCAGGTGCTGGGGACGTATGCCACCGCCACGGTGATCGGCCTGGTCACCGGTCTGCTGCTGCTGTTCCTGCAGCCGTTCGTGGTGATCGTGATCCCGTTCTTTCTGCTGGCGGTGCCGGCCGTCGCGGCCGGAGACCGCTCCCCGGCCGGTGGGCTGGCCAGGGGCGTCACGCTGGCGCTTTCCAACTTCCAACGCACCTGGGCGGTGTGGCTGGTGATCATGGTGTTCTCCGCGCCGGTGATGATCTCGATGTTCCTGGTGGTGTCGGCGTTCTCCGGCGGCATGGCGGCCCAGATCCTGGCGCTGGCCTGCTCGGTGCCGATCGTGTGGCCGTTCTCGGCCCTGTTCATCCGCGCCCTCTACGGCGACCTCACCGGCCGCCGCGTACTCGCCGCCGAAGACCGCACCACCTGAGGCTGGTCCGCGCCGGTTCTGGCGGCGTCCCACGCGGCGGTGCAGGGTGAATAATTGGTGCCAGGCACCAATTATTCACGCGATGCCACCCGGCTGTTTGTGGTGCCTGGGCGTGAAAGTGCCGGGCAACTTTTTCTTCACGCTGCGCGTGCAAAACGCTCTCCAACCAGCGGCGGGTAGTCTGCGGCGCGATGTCGCGACGAAAAATCTGGTTGATCTGCGGTGCCGCGGTGCTGGTCGTGGGCATCGGCATTTCGATCGTCGGCTACTGGGTCGCCACCCAGCGGGTGGGGGATGTGCGAAACGGCGACAAGGTGCCGTTCACGAGCACCGCCGACCCGCTTCCGCCCCCGCCCACGTCCACCGCAACCAACCCCGCGGCGCCCGACTACGGCCAGCCGTGGCCGTTCTACGGGCGGACGCTTGCGCGCACCCGCGATGCCACCGATCTGGCAACCATTCACCCGCCCTACAAGACCAGCTGGTCGGCCCGCGGCGGCGGCCTTCTGGAGTACCCGCCGGGCTATGCCGACGGCGTCCTGTACGAGCTGTCGGACGCCGGCAACGCCACCGCGTTCGACGTGTTCAAAGGCACCGTGCTGTGGCATCGCCACCTGCTCGCAGGATCCAGCCTGCCCGCGCTGGGATCGCCGGCGGTGGCCGGCAAGTTCGTCTACCTGCCCTCGGGATCGGGACTGCTCAAGCTGCGCCGCTCAAACGGCAGCCAGGTGTGGAGGCTTCAGACCAACAGCGCCCTCGAGGGCTCCCCCGCGGTGTGGCACGGCACCGTCTACATCGGCAAGCTGTCGGGCGCGATGGTGGCGGTGTCCGCCGACACCGGCCGGGTCAAGTGGACGTACGCGACCTCGGGGGCGGTCAAGCACGGCCCTGCGCTGGTCAACGGACGGCTCTACTTCGGTGACTACGCGGGAGTGATGTACTGCCTCAACGCCAACACCGGCGGGCTGATCTGGCGCAAGCAGACGGCCGGCCTTTCCAGCGGCTATCGCTCGGGAGGCTTCTACTCCACACCGGCGGTTGCCTACGGCCGCGTGTACGTCGGCAACACCGACGGCAAGGTGTACTCGTTCGACGCCAACTCGGGTGAAGAGGCGTGGTCGACCACGCTGCCGGGGTGGGCGTACGGCTCTCCCGCAGTCGCCGGCGGCCGGGTGTTCGCCACCTCGTCGCTGGGCACGTTCGTCGCCCTCGACGCCCGCACCGGCAGCGAGCTGTGGCGCCACCAGCTGGCCTACAACACGCTGTCCTCGCCGGTCGTGATCGGACCGCTGGTGTACGTCGCCGACCGCGGCGCCAGCGGCAGCGTCTCCGGCCATGTGTATGCCTACAACCCCGGCAACGGGCGGCTGGTGTGGCAGTTCCACGACGGCAAGTACTCGCCGGCGATCGCCGCCGCAGGGCGGCTGGTGGTGGTCGGGTTCGGGCGGCTGTACGTGCTCAAGCCCCGGGGGTAGCTCAGCGCGTGTAGTAGGCGGCCGCGATCTGCGCGGCCAGCTCCGCGTTGTCGGCAACCAGCCGGCGGTGGGCGGCCAGCGTGCGCCCGCCGGTCTCGAGGTGCAGGCGCTGGAGCACGAACGGCGTCAGGTCGATGCCGTGCACTCCGGCCGAGGCGGCGGCCGCCATCGCCTCGGCGATCAGCGGTTCGAGCTCGTCGGCGGACAGCGCCGCCTCATCGGCGATCGCGTTTGCCACGATGATCGCCGATGAGCGCGAAAGCGCCCAGTGGGCGGCGGTGACGGCCGCCAGCGTCTCGGCGTCGTCGGCCCGGTCGACCAGCTCACGACCGCTGGAGCGTGCGTAGTACAGCGGGAAGTGGTCGATGCGGTACCCGATCACCGGCACGCCGTACGTCTCGAGCAGCTCCAGCGTGGCCGCGGTGTCCAGAAACGAGCGGGCGCCCGAGCACACCACGCACACCGGTGACGTCCCGAGCTCCAGCACGTCAGCCGAGATGTCGCCCGAGGTCGCCCAGCCGCGATGGGCGCCGCCGATCCCGGCGGTCGCCATGAAGTGCACGCCGGCCACCCGGCACACCGCCATCGTGCCGGCGACCGTGGTCGCGCCGCACATCCCTGAAATGGTGACCGCGCCCAGGTCGCGCGGGCCGACCTTGCGCACCTCCGGCTCGACCGCGAGCCGCTGCATCTGCTCACTGTCGATGCCGACGTGAATCCGGCCGTCGATGACTGCGATGGTGGCCGGCATCGCACCCGCATCCCGCACACGCTGCTCGCACTCGCGGGCGACGTCCGGCCCGACAGCCGCCGGCAGGTTGTGCGCGATCAGCGACGACTCCAGCCCCACCACCGGTTCAGAGCGGGTCAGCGCTCGCTGAACCTCCGGAGCGATCACGAGGAGTCCCGAGGGTTGGCGGGTCACGGGGTGCTAGTCATTCGACCCCGGGAGAATACGGCAGGGTCAGCCCACCTGGTGAGGATCGGTGTAGTAGCACTTGCAGTACCCGTTGACGTTGGGTGCGAAGTCCGTCCAGCCGGTGGAGTGCGCTGTGATCAGGCGCTCCTCCACCAGCTGGATGTATGGGCGCGTGGCTGCGATCTCGGCCTCCATCTTCCACACCAGCGCGCGCCGCGCGCGCTCGTCGATGGTGGCCGCCTGCTGTCGGTACTGGGCGTCGTAGGCAGGGTCGTCGTACCCGGTGTCGCTCCAGCCGCCCCACTGATCCTTGGTCAGGATCGAGAGCATGAAGTTGGGGTCGACGTAGCCGATCCAGTACCAGGTGGCGAGGTCGAACTTGGTGTAGTTCCCCGCGGTTTCCATCGCCACGGCCTGGCCGGCGTCGCCGCCGGGGATCTCATGCAGCTTGACCCCGACCTTCGCCCACGCAGTCGCCAGGATCTGGAACTGGCGGCTGCCGTTGAAGTCGAGCGTGCCCGCTCCGGGGACGATCACGCCGTAGCTCATCTCGTGGGCAGCCTGCGGGTACTTCCCGCCGGTTGCCGGCACCTCCCGGATCCCGTCGGAGCCTTTCGCATACCCCAGCCCGTCCAGGATCTGGTTGGCCTTGCCCACGTCCAGCGGCAGCGGCTGCACCGCGGGGTTCACCCACCCGTCGCCCTTCGACTGGGAGGAGATCAGGTTGGCGTAGGGGGTGGCATAGCCGCTGAAGACAACGTTTGCGATCTGCTCCCGGGGGGTCGCGTACTCCAGCGCCTCCTTCACCTCGAGGTTCAGGAGCTCGCGGTTCTTGGGCTTGGCCGGGTTGGAGTTGAAGGTGATGCTGGGCAGCTCGCCGTTGGCTCCCAGCTGCACCGCCACGCCCGGCTGGCTCTTGAGGCTGTCGGCGGCCCCGAACGGCACCTGGTCGATGAAGTCCAGATTGCCGGAATCCATGTCGGCCACCAGCGAGGTCGGGTTGGTGTACCACGAGAGCGCCACGGCCTGGGCGTGCGATGCCGGCCCGTAGAAGTTCGGATTGGGCTTGAACACGGTCACGCCCTTGGCGTCGTACTTCGAGATCACGTATGGGCCGCCGGCGACCGTGGGCAGCTCGTCCTGCACCTGATAGGCCTTGAGGTCTTTGCCGTCGTTGCCGGTGTGGGACGCCCACACGTGCTTTGGGTAGATGGAGAACTGCTGCAGCTGCGAGAGCGCGTTTCCGACCGGCCGTTTGTAGGTGATGACCACGGTTGCGGGGTTGGGGGCGGTCACGCTCTTGACGCCTTCCAACGCCCCCGCGCGCAGGGCGGTGGCTCCGGCGGCGTACTTCAGCACCGTCTCGCCGCTCCAGACGGCGTCGGCTGCGGTCATGGGGGTGCCGTCCGACCAGGTGGTGTTCGGGATCAGATGGAATGTCCAGGTGAGCCCGTCGGCGGAGTGCGACCACGACTTGGCCCAGTCGCCCTCCAGCTTGAGGTCGCGCGAGTACTGCACGAGCTGGGGATACTCCATGCTGAATGCGTTCACCGCCTGGGGGTTGACCGCCACAAACGGGTTGAGCGAGTCGACCGAGTTGGTGGTGCCGATCCGCAGAATCCCGCCGGAGCTCGACGAGCTGCCGCCGGTTGAGCCGCCGCCGCAGGCGCCCGCGACAGCAACCATGATCGCCACCGCCGCGGCGGCCCGGATCCTTGAACGAATGGTGTGGCGGGTCATCGGTTCCTCCTCAGACGCTCGAGAGCGGGCCCACAGCTTTTGCGCGGACGCGGATTGCGGGGGTTGTCAGGTAGGCCAGCGGTACCTCTTCCAGTGCCACCACCTCGACCTGGGTGGAGTCCGCGCCGGCGCGCACGGCGTGCTCACACGCCTCCGCCCGGGCGTCGTCCAGCACCGACTCGCGGCTGCGGCCGTTGAGGGCATACACCCGGTCGACCTGTCCGCTGACGGTGGCGATGGCGGCGCCGATCGCGTTGGCCACCTCGAAGTGCTCAGGTCGCACGATCTCACCCACTCCGGGCAGCCGATCGGGCATGATCACGCTGCCGCCGCCGACCACGATCAGCGGTGGCTCGCCGGCCGCGGTCTTGATCCGGTCGACGGCATCGGCGAGCAGCCAGTCGGCTCGTTCGAGACCGCGGCGCAGAAGGCTCGCGTCAGCACCGGCCGGCAGCGAGCCCAGGTCGGTGCGGCCGCCGTGCACCGCGGCGTCGGTGAGCGTGGCGGTGCTGCCGCCGAAGATCAGCGCCTGCCGGTGCAGCCGGAAGCCGACGCTCTCGGGGCCGACCCTGACCCCGTCGGCGCCGGACGACACCACGCTGCCGCCTCCGACCGCGATCGTCACCAGGTCGGGCATGCGGAAGTTGGTGCGGACGCCGCCGATCTCGACCGCCGCGGCGGTCTCGCGCGGGAACCCGCCCGTGAGCATGCCGACGTCGGTCGACGTGCCGCCGATGTCGGCGATCAGGGCATCGCTGGCGGAGGTCAGGTACGCGGCGCCGCGGATGCTGTTGGCGGGGCCGCTGCCGATCGTCAGCACCGGGTGGGAGACGGCGTACTCAAGCGCCATCAGCGTGCCGTCGTTTTGGGCGAAGAATGCGACCGCGTCCAGCTTGTGGCGCACCAGGGCCGCCTGCAATGCCGAGGCCACCGCCCGCGCGACGGCGTTCAGCGCCGCGTTGAGCACGGTGGCGTGCTCACGTTCCAAAAGGCCCAACGAGCCGATCTCGTGGCTGAGGGAGATCGGCACGTCAGGTCCGAGCGTACGCCGGGCAACCTGTTCTGCCTCCAGCTCCTGGCGGGCGGAGATCGGAGAGAACACGCCGGTGATCGCAACCGCCTGGGCGGTATCGGCGACGCTCTCCAGAAAGCGGGCGGTGGCCTCGGGATCGAAGGCGACGATGTCGCGGCCGTCAAGCTCGACCCCGCCCGCGACCACCGCCTCACCGGCGGACACGGTGGTGCGCAGATCGGCCGGCCATGGGAACAGCGGTCGAACGAGAGTGGTGGAGGGTGCGCCGATCCGCACCACCGCCACCTTCAGCAGCTCACGCCGTTCCAGCACGGCGTTGGTGGCGTGGGTGGTGCCGAGCATCACGTGGGTGATGCGATCCCGGTCGACCTCGCCGGCGACCACCACCGCCCCGATCGCCTCGACGATCCCGGCGGTGACGTCGGCCGTGGTCGGCTGCTTGGTCTTGGCCAGCACGCGGTCATCCCGATCCAGCACCACCGCATCGGTGTGCGTGCCGCCGACGTCGATGCCGAGACGGAGGTCGAGCTCGCGGCCGGTCACAGCTGCTCCACCGGAACGAAGTCAAAGTCGTAGCCGAAGGTGCGCGGCCCGGCGAGGGCCAGCCCGGCGGGAGTGCGCCACACGGGATCACAGGCGAAGGCCACCACGGTCACGCGCTGGCCGTATGCCAGCAGCTCGGTCGAGACGGCGTCGGCGGTGGCGGAGTCGAGCACGGTGATCAGGTCCGGCGCCGAGGCTCGCACCAGCCCGTCCTCCATCGCCACCAGGTTCTCGTTTTGGATCTCGAGCCGCAGCAGCCGCCCCGAATCGTCACCGACGCCCTCCACCAGCGCTGATCCTCGGGCGAAGCCGCCCACGGTCTCACGCTGCACGTCGATGATCTTGCCGGTGACGAGCTCGACCGCGTCGAGTTCTGCGACCAGCGCCGCCAACGGGTCGGGCGCCTCCAGGGCAGCGCCGATCGCCAGCGCCCGCGAGATCGACCCTCGTACGGTCGCGGTGCGGGCGACCGCGGCGGTCATGAGGTAGTCGGCAGACGACACAGCTCCGCCGAAATCAACCGCGATCGAGCGTGCCAACCGCTCGGCCCAGGCACCGTTGATCGGGCTGGTGACGACGCTGTTTCCGCGCTCGTCCACCATCACTGCCGGGATCGGCGAGACCCCCGCCAGCTCCATCGTCACCTGGGGAATCTCGGGGAAGGCGCGGCCCATGCCGTCGGCATCAACCACGGGCAGACCGCAGTGGGCCGCCCAGGCGACGGGGAGCACGCCGTTGGAGCCACCGATCTCGCTCGACATCAGCGCCGCCACCGGCGTACCCGTGATCCGTTCCACCGCCGCCCGCAGCTCGACGCCTTCGGTGATTCCACCCAGCTTCTCGAGTGACACCGTGGGTGCGCCGACGCCTCCGCACGGCATCACCAGCGCGTCATCGGGCAGGTCGTCGAGGTCAACCACGGCGACCGGGCCGTGATCTTCAACCGCTTGGAGCGCGCCGAGCAGGGTCGCGTAGGTGTCACCTCCTCCGCCGGTGCCGAGCACGCCGCAGCCGCGGGCGAAGCGGGGGAGGTTGGAGTGGTCGAGCTGCACCCCAGCAGCGTACGCGGGTTTCTCGACCCGGGCTTGGAGAATACGCCAAACTTGACATCGAACTTGTGCTAGGAGCACAATACGCCCATGGCGTTCGCCTCTGATCTCGGGCTCGAGCGGCTGGTCGACGCTCCGGCGGTCGAACTCTCCGGGGTGTCGGTGGTCGAGCACGTCGGCCAACTGGAGCGGGTCTCCGCCGGGGCGGCCGTGGTGCTGGCCCGGGCGGTCGACGTCTCCGGCTACCGGCTCGACTCCGCCACTCGCACGCTTTCGGAACGCGGAGCCGCCGTGCTCATGCTGATCGACCCCCCGCGCCCGTTGTCGCCGACCGTGCGTGCGATCGCCGGACGGGCTGGGCCGGCGGTGCTCGCCGCGGCCGCGGACGTGGACGTCGGCGCTCTGTGCATGCACGTGACCCGCGTGATCGACGCCGGCGCCGCCCAGGCGCTGATGGACGCCTCGGCCTTCGTCACGGCGCTGCGCTCTTCCGAGGATCGATCCCCCCGGCGAGTGGCCGAGCTGGCGCGGGACCTGATGGCCGCGGATGCGCCCGCGCAGGGTGCGCCGGGCGTCGCGCGGCAGCTCGCGCTGGTCACCGCCGGTGAGATCAGCGCCCGCTGGGAGCAGGAGGAGCGGCGCCGGGTCGACGCACCGATCCGGTCGCGCGGAGTCGTGCTGACCGAGCTGCTGCTGGCCTCCCCGCATCGCACCAGCCTGGTGGCCGATCGGGCACGGTCGCTGGGATTGCCGGTGGACAGCTGGCACACCGTGGTGCGACTCGAGCTGGAGGCGTCGGACGAGGATGTGGTGCGAGCGGCGCTGGAAACGGCCCGGGCGGGTGGAGGGGTGTGGCACGCAGCGTTGCTCGACTCCGCCATCGTGCTGGTGCGGATGGACAGCGCCGAGCCGGGGCAGCGCAGGACAGCCGCCGTGGCCGAGACCGCCCGCCGTGTGATTGCGGCGCTGCCGGCGGGCGGTGAGACCAGGTGCGGTGTGGGAACGCCCCACGCGGGCCTCGCCGGTCTCCGCAGCTCCGACGCTGAAGCCCGCTCAGCGCTCGAATCCGGCCCTGCCGGTGTGGTCAACGCGTTCGATCCGGCCGGGCTCCAGCGGATGCTGGTCGAGTGGTATGCCAACGATGCTGCTCGGACGTCGGTGGAGCAGCTGCTGGCACCGCTGGATGCACTCGGCGGCCGCCGAGCAGCCGAGGCCGTCCGCACCCTGCGCGCCTACCTCGACCACGGCGGGTCGCTGGTGGCGGCCGGTCGCGAGCTGCACCTGCACCGAAACGCTGTGGCCTACAGGATCAAGCGGATCGTGGCCACGCTCGGCCTCGATCTGGACGACCCCGATCAGCGGCTTGCCCTCCACCTGGCGGTGCGTGCTCGGGCGGTGTGAGCAGGTGAGGGCTGCCGTGGGGGCCGGTGTTACACTCGCAAACGGTGTCTCAGACCACCTCACCAATGTATTGCGCCAACCATCCCAAGGTGGAGACGGCCGTGTCGTGCTCGAACTGCGGCAAGCCCATCTGCCCCGACTGCATGGTGATGGCGCCGGTCGGGATCAAGTGCCGGGACTGCGCTCGCCAGCCGCGATCGGCCCGTGTCACCCTGCGCCCGGACAAGGCCGCCAAGGCCGTTGCCGCAGCGCTTCTGACCGGCTCGGGGCTGGGCATCCTGCTGGCGTATGCGGGATATCAGGGGCTTGGGTTCTTCACGCTGATCGTGGCCTACATCGTCGGCCTGGTGGTCGGTCGTGTGACGCTTCGCTTCAGCGGCTACTACCGGTCCAACTCCACCGGCTGGATCGCCGCCTCGGGAGCGGCCTGGTCGTATGTCTGCGCCGCGATCGTGATCGCTGCACACGTCGGCGGGAACCCGCGGCTGTACGTGCAGGTGCTCGGCCTCCTGCTGGCGGGATTCATCGCCTATCGCGAGTCGTCATGAGCCCGCCGACGCAGAAGAAGCGCGGGCGGGCGGCGCGGACGTTCGCGTTCGGCACGCTGGTCGGCGGTGTGATCGCGGTGGCTGCGCCTCGGCTCCGACGTGGGCTGCAGCCGGGAGCCAACGACGGCGACGGGCTGAGGGCGTTCGAGAATGCTCCGTGCTGGGAGTACGACCGTGAACACGATGGAGGTGCTAGGTGAGTCAAGCGCTGGTTACCGGCGGGGCCGGGTTCATTGGGTCAACGCTGGTCAGGCTGCTGGCTGAGCGGGGCTACCAGGTGCGGGTGTTCGACGACCTGTCGAGCGCCGGCGCCGGTCTGCTGGACGGCACCGCCGCCGAGATCGTGCAGGGCGACGTGCGCGACCTCGAGGCGCTGGTTGCGGCCGCCCAGGGGTGCGACGCCATGTTTCACCTGGCCGCGGGCGCCGGTGTGATCGAGTCGGTCGAAGACCCGCTGGCGAACTTCGACGTGAACGCCCGCGGCACCGTGACCGCGCTTTGGGCGGCACACCGCGCGGGAGTGCCGCGGTTTGTGTTCTCGTCCTCAAATGCCCCGCTGGGCGCGGGCGCCTACCCCGCGAGCGAGGACAAGCCGACCGCGCCGCTGTCCCCCTACGGCGCCTCCAAGGCCGTGGGCGAGGCCTACTGCTCCGCATTCCACGGCGCCTACGGGCTGGAGGCGGTGGCGGTGCGGTTCTCGAACGCGTTCGGACCGCGCTCGGCTCACAAGGGAAACGTGATCCCGCTGTTCATCCGCCGGATCCTGGCCGGCGAGGAGCTGGTGGTGTACGGGGACGGCACCCAGACGCGTGACTTCGTGTTCGTCACCGATCTCGCCGACGGTCTGTTGCGGGCCGCCGTGACACCCGGCATCGGCGGTGAGGTGTTTCAGCTGGCAAGCGGCGTGGAGACCAGCCTGAACGAGTTGGTTGCGAAGCTGGGCGAGGTTTCGGGGCGCGAGCCAAATGTGCGGCGTGAGCCACCGCGGGCGGGG
Organism: uncultured Actinomycetes bacterium; assembly: GCA_963727235.1. Taxonomy (GTDB): domain Bacteria; phylum Actinomycetota; class Thermoleophilia; order Gaiellales; family JAICJC01; genus CAVPTL01. The sequence goes on from CAVSFZ010000024.1 coordinate 19,068, forward strand.
GAGATCCAGCGCAACTACTCGCTGGTCGACAAGGCCTTTGAGCGGCTCGGCTACCGGCCGCAGGTGCAGCTTGCCGATGGGCTGCGGGCCACCTGGGAGTACTTCACCGAGTAGCGCTCTCGAGAGCGCCACTCATTCCTCGCCGTCCCAGAACCCGAGCGGCTCGATCCTGCCGGTGATGCCGATGCCGCGCAGTGAGATCTTGCCGGAGCGCGGGAAGTAGGCGATGTCGTTGGTCTCGCGGGTGCCGTACTGCAGCAGCTCGAGTCCCTGCTCGCCGCCGCGGAAGGCATGGGCCACCCCCGTGCCGGCCGGTCGCGATACCACGCTGCCCGCACGCACCGCGATCTCGTCGTCGCCCAGAAGCAGTGTTCCCTCCCCGCCCAGCACGACCATCAACTCCTCCTCCGCCGAGTGGCAGTGGGGCGGTCCGTTGAGCTTGCCGGGAGTCACCTCGACGTGCCGCAGCCCGGTTTTGACCGACCCTGCCTCCGCTCCCAGCCGCCTGACCCTCCGGCCCACCGTCTCACGCTGATCGTCCGTCACGTGTGCGTCGGCGACGTTCACGATGTTGCTCGGCCGAGCGCTGGGTGCGGGGAAGTCGGGCGGGCCGAGCTCGGCGTCCGCGTGCCAGGGATCCGGTCCCGCTGTCGGCACCCACCGGGGGCCCAGCCAGCCGGTCTCCGCCCTGGGCAGGTTGCACAGTTCCACCGCAACCCGCTGACCGAAGGCCAGCACATCCAGACCGTCCTCTCCGGCTCGGAGCGTGTGCGCCTTGGTGTTGGCCACGTGCACGATGCAGTCGCCGGCCCGCACCTCGAACGTTTCACCGTCCTGCCATGAGAGCCCGGATCCCGAGAGCACGTAGAAGATCTCTTCCTCGGCTCCGTGCAGGTGGGGCGGGTTGGGCATCCGGCCGGGCGGGATCTGCAGCCGGTTGGCGCCGACGGTGACGCTGCCGGCCTTGTAGCCGAGGTGCGACCAGTCGGCCTTGATGTAGCCGACCTCGCGCGTGCGCGGGGTGACGTCGTCCCAGTGGACGACCGGACCGCGAGCTACCGGAGCCACGCTCGCACCAGCGCATTGGCAAAGCCCATCCCGTAGCGGAAGTGCGCCGGCTTCTTGGACGTGCCCGACAGCCGCCGGGCGACCGTGACCGGCACCTCGATCATGCGCAGCTTCTGCTTGGAGGCCTCGATGATGAACTCGGAGTTGTGGAACTGATCCTGGCGGAACTCCAGGCCGCGCAGGGCCTCGGTGCGCACCGCCCGATAGCCGCAGGCCGGGTCGGTGATCTTGCTCCAGGTCAGCAGCGACAGCAGCTGGGCGAACAGCTTGATGCCCATCTCCCTGGCGGCGTGGGACGGATCGGCGTCGCCCAGCACCCGCGAGCCGTTGACCACGTCGGCCTCGTCGGCCACGATCGGTGCGACCAGTCGCGACAGCTCTGACGGTTGATGCTGGCCGTCGGCGTCCATCGTCACCACCACGTCTGCCCCGGTGATCAGCGCCAGCCGATATCCGGTGCGAAGCGCTGCGCCCTGCCCGCGGTTGAGCGGTAGCCGTACCGCCGCCGCGCCCGCTGCCCGCGCCCGGTCGGTGGTGTCGTCGGACGAGCCGTCATCGATCACGATCACATGCAGCGCCTTGCCGCACACCTCCTCGGGCAGGGCCGACAGCACGTGGCCGATGTTGTCGGCCTCGTTGTAGGCCGGCACCACCACCGCCACTCCTTCGGCGAACTGCTCGGGGTGGCCGGTACCGCGGAACTGCTCCAGCGCAAGGTTCTCGATCAGGCGCGTGAGATCGCGTCGGACGCGCTCGTTGCGGCCGGCCAGGGTGAACGCGAACAGGTACAGGATGCCGACCGCGAGCACGGTGGCGCCGATGATCTGGCGGCCGCCGCCCCTGCGGAACGACAGCTCGTCGAACACCCAGCTGAGCGCCCCGGGCACCAGCGACAGCACCAGCAGCGGGAGTACGAACACGACCATCCGCACCAGCAGGTCGCCGTTCCCGATCTTGCCCTGGCGGTAGGAGCGGATCGACAGGACGGCGAACACGATCGCGACGATCAGCCCCAACCATCGAAGTGGCGTCAACCCCACGGGGCTACCGGGCCGGCTGACCTGCCAGCGGCGACTGCCACCGGGTGGACGGGTCGATCACGCCGGCGATTACGCGGGACTTGTGGCGGTCGATGACGCCCAGCGTGGATTCGATCAGCGTCTCCGAAAGCAAGGTCGGCTGAAGTCCCAGCGAGGGCAGCCGGGTGTGGGTCGGGTTGTAGTAGTGCTCCTCGGCCTCGAACCGCGGGTTGGTGAGGTTCTGGACCTGCACTTCGATACCGATCTCCCCGCCGGCATGCCGCACCTTCTCGGCCAGGTCGGCCACGGTGAATACCTCGGTGAACTGGTTGAAGACCCGGTACTCGCCGGCACCTGCCGGGTTGTCCGCGGTCAGCTCGACGCACTGCAGCGTGTCGACGATGTTGAGGAACCCGCGGGTCTGGTGGCCCTTGCCGTACACCGTCAGCGGGTGTCCGATCACGGCCTGCACGCAGAACCGGTTGAGTGCGGTGCCAAACGACTCGTCATAGTCGAATCGGGTCGCCAGCCGGTCGTCCAGCTTGGTCTCGGGCGTCTCGATGCCGTACACCACGCCCTGGTTGAGATCGGTCGCCCGCAGGCCCCACACGCGGCAGCCGAAGTGCAGGTTGTGCGAGTCGTGCACCTTGGACAGGTGGTAGAGCGATCCCGGTACCTTGGGGAAGGGCAGCACGTCGCGGCGGCCGTTGTGCTCGATCTCGATGAAGCCTTCTTCGATATCGATGTTGGGCGTGCCGTACTCGCCCATCGTCCCGAGCTTGATCAGGTGCGCGTCAGGGGCGTGCTCGCGCATCGCCCAGAGCAGCTTGAGCGAGCCGATCACGTTGCCCTGCTGCGTCTCCACGGCGTTGTCGATCGACTGCATCGACCACGGCGCCGACGGCTGCTCGCCGTAGTGGATGATCGTGTCGGGGGCGTAGTCGCGCACAATGTCGGACACGAACGTGCCCTCGGCGATGTCGCCCACGTGCACGTCGATGGTCTTCCCTGAGACCTCGCGCCATGCGGCCACCCGCTCGGTCAGCGTCGCGATCGGTGTCAGCGAATCGCCTCCCTGGCCCTCGACCCAGCGGCGCCTGTTGAAATTGTCGACGACGGCGACATCGTGGCCCTTGCCGGAGAATCGCATTGCGGTGGGCCAGCCGAGATACCCGTCGCCACCGAGGATGAGTACGCGCATGTTCAGGTGCTCCAAAGGTCGATTGGTTGTGGCAGATACTACGGGGAGCTGCGGCTGACGGCGCGCAGTCGCCGACGGATCACCGTTCGTTCGTTTGCCGGGAGGGCGGGCACGATCAAGAGTGCGTAGGCGATCATGCCAGAACCGGCGGTCGCCAGAAGCGTCACCCACCACACCAGATCGCCGGTCAGCCGGTGCACCGCCAGCGCCACCGCCAGGCACACCAGGGCCGGCACCGCCAGCGGCAGCTGGGAGCGGGCAAAGGGCTGGATCTTGACGTGCCGGTTCACCTGGGCGACCCGCAGCAGGTTGACTCCAGCGATCGCCACCGCTGACGCGATGGCAGCGCCGGTCGGCCCATATCGGGACACCAGCAGCAGCGCGATCCCCACCAGCAGGATGTTTGCGACCAGGTTGTCGACCAGATCGAGGCCGGTGCGGCCGACGATGATCAGTACGGCTGCGACGCTTCCGGTGGCGACGTTCACGGCCTGGCCGACCAGCATGATCCGAAGCGGCGTGGAGCCGACCTGGAGGCCCGACCCGAATACCCGCAGGACGTCGTCGGCGGCCACGAACAGGACGATCAGGATCGGCAGGGTGGCAGCCACCGCCCACCGGGTTGCATCCTTGAACAGATGGTCGAGCCGTTCGGTGTCGCCGCGAGCGTGCAGCTCGGCCGCAAACGGCGAGAAGATCAGGCTGGTCGAGACCACGAACAGCAGCAACACCTGGGAGACGCGGCCGGCGGCGGCATAGGCGTCCAGCTTCTGGCCGCGGATGTAGTGCCCCAACACGAACAGGTCGGCCCAGAACAGGGCCTGCGCGAACAGTGCCGACGGCGCTCGCGGCAGGCCGTAGCGGAGCGCCTCACGCACCTGCTCGCGGGTCGCCCGCTGATCGCCCATGCCGGCAGACAGCCGCATCCACCAGATCCGCGCCGCGATCGCAGCCACCACCCACGAGACCGTGTACGAGGCGGCGGCGGCGTTGATCCCGCCACCGAGGGCGATCGCCACACCCGCGGTGGCGATCCACAGCACCGGCTGGCCGATCCAAAACACCCACAGCGTGGGTTTCATCAGGCGCAGCCCTCGGCTGGCTCCGAGGTACACATTGGCGGCGGCGATCGCGGGGATGGCCGTGGCCGCCACTGCGACCGTGTGGTACTGGTCGCTGGCAAGCGCGGCCGCGGCCACCACCACGGCCAGCAGGGTGGACGCCGCGATCGCGATCAGGGTGGCGCGGTCGATCAGGCTGCGCAGGTGGGCGGTCTGATCGTCGGAAGAGTCGATTGCGACCCGTCGGATGGCGGTCATGTCCATGCCGAACCGGCCGCCGGCCGAAGCCACGAACGCGACCTGAACCGCCAGTGTGACGACACCCAGCCCACCCGAGGGGAGCCCTCGCCCGAGCAGCGCCTGCACGCCGAAGGCCGCCGCCACTCCAACCAACAGGCCGACGACGTTGGCGATCGTGCCGGTCAGGATCGTGCGATGGTCGCCCCCGGAGCGGGGCGCGGTCACTCGAGGTATCCGAGCTCGCGCAGGCGCTGCTCCACTTCGGCCTGCTCTTCATCGCTGTAGACGGGCTCCTGGCTGATTCCGGATTCGGTCGAATGCCCGGATCCCACGCCGGCTTCGGCCAGGATCATCGCGGCGAAGTCCTGGAGCGAGATCTCCTCGCCGCGGGCGGTGGTCAGGCTGGACTGGGTGGCGACGTACACCCCTTCGGGACGGTGGTCGCCCGACAGCCAGTCGGCCGGCTCCACCAGCGCGCGGGCGTGGGTGAGCGAATACAGCGGGGCGGCCTCCAGCAGCAGGTCTGGGGCGCGGTCGAGGTAGGCGCCGTGGAGTACCTCCTCGCGGCGTCGCACGGACTTGATCGGGTGTGCGCCGGTCTCGGGGTCGGTGAATGCCAGCAGCGCTTCGGCCAGCTCGTCCCGTACCTGCTCGTACTGCTCGGGCGGCACGATTCCCTCGGGCTCGCGTCCCTGGAGCGCGATCGAGACGCCCTCGCCGGTCGAGACGACGCTGGTGTAGGCGCGGGTGTGTGCCCAGTCGGGGGCGGGCGTGGGCACTGCCACCTTGCCGTGCAGCCCCAGCTTGTCGTAGACGACTCGCGCGATCGAGCGGAGCCGGCCCCAGGCCAGCAATCCGACCAGGCCCGACCCGCGCGCCAGCTTGAGGTAGCCGAGCTCCTGCAGCACCCGATTCATGTTCAGCGCCCGGGTGACCGGCTGGTGGCCGTGATCGGACATCAGCATGATCAGGTCGTCCGGGCCGGTGCGTTCGACCAGCGTGCCCAGCTCACGGTCGAGCAGCCGGTAGACGCCGCGGACACGGTCGGCGGTGGGCGTCTGTGACGCTTTGGGAAAGTCGGGATGGCCTGGATGGATGTACTCCATCAGGCAGTGCTGGATGCGATCGGGCGAGACGAACACCATGCAGGCCACGTCCCACTCGTTGGTGTCCATCAGGGTGCGCATCGCCTCGGCCCGCGCCTGGGTGACGCGCTCGACGTCGTCGACCAGCTCCACCGGGCGACCACGAAACGTCGTCCAGGAACCGCCGTTGATCGGCCAGTCGACCGCCGGGCCGGCCTCGGGCGGGTGGCTGAAGGCGGTGTTGCCGGGAATCACCCCGCCGGCGATCGCGACACCCTTGATCTCGGGTGCCGGATAGGTCAGCGGCACGTTCACGAGCAGCGTCGTCTTGTCGGCCTCGGTCATCCGTTGTGGCCAGGTGGGCGCCAGAATCGAATGGGACGACACCGGCAGCCGCCGGCTTGCGCCCGGCTTGTGCTCGAGGATGTCGAACACCCCGTGACCGGCGGGATCGACACCGGTCAGGAACGTCGGCCAGGCCGCCCAGGAATGGGATGGGATGCACGATCGCGACACGCCGCGATGGCCCCGCGCGATCAGCGCGGCCAGGTTCGGTAGCGCTCCGGCCTCGAGCATCGGGTCGAGGATCTCCCAATCGGCGCCGTCCCAACCGACGATGAGTACTCGCTTGGACACGGCCGGGAGAATACCCGGCGACCACCGTGGAGCGCCCCTGCCCCGGCGGCGGATAGCATCGCGGGTGATGGAGATCCTGCCCCAAACAGCCGAGGTGGTGGACGGCCGCCTGCGCGTCGGCGGGGTGGACATGGCCGATCTGGCGCGGGAGTACGGGACGCCGCTGCAGGTGTATGACCGCCATGCCGTGCGGGCTCGCACTCAGGCATATGTCGATGCCCTGGATGCCTACCCGGGTGCTGCGCGAGCGGTGTTTGCCTGCAAGGCCAACTCGACCGTGGGGGTGCTGCGCGAGGTGTTGGCCCAGGGCGTCGGCGCAGACGTCGCCTCGGAGGGGGAGCTGGCCGCTGCGCTTGCCGCCGGTGCCGATCCGGCGGCGGTGATCGTGCACGGAAACGACGAAGTCCGATGCCGATCTGGATGCGGCGGTACGGGCCGGTTGCGGCTTGGTGGTGCTGGATCACTCGGGGGAGCTCGATCAGCTCGACCGGATCGCCGCTGCCCACGGGGTGGTGCAGCGGGTGCTGGTGCGG
>CAVSFZ010000025.1:0-112679 GCA_963727235.1 uncultured Actinomycetes bacterium
TGCTGCGGCGCGCGTCTCGCCACCGGCGCGGCGGCTCGGGGCGGTGCTGGCCGCTCGTCAGCCCCTTCCGGTGTGTCCGGCAGCGGTGGAGCGGGACTCCAGGACCGCGAGGATCCGCTGGGGTGCATCAACCCCGAGTTCCATGAGCTGCCCGCCTCCCAGCCCGCGATCCGCGTGATCGTCGGCGATTCCTGAAACTCAGGGTCGGTCGCCGGGCAGCATGCCGACGTCAACCACCGACGCCCCGCCGTCGATGGTGAGCATCGCGCCGGTGATGTACGAGGCCTCGGAGGACGCCAGAAACGCCACCGCGGCCGCCACCTCGTCGCAGGTGCCGGGGCGTCTCAGCGGTGTGTACCGGGTCGCCAGCTCGTAGCCGCGTTCCGGATCGGGATCGAACATCAACATCGATTCGTCCGCCATCGGCGTGCGAATCCAGCCGGGGCAAACCGAGTTGACGCGCACGCCATGGGGGCCGAGCCGAACCGCCAGTGACCGCGTGAGCTGCAGCAGGCCGGCCTTGGAGACGCCGTATTGGCTGTCGCGCGGGTGGGCCCGGATAGCTCCCATCGAAGCGACGTTCACGACCGCGCCGCGACGGTCGCACAACCCGTCGGCGGCGAGCTCCGCCAGCACGTGGGCGCCCGTGAGGTTGATCGCGAGCGTCCGCTCCCAGTCCGCGTCGCCGACGCCGGCGTTGTTGATCAGGATGTCCAGCGGGCCGCACTCCGCGATCGCCCTGCTGCAGTCATCGCGCACGCTCACATCTCCGACGATGGCGTGGTCGGAGTCTTCCAGCAGAGCCTCCTGCCGGCGACCCATCACCCAAACCTCGGCGCCGTCGCTCGCCAGCCGACGGGCGATCGCCGCGCCGATGCCGCTACCGCCGCCCGTGACCAGCGCCCTAGTGATGTGACCGGTAACGTTGGTGGTGTCGACGGCGAGCGAAAGGCAAGCGATGCGAGGACGCAGGGAGCGTCGATACCATCAGTATTGACGCGACTGAGGACGCAGCAGCGCGCCGCCTTGCAGCCGCCGGAACCCGGCAAACGTTGCCGGTCACGTCACTCGCTGCCGTCAAAATCCGCCATCTACGACGTGACGCTACCTCATCCGTCGTCGCTGGAGGGCGGCTGTCGCTCGCGCTTGCGGGTGGCGTCGCGCTTCTTGGCACGGAGCCGTGCTTCCGAAGCGCTGCGGGTGGGCTTGGTGGGACGGCGGGGTGGCGGCGGCGGCTTCAGCGCTGCCCGCATCGTGTGCTCAAACCGCTCGATCGCCAGCGCTCGGTTGCGCGCCTGGCTGCGCTCGTCCGAGGCGACGATCCGCAGCTTGCCTTCGCTGTCCAGGCGCGATCGCAGTCGTCGTCTCGCCCGCCCCTTCTCGGCCGTGGTCAACGTGGGACTGCGCTCCAGGTCGAAGGTCAGCTCCACCCGGGTCGAGGAGGTGTTGACGTGCTGACCGCCGGGGCCGCCGCTGCGGGTGTAGCGAAAGCTGAGCTCGCCGCCGGGAAGCGGCCGGGACGCGCCGATGTCATGCACGACGAGCCCACCGGCGCACGCCGTTTCGATGCAGCCGCCGGATCGCGGCCATCTGCTCGGCATCCGGCCCGTCACCGGCGCCGGCGGTCTCCATGATCGCGGGCATGCTGCTGCAGTCGGGGGTGGCCCAGGATGGTGGCCATCCCGGCACCGATCAGGCCGGCCCGGACATTTGCGTGCCGGTCACGGTTGGAGCCCAGCGGCATGGCCGAGTCGTTCACGTGCAGGCAGGCAAGCCGCTCCAGCCCGAAGCGGTCATCGGCCTCGCTCAGGAGGTCGTCCACCCGTTCGGGGTCGGTGATGTCCACGCCGGATGCGTACAGATGGCAGGTATCCAGGCACACCCCGACGGATTTCGTCCCGCCGAGCGCGTCGAACACCTGCTCCAACTCCTCGAGGGTGACTCCCATGGTTCCGCCCGTGCCTGCGGATTTTCTCGATCAGAAGCCGTGTGCGGGTACCACCGGGCGCATCTCCAGCACCGTCTCGATCGCCTTGACGGTGCGTGGCAGTGCCCGGCCGAAGCCCTTGCCGAGATGGCTTCCCAGGTGAAACACAACCCCATCGGCGTCGATCATGTGGGCCGTGGTGAGGGTGTCGGAGAGCGCCTGAATCGACTTTCGCCGGATCACCCGGTCGGACGTGCCGAGGTTGATCAGGTAGGTGGCATGGCACATCACACTCGCCAACCTGGCCTGCGAGCGACGCTTGCGAAAGCGCGCGGCCACCTCCGGGTTGGGATCCGGGTGCTTCCACATACGCGGGCTCTGGGTGAAGATCTGCAGGGCGGTCGCGTGCAGGTCCTGCGCCCGTCCCACTGCGGTGTCGAGGCCGCCGGCGGTTGAGAGATGGCCTCCGAAGTGCATCGCGGCATCGTACCGGCGCCGTATCGTGCCTTCGTGACCAGTCCCGTCGTTCGCCTGCCGCCCAGCCCCACCGGTCTCCTGCACGTCGGCAGCGCTCGCACCATGCTGTACAACTGGCTGTTCGCGCGTGGCGGGGACGGGCGCGTTGTGCTCCGTTTCGAGGACACCGACACGGAGCGTTCGACCGATTCTGCGATCGAGCAGGCCCTGCGGGTGTTCGGGTGGCTTGGAATCGACTGGGACGCGGGGCCGTATCGCCAGACCGAGCGGTTCGATCTTTACCGCGCCGCCGCCGCCGCGCTGGAGGAGAGTGGTCACGCGTATCGCTGCTATTGCACCGCCGACGAGCTCAAGCAGGAGCGGGAGCGGCGCAGTGCCGAGAATCTGCCTTTGATCTACGGTGGTCGCTGCCGTTACCTCCCCGCTGAGCAGCGGGCCGCATTCGAGGCCGAAGGTCGCAGCTTTGCGCTGCGCTTGAAGGTGTCTGAAACCGGTGTCACCGCGATCACCGACGTCGTTCGCGGTCGCGTGGAGTGGGACAACGCGCTGCTGGGAGATCACGTGATCATGCGCACCGACGGGTCGCCCACGTATCAGTTCGCCAATCCGTTCGACGACATCGACATGGGTGTTACGCATGTGATCCGCGGGGAGGATCTGCTGTCATCCACACCCCGGCAGCTGGCGCTCTACGCCGCGCTGGGTGCGGAGCCTCCCATCTACTGCCACCTGCCGATGGTGCTGGGCCCCGACCGCAAGCGCCTGTCCAAGCGTCACGGCGCGGTGTCGGTGGAAGAGTTTCGGGATCGGGGTGTGGTGGCCGACGCGTTGATCAACTATGTGGCGCTGCTCGGCTGGAGCTTTGACGACCACACCAATTTCATGACCCGAGACGAGCTTGTGGCCCGGTTTACGCTGGAGCGGATCACGTCTGCTCCGGGCGTGTTCGATGTGGAGAAGCTGGAATGGCTGAACGGCGAGCATCTGCGGGCGATGTCGCCCGAGACGTTCGCCGACGCGGTACTCGAGCACCTCGAGTGGCGCGGGTCCCCGCTCGCCGCCCAGCCTGACCGGGTTCGTCAAGCAGCGGCGCTGGTGCAGGAGAAGCTGCGCGTGCTCGACCAGTTCGAGCCTATGTGCGGGTTCCTGTTCGGGCCGGTCGAGGTCGACCCCGATGCATGGGCGAAGGTGAGTGCCACGCCCGACGCTGTCCGATCCCTGGCAGCTGCCCGGTCGCAGTTGGAGGCCGTCGAGTCCTGGCGGGCGGATCAGATCGAGGCCGCGCTGCGAGCGGCCTGCGAGAGCGAAGGGCTGAAGCCTCGGGTGCTGTACGCGCCGGTGCGGGTCGCAGTCACCGGCAGCACGGTTTCGCCGGGGTTGTACGAGAGTCTCGAGCTGCTGGGGGAGCGGGAGTCGCTCGCCCGCATCGACGCCGCGCTGGCACGCCCCGGCGTGTAGCAGGATCGGCAGGGCCGGCGGAGAACCTCTCAAGGCGATCCCAGCATCGCCAACTGTCATGTTTGAGACCTTTTCCAGATCCACGGTGTCGCTGCCGCGCCTGAGTATCGCCGGGCTGATGCTCGCGTTCGTGCTCTCGGCGACGGTTGCAACATTCGTAGGGGTGGCGGCCTGGTCGCTGGGGACCAGCACGGGACCGTCGCCGGCGGCGATCCGCGAGAACGCCTACCAGGCGGGGTTGGCCGCGGGCCAAGCCCAGGGCCGGATCTCAGCCGAGCAGACCGCCCGCAACCACGCCTATGCCAAGGGCCGCATGATCGGGCTGCGGCTGGGGCTGCACAAGGGGTTGCGTCGCGGCAAGGCGGCCGGCCTCACCGCGGGCCGAGCCCAGGGCTACCGGTCTGGGTACGCCGCCGGCCTGGCGGCCGGTCGGGTTCAGGGAGCAGCGGCGGCCGGAGCCAAGCCCAAGAAGCACACCCACAACTGACCTGACCCCACCCAATTGCGGGGGGTTGGCGGGCAGGCTGGGTGGAGTTACGCGATGACCCGGCAGAATTGCCGCCGTTTGCATATGATCGTGGCCACCATGGTGGTCGTCCTTTTGGGGGATATCGCCAAGGCCTCCGCGGTAACGGTGTTCTTGGCTGCGTTTGGTTGCATCGTCGCGGCCGGCTTTGCGATCCCCATGAGCATGGGGCCGGGCCAGCCCGCGGCCGCCGCCTTCTGGCTGGCGAAGTCGATGGCCCTGCTCGGCGGAATCGCGGCGCTGGTGTTCGCCGCCACCGCCACCGTCTTCTTCTGGCTCACCGGCCAGGCCTCCGAGCAGGCGTTCGTGCTGATCGAGATGGCGACTCTGGGAACGGCGATCGTGTTCGTGCTGGCGGTCGCGGCGCTGCTCGACGGGTCACGCGAGAAGGTCTGAACCCTGCCGGATCGCCTATCCGGGCCACACCTCGACGCTGTCGATCTCGACAGCCCGGCGGGTGGGGTTGCGGTCGGCAATCCCAAGCTTGAGCCTGGTCGCCGCGCCGGACTGCGCTGGGCCCGCCAAGCGGGCGAGCAGGAGCCCGTGCACAGACACGAGCTTCACCAACGGTGCGGGCCACGTCCACCCAACCAGGTACGGCACTCCCGGGGTCAGCGGCGCGGCCGAGCGCCCCACCACCCTGCCGCCTCCCAGCACCAGCGCCACCCGGCCGTCGGCCTGCAGCTTGAGGAACATCCCACCGCCGTCGCCGGTCACGGCCATCACCACCGTCGCTCCGGCCTCCGGCCGATGCTGCACGCGCAGCCAAAAGCGGCCCCAAACGGCCTCGCCCGGAAGCGGTGACGTCACGTAGGCAGGCGAGTTTCCACTCGCGCCTGCAAGCAGCGAGCGCTTGCCGATATGGCTCCAGCGATCGGTGGTCGCGACCGTGCCGACCGCCGACTGGAATCCCCAAGTGGGCGGGCCTTCGAAGCTCGACGCCAGCAGCGGGCGAACGCCCGGCGCGAGCGAGCTCTGCGGCCGCGTGCTCCAGGCGGTGATCACGAGTGCGACGGCGGCGACGCCGAGCACCACGGCGATGGTACGAACGGGGTGGCTCACAGACGTTCGAGCTTACCGGCCGGCACGGTGAAGCTGACCGTCGTCCCGGCGCCGGGCGACGATGTGATGTCGAACGTTCCGCCCGCCAGCCGGACTCGCTCACCGGCCGCGTCGAGGCCGAAATGCATTCCCGGTTGACCTGCGGTGTGCAGGTTTTCGGGGTCGAAGCCGCAACCGTCGTCGATCACGTGCCCGTACACCTCATCTCCGCGGTCGATCGCAGTTACCCGCACCTGCCGCGCGTGCGCATGGGTGCGCACGTTGGCCAGCAGCTCCCGAACGGTTCTGTAGACCAGGGTCTCGGTCATCTCCTGGTAGCGCACAAGCCGGGTGTTGACCACGACCTCGAAGTCGCCGTCGGCGGCCGCTCGCTCGGCGGAGTCGCGGATTGCCGCTGAGAGGCCGCGGGCCTGCAGCACCTGGGGACGCATGTCGAACGTCAGCCGGCGGGTGCGCTCCGTGGCCTCTCCCAGGATCGATCGGGTGGTCAGCGCGCTGCGCTCGGCCGAGGCGCTGTCGCCTCGCTGCAGAGCATTCGTAAGCTGGTCGAGGGAGAGCATGCAGGCGGTCAGCACCTGGATGGTGTCGTCGTGCAGTTCGACTGCGATCCGGGCTCGCTCGGCGTCCTGAGATCGCAGCATGGACGCCACCACCGACTGACGGTGGCGCTCGCTCTCGGCGAGCGCCTGCTCGGTACGGCGTCGCTCGGTCATGTCGAGCATGATCATGCCGACGCCGACCGGCGGCTCGGATCCGTTTCCGATGGGAAACATGCTCGTCAGCAGGTGGCTCTCACGCTCGGGGTCAGCAGTGGTGCGCCCCGAGATCTCATGGGTGATCAGCGACTCGCCCGTTCCCAGAACCTTTCGCAGGAGCGGCTCGCACACCACGGCCAGGTCCGGCTGCACCTCGTGGATGGTGCGTCCGACCGCGTCCAGCTTCTGAAGGGCCGCCAAGGCGGGATTGACCCGCACGTAGCGGAGGTCGGTGTCGAGCAGCGCGATACCGACCGGAGAGTTGGCGAACACGGCGTCACGCAGGGCGAGCGCCTCGTCCCGCTCGCGAACAGCGGTCAGCGCGCGGTCGAGCAGCTGCGCGTTCTCGTGTTCGGAGTGCTTGCGTTCGGTGACGTCGTACGCAACGCCCTGAACGAGGTACGGCTCCCCGTACTCGTCGCTGAGAACGGTGGCTCGATCCACCAGCCAGCGGATCGCTCCGGTCACCGTCACCACCCGGTACTCCGCCTCGAACTCGACCCCGTCGGCGATCGCGTCGAGATAGGCGACGATCACACGATCACGATCCTCGGGGTGGATGTAGTCGCGCCAGAACTGCGGCTCGGCAGTCCAGCGGCGGCGGTCATACCCGAGGATTCCCTCGATCTGAGGGCTGATGAAGAGCGTCTCACCGTCCGGGTGGCGGACGTAGCTGGCAGCCGGGATCTGCTCGATCAGCAACCGGTGGCGGCGCTCTGACTGCTCGAGCGCGCGGCGGGCGTCGATCTCGCCGGTGATATCGAACCCGATCCCGATTCGCAATCGCATCGTCCCGTCGGGATCTCGCACAATCGATTCGCGATCTCGCACCCACACCGAGTCGCCCTTGGAGTTGAGCATGCGGTACACGCTGTCGTGCGGTCGCTGATCCCGGATGGCGCGTTGCCACTCGGCCTGCACACGTTCGCTGTCGTCAGGGTGGAGGTGTGAGGCCCACAACTCGTCCGGCGTGCGCCGCCAGCGCTCTTGTGGAATCCCGAGCATGGTTCCCAGCTGCGCGCTGGTGAAGATCGTGTCGCCGTCGACGTCGCATTGATAGGCGTATCCCGGCAGACCGTCGATCAGGCCGCGCAGGAGTGCCTCTGATGCCCCCAGCGCCTCCGCCGCCCGCCGTGCATCTTCCAGCAGCCGGGTGTTCTCCGCCACCAGGTTGGTGCTGGTCAGAGCCGACCCCAGCATCGGTGCCAACGTCACCGCCTCGGCGACGTCCTCTGCGGTGACTGTGCGAGTCCGGCGGCTGTAGTGGACCTCCAAGAACAGCTTCCGGGGTGATGCAAACGGCACCGGCACGACCAGGGCGCGAGCGGAGCCGATCCGCTCGAGGTAGGCGCGCACTCCCGGTGGAGTGGTGGGTGACCGCCGCTCGAGCACCGACGGAACCGTGGACGTGAGCAAGAGCTCGACGCCGGCAGGATCGAGGAAGTTGGAGAGCGGGAGCGGTGTGTCCACCTGGCTGACCTCGGCCGGCGTGAGCACGCCGTTGCACGCACGGTTTGCGACGGTGTTGGTGGCAGGGTCGACCTCGAACAGCACCGTGTGGTCGGCAGCCAGCACGTGCCGGGCGTACTCCAGCAGCTGATCGACGAGCGATCCGGGCGGCTCGCTCGGCGCCGGCTGCGGGAGTGATGACATGCGTGGATTGTCGCAGCCGCACCTGTCGGCACAGAATCACCCTTTCGCCGTCGTGAGGCGGTGCCGATATTCACGAACATGGGTCGTTTTCCTTTTCGCGCTGCGGCGTACGCATGCGCGACCTTCTCGTTGACGATGGCGGTTCCGTCGGTTGCTCTGGCGAGCAGCTCGGGCGGATCAGTCCCGCGGCCTTCGGCGCTTGCCGGAGGTGCGGTGGTCGCTGTTCTCGGTCTGGCGGCCATGGCCGCGCTGATCGTGTGGCGCCGGCGTCAGCCTCGGGCAGCCGACGGTTTCGAGGACGACTCGGTGTCGTCCACCGAGTCGCAGCTGCTCGACGACGAGCTGGCCGCGTAGCTCCCGCAACTCAACAACAATGAATCAGGCCGCGAACTCGACGCGGTTGCGTCCCGCGCGCTTCGCGCGGTAAAGCGCCTCGTCGGCGCGCTTCAGCGTCGCTCGAGGATCGTCGCCACGTTGATGCACCGCGTGTCCGGCGCTGAGCGTCGTGAGCTGGCCGCGGGCCGCCCAGTCGCCCTGCAGCCGGGTGATGAAGGCGGTCGAGTCGCTGCCGCCGAGCAGCATCAGGAACTCCTCACCGCCGAACCGGAAGACGCGGTCGTCGTGGCGTACCTGCTCGGCGAGGAATCGTCCCAGCGACTGCAGCTCAAGGTCGCCCGCATCGTGGCCGTGAACGTCGTTGACCTGCTTGAAGTGGTCGAGATCGATCAGCACGATGGCGTCGTCGGGCGCCAGCGCGGCCAGCGCATGCATGGCCGCCCGCCGGTTGCCGATGCCGGTGAGCGCGTCGCTGAGTGCTTCCTGTTGAAGCCGGTCGACCAGCTCCAGGCGCATCAGGTGCTCGGACAGCGTCTGGGTCAGCAGATCCAGTCTCAGCTGACCGCCCTGGGCGCGTCCATCCACGACGGTCAGTGACCGGCCGGGGGGATCGGCTGCGATCTCACGCGTCCACTGCTCATCCCACCGCCCCTCTGCGACAGCTCGCTGTTCCTGCACCTTCCAGAGGTTGAACGACGGGGCGCTGGATGCAATCTGGATCGAGCCCTCGGAGTTCGAGACCACCGCAGCAGCACGGCCGTCCGTCAGTTCGCGGGCGGCGTGCACCGCCAGCTCAACCGCGGTTTGGGGTGTCTCGGTGGCGGAGATCCGCTGGGTCACGTAGGCAAGTCGCGAGAGTCCGTTCAAGGCCGAGCGGTATTGGTGTCGTCCCTGGGCGACGGTCTCGCCGGCGACGGCCGATGCGGCGAAGCTGGTGAACGCGACGATCTGGTCGACGTGCACACCGCTGCGCGTCTCTGCCGCTGCCAGCGTCGCCAGCACTGTCAGACCGGCGGCCACCGTGGCGTGTCCCCGGCGCTGGGTCAGTCCGACCGCGATCGGGATCAGGGTCGCCCCGGCCAGGAAGGTGAAGATGTCGTTGGGGTTGGGGGAGACACCCATGATCAGGATCGTGCCCAGGAGTGCGAGCATGCACAGCCCGGGAACTCCCACCACCAGACGCACGTCGGTCGACCGCCAGCGCATGCGCGAGAACAGCAGGCCGGTGATCGCGTACAGCAGCGTCAGCAGCGCAATCTGCTCCAGCGACGCCGATCGGCGCGGGTCGGGCAGCAGTAGATGCCCGATCAGCGGGCACGGCGCGAGCGCGATGAAGAGGAACGCCAGGATCTGAGCGGGGCGCTCTGAGCTTGCGAGATCGAGGTCAGTCGGTGAGAGGTGTTCGCGCATCTGGGCGGGTGCAACGATCCGGCTGGGGTCGTTGCATTACCGCCTAACGATCGGCAGCACCGCTCGCGAATTTCGCAGAAGCGCTAGCCGTTGATGCGGCTGGTGCCCCTGGCGATGTCAGCGCTGATGGCGAGAAAGATGTTGGTCAGCGCGACCGGCTCGGGCTGGGCGTAGTAGTTGCCCGGAGACGCGATCTCCTGCAGCGCCTCGTCTCCCTGGATCGCGGGGCTCTCCGGGGTGTTCCCGGTCACCGTCTTGCCGCCGACGATCGAGCCCCGGTCGGCGATGCAGGCCTGGGCGCCGTCGCCGGAGACGTCGTAGGCGATCGAGTACATCAGCACGCCTTTGGCCTTGGAGTCGCCGGCGATGTCCACGGCCGTCTGACACGGGTTGGTGCGGTACGGGCTGGTGGGTGCGAGGTAGCCGGGACCCTTATTGGCGGCTCCGTCGGAGAGGATGATGATGACCTTCTGGGTGCCGTCGCGACCGTCGGCGTCGATCTCGTCCTGGGCCGCCTCGAGGGCGTTGGCGTAGGCGGTCTGGCCCCCCGCCTGGACGCAGTTGATGGTGGAGATCAGCTCGCTGCCCGAGTTGAGGTTGCCTTGGGTCGAGGCATAGTCGGCGTTCAGCGGAACCAGTACGTAGGCGGCACTGGGCGAGTCGTAGGCATTGCTGGCGGTCGCGCTGCACCCGGCCGCGGACGAGGGAGCCGGCGGGAGCACCGCCAGGCCGACGTTGTCGGTGGTCGGATCCATCGTGCGCATGAACGCCAGGATGCCCTGCTTGGCCGAGTCGAGCTTGCTGCCGGTCATCGATCCGGTGCGGTCGAGCACGATCATGACGTCCAGCGGAACCGCTCCACACGGTGAGCAGGCTTGGGCGTGGACGGTCTCGGGGATGTTGTCGATACCGATCAGGCGCAGGAAGGTGGTCGGCACGTTCGCGTCCTCGGTAACGTGGACGGTGTTGGCAGGGTTGCAGAACTTGCGGCTGGTCGAGCAATCCGCGGTGGCGGTGGTGGTGATTGTCCCGGCACCGACGATCGGGTTCTTGCCGTCATCGGCGGAGCTGTAGGCGGAGGCCGCTGCCAGCGCCGCGCTGGTGTCAGGCAGGTTGCCCGCTCCGGCAGCGGCGGCAGCGTCGGCCGATGCCTGCAGCTGCTGGTGCACCCGGTAGGCGTTGCCGAGGTCGATCACGGCGCCGGCGGTGATCATCAGCACGATGATGAACACGGCCACCAGCGGCAGGGTCTGACCGGCCTCGCGGTTTTCGCCACGGCAGGCAAGGGATTTGGCGGCGCGGAGCACGCTTCCGGGCCAACGGGGGGGACGCTGGGCCATGGGCTCAGCATGGCGGGCGGCGGGATGGCTGACGCCACCCAACTGGGGGAATTGTCAGATGTCAGTCGCGCCCGCGCGCGAGCATGCTGATCAGCCATCCGATGGCCACGGTTGCCAGCGTGAGCCACAACGTCTCGGACACGGCAGCCGCGCGTACGGCTGTGCTGTGTATCGGTCGAGCGGTCATATCCCCGCCTTCGTTGCGCTCGCCACAATTCCTTGTGGTGAATAAAAGGTGCCAGGCACCTTTTATTCACGCCGCGACCCTCGCGGGTGGCGAGGGTCGCAGGAGAGGTACCGCATACCGGATTCGAACCGGTGTTACCGCCGTGAGAGGGCGGCGTCCTGGGCCCCTAGACGAATGCGGCCCGCAAGCCGTGGAGGGCCGGAGCGATGCTCCGTCTCACTCCCATCCACAGCGCGATGAGTCTAGCAAGGCGACGAATCCGGATCAGGCGGTGGTGAGGGCTTCGACCTCGATCTCAACCACGAACTCGGGCGCGATCAGGGCCGAGATGCCGATCATCGTCGACACCGGCCGGATATCGGCGAAGTACTCGTTGTGAGCGCGTCCCACGCCCTCGTGGTTGGCGTGCAGGTCGACCACGTACATCCGCGTCCTGACGACGTCGGTGAGCGAACTTCCCACCGCCTCCAGCGCGCCGCGGATGCGCTCGAGCGCCGCCACCGATTGTGCATACGAGCCCGCCGGCGGGCGTCCATCGGCTCCCATGCCGAGCGTGCCGGCGACGTGCACGTGCGGTCCGACCCGCACGGCGCGGTCGTATCCGACGCGAGCCTCGAACTCGGTTTGGGTGGAGTGATGAACCCGTTCGGCCATGGGCGTTCACCGTACCGTAACCGCCGCATACCCAACCTTCATGGGGTGTTTACGATTTCATAACGCCGACAGTCAAGGATTGCGCCACCCGGCGACGGGTCCGCTCCTCATATGACTGCAAACCTTGCCATTCTCACGGCTCTGGTGGTTGGCTCCTGGCTGATCGTGCTGATGCCGTTGCTGCTGCTCTTCCGCGTCTGAGCCCACACGTGCCTATCCTTCCGGGGAAGGAACGTGCCGCTCACCGGTCCGAGTGACCGCGACGCTTTGGGGGGATGACGTGCAGCTCGATGGAATTCATCACATCACCGCGGTGACGGGAAATGCACCGGGGAACCTGGATTTCTATACGCGCGTGTTGGGCCTGCGGCTGGTCAAGAAGACCGTGAATCAGGACGACCCCACCGTGTATCACCTGTTCTACGCCGACGATGCCGGCAGTCCCGGCGCGGACCTGACCTTCTTCGAGTATCCCGGTGCCGGTCGCGGGCGGGCGGGTGCGGGCATGGTGCACCGGATCGGCATTCGGGTCGGCTCCGCCGAGGCACTCGAATTCTGGGCCGAGCGGCTGGCGGCCGAGGGTGTCGCGACCGAGCGGGACGGCGATCGCCTGCGGTTCTCCGACCCCGAGGGCATCGGGCTGGAGCTGGTGGTGACCGACGGCCGCGACTCGGCGTTGACCGCCGCGCGCGACGATGTTCCCCATGAGATGGCGCTGCGGGGCTTCGACGGGGTGCGTGTGTACGGCACCACGCCGGAGCGCAGCCGGCGATTGATGGACACACTCGGATTCACAGAGCGCGACGGCGGCGGCTTCGAGCTGCGCGGGCCGCATCGGGGCGCGACATATGACATCGATGTCACCACCGAGGCGGGGATTCCGGGAGCCGGCACCGTTCACCACGTCGCGTTCTCCTCGACCATGGAGGATCACGAGGCGTGGCGGGAGCGGGCGCAGCAGGGCGGCGCACATCCCACGCCGGTGATCGATCGCTTCTACTTCCGCTCGATCTACTTCCGTGAACCGGGCGGGGTGCTGTTCGAGATCGCCACCATGGGTCCGGGATTTGCCACCGACGAACCGGCTGAGCATCTCGGCGAGGCCCTGTCGCTGCCACCCGACTTCGAACATCTGCGGGACCGTCTCGAACAGGTGCTGACTCCCCTGGGCCAGCCGACCGCGCACTGAGCTTGGCCTCGGTCGTTGGGCGGTTCGCGCCCAGCCCCAGCGGCGCGATGCACCTCGGGAACGCCCGCACGGCCCTGCTCGCATGGCTCGATGCCAGATCGCGCAACGGCGTGATGCTGCTGCGCATCGAGGATCTCGACCGGCACCGCTGCCGGCCCGAATACACCGAGCTGCTGCGACAGGATCTGCGCTGGCTGGGGCTGGACTGGGACGCCGAGATGCCCCCGCAGTCCGACCGCGAAGACGCCTACCGGCAGGCGGTCGACCGGCTGGCGCAGCGAGGCGTGGTGTACGAGTGCTTCTGCTCGCGCCGCGAGCTGGACGCTCAGTCGGCGCCGCACGGGCCGGACGGTGAGCGCCGCTACCCCGGTACGTGCGCCCACCTGACCCTCGAGCAACGCACCGAGCGCGCGGGCGCCCGGGCGCCCGCACTGAGAGTGCGGATGCCCGCAACGGTGATCGAGGTGACCGACCGTGTCCAGGGGCCGATCAGCCAGCAGCTCGCCCGCGACGTTGGCGACGTGCTCGTACGGCGGTCTGACGGGCTGTTTGCCTATCAGCTGGCGGTGGTCGTCGACGATGCCGCCGATGGGGTCACCGACGTCGTCCGTGGTGCCGATCTGGTCTGGTCGACGCCCCGGCAGTTGGTGCTGGGCCGGCTGCTCGATCTCCCGCAACCCAGCTACGCGCACGTTCCGCTGATGCTCGGCAGCGACGGTCAACGGCTGGCCAAGCGAAACGGCGCTCGATCGATTGCCGAGCTGCGCGACGCCGGTCAGAGCCCCGCTCAGGTTGTGGGCGGGTTGGCGCACTCGGCCGGGCTGATCAGCGACGCACAGCCAGTGCTTCCCGCTGACCTGATCGACGGCTTCGGGTTGGATCAGGCGTAGTCCCCGTCGCGGCCGCGGGTGGTCCCCATCAACGCGATCGCCGAGGCGATCGCAAACAGCAGCACCACCTGAGCCAGCCAGATGGAATGTCTGGGTGCCGGCCAGGAAAGGTAGTGAGAGGGGCTCACCACCCACACCCGGTCGGGCGTGATGAACCAGCTGGCCGCAAACACGACGTACAGCCACACCAGGTTCACGCGTACCACCAGCAGCGCCAGGAACACCAGCAGGAAGTACTGGCTCCAGACGATCGGCGAGCTGCCCACGCCGACGATCACCGCCACCGCGAAGACGGTGCGGTCGGATTCCTCGCCGCCGCCCCGACGGGCCGCGCGGATTCCGGCGAGCAGCAGGACGGCGATCCCCACGACGGCGACGATTGCGGTGGCGACACCCAGTGACAGCCGCAGGTCGGCGATCAGGCGCACCGTCGAGAGGCTCTTCCGGGCCTCGGCCTGCGACAGATCATGGAGCATGGATGCATAGGTCGAGAACGAGTGCAATGAGCGGCCGCCGGCGGCGATCCACAATCCCAGGGCGACCACCACCGTGACCGCCGCGGCACGCAACCGTCCCGTGAGCAGCATGAACAGCAGCACGGGGGCGACCACCGGCTTCAGCACGATCGCACACCCCAGCACCACTCCCGACTCGGCAGGCCGATCGCGCAGCCGCCACACCAGCGCGAGCAGGAGAAACAGCAGCGGCTCGACCGTCCCCAAGGTCAGCGATCGCAGCGTGAACGCCGACAGGGCAACGGGGATCGCCACGCTGATCCGGCGCACGCCGAGCAGCAGCAGGCCGGCTGCCAGAGCGGCCGCGCAGGCGAAGTCGTACGCGATCCGCGGATGATCGAGGGTCGAGATCGGGGCGAACAGGTACGCCGCCGGAAGCGGGTAGACGAAGGCGCTGCCGGATTCGAGCTTGGACACGGTCACGGCATATGGATGGTGGCCGTGCAACACCGCCTGGCCCGCGGCCAGGAAGATCCTCAGGTCGAACGCATCCTTGGGCAGGATCCACAGCGCCACCGCGGCGGCCACCACACAGGGAACGGCGACGATCGCGCAACGGACGAACGGCCGGCTGCGGTACGACATGCGGCGGGATTCTCGCATACGGGCCGCGTATCATCCGCGCGGCCACGTGAGCGAGTCGACCCCTGATCAGATTGCCACCCGGCCGCTTCCGGCCGGGTTCGCGCTTCCCTCGCCGGCCGAGGCGGCGTGGCGCATCACCTGCCTGGTGATCGCGGTCCTCGTCTGCCGCTTGTGCGCGGCGCTCTCGATGCAGCTGGGGCTGTGTGTCGCCACCGCCGTTGCGCTGGCGCTTCCGGGACTCGCGCTGGCTCAGATCTGCGGGTTGCGCCGCCGGCTCGACGCGGTCGAGGTGCTGGGGGTGATTCCGATCACCGGGTTGGCCGCGTGGTCGCTGCCGCTGGCCGTCGCGATGCTCGTGCACGCGCCCTTCGAGTGGGTGCTGGTGCTGGTGCTGGTGGCGTCGACCTTGGTCATCCGATGGGATCTGCGCACGCTCGTCCGGCATCCCCCCCGCGAGCCGCTGGCGGTGCTGACGGGTGCTGCACTGGTCGCGCTCGTGTCCACGCAGTGGCAGCCGGCCCTGACCGGTGACGCCCTCTACCACGCGGGCGTGATTCGGCGCATGATCGCCCTTGACGGCCTCAGTCTGGATGGGCTTTCGGTGTACATGCACGGCCATCCCCATGCCGGCTACGCCTTCCCGCTGCTGCATGCCTCGCAGGCGGCTGCGATTCGGCTGCTGGGCGTCGACCCGTCGGTTGCCTACACCAACTTGACTCCGGCGTTTGCATTCTTCGTGCCGGTCGCGGTGTACGGCGCCGGGCGGGCGCTGGCCAACCGTCCGGTGGCGGCCGCCGCGGCCGTATTCGCGAGCTGGGACATCTTCACCCGGATCATCGCCGGCTTGGTCAAGCAGCCGCCGTACTTCACCTTCACCGTGCTGTTCCCGGCGATCATCATCCTGCTCGCCATGGGCTACCGGCATCGAGACGAGCGGATCTGGTGGTGGTGGACGGTGATTGCCGCCGCCGAGGTGGCCGTGCTTCACCCCACATACAGCGTGGTGCTGGCGCCAATGCTGATCGCGGTTGCGCTGCTGTGGCCGCGGGCGTGGCCGATGGTTGCCGGTGCGGCACTCGTCACGATTGCGATCGACGCCTGGATCTATCTGGTGGCGATTCAGGGAGGGGATCGCACCGTCGCCTACCCCGGCACTCCCGATCAGTTCATCAGCCTCGACGGCCATTCGCTGGCAAGCTCGGGCCAGGCCATCCTCGCCCATCGGGTCGAGCTGCTGCCGGCGCTGTTCGCGGCGGTGGTGATCCTGTTTCGGGCGCGGTCGAGCCGGCATCTCGCAGCTGCGTTGATGGCGGCGATGATGGCGCTGGTCGCAATTCCGGGTTCCGGCGCCGTGCTCACGGCGGGGATCGCGGGCGGGCAGGTGGAGCGGTTTTGGAACGCGCTTCCCTGGATGTACCTGTCGGCGATCGTGGTGGCCGCGGCCGTCGGCCGGCTGCGCTCACGCCGTGCGCTGGCGCTGTCGGCGATTGCGATTGCAGCGGCGTCGGTGGCGCTCGAGCACGCCGGTTGGCTGTGGGGCGCGGCCGGGCCGCGCGCATCCGGGTGGCCGCCTCGGTTCCTGCATCACGTCGTGTGGGTGCTGACCGTGCCCGATCTGCTGACGGTGACGCTCGCGATCGCCGGCGTGGCCGGATTGGCGGTGCGGGCGTTCGACCGCGACCGCAGCCTCCGGGCTCCACCGGTTGCACCGGCGATGGCACCGGTGGCGCTGTTGCTGCTGGCGGTGATGGCCGGCCCGCTCGTGCGGGACGTCCCGCGGATCTCCAGCACGATCCGTCACGGATCGATCGAGTGGGGACCGGCGAACCTGATCTCCCCCGGGGCGGTGGCCTATCTGAATGACCACGCCCGCACGCCGTTTCCGGTCGTGCTTGCCCCCTGGGACGGACCGGCCGACGGGCTCGCCTACCAAATCGTGGGCAAGTCGACCGTCTATACGGTGGCGCTGAACGAGCCACACACACGAGCCACGCCACGAGACCACCCCATCCGGCGCAGGACTGAGGTCACGACCTTCTTCGCACCGGGCACGTCTGAGCAGGCACGGCAGGCGATTCTGCACAATCAGGACGTCGACTACGTCGTCTTCGATCAACGCTCGGGATCGCCCGAGGTGCTCGCGCAACTGCGAGCCGACCCGACTCTCAGCGAGGTGTATGCCGACCCCGCCGACACACCACCGCGGTACGGCCGCGTGGTGATCTTCGAGCGCGCACGGTAACCGTCATTCCCGTACGGTGGCGGCCGGCATCAGGTTGCCCATCGAGACGCCGGCGATGATCACGCATCCGCCCACAGCTTGGAGCAGGGAGATGCTCTCACCCAGAATCGCCGCGGCCACCAGGACGCCGACGAACGGCTGCAGATACATGTACAGCGTCCCGCGGGACGCGCCGATCGAACGCAATCCGCGGAAGTACAGGATGTTGGTCACGATCAGGGCGAAGAACATCGAGTAGCACCACGCTGCGATCGATTTCGGGCCGAGGTTGCTCCAGTCCTGCGACAGTGTTTCCGGAAGTGCGAAGGGGATCAGCATGATCCCGCCCCAAACGATCATGGTGGAACTGATCCGCGACGCCGAGTAGTGCTTGAACAACGGCCGGAGCATCACCGCATAGGCGGCCCAGGTCAGCGCCGCACCGATCGCCAGTAGGTCTCCCGCAAAGCTCGCGCCGCTGACTTCGGCACCGCCGATAACCACCAGCACCACGCCCGCAAGTGACACCGCGAGCGACAGCCAATGCCGTGCCAGCACATGCTCATGTCCGGCGACCATGGCGAAGAATGCCGCCAGGGCGGGCGCGGCGGTCATGATCAGCACGACGTTTCCGGCGGTGGTGTGGTCGGTGGCGGTGGTGAAGAACAGCTGGTTTGCGGTGATGCCCACGGCCGCGCATCCGAGCAGCACGGGAATGTGTGCGCGGGCGATTCGGGGTGGTCCCTCGTGGCGTCGGACCAGTGCCGACCAGATCAGACCGGCGAACAGAAACCGCGTGAGCGAGAACGCCAGGGGGTTCCATGCTCCATATGCGAACTTGGAGATCGCATAGTTGGCGCCCCAGAGGAGGTTGGCAGCGACGAGCATGGCGTCGGCACTCTGCGCTCGTCGAGTCATCGACTCACGCTATAGCGTCGTTTCGCTGGAACGCGCCGGTGCCGGGTCTGAGGTATCGCGACCGGCGGCCGGGTGGTGCAGTCGCAGAACGGACGGGGCTCCATACCGCCATCCTGCGTGTTGCGTACCACCGGCCGCCGGTTTCGCTGATGTGCCTACGGCCAGCCACATGCCCATAAGCACGGGACGACAATAGCCGATCAAAATCGCATAATCAGGACTTCAAGGCGGTTGTCACTGTTTTGTGACATTCCCGGTCGCGCGGAGTACCCATACCGCAAGTGTGCGCGCGCAACGTGCGATGTCTTCGAGTACCACGTGCTCATCGGGTGCGTGCGCGACACGTGGATCGCCGGGGCCGTAGAGCACCGTGGGGGTCTCACCCTGATGCACGAACAGGCGTGCATCTGACCCGTACGGCACACCCACGAACGGAGGCAGACGTCCAAGCACGTCGCGGGCGGCTTCGCCCACCATCCACGGCAGTGGATGGTCGGAGCCGATCGCGCACGACGCAAATCGACCACCGGTGATCTCGACGGTGACCGGATGCCGAGCCAGCCAGTCATCTCCCGCGCACGCGGCTTCCACCACCGCGCGCAGTTCCGCCTCAGCCTCGGCGGTGGTTTGGTCGATGCGGACGCCGTAGCGACCTTCGGCGACGGCCCGATCGGGCACGCTCGACGACCATTCGCCGGCCCGCAGCCGTCCGATCGAAGTGGGGTAGGGGAGTCCCAGAGCCTTCATGGCCCGGTTGGTCTCAGCGCCGTTTCGTTCGGCCTCGTTCAGCTCGAGTGCGCGCAGCACCGGCTCGAGCTTGCTCAGGGCCGACACGCCCTCCCGCCGAAATGCCGCGTGTGCCGACCGGCCCACAGCCGTCAGCGTGAAGGTGATCGCCCCCGCCTGGGCGGTCACAATCTCCAGGCGCGTCGGCTCGGTGATAACGGCGGCATCGGCGACCAATCCAGCCCGAATGGCCGCGAGCGCTCCCGCTCCGCCGTCCTCTTCAGCAGGGACGGTTACGAGCACCGCTTCGGCATCCAGTTCGACCTCCGCCTCACGCACGGCGCGCATGGCAGCCAAGCCCGCCACGACACCGCCCTTCATGTCGACTGCCCCGCGGCCGTACAAGGCACCGTCACGGATCTGGGGTGAGAATGCCGGGCTCGTCCACTGCAGCTCATCGCCGGCGGCGACCACGTCGATGTGCCCGGCAATGAGCACCCTGCGGCCGGAGTCGGCGTTGCCGAGGCGACCGGCGACGATCGGCAGATTTGTTCGCGGGGCCTCCATGCCGGGATAGTCCGGATCGGCCGTGATCGCGGCCGGGTCGGCATCGTGCCGCTCGACCTCGAGACCGGCGGTGGTCATGCGCAGGGCCACCTCGGTCTGCACCGCCTGCTCGTCGCCGGTGACGCTGGGGATCGCCACCAGGGCGGTCAGGTCATCTGTGATGCGGTCGCGGTCGACCGCCCCCACGACCGCCAGTTCGGCCGGCGTCAGCCCCTTCATCCCCGCAGAATCGGCCGGGTCAGACAGGTGGGGCCGCCGCTGCCGTTGACTCCCACCTCCGAGGCGGCGAACGTGTGCACGTCACAGCCGTGCTGGATCAAGGCCCGTTCAGTGGCCGGGTTGCCCTCGGCCATCACCACCACACCGGGCCGCACCGCCAGCACGTTGCAGCCGAGCGACGGCATCTCCTCCTCGGGCACCGTGACCAGCGTCACACCGCGCTCCATCAGCAGGTCGTAAAGACCGGCCGGAAGCTGGGGCAGAAAGACCACCGCAAGGTCGTCGGCCACCGGCGAGATCACCGAGAGCAGATGCAGGCACTCCGCCGGGCCGGTGGCATATGGCACGTCCACAACCAAAATCTCACTCTCTACTAGAGCCTTAAGCTGATCGGCTCCAGCGCGATTGGTTCGCAGCGACCGCCCGATCACAAACAGATCGGGCGACAACCACATGGTGTCGCCGCCGTCCACGGTGCCGGGAGCCTCGATCCTGCCGGTCGTGGGGATCCCATGGGCGTTTGCCCATGTCTCCAAAGCATGCTCCTCACCCTGGCGGCCGGGCTTTCCGGAGCGCAGCGGGATCACCCCGGCATCCGCCACCAGCATTGGGTCGAACGTGTACACGGCGTCGCCGGTGAGCCCTTCCCCACCAAGCTCGTGGACGGTGACACCCAGGCCCGTCAGCAGCTCGCACAGGCGGTCGTGCTGGCTCTGGGCACCCGCCAACTCGACCGGGTGGAGGTATCCCAGCCCCGGCTCGTCGTAGGCCCGGCCGAAGGCCGCGTCGGGGCGCTTGACCAAGACTTCGTGAAGGACGGCGGTCATGCTCTGCGCCCCGAATCTGCGCGTCAGTTGTGTGTGCGGTTGGCTCATACCGAGAAACACTAGACTGTTTGCAGATGAGTGAGCAGCACGATTACCGCGCGCAATACAACGAGGCAATCCGGCGCGCTGTGGCAGGCGAGGTCGGTGTGTACCCCGACTTCGACCGTCACCGTCAGGAAACCGTCTGGCGGATCCTCTCGGCCGACCGGCAGGCACTGCTTCGGTTCTGTCAGCGCCAGGGCGTCACCGTCGGCACGATGGACTCGATCAAGACGCTCAAGAGCCCCAAACCGCTGCTGCAACTGATCGCACACGGAGACGACGCCGACACGGTTGCCCGGTGGGCGCGAGCCCATTGACCGAGCGGGTGCGGCGCGGGTCGTGGACGATCGTCGTCGATTTCGACGGCACGATCACCGAGGATGACGTCCTGGAGGCGATCTGTTCGCACCACGCGCCGGAGGCCACTGCTGCGGCCGAGGACGCGCTCCGCCGCGGCGAGATCGACCTTGACGAGTGCATTCGCCGGGAGTTCATGACGATACGCGCGGAACACGCCGAGATCATTGACGAGTTCGTCTCCAAAGCAGTGGTGCGACGAGGGTTCGGGGAGTTCGTGCGGTCTGCCCAGGCGGCCGGGCATCGGGTGGTGGTCATCTCGAGTGGGTTCGAGTCACTGATTCGTCCGGTGCTGGAGCGATCAGGACTGGGCGACCTCGAGGTGATCGCCCATGACGTGCGGTTCTCGCCGCGAGGCACCTCCGTGAGCTTCCGAGAGGGAGTCCGCTGCGAGCGCTGCGGAGAGCAATGCAAACGGCCGCTGGTGGCCGCGCTGGCCGAGAGCGAGTCGGTGGCATACATCGGGGACGGCTGGTCGGACCGGTGCGCTTCGCTGTTTGCCGAGCGCCGGTTCGCACGGGCCGGCCTCGCCCGGTATCTCGACCGCGAGCAGGCCGAGTACACCCGGTTCGAGGGCTTTGACGAAATCCAGGAGGCGATGCTGTGATCACGCTGTACAACGCCGATCGATGTCCCTACTGCGTGCGCGTGCGGCTGGTGCTTGCCGGGAAGGGGGTCGAGCACGACGTGCACGAGATCGACCTGTCTGATCGCGATCCGATCCTGCGTCGCCTCAACCCACGCAACAAGGTGCCGGTGCTGGTGCACGACGACGCCGTGCTGACCGAGTCGGCTGCGATCAACGAGTACCTCGAGGAGGTCTTCCCAGAGCCGCGGATGATGCCCACCGACCCGCAGGGACGAGCGCTGGTGCGCAGGCTGATGGCCGCATTCGACGACCTCACCGATGCCTACTACGACCATCGCCGGACCCGGAACTCGCTGCCGGAGCTGCATGCCGAGCTGGAGGGTCTTGACGGGTGGCTCGAGCGGCGCTCGTACCTCGCCGGCGACGATCTGACGCTGGCGGATCCCGGGTATTGGCCGTGGATCGCGCGGATGCAGCTGATGGAGATCGATCTCGCGCAGCACCCCAACGTCACCGCCTGGAAGGCCCGGCTGGAGGCTCGTCCCGAATACGCGGCCGAACTGGTGCTGACCCCGGTTCCCTAAACGATCATCGAGGTTTCGCGGCGCGGGCCGCGGCATAGCCCGCGAACCGCTCGGCCATGTCCCGCCCGATCTGCTCGTGGAGCTCGTGGTGGGCCTTGAGTTCGCGCATGTACCGAGCACGGTCGTAGCCGGCCCCGCGAAGATGCTCCTCACCCTCGTCCCACCAGTCCAGCAGCATCTGACGGGTGACCTCGATATGAAACTGGGTGCCCCACGCCGCTTCGCCGATGCGAAACGCCTGGTCGCACACAGCATTCTTGGCCAGCGTGGCCGTACCCGCCCCGGGCTCGCAGGCATAGTCGTGCCACTGCATCGCCATGAATCGCTGGGGCGTTCCGCCGAGGACGGGATCGCCGGCAGCCTCGGGGGTGGTCTCGACCTCGAACCAGCCCAGCTCGGTCTGCGACCGAAACACTGTTCCACCCGAGGCCACGGTCAGCAGCTGCGCGCCCAGGCACAGCCCCATCACGGGGATCTCTTCGGCCAGCGCCTCCTGCAACAGGTCGAGCTCGGTTGCGATCCACCGATGCTCATGTGACTCGTGGGTGTTCGCGGCCCCGCCGCATACGACCACAGCCTGGTAGCCGGCGAGCGACTCGGGCAGTGGATCGACCTCGACGTCGACGTCGTCAATCTCGAAGCCGCGCGCCCGCAATGGGGGCAGGAACAGCCCGGCCGGCGCCACCGGCAGGTTGATCAGATGCAGCGCCCTCATACGGTCGCGGTCTCCGGCTCGTAGCGCCCGCCGAGGTGCTCGGACAGAAACTTCTCGGCTTCGGCCTGGAATCGCAG
Organism: uncultured Actinomycetes bacterium; assembly: GCA_963727235.1. Classification (GTDB taxonomy): domain Bacteria; phylum Actinomycetota; class Thermoleophilia; order Gaiellales; family JAICJC01; genus CAVPTL01. The sequence continues at coordinate 22,807 of CAVSFZ010000025.1, forward strand.
CCGGTTCTCGGGGCGTTGAAACCCGTGGCCCTCGTCTTCGAACACCAGATAGGTGTGGGGGATATCCCGGCGCTTCATGGCGGCCACGATCTGCTCTGACTCCGCCTGCTTCACGCGCGGGTCGTTGGCACCCTGGGCGATCAGCATCGGAATCCGGATCTGGTCGACCCGAGAGAGCGGCGAGCGCTCCCACAGCAGATCGGCTTCGGATTCGGGATCGCCGACCCTGCGCTTGAACTGGTTCAGCAGCGGCACCCAGTACGGGGGGATCGTCTCGAGCAGGGTGAGCAGGTTGGACGGCCCCACCACATCGACCGCGCAGGCAAACACGTCAGGCGTGAACGTCGCCCCGACCAGAGCCGAATATCCGCCGTACGAGCCACCGTAGATCGCCACCTTGGCGGGATCGGCATACCCCTCGGCGACCACGTGCTCCACCGCGTCCACCAGGTCGTCGTGCATGCGTGCGCCCCACTGCTTGTCGCCTGCGTTGAGGAACTCCTTGCCGTATCCGGTGGAGCCGCGGAAGTTGACCTGAACGCACAGGTATCCGCGGTTTGCGAGCCACTGCGCGGTCGGGTCGAACCCCCACGAGTCTCGCGCCCACGGCCCGCCGTGAACGTTCAGGACGGTGGCAAGCTGCCGGCGCCCGTCCGGGGGAAACGTCAGGTATCCGTGGATCTCGAGGCCGTCGCGGGAGCGAAACGAGAACGGCTCCATCTTCGCCAGGCTGTGCTCGGCAAGCTGCGGCTGGTGATGAAAGAGGAACCGGCTTTCGCCCGTATCCCGGTCGAACAGGTTGTACGTGACCGGGCCGTCGTCGGCGTTGTAGGCTGTGATCCACCGTCGATCGGCGTGATCGCGCCCGGCGAAAACGAGGTCGCCCGGATGCGCGGCGAGCATGGCGGCGACATCCTCGGCCAGGGTGGGATCGACAACCACGTGCTCCACCCGGGCACGTTCGAAGCTCACGATCTCGAGATCGCGGGTGAGCGGATGAAGCTCGACCGCGTGCACGTCGTAGGTGGGATCTGAGGCCAGTGTCTCGACCGCGCCCGAGTTCAAGTCGAACCGCACCAGGGCGGCGGCATTGCGGTCGATCGACGACACCGCGTACAGGCCGGCGCCGTCGCCGGTGAACCCGATCACGCCGGTGGAGAGGGCATCGTCGGGCGGGATCGCGAGCAGCACCTCGCCGTCCACGACCACCTCCGCCGAGCCGTCTTCCAGGAATCGAGTGCCGCCTCGCGGCTGCATGTCCTCGTCGATCAACCAGGGGGTGTAGCCCGGGTTGGTGGCGAGCAGTTCCAGCCGTCCGTCGGCGAGGTGGAGCAGATATGCATCATGCAGCTGGGGGTTGTCGCGGTTGAGCCCGAGCACGATCTCTCCGGGGTGCCGCCGGGAGCTGCCGATCACCTGGGCCTGGACATCGTCGAACGGTGTCACGTTGCGGTGTTCGCCCGATTCCAGGTCGATCACGTTGACGTGCCAGTTCTCGTCCCCTCCGGTGTCCTGGAGATACACCAGGTGGCGATTGTCGTGGGCCCAGAAGTACTGGCGGATGGGCCGCTCGCGATCGTCGGTCACCGGCTCGAAGCCCTGGCCGTCCACACCCCCCACCCACACGTTCATGACGCCGTCGGCGGGCGCCAGGTACGCCAGCCGCAGTCCGTCGGGTGAGATCGAGGCGGAGCTCCGCTCGGGATTTCCAAAAAGGACGCTGCGGGGGATCAGTTCGGTCATGCCGGTCAGCCTATCGCCGGTGTCGGGTTGTGCGCCTACACTCCCGCGGATGGATCCTCGCCCAATCGGTGTCTTCGACTCAGGCGTCGGCGGCCTGACCGTGTTGCACGAGTGCCTCGTGACACTGCCGCACGAGGATTTCGTGTATTTCGGGGATTCGGCCGACGGCCGCTTTCCGTACGGCACGAAGCCCGCGGTAACCATCCGCCGGTTCGCCCGCGAGATTGCGTCGTATCTGGCCGCATCGGGCGTCAAGCTGATCGTGGTGGCCTGCAACTCCGCCACCGCGGCGGCCCTGCCCGAACTGCAGCGCAGCTTCACGGTGCCCCTGATCGGGGTGATCACGCCGGAGGCTCACGCCGCCGTCCAGGCCACGCGGAACCGCCGCGTCGGGGTGATGGCGACGCAGGCCACCGTTGACAGCGGGCGGTATCCGGCTGCGGTGGCGACGCTCGACGCGGGCATCGAGGTCACGCAGGTTGCCTGCCCCGAACTGGTGCCGCTGATCCAAGCCGGTGACACTCACGGCAGTGCGGTCAACGACGCCGCCAAATCCTACGCCGCAGTACTCAAGGAGGCACGCGTGGACACGGTCATTCTGGGTTGCACGCACTACCCGCTGCTGCGCCCGATGCTGGAACGCATCTATGGGCGCGAGGTGAGTCTGATCACATCGGCCGAAGAGGTGGCGCGCGAGGTGTTCGAGACGCTGGAGCGGCGCGGCACCGGCAACGAGCCCGGGCGGGACGGCGACTACCGGTTTCTGTGCACCGGCGATCCCTCGGCGTTTCGTGATGTCGCCGGCCGGTTCCTGCAGCTGCCCGTGTCTCAGGTCGAGCGGGTCGACCCCAGCAGCCTGAGCGTCGCAGCGTGACTCGCGTCGACGGCCGATCGGCCGATCAGCTGCGGCCCGTCCAGCTCACCCCGGGATTCATCTCGTCTGCGTCCGGTTCGGTCCTGATCGAGGTTGGTCGCACCCGCGTGATCTGCACGGCGATGGTGGAAGAGTCAGTGCCGGGGTGGATGCGCGGACGCGGTACCGGGTGGGTGACCTCGGAGTACGGCATGCTTCCCGGCTCGACCGATTCCCGCAAATCGCGTGACGCCAGCCGGGGAAAGCCGGACGGGCGCACCGTGGAGATCCAGCGGCTGATCGGTCGGTCGCTGCGGTCGGTGATCGATTTCACCGCGCTTGGCGAGCGCACGATCTGGATCGACTGCGACGTGATCGAGGCCGACGGCGGCACCCGCTGCGCCGCCATCTGCGGCGGCTACGTCGCCCTTCATCTGGCGCTCTCGGATCTGGTCGGCGACGGCCGGCTGGCCGCCATGCCGCTGTCCGATTCTGTGGCCGCGGTGTCGGTGGGGATCGTCGACGGCGAGCCGTTGCTCGATCTTGCCTATGTCGAGGACAGCCGTGCCGAAGTCGACATGAACGTGGTCATGTCCGGAAGCGGCGCGCTGATCGAGGTGCAGGCCACCGCCGAGCAGACACCGTTCGGGAGGGCGTCGCTCGATCGCTTGCTCGAGCTGGCGGCGGGCGGGATCGAGACGCTCGCGGCTCAGCAGGCGTCGGTGCTGACCGGGGACTGACGCCGTGCGGATGGTGCTTGCGTCTCACAACCCGCACAAGGCCACAGAGCTGACGCGGTTGCTGGACGGCTTCGAGATCGAGCCCTACACCGGATCGATGCCACCCGAGACCGGATCCACCTTCCGCGAGAACGCGCTCATCAAGGCCCGGCACGTGCACCGGTCGGTGGGTGCGGGCGTGTGGGTGGTGGCCGATGATTCGGGCATCGAGGCGGCCGCGCTGGGAGGAGCGCCGGGGGTCTATTCCGCGCGGTATGCCGGAGCCGGTGCCGACGATCAGGCGAATCTCCAGAAGCTCCTGGATGAGCTCGCCGGCCACCACGATCGCCGCGTCAGCTACGTCGCCGAGCTGGTGGCGGTCGACCCCGAAGGCCGGGAAATCCACGGCCGTGGCGAGCTTCGCGGAACGTTCGCCGAGGCCCCCCGTGGCAGCGCGGGGTTCGGGTATGACCCGGCGTTCATTCCCCAGGGTGAATCGCGGACGGTGGGGGAGATGTCGGCGGCCGAGAAGGACGCCATCTCTCACCGCGCGCGAGCGGCGGACGCGCTGCAACGCGCGATCCGCGATCGCTGAGCCAGATCACGCCAGCCCGACCGGCTCCTGCTCCGCCGGTTCGAGCGCCGGCTGGTTCCTGCCGATGACCATCCACCAGTTGATCTCGGCTCCCAGCACGATGATGTTCGCCATCAGGTAGAGCCACACCAGCAGCACCACCAGGCCTCCGAAGGCGCGCAACGCGATCAGCTGGTCGGAATACCGCAGGTACAACGGCAACGCCAGGAACGAAATCTGCAGCATGACGGTGGCGGCCACAGACCCCACCCACACGTCCCGGAAGCGGAGCGCGACATTGGTGAGATAGCGATACACCGCCATCAGGAACAGGAACGACCCGACGGTCGAAGTGGCCAGAGATGCCAGAAATCCCACCAGCGGAAGGCTGACCAGATGGTGGCCGACGCTCCGATCGACCACGCCGGTGGCGGTCGTGGTGATCAGCAGTGAAGCGAAGAACGCGATCAAGGACGTCACAACCAGCACGAACGTGACCCACTTCTGGTGGAAGAACGCACGGTTCTGCACTTGGAACACGATGTTGAGCGCCGATTCCAGCGCGGAGTAGAACCCCAGGGATGTCCAGAACAGACCGATCAGGCCGATCAGGCCAAGCGTGCTGGCGTTCTGCTGGATCGCTTCCACCGGCTTCTCCAGGTCGCGCACCGACTGTCCCGGGAGGATGTGCTGGAGCTCGCGGATGACGTAGGAGTTGGCCGAGACCGTTCCGGCCTCGAGGCTCAGCAGCGACACCGTCATCACCAGGAAGGGCACGAGCGAGAGCAGTGCGTAGTACGCCACCATGGCAGCGAGATGGGGGCCGCGATCGTTCAGGAACTTTTTCGCGACAGGGTGGGTGTGAGCGGCCACCGTCTTGAGCGGATGGAGCACTCCGCGGTCTGTTACGGCCATGACGGGTGAGGATATCGGTCGACGGCGTCGCGACCGACAGTGCTTGTGCTAGTTTGGCGGCGATGGATGCTGTGGCGGCGTTGGCCGAACTCAAGGATCTCTCCACCCAGATCGAGGTGGTGGTGCTGGCCTATCGATCCGGCGAGGTGCAGGCATCCACGGTCTCGGGGCAGACGGCCGTCAAGCTCGGGCGTCTGGCCGCGGACATCGTTGAGCACGCAGACCAGGTGCGTCGCGATCTCGGTCGCGAGGGTGTTGCCCAGCTTCAGGCTGCAACTGCCGAGGGCAGCTTGTTCATCGTGCTCGACGGAGATCTGATGGCGCTGGCGACGACCGCGCCGGATCCCACCGCCGGGCTGGTGTTCTACGACCTCAAGACGCTCCTGCGGCAGCTCGACGAGCGTGGGCCCGCCTCCTCGGATTCGGCGGAGGACGCCGACGACGAGGTGACGTCGGAGCCGGAATCCGCCGTCGAGGAGGACTCGGATGCGTAAGCGCAGGCTGGTGGTGACCGCGCTCGTGGGGGTGGCCTCGTTCGCAGGCACCTTGGTGTACCGGCGCCACACGGAGCGCAACCGTACCCGCGTCGACCTGTACTTCGAAGATGGCTCGATGGTGTCGCTCGCCCAGGGCAATCCCGACGCCGATCGGGTGCTTCCGCTGGCGAGCGAGGCGCTTGCCGCTGCTGCGGCGCCCGCTGGTCAATGACCGACGAGGCCGACCGCCAGGCGCTCGGAGCACGGCTGCTCGACCGTGCCTACCTGACCGGCGACTTCCTGCTTCGCTCGGGCCGGCGCAGCCGCTACTACCTGGACAAGTACCGATTCGAGACCGATCCGGTGTTGCTGGACGGCCTGGGTCGCCTGATCGCCGAGGTGCTTCCGGATCACTCGCCCGATGCCGAGTTGCTGGCGGGGCCGGAGTTGGGTGCGGTGCCGCTGGCGGCGCTGGCGTCGGTACACACGGGTCTTCCCTTCGTGATCGTGCGAAAGGAAGCCAAAGACTACGGAACCGCCAAGCGGATCGAAGGCGTGTTTGAGCCCGGGCAGAGGGTGTGTGTGATCGAGGACGTGGTCACCTCGGGGGGCGCCCTGCTCGACGCCGTGGCAGGGCTGCGGACCGCCGGGTTGGACGTTTCCGCTGCAATTTGCGTGGTTGATCGGCTCGAAGGGGGAGCCGAGGCGATCGCTGCGGAAGGCGTCCGGTTGATGCCGCTCTACACCGTTGCCGACCTCGGCATCGGTGCGGCGCCCGATCCCGTCTGAATCCCGCTCCACAAGCCGTTTGTGGCTGTCCGACAAGGGTGGTAGGGTGGTTTCCGCTTCACACGTTCTGCCCATAATCACGACCCAGGAGGATCACGTGACGAAAGCCGACTTCATCGACGCGGTTGCGTCGAGGTCAGGGCTGTCCAAGAAGGACGCCGGCGCCGCGCTTGACGCCGTGCTCGAATCTGTCAAAGACGCGCTGAAGAACGGTGACGACGTGACGTTCACCGGTTTTGGCAAGTTCAGCGTGCAGGCCCGCAAGGCGCGCACGGGCGTGAATCCGCGCAATCCGACCGAGAAGGTCACCATTCCAGCCAGCAAGGTCCCCAAGTTCTCGGCTGGGAGCCAGCTGAAGGCCGCTGTCAAGCAGTAGCTCCTTCGAGCTCTCGCAGAATTTCCATCGCCGCCCGCCGCGCGTAGTCCGCCCGGCGGGCGGCGGCGCGTTTGGGCCCGGTCTACGTCAGCCGCACGGGGAAGATCGCGAAGCCCTGCTGCTGCCTCCCGCCAATGCGGGTGAAGTCTCCTCCCACGGCGAGATGGCCGGATCCGCCCGCCAGCGCAAAGATCCCCAACACGCTGTTCACCATGGGGTGCCACGGTTGCAGCAGCCCTGTCAGCGACCCGATTGCCAGGGCTTTCGAGCGGGGGGTCGGGGCGGGACACAGATGGGTTCCGGGCGCCGCTCCGCAGTAGTTCTCGTAGTGCCCTCCGACGTACACGATGCCGTCGTAGAGCGCCACCGCTTGGACGTTGCCGTCGGTGCCGCCCAGCCATCGCGTGGCTCCGGTGGCGAGGTCAAACGAAGCGAAGTTCCCGCCGTCGCCGATGCCGCCGACGAACACTCCGTTGCTGTCGACCCCGAGCGAGACGACCGCCGGCGGGAACTGCGGGCGCCAGTTGGTGACTGCGCCGTCGACGGCGCTCACCGAGCCAAGTCGATGCACGCCGACGCCGTCCAGGGAACTGAACGTTCCTCCAACGATGACGGTCGATTGGTCGGGGGTGAGCGCGAGTGCTGTCACCGGGCTGTCAGCGGTCGCCTTCCAGTTGGATTGGAGCGTTCCGGTGGCCTCGTTCACTGACGCAAGGTATGACCGGGGTGTTTGGCCGACGGCGGTAAACGCGCCCGCGGCGTAGACGACTCCGCTGCGGATCACCACGTCGTTGACCTGCCCGTGGGGCTTGTCTTTCCAGATCACCGCCCCGTCCGCCGCGGTCACGGCCACCAGTCGGCCGGCATTGCCTCCGCGGAGCCGGGTGAACGATCCACCCATGATCACCATGCCGCCGTCGACCGCGATCGTCTGCACCGTGCCGTTCGGCGCGGGATTCCAGGGCAGCAACCTCCCCGTGGTGAGGTCGATGGCCGCGGCGTGTGCCCTCGCCACCAATCCATGACCGGCAGCGCTCCCCGGCGGCCGCACGGCGGTGAACTTGCCGCCGATGTATGCGGTTGTGCCGCTGATCGCGATTGTCTCCACTCGACCGTTGGTCTGATAGCTGGGGGACGGCGGGCCGACGACGGAACCCGCCCACGCGGTGCCGCCGAACAGGCTGAATGCGAGTGTGGCGGTTACCGCAGGGAGGGTCGCGCGAAGGTGATGCAACAAGCTGTCCTTTCATTCTGGGAGGTCGTGTGGCAGGGCTGTATATCATATTTGAGTAAACCCAAATCTCTACGAGTAAATCTTTAAACCGGTCAGTCTGGTTGGCTCTCGGTGGACCACGGAGAGCGTCCATCCGAGAGGTGTGCGAACATATGTTCGTATGGCGACCGCTCAACTCACTCTGGACGGCGCCGATCGGCTGTACGACCTGCTGGCACGGCGGCAGGCGCCGGTCGCAGCTGTGGAAGCGGCCACATGCCTGTTTGCCCTGCGGTCGAGCCCTTCGGCGCTGGTGCGCCAGCTGGTCGATGAGGTCGTGCGCACCGATGCCCGCTTCGTGTGGCGGTCAGGCGCCGAGCTGGCACTGGCGGAGTGGGATCAGGTCGGTTCGCTGCTCGACCTGCCGCTGGAACTGGCCGAGTACGTGGTGTTCGACCTGGAGACGACGGGTACCAGCCCGGTCTCGGCAAAGATCGTCGAGGTGGGTGCGGTTCGCGTCAGCGGTCTCCGACAGGCGTCGACGTTCGAGCGGCTGGTAGATCCCGCCCGGCCGGTTCCGCCCCAGATCACGGCCATCACCGGGATTACGAGTTGGGATGTGCGGGGCCAGCCGAAAGCCGACCTGGTGCTGTCAGAGTTCCTGCACTTCGCCGCCGGCGCAGTGCTGGTGGCTCACAACGCGAGGTTCGACGTGTCGTTCGTGGACGCCGAGCTCGGCCGCCATCGGGGCATGAGGCTGGCAGCGCCGGTGATCGACACCGTGATGCTCGCTCGCCGCATGCTTGCCGGGCGGGTGCCGAGAATGAATCTCGCGACTCTGGCCGAACGCTTCGATACCGACGTGCGACCGTGCCATCGGGCGCTTCCCGACGCTCAGGCCACGGCCGACGTGCTGCTCGCGCTCCTGGGGATGGCGCAGGAACGCGGCGCGGAGACGGTCGGTGACGTGATCGGGCTGTGCGCCCCCGTCACGCGGGCTGCCCGTACGCGTCGAAAGCTTGCCGCCGGTGCTCCCACCGGGCCGGGCGTGTACCTGTTCCATGGCAGCGACGGGCAGGTGCTGTATGTCGGCAAGGCGACCGACCTGCGTGCCAGGGTGCGGTCGTATTTCACCGGCGGACCGGCCCGCCGACCGGTTGAGGACGCGCTGTCGGCGACTGACCGCATAGAGAGCCGGCCGCTGGGCTCGGAGTTCGAGGCGGCCTTGCTGGAACTCGATCTGATTCGGCGTCTGCGGCCGGCCGCCAACCGTCGCTCCGCCCATCCCGAGCGCAGCTGTTACCTGACCCTCACGGTGGACGAGCCGGTGCCACGGCTGCGGGTCACCGCCCGGCCCCATCCCGGAGCAGTTTCGGCAGGGCCGATCAGCTCGCGATCACGTGCCCAGACCGCGGCCGCAGCGGTCCGAGAGGGCTTGGGGCTGCGCACCTGCAGGCCGGCGCGCCCCGTTGACGACGGCACGTGCCTGGTGGGAGAGCTCGGTCGCTGCCGTGCTCCCTGCCGCGGTGGCGACGCGGTGGCGGCCTACGACGAGGCCGTCGCGGTCGCCCGCCGATGGCTGCTCGGCGACCCGCTGGTGGATCCCACCGCCTCGATTGAGCCCCGGATGCGCGCCCTCGCTCACGGACGGAGGTACGAGCAGGCGGCGGCGCTGCGCGATCAGTTGGCGGCCGTCAAGCGCGTGAGCGGCACCCTGGCACGGCTGCGCACCGCCGCCGGACGCTCCGGAGTGGTGTTGGCGCCTGACGTCGATGACCGGTTCGTGCAGGCCTTCGCGTGCGCCGGGGGGCGCGTGGTCGGGCGACGCAGGATTCCGCGGGTGGGTGATGCCCGACTGGAGATCGAATCGCTGATGGTGTCGTTGGCGGCAGCGTTGGAGCGGCCGGCGACGATTCTCGAGCCGGAGGAGGGTGAGTGCGCGCAGCTCGTCTCGGCCGCTCTCGGTCGGCCCGGCCGGTGCACCCACCCGGTGCCGCTGGAACTCTCGTCGCTTGCGACTGCCGCCGACCGCATCGCCGCCGCCCGATCCTCGATACCCTTGCGAACATGAACTTCGGCGATCGCCTCGCGGACGCGGTCGAGCGCTCCGCGAGCACACTGTGCGTGGGACTCGATCCCCGCATCGAGTTTCTCCCGCCGGCGGTCATCACCGGCCTCAAGCCGGGATCCAGCGGTCGTGCGCGGGGCTACGAGCGCTTCTGCATGCAGGTGATCGACGCTGTTTCGGACGAGGCCGTGGCGGTCAAGCCCCAGGTCGCGTGCTTCGAGGCGCTCGGCGGATACGGGCTGACTGCACTCGAGCGGGTATGCGCCCACGCGCGCGCCGCGGGTCTCCTGGTGGTTGCGGACGCCAAGCGCGGCGACATCGGCTCAACCTCATCGGCCTACGCGCAGGCGTGGCTGCAGGGACGCGACGGCCAGCCGCCGTGCGCCGATGCGCTTACGGTCAACCCGTATCTGGGAGGAGACGCACTCGAGCCCTTCCTGCGTGCCTGTGGCGATGGTGCCGGACTGTTTGTCCTGGCGCGTACGTCGAATCCGGGCGGAGCCGACGTGCAGCAGCTGGAGCTCGCCGCGGGAGGGACGGTGTGGGAGCACATCGCCGGCCTGATCGATGAATGGGGACGGCCGTACGTCGGCAGTTCGGGTCTCTCGGCGGTCGGCGCGGTGGTCGGCGCCACTCACCCCGAGGCGGTCGCGCGGGCGCGCGAGCTGATGCCCTCGGCGCCATTTCTGCTCCCCGGCGTCGGGGCACAGGGCGGCCGGGCTGAGGATCTTGCCCCGGCCTTCGCCAATCATCCTGCCGGCGGCCTGGTGGTGGCGGCGCGGTCGGTCATCTACGCCTGGCGCGAACGCGGCGGCGACTGGCAGCAGGCGGTTCGCACTGCGGCGGCGGAGCTCAGGCAGGCTGCCACCGGGGTATCGTGATCAGGTTCGAACCGTGAGCTGTCTCTGGGGGCGCACCAGCCAGGCGGCGCAGGCGGCGGCGACTGCGGCCGTCATCACAACGTCATCGCTGCGAATCAGCATTGCAACCAGCACGGCCCCCATCTCGACCCCGACGAGGTCGGCGTACGCGCGGCGCCGGACGATGCCGATCGCGCAGTCGACCAGCGTGACTGCGGCCAGCATCGCAGCCAGCCAGAGCGCGCCGTCGCCACGCCACCAGCCGGCCACTCCAACCTCGAGGATGACGGTGACCGTCACCACAGACCGAACCCGCGACCCAAACATCCCCTCAACAGTACGTGCCCGGCGGCGAAACGAGAAGCCCTCGTTCCGCGTATACAATGATCCGGGCACGACGACGGGGGCAGGCACATGATCGTCACAGTCACTGCAAATGCGGCGGTCGACAAGACGCTCACTGTGGCGAACCTTCAACTGGGCCACCGGCATCGCGCCCAGGCAGGCGTCGCCATGGCCGGCGGTAAGGGCATCAACGTCGCACGCGTCTTGAAAAACCTGGGCGAACCCGTGATTGCGACGGGCCTTGCCGGAGGACGCAACGGCGCCCAGATCATCGACAGCCTGGTCTCGGAGGGGCTGCTCAACGACTTCGTCAGGATCGCCGGGGAATCGCGCACCTCGACGGCGGTGATCGATCCCACCAGCGGTGTCGAGACCGAGATCAACGAGTACGGCCCCGAGGTCACCCCGGAGGAGCTCGAGAAGCTGATGGAGCGGCTGCGCTATCTCAGCCGCGCGGTTTCTGCGGTGGTGCTCGCGGGCAGTCTGCCGCGCAAAGTCTCGACAGGCTTCTACGCCGATATCGTCCGCGATCTGGCCAAGCGCAAGGTGCCCGTGGTGATCGACTCCGACGGCGAGCCGATGCGGCTGGCGCTCCAGGCCGAGCCGGCGCTGGTATCGCCCAACCAGCGGGAGGCAGAGGCGCTGGTGGGCCACGAGTTCACCACAGACGAGGATTTTCAGCAGGGGCTGCACGAGATCGCCGACATGGGCGCCGAGCGGGTGCTGATCACTCTCAAGACCGGGTGCTACGCGCTGCTGCGCTCGAGCCGCCACCACGACCGCCTGTTCCGGGCGTGGATCCCTCGCCAGGAGTCGGTTTCGTCGGTCGGATCGGGTGACGCGCTGCTGGCGGGATTCCTGTCCGCGTGGCAGGCCGAGGAGTCGCACGAGCAGTGTCTGCGGCTGGCGCTCGCGTGCGGAGCGGCCAACACCCAATCGGTCGGTGCGGGGGTGTTCGACCCCCGCGACGTCGCCCGATTCGCCGGGCTCGTGGAGGTGCAGGAGATCCTCCCACAACGCGTCAAGGCGTCGTGATCGGGCGGGGCTGTTCAGCCGGTCGCACTGATAGACTGGCGCCAGATTGAACGTTCGTTTCCGAGTGAGACTTGACCACGACCCAGGCCGGTTTCCGTGTCCTGGGTCGTCTGCTATTTGGGGGAGGCGCTAGGTGGAAATCGAGATTGGTCGGGGGAAGAAGGCGCGCCGGGCCTATGGGTTCGACGACATCGCGATCGTGCCGTCCCGTCGCACCCGCGACGCCGAGGATGTCGACATCGCCTGGAGGCTGGGACCGCACCTGCTGGAGCTGCCGCTGCTGGCTGCGGCGATGGACGGTGTCGTCTCGCCCGCCACTGCCGTCGCCCTGGGGAAGCTCGGCGGGATCGGCGTGCTCAACCTCGAGGGCATCTGGACTCGCTACGAGGATGCGGACGCCGAGCTGGAGCGGATCGCCGGCTACGACAAGGCCGAGGCGACTCACGCGATGCAGAAGATCTACTCGGAGCCGGTCAAGCCCGAGCTGATCTCCCAGCGGATCAAGGAGATCAAGGCGGAGGGAGTCTTGGCGGCTGCCTCGTTGACGCCACAGAAGGTGCGCGAGCATTGGCAGGCGGCGCTCGACGCCGGCTTGGATGTGCTGGTGATCCAGGGAACCGTCGTGTCGGCCGAGCATGTCTCCACCGTGGTCGAGCCGCTCAACCTCAAAGAGTTCATCGCGTCGCTTCCGGTGCCGGTGATCGTCGGCGGATGTGCGTCGTACCAGGCAGCACTCCATCTCATGCGTACCGGCGCCGCCGGAGTGTTGGTGGGAGTCGGCCCGGGTGCGGCCTGTACCACCCGTGGTGTGCTCGGGGTGGGAGTGCCGCAGGCGACGGCCATCGCCGACGCCAGTGCCGCTCGCACGCAACATCTGCTGGAAACCGGCCAGTACGTGAACGTCATCGCTGACGGCGGCATGCGCACCGGCGGCGACATCTCCAAGGCGATTGCGGTCGGCGCGGACGCGGTCATGATCGGATCGCCGCTCAGCCGCGCCCTCGAGGCGCCTGGACGCGGATACCACTGGGGAATGGCGACGTTTCACGCAACCCTCCCCCGGGGCGCGCGGGTCAAGACCGACCAGGTGGCGTCGCTCGAGCAGATCGTGGTGGGGCCGGCGACCGAGAACGACGGCACGCTGAATCTGATGGGCGCGTTGCGCACCTCGATGGCGACCACCGGATACGACAGCATCCAGGCCTTCCAGAAGGCCGAGGTGATGTTTGCTCCGGCGCTGCAGACCGAGGGCAAGAAGTTGCAGCGTGAACAGGCGGTGGGGATGAGCCGTTGAGCAGTGACCCGAGCGGCGCATCGGTTAGCACCGAGACGGCGGGCGCAGGCACCACCCATCGTCCGGTGCTGGTGGTCGACTTCGGGGCGCAGTACGCGCAGTTGATCGCGCGCCGGGTGCGGGAGTGCCGGGTGTACTCAGAGATCGTCTCGCACGAGCTGACGGCGTCCGAAGTCGCTGCTCGTGACCCGATCGGCATCATCCTCTCCGGCGGCCCAGCATCTATCAACGAGCCGGGTGCGCCGGCGGTCGATCCGGGCCTGTTCCATCTCGGCGTACCGGTGCTGGGCATCTGCTACGGCATGCAGGCGATGGCCGACTCGCTGGGGGGCGAGGTCTCAAACACCGGCGTGGGCGAGTTCGGCAAGACCCCGGTCGAACTGGCTGAAGGCAGTGTGCTGTTCGGCGAACTGCTTCCGGACCAGACCGCCTGGATGAGCCACCGCGACAGCGTGGTGACGCCACCTCCCGGCTTCACGGTCACCGCCAGCACCGATGTCACCGCCATCGCCGCCATGGAGGACCCCGAGCACGGCCTGTACGCCGTCCAGTTCCACCCCGAGGTACTGCATACTCCCGGCGGTACGGACATGCTGCGGCGGTTTGTGCTGGACGCGTGCAGCGCTCCCCCGACCTGGACGACGCTCGGATTCATCGAGGATCAGGTTGCCCAGATCCGGGCACAGGTGGGCGAATCACAGGTGATCTGCGCACTCTCCGGTGGGGTCGATTCGGCGGTGGCGGCGCTGCTGGTGCATCGCGCCGTTGGAGACCAGCTGACCTGCGTGTTCGTGGATCACGGTCTATTGCGCAAGGACGAGGCGGAGCGGGTGGTGGAGGCCTTCGGCGACCACTTCCACGTGCCGCTGATCCACGTCGACGCCGCCGACCGCTTCCTCACCAAGCTCGCCGGTGTGACCGAGCCGGAGCAGAAGCGCAGCATCATCGGCGAGGAGTTCATCCGGCTGTTCGAGGAAGAAGCGCGGTCGCTGGGCGACGTGCCGTTCCTGGTGCAGGGCACGCTCTACTCCGACGTGATCGAGTCGGGCAGCGCGACTGCAGCCAAGATCAAGAGTCACCACAACGTGGGCGGGCTTCCCGAGGACATCGGGTTCGAGTTGGTTGAGCCGCTGCGGCTGATCTTCAAGGACGAGGTGCGGCGCGTCGGCGAGGAGTTGGGCCTGCCCGAGTCGATGGTCTGGCGCCAGCCGTTCCCCGGGCCGGGCCTCGCGATCCGGATCATCGGCGACGTTACCCGCGAGCGGCTCGAGATTCTCCGCGCCGCGGATGCCGTGCTGATCGAGGAGGTGCGGCGCGCCGGCCTCTACCACGAGTTGTGGCAGAGCTTCGCGATCCTGCCGGCGATTCGATCGGTGGGAGTGCAGGGCGACGCGCGTACCTATGCGTATCCGATCGTGATCCGCGCTGTCACCAGCGAGGACGCGATGACCGCCGACTGGGCGCGGCTGCCGTACGACCTGTTGGAGCGCATCTCGAGCCGCATCATCAACGAGATTCCGGGTGTCAACCGGGTCGCGCTGGACATCTCGTCCAAGCCTCCCGCCACGATCGAGTGGGAGTAGCCGGCCGCCTCGGGGCGCCTACAGATGCGGGACGATGTGGAGGCGCCGATACGGCGTGGGGCGTGCCGGTTTGTGCGCTCCGGCCCCCGCGTACACCGCCCGCCACCGGATGGTCTGCTTGATCTTCCGCGTGATGGTCACCGACCACTTCCCGTTGGTGTTGGTTGCCGCCCGCAGATGTCCGGTGCTGAGCTGGATCGTGATCAGCGCCCGGGCGATCGGCTTCGAGCTGGTGGTGTCGGTGAGCTTGCCGCTGAATGTGATTCGCTTGCCGAAGGCGAAGGTCTTGTTGGCCAGGGGTGTCACCGCGGTCAGGCTGCTGGTGTGGGGAGTGACGGAGGCTGCGCCGTAGTGGGCGAGGGCATCCGCCAGCTTGACCGCGTCCACCGAGCCGAGGCCGGTCGCCAGGTCGTATCCCTTGCGGGCGTTGTAGAGCGATCCGCCGGTGATGCTGTTGCCGCCCTTGGTGATGTCGTGGTACGAGCCCGACGAGATCGTGCTGGGGGCATACAGGAACGGGTTCGCGTAGCCCAGCCGGGGACCGCCGTTGGACAGCGAGTACTCGTTCATATCGGCCGTGATCCCGGCCATTAGGGGTGCCGACGCGGATGTCCCGCCGATCGGCAGCCATCCGGTCAACCCCCCGCAGGCCGACGAGTTGACCGAGCAGAAGATGATGTAGCCGGTGTTGGGGCTGGCGTTGAGCGAGATGTCGGGGATCTGGCGGCACTGGCCGCCCGGGTTGCCGCATTTCGCGCCGCTGTTGGCGAGGGTCAGCGTGCGTCCCAGCTGCCAGCTGGGCTTGGGGAAGAAGATCGACGCGCCGCCGCCGCCGTCTCTCCAGGCGACCTCGTTGCGCGGCGAGTGGGGCACCAGACGGGTTCCGCCAACCGCTGTTGCAAACGGCTGAGATGCGGGATCCACGGCGGCTACCGCGGTCGATCCGGTGACACGTGCGCAACCAGACGAGCCGTCGTCGCCGGTGGCGACGAAGAACGACATCCCCGCCGCCGCGGCCAGCTGCAATGCGGTGTTCTCGGCGCCCATGATCGAGGCCGACATGACCGGTTCGCACAGGCCCCAGGAGTCGCTCACGATCCGCACGTGGGTGGAGTTCTGGTCGGCCACGATGCGGTTGATCATGGCGACGCCGTTGGCGATGTTGTTGGGCGCCACGTACACGTACGTGGCCGCGTCGGGAGCGGCCGAGATGGCCGTCTGGACATCGAGCACGACCTCACCGGCTCCCGACATCACCGACGTGCCTCCGTTGACGTTGACCCGCACGGTGCCGGGCGAGCTGATCGCGGGGAAGCAGGAGCGGTAGGTGCTGATGTCCGAGCTCTTGTAGTTGGAGAACTCCACGAAGGCGATCGCCTCGCCGCTGCCGTCGCTGCCGCCGTTGACCAGGTTGTTGTGGTTGTAACCGCCGGTTGATCCGAGCTGTGCGGGGAGCAATGTGCCGGTGTAGGCCGAGTGGGCGCCGTTCGCCCCTGTGCAACCCGTGGGGTTCACGGTGGCCGGGTGCACCGGCGTGTTGGTGGCCGCGTGGTAGAGCTTCATGGAGCTGTCGAGTCCGCCCACCGCCTGTACCAGTGAGGCGACCGCCGGCGGCAGCCGGGGACTGGCGTCGGGTGCCTTGAACAATCGGCCGGTGCGGCTGCGGTAGAGGCCGACGTCGACGTCGAAGGCGTGCTCCTGCTCGGCGGTGGTGCCGGTCACGCTCAGCGACAGCAGATTGCGTCCTGTGACCGTGAGACCCTGCGACCGGAGGTAGTTCTCGACCAGCGAGATCTGGTCGGGCGTGGGCACGAACAGGCGGTTGATCTGCGCCGAGGTGAGCGGGTGGCTCGCGCTCGCGCGGGTGGCCATCCGCTTCAGCAGCCCGGGATTGCGCGGCTTGAGGAAGACGATCGCGTTCTGGGTGGCGGTCGACGGGGTCTCGCCCACGGGCTGGGCGGCCGCAACTTGCGGCACCGCACCCCCGGGTAGCACTGCACGCGCTGCGGGCGTCCCCGCTGAGGCAGGCGACGCCGCCACAACAGCTAAGACCCCCGCGGCTACGGCTCCCACTAGCATCGACCGTCTGTCCGCCACTTGCCGCACTCTACTGCGGGAATTCGGAAGCCGCTATGACCGTGCGGACGAGTTCACCAGAAAGCGGTAGCTGGCGGTCTTGGGATCGCGATTGCCGCCCGAATCCACCGCGTACACCGAGACGGTGTGGTACCGGCCCTTGGCGAGGTTGTAGAAGACCACGGCGTTCGCCACCGCCCACTTCCATTTGCCCCCGTCGATGCGGTACCGGAACTTGAGCGCCCCGGCGTGATCGAGGTCGGCGTCGGTGGCCGCGAACCCGAAGCTGACGGTCGCCCACGCGCTGCGGCTCGGCGGCTTGGTGGTGAAGCGCGTCTTGACCGGCGCGATCCGGTTCATCGACCACCACAGCGATCGTGCCAGCAGGGAGCCACCCGGGCTTTCGGCGGGATTGAAACCGCCACCCGGAAGGGCGGACGACCACGGCCGGTAGCCGAGGTCGACCAGCCGGGACGCGTTCACCTGGCGGACGGTCAGGAACGCCTGGGGATACATGTTGAAGAGGCCGGTCGCGGTTTTGGGGAAGTAGGCCAGGATGTTGCTGCTGAGCCCATAGTGCGGTGCGACCTCTCCCGAGCTGGGACCGATCACCTTGAAGCTCGTCAGTCCTGCGGTGACGAAGTGCTTCTGGATCGTCCCGTTTGCGATGCTGCCGCCGCGGATGCGGTCGGGCGTGATCAGGTTGTCGTTCCCGTACACGTCCCACTTGGTGTCCCAGGCGGTGCCCTGCCCGACGGCCGAGTTGTACAGCCAGTCTGAGGTCCTGATCCAATGGGTCTGGCCGGCGGTCACGACTCCGTGGCCCTTCGAAGCAAACCACGCCAGCGCGGCACCCAGGGCTCCAGGGAAGGTGAAATCGGCATCGCCGCCCACCACCAGCGCCGCCTGCCGCCCGTTCAGGGCTGTCTCGATCTGCTTCGCGTTCAGCTTGGTGGTCGCACTGGATGCATCGATAACGCGCCCTGCGGTCGGCGGCGCGAACAGGTTGGCGCCGTCGATGCGCTGCAGCATGTCGTGCACCGCCGCCGGGTCGGGGATTGCCAGGATGTACTCGACTGAAAGCTTCGGATGCGCCGGAGGAGCCATCGTCTTCCAGGTCGTGGTGATCTGCTGACCGCCGGTGCCGTCGTCGATGGTTGCCACCACCTTGTAGGTGGCCGCGGAGCCCAGCGTGGCGTTGAGCGTTACCGATGTGGTGCTCCCGCTGACGGCGGGGGCGAACGTCGGCACGTTTGCGCCCGAACTCACCCGCGTCACCTGGAAGGACGGGGTGCCGGCAACGGCTGTCGGGCAGTTGTATGTGATCACCGGCTGATACCGCAGCTTGCTCATCGCCGCGTGGGCGCAGTCAGATGCCGCCAGCGCCGGCTGGGCCGCTCCGCCCGCCAAGCAGGCGAGCAGGCACAGCGCAGGGGCGATCCGGGAGAACTTCACAAGTCCTCTATCGGACTTGTGACAATGATCCTTTACTCAGTTCCCACTAGCTGGGTACCGGGTCGGGATGGATCCGACCCTTGGTGTCGGCAAGGCGTCCACCGGAGCGGCCGGCGCGCACCGCCAGCACCTCGGCCATGATCGATACCGCGGTTTCGGCCGGTGTCATCGCGCCGATGTCCAGTCCCAGCGGGCCCGAGATGCGGTCGATCTCGGCCTGGGTGTAGCCGGCGTTCAGCAGTCGCCGCTGTCGCGTCTCCTGGGCTCGCCTGCTGCCGAGGGCGCCGATGTACGGAGCCGGCGATCGCAGTGCGGGCCCCAGCGCCGGCTCGTCGAAGCGAGCGTCGTGGGTGAGCGTGACCACATAGGTGGCCTCGTCTGCCGGATAGCGCTCGTAGGCCTGTGCCGGCCAGCCGACGACCACGTCATCGGCGTCGGGAAGGCGTTCCCGGGTTGCAAACTTCCCCCTGGCGTCCGACACCACGGTTCGGAATCCCACCTGCTTGGCGATCCGCGACAGGTGCTGGGCGGTGTCGACCGCGCCGAAGATCAGCAGCACCGGCGCCGGCGCGTAGTTCTCCAGGAAGGTGTCCTCGCTCTCGCGCGCGGCGCTGGAGTGAGCCTCCCCGCCGGCGTACGTCTTGTGTCCGGCCGCATCGCCGGTGAGCACGGTTGTGACCATCAATCGATCACCGGCGGCGTCGGCAGCTGCGACCCGGTCGATCTCCTCCGGATCGGCCTCGGCGATGAACACCTCGATCTCACCGCCGCACGGCAATCCCACATCGAATGCGTCGTCGTCGCTGATGCCGTAGGTGACCAGCATCGGGGGCGCTCCGGCGAGCACCTCGGCGGCCCGCATGGCGACGTCGGATTCGACGCAGCCGCCGCTGACCGAACCCGCCATGGCGCCGGATTCCGACACTGCCAGGCGCGACCCCAGCGGGCGTGGTGCGGAGCGCTTGGTGGATACCACCGTTGCCACCGCCACGCGTTCGCCGGCTGCTTGCATCGATCGAAGATCGTCGAGTACTTCGCGCATCAAGCAAAAGGTAGCATCCCGGCGTCGGTGCGGCGGTTGCGGGTGTGGGCTGATACCATTCGCGCCTGCTCGCCTCGGCGGTGCGCGTGCGCATGCCGGGTGAGCGATCACCGTCCTACCTGCGAGGAAGATTGAAGACCTATTCCGCCAAGCCGCACGAGGTTGTCCGGCACTGGTATCTGATCGATGCGGAGGCCAAGACGCTCGGACGTCTGGCGACCCAGATCGCCGATCTGCTGCGCGGCAAGGGCAAGCCTCAATACACCGCGCACATCGACACGGGCGACTTCGTTGTGGTCGTCAATGCCGAGAAGGTGCACGTCACCGGCAACAAGCTCGAGCAGAAGATCTACTACCGGCACTCCGGGTATCCCGGTGGCCTGCGGCAGCGCACGCTCGCCGAGCAGCTCGAGCGACGTCCCGAAGAGGTTCTCCGCAAGGCCGTCAAGGGCATGCTTCCCAAGAACCGGCTGGCGGCGGCGCAGCTGACCAAGCTCAAGATCTACGCCGGACCGGAGCACCCGCACGCGGCTCAGAACCCCGAGACGATCGAGGAGCGCAGCTAGTGGCAGACAAGACCGACACGGCGGTCGCGTATCGCGGCACGGGCAAGCGCAAGAACTCAGTGGCCCGCGTGATCCTGGTTCCCGGTGAGGGACAGGTGACGATCAACGGACGTTCGCTGGACGAGTATTTCCCGCGCAAGACATTGCAGGCCATCGCCACCGCCCCACTGGTCGTGACCGGCACGCAGGCGAGCTTCGATGTGCGCGCACGGATTGCCGGCGGGGGCGTGTCCGGCCAGGCCGGAGCGCTTCGGCACGGCATCTCGCGGGCGCTGCTCGAGGCCGACTCGGAGCTGCGGGTCGATCTCAAGAAGCTGGGCTTCCTGACGCGCGACGACCGTGAGGTCGAGCGCAAGAAGGCCGGCCTCAAGAAGGCCCGTAAGCGGCCCCAGTTCTCCAAGCGGTAATGCCCGCTCAGCGCCGGCTGTTCGGCACCGATGGGGTTCGCGGAGTGGCCGGCGTCGATCTGACCACAGGGCTCGCGCGCGAACTCGGTTCGGCGGCTGCCCGGTTCGCGGGAGTGGGCGAGATGATCGTCATCGGGCGCGACACCCGGGAGTCTGGGCCGGAGCTGGAGAGGGCCGTTGTCGAGGGTATCGTTGCCGCCGGCGGTGTGGCGGTGACGGCCGGTATTCTTCCCACGCCGGGAGTGGCGGTGCTCGCCCGCCGGCGGGAAGCCGCGCTGGGTTGTGTGATCTCGGCCTCTCACAATCCCTATCGCGACAACGGCATCAAGTTTCTCCGGGGTGACGGCCGCAAGCTCTCAGACGGCGACGAGAGCGCCATCGAAGGACTGATGGATGCGCCCGACCCGCCGGATGCCGGCACATCGTCGGCGCTGGAAGGCGCTGTGCCTGAGTATGCGTCGTGGTTGGTCGAGAACTTCGGCGACGGTGTCGCCGCGGGGCCCGCGATCGGAGTCGACTGTGCCAACGGCGCGGCGTTTGAGGTCGCTCCGGCGGTGTTCGACGCCTTGGGGGAGCCGGTTGCGGTGATCGGAGACGCTCCCGACGGTCGCAACATCAACAGCGGCGTCGGATCCACGCATCTGGAGGCCGTGTCGCGGCTTGTGGTCGATCGCGGATTGGCGGCGGGTATCGCATTCGACGGGGACGCCGACCGGTGCCTGGCGGTCGACTCGACCGGTGGCAAGGTCGACGGTGATGCGATCATCGCGGTGCTCGCCATCGACCGTCGCAGGCGCCGGCTGCAGCACTCCGAGAACGTGGTGGTCACGTCCATGACCAATCTGGGGTTCCACCGGCTGATGCGCGAGCACGACATCGGCGTGACGGTCACCGATGTCGGCGACCGATACGTCCTGGCCGGGATGTTGGAGACCGGTGCCACCTTGGGCGGGGAGCAGTCGGGGCACGTGGTCGATCTCAGCCGGCACACCACCGGCGACGGATTGGCCACGGCGTTGTCGCTGATGGCGGCGTTGGGGCGCCTTGGGATGAGCATGGACGAGGCCGGCCGGCTGATCACTCCCTACCCCCAGAGGCTGGTTGCCGTGGCTGCCGACCGAGGCGCCTTGGCCGGCGCCGATGCCGTCTGGGCGGCGGTCGACGACGAGACGCGTAAGCTTGGGGAGGATGGGCGCATTGTGGTGCGCGCGTCCGGTACCGAGGCGGTCGTGCGGGTGATGGTGGAGGCAGCCGACGCGGCCACGTGTGACGCGGTCTGTTCGCACCTGGCTGGTGTCGTGTCGCAAGAGATCGGGGTATAACCAACGCATGTGTGGAATCGTCGGATACGTCGGCGACCGGGAGTGCAAGGAGCTCCTGCTGACCGGCCTCGAGCGGCTCGAATACCGGGGATATGACTCTGCCGGCATCTGCCTGATCAACGGTGAGGTGGATATCACCCGTCGGGTCGGCAAGGTGCAGGTGCTGCGCGATGCCGTGGGCGCCGAGCCGCACGCCGCCACCACCGGCCTGGCGCATACCCGCTGGGCGACGCACGGCGGGGTTACGGAGCAGAACGCCCATCCCATCGAGGCCTGTGAGGGCTCCGGCGTGACCGTGGTGCACAACGGCATCATCGAGAACTATCAGGAGCTGCGTCGCGAACTTGCCGAGGCCGGGCACGTGTTTCATTCCGACACCGACACCGAGGTGATCGCACATCTGGTCGAGGAGATGTACGAGGGCGATCTGGTGGAGGCCGCCCAGCGGGCGTATGCGCGGCTGCGCGGCCACTTTGCGATCGCCGTTGCCCACCGAGACCATCCACACGTGCTGGTGGGGGCACGCCGGCAGTGCCCACTGGTGGTCGGTGTCGGCGACAACGAGATGTTCATGGCATCGGCGATCCCGGCGTTTCTGTCGGAGACGCGCCGGGTGCAGTACGTCGAGGACGACGAGATCGTGATCGCCCGACCGGGTGGCGCGGTGTTCCTGGACGGGGCCGGCTCTGAGGTCGAGCGCCAGGTCGAGCAGGTCGACTGGGACGAGGACGCTGCCGAGAAGCAGGGCTACGAGACGTTCATGCTCAAGGAGATCGAGGAGCAGCCCGACGCCATCGCCGAGACGATCGGCGAGCGGCTGTATCACGGCGAGCTCCATCTGGACGGGCTCGAGCTTTCCGAGGAGCGGATCCGCAACCTCAATCGGATCGTGATCCTGGCGTGCGGCACCAGCTACCACGCCGGCCTGATCGGCCGGTACCTGCTCGAGGAGTGGGCGCGGGTGCCGTCCGAATCCGACATCGCCAGCGAATGGCGCTACCGGCATGCCGTGATCGACGAGCACACGCTGGTGATTGCGGTCGCCCAGTCGGGCGAGACGATCGACACCCTCGCGGCCATGAAGGAAGCCCGCAGCCGTGGCGCGCACGTGCTTGCAATCACCAATGTGATGGGCAGTCAGATGACCCGCCAGTGTGACTCGGTGCTGTACACCCGCGCCGGCCTCGAGATCGGGGTGGCCGCCACCAAGACCTTCACCGCGCAGGTCACGCTGATGTATCTGCTGGCGCTGAAGCTGGGGCTGATCCGCGGCACGATCGACCCCGATAGGGCCCAGGTGCTGCTGGACGAGGTGCGGTCGCTGCCCGACCTGGCCCAGGCGACGATCGACCGCGAGCCCGATCTGCTCCCGGTTGTCGAGCGGTTTTGGGAGAACGAGTTCTTTCTCTACCTGGGCCGCAACATCGGGCTCCCGATCGCTCTGGAGGGCGCGCTCAAGCTGAAGGAGATCTCCTACATCGCCACCGACGCCTACGCGGCGGGGGAGATGAAACACGGCCCGATCGCGCTGCTTGACGATCGCACCCCGGTGGTGGTGATCGCCACCGACAACCACGTGTTCGAGAAGGTCGTGTCCAACATCGAGGAGGTTCGGGCCCGCGGCGCGCATGTGATCGCGGTGGCGACCGACGGCAATACCCGGATCGAGTCGGTGGCCGAGCACGTCATCTGGCTGCCGCGTACCGAGCCCGAACTCCAGGCGGCACTCGCGATCATTCCGTTGCAGCAGTTTGCCTATCGCGTCGCCCGCCGGCGGGGTCTCGATCCGGACAAGCCACGCAACCTGGCAAAAACTGTCACGGTTGAGTAACAAAACACTCCGTTCTGCGGGAAAAACCCCCGCAATCGAGTACGATCGGCGCCGTGGGCAGCACCTTCCCTGACGACCGCCGGGCGGCCGAACGCCGCCGTCGTCGAGCGCGTATCAGGCGCCGGAGAATCGGGCTCGGAGTGGTCGGATTGGCGGTGCTTGTGGGCGTCGGCGCCTACGTCGTTTCGTCCATCGGTTCGGGCTCGTCGAGCGCCGGCCCGCCGGGTGGTGGGGGAGGGGACGGATCGACAGCGACCACTCGGCAGACCTGTCGCCCTGTGCACGTGGCCGGAGGCGTGATTGCGATCACCTATCGCGACTCCGCCGACGGGTGCGTGGCGCCGTCACGGTTGATCCGGTACCAGTGTCCCGTCGGGACGGCTCCGATCATGCGGGTCGGCGGGGCCGGAGGGGCGCGCCGCTACCTGGGTGGCATGTACGCGCTCGCAGCCAAGCGCCCCGCGAATGCCGAGCTGATCGGTCATGTTCGTCGCTCGGAGGTGTACGAGACTCCGTCGCACACGGTCTACGTCAGCGAGCACGGGCACCTCAAGCGGTGGCTGACCCTGCCCTCGACGGTTGCCGGCACCGGGAAGCGGGATGCGTTCCTGCTCGGCGACTCGGTCATGCTTGGCGCGAAACCATCGATCATCAGCGCGCTCTCCCGGCACTGGTCTCCGCGGATGGATGCCGCGGTCAGCCGCTCGACGCCCGAGGGGCTGGACGTGATCAAGAGCGGCGGGGCGGGCGACGCTCCCGCGGTGGTTCTCCAGCTGGGGACCAACGACGGCGGCACACCGTCGCTTTACTCCGAGAACTTGGTCGCGGTCTTTCAGGCGCTGCGCGACGTTCCCCTGGTCGTGTGGCTGAACATCGGCCACGCTCGCAGCTACTACGCCGAGGACGATCGCATCATCGCCTCAGAAGCCGCCAAGTACCCCAACATGACGGTGGCCGATTGGGCGTCTGCCGTGCCCAAGGACGGCACCTGGTCGGACGGCCTGCACCTGAAGCCTGCCGGCGCGCGTGCGATGGGGAAGCTGGTGACCGACTACCTGGACGGCTGGCGCAGTGCAACCTGGTCGCCGTCTGCAATGAGCTGCTCGGCTGCGGTCGACTCGGCGGTCGCGTGATCCCGGCCGCGGCGGTGCACACCCACCCGCCAGGAGTACGTATCGCGGCGTGACGGGAAGAAGTCGGGCCAGTCCTTGATCATCATCCAGGTCGCCACGCCGGCCGCGACTGCCGCCAGCTTGGGATACGGCAGATGGTCGCTGGCCTGCGCGCTTGAAACCAACGCGATCGTGAACAGCCCTGCCCAGCATTCGTGAACACGCACGCCGCCCACGAACACGCGCGGGCCGAGCTGGTGGTGACGGATATCGATCAGGCGGTGAGGGGGACGCAGCACGTCCGCGTTATCGGCAACATTGCGCTTGGGATCAAGCGGGAACCGACGCGCGGACCGTCTCGCAGGCCAGCTTGACGTTCGCGGCGTGTGCCTGAGCGCCGTATGTGCCTGCACCTCGCACCGGTGCGGCGATTCGACCGGCCTGCTCGGGCGGGCAACCGGCCTCGGCGAAGCTCACCAGCGACTCGAGGTAGTCGAGGTCTTCGTCGGCGATGACGAGCGCCTGCTCGGTGGTGTTCGGCCGGCCGTGCCCACCGACCACGAATCGCGGCCGTTCGCGTTCGATCACGCCGATCAACATGCGTACTGTGTCGCGATAGTCGAGCACCGACGAATATGCCCAGGGGATCTCGATCGCGGACAGGTAGTCACCGACCACCAGCAGCTCGTCCTCGAGAAACGAGGTGACGATGCCGTCGTCAGTGTGCCCCTTGCCTGGGCGACACAGCGTGTGCCATGGCCCCATCGAGATCTCGGCCGGTGTATCCACGACCTGGTCGACGCGCAGCCGGTCGAGAGCCGCATACTCGATGTAGAACTCGGCCGACTCCTTCTCGACCGACGCCTGCGCCTGTCCCGATTCGATCCGGTCGAGGGTGCCCCGGCCGGCGGTTACCCGAGCGTCGGGGAGCACACCCACACCCATCACGTGATCCCAGTCGGCGTGTGTCAGCAGCACGTCGGTCACCGGTTCGGGCCGCGCCGCCACGATCTCGTCAATCTCGGCCAGGGAGATACCGGGATCGACCAGGAGGCGCTGCCCATCTCGGCGGAGTTCGAGCGTGGTTGTCTGGAACAACGTGCTCGGCCACCAAGTGGCGTTCTCGGTCAGCGGTATCGACCGGGTCATCGGGCTAAGCATAGTATGAACCGGACATGCGGGTTGGAATCGATCTGATCGAAATCGAGCGAGTGGCGCGGGCGCTGGTTCGCCACGCCCGCTTCGTGGAGCGGGTGTTCACCGAAGCCGAGCGGGAGTACTGCCTTTCGCGCGCCAACCCGGCTCAGCACTTTGCGGCGCGGTTTGCCGGCAAGGAGGCTGTGGGTAAGGCGCTCGGGTTCGGGGTGCCGTTCACGTGGCGGGAGATCGAGATCGTCGGCCGGCCCAAGCCGGGAGTGTCGCTGAGCGGCCGCACCGCCGCATGGGCGGAGCGTGTGGCGGCGGGCGACATCGATCTGTCGATGACGCACTCCAAGGGCATGGCGGCTGCGGTCGCGATCGTGCACGATATGGACGGCGGATGATGGAGCTCCAGCCGCTCTACTCCGCTGACGAGATGCGTGATCTCGAGTCCCGCGCGATCGACGGATTGCGGCTGCCGGCGCTGGTGCTGATGGAGCGCGCCGGTAGTGCCGCGGCGGCGGAGATCATCCACCGCTACCCGGGCGCCGACGCTGCCACCGTCCTGTGTGGTGCGGGTAACAACGGCGGCGATGGGTTCGTGGTGGCGCGTCACCTGCACGCCGCCGGTTGGGCGGTCGAAGTGTTCCTTACCGGCGTCTCCGGCAAGCTGAAGGACGACGCCCGGATCAACTTCGAGGTTGTGCGGCGGATGGGGGTGCCGGTGCACGAGAAGGTGGCTCCGGCCAGGCTGAAGCGTGGTGTGCGCCGTGCCGACGTGGTGGTCGATGCGCTCTTGGGTACGGGCTTTTCGGGGATGCCGAGGCCGGGCGCGGCCGCCTTGATCGAGGCGATGGACGCAGCCGGCGGGGCGGTGGCCGCCCTGGATGTGCCGTCTGGCATCGACTCGTCCGACGGCCGGGTGGAAGGCGTCGCTGCGCGGGCCGATGTGACGATCAGTTTCCATGCCCTCAAGCTGGGGCTGATGGTGTCACCGGGGCGCCGCTACCGCGGCGACGTGGTGGTTGTCCCTATCGGGATTCCGCCACAGATCGAGACCCCCACCGCGGTGGGGCTGGCAACTCGGAGCGTGCTCAATCTGGTGCCCAGGAAAGATGCCTTGTCGACCAAGTACTCGGCCGGGGCCGTGCTGGTGCTGGGGGGCGCGCCTGGATTCACCGGCGCCCCGGCGCTGGCGGCTCTGGCGGCTCTGCGGGCGGGCGCCGGCATCGCCTGGGTGGGTGCGCCGGCAGCTGTCTGCGACCGGATCGCGCGGTCCCACAACGAGGTGATGGTGCATGCGTGGCCCGACGCGCTGGAGTTGGTCGAGCGGGCCGGCGCGGTGGCGCTGGGCCCCGGGCTGGGGCGTGCCGCGGAGTCGCTCGAGAACGCCTCCGAGCTGGCGGCGTCGGTGCGCACGCCACTGGTGCTCGACGCTGACGGCCTGCATGCCGTCGCGGGCCGGCTCGAATCGCTTTCGCGTAGGCGCCACCCAACCGTGCTGACTCCGCACGAGGGGGAGATGGCCGCGCTGCTGGGCGAAACCGCGGAGTGGGTGCGGGACAATCGCCTGACGGCGGTGCAGACGGCTGCACGCCTGGCAAACGCGGTTGTGCTGCTGAAGGGTGCCGACACGCTGGTGGCCGAGGCCGGAGGGCGCCGGGTGGCCGTGGTCGATGTGCAGAGCTCGGGCCTGGCCACGGCCGGTTCCGGGGACGTGCTCACCGGGGTTGTGGCCGCGTTCCTGGCAAAGGGCATGGATGCGTGGGAAGCCGCAACCTGTGCCGCTGTCGCGCATGCCGAAGCGGGATCGAACGCGGCCGAGCGAGTGGGGCCCATGGGTATCATCGCCGGTGACGTGATCGATGCCCTGCCCTCGGTTTTCGCCTCGCCGTGATCCAGCAGCGCCAATCCCGCGCGGCCGTGACCGTGGACCTGGCTGCGGTCGCTGCCAACGTCGCTCACCTGCGTGAGGTGGTCGCGCCGGCCCAGGTGTGGGCGGTCGTGAAAGCCGACGGGTACGGGCACGGGGCGGTGCAGGTGGGGCGGGCGGCGCTCGACGCGGGTGCCACCAGGCTGTGTGTGGCCACGTGGGAGGAGGCGCGGTCGCTGCGCGAGGGGCTGCCCGACGCCGCCGTGCTGGTGATGAGCCCGTTGGCGCCCGGCGAGGAGGACGAGGTGCACGACGTGGAGGTGACGGTGTGCTCCCGAGAGGCGTACGCCCGCTTGCGAGCGTCCAGAGCGTCGCTGGATGTCCACGTCAAGGTGGATACCGGTATGGGCCGGTGGGGCATGAGCCCGGAGGATGCGCTGCGGATCGGCGCCGAGCTGGCTGGGGGCGGGCAGCGGCTGAGGCTGACCGGGCTGATGAGCCATCTCGCCAGCGCCGACTCGGCGGGAGTCCCGCACGCTGCCGACGCGGCCTTCACCGATGAGCAGATCGAGCGGTTCCGGGCGGTGGCAGATCGGTTCCCGGAGTGCACCAGGCACCTCGGAAACAGCGCAGCCGCGCTGCGGGTGGCCGACGCCCGGTGGGACGCGGTGCGCTGTGGGATCGCCGTGCTCGGTTTGTCGCCGTTTGCAACCTCACCCCAGGATGACGGCCTCACCCCGGCACTGCGATTCACCAGCTACGTGGCGGACGTCAAGCTGCTGCAGCCCGGCGAGAGTTCCGGCTATGGACGTCGCCTGATCGCCACCGAGCCGACCTGGATCGGGCTGGTGCCGGCGGGGTACGCCGACGGTGTCCCCCGGATCCTCTCGGGGCAGGCGGACGTGCTGGTGCGGGGCCGTCGCCGGAG
The DNA here is from genome assembly GCA_963727235.1 of uncultured Actinomycetes bacterium. GTDB lineage: Bacteria > Actinomycetota > Thermoleophilia > Gaiellales > JAICJC01 > CAVPTL01. Next base: position 51,402 of record CAVSFZ010000025.1, read on the forward strand.
AGTGGCGGCGACCATCAGCATGGATCAGCTGACCTTCGTGATCGGGCCGGAGTGCGACGTCGAGCTGGGAGACCCGGTGACCCTGATCGGCCGTGACGGGTCAGAGGCGGTGACGGCCGAGGAGTGGGCGCAGCTGGCCGGCACGATCAACTACGAGGTCGTCACCGGCCTGGAACCTCGACCGTGGCGCGTCGACCATGTCTTTACCGGAGGCTGAACTCGCGCGCATCCGGGCGCAGGCCCCGGTGCCGGAGGCGTGGCTGGTGGGAGGCACCCTACGCGATGTTCTGCGGCGCCGGCCTCTCACTGACATCGATCTGGTGGTCGATGGCGATGCCGGTGCGGCCGCTCGGGAGCTCGCTCGGGTGGTGGGTGGGTCGCCGTTTCCGCTCTCAGAGCGACACGGCGCTTGGCGGGTCGGGACCGACGAGACCACCGTGGACATCGCCGGCTGTCGTGGCTCGATTCTCGACGACATGGCCAAGCGCGACTTCACGATCAACGCGATGGCACTTCCGCTGGACGGCGGCGATCTGGTCGATCCGTTCGGCGGTCGGGCCGACCTCGAAGCCGGCGTCCTGCGGCTTGTCTCCGAGAGCGTCTTTGACGACGATCCACTGCGGCTGCTGCGGCTCGCCCGGCTTGCTCACGAACTCGATTTCGACATTGACGAGGACACCGCGAAGCGCGCGCAGGCGCGGGCCGAGCTGGCGGACGACCCTGCGGGTGAGCGGGTCTACATGGAGATGCGGCGGCTGCTCGGGCTCGACGATCCTGCGGAGGGACTGCGCCTGCTCGACCGGCTCGGGCTGATCGACGTGGTGCTGCCGGAGCTGGCCGGCACCCGCGGGGTGGAGCAGAGCGAGTTTCATCATCTGGACGTGTTCGAGCACACGCTGCAGGCGGTCGACGCGGCCGCCGACGTCGCGGCTCATCCCGAGTACTACCTGCCGCAACACGCCGAGGCGATCTCGGCAGAACTGGCCGGGACGATCGGGGACGGGCTCATCGCCACCCAGGCACTTCGATTTGCGGCGTTGTTTCATGATGTCGAGAAACCGCAGACGAAGCAGGTCACCGCGGAGGGGCGGATCAGCTTCATGGGCCATGACCACCGCGGGGCGGATACCGCCGAGGTGGTGCTGCGCCGCTGGCACGCGTCGACCGCGATGGTCCGGTTCTGCCGCGTTCTGGTGCAGGAGCACCTGCGGCTCGGGTTCCTGGTGCGGGAGCGGCCGCTGGATCGCAGGGCGGCGTACAGGTATCTGCGCGCAACCGAGCCATATCCGCTCTCGAGCGTGGTGCTGTCGCTTGCCGATCGGCTGGCCACTCGCGGTGTGCGCGCTCGGCAGCGGTACCACCGCGCACACGCTGAGACCGCCGACGAGTTGGTGGGACTGCTACTCTCGCTCATCGCCGATCCCCCCGACCCGCTACTGCGCGGCGACGATATTGCACGGCTGACCGGAGCTGGGGGAGCGCGGATCGGTGCATTGGTGAGCGCGTTGGCCGAGGAACAGGCGGCCGGGGCGGTCGTAACCCGAGAACAGGCGGTGGAGTTTGTCAGCCGGTAGTCGTTTCGATCGCACCGCCGATCAGTATGCGGCGGCCGCGCGAAAGCGGCAATGGGACGACTTGGTGGCGTGGTGTGAGCCGCGGCCCGAAGATCGCGTGCTCGACGTCGCGGGTGGCACCGGGGCGCTGGCGGAGGTTCTGCTGCCCCGGGTCGCCTCGATCACCGTCAGCGACGTGTCCGAGGCGATGCTGGCCCATGTCGGCGCAGGCGTTACGACGTTGGTCGCGCGCGCAGAGCAGCTGCCGATCCCGGATGACTCATTCGACCTGGTGGTATGTGTGCATGCGCTGCATCACATCGACCGGCCGGTGCGAGCGATCGATGAGATGGCGCGGGTGCTTGTGCCCGGCGGCCGGCTCGTGCTGGAGGATTTCATCGCCGACGACGACCGTGGCAGCGCGCTTCGGTGGGAGGAGGCCGAGCGGCTGCGTGATCCCGATCACGTACGCCTGATGGCCTCCGGCGAAGCCCGCGGGGCGGCGCTTGCCGCCGGGTTGACGGTGGAGGCCGAGGAGTCGTGGTTCGAGACGTTCAACGTCGATCACTGGTTGGCGCTGGCCGAGACGAGCGCCGACGCGAGCGCGCGGGTGCACGCGCTGCTCGGGGTGTCGGAGGTGAAGATCCGAGCCGGTCGCACCCGTTTTCGCCGGCCGCTGGTCAGGCCGCCGAGTTGACGCGTTCGCGATCGGCCGCCCGCAGGAGCTGCGCCAGCTTGCATTCGAGGTCGTTGGGGGAGCGGGCCGGCGTTCCCTGCTGCCACTGACCGCTGGTCTCGGCCAAGCGCACGCAGTACATCAGGGTTTGGATGTCTCGTTTGTCGAGCATGTCGAGTTCCGTGCTCGGCGAATCGGGCACCGGCGCCCATCCCCTGGTTGGGGTATCTGCGGATACGAGGCTTTCCGTCGCCGTCTCGCGGTATAGTGCGCCCCGCCTATGATCAAAGTGTTGATAGCTGCGCTGGTCGGGACGGCCGTGGGGATCGCGGTGATGGTGATCGTGATTGTCTCGCAGGGTACGACCACGAGTGATTCCAGTTCAATCGGGCTGACATTGAGCGTCTCGACGGCCTCGCCCCCCGCAAGCACCACCGCGCCTCCGACGAGCAGTGCACCCAGCAGCTCGGGCGGCGGAACCTCCACGAGCGGTGGAGCCACCGGCGATGCGAACGCGGGTAAGGCGGTATTCGTCGGTGCGGGCGGCTGCGGCGGATGTCACGCCTTCAAGGCGGCCGGTACCACCGGCGCTATCGGCCCCGATCTCGACAATCTGTCGGCGGACAACGCTGCTGCCGGCGGGATGCCGTTGCCTGACTTCGTGCATGAGTCGATCGTCGATCCCGACAAGTACATCGCCAAGGGCTACACCGCCGGCGTGATGCCGACCACCTTCAGCGACTCGCTGTCGTCTGCCGACATCGACAACCTGGTCGCGTTCATCACCGAGAACCAGACGTCGTAAGATCCCAGGCGTGAGTGTGAGTAACTCCCCGACGGTTGCGACGGGCGCGGGCGCGTTGGTCGCCGCGTTGGAGGCCCACGGCGTGGAGATCCTGTTCGGGATTCCCGGGCAGCACGCTCTCGGTCTGTGGGACGCGCTGGCCGACTCGTCGATCGAGCTCGTGGTGGTGCGTCACGAGCAGGCTGCGGCGTTCGCGGCGCAGGGATATGCCCGCACGTCTGATCGGGTCGGGGTGTGCGTCACCTCGACCGGCCCGGGAGCGTTCAACGCGTTTGCCGGCATGGGGGAGGCGGATGCGTCGTCGTTGCCGGTGCTGCACATCACCACCCAGATTCTGAGTGACCCGGGGCAGCGGGGCTGGATGCACGAGACGTCCGGCCAGTCATCGGCCTTCGCGGCGGTGACGCGCTATCACTCCCGTCCCAGGAGCCCTGAGGCCCTCGGTGCGGCGGTGGACGAGGCGCTGACTGCGATCGCTGTGCGGCCTGGCCCGGCCATGATCGAGGCCGCCATCGACGTGTTGGCCGCACCGGTGGAGAGCATTCGGGCGCGGGCCACGCCGGTGTCGCTGCCGGCGCCGGATCCCGCTGCGGTGAGGCGGGTGGCGGAGCTGCTGCGCGGTGCCCGCGCGCCGATGATCTTCGTCGGCGGTGGCGGGCGGCTGGCGGCCGAGCAGGTGACGCGGCTGGCCGAGGCTTTGGACGCTCCGGTGGTCACCAGCTATAACGGCAAAGGGGTGATACCGGCTGGCCATCCGCTGCACGCAGGCTCTTCGTGTGAGGAGCAGGCGGTGAAGGCCTTGGTGGCAAATGCCGACGTGTGCCTGGCTCTGGGGACGAGGTTGGCGGAGGAGTACACCTGTCATTGGACGGTGCCGTTCCCCGAGACGCTGGTGCAGGTTGATATCGATGCGGCGAGGCTGGGCGCGAACTACCCGGTTGTGGAGGGCATCGTCTCCGACGTGGGACTGTTCTGTGACGCTGTGCTGGCGCTGGAGCCCGTCGCGGGCGCCCGCGACGGCACCGCCGATGCGCGGGCCGCACTTTCCGGGCGGGCCTCGGAGGTGGCTGCGCAGGGCTTCACAGTCGAGCCTGAGCTGTTACATGCGCTCGACCAGGCACTCCCCGATGGGGCGATCGTCGTGTCAGACATGACGATTCTGGGCTACTGGGGTGTGCTCTACCTGGATGCGAAGCGGCCGGGTGGGTTCGCCTACCCGATGTCGGGCGCGCTCGGCTCGGGGATATCGACCGGTCTGGGCACGGTCGCCGCCAATCCCGGTTCACCCACGGTGGTGCTGGTGGGAGACGGCGGCTTCCTGATGGGCGGTCACGAGTTGGTCACGGCGCAGCAGCACGGGCTGCATCAGATCACACTGTTGGTCAACGACCGCTGCTACGGCGTGCTTCGCAACTATCAGCTGCAGAGCGGTCGGCGTCCGGTCGCGGTCGAGCTCAACTCTCCGGATTTCTCGAAGTTGGCGGAGGGGTATGGGATCGGGTATCGCCGGATCACCACCGCCGCAGAGCTGGCCGAAGCGCTCGAATGGGCGCTGGGCGAGGTGGCAACGCGTTCGGTGATGATCGAGTTCGAGGGCGAGCTGCGCGCGCCCGGTCAGTCCATCTGACTGGAGACGGGGATCTCCTGCTCTGACCAGCGCTCGTAGGCGCGGCTGAAGGCCGACAGCAGGGCGTTGGTGAGATCTTCGGGTGAGGCTCGGCGCAGGCCTTGCGCCCAGCGTCCCCGCTCGGCCGCGCGATCTGCCAGCCAGGGGTGTTCGAGCTCTTCGGCGAGGGTGCGGCCGGCGTGGGCCCGGGCTTCGATCGCGGCTCGGATTCTGGGCGCCTCGGTGGGGCGTTGGTCGAGCCGTCGCAGGTCGATCAGACAGGGCGGGCAGGGTCGGATGGTCACCCATTCCTGGCGAGGACCTTCGCACATGCCGCAGATCGGGCATCCGTACGCCGCGAGCCGGACACGGTCGGCTGGTGCTGCTCCTGCGCCGAGCAGGTGCACCCACACCTGGTTGCGGTCGGGATCGTGATCGGTGCCGGCGACGATCTCGAGCTCGCCGTCGTAGGGCCAGAGGCGCACCCGGTCGCCTCGGCGGAGCCCGGTGTGGCGGCACACCGGCGCGGGTGGTGGCTCGGGGTCGCGCTCGGGCCACGGCTCGGGTTCGAACACTTCGAGGGGCACGACGACGGTGCCGTCGCGACTGGGCCACGGTCGGCCGGACGCGATCCATTCTGCGACCACCGCGCGGGCGTCGTTCAGGGCTCGGGTGAGCAGGGTGGCAGCTTCGACGCGGTCGTCAGAGTCGACGTGGCGGTCGGGGTGGGCCTGCCTGATGCGGGCGCGCCAGGCGGACGCCAGCTGGGCGTCGTCGACGGGCGCGCGCAGGCCGAGTAGCCACAGTGCGCGGGCGCATTCTCGACCGGTGACAGGGGTTTGGCTCACCGGCTCAGGGTAGCGGCCGCGGAGCCGAGGGTGAACCCCTGGCCTGCCACCGCCGTTCCTTGTGCCAGCGCTGGACGGTGCGCGAACTTGGCGGCTCGACCAAGCCGTAGCTGCGGGCGTGGATTCGCGTCACCACGGCGTCTGCTGACGCGCCTGCTGCGAACAGTCGCTCTGCCCGCACGCGCAGCCGCGGCCAGGCGTACGACCCAGGCTGCGGACGCGCCGGCCGGGCACGAAGCGCTTCGAGATGGGATGAGAGCGCCTTGCTCCGCGCCACGGTCAGACAGCCGTGCGCCTTCCACAGCCGCGTCATCGTGAGCACAAAATCTCGACCACCGCGCTTCGTCAGAAACTCAACGCTGGCGTGGCCCTGGCAAAGCCACACCGCGACGCCGTATCCCAGCCGCACCTCCTGCGTCTTCCCCCGCGTCCGATCGGCACAAATCGCGCACACCGGCTGCTTCACCGACATGCCGCGCGCTTTGTAGAGGGAGTAGGCCATGGGTGTGGAGTCTGGCGCGGCAGATGTGCCACGTGGGTGACGAGGTGTGGGGGAACCCAATTGACTTTCACTCGCACGGCCAACTGGCGTTTCCACGCGATCCCGGGCCCAAATGTCTCGAAACTCAATTGACATTCGCTGGGACCGCCAAATGGCGTTTGGGGTGCGGAAGCGGTTCGGGGGCGGTTGGGGGTCGTGCTCGCCGCCGGCAGCCAGCCGGCTCTCCGGTGGAGCGCTGGCTGCCGGCTGGCGTTGGGGTCGGTGTGGGGGTTGGTGCTGGAGGGAGGGATTCGAGGTCGCGGGTTGCGGGCGGTCAACCGGGGCGGCCGGCCCATTCCGAGCGTGCTCGCGGGAATCCCAACTCCGAGGTGTGGGAGCGGTTCGCCGCGGCCTGGGAGACGTGCTCGCCGCCGGCAGCCAGCCGGCTCTCCGGTGGAGCGCTGGCTGCCGGCTGGCGTTGGGGTCGGGGTGAGGGGGTTGGTGCTGGAGGAGGGGTTCGAGGTCGCGGGTTGCAGGCATTTGTCGGAGGTGTCCGGACCACCCCGCGCGTCTCGCGCGCGACACTCCAAAAGCAATGATCAAACCAAAAAGGTGACGGCCAGGGGAGAGGCGCTCCTCCGTTTGCGCACCCCCAGCGGCGGGGTCGCCGATAGACTCGCGGCCATGACCATCTCTGATATCGACTACTCAATGACCGCCAGCCCGGGCAAGGTCTTGCCGATCGCCGAGCGTGCCCACGGCTGTTACATCGAGGCCGGCGGGCGCACCTACCTGGACGCCTGCGGAGGCGCCATGGTGATGCTGCTCGGCCACAGCCATCCGCGGCTGGTCAAGGCGCTCGAACGCCAGGCCCACGAGCTCGCGTTCACGTACCGCTTCTCGTTCCGAAACCAGCCGATGCTGGACCTCGCCGAGCGCATCCGGCGGGTCGCGCCCGGCGAGCTCGAGTGGTGTTTCTTCAACTCCTCGGGCTCCGAAGCCAACGAGTCGGCGATGCATCTGGCGGTGCTCTACTGGGAGCTCCAGGGTAAGCCCGGCAAGATCGAGTTCCTGTCGCGCGTCACCAGCTATCACGGGTCCACGCTGGGCGCCCTCTCGCTCTCCGGTTCGCGCTGGCGGGCGCCGTTCGAGCTGCTGCTCCAAAAGTATGCGACGGTGCCCAACTCGGACACCGCCGAGGAGGGCGCCGCGGCACTCGAGGCCGCCATCCGGTCGCGCGGTGCTGATCACGTCGCCGCGTTCGTGCTCGAGCCGATGACCGGCTCGTCCGGCGCGGCGGTCGACCTGCCCGACGGCTACCTGAGCGCCGTCCGCGAGGTCTGCGACCGCCACGACGTGCTGCTGGTCGCAGACGAGATCGTGACCGGCTTCGGGCGCACCGGCAAGTGGTTCGCCAGCGAGCACTTCGGCGCAACGCCGGACGTGATCACCTTCGGCAAAGGCATCGGCGGCGGCGTGATTCCGCTCTCCGGGATGGTGGCGACCAAACGGATCCGCGAGGTCGTGTCCGAATCGCCGTCAGGGTTCTCCTACGGCCACACCTTCTCCGGCTACCCGCTTGGCTGCGCCGTCGGCTGCGAGGTGATCGACATCGTCGAGGATGAGGGCCTGGTGCAGGCCTCCGCCGACAAGGGTGCGCGTCTGCGCACGATGCTGGAGGAGCTGCAGAGCCGCCACCCGATCATGCACGCGCTGCGTGGCCGCGGCCTGCTGCAGGGAGTCGAGCTTCGTCACCCCTCGGGCATCCGCTTCGCTGACTCCGACGGCATCTCCTACGGGCTTGCGGGAGCGGCTCGCGAGCGCGACCTGATGATCTACGGCTGCCCGACCCCTGTCGGCAACGAGCATATGGATGCGATCTTGCTCGCTCCTCCTCTGATCATCACCGACAACGAGGTGGATGAGCTGATCACCAAGCTCGACGCCGCGCTGGAGGCGGTCGAGCACAAGCTGTGAGCCGTGGGCCGTCCAATGACGAGTTGCGCGCGGCGCTGCACCGGGCCGCGGACTGGGCGGCGGATTTCGTCGAGCACGTGGATCAGCTGCCCGTCGGCTCGCGCGTCCGGCCGGGGGAGGTCAGAGCCGCGCTGCCACAGCACCCGCCGGCTGCCGGCGAGTCGCTCCAAGCCATGATCGACGACGTCGACCGGGTGATCGTGCCGGGGTTGACGCACTGGAACCATCCCGGTTTTCTCGCGTACTTCGCCAACACCGGTTCGGGCCCGGGGATCCTCGCCGAGATGATGGCGGCGACCCTGAACGTGAATGCGATGCTGTGGCAGACCTCGCCGGCGGCCACCGAGCTCGAGCAGGTCGTGCTGGAGTGGGCGGCGGAGCTCGTTGGATTGCCCGCCGGGCTGTTTGGCCAGATCACCGACTCGGCGTCGACCTCGACCTTCACCGCGCTCGCCGGAGCCCGTGAGGCCGCCGGTCAAGACGTGCGCGAGCGGGGGATGGCCGGTCGGTCTGACCTGCCTCAGCTGCGGGTGTACGCGTCCCGCGAAGCCCACTCGTCGGTCGAGAAGGCGTGCATCGCACTGGGGCTGGGCCGCGACGGCTTCGTGGCTGTCGGCGTCGACGATCAGTACCGCATGAAGGTCGACGAGCTGACCGCGGCGATCGAGGCCGACGTCGCGGCCGGACGGCGCCCGATCGCGGTCGTGGCGACGGTCGGGACGACCTCGTCGACCAGCATCGACCCGGTCGGTGAGATCGCCGACGTGTGCGCCCGGCTCGGACTGTGGCTGCACGTGGACGCGGCCTACGGCGGAGCCGCCGCGGTGGTGCCGGAGATGCGGTGGGTGCTCGACGACTGTGACCGTGCGGACTCGATCGTGATCAACCCGCACAAGTGGATGCTGGTGCCGATGGACTGCAGCCTGCTGTGGACATCGCGCCCCGAATCGCTGCGCGCGGCCTTCTCATTGGTGCCCGACTACCTGCGCACCGGACAGGACGAGGTCGTCAACCTGATGGACTACGGCCTGACGCTGGGCCGGCGGTTTCGGTCACTGAAGCTGTGGATGGTGCTGCGCGCCTACGGCGCGGAGGGCATGGCAGACGTGATCGGCGAGCACATGCGACTCGGCCGGCTGGTGGAGTCGTGGGCAGACGCCGCGTCTGACTGGGAGTTACTGGCGCCGGTACCGTTCTCGACGGTCAACCTCCGCCATCGTCCACCGGGTGTGGACGACGAGACCGAGCTCGAACGGCACAACCAAGCCATCCTGCAGTCGGTGAACGACTCCGGAAAGGTGTATCTCTCGCACACTCGGCTGGGAGGGCGGTTCGCCATACACCTGGCGGTGGGCAACGGGGCCACCGACGAAGCCCATGTGAGCCGCGCTTGGGAGCTCCTGCAGGAGGCTGCGGGCTAGCCGGGTTCGGCTGCGGCCGTCGCCGGCGGCGCGGGAGTTGTGCGGCGGCGGTCGGCGAGCAGGTCGCGCGCGATCACCTGAATCGAGCCCGCCACCGGGATCGCGACCAGTGCGCCCAGAACTCCCAGAAGCGCGCCTCCCATGAGCACTGCCACCAGCACCAGGAACGCCGAGAGCTGCACCGTCTTGCGATACACGATCGGCTGCAGCACGTGGTTTTCGACCTGCTGATAGACGATGTTGATGACCAGCATGATGATGCCCGCTGTTGGCCCCTGTGCGGCGAACGCCACGCCGATGGCGGCGATCGCTCCGACGGTCGCGCCGATCAGCGGCACCAGGTCGAAGACGCCCATGAGGATCCCCAGAGCCGCCGCATAGGGCACTCCCAGGATCCACAGCGAGATGCCGGTGACGAGGCCCGCGATCACCGAGATCGCCAGGTTTCCGATCACATAGCCGCCCACTTGGCGGTTGACATCCATCGCCAGTCGGCTGACCCGCTCTGCGCGCTTTTCCGGGAGGAGTGAGAGCACCCCGGCGCTGAGGGTGGGGAGCTCGAGCATCAGGAACAGGGTCAGGAAGATCGCCGTGATCGTCTCGGCCACGCCGGTGACCACCTTGTCGGCTGCGCCGAACACCTTCTCTGGCAGCTTTCCGGCCGCCGCGCTGGCCTTCGAGACAAGGTGGTAGCGCTTGTTGAGGTCGTTCAGGGTGGGGTCCTTCTTGAGCTTGTCCACGTACCCCGGCGCCGCCTCTTGGAGGTTGTCGGTCTGGTTGATGATGGGCACGGCCAGCGCCGTCACGAACAACCCGATCAGCACCAGCAGGCCGGTGAACACCGAAGCGACAGCAAGTCCGCGCGGAAGCCAGCGCTGCACCAGCACCACGGCCGGGTTCAGGGCCACCGCCAGAAACAGCGACACCGCGAGCAGGATCAGCACGCCACGGGCGGCGCTCAGGACCTCGACCAGCGCGAATGCGGCCAGCACGATCGTGAGCACCTTGACCACGGTGCGCGCTCTCACCTCGACCAACATCTGCTGGGGTTTCATATCGCAGACCAGTTCGAGGTCGGCGAGCGTACCCCTGCGGTTTAGGTGGTGCTGGGCAGGCCCTCCGGCCCCAGGACGATCGCCACGGTGGTCAGGTCGGCGGGAACCCCGGTGGCGTCGGCGAGTGCCACCGGCTTGCCCAGTCCGAGCTGGGCGGCCACGGCTTTGGCGGGGGCCTTCTTCCCAGGCGGGTACACCACCTGGGTGGAGTCGACGGTGACACCGCCGTCGGTATCGGTGGTGTCGACGATCTTCCAGCCGGCCTGGGTGAGGGTGTTCTGAGCGTCACCGGCCGCTCCGGTGATGCCGTTGCCGTTGACGATTGTGACCTTCACCTCTTGCCACGGGATCGGATTGGCGCCACCGCCGGTGGTGCCGGTCGAGCCCGGCGGGTTGCCGCCGGTTGAGGTTTGCGGCTGTGTGTTGCCGGAAGCCGGTTTGGAGCTGGCGTCGCTGGAGGATCCCGTCGCGTCGCGAATCACCCAGAACAGCGCCAAGACGGCCACAATCAGCGCGATCACCGACAGCACCCTGGCGGTGGGGAAGCCGCGTCCGCGGGCGGCGATTCCCTGAGCCTCCAGGCGCCGGGTGAACCAGTCATCCAATCCCTCGTCGCCCCGCGGAGGCCCCACGGGCGCGGCTGGGATCTGAGGGTCGTCATCTCGTGTTTCGGTTCGTGCCATAACCTCGAAGCTGTTGGGTGAAACGGCGCCGTTTCACATCACTCTGCCTAGGATGATGCGCCGATGCCCCTGCAAATCATAGATACCTGGACACAAACGTCAAACGTCCCGGCTGTTGCAGCGGCCGTAATTGGGCCACACGGGGAACTTGAATCCAGGCTCGCAGGTGTGGCTGCCGGCTCCAGTCTATTCGCACTCGCGTCACTGACAAAGCCGCTTGTGGCAACAGCGGTGATGATTGCAGTGGAGGAGGGGGCACTGGAACTCGACGCTCCTGTCGCCGAATACCTGTCCCAGTATCGCGATCAGAGCCGGCGGGCGATCACTCCGCGGCACCTCCTGTCTCACGCCTCCGGGTTGCCCGAGGTCGGTCCTCGCGGCGTCGCGGCGGTCGACGTCGAGCCGGTGTGTGCTCCCGCGACGCGCAGGATCTACTCCAACGAGGGGTACGCGGTATTGGGCGAGCTGATCGCGCAGTCGACCGGCATCGATCACGCCTCGTACGTGCGTGAGGCGGTGTTCGAACCACTGGCGATGGATGCGTTTCTGGGCCTGCCGGAGAGCGAGTACGGGCGGGCGCTGGATGTGCGCGAGCCTGGCCTGGCCGGCTCGGGAATCGCACTCTTCAACAGCGCCGAGTGGCGCCGGCGAGCCACCGCGGCGGGCGGTGCATTTGCCACGGCGGAGGCATACGGGCGATTCGTCCAGCTGTTGCTGAGCGGCGGTGCACCGCTGCTCGCGCCCGAGACGTTCGCCGAGATGACCGCCGTCGCCTATCCCGGACTGGCCGGCGGCATCGAGTCGTTTCGAACCTGGGACGTCGCCGATTGGTCGCTGGGATGCGAAGTCCGAGGCACGAAGGAGCCGCACTGGACAGGCACCCGCACCTCGTCGGAATCGCTGTCGCATTTCGGGGCATCGGGAACAGTGTTCTTCGCCGACCCGGCGGCGGGGGTGGGGCTGGTGTGCCTCGCCAATCGCAGCACCTACTCGGGCTGGAGCATGGGGCCCGGCGCCTGGCCCGACCTGTGCGACGGTGTGATCGAGCAGTGGGGCTCGCGGTGAGTGCGCACACCGGCTGGAAGCACTGCCCTCGATGTGGCGGCCCGCTTCGCATCGGTCCGGTCGATTCGGGGGAGGAGCGGCTTCACTGTCCCGCCTGCGGGTTGGTGCTGTACGACAATCCAGCGCCCACCGCGACTGCCGTCGTGACTCGCGCCGACGGCGCCATCCTGCTCACCCGGCGTGCCATCGAGCCTGCCATCGGCATGCTCGACCTGCCGGGAGGGTTCATCGAGGCGGGCGAGGATCCTGAGCAGGCGGTCAAACGCGAATTGCTGGAGGAAACCGGCCTCGAGATCGAGCTGACCGGCTACGTGGGCGCGATTGCCGATCGGTACGGCGACGGCGCCCACACACTCAATCTGTACTACACGGCGGTTGTGAGCGGCGGCCGGGAGCGTGCGGCGTCGGATGTCAGCGAGATCGTCTGGCTTCTTCCAGAGGAGCTTCCAGCCCGCTCCCAGATTGCCTTTGCCAACGGCGCCGATGCACTGGAACGGGTGCTCGGTCACCCGCTGCGGTCTGACCTGTAATCAAAGGGTAAAGGCCGCGGTGCTTGTGGCCGATCAAATGAGCATCGGAGCCTTCGACCAAGGACTTTCGGGCCGGAGGCGGAAATCGCGTCATCCGGGCTACGACCCCCGCCCGGAGGAAGTGACCATGGACGACCTGCATGACAAGCATGTGGAGATCGATGAGCGCTGGCTCTCGGAATGGTTCGAGTTCGGCTTCTCCGAGCTGAGCACGTACCTGGCCAAGCACGCCGCTTTCGACGACTACTGCCATCGGCATGAAACTGACTTCTAGTCGGTCAAAAGCCCTCTGGTACCACCGCCCCCCGCGGTACTGACGCCTAGCAGCGGTGTTGGCGCCACCCTGGGGAGGCACGGCCTGCGCGCGCAATACAATCCCGCGCATGCCGCCGTTTGACCCGGTTCCGTCCAAACCCGACCACATCCAGCTGGAGCACCGCGCGCTCGAGCGGTGGGAGCGTGAGCGCGCCTTCGAGGTGCTTCGCGACGCCAACCGCGGCAACCAGCGGTTCAGCTTCATCGATGGGCCGATCACGGCCAACAATGCGATGGGCGTGCATCACGGCTGGGGTCGCACCATCAAGGACATCTGGCAGCGCTACCACGCCATGCTCGGCCACGACCAGCGATACCAGAACGGATTCGACTGTCAGGGGCTGTGGGTGGAGGTGGGGGTGGAGAAGGAGCTCGGCCTCAACTCCAAGCCCGAGATCGAGGAGTACGGGCTCGACCGGTTCGCGATTGCCTGCCGCGAGCGGGTGGCGATGTACGCCGGCGAGCTGACCGAGCACTCGAAGCGGCTGGGCCAGTGGATGGATTGGGACAAGTCGTACTACACGATGACCGATCCCAACATCTCCGACATCTGGAAGTTCCTCAAGCGCTGCCACGATCTCGGCTGGCTGTACAAGGGCCACAGGTCGATGCCGTGGTGTCCTCGCTGCGGAACGTCGCTGTCTCAGCACGAGCTGATCGACTCCTACAAGGACACCACCCATCCGTCGCTGTACGTGCGACTGCCGCTGCTCGGGCGCGACCGCGAGTTCCTGGTGGTGTGGACGACAACCCCCTGGACGCTTCCGGCGAATGTGGCGGCCGCGGTGCGCGCGGATGCCGACTACGCCCGGATCGAGACGCCGGCGGGGATCGCCTACATCGCCGCCGACCGGCGGGATCACGTGCCGGTGCGCGGCAACCTGCTCGGCACCGTGCGCGGATCGGAGCTCGTCGGGCTCGCCTACAGCGGGCCGTTTGACGACCTGCCCGCGACGCGCGACGTGGAACACCGAGTGGTGGCCTGGGATGAGGTGTCGATGGAGGAGGGCACCGGGATCGTGCACATCGCTCCGGGGTGCGGTGCAGAGGACTTCGAGCTCGGCCAGAAGGAAGGGCTTGACACACTGGTGCCGGTCGACGAGGCAGGCGCGTTCACCAACGAGTACGGATGGCTGCACGCCAAGCACACCGCGGAAGCTGCACCGCTGGTAATCGAGGATCTCGGCCAGCGCGGGCGGCTGGTCGAGGCGGGTGAGCTGACTCACCGCTACCCGGTGTGCTGGCGATGCGGCACCGAGCTGATCCACCGGCTGGTGGACGAGTGGTTCATCCGCTGCGACGAGGTGCGCCGGCCGATGATCGACGCCGCCCGCAAAGTCGAGTGGACTCCCCCTCAGTACGGCAAGCGAATGGAGGACTGGCTGCGCAACATGGGTGACTGGTGCATCAGCCGCAAGCGCTACTGGGGGCTGCCGCTGCCCTTCTACTTCTGTGACGACGGGCATATGACGGTGGTCTCGTCCAAGGACGACCTGTTCCAGCGGGCGATCTCGGGAACCGAGAATCTGACCGAGCTTCACCGGCCCTGGATCGACGAGGTGGTGATCACGTGCGACGAGTGCGGCGGGCAGGCCCGCCGGCTCAAGGATGTCGGCGACTGCTGGCTGGACGCCGGTATCGTGCCGTTCTCGACGATGGGCTGGGAACGCGACGTGGCCGTGCCTGAGGGCTACGCCGAGGGAGCCGGCGAGGGGATCACCAAGGCTGACCTTCCCGACAACGAGTACTGGCAGCAGTGGTATCCCGCCGATTGGGTCACCGAGATGCGAGAGCAGATCCGGCTGTGGTTCTACTCGATGCTGTTCATGGGTGTGGTGCTCGACGGCCGGGCGCCGTACCAGCGGGTGCTGACCTACGAGAAGGTGAACGACGAGACCGGTCGCCCGATGCACAAGTCGTGGGGCAACGCGATCTGGTTCGACGACGCCATCGAGGAGATGGGTGCCGACGTGATGCGGTGGATGTATGCCGCCCAGCCGCCCGCACAGAATCTGAACTTCGGCTACGGCCCGGCAGCTGCCGTCAAGACCCGGCTGCTGCGGCTGTGGAACATCTACGCCTTCTTCGTGCTGTACGCCAACATCGACGACCACGCACCCGACCTGTCCGTGCTCGAGCATGGGCCGGCGACAACGCGGGAGCTCGATCGCTGGCTGGTTGCCGCGACCCAAGAGCTGATCGGCGAGTGCACTGCCGCTCTCGACGCGTACGACTCCCCGAGGCTGGTGCGGGCCTTCGAGGCGTATGTCGACGATCTCTCCAACTGGTATGTGCGGCTGTCGCGGCCGCGATTCTGGAAGTCGGAGGATGCCGACGACAAGCGCGCCGCGTACCAGTCGCTCTGGTACGCGCTGGTGCAGGCCGGGCGCTGCGTCGCTCCGGTGATGCCGTTCCTGGCGGACGAGCTGTGGCAGAACCTGGTTCGCGGCGCCTGCCCAGGCGCTCCGCAGAGCGTCCACCACTCCGGGTATCCGACTGTCGATCACACCCTCGCCGACCCGGCGCTGCTCGAGCAGATGGCCGCGGTGCGGTCGGTCGTCACCCTCGGCCACAGCGCCCGAAACGACGCGGGAATCAAGCTGCGCCAGCCGCTGCAGGCGGCCACCGTGGTCACGCACGACCCGCAGCGGCGGCAGGCGGTCGCCGCTCACATCGAGTTGGTGGCGGGCGAGCTGGGGGTGAAGGAGGTGCACCTGGCCGAGTCGAGTGACGAGTTCGCCGAGGTCGAGGTGATGCCGATCCTCAAGGTGCTCGGGCCCAAGCTCGGTCGCGACCTGAGTGTGATCCGCGGGATGCTGGGCGAAGGCGAGTTCACGCTGGTCGACGGCGGTGTGGACGTGGGCGACTGGCGACTCGAGCCGGGCGAGTTCGAGCTGCGCACGCGGGCCCGCCCGGGCTTCTCGGTCGTCGACGGTGAGGGCTTCGCCGTTGTGCTCGATACCGAGATCACACCCGAGCTGGCACTCGAGGGCACCGCGCGCGATCTGATCCGCACCATCAATCAGATGCGCGCCGACGCCGAGCTGGAGCTGACCGACCGGATCGTGATCACCTACCCGGAGAACGACGGACAGGTGACCGAGGCGTTCCGTCAGCACGGCGACAGGATCGCGACCGAGACGCTGGCGGTCGCGCTCGAGCCCGGCGATCAGCTTCGCATAGCCGTGCGGTAGCAGCGGATACCCCCCGTTCGGTTGGTGCCGGATCCCCACCCAGGGGGATGCGGTATCCGGCAGTGGTCAGTACTTGATAGGTGTCGGCGCTGTTCTCCCCTCTGCGCTGCCGTCCCCAACGACGGCATTCCCCTCTGCCGTCCCAACGAAGGGCCCGCTGTGCCTTCCTCGCTCCCGTTCTTTGATTCGTCCCTGATCGAGTCGCGTAACGACCTTGGTGGTGACCCCGCACCATGCCTGTGCGATTCGCCGTTCGAGGTTGCAGACGTGCTCTTGGCAATCCGCGATAACGACGGCTCCCCCTCCGCCGCCGCGCGGGAGCTCAGCCTGACGCTCGAGCAGGTGTACGCCTGTGTCGACTGCCAGCGTGAGCATCCGAGCCTGATCGAGGCCCGTCTGGTGGCCTGCGACTTCGCCCGTCACGTCGACGCCGAGGCCGAGCTGTTCACGCCCGGCGAGCTCGAGATCGACGCCGATCCGCGGCCTCGCTGGGCCTGGCGCCTGGCCACCCGCTGAGCGCGGCTGCAAATCGCTTCTCAAGAAATCCGCGGGTTGAAATTTGACTCAGCCGTGCAACCTGCGGACACTTGTAGCAGCGTTCATGGATGATGCTCCGATGACTCCTGCCGTGACACCCGGGCTGCTTCGCCGCAGCGTCGCTGTGCTCGCGCTGGCAGGCCTCGTCTTCGCCGCCACGTCGGCCTCGGCGATGGCGGCGCTGCAGCAGACGCTGGCGACGTCGTACCAGACCAACGGCACGGTTCACTCGATCGTGCGATCCGACGGCGTCGTCTACATCGGCGGTGCGTTTACCTCGGTGCGACCCGCAGGTTCTGCGCTCGGTGTCAACGAGACCGCGCGTAATCACCTGGCAGCGTTCAACGCCGCCACCGGGGCGCTGCTGCCGTGGAATCCCAATGCCAACCTGACGGTCCGCACGCTTGCGATGGGGCCGGGGGGTGGCACGGTGTATGCCGGAGGCGACTTCTCCATTGTGGGCGGCAAGAGCCGCGCCCACGTGGTGGCGATCTCAGCCGCCGGCGCCGGTGCGATTCTGAACTGGGCCCCCCGCGCCAACGGCGGATCCGTGTACGCGATCGCCACGATGGGCACGCGGGTGTTTCTCGGCGGCGAGTTCAACCAGATCGGCGCCGCGCATCGCAAGCGCCTGGCCGCCATCAGCACCGCCGGCAAGCTGCTTCCCTGGGCCGCCCACAACGGCCCCAACCACGCCGTGCGGGCAATGCTGATCACGCCCAACAGCTCGCGCATCATCGTCGGCGGGCTGTTCACGTTGGTCGGTGGCACCAAGAGCCCGCACATCGCCGCGCTGTCGGCGAGTACCGGGGCGATCACAAAGTGGGCGTCACATCCCAAGTACGAGCTGCTCGGCTTCGCCGCGACCTCGTCGTCCCTGTACGCGGCCGGCGGTGGCGGCGGCGGCCACATCCCCAAGTACAACCTTGCCAACGGCAGGTTGGTATGGACGGCCTCCCCCGACGGTGACACCGAATCGGTTTCGATCTACCACAACCTGCTGCTGGTGGGCGGGCACTTCCGCAAGGTTGGAGCCCAGGTTCGGAATCACGCCGCCGCGCTCGACCTCAAGTCCGGCAAGGTCGACCTCAACTGGGCGCCCTCGTTCAACCAGGTACTCGGTGTGTGGCCGGTGCTCGGCTACGGTCAGGATGCCTACGCCGGTGGCGACTTCACGCGGGTCGGCCTGGCTGACCAGCAGGGCCTCGCCCACTTCCAGGACTCGGTCGCGGATACCACCGATCCGACGCTCTCAACGCTCCCCAGCGCACACATGACGGTCGGCTCCACGGTCGGGAGTTCCGTCCCGGTCAGCCTTGCTTGGCGCGGGCACGACAACCTTTCAGGGATCTGCCGCTACCGCGTGCACCAGCAGATCAACGCCGGCGCGATCACGGGCATCGTGCCCGCCCGCCCCACCAACACAAGCGTCGGCCGCGCGATCATCCCCGGCACCCGCGTCTACCACTTCTCGGTTCAGCCCACCGACTGTTCGGACAACACGCCCGGATTCATCTTCGGAAAGACCGTCCGAATCGTGGCCTTCCAGAACACGAACGGCGCCATCAAGTACAGCGCCGGCTGGAACCGTCTGCGGTCCCCCGGCACCTCCGGCGGCACCATCAACAGCACGTCGAAGAAGAACGCGTCCGCCAAGCTGACCTTCACCGGTCGCCAGATCGCCTGGGTGGCGTCCAAGTCGGCGCTGCGCGGCAAGGCTCGCGTCTACGTCGACGGCAAGCTGGTGAAGACGGTCGATCTCCATTCCAAGACGCTGCAGCGCCGGCGCGTGGTCTACACCCGCGGCTGGGCCACGGACGGATCCCACACGATCCGGATCGTCAACCTCGCCACCAGCGGACGGCCCGCGATCGACATCGACTCGCTGCTCGCGCTGCGGTAACCGGTCACATCACTACGCGCCGATCGCGCGGCGCAGCTGCATCGGCAGCTGGAAGTGGACGTTCTCGTCCACCAGCTCGTGTGAGTCGATGTCGGTGACACCGAGCTCACGGAAGTACTCGACCACACGGGTGACCAGTGACTCGGGTGCCGAGGCGCCCGAGGTGATCCCAACCGTGGAGACGCCCTCGAACCAGCCCGGATCGATGCCGGTCTCGTCGTCGATCAGATGGGCGGGCACGCCCAGCTCTCGCGTGACATCAACCAGCCGGTTGGAGTTCGAGGAGTTGCGCGAGCCGATCACCAGCACCAGATCGACGTCCTGAGCAAGCTGCTTGACGGCGTTCTGTCGGTTCTGGGTGGCGTAACAGATGTCATCGTTCTTGGGGCCCACAACCGTGGGGAACCGCTCGCGCAGCGCGGCGATGATCTCGAGCGTCTCGTCCACCGAGAGCGTCGTCTGGGTGATGTAGGCAACGCGATGCGGATCGGGGATCTGCAGCTGATCGATCTCGGCCACCGACCCGATCAGCTGGATCGATTGCGGCGCCTCGCCCATCGTGCCGACGACCTCCTCGTGGCCCTCGTGTCCGATCAGAACGATCGAATAGCCCTGGGCGGCATACTTACGCGCCTCGGCGTGCACCTTGGTGACCAGCGGGCAGGTCGCGTCGAGCACGTGCAGCTGCCGCTCGCGGCTGCGCTCGTACACCTCGGGAGCGACTCCGTGGGCCGACAGCACCACCACGGCGCCCTCGGGGACATCCAGCTCGGAGTCGACGAACACGGCCCCGCGGTCGGTCAGCTCCGACACGACATGGTGGTTGTGCACGATCTCCTTGCGCACGTACACCGGGGCGCCGAAGTGCTCCAGGGCGCGCTCCACCGTGTCCACAGCTCGATCCACACCTGCGCAGTAGCCTCGCGGCGACGCGAGTAAGAGTTTGGTCGGCGGCATCGGGTCAATGCTACCGGCCGCTCACCCCGGCAGGTGCCAGCCGCCGTCGTGCAGCACCAGCTCCGCGGGGTGTCCGGCGCTCGCGGTCGTGCGCACGCCCGGCAGAGCAACGTCGATCGATCCGCCGTCCGTCTCCACTCTGGCCGTGGTCGGGGTCAGGGTCACCGTTGCGGGAACGCCCTGGTGGGTGAGCGAGAACCGCAGACGGTTCCAGCCGGTTGCCAGACGGGGATCGAGGTGCAGCACCCCGTCGGTCACCGAGAGCCCTCCGCAGCCGAGTACCACCGCCTGCCACAGGCCACCCTGAGTGGCCATGTGCAGCCCTTCGGGACGGTTGCCGCGGCTGTCGAACAGGTCGATAGCGACCGCCCGGGTGAAGTAGTCGTCGGCGGCAGCGTCAAACCCGACGCGGCGCGCCACCAGCGAGTGCACAGCCTCTGACAGCGACGACAGGTGACGGGTGAGCGGCTCGTACAGGTTGTAGCTCCCGCGCCGCTCCTCGGGGCTGAACTCCCGTTCCAGCAGCGCCATCAGCATCACCACGTCGGCCTGCTTGACGTCGCGCCATTCCATCCGATCTCGCTGCCACGCCATCTCCGCCCGATCGGCTGGGTCAGAGCCGGCCAGCGGAAGCGCCAGAAACCCCTCGCTCTGTTCCATCAGGCCATCCGGGGTGCGCAGGATCAGCATCCGGTCGGCCAGGTCGCGCCAGCGGTCGGGCTCGCCGGGCTTGGCGGCCGCGACGCCCGTGTCGACGAGTTCAGCTGCCCACCGCATCGTCCAGGCACCCAGGTAGTTGGTGTAGGCGCTGTTGTCGACGTCTTCGTGGAGCTCGTCCGGTCCGATCACATGGTGGATCTCGTAGCCGCGCTCGGTGGTCACCCCGCGGGTGGCGTAGAAGCGTGCGGCTTCGACCAGCAGCTCGGCGCCGCCGTCGGCGAGCACGTCGCGATCGCCCGTGGCACGCACGTACATCTCGATCGCCAGGGCGATGTCGCTGACGACGTGGATCTCCTGCTCGCCGGTTTTCACCGCCATCCGCCGTCCGCCCGGCCCGATCACAAACGCAGGGGTGACGTCCTCGCCACTGGCCGCGCTCTCCCACGCGAACCATGCGCCCTCGAGGCCGGCGTTCTCGGCGTTTCGGCGGGCTGCGGGGAGCATCCCCACGCGGTAGCCGATGATCTCGCGGGCCACCTCGGGCATGGTGTAGGCGTAGAACTGCATGAGGAACACGTCGGTGTCCCAGAACACGTGGCCCTTGTACCCCTCGCCGGTGAGGCCCTTGGCTGCGACTGAGGTGCGGCTGCCCACCTGCGGGGCGACCGCGATCAGTTGTGCCACTGCGAATCGGATGCCGAGCTGGGCCGCCGGCTCGTCGATCTCCACGTCCGACCGCGCCCAGGCGCTGGCCCAGGCAATCGTATGCGCCGACACGAACGCATCCCAGCCTGCTGCCAGCGATTGACGCGCGGCCTCGGCAGCACGGCGGCCGGAGTCCGGCTCCTCGCGTTCGGTGAAGACGGCGACATGCCGCTCGACCGTGAGCGTGCTCCCCATCGCCAGCTCGACGTCGAACTCGCGGCCGGAGAAGTGCTCGTCAGTGACGTGTGCGGCCTCGATCACCTCGTCATCCAGCTGCGCCGTCAGCGCCTGGCCGAGATCGACTGCGACCCGGGCTCCCGGGGTGCGGGAGTGCAGCATGTCCACGCCGTCGGCGTCCCCGGCCGCGGTGATCTCCACGTGGGGGAGTTCCCCCGACTTCTGGCGCACCCACGCGCCGGCGCGCACCGACGCCCGGCAGGGGGACCCGGACACCAACTCGAGCGACATCCGGATGGCGCCGAGGTGGGTGTCGGCGAGGCTCAGGATGCGGCTGGAGTTCAGCCGCAGTACGCGTCCCTGCGGGTCTTCGACCACCAGCTCTCGGTCCAGGCGCAGCGCGCGCAGGTCGAGCGTGCGCCGGTGCGAACGAACCGTCCATGACCATGGTGTGAACAGCACTCCGTCGATGTGGATCTCGGTTGCCACCCAATCGGGGATCACCACCAGATCCTCGACTCCCGGCTTCTCGCCGTCGAACAGTCCGGCGACGAACGCGCGCGGCGTGCGCGAGGGGTTGAGCTCGTCGGTGCTGCCCCGTACGCCCATGTACCGGTTGACCAGCGAGAACAGCGTCTCCTGGGACGCCTCGGACGCGAGGTCGTAGGTGTCGCTCACGATCCGCCAGCCGTCTGTGCCGTTTGGTGTATCGCTCTCGCGCATCGGCGGTGGCTGGATTTCCAAGCCGCTGGAGGCGCGGGTGCCTTGGTCTCTGAGGATCTCCACGAACTGCGCCGGCCCTCCACCGAGGTTGATCACCCCGGTCGGCGTGCCGTTGGGCTCCTTGCCCACCGAGGCGAGTGTTGCCCCGGCAGCCAGCCGCGTGACCATGCGGTAATCGCTTCCCTCAAATCCGGCGATCGGGCCAAACTCGTCGCCGGCGATCAGCACCTCGGTGGGCCGGATGGCGCGCGCCGGTGCGATCCGCTGCATGAGAAACGCGATCGAGTCGGACTTGTCGGTGAGTCCGATCTCGATGTGCTTAACGTCGCTGGTGATACGTGCATCCGGCAGATCGTTCTCGGCGGCGAGCTCTCCGGCCAGGTCGATCGCTGCCCCGATCCCGCCCGGAAAGGGCTGCAGCCGATCCTCCACGGCGGCCAGCAGCTCCCCGATCTGTGACTTCGGCGGGTCGGCCCAGCCGGGCTCGGGGATCAGATCGACCTTGCGGCGGTTGAGACGGTCGGACACGATCCCGACCTCGACCCCGCCGGCACGAAGGTGCGACTGGACAGCCTCGACCGTGCGGTCCAGAGCTGCGTTCTCGTCAACAGAGGCCTCGCGGCGATACAACAGGTCGAGCTCGCCCTCGGCGCCGTAGGCGTACACCTCGGATCCGCGGTTGACCATCAGGTAGAGCCGGCTTCGGGCCTCCACCGAGAGCAGCGGAGCGATCTGGGCCGAGACGTTCTTGGCGTTGGTGCCGGTGATCACCACCAACGCGACGCCGGCCACGAGCAGCTGCTCCATCGCCTCGGCCAGCTCAGTGGGTCGGTCGGATCGGGAGGTCACCGCGGTGCCGTCCCAGTCGAACGCGATCAATCGAAAGGCTGTTTGAAAAATGTCCGGTGCCACGGCTCCCCTTGACGGACTCGAACGACGACGGAGGTTAGCGATCGACTCGCCACCACACTCGCCGAGTTATCGGACGGACGTCCCGGGACTTACGAAACGCGTGCGTCAGCCGACCGCGACGCGAGTGCCCAGCGTTGCCCACGACCACACGACGCTGGCATCTCCCTGAGCGATCCGCACACAGCCGTGTGACGCCGGGTAGCCGGGCACGTCGGGGTACTGGTGGAACGCATATCCGCCGGTGAAGTACGAGGCCAGTGGCAGCCAGACGTGGAACGGCTTCGACCAGCTCATCGCTTCCTTGCGATAGATGGTGAAGTGTCCCGAGGGGGTCACATGCCCCGGCGAGGCGGTGGACACGTGGATCGCGCGCACGACCACGCCCTTGGCGATCAGCAGCAGCACCTGTTTGGCCTTATGCACTTCCATGTGCCGGACGGAGCGCGACCACGGGCGGGGGATGCTGGCCTTCGCCAGAGCCCTGAACGTTGCCGGACCCGCGACTCCGTCACGGGTCAGCCCGCGCCAGCCCTGGAACGCCATCACAGCTTGGGTGGTGCGCGGCCCGTACACGCCGCTGCGGCCGGCTATCGCGAGGTACTTCAGCCGGATCAGCTTCTTTTGCAGCGCGAGCACGGCCTTACCCTTGGATCCGGGGGCGAGGCCGGCGTGGGCGGTTGCCGGGAATGCCGCTATGAGAACACCTATCGCGAGAACCACGGCGAGCCTTCGGAGCATCGCCGTATCATACGCGACGTTACGCAGGTGGGTGTCGGTATTCGACGTCGTCCTCTGCGGGGTCCCACGTTCGGAGCACGTGTGCATGGCGGATCTCTTCGACCAATCGTGCCAGCGGTATGCCCTTAACGAGGAATCCGGCCGCTCCGGCGTCGAGCGCGTCCTGTAGCAGCGTGGGCTCGTCGAAGGCGGTCAGCATCAGGATGATGGTGCGTGATCCACGGGACTCGCGGATCCGTCTGGTCGCTTCGATGCCGTCGATGCCAGGCATGCGGATGTCCATGACCGTGACGTCGGGGCCTTCGCGCAGCACCGTCTCGACGGCCGACAATCCGTCCTCGGCCGCACCCACGATCTCGTACCCAGCTTCCTGGAGGGCGAGTCCAAGGGTGTCACGGAGCATCTCATTGTCCTCCGCGATGACCACGCGCACGCCTTCGGAGTTGAGTCCCATGCGTCGCACCGTACAGGTGCGGCCGCGATCAGCAACTCCACGCTTTGGCGTATTGAGAGTCCCCTCGACGTGGTACGTTCGGGTGGTGAACGCAGATCGTCTCACGCTCGGATGCGCCGACCTGGATGCGCTCCCACTATTTGGGCTGATCGACGACGCCGGTCATCGAGAAGGCTACGAACCGGCTGCCGCCGCACTCGTGGCCGATCAGCTGGGCATCGAGCTGGAATGGTCGGTGCTCGCCTGGGCGGACTTCTACCCGGCGCTTGCCGACGGACGGGTTGACGCGGTGTGGTGCGGTCAGGGGATCACCGATGCCCGTCGTGAGCTGGCTGACTTCTCACGCCCCTACACCGTCTTTGACGAGTCGCTGGTGGTGCGTGCCGACAATCCGGCCGGTTCGCCTGACGAGCTCGGCGGCCAGCGCATCGGGGCGATCGACGGCAGCACCAACCTCGCGCTGGCCGAGACGTTCCCGGGTGTTGTGACCGTTCCGTTCCCTGGGTCTGACGACGTCTTCGGCGACATGATCGGTGCGCTGCGTTCCGGGGAGATCGATGGATTCGTCGACGATGATGTGGTGATGGTGCCGCTCGGCGACGAACCCGGTCTGAGGCTCGCGTTCACCGTACCCACCAAGATCGCCTGGGGAGTTGCCGTTCGGCGCGGCGACGATCAGCTGCGAGCGGCGCTGAACGGCGCGCTGGAGACCGTGATCGCCGACGGCCGGTTGGAGGCTGCGTGGTCACACTGGATGCCGTGGCTCGAGTTTCCGCTGACCCCGACGGCCGGCGCATAGACGACCGCTAGTACCGCGGCACCGGCGGGCCGCCGTAGTAGTCGTATTCGCCGTCGGACTCGAATCGGGCGACGCCACGGTGGAGTGAGTCGAGGTCGAGCTCCACGCCCAAACCGGGTCTCGAGTGCGGTACCGGCACCCGGCCGCGGTCGGGTCGCAGCGGGCCGCCGGTGATGATGTCGTCGTGGTACCAGCGAAGCAGGGTCTGGTGCGGCCCCGTCACCGATTCGAGCACCGCTGCGACGTGCAGTTGAGCGGCGGTGGCGATGCCCAGATCGCCGCTGTAGAAGCGAAACCCGACCCCGGCGCGTGCACACGCCCCGGCAAACCGCAGCGTGGGTCCGATGCCGCCGCAGCCGGCAATGCCGAGCACGAGCGCGTCGGGTGCTCCCAGAGCGGCGGCCGTGGGTATGTCGGAGCTGTGGGCCGAGATCGGGATCCGGGTGGAGCCGCGCAGCTCGGCCATGGCGGTGAGACCGGCGACCGGCTCCTCGACATACTCAATCCCGATCTCCTCCAGCTCCCGCAACGTCGCCCGCGCGGTCTCCGGCGTCCAGGCCATGTTGGCGTCCACCCGCAGCCCGCGTTCGGGGCCGATGGCCGCGCGTACCTCGCGCAGCATGCGGAGCTCTTCGGCGGGTGGACGCACGCCCATCTTGCCCTCGAACACCGGCGAGTTGTGCTCACGTACCATCCGGGCGCAGTACGCGGCCACCTCGGCGGTGGTGCCCTCGCCGTCGGCACCCGGTCCGGGAAGCCGGAACGCGAAGTACTCGGTCAGCTCGATCTCACCTCGCACAGGGGTTCCGAGCAGCTCACACAAGGGCACGTTGGCGGCCTGCGCCGCGATGTCCCAGAGCGCCATCTCGAGCGCGACCTGGGGACACCGCACAGTCGTCTCGGGCGTATCACGGGGTGCCGGGGTGGTGAAGGGGGCTGAGGCGAGCTGCTCGAGCAGAGCGGCGGCGTTGCGGCCGGTGACGTCGCCCGCCGCTTGCCACAGTTCGAGGGCGTCCGTCGGAGACGGCGACTCGCCCAACCCGACCAGGCCGGTGTCGGTTGTGACACGCGCGACGGTACTGCTGATCCCGGCAAAGACGCCGGTGGCGAACTCGTACGGGGCATCCAGCGGGACGTTCACCGGCCATGCCTCGAGCGACGTGATCCGGCCCGCGTCGGCCGTCACGGAGCGATGTCGCGGGCGGCGTACTCGATCCGCTCGAACGGCCACGCATCCCCCAGCCACTGCGTGACCGCTTGGTACAGCACCGTGTCGAGCTCGCCTCGGGATGCGGTCACCCACGAGCTGACATGCGCCGCGTGGGGAACGTCCTTGAGCGGATAGATGTAGACGCACCCGATCACGGTGCCGTCGGGGTCGAGCACGGTGTAGGTGAAGCCGCGGCGATCTGCAAAGTCCCTGCGATGGCGGATCAGATCGTCACGGTTTTGATCGAGGCTCATCTCGTGCGGCCAGTCGCCGTCGGGGTATCCCGGTGTCGCATGGATGTGGTCGATCGACGACATCCAGGCAAGGTGGTCTGCCTGGTTGTGCTCGGGGCCGAGCGGCTCCAGCGTGAACTGCGGCGTGGCGAGCTCGGTGGGCACGTCAAATGTCTGGGGGTACGAAGTCGGTGGTGGCCACGTCGGGAGATTACGCCAAGCGCCGCAGGCTGTGTCCAGCGATAATTCGACCGCGATGCCAACCCTCCCCACGGGCACAGTCACGATGATGTTCACCGATATCGCCGGGTCGACCGCGCTCCTGAAGGAGCTCGGCAGTGACTATCCAGACGCTTTGGCTGAGCACCGGCGGGTGCTGCGGGCGATCTTCGAGCGCCGTAACGGCATCGAGGTCGATACCCAGGGAGATGCCTTCTTCGTGGTGTTCGAACGCGCCTCGGATGCGCTGGCAGCAGCCCAGGATGCCCAGCAAGAGCTGCGCGGTCAGGTGCGTGTCCGGATTGGGGTGCATACCGGTGAGCCGCTGCCGACCGGAGATGGCTATGTCGGGTTGGATGTGCACCTCGCGGCCCGGATCAGCGCTGCCGGTCACGGCGGTCAGGTGCTCGTCTCTCAGACCACTCGCGAACTGGTCGGACCGGACGGACTCCATGACCTCGGTCGCCATCAGCTGAAAGACGTGGGCGCGGTCCAGCTGTACCAGTTGGGAGCCGGCGAGTTCCCCCAGTTGAAGACCGTCAACGGCACCAATCTCCCCACCCAGGCGACCCACCTCGTGGGCCGCGTGACCGAGCTCGAGGAGCTCATCAGCCTGCTGTCGACGGCCGGCACCCGGCTGGTCACCTTGACCGGCCCCGGGGGCATGGGGAAGACCTCCTTGGCGATTGCCGCCGCCCATGTGCTGCTCGCGGATTTCGAGCAGGGTGCGTGGCTCGTCGACCTGGCCCCGCTGACGGATGCCGGCCTGGTCGAGTCCACAATCGCCGCTGCGCTCGGCTCCCCGACGGACCCTCGTGAGTATCTGCGGGATCGGCAGATGCTGCTGGTGCTGGACAACTTCGAGCAGGTGGTGGAGGCTGCCGCTGTCGTTGGGGAGATCCTCGAGGTGTGCCCCGGCGTGTCGGTGCTCGCCACCAGCCGAGAACCGCTTCGGCTTCGGGCCGAACGCGAGTTTCCGTTGCGCGAGTTGGATGCCGTCGCGGCCGCGTCGCTCTTTCGCGAACGGGCAAGCGCTGTGCTGCCCTCGTTCGAGGCCGACCCCGCGCTGATGGCCGAGCTCGTTTGGCGGCTGGAGGGGATTCCGCTCGCAATCGAGCTTGCCGCCGCGAGGGTGAAGCTGCTGAACCTTGATCAGATCGCCGAGCGGCTCGACTCCCGCTTGTCCCTGCTGACCGGAGGAGCTCGCGACCTGCCCGAGCGCCAACGCACGTTGGAGGCTACGATCGCGTGGAGCTATGCGTTGCTGGACGATCGCGAACGGGAACTGTTCGCGCGCTTGGCTGTGTTCGCCGGCGGTTGGACGCTGGACGCCGCCGAGCAGGTGTGCGACGCCGATCTCGATACGCTGCAGTCGCTGGTCGACAAGAGCCTCGTACGCTCGGTGGACGGCCGCTTCACCATGCTGGAGTCGATTGGCGAGTATGCACTCGCAAGGCTGGGGGAGTCGGCCGGCGGTGGGGCGCTCGAGCACCGCCACGCGCTCTACTACCTGGCGCTGGCAGAGCGGGCCGAGCCCGAGCTGACCGGACGGAACCAGCACGTGTGGCTGGAGCGGCTGGCAGCCGACTACGAGAACCTCAGGGCCGCGCTGGAATGGTGCTCTGAGAACCCCGAGCACGTCTCCGAGGGGCTGCAGCTGGGATCGAGCTTGGTGCTGTTCTGGTTTATCCGCGGCCCCTATCACGAGGGTGTGCGGTGGCTGGAGCCGCTGGTTGCCGCGAGTGCCGGAGATCGCACGGTGGTCCGCGCTGGAGCGCTTTGGGGCGTGGGGCTGATGTGGACGTTGATCGGTGATCCCGAGCGCGCCGAAACCGCGCTCGAGCAGTGCCTGGAACTGGCCCGTGAGCTCGGTGACGACTCCTGGGCCGCCCGAGCGCTCGACGTCATGGGCTTACTGGCGTTCTTCGCCAACGACCCGAGGTGCCGGGAGCTGTTCGAGGAGAGCATCGCGCTTGCGCGGGCGGCCGGGGATGAGTGGTGCCTGACCGATTGTCTCGGCACGATTGGCTCGATCTATCCACTCCAAGGGGAGCCCCAGAAAGCCCAGTCGGCTGGGGCGGAGGCGCTCGAGCTTGCACGGCGTGCCGGTGACCAGCAGGGTTTGCGGATGGCGTTGTTCGGCCTTGGGTTGGCCGCATACCGCCGCGGCGATCTGTCACCCGCGCGGGCATACGCAGAGCAGGGGTTGGCGGTTGCCCGCGGACTCGATGACAGCTGGTTCACTCCGTACTTTCTGTGGGTGCTGGCCACGGTCGAGACGGATGCAGGCCGCCATGAGCTTGCCGAGGCTGCAGCCGGTGAGTGCCTTCGGCTCGCGCGGGAGCTGGAGGCGCCGATGATGCTGGTGTGCGCGCTCGATGCCGCGGCCGCATGCGCCCGCTGTGTATCCGACGACGAAGCGGCGATCGCGCTACTGCGGGAAGCGGAGGCGGTTTCTGATGGGCCGGTGCCGTGGTCGTATGTGAGCTCCGCGCTGACGGCTCTTGCGCTGGTGCAGGCCCAGAGCGGTGATCAGAATGCCGCTGAACCCACTCTGCAGCGCTCGCTCGAGCTTGCGGGGCAGGCGGGAGACCCGTGGGCAGAGGGTCGCGCTCTGGGTGGCCGGGCGACGCTGGCGTTGGCACGAGACGACCACGCCGCGGCCGAACGGGATGCCATCGCGGCGCTGCAACTCCAGCTACAGCTCGGCGATCAGATTGGTGCCGCCACGTCGATGGACATCATCGCGTTCGCCGCCTACGGTGGAGGTGATGTCGGGCGGGCGGCGAGACTGTGCGCGGCATCCGACGCTGTCCGCGAGCGAGTGGGCGCCCTTGATTCACCGTGGGCGGCAACGCCACGAGCCGAGCTTGTCACCCGGGTCAAAGGATCGATTGGAGCCGCCCGGTACGACCAGCTGGAGACCGACCTCGCCGGCGTGTCGCTCGCCGAGGCGGTGCGGACGGCGGGCTGAGCTACTCGGGTGCGCCCGCCGACGGCAGCCGATCCTGGGCGACGCCTTCGATCACCAAGGCGTCGACCGCCACGTATCCCTGGCGCCGCATCTTCTCCGGAGAGGTGTGCAGAGGGTGGTTCACATGTGCCATCCTATGCAATGCCGTTCTGTCTATTGCGAAGCGACGCAGTAGCCGCCATAGTAGGGCGAATGGGAGGAAGCCAATGACCGTATCGAGAGCACCGAAAACGACCGCCGCCGGCCGTGTTACCCACCTGTCGCTCGATGAGCGCGTCGCCCGGGGAAAGGCCGCCCGCGCAGACGTGCCGCGCGGTGTGCACCGCCAGTGGGAAGCCGCGCCGGGACGGCGTGACCCGATCGAGATGCTGGAGGAACAGGCGACGTCGCGGGTCGCTGACCTGATCCCGATCCGGCACGGGCGCATGATGGTGTCGGCATTCACCTTCTATCGCGGTGCCGCCTACCTGATGGCCGCGGACCTTGCGGGAAGCCCCCGCACCGGCTTGCACGCCCAGCTGTGCGGTGACGGTCACCTCTCGAACTTCGGCGCGTTCGCCGCGCCCGATCGGCAGCTGGTGTTCGGGGTCAACGATTTCGACGAGACCCTGCCGGGGCCGTTCGAGTGGGACGTCAAGCGGCTTGTGACCAGCTTCGCGGTCGGCGGCCGCGACCGCGGATTCAACGACGCCGAGCGCCGTCAGGTCAACCTGGCGGTCACCAACGCGTATCGCGAGGAGATGCGAGAACTGTCCGCGTCGCGGACGATGGACCTGTGGTATTCGCGCATCGACATCGACACGCTGATGCCTCTGGTTCGCCAGATCAGCAACGCAAAACAGCTCAAGCGGTTCGACAAGAACCTGGCCAAGACCCGGTCAAAGGACAGCATGCGGGCGTTCGACAAGCTCACCGAGACGGTGGACGGCGAACCGCGAATCGTCGGCGACCCGCCGCTGATCGTGCCGATCGAGGATCTCGCCGAGGGTGCCGATGCCGATACGATTGCCGAGTTCGTCCGGGGCGCCATCAGAGGCTATCGGCGCACGCTGCCCTCCGATCGACGGCACCTGCTGGAGCGGTTCCGGTACGTCCACGCGGCCCGCAAGGTGGTCGGCGTGGGCAGTGTCGGCACCCGCGCCTGGATTGTGCTGCTGCTCGGCCGTGACAACCAGGATCCGCTGTTTCTGCAGGTCAAGGAGGCGCAGGCCTCGGTGCTCGAGCCGTTCCTCGGCAAGAGCCAATACGCCAGCCATGGCCAGCGGGTGGTCGAGGGGCAACGGTTGATGCAGGCTGCCAGCGACATCATGCTCGGCTGGGAGCGGATCACCGCTCCCGACGGCGTCGAGCGCGATTTCTATATCCGGCAGTTGTGGGATCAGAAGGGCTCGGCGCTGATCGAGTTCATGGATCCGACGATCATGACCGCCTATGGGCGGCTGTGTGGCCAGACTCTCGCCCGGGCGCACGCCCGGTCAGGAGACTCGGTGGCGATCGCGAGCTACATGGGGTCGGGGGACTCGCTCGACCGCGCGATGGCCGACTTTGCCGAGACCTACGCCGATCAGAACGAACGCGATTACGACGCACTCAAGGCGGCGGTGGCCAGCGGGCGATTGGCGGCGACAGAGGGCCTTTAGAGATGGGGTATTCCGCAGTGGCGCGCGCTTAGGGAACGATCGGCGTGTTCGGTGAGCGCAGCAGCCCCCACACAACGCGGGGGGAACGGCGCCAACCAACGCTTTTTGCGATCCGAATGGTTTCGCGGCCGGCGACCAGGACGCCGATGAAGCCGACAAGAACCTGAATGCCCCAGATGGTCGCCCGCAGCTCGGCTGCTTGGTCGCCGGACATCGACCCCAGCCAGATCACTGTCTGTGCGATCGGCAGCCATGATGCAATCACCAGCCCGACGCCCAGTCGGATCTGCAGTGCTCGTCGTCGTTGGCCGGGAATGGGCTCCATTTTGGCAACTATACGGGTGGGGACGGGCGGTGCGGTCGTCGCCGATCGCTCACCCGGGCAGCTTGGACTCGATCCGGTCGAGACGCGCGTCGAGGTCGGCGACGGCTTGGGACGTCTTGGCGAGCGCATCGATGATGGCTTTGGTGCTGTCGTCTCTTGCCGTGCGCTCTGCCTCGTTCGCATCTTCCTCGCTGCGCTGGATCACCGTGCTGGTGACGGTTGCGGTCAGAAATGCGATGAACGAGACGCCCATCACCATCTCGATGCCGGCCACGAACTTGCCGGCGCTCGTGGTGGGCACGGCATCGCCGTAGCCGACGGTCGTGATCGTCTGAAGCGCCCACCACACCGCGTCCCCGAAGGTCGGGAAGTTGTTGGAGTCGGCGAATCGCATGAACACCGCTCCGACCACGGCGAGCAGGAGGAAGGTCATGGCCAGGCCGAGCGTCACCGACCGGGCGTCCGCGATCTTGCGCGCGCGCCGCTCGACCAGGGAGTTGCTGCGGTTTCGTGGGGGTTTGTGCTCAGCCATGCATCGCTGATTTCAACCGCTGACCTACGTTCCCTTCAGCTCCGCACGTAGGTGTAGTGGGCGACCACCGGGGAGCTGGCCAGTTCGACACACTCGAAACCGGTGGGTCCACCGTCGAGGCCGTCGAACAGGCGCTCACCGCCTCCCAGCAGCTTGGGCACCACGTGAAGCCGCATTTCGTCGACCAGACCCGCGCGCAGATACTGCCGCGCCGTGCCGGCGCCGCCGCCCAGCGAGACGTCGAGGCCGTCGGCCGCGCGGAATGCGCGTTCGAGCGCAGATTCGATTCCGTCAGTGACGAAGTGGAAGGTGGTACCGCCCTCCATCGGCAGATCGTCGCGAGCGTGGTGCGTGAGCACGAACACCGGTGTGTGGTATGGCGGATCTTGGCCCCACCAGCCATTCCAGTCTTCGTCGCCCCACGGACCGCGGATCGGCCCGAACATGTTGCGACCCATGATGGTCGCGCCGGTGTTCTCGCTCCACGCAGCAGCCTGCCGATCGTCCAGCCCAGTCTCGCCGCCGTCCCCCGAGCCGTGTGCTTCCTGGAAGCTGCGGGTGGCAAACGCCCACTCGTGCAGTGCCAGTCCGCCTTCGCCCAGCGGGTTCTCGAGGCTCTGGTTGGGGCCTGCAACGTACCCGTCGACCGACATCGTGATGCTGAGCTTGAGCTTTGACATGCGAACTCCCGGAAGTTGGTGTGCTGGTTGGACTCTCGCATGTCGCGAAACTCATCGGCGCTGGGCAGGCTCACTCGTCGAGGTACTCGGACAGGGTCGCGGTCAGGATCTCCACCAGCTCCGGATCCATGAACTCGTAGTCGTCGGGGATGTCGAGGCAGACGACGGGTGTGTGCCCGAGCGCGGCTCGAAACCGGTGGTCGCGCAGTCGCTCGACATGCGTCTGTTCCATGGCGTAGATGACGTCGGCCCACTCGAGGTCAGCCGCTCTCACCTGGACACGTGCGCTTGGCTCGGTGCCGGCCGAGCGAACACGGCAGCCGGTGGATGTCCGCAGCAGGTGCTCGGCGGTCAGGCTGCGGCGCTTGTTACGGCTGCAAACGAACAGCAGGTTTGGACGGGCGCTGGGGGTCGTATTGGTCATCAGTCGATGTCATCTCACATCTGCGTCTGGATGACGATCCACAGGTACGCGGCGATGACCAGGAGCGCCATGGCGACCACCAGCAATGCGATCTGTCGAAGATTCACGAGCAGAGCGTCTCACGTTGTATCACGGCCGGAACAGCGGTCGATCCTGGACACACAGGGTGGTCTGGGAGACACTGTGTCCATGACCGCCGATGCACCGTCGATCCCCACGGGCCATCGCCTGTTGCCGTGGCGACGGATGGTGGTACTGGCCGTGATCGTGGCTGCACTTGCAGCCGTCGCGTGGACAGCGGTGTGGCTTCGCGATCTGCATCCGTTCGTGATCGGGCCCGACGGTGGCGCCGGGCCGGCGGCGGAACACAGCAGCAGAGGTTATGTGCTCGAGTACCGCGAGGGCAAGACGTCGTATTGGATGGTTTCGCTGCGGAACACGAGCCGGTTTGACATACGCATCGACGGGCTCCGCGCGGGAGGCCACGATGCGAACCGACTTTGGTCGGTTGACGGTCTGCGGACGCTGCGCAGCCCGTACGTGGTCTCTTGGCGGCCTCAGGACACGGTGCCGTTCCACGCAGTGACGCTCGCGTCCGGGGCAAGCGCGACGCTGGTGGTGGGCGTGCGATTTAGCGGCTGCAGCCACTATGCGTCCGGAAGCTCAGTCATCACAAATGCACTGCCGGTGCGATACACGATGTTCGGTACCTGGCACCGCACAATGGATGTGGCGGTGCAGCCACTGGTGGTGCGCGCCCCGCACCATTGCACCGAGTGAACTCCCGGTAACCGCCTCAGCCCGATTCACCGAGCGGTTTCGTCGGCAATTCAAGGCACCCGGATCGCCGCTCAAACCAGGATTGTCGTATCAGCCATAGGGGACCGAAGAGAGGGACGCATCCCAGAATGATCCGCGCGGGCTGCGATCGCGTGGTTTCTAGCCAAGAACAGATCCCGAAGGTTCGCCTGAAGCTAAGGGCGAGCGGGATGACGCCAGGTCGGGTGGGACAATGTCGGCCGGATCACATCCGGAAATCGGAGTCGCGGGGTTCAGCCTGGACGGCGTTGACCTCTCCACGATGAAGACGACCCCCGCTCGACGTAACGCGCTCGGTCACCTGATATCAGTCGTCTCGGGGTGTCCGCGGTCTCCGGTGTACCCTCTCGGCGATGACATCGATCGATGGGGGACGGACATGGGTGATCCGATGGTGATTCATATTGACGAGATCGAGGGAGGCCACGGTGGTGTGTTCAAGCCGGTGGGCCGCACGCTGGGTGTGACCGCCTTTGGCATCAACGTCGAGCAGTACCCGCAGGGGCACGACCAATACCCCGAACACGACCACGCCAAGGACGGCCAGGAAGAGGTCTACTACGTGATCTCGGGCCAGGCCACGCTCACAATCGACGGCGAGGACCACATCATGCCGGCAGGATCAATCGCATGCGTACCGCCTGGCCACAGCCGCCGCTTCACCACACCGAACCAAGGCGTGCAGTTCCTGGCCATCGGCGGCACACCGGGTGCGCCGTTTAGCGACGTGCTCGCCGCCCGAGGGAAGGCGACAACCACGTAGGCATCACCGGAGTCGCGTCAACCCCAGGAGGCACGACATGGAAGAGCACAGGATCGGCACGCAGGAGGAGTGGCAGGCCGAGCGCGACGGGCTGCTGCGGGAGGAGAAGGATCTCACGCGGCGGAGCGACGAGTTGGCCGTCGAGCGCAGCCGGCTGCCGTGGGTGCCGGTAGAGAAAGACTATCGGTTCGAGACCGAGCAGGGAACGAAGGGTCTTGCCGATCTGTTTGATGGCCGAAGCCAGCTGATGGTCTACCACTTTATGTTCGGGCCGTCTTACGAGGTGGGATGCCCGGTGTGCTCCTCGATCGCGGACACGCTAGCTGCGCAGGTGCCGCACCTCAAGGCCAGGGACACCACTCTGATCCTCGCGTCTCGCGGGCCATTGGCCAAGCTGACAGCCTTCAGGAAGCGGATGGGCTGGGACATCGACTGGGTGTCGAGCGGCGGCACCGATTTCAACCGGGACATCGGTTTCCTGCACACGGAGGAGGAGCTCCAGCCGTTCCTGGAAAGTGAGATCCCGGTGACGGTGGTCCAGAACGCTGAGATGTGCGGCACGAGTGCCGGCGGCTACGTGTCGGAGGGGCCGGGTCTGAGCGTGTACACGCTCGCGGACGGGGTCGTCTACCGGACATATGTCAGCACGGCGCGTGGCCTCGAGTTCGCGATGCCGTACTACGCGCTGGTTGACCGTACCCCCAAGGGTCGCGACGAGCACGCCGACACGCCGCTTTGGGTACGCCGCCACGACGAGTACGAATCAGGCGGGTCCGCGGTCTGAGCCCTCACCCGCGATGGTCATGTGCATCGAGGGCCAGCCGGAGGGGGCGGTCAGCTCGGGAACCGTCCCAGGCGAGACGGCGACCTAAATGCCGAGTCCGCAGCTCGCGGTTGTGCGTGAGACTGGTCACGTTGTGTTGATGATCACGCCCGCTGGGGAAACCGCTTGGGGGTGTGGGCGGTATCGGCTTGCAGGCGGTTCGTCTTGGATCGCTGTGAACCCGGGGGGAGGGTGATATGTCAAGCGAAGCTTCGACGGAGCCGGTGGTGGACGGGGATTTGCAGTCTCAGTGGACTCGCGTGGTGGGCCGTAGGGGGTTCTTGGCGGGAGTTGGCGCAGTTGGTGCGACGGCGGTCTCGGGTGGTCTTCTGGCGTCGCCGGCATTCGCAGCTGGTTCGCCGGGCGGAATCGAACCGCCATCAACCCGCCGGCATCGTGGCGTGACACTCAGCGCGGCACCGGCGGGAATCACGGCGGGGGCTGCTGCGAATTGGCCCCTGACCGCCAGTTGACCGCCAGTCGGTCCGGAAACTATGGACATTCACGGACTCCGGCGGAAGATCGGGGATTTCACCGATTGGCTGTGTGAGCGGGAATCCGGCTACTGGAGCGAAGCGGGCGAGCGGAATCGAACCGCCATCAACGGCTTGGAAGGCCGATGCTCTACCGTTGAGCTACGCCCGCGGGGAGTGAATCCACTGACCATGGATTCGCCGCCAGTCTACGTCACATCCTCGAGATCAGGCGAGGCTCGCCACGACCCGGTGGAGCATCGGGCGGAGATCGGAGGCGATGAAATCGTCCTGTGGCAGCGACAGCTGTGCCAGCAGGCTGCCTTCCAGCAGCGTGACGATGATCCGGGTGGCCTCCTGCGGCTGGGGCAGGCCCGACGCCTCCACCAGTGTCGCAAGCGACTGCATGTATACGGCTTCCCAGCGCTCGGCCAGCGGACGTAGCTGCGGTCGGCGGCCGGCTTCGATCATCAGCTCGTACTGCGCCACCAGCGGCGCGTCGGCGTCTTCCAGCTGGGCTTCGGCCAGCCGCACCAGCCGCTCGACCAGCTCGTCGCGTGAGATCGGGCCGTCGACGGCGGCGTGGTCGGCCACGAGCGCAGCGGAGCGATCGATCACGAGATCCAGCGCCTCCTGCACGAGCGCGTCCTTGGAATCGAAGTAGTACGTGGTCGACGCCAGGGAGACGCCGGCATCAGCAGCGACCGCCCGGTGGGTGACTGCGTCTGCCCCCGACCGGCTGATCACGCGGAGCGTGGCCTCGACGATCTCGGCCCGTCGCCGGCTGGATCGTTTGCCCGACGTGATCACGAACCCGACCCGGCGGTTGTGCGCGCCCAGGCGCCCGCGCGCAGCCCCGACTCGATCGCGCCGTCGATGAACCCCGCCCAGCCGTTGGCGAGGTCGGATCCGGCCAGCAGCACGCGCCCCTCGGCTCGGCGCATCTCGGCGTGGTGGTCGCTGTACCAGCCGGGGCGGTGGATCGCCCAGGTGCCTTGTGAGAACTCGTCGGCCAGCCAGTCGTTGGCGGTCGCATCCAGCACCTCGTATCCGGGGATGATGCGATCGAGCGCCCGCTGCACCCCCCGCAGGTCGGAGGCGTCGCAGTGCGCGGCGTCGATCCCGAATCCGATCATGATCTGGGTGCCGTCGTCTCCCAGGATCTCGCTGTCGAGATAGCCGAACTCGTGGCCCGGTTGGATCGTGTTCTGACCGATCGCGGGCCCGCGGGCGCGGATGAAGATCTTGATGCCGCGGGACGCCTGGCCGAGCGCAATGCCGGCGGCCTTGCCCGGTGACAGTCCCGGTTCGAACGAGATCGCGCCGAGTGTGTTGAGCGGCACGGCAACCACCACGGCTCGAGCGGTGAGGATATCTCCCGAGCGGGTGTGCACCTCGACAGCCGACCCGGTTTGGGTGATCGCGGCCACCGGTGTCTCGAGCCGAGTCTCGAACTCGGCGCCGTGGGCGATCGCCCGCAGGAGGGAGCCGGTGCCGGTGGGGATGGTGACCCTCCCGCCGGTGTACTGGGTGAGCTTGAGGCTTCCTCCGGACAGCTGATGCCAGCGCAGGATGCTGACCGCACCGCCGTCCTCGAGCGACCCGTGAACGACCGACTCGAGCTCCGCCGCCAACACGTCGTGCTCCTCGTCGTCGAGCTCGAGCTGTGCCATCCGCTCGGTCACCGACAGGCGGTCGAACCGCTCCAGGAGGTCGATGCGCAGCAGCGGGTCATACGGCGCGGGCAGCGCATCGTCGACTCCCTCGACGAACTGATCCCAGCCTCGCTGGGCGATGGCGTCGCGCTCGGCGATGGTGCCTTCGCGGCGCTCATCGCCCACAAACCATCCCGCGATGTCTGCGTCGGCGCTGAGGTCGACTGCCAGTCCGGCCCGGGTGATCTCCGACCAGGTGTGGGGTTGATGCCAGTGCACCCAGCCCCCGCCGTACTCGATGTCGACTCCGTTCCAGGGCGCTGTCCACGTGCGGCCACCGATGCGGTCCCTGGCTTCGACCAGGAGGGTGTCAAGTCCGGCAATTGCAGATTCTCGGGCGGTGGTGACGCCGGCGAATCCGCCGCCGACAACGATCACGTCGTACATGTGCGAACCTTCGGTAGGCGGTAAGAGTGGTACAAGTGTACAGTACATAAGCACCGATCGAAGGGGAGCAATGGAGACAGTCAGCTTCACCGCGATGGCCGAGGGCACCAAGGCCGACTACGACCTGCTGGCGCGGTACGAGCACGAGTACATGGAGACGTACCCCGACCGATTGCTGGCCGCGCTGGACAAGCTCAAGGACGCATTCGCCGGCTACCAGGTCAGCCGCTACGAGCACTCGCTGCAGTCAGCCAGCCGGGCCCACCGCGACGGACGCGACGAGGAGTACGTGGTCGCGGCGCTGCTCCACGACATCGGTGATGATCTCGCTCCCTACACCCACGGTGAGATGGTGGCGGCGGTGCTCAAGCCGTACGTGCGCCCCGAGGTGTGCTGGGCGGTCAAGCATCACGGGCTGTTCCAGATGTACTACTACGGACGCCACACCGGCGATGACCCCGATGGTCGTGACCGTTACCGCGATCACGAGTATTTCGACGTCTGCGCCGAGTTCTGCGAGCTGTACGACCAGAATTGCTTCGATCCGGCCTACGAATCGCTCGGGCTGGAAGTGTTCGAACCGATGGTGCGAAGGGTGTTTGCAGAGCCTCGGTACCTCTGAGCAGCAATGTCCTCACAAAATCTTCACCAGTTGGGTGTGGATTCAGCCGCCAGAAATGCAACAATGGTGGCATGCGAAGACGAAACCGAGTCGAGGTGCATTTCGCAGACGGCCGTGTGATGGCCGCCGGCGGGATCAAGTCGGCGCGTGAGTTGGCGCGATCCGGCAGCGCCCGGATGCCCGCGGAGATCTGGCACGTATCCGCAAATGACGTCGGCATTGGCCGGCTGGTGGATCGAGTCGAATCCCTACGGGTAGAACACCGCTAGGCTCCAACCCTATTTTGGCGGCATGAACGGCGCGACCAACCGCGTCCGCTGAGATCTGCGCCCGGTGGCATCCTCATACACGTCCGCGTCGTGAAGCACGCGGATGATCGTCCGCGATGCCAGGTAGCGCAGCGGCTCGGGCTCCCACCGCCGGCTGTGGTGGGCGACCCACGGCAGCGACACCAGATCGGTGTCGCGCTCGAGCACGAGGTCGGCCAGCGTGCGGCCGGCGATGTTCGCAGCCGCCACGCCGTGTCCCGAGTATCCGCCCGCCCGGCCGTACCCTCGCTCGCGGTTAAAACCGACGCTCATACTCCAATCGCGAGGCACCGCCAGCGGACCGCCCCAGTGATGGGTGACGGCGGCGTCGGCGGCTGCCGGAAAATGTCGCGCCAGCGCCGACACCAGCCGCGCCCTGACCGATTCGGAGCGCTCGTTGTGCTCGGCAATCGGCTGACTCAGCTGGTACGGCGCACCCCGGCCGCCGATCGCGATCCGATTGTCAATCGTCCGCTGCGCGTAGAAGAACAGGTGGTGCATGTCGCCGACCAGGAGGCCGTCACGCCATCCCAGCTCGGCCCAGACCTCATCCGCCAGCGGCTCGGTCGCGATCATCAGCGAGTACAGCGGCAGGTACCGCATGCGCTCGCCGGGAAGCTGCGTGGTGTACGACTCGGTCGCCCCCAGCACCACATCGGCCCGCACAGTCCCCTGCCGGCAGCGCACGCTGCCCTTGCTGAGCTCCAGCACCTCACTCTGCTCGTACACGGTCACGCCGAGCTGCTCGCAGGTGTCGGCCAGACCTCGCACCAGCCGCGCGGGATCG
This sequence comes from uncultured Actinomycetes bacterium, assembly GCA_963727235.1. Lineage (GTDB taxonomy): Bacteria > Actinomycetota > Thermoleophilia > Gaiellales > JAICJC01 > CAVPTL01. Next base: position 91,110 of record CAVSFZ010000025.1, read on the forward strand.
ACTCGCGCCCCGTGCGGCGAGTATGAGGCCGCCAGCACGTTTGGAATGTTGACGTGCTCGGCTGCCGCGCCGGCGTCGATCAGCGCCCTGCCCGCGTAGTCGCCGAGGCGTTCGCGCTGGGGCTCGCTGGTGGCGACGATGATGCTGCCCTGCTTGGAGTATCCGCAGTCGATTCCGGCCGACTCGACCACGCGGCCGACCTCGTCCACCGCCTGCTCGGTTGCCTCGCGCGCTCGCAGCATGGCGCTGTCATCCCCGGCGAGGCCGTAGGCCGCGGCGCTCCCGGCCACCCCCGAGGACACCCATCCGCCGTTTCGCCCGGAGGGTCCGTACCCCGCGATCTCGCGTTCCAGCACCACCACGCGCAGGTCGGGCTGGAGCGACTTCAGATAGTAGGCCGTCCACAGGCCGGTGAATCCCGCACCCACGACGGCCACGTCACAGTCGATGTCTCCGGGCAGCGCAGGACGGGGCATGAGCGTGCCGGGGACGCTGTCGAGCCACAGGCTACGCGCCCGGTACCGGTCTTCGAGCGCTGTGGCAGACATCGATTGGCGAGTGTAGCGGGGGCGGTGCCCACCGGCCTCCGCACACGTGCCGAGAAGGGCGCCGGGCGTGTGGCCGGTCGCTCACCGCCGCCTCCTCGTGACGGCGGCGACCGGCCACATACCCGGCGCCCGTTCCCGACTCCCCCATATCTCGGGCCTACCCGGTCTCCGGTTTCGCCAAACTCGTAAGATCCCGGGACAAACCACCCAAGGAGCCGAGTCATGACCACCAAAGCCGATTTCACCGAAGACGAATGGAAGACCGTGCTGGAGGCGCCTCCGGCGGCCGGGCTGATGGTCGCCGCCGCGCAGCGCGGCGGAAGCTTCCGGGAGAGCTTTGGCATCGCAAAGGCCTACACCGAGGCCCGCAAGCAGCACGGTGAGAGTGCCCTGCTGGACGAGATCGCGGCGACCAAGCCCGCAATGGATCACACCCGCCATCACTCCCTGGACGAGCTGCGCGCGGCCACGCTCAAGCACCTCACAGATGCGGTTGCGGTGCTCGACGCCAAGGCCACGCCGGATGAGGTGCAGCAGTACAAGGAGTTTGTGGTCTCGCTCGCGGAGCGGGTCGCCGCCGCCCATCGTGAGGGGTTTCTGGGGTTGACCGGAGAGCGCGTGAGCGACGCAGAGACGGCTGCGGTCAACGAGATCAAGACGACGCTGGGCCTGCCCACCGACGCCGGCTGAGCTGCGCAAAGGCGAAAACATTAATTCTCTGCGAAGGGCTCTCGACACCCGGGGTGCGCGCTCGTACATTTGACACATTACTGGTGTCGAAACGTCTCCCGGAGGGTCATTGTGAAGAAGCCCGTGATTGTCGCTGCCACACTTGCGCTGCTGGCGGCTCCCGCCACAGCATTCGCGCTGACGAGTTCGCCGGCCATGCCGACGACGTTCAGCCTGTCGAGCGCAGGTGGGGTGGCCAATTGCACCAAGTTCCCATACGTCACCACGGCCAAGAACGACGTGCTGGTACAGCTCACGATCTCGTCCGCCGGCGTCAAGGTCAAGTCGCTGCGGGCTCGCAATGTGCCCGCCGGCAAGCATGTGATCCGGTGGTGCGGCAAGGACAACACCGGTGCCTACGTCGCGCCCGGACAGTTCACCTGGCATGTCCAGACCCGGCACCTCGCGGGTCAGGTCGGCCTCAGCCCGGCGACGCCTGACCGCGTGGTCACGGTCATCGCCTAGGCCCAAAGCGCGCCCCCGACCGCGATCCTCAGGGGAGGTCGCGGTCGGGGGCGTTGTGGTTTTCAGGATTCGGTAGTCTGCGCGGTATGTCGGATCCGGCTCAGCCACACGGTCGCAGCGCGCTGGTGTTCGGCGCCCGCAACCTCGGGCGGGCGGTGATCGAGGTGCTGCAGGCGGATGGTTGGGCGGTCGCGGCGGTGGCCCGTTCGGACGAGACGCTGGCGGGGATCAGCGCAGCGGGAGCCCTGGCGATGCCCGGAGACGTCACCGATCCGGCGGCGGTCGAGTCCGCGCTGGCAGCGGCCGTCCAGGCCAACGGGCCGATCGATCTGGTCGTGAACGCGGCGGCGGCCTACGGCGGCTCCCGGCAAGGTCCGTTCGGCGGCGGAGTCATCGCCGAGGCCGACCTCGAGGGGTTTGACTCGTGGGCCGCGGCACCGGCGCGTGCGGCGTTCTCGTTTCTGTCGGGAAGTGCCCGCTGGCTGCTTGCGCAGGGGCGACCGGCCACCGTCATCCAGGTCACCGGTGGCTCTGCCCGTAGGGCGATGCCGGGCCGCGGCCTGTGGGCGGCAGGCTCGTTCGGAGTGCGCGCGATCTCCAACGCTGCCGCGCTCGAGTTGCGTGAGCACGGGATCCAGGTGGCGCTCGTGATCGTCGACGCCGGCATCGAGCCGATTGCCGGTGGGGGCCGCCCCGGTGTACCGCAGGAACAGCTCGCCGATCCCTATGACATCGCCCGCGGGGTCGCGTTTCTCGCCAACCAGGGTCCGCGCGCTGCCACCCACGAGCTGCAGATCACGCCGCTGGCCGAGCGCTGGGTGCCGTAGCTCTCCGCGATGAGTGACGACGCTGCCGAGTTGGTGCTCGTGCGACACGGTGAAACCGAGTGGAGCCTCAGCGGCAGGCACACGGGACTCACCGACATTCCGCTCACGGCCGACGGCGAGCGGGGGGCGGAGGCCGCCGGGCGAGCGCTGGCCCGCTGGCGGTTCTCGCACGTCTTCACGAGCCCGCTGAGCAGGGCGCGGGAGACCTGCCGGCTGGCGGGACTGGGTGAGCAGGCAGAGGTTCGCGACGATCTGCTGGAGTGGGACTACGGTGAGTACGAGGGCCGCACCACCGCCGAGATTCAGGTCGAGCGGCCCGGTTGGTCGTTGTGGGCCGAGGGCCCGCTGGGCGGCGAGACCGTCGAGCAGGTGAGGGCCAGGGCAGATCGGGTGATTGCAGAAGCAGCGGCCTTGCCGGCGCCGGTCGCGATCTTCGCCCACGGGCACATCCTGCGAGTGCTGACCGCACGCTGGCTGGGCCTGGAGGCCGACGCCGGACGGCTGTTCGCGCTGGACCCCTCAACGATCTCGGTGCTCGGGCATGAGCGCGAGACGCGGGTGATCAGGTCGTGGAATATGCCGCTGGGCTAGCGGCGCCCGACCGCCGCCCGGGCCACTCGCCACCAGGCCTTGGGCAGTCCCGAACGGGCGGTGTCGACGGCGTGCGCCAAGGCGTCCGTCGCACCTGCGGTCACCGGCGCACCGTGCCCGACGGCGATCGCCGTCGGTGCAAGCCCTCGAAACGCGCCAACCGGCGGGCGGAGGCGCAGCACGGGATGAATACCGATCGATTCACCGCCGTCGGCCAGGAAGTACGGTGTGGTGCCGAGCGCGTCCGCGCTCACCAGAAGGCCCCGCTCGGGGAGCCACAGGGCCGACTCGTTCCAGCCCGGCGCGGCCAGGATCGCGCGCTCTTGGATCCCGTCGATCACCAGCGGCTCACCGCTTCCCGCCAGCGTGCTCGGCACCAGGTGGGGACAGGTGTAGCGATCGGCCAGCCGGGTGGCGTCACGCCGGTGACGGTCGAGCAGGGTGCAGACCCCGATCACGGCGCCCAGCGGCTCGATCGCCTGATCGAGACCGTCTCCGTCGACTGGGTCGACCAGCAGGCAACCTCCCCCGATCGCGATCGCGGTTGAGGTGCGCACGATCCGCTCGCCGGCGTTGAACGTCCAGCACACAGCGTCGCACTGCTCGATCGGGTAGGTGGTGATACCGGCGCTGTCGCCCATGTACCGGAGGGTAGTGGGCGGCCTTGGCGGCTCCAATAAATCACACGATTGGGGGAACACGGAGCTAAAGCGCTCGCCTATCGTGGTCGATGCTGGCCCCAAGGAGAGGTGGACGGCGCATGACTGCGAGTAGCGGGACTTCAGTGGACTTGGCCGGGGCGGCTTCGGCGCTGGTGTCGAGTTCGGTGATCGAGGTCGAAACCGACCGTGGCGACACGATCGAGCTGTGGACGATCGCATCCGACGGCGACACGGTGTCTGCCAGTGGGCCCCGCCTGGCGGTCGCGGACGGAATGAAGATCACCTGCCGGTTGGTGGGAGACCGTGGTGTTCAGACCGTGTCCGCGGTGGTCGAGTCGGCTGAGTACCGGTCTGCTGCGCGCGCATCGCTGACGCTTCGGATCGTGGACGTGGCCATCGAGGAGTATCAGCGGCGGGCCGCGCGCCTGTCCGTGCGGGCGGCCGCGACGCTGCGGGCGACGGTGTCCGACCGAGTGGTGCCGGGCGAGTCGATCGCCACGACGATGGTGGACCTCTCGGAGTCGGGCGTGGGGCTGACCACCACCGACGAGAGGCTCCGGGCCGGCGATCGCTTCATGTTCACGGCACGCTTTCTCGAAGGCGCGCTCGTCGGCGAGGTGCGGGTGGCATACGTTGCCCAGAGTTCCTCACCCGGTGTCTTCATCGCCGGCTGCTTCTTCCTCGACCGAGCACCGCTTGCAGACGTCATCGGCCGGGTGCTGGCGCGCCTCGGCGGCGACAACCGGCCGGCTCCCGATCCGGTGCGAGAGGCGTTGGTGCCGGCGCCGGTCACTGCGGATCGCCGCCCGGATCCATGGCGGTCGCATCGTCCCGTGATCTCGTAGCGGCGCCGGCTACGCGGATGGACCTCGGTGCATCGTGATGCGCCCCCGGCGTACCTCGACCGCTCCGCGCTTGCGCATGTCTCCGAGCACGCGGCTGACCGTCAGCCGGGAGGTGCCTGCGAGCCCGGCGAGATCCTCCTGAGTGAGCGGAATCGTGGCGGTGCCCGAGTCGTCGGCGTAGCGTTCCGCCAGGTCGGCGAGCAGCCGGCTGACGCGTTGCGGTGCGGGGGTGTAGAGGGCTTCGACCAGCCGGTTGGTGAGCTCGGCCACCCGGTCGGCCAGAAGGCTCACGAGCATTGCATCCAGGTGTGGGTGCTGGCGGCGCAGCTCGGTGAACTGCTGGAGGGAGATGACCCGCGTCTCGCTCGGCTCGAGTGCCTCGACCGTGGCGCTGCGGGTGTGCTCCGGTCGGATCAGCGCGAGCTCGCCAAAGCACTCGCCCGGGCCCAGCAGCGACAGGGAGGCGACGTCGCCCACCGGCGTGATCACCCTCACCGCGAAGCACCCGGACGCGACCAGGTGCATGGTGTCGGAAGGATCGTCTCGGTGAAACACGACCTCGCCGCGGCGGTACGTGCGGCGGCGAGCGGTCGAGAGAACCATCCGAGCGTCCTCGTCTGAGAGCGGGGAGAGAATCGGCCACGCCGGCATGGCTCCCAGCCTAAACGATGTGTATCGGAGGTGACGTTCTGTATGGCTCCGGCGGAGCGGTGGCGGCTGCCGCCCGTCCATAACCTCCTTCCATGTTTTCAAACCAGCGGAAGGGACAGAGCATGAACGCCATCACCACACTCAAGCGGTCTCTCGTCATCTCGGGTGCCGCGCTGGTACTCGCAGTGCCGGCCGCACAGGCTGCGCACCAGCCCAGCCAGCAGGATCTCTCCGGGCTCAACAAGGTGCCGGTTAGCCTCGTGGCGCTGAATCAGGTGACCGGGCCGGTCAAGCAGGTTGCTGCGAAGGCCCAAGCGCCGTCCAGCGAGGTCGGGCTGCAGATGCAGCGCTTCCAGCACGCTGCGACGCGCGGCCCACAGGCGGCGCCGGTTGTGACGACCGAAGATCACGTCCAGTGGATCAACTTCGCCATCGGCGGACTGGCTGTCGCCCTCGTGTTCTCGCTGCTCTACATCGGAGTCTCGCGGACACAGATGCCGGGCAAGCCTCGCCCGCAGGCATAGCAAACCATCAGCGCCTTTCGCGGCCGCTGGTACCACAGACGCCTCCCGGATCGTGGAGACCCTCCGGGAGGCGTTTGCACGCGCGAGTCCGGTCACGATCCGGGGGCGGCGAGTGTATCGACGGTGACACTCGCTGTGTCTCGCGGGGAGCGGTTGTGGGTGCCGCCCGTCCGTAACCTTCACGCCAGATAGTCAGACCAGCGGAAGGGATACAGAAATGAACGCCATCACGACACTCAAACGGTCTCTCGTCATCTCAGGCGCCGCACTCGTCCTCGCGGTGCCGGCAGCGCAGGCCGCGCACGAGCCGAGTCAGTGGTACAACGTCGCCGCGCTCGACTCTTCACCCACCGCGATCGCAGCTCAGCCGACCCAGGCCCCGCTGCCGCCCAACGTCCCCGGTACGCAGTCGGTGCGGTTCTCGCACGCTGCCACTCGCGCACCACAGGAGCAGTTGCTGGTGACCACCGGGAACAACGCGCAGTGGACGAACTTCGCCATCGGCGCAGTGATCGTCGGACTCGTGTTCTCGCTGCTCTTCGTCGGTGTGTCACGGATGCAGATGCCACGCAGTCCGCGCCCACAGGCATAACAGCTATCAGCGCCTCATAGCGGCCGCTGGTACCACCAGACGCCTCCCGGATCGTGTGGAGACCCTCCGGGAGGCGTTTGTCTGGTCCGGCGCCCGCGGGGCGCCGGGGAGGCGGAGCGGGTAGGCTCTCGCGGAGGTGACTGACGAGACACATTGGGTGACCGTGTCCACGGCCCAGAATGAGTTCGAGGCGGAGCTGACCCGGCAGCAGCTGGACGCGGTCGGTATCCCGGTGGTACTCGAGCCGGCAGGGGCGAGGGCGTACCTGGGGGCCAGTTCGCCGTTCGAAATCAAGGTTCCGTCCGAGAAGTTGGCTGAGGCGCAGGAAGCGTTGCGGTAACGATCTCGGAACGGATGCATGGGATCATCCGTCGTGTGAGACCCACTCCATCCACGACGAGAATCGCCCAGCCCGCTGCCGTTGCTTGGTGCACGACGTTGACGCTCCTGGTGCTGGCAGCCGTACTGAGTGCCGGTGGCTCCAATGTGAGCGCCGGGGATGTGCTCGATGCAATCGCCGTCGGCGCGCTTTTGCTGGGGATGGCCACGCTGGGAGTCTTGATCACGCGGCGCGAGCCCGGGAACGCCATCGGGTGGATCTTCTGCGGCACACCGCTCCTGGTGGCGCTCGCAGTTGGCGGCGGCGAGTACGCCACGTGGGCCGAAGCACAAAATCCGGACTTCCCGGGTGTGGCGATCGTGGGGTGGTTCCCGCAGTGGACGTGGGTGACCGGGTTGGTCGGCTTTGCGATGTTCACCCCGCTGCTCTTCCCAGACGGCAAGCCCCCGGGGCCGCGGTGGAAGCTGCTGCTTCGGATCGACCTGGTCGCGATCACGGTGTTGGGGGTGGTGCTCGCCATCCAGCCCGGCACTGTGGCGGGCGACATCGAGAGCCCCTTCGGAGTGAAGGAGGCAGACAGCGGTGTCGTGATCGCCGTGCTCGCCGCCACCGTGGTGGTGCTGATCGTGGCAGGGCTCGTGTCGGCGGTGGTCAGATACCGGCACGCGAACCCGATCGCGCGGGTGCAGATGCGCGAGTGCGTGCTTGCGGCCGGGGTCAGCTTCGCGGGCGTGTTCGTGATCTCGGTGGTCGCGCCGGTGGAGATCCTCTATCTGCTCGACTACTCGCTGGTCCCGATTGCGATCGGCCTGGCCATGCTGCGCTACCGGCTTTACGAGGTGGATGTGATCATCCGCCGGACGCTCACGTACGCCTGCCTGCTCGCCGCGCTGTCGGGGATCTACCTGACCGTGGTCACCCTGACCGGCATCCTCCTGCAAACCGTTACCGGCCGATCCGGGGCGTTGGAGGTGACGCTTTCGACGCTTGCCGCGGTGGCCGCGTTCCACCCGCTGCGCGGCCGTATCCGCCGTGCGGTCGACCGCCGCTTCTATCGAGCGGGATATGACTCCCAGGCCGCGGTCGACGCCTTCAGCGGACATCTGCGCGAGCAGATCGACCTGGATGCCTTGTCCGAGGAGTTGATCGGAGTGGTATCCAGGACAGTTCATCCGGCGCATGCGAGCATCTGGTTACGGGAGACATCCCGCCGGTAGGGCGGTTTTAGGACTCGCACACAGCGCACCGGCTAGAGTCGCAATTTGTGACAACGTCGACTTGTGTGCACTGTGGCGCCACGGTTCCGGCCGGTGCACACTTCTGCCCGGCGTGCGCGGCGCCGGTCGAGATCGCCGCACCCGGCGAGGAGCGCAAGCTGGCAACGGTGCTCTTCGCCGATTTGGTCGGGTCGACAGCGCTTGCGGGGACGGAGGATCCGGAGCGGATCCGTGCCCTGCTCGACCGCTTCTACGACAGCATGGCCGCTGAGATCGAGCGTGCCGGCGGAACGGTCGAGAAGTTCGTCGGCGATGCCGTGATGGCGGCCTTCGGGGCCCCAGCGGCACACGAGGATCACGCTGAGCGAGCCTTGCACGCGGCTCTCGCGATGCAGCATCGACTGGCCGAGGTGTTCGGCGGACAGCTTGCGCTTCGCATCGGCGTCAATACCGGCGATGTTGTGGTCGGGCGTCCACGGGAGGGCAGCTCGTTTGTGACCGGCGATGCTGTCAATATCGGCGCGCGGCTCGAGCAGGCCGCGGCCGCCGGCGAGATTCTGGTGGGCGAGCGCACGGTCGCGGCGGTGCGCGGGGCGTTCGAGTTCGGCGATGCAATGACGATCGATGCCAAGGGCAAACCGGGCGGGGTCGCGTGCCGACAGCTCGTACGGGCGCTTTCGCTGATGCGGTCGCGTGGGGTGCGCGGCCTGAACCGCGCCTTCGTCGGGCGGGAGGCTGAGCTGGAGCAGCTCCAGGTGGCCTATCGCAAGGTCGCGGATGACCGGCGGTCACACCTGCTCACGATCCTGGGCGATCCCGGGGTCGGCAAGACCAGGTTGCTGCGTGAGTTGTGGGAGTGGCTGGCCGACAGTTCCCCTGCGCCGTTGTGCCGGACCGGACGCTGCCTCTCATACGGCCAGGGCATCACCTACTGGCCGTTGGCCGAGGTGCTGAAGGAGCACTTCGGGATTCGCGAAAGTGACTCGGTCAGCGCGGTCGAGCTCGCGCTCGCCGAGCGTCCGTTCCTGGGCCTGACGCTCGGAATCAGCCCGAGCGAGGGTCTCCACCCGCTGGCCGCCCGCGAGCGGCTGCACGACTCGTGGGTCGAGTTCATCGAATCCCTGACTGCGGATCGGCCGGTGGTGTTGCTGGTCGAGGATCTCCACTGGGCGGAGGATGACCTGTGCGATCTGCTCGAGACGCTGGTCGCCCAGGTCGAGGGGCCGCTGCTTCTGATCACAACAGCTCGGCCGGAGCTGCTCGACCGCCGCCCCGGATGGGCGCGGGCACGCAGCCAGACATCGCAACTCGTGCTCGAGGCGCTGCCGCCGGCCGGCACGGGGCTGCTGCTCGAGTCGCTGCTCGGAGTCGAGCCGCCGGCGCCCGTACGCCGGCTGATCCTCGATCGCGCGGAGGGCAACCCGTTCTTCGTCGAGGAGCTGGTTGCGACGCTGATCGGCAGGCAGGTGCTGCAGCGTACGGAGGGGGGCTGGTCGTTCGGCGAGCTGCCGCCGGGCTTCGACGTGCCCGATTCGGTCAAGGCCGTGCTGGCCGCGCGAATCGACCTTCTGCCTGCAGCCGAGAAGCTGGCCTTGCAGGCCGCCTCGGTGATCGGGCGCGTGTTCTGGACCGGCCCGGTGTACGAGTTGGTGGAAGGCGCGCAGCCGGACTTCGGGTTGCTCGAGGAGCGAGACTTCGTCCGCCGTCGCCACGGCTCCACACTTGCCGGCGAGCGGGAGTACGTGATCAAGCACGCGCTCACCCGCGAGGTTGCCTACGAGAGTCTGCCGAAGGCGATCAGGGGGCACCAGCACGCCGCCTTCGCCGAGTGGCTTGAACGCCGAGGCGAGGGTCGCGAGGAGCAGGCGCCGCTGCTCGCCTACCACTACGCCCAGGCGGTTCGCCCCGAGGACATCGATCTTGCGTGGCACGGTCAGGCGGATGAGGTCGTGCGGCTGCGGCGTAAGGCGATCTTCTGGTCGCGCCATGCGGCTGACGCGGCAATCGGCCGGTACGAGATCGACGACGGCCTCTCTCTGCTGCACAGCGCGCTCGAGCTCGAGTCGGATCCTCTGCGGCAGGCGGAGCTGTGGCATGCGATCGGCCACGCCAATGCGCTCAAGTTCGACGGCCCGCACTTCCTGGAGGCGATGGAGCATGCAATCGAGCTGGGCGGCCCGGAGGCCGAGCTCTACACCGAGCTCGCGCTTCAGGGGATGCGTCGATCCGGGATGTGGATTCAACGATACGACCCCGGCCTGATCGACCAGTGGGTCGAGCGCGCGGTCGAGTTGTCTCCCCAGGGCTCTCCAACCTATCCCAGCGCTTTGGCTGCGAGTGCGCTGCGATCGGGCGACGAGGAATCTGCGCGTGCGCTCGAAGCCCTGGCGGAGGAGTTCGGAGACCCTGAGCTTCGGTCGCATGCGCTTGCCGCCCTCACCTCCGTGGCATGGCGGTCGGGGGATCTCGATCGAGTGCGCGACGTGGTCGAGGCCCGTCTTGATCTGCTGGCCGGCATGTCGGCGCCGGACGATCGCCATTTCGCGCTGATGCAGGCGGTTGAGATTGCACTGGTGCAAGGCAGGCTGCAGGCGGCTGGGGAGGCCAGCTCGATGCTCTCGGAGATGGTGCAGGGGTTGACCGTGCACCATCGGCTCCACGGCGTGTACATGCGGCTGCGGGTGGAAACGCTCGCCGGACGATGGGATGCGGTGCGGCAGCTGACAGCACCGGCCGAACGGGCGGTGGAAGCCAACGCCAGCACCCCCTGTCCGGCCAACGTGACGTCGCTGCTGGTGTGTGCGCTGGCGGGCGCCCACCGGGGAGACGCGAGCGAGGCCCGCCGCCTCGAAGCGCAGGCAGACGCGATCGGCATGGCGGGGTTTAGTGAGTTCGACTCGCCGAGGCTTCGGCTGGCGCTCCTGCGCAACGATCTCGGTGACCTCGAGGAACTGGTGGATGCGCTCGGACCCGTCGAACTGGCGCCGTACGGATTCGACAGCGCGGCGACACTGCTGGACGCCCTGGTCGCCCTGGACCACGCCGAACGGATCGAAGCGGAGGCTCAGGCGTGGCTTCTGCCCGGGACGTACGTCGAGCCGTTCGCGCTCAGGGCGCTGGGCGTGGTTCGCAAGGATCCACAGCTGCTGGCACAGGCCACCGCCCGGTTCGCCGCGATGGATCTGCAGTGGCATGCGGAGGAGACGCGCAAGCTGAGGGCGTAGGGCACGGCGTCAAGGCCCGGCCGCTCGCACCTCACCGACCGCCCGGGGATCGCCGAGCGCCTGAACCACCACCGCGGCGATCACGATAGCCCCTCCCACCAGCGTGGCCGTATCGGGCCGCTCGTGGATCGAGATCAGCACCCACAGCGGACCGAGCACCACCTCGAGCAGCGTGATCAGCGCGACCTCGGCGGCCGGAATCAACCGCGCCCCCGACGCGAACAGGGCGAGACCGAAGCCCATCTGGAGAACTCCCATGGCTATCAGCAGACCGAGCGCCTGCCCGTCGATGCCGGCGGTGCTCGCAAACGGCGCAGCCGCGACGAGCACGAACAGCTGCGAGAGACAGGTGGCCGGCAACATCGAGATGTCCTTGCGTTGGCGCGTGATCACGATTGAGACGGCGAACGCCAGCGCCATGAGCACTGCGAATCCGTCACCCATCAGGCTGTAGGACTCGGGGTTTCCGACCATCACGGCCACCCCGGCGAGGGCGACCAGCATCGCCACACACGTGCGGCGTGACACACGCTCGCCGAGGAACACGAGTGCGATCAGGGCGGCCATCATCGGCGACGATGCCTGAACGAACAGCACGTGGGCTACGGTCGCATGGTTGAGAGCAGCGATGAAGAGTCCCGACGCTGCAGCCATGGACGCGGCCAGCGCGATGCCCGGGTAGCCGATCGCCCGAAACTGCGCTACCACCGCTCCCCGGTTGGCCGCGACCGTGAACATGAACAGCGCCAGCATCGCGAACAACGCACGGAACGCGAGCTGGGTTCCCACACCGAGGGACAGCTCACGCTGCATCACACCTGCGGTTGACCAGAGGATCGCCGCGAACGCCACAAGAAGCTGACCGGTGCGCCGCTCACTGCCCAGCCGGGTCGACCACGCAGACACTGAGATCGAGCGCGTTGTCATTTCTGCCGCCGAGGGTAGCGCAGTCAGTTCCAATGGCCCGGAGGCCGTGGTTTGCCGAACACGACGTGGGGGGTTCTCACTGATGACAGCGCCGGCACACGCGAGGTGTACTTCGGGCATGGCTGATACAGACATTCAGGACGAGGTGGTGGCGGATAGTCCCGAGTTACTGCGAGAACAGGCGCTTCGCCGGGTGAAGAAGCGCCACGACTTCCATTCCCACGTGTTCGTGTATCTGTCGGTGAACATCGTGCTCTGGGGGATCTGGGCGGTGATCGGCGTTACGTCCGACAGCTGGAATCCGTGGCCGTTGTGGGTCACCCTCGCGTGGGGCTTGGGGGTCATCTTCAACGCGTGGGACGTGTACGTGCGGCGTCCGATTACCGAGGCTGAGATCCGACGGGAGATGGACAAGCTCGGCCACGCCTAGGCCGTCCATACCTTCCCGGCGCCGGCACTACGGCCGGTGGAGGCTGTGAATCTCGAACACCTCTTGACTGATCTCCCCTGGAACGTTTGGAACGACGTTCGCGTTGAACCAGGCGTCGTGTTGCTCCTGGGACTCCCACAGCTCGGCTACGCAGAAGCCGTCGCCGTCGGAGAATGTGACGTGCAGGATGAACCCCGGCTGCTTCTTGATCGCCGCGACCAGGGGAGGCGAAATCTCGTCGTACATCTCCGGGGTCATTCCGGCGGACCGATGGCGAATCAACACGGACATACGACGCCTCCTTGGGAGTTGCATATGTGACGAACCAAGCGACGCTACCACGATCGTGACCCCAGTCGCTACCCGGCCGCTCCTAGGTCACTCTCCCCCTGTGGTGGGGGTGGGGTTCGAGAGTGTTCCACTTGCAGTCCCAGCGGTGAGATGACACCATCGCAGCGGCGTGGCTTTGTCGCAGTATTCGGGGCCGACCGTTGATCGGCCGGCAGTCCTCTTTGATCTGCTCGAGGCGGGCCTTGCGCGCGATCCCGATGCTGATGGGTTGGTGTGTGCTGAGTTCACGTGGTCGTGGCGGACGCTCGACCGTGTGTCCCGTCGACTGGCGAGAAGCTACGCCGAGATGGGGTTGCGCCGGGGCGATCGGTTCGGATCGCTCATGCCCAACCGGCCACGGCTGATTGCCCACTACATCGCCTGCTTTCGGTCCGGGATTGTGGCGACGCCGCTCAACTACAGATACACCGTCGATGAGATCGACTACGCGCTCGAGGTGAGCGGTGCACGCGCTTTGCTTGTGCACTCTGAGCGCGAGCCCGATCTCGTGGGCAGCCGGATAGCCGGGCGCCTAGCGTTGGGCCGCGTCGGCTACCCCGGGCCGAGCACTGACGGCGTGTCGTTCGACGACCTGATCGAGGGCGATCCGGGAGGGTTTGAGCCAAGCCGTGGGCACCACTCGGATCCCGCGATGTTGTTCTTTACGTCAGGCAGCACCGGACCGCCGAAAGGCGTTACTCACACTCATGAGACGCTCGGGTGGATGCTTGCGATTGCGGCGTCGGGCCTGGAGCTCACCGGCCACGATCGTCTGCTCGCCGGCTCGTCGCTGTCGCACGTGGGCGCGTTCTATGTGACCTTTGCGGCGATTAGCGTCGGGGCATGCGCGGTGGTCGCGCGTACCTTTGACGGCGACGAGCTTCTCCCGCTTTTGCGTGATACCACACCGACGGTGTTGTCGATGCTACCCTCGGCGCTTTTTGCGCTCACGCGCGACCATGGCGCCGGGCCCGCTGATTTCGCGTCGCTTCGGCTTTGCCGAGCGGCCGGCGATTGCGTCTCGGCCGAACTCGAGCGCGAGTTCAGCGAGCTGTCGGGGCTGGTTATCGACGAGGCGTATGGGCTGACTGAGACGGGGCTGGCGTCGGTGAGTCCGCCGTCCGGCGAGATCCGGGCGGGGACGGTGGGTACGGTGGCGCCCGGTGTGATGGTGGAGATCCGCGGCGAGGACGGCACCCTGCTCGCAAGCGGTGATGAGGGGCGCGTATGGCTTCGCACGCCATCGGCGACAGTGGGCTACTGGGAAGACGACGCGGCCACGGCTGAGGTGTTTCGCGACGGCTGGCTCGACTCCGGGGATGTGATGCGCGCCGACGAGGACGGCTACCTCTACTTCTGCGGTCGGCGCAAGCAGATCATCGTGCACGACGGGTCGAACATCACCCCGCAGCTGGTGGAGGGGGCGCTGGTCGAGCACCCGAGCATCGATAGCGCCGGCGTGGTCGGCATACACGACTTGGTGCACGGCGAGAACGTACGCGCCTACGTCGCTGTCCGCGCGGGTGTCGCCCGGCCCACCGCACAAGAGCTGATCCGGTTCGCACGCAGCCGGGTGGGTTACAAGGCGCCCGAAGAGATCGTGTTTCTCGAGCAGATGCCGCGCACCGCCACCGGCAAGGTCGACCGATCCCGACTGAAACGGATGGCAGCCGAGCGTTCGTCATCCTGAAGCGCGCTCTTGGACACGGCGGACGTCCGCTAGAAGTCGTTCTGCGAGAAGGAGAATCTCGCGCTGCGAGCGGCCTGCGAGCTATCGGGACGACTGGATTCGAACCAGCGACCCCCTGCTCCCAAAATGGGAACATATGTTCGTCGTGCGTTGCGGGTGGTTGCGGATCTGGCTCTGGGAGCGGGCCAAAGGACTCGCGGCGGTCGGCGGGTCTTGCGGCCGTTTGCGGGCGCTTGTTTCCACCGGGTTTCCGCGACCGTGAATCATGGTCGCACTCGCCTAGTGCGGGGGTGGTTGGTCAGCGTGCGGTGGGGGTGCCGCAGGACGCGCAGTAGTGGCCCGCCCCGACGATGCGTGCCCCGCAGGAAGAGCAGAATGCATGCGTCGAGACGGGCATGTCAACGGTGGATTCATCGGTGCGGCTCTCTGCCCTGATGGTGTGCTGAACCGGGGTCGGGGAGATAACGCCCGCGCCGTCTCGGCCCGATTGGGCGTAGCGAATGGTGCCGAGGATCGTGACGATCACCCCGCTCAGGAACAGGAGCGATGCTACCGTCGCGGCGAGCGTGACACTGCTCGAGTCTGATGCGAACCCTGGGGGTGCCTGGCTGGCGAACGACTGCACGTTGAGGGCTTGTAGCGCCGCACCCGACATGATCAGCGCGACGCCCATGCCAATGGTGAGTTTCCCCTGTCGTGCGTTGACCGGATTGGCGCTCACGCTTGGAGCATAACGGTGTTTGTCGCTTTTGTCACGCAAACTCGTGTCCGCCGGGGCGGCCCTCGATCACGCCTCGTCCTGGCAACGC
Source organism: uncultured Actinomycetes bacterium (assembly GCA_963727235.1). Classification (GTDB taxonomy): domain Bacteria; phylum Actinomycetota; class Thermoleophilia; order Gaiellales; family JAICJC01; genus CAVPTL01. Next base: position 106,511 of record CAVSFZ010000025.1, read on the forward strand.
CATCACCGACGTTCTGACCCTACCGCTGGTCGTGGGATTCTCGGTTGGAGGCGGGCCGCGGGTCTTTATGAGGTCGCAGACTGAGATGCCGGCAACTGAATCAGCGTTCTCCTGGCGAGTCGCGTGAATCGCATCATCGATCGGCCCGGCCATGTGCTGTGATCTCGCCTGTGGAGCAAGAAGTGCGTTAGGCGTTCTCGCCCGCCGAGACGCGGGGAGCGGGAGGGGTCGGGTCGGTGCGCGTGTCTACCACCTGAAGGTGTCCGCCATCGGCAGGGCGCAGCGCCCACCATCGCCCGTCGCAGTCGCATTTGATCCAGACGAACAAGGGCAGCTCCATGGCCAACCCGCAGTCAATGCAGGCATGCTCGATCCGCATCGTCCCAGGGTAAGGATCGACACCTTCCGGCCATTGCATAGCGCCTATCTTGGTCATCTCCGTGGTGATCTCCGCCATGCCCGCAGTCTATCGGCCGCGGCGCGCGCGTCGACCAGAGGTCTCCAAGCGGCCCGTAGAACTTGCCCACGCCCCACCGGGGACCGGGCCAGCTTACGGCTCTGCGGCCGTATCTTCGGGGAATCCGCCGGACCCGTTTTCGCGGTAATCCAGCTCGTTCCTCAACCCAACGGGAAACGCGGCGGGCTCCCTCGCCGCCGATTCGGCTAATCTGGACGCCAGTGAGGGTCGAGGCTCACTTGATTCCTAGTTCGGGTCAGACGGGACACGGAACGTGCGTTCGCGTCGAAGTGTCCCGCGCGCCACCCGCGGCGTCAACACGTTTGGGGGAAGGCTGTTGGGACCGTCTCCGAAGGTGCAAACCGTAACGCGAACTTCTCCGTGCGTCGGGTTCAGGTAGGACTCGAGACTGCGTAGAGGCGCCATCGGTCCGGGACGCCTTTGAGTTCGTGCTCGCCGCGGTCGGTGTAGACGATTCCTGAGCCGGCGGTGAGGTCTTTGATTGTCTGGGAGACGAGCACTTCGGATGGTTGGGCGATTGCGCCGACGCGGGCACCGATGGCGACGGCGATGCCAGAGACGTCGGTGCCGTCGAGTTCGATCTCGCCGGTGTGGAGTCCGGCGCGGACTTCGACGCCGAGCGCTCGCGTTTCGTGGATGATCTCCTGCGCGCAGTGGACGGCTCGGCTGGGGCCGTCGAAGATCGCCAGGAACCCGTCACCCATCGTCTTCACCTCTCGCCCCTGATAGTTCCCGATCGCGGCCCGAACCGCGTGGTCGTGGCGCTCTCGGAGAGCGCGCCAGGCACTGTCGCCGAGTGCTGCAGCCCGAGCGGTGGACCCGGCGATGTCGGTGAAAAGGACTGTCGCCAGCACCCTGTCGAGATCGGGTGGTGGCGGATCGGCGCCGATCAACCGACGAACGGCGTCCACGTGCTGTTGATCCGGATCCTCAGGGAGTCTGACGATCTCGCCGCGGGGCATCAGCGAGGCGATGTGGTTGATCTCGCCCGACAGCTCTCGTGCATTTCCGGTGTCGATCAGAAGTGCCGGAGCTTGGACGGCAGGAAGCACAGCCCGCACGTCCGTCTCATACCACACCATGCCCGCTTCCCGAGCGACCTCGGGCGTGCAGGTGCGGCGGCTTGCCAGGTTCAGCCAATCGGTCCACAGATCGCCGATCTCGTGGCCCAACGAAGTGGCCTCGTGTTCGATGAACAGGCGTCCGAAGTCGTAGGTTCCCCATGCCGCGAGCAAGTGTTGTCTGCGTCCACCTGCTCGCGAGTGACTCCCCAGGGGTAGTCCACCGCCCACGCGCCACGCGCCTTCGGTGCGACCCAGTAAAGCGAGTGCACGCGGTGTGGTTGCGTGGCCGCCAGAACCACGCCAGGGGTCGCGCCCTCGAAGAATCCGCTCAGAACCGGGCGCTCGGCTCCGACCGCGTCCAGCACCGCGACGAGATCTGACACTCGCCGCTCAAGGTTCGGAACCCCGAGGTCACGGCTCGAAAAGCCAGTCGATCGTTTATCGATCAGGATCACCCGAGAGAACTCCGACAGCCGGCGAAACCACTCCGCCCACATCGGATACTCGCCCCACACATCGATCACTCCAAAGTAGCCGTCGCCCTGCCACACGAAGTCCACCGGCCCCTCGCCAACCGTGTCATAGGCGATGTACGCGCCGTCAGCCGCGACCGCGTAGCCCGAGGTGCGCTTCAGCGTCACCTCGTCACCGCGTACAGCCGCCACCTGTCCGGGACGCCCTTCAGTTCATACTCGCCGCGCTCGACGTAGGTGATGCCCGAGCCGGCGGTGAGGTCTTTGATCGTCTGGGAGACGAGTACCTCGGATGGTTGGGCGATTGCGCCGACGCGGGCACCGATGGCGACGGCGATGCCAGAGACGTCGGTGCCGTCGAGTTCGATTTCTCCGGTGTGCAGTCCGGCCCGCACCTCGATTCCGAGGTGGGCGACCCCGGCGATGATCGCCTGGGCGCAGCGTACGGCGCGAGCTGGCCCGTCGAAGGTTGCGAGGAAGCCGTCGCCCATCGTCTTTACTTCGCGCCCGCGATAGTGCGCGAGTTCGCTGCGAATCAGGGCGTCGTGTCGTTCGCGAGTCGTTCGCCAGCTTCGATCGCTGCTCGCGGCTGCCTGCGCGGTGGAGTCAACGATGTCGGTGAAAAGCACTGTTGCCAGCACGCGGTCAAACACGGCCTGTTCGGCATGAAGAGTCGAAAGGAACCCGGTTATCTCTTGCAGGATCGTGTCTGCCGCCTTGTACCAGTAGAAGTCTCCGTCGCCTGAATACTCGACCAGGTGTGCGGTGGGTATGCGGCTGGCGAGATACCGCGCGGTTTCCATTTCGAAGGAAGTCCCTTGACTGTCGCGGTCTGCCAGCACGAGGGTTGGTACCCGGATAGCGGGCAGTACCTCAGCGGTGCTGGAGTCGACGAACCGGCGTAGCTCGGCGACGTTTGCTCCGGGTGCATTGCAGCCTCGCTGCATCCGCACGAACCAGTCCCGTTCAGTTGCTCCCCCGGCGTCGGGGCCCCACGGCCAGGAGTTGCGCCCCCACTGGCTGCGGATCTGCTCGATGAACTCCTCCCACCAGCTAGCGTCTGGCATCCACGGCGTCTCTTCCGTGGCGCGGTAGGACACGTAGGAGTTGATCAGAATCAACCCCGCCACCCGCTCGGGATGCGCTGCCGCGAAGAATTGGGAGGTCAGGCCGGTGTCATCGGCGGTCATGACCACCGCCCGTTGGCTGCCGACCTCGTCCAGCACCGCCCCGAGATCATCGGCGAGTGTCTCCAACGGCGGTACATCACCTGGCGAGAACCGCTCCGAAAGCCCCCAACCCCGGCGGTCGGTGATGATCAGCCGCGCCTGCTCGGAAAGCCCATGCAAAAAGCGCGCCAGATATGGACTCTCCCACTGAATGTCGAGGTTGGAGAACCACCCCGGAACCAAAAGCACATCGATCGGGCCCTCGCCCACCACCTGGTAGGCGAGAGCGACCTCGCCGTTCCACGCAAACTCCACCGCCGGGCGCTCCATCCCCCGAGTATCCCACGCACGTTCGATCCGGCGCCCCCCCGACGCGGGCGCGCGCGCAGCCCGCGCACCCGCGCGTGCGAGCGCGCGAGTGGGATTGGTACACTAGTCGGTGATCGTCAGCGACGCTTTCGACGGCGGTATGCAGCTTGGCGGCATGCTGGTGAGCAGTAGCGGCGACGTGACGGGTTGATCTCACGTTCGCAGTTGAGGCACCGGCCGAGCTTGGAGCTGCTTTGGTCTCGCCATCGGGCGAGCGTGTCAAGGTCGGTCTTGTCGTTGCCATGGCCGATGTCCTGGAGGCACAGCCGGGCCATGCCGGTGATGAGTTGTGTGAGTGTGGACGGGGTGGGTACATGACCGCGGCGGAGTCCATTGACGGTGCGCCGCGGGAGTCCGCAGGCTGGCACGCTTCGGGCTCTGTTTTCGGATCCCGATCCGACACCAACCGGCCCTGCTGCTCAAGGCGCCCAGCGCGGTCGTGCTGAAGCGTCCGGTTCGACGACGGCTTTGGGCCTGGCACGGTTATGCGCGGTTACGACCTTGGAGTCGCGGGAGCCACCACCGGCCGGCGTGCTCGCGGCGAAGCTCCTCTAGGCTCCTGAGGCGGATCTGCTTTGTGCCCTCGCCGGGCGCGTACTCATCCATCCGCTCTAGCTGGTGCAGACGCGCGACTTCATGCGCAGTTTCCAGGCTGACTCCCCGGCGGACGAGCCGCTTGACGTAGCGATCGCCGTTCATCGACCAGAACCCGTAGGTGGTGATCAGTTTGCCAGCGTCCTCGCGCCCCGATGCCGCGAGAACGGAAGCGAGCCGAGCTACTCCGTCAATGCTCCGCGCTTGCCCGTATACCTCATATTCACTGAAACCGTCGCCGTAAGGGTAGTACGGGATCAGCAGCGCGGTGATCGCCTCAGACGCGGTGGCGGGCGTCGTGCCAGGCGGGAGCCGTGCGACGAACGGTTCGACCTCGGCCGGCGGCACACGGCCAGGCTCACGAAAGACCTTGCCCGTCAGACCGCCCACAAGCTGAGAGCAGTAGGCTTGCCAGTCTGGCTGGTATGTCTGCCAGTCGGAGTACCGGCTCAACTCCCACTCCTCTGAATGGCTTTGGTCGCCGGTTTCCGCAAACTGGCCCCGCCCTTGTTCGCGTTTGAGATCATCGAATCCGCGTAGGCGCACCTGGGGGTGGAACCGAGCCGGCAGCATTTCCCCCCACCACAGCTGGTACAGACGCACGACCTCATAAGCCGGCTCGAAGGGCACCCCCTGGGAGACAAGCCGCCGGACGTGTCTCTCGCCATCAAGTCCCCAGTAGGAGGTGTCGCGGATCAGTTCAAGCGTGCGATCGCAGTGCGCCGTCTTCAGTACCGACCCGAGCCGCGCCTCCCTATCGAGCCGGTACGCCCGAATCAACGCCGCCTTGGGATTCTGGGTCGATGTCGCGTTGGGAGTCTGGCCGTCAGGCGGGCAACGCAGCAGGAACTCTGCGATCAGTTTCCCCGCCGGGCGGGGCGCTGTACCCGGAGGGATCGATGGGATCCACCTTTCTGTGTCGGATCGCGGCAGGGCCTTACCGGTGATGCGGTGTGGCTCGGTGATCCTGGCGAGAAGTTGGGAGCAATACGCGCCCCAGTCAGGCTGATACGACTGCCAGTCGGACCCGTGCTCGCCAATCATCAAGCCAGCCTACACCCGAAGATTCCCCGGATCGACCAGCCACCGCAGGAGATCAGGACGGGGGTAGCGAACACCCGGCTATGGCTTTGTCGCGGCTCATCTCGTCCGAGCACTCGGTGACTGTTGAACGGCCTATCGATCAGGTGTTCGATCTGCTGAGATCTGCTCCCGCTTGGTCTAGCAGTGTTCTGGCGGTTGTGGACGAGTCGCCGCCTGATGCTCCCTACTCGTTGAGTAGATGCAAGATCGGCTGTCAGACCAGCAGTATGTGGCTGAGATCCCGCATCGTCACCCAAGAGCCACCACGCCGGCTCGGGTTCGAGTGGAGATGCCTCGGCGTTATCCGCTTGGGCCAGCGGGGTGAGGGCGAGTACATCCTCATCCCGTCCGCGGACGGTTCGGTCGCCTTGACCATTCGATCTGTTCTCCGTCTGCCTCTCCTCAACCCGCTTTACTGGCCTGTGCGCGGATCCAAGGTGCAAGCCCGACAGCAACGATCGCTGCACGACTTTGGTGAGTGGGCACAGTCATACCAAGGCGCGATCCCAGTGCCGATCGAGACCACCCACTCCCAGACGGTCGAACACGCCAGCCAGGCGCGGCCGCGTCGGACTCGCAACGTCCTCGTCGTCCTCACCGCGAGTATTGGGGCCAGCTGGTTGCTCAACAACTGGCTCTTCTTCTACATGGCAATAGTGCTGCTCATGCTTTTCGCGCTCGACTCGTTCGCAAGCAATCGTGGCGAGGCACCCCTCACCGCGTCGGATTGAGGCCAACCTCCAACCTTCGACGGCCGCGATGTGAAGGAGTGGCTCGCGTCCTGAGTGGTGTGCCATCCGCGAGAGTTCTACGCTTTCTATGTGGCGATGATGACAATCCGATCAGGCACTCCAGTGCTGGCGGTCACTCTGGGCGTGCTCTTGTCCGCGTGCGGTGCGAACTCGAGCGACGCACCGAGCCCCTCGACTGACCCAATCG
>CAVSFZ010000026.1:0-259356 GCA_963727235.1 uncultured Actinomycetes bacterium
CCCGAGTTTGACTGTGGCTGCGGCCTAGACCCTTGTGGCTGCCGCACTGGCTGCCGCAAAACTCTTCTACAGCTGCTCGAACATCGCATCGAACGCTGCCACCGCTGCCTGCCGCTCGCTGGGGTACAGGTGGCCGTAGCGGTCGACGGTGGTGGTGATCGACTTGTGGCCCATGAACACCTTCAGCCCGGTGATCGGCACGCCCGCCATGATCATCAAGCTGGCGTAGGTGTGGCGGGCCTCATGCATGGTGTAGCGGTCCAGCCCGGCCGCCTCCCAGGCCTTCTCAGAGCGCCACGCCAGGCTATCGCCCGACTCGACTCCCCCACCCACGCGCTGCACCACCAGGCCGCCTACGCGGCCCATCGCCATGCGGTGCTCGAGCAGGACTCGGCGGAGCTCGCCGGTGATCGGCACCGTGCGGGTCTCCCACGACTTGGTGGCGGTCATCTGCTTGGTGCGGTTACACCACGCCCGGCTGACGGTGATCTCGGCCGTGTCCAGGTCGACGCCGTCCCAGTCGAGCGCGCGCAGCTCGCCCAGCCTGAGCCCGGCGTAGAACGCCAGCCCCCACGCTGCCCGGTCCGCGATCGGCACTGCCGCGATCAGCTGCGGCACCATGTCCTTGGCTGCGACGCGGTCACGTCTCTTCTCGCCCCGGGGCAGGTCGACGGTGGTGATCGGGTTTGTGGTCACGCCGCTGTCGGGGTCCTTCATCGCCTGTCGGAGGATCACCCGCAGCGGCATCAACACGTTCTTGATGGTCGACGCTGCCCGGGCCTTGCCGTCCTCCCGGGTGGCGAGCCGGTCGGCGAATGCCTGGATGTGGCTGCGGCGGACGCTGGCGAGCCGCCGCGGGCCCATCTCGGGGTAGATGTGCTGCACCAGGCTCGATTCGTAGCTGGCGATCACCGATGGCTTGAACGTGCGGCCGCTGCGGCTGCGGACCGTGCCCGCACGCATGCCCGCGAGCAGCGCCTCGCCCGCCTGGCGGACGGTGGTGCCGTCGCTGGCCGTGACGGTGCCGGTGGCTACGCCGGTGATCGCAGTTGCACGCCACGCCCGGGCTGCGGTTTCCGTCGGGAATCGCTTGCGGATCTTGTCGCGGGTGCCGGTGACCGTCACCATGGCTTCCCAGGTCGGCTTGCAGCGGCAGCGGCCGCCGGTGCCGTCTCTGCCCTGGGGGCAGGTGCGGCTGTGGATCTTGCGCACGCCGGTGGTGCTCATGAGCGGCGGGGTGGGTAGGGTGTGCGGTGCATGAGGGTCACTCCTCGTGTCATGGCCCGGGGCGCTGACACGTCGCCGGGCCGCTTGCGTCGTCTCCGGCATCATACGCCAGCCCACGGGGTCATACGGCGCCTCGCCGCATCCGCCGCCAGTCGGTGAAGTTCATCCACACCACGGCGATCCACACCACCCGACACGAGTAGTCCCAGTGCGGCTCGAACGGGCCAGGGGCTGCCCCGGTCATACGCCAGCGGCCACGAGAGGCGACAGAACGGGCTGGGGCAGGTCATAGTATGGACTCGCCGATTCTGTCGCCGTCGACCCGCATGAAATCTGGGATGCCGGGGTCGAGTTTGGCACCTGCCCCACCCCGTAGAGCTGCTGACGGCGGGCCCGCTGGACAGTGCGGCGGCTGACACCGGTCCAGGCCACGATGTAGGTGTCGGCCACGGCGTACGACACCAGCGCCCGCACCAACCGGTCGCGCTGCTCCGGCGAGAGCTTCCACCGGGCACCGTGGCCAGCTCGGGGCTCGAGCTTCGCCAGCTGCCCGGCCAGCTTGGCCAGGTTGGTGACCACGTCCACGTCGAGATCGACCCGGGCATCGGCCGAGGCCTCCTCGATCGTGCGGCCGGCGCCGTACCTGCTGCGGGTGGTGCTGTCGGAGCTGAGCCGCCGTGGCCGGGCCGCACGGCGGTGCACCAGCTCCGCCACCGCCTCCAGCTCGGCGGTCTCGTACACCTCCTCGGTGCCGAACCGCTGCGCATGCCGGACGTACTGGTCGGCGGTGGTCACCTCATCGCCTGCCGGTCGATCCACCGCTCCAGCTCGGACACAGGCACCAGCCGCACCCGGCCGACATAGACCACGCGCAGCTCGGGCAAGATGCGCTCGTAGAACACGCTACGGCCAACACCGATCGCATCGGCAGCCTCGTCGGGGCGCAAGGCGATCCGCGCCGCCGGGATCCGGGGGCGGATACTCACTGCTCCAGCTCCGACCAGGCCACCATCGCCGCGGCCCGGTGGGAGCAAGGCTTGCCAGCGACACCAGCGGGACATCCACACCTCACCCTCAGCTCGTCCGCGGTGACGTCATAAACGGCGCTATAGCCCAGCACCAGGGCCCCGTCGGGACCGACGATGAACACCCGGTGGTCGGCCAGCAGCTCGAGCGCCTTCTCGGCCACCGCAGGGGTTAGCCCGTCAGTCACGGGTGGCCTCCGGTCCCAGCTTGACCTGGAGCGGGTGTCCCGGCCCCGGCGTGCCGACGTATCGGATCCACCCGGCAGACTCGAGAGTCCTGAACCGCCGCCAAAGTGTCTGGCGATGACACTTGAACGCCGCCAGCAGCTCGGGACCAGTCGCCACGAACACCCCCGACATCCAGTCTCGGCGCTGCCAGATGTAACAGAGCAGCGCGTATTCATCGATCGTCAACGAGCCGTCGGTGACGCAGTCCACCACCCGGACGGGAATCTGGGTGAACCCGCCGCTGCGGCGCCCGGGAGCTGGTTCACCCACCGCGCCCTCGCCCAGGACCGTCTGTAGCGCGCTCTCCACCGTGCGCAAAGCCTCGTGCTCGGGCAGACCAATCTTGATGCCCGTCTGGGCCAGCAGCTGCACGTGCTGGACGCTGGCATCGCCGGTCAGGACCAGCCGGGCGGCAGTGCAAGCTGCCCAGTACAGGCCGTTGTTGCGGTTGCCCGCCGGCTGCCTGCGAAGCCACCGATGCAGCCCGGAAATTCCCTTGATGCCGTCCACCACCTGGGCGTCGGAAATCTCGGAGGCGATCACGACCTTGGCGGGCTTGCGCGCCTGCTCGAGGATCGGCTGAGGCAGCTCCAGCACCCCGGTGCGGGGGTGCGCAATCTCTCCGGAGGGACGCGGCAGCCACCTGCGGCCACGGCTGGGGGCAACCACAAGCAGGTGCGACTGCAGCTCCAGCCCGGGGGACAGTCGGCCACGTAACTCCCGTTTGTCGACACCATCCGGCAGCGAGAACAGGTAGTGAAATCCTCCGTTTGGAGTCAGCTCCGTCGCGGTCACGTCGGAGAGCCGATGCACGAGCCCGAAACCTGCGCGCTCCTCCAGCTTGACGAATGCGCCGGCCACGTCGACCGTCTTTAGCTTCAGGTCGACGTCCAGCGCTACGTGGCCGCTCAGGTGCAACACCAGGGCTATGTCCCAGCGACCCTCGGAAAACCAGTCGCGCAGGACCTCCGGATCGTTGGAGGCGCCATCCGCGTGGCCAGGGCCGGTCTTGAACGGGGGCTTTCGAGCACCCGGGACCTCTGGCACCATCGAGAAGCCCAGCTCGGCCAGCTCCAGCGCGGCGGCCACCAGCTCGGGACCAGTGGCCGCCGCGTCGTCGTGCACCAGCTCAAGCATCCCTAGCCGGCGCTCTTGCGCGGATATTCGAGGGAGTACTGCTCGTTCACCTGCGCCAGAGCCCGGTCGATCATCACTCGGACGGTCTCGATCGCAGCTCGCAGCTCGGGGTCGACCTCGCTGTCGAACCGCGTCACCCCCAGCACAATCTGACGCCGAGCAGCATGTAGGTCCTCACGGGCGTCAACCAGCTGGTGCCAGCGGTCATCCCGGCCGGTGCCAGCAGCTTTCTTTGCTTTCGCGATAGTGCCCATTAGAACGGAATCCCGTCGTCTTCCACGGCCACCGTCGGCGCAGGACTCGACTCGGGTTCCACGGTGCCCTCGAGCACCCTGGTCTCGTCACCCTCGGGGATCCCGTAGGCGCGGGCCACCTCGTCGATAGACATGATGCGGCCACCCCGGACCGGAGTGTCCATGGTCAGGGGCGTAGTCACCATCCACCCCCACGGTTCGACCTCCTTGCCCAGCTCGGCGTTGTAGTACTTGGGCCGCTTCTCCGCACTCCGCTGAATCGCGCAAGGCTGGCCCGTCTTCACGCCGGACTTCTTGATCTTCTTGAACAGATTGCTGTTCAGCCACACCGTCCACCGCTTGCCCGTGGCGTCCACCGGCTCGATCAGTGGATCAGACGCGTTGTCCGGCTTCATGATCGGCGGGAACGCCGCCATCACCAGCGGATTGGGATGATCCGGGTTTCCCGGGTCCCACGTTTCAGGAAACGGCTCACTCACCGACTTGAGCCGACGGTCGCTCGCCTCAGCGAGCTCCTGCAGAACAGGTTCGTTTGTGGCCATTAGTGGCCTCCTTCTTCTTCGATGGTGGTCATAGCGCCCAGTCCCACTTCGGGAAATCGTCAGCGGTCAGGAGGCCGCTTTCGATCAGCAGCTCACGCATGCGCCGCTTGTAGCCAGGCCGCATCTCTGCCCAGGTGTCATCCGTAAATGGAGTGACGCTGGTGATGAATGGCGCGGTCTCACAGACCGTGACCAGCTTTTCTCGCCAGCTGTTCTCGGGAGCGACGATTGACCAGACGATCTCAGCCAAGGCCTCGCCAACTCCTTCGGGTGTCGTCGTGGCCGTAGTCACGACGCCAGCTCGAATTCGCGGTAGTCCTTCTGGGCGGTGCGGACTGCGAGCTGGGCACGCTCCAGCCAGCTGGCGGCCCACTCATCCTCCTCCTGCTCCAGCAGGCGGGTGATGTCCCAGAATGCCGCGCTCAGGCTGGTGTTGATATCGACCCGGGGCTGGCCAACGACTGACCGGCCATCGGGGGTTAGATGTACGATGCTGCTAGACACGAGAATTCTCCTTCTCGGTTGATTGGGTGTTTGATGTCGGGTGGGCCCGGTTCGGCGCGGAACCGGGCACACCACTCGCCTTACCTTCTGCGGGCCCAGGGCCGAAGGGCGCCCCCGCTTCCTGTCGCTTGCATCAGGCGGCTTCACCACCCCGGGAGGCACCCACCTCAAGCTGCTCCGCGACCCACCGCTCAAAGCTCTCGCGGGGAACACGGATGCGACGCGGCGTCGGCCGGATGTAGGGAATCCCGGAACTGCGGATCACCTCGTAGGCTCGGCTCTCGTCGATCTCGAGCTCGGCGGCCACTTCCCTTACAGTCATCATCGATGTGCTCATGGCCGTAGTCTGCGGACGCTTGCGCTACTTGCGCAACTTCTGTACGCTCCAACCGTGACATCGCACGCCGACTCCCTCACGTACGCCGAGTTTCTGCGCTGGACGCCGGCGGCCGAAGACGGGCCCCGGCCGGTGCCGCTGAGCTGGGGGTTGCACTGGCTGCGGGGCCCGGCCGTCCCCCGCGGAGACGCGATCGTCCTGGAGCCCAGCTCGGCCCAGCGGTTCACGCACGGCTCCAACGGCTCAGCCGCGTTCGACCTGCTGTCGGTCCACACGATCGACGACGCATGTCGCTACGCCGCCAAGCACGGCCTCCTGCACCACGGCGACCCGGACGGGGAGCTGCGCGAGTCCTGGGCCGACTGGGAAGCCGCGATCGACAACCTCCAGCTGGTGGCCAACTACGCCACCTCGATCGCCAACCCATACGAGCCGGGAGTGTCCGAAGCTGGCATCCTCGATGACCAGCCAGACCTGTCCTGGTCGGAGCGGGAACGCCACGCCATGTCCGCGGTGGAGATGCAGGTGCGCAACCACCTGAAGGAGGGCCGCGGTGTCCGGGTGGAGTTCTCACCGGACCGGCGTGCCTACTTCGCCGAGCCCCCGCACCTGCTGGCGCTGGCCTACGTCGACCTGGCCGAGCAGGTAGTCACGGGGCTCGGCCCGGTGCGGTGCGGGAGCTGCAGCCGGTCGTTCCAGCCACGACGGACAGGTGGTCGCCGACAGCAGTTCTGCTCGCCCCGGTGCGCGGCAACCGCCCGCAAGCGCCGCGAGCGCGGCCAGCCCGCCTAGCGGGACCCCTGTTACAAGTCTGAACACCCCACAATCGCTGTCCCAGAGCGGCCTTGCGAGGGGTCGCCGGAGGGGTGCGTGTTACTTATTATTGGAGCGTGTTACAACTTTCTGTCACAAGGGTCTCTACCTGACCCCCCGCAAAGCCCGTCCCAGAGCGGCGTGGAGCAATTGTGAAAATGTTACGCACTTTTTCCCCTATATAGAACAGATAGAGGGGGTGTGGGGGGAGCTGTTTCAAGCCCGAGCTACGCGCATGAAAAAATGGTGCCAGGCACCAATTATTCGTGACACTCGGCACGATTGGCACAGATTCATACCAGCTGAAAAACGGTGCCTGGCACCGTTATTCACGGGGCGATCACGCGGATCCGTTTGGGCGCCTTGCCGTACTCCTCGAGCACCGCTTCCCGCCACACCCGCAGGTCCGCCAGGGGGACGTCCTGGCGCTTGCCGTAGTCGCGCAGCTCCGCGTCGGTCGGCGCCAGGTAGCCGCGGCCCTTCACCCGGCGCATCGGCGGCGGCATCGCAAACGTGGGAATCCCATCTCCGTTCACGGTCCGCACCTTCAGCCCGTGGTCGGCCTCGTCCTCGAGCAGCGACAGCACCCACTGGCCCTCGTAGCGGACGTGCAAGCGGCCGTCCAGCAGCAGCTGGGTGGGACTGAGCAGGCGCCCGCCCTCCGGGACAGACTCCGCCTCCGGCATCCGCCGCAACCGGCGCTCCAGGGCATGGTTTAGCCGCTCCTCCGCAGCTCGGGCCTTCTCGACAGACTTGTACAGCGGGTGTGCGACCTCCTGGTCGTGATAGCCCGCGGCGACCCGGGGGGAGCCGGCTTCCCGCCAGGCGGTGATCGCAGCCGACATCGAGTCCAGCGACCGCGCCCAGCTTGAGATCGTGTCGATCGTGGTGGGTGTCAGCCGGTTGGCGGCGCTGAACTCGGCCACCCGTTCCCGCCACCGGCGCCGGGCGGTCGCTGACAGCCCGTTTGGTGCCCTGCGGCTCATGGCGTGGCCCGCCGAGGGGCTTTGAGAAAAATGACCCCTGGATCGCCTGTTGACCTATGGGCTTTCCCCATAGCAAAGGCGCTGAAAGAGCAAACCGTGCCCCCTACCCATGCCCACCCTGCAGCGGCGGTGGGTGTCGGCTCGCTCGCGTGGGTGGTGGTGATCGTTGGGCGTATGGGTGTGGTGGGTGGCGCGGCCTGGGGGTAGGGGTGCCGGTGCGCGTGGCGCCGGGCCCACCGCCTCCACCTCGTCCCCCCAGTCACGTGCCCCGCCCGTGCCTGCGATGCTGGTGCGCTGGCACCCGCGGGGCTGTCCCGGTCATGCCGCCTCGGGTGGCTCATCACTCAGGTGCGGGAAGCGGCGCTGCATGTCGGCGCGGTGGTCCTCCAGGTGGGCCTTGCGCTCCTTGTGCTGCACGAGCGAGGCGCTATCGAGAGTGGAGAAGCAGCGCTCGAGGTAGTCGCCCAGGGCGGTGCCCATGTAGTCCAGGTCGAGCCCGGCCAGTGATGCGCCGGCGTTGCGGTCGCGGGGGTCACCGGCGTCCAGGATCGGATCGAGTTTGTAGTGATCGGCCATGTGTCAATTGTAGTGAGCCCTCAGGACCGAGCGGCCCTCGCCGAGGTAAACCGCTCGGTCCTGCCCCACAGTGCCGCTGCCCAAGCGGCGCCCAAACGTCACTTCACTTGCAGGTATCGGCAGGCCGCCGACGTGCGGACGCATGCTCCCGTCCTGAAGAACAGATACAAGCCGCGCTGGCCGGTGGGCATCGCTGTTGCCTGGTCGAACAGGTTCGCGACGACTTCGACGCGCGTGCCGATGTGGTCGATGATTGTGTAGCACTTCGAGAAGTCACCAAACAGGATGGTCTTCTCGCCGGTCGTGGTCGGTAGTGCTGACATCGTCGACCACTCCAGTGCTGGCCGGCCGAGCACGTTCCCGCCGCGATCTGGCATCAACTGAGGCTCGGCTGAACCGCCGCCTGCAAGCCGGAAGACCGAGTCGAGCACGGCTGGCGATGCCAGGAATGTCGCGTTCGGTGCGAACCTCGCCGGCAAGCTCTGTTTCAAGGCGTACACGTCGGCTGCGGTGAATGCCGCGGTGCCCGCCGTGTACTGTCTGGCGGCGGTGCTGAGGCCTTGCGCGCCGATGATTCCCGGCGGATTTGGAGCGGTGCCGCTGCCGCTCAGGAACGCGGTGCTTTCGAGTTGCGCACGCGCGTCGATGAGTAGCACCTGGAGCTCGTTGTACAGCGTGTTGAGGTCTTGCTCAAGCTCGTAGCTGAACGGCACAAAAGCATGAGCACGCCGCAGAGTCGCGACGGGCTGTGCCAGCGTCGGACTGTTATCAGTCGCCGCCGCCGCTTCGTTAGCGAAACCTGCCGACACGCCATCAGAGCTAACACCTTGCCACGTCAGTGTCGAAATCGTGCGGACATCGGCCACTCGACGAATCGGGCAGGCGCTGCCGGCACTGGTGAGCAAAATTGACGGATCAAGCGAAAACGGAACCATGTAGCCACCGTGGTCGTTGGCGCCGACGTTCATGGCGCGGATCGCGGAGATCTTTTCGACCTCGTCGAACGCGGCGCTCTCGGCGTCTGACAATCCGGGGTTGGTTCCGGGGTGTGACCTCAACAATTTGGCGAACGCGGATTTGTAGAGGGGTTGTCCGGTCGCGACCATGAACCGGCTGGTGAGTGACAGCGGATCGTCGTTTCTGATGATCGAGTCGATCCGGTCGAGCTGGTCTGACGTGAACTCGTCTCGGTATTCGCTGTCGACCATCTGCAGGGCGCAGTCGCGGTATTCCCATGAGAGGTCTTCGGCGCGTGCGAACGGGTGGTCGGGGTCGATGCGGTGTTCTCGCGTTGACATCTTCGATTCCTTCCGGCTGTAAACGTTGAATGCCTCGCTGGTGCCGCTGATCGCGTGGCGCGGGTTGCTTGTGAGTTCGCGGATCCGCTCGAGCTGTTCGCGCTTCTGGTCGGCCTCTGCCTGGCCGGCTTTCATGGCGTCGATGATCTTGGTCATCTTCGCGGCCGCGGTTTCGTGGTCGGTGATGCGCTGGGCGACGTTGTCGCCCTTGCTCTGCCGAATGCGTAGCTCGTGGAGTTCGGCGTTGATCGCGTCGAGCCGTTCGTAGGCGGCGTCGATGTCGGCTACTGCCTGTGCCATGTTCGCTCCTGCCTCTTGGTCAATGTCACGAATGCGCCCTTGGTTGGGCATGGGGGCCGCGGTGTGCGACTTTGGCCCCCATGCCCGCACCGACACGTGAGCCGTTCGTGACTTGCCGGGCTGGTCGGGCGACACCACCAATGGCAGGCCCGCTTCGCGCAACACGTCGCGTACAAGTGTAGCCCGCGGCTGCGGGGGAAAATCCGGCCTCTGGCTGCCGCATGGCTGCCGCACAGCACTGTAAACAGTGGACATTCACGGACCGCAGCGGAATTCTCCAATACTCGGGGATGCCTCTCCCGGAGCGGTTTTCCGCCTATTCAAGCGACAGGGGTGGAAGGACTCGAACCCTCGACCTACGGTTTTGGAGACCGCCGCTCTACCAACTGAGCTACACCCCTCGGCGCGGCGGAGTTTACCAACGCCCGCTCACCTACCGAGCGGCGTGATCACCGTCTGGGGGTGCTTTTCCTGAAAGCGCTGCTGGTCACGGGCCACTTCCCGGCGGATCCAGGCGCCCAGCTCGGGCACCGTGGTGTTGACGGTTTGCGAGAGGGCATGGCGGATACGTGACTCCGAAACGAGCACGGGCGGAAGCCCCGCCTGGCGCAGCCGTACGAGCAGGTCGGTGTCCTGGTACCAAACACTGAACCGCATGTCGAAGAACTGCCCCCGAGCCACCCCAAACCGGTCAATGGCGTCCTGTGAGAGGGCGAAGCACCAAGCGGCGAAGTCCGTCCGCATGGCGGTGTCGACGGTGGCGGGGAAGGTCACCGATGCACCCGCTTCGAGCCCTGCCCGCAGCGGTGGCCACCACCCCGGGAGCGGTTCGACGTCGTCGTTCATCACCACCACGTAGCGACCGGCGGCGGCGCGGACACCGGCGTTCACGGGTGCCGTGTAGCCCTGCGGCGATGAGCCGTTGTCCACCACGATCACCTCGTGGGGATCGGGGGTCGTGCACGCGATCGCATGCAGACACGAGCGAACAAGCTCGCCCCCCGCGTCCAGCGTGGGGATCACGATGCTGAGCTCAGGGCCGACCCGCGTCTCGTGACGCGGCGGCCCGGGATTCCTGATCGCCGGAACCACCACGGACTGCCGCACCGCAACCATCCGCCCATGGCGCGCCGCCTCGGTACACAGAGCCGGCAGGACGTACGGGTCCCGCACCTGGGGGCAGCCTCCGACGGCGGTGAACACCGGACGCGCGACCGCCATAACAGGGCTCTCCACAGGGTGTGTGCGTTCCGACCCGGCCACCACACCGCACGCGAGCACCGCGCCGTCGTCGATCGCATCGACCAGCGGGCCCAGCCAGCCTGCGTCCACCTCGGGCGTGTCGCGGAGAATCACCACGACGTCTCCGGACGCGGCCGCCAGCGCCACAGTTCACGGACGCAGCGAATCCCGACTCCCCCACCGGTCTCCACCACCTGGACGCTGCCGCCCAGCCGCTCGAGCAGAGTCCCCAGGTCGACGGCCCCGTCATCGACGACCACGATCTCGTGGCTCGGCGCCTCAGCCGTCTGTGCCAGCGAGAGAAAGCACTTCCAGGCCTGGTCGAGGTCGCCCCGGATCGGCACGATCACCGACGCCCTCACCGTCACACCACCGTCGACGGCAGCCGACGCGCCGGGTTCCCGGCCCACACCTCACCGGCTGGAACGTCTTTGATGACCACCGCCCCGGCTCCCAGCCGCGCGCCGTCGCCGACCGTGATGTATGGGCGGATCATCACCCCCACACCGATCCTGACCCGGTTTCCGATCGTGCAGTGGCCTCCGATGGCCGTCATGGGAGCGATCTCGCAGTCATCGCCGATCTGACAGTCGTGGCCGACGTGCACCTTCTTCATCAGCCAGGTGCGATTGCCGACACGAGTGGCGCGCGCCACCCCGGCATCAACCGTGACGAACGCCTCAATACGGGCGTCAGACGCGATCTCCGGGGGGATGCCGTGGCCCTCGAATCCCCGCATCTCCGGCCGCTCGCCAATCAGTGCCAGTGGTGAGATCACGCCGAACCTCCTTGAATGGACTGGATCCTGGCGGCGACCTCGCCGTCCCACGGGTTGTGTGCGAGGGCAGCGACAAGATCGCAGGCCGCCGGCGTCACCTCTCCCCTGCGCTCCCGGGCATCTGCAGCCTCGACCCGCCGCCGGCACGCCTCGCGGCGGTCGCCGTCCACCGGTAGCAGCGACTCCAGCGGCACGCCGAGGTGGTGAGAGACGTTGGAGGCAAGGTGCACCATCGCGCTGTAACCAGCCAGGAGCTCGCCCGGGGTAACGGCCCCGGGTGGCAGCGAGGTCACCATGTAGCGCCGGAAGGGAAGCTCTGCGCGGACGATCTGCTGAAGCTTTCTTCCCGACGAACCCAGGTTCATGTTGGCGGAGTGGCGGCGGTAGTGATAGAGCGGCTCGCGGATCAATCCGACCTCGGCGACCTGTGCCACGTGAAACGCGATCCACCAGTCCTCCCACGCCGCCAGTTCCGGAACAATCGGGGCGAACCGGTCGACCAGCGACGCCCGTACCATCAGCGGTCCGCCGGAGACGACATTCCGCTGCAACAGCACGGGCAAGATCGAGCCCTCCACCGCCGGCACGCCGAACGCGTCCAGGAACGACGGATGCAGACACGCTCCACGGTCGTCCAGCACCACCATGTCGCTGTGAACGAGTCCCACCTCGGGGTGGGCTGCCAGATATCCGACCTGCCGCTCGGTCTTGGCCGGCGCCCAGGTGTCATCGGCCGAAAGGAACGAGATCAGGTCGCCGGTGGACGCGTCCAAGCCGCGGTTGATGGACGAGAGCAGGCCGCCGTTGGGCTTGTGGATGTATGTGACGCGGTCGCGGTAGCGCGCGGCGACGCCGGCCGTGTCGTCGGTCGAACCGTCGTCGACCACGAGGATCTCGATCAGCTCGGCCGGATACGACTGGGCGAGCACGCTCTCAATGGCGGCGCCCAGATACCGGCCGTAGTTGTAGGCAGCGATGATGCAGGTGACGGTGGGCCGGCTGCTCATGCCGCACGCGCCGTGACGGGGCGCGGGTCGCCGAAGGCGTCGTGCGGGCCCCACACCTGCTCCAGCGGACCAGATACCCGCTGCACCTGCTCACAGGCCGCGTGACGAGGCTCGGCCACCCGATCGCCCCGCCGCGGCGGCTGCTGCGCCACGGCCCGGCCGGGATAGAGGTCGGCGGCGACCTGCGGGATGAACCGCGGCTGCCCAGGGTCGATGGTGTAGCGGCCATGAGGCGCGACGGCCGCCCAGAAGATCAATCCGGTGGCCTCTGCCAGGGTGATGAAATAGCGGTTGCAGGCGGTCACCGGCAGCGGCGCCGACGGTGGCACGCAGCCCCAGATCTCGAACACGTTTCCGGCGGTCTCAACCACGTTGTAGAACCGGGCAACGTTGCCTCCGGCTGCCAGGGTGAGGCGCTCGGCGAGAAGCTTGCTGGCGCCGTAGGCCGTCTCCGGGTCGCAGGCCTTGCAGGTGCTGGCGGTGACGACCCTCGCACCCACCACCGCCGCGGCAGCGATCACGTTGTCGGTACCGAGGGCATTCACCTCCAGCACCGACTGCGGGTCGCGTTCGCCTTCGGGTGCGTGCTTGGCACCGGCGAGATGGAACACCACCGTTGGCCGATAGAGGCCGAAGGTTCGCTGCACCGAGCTCTTCAGACGCACGTCCAGCTGATCCACGTCGGTCGCGCGAGGCGATCCGCCGGCGTCTTTCAACACCCGCACCACCTCCGTGCCGATGCTGCCCGACGCGCCGGTCACCAGCACCCGCTCACCAATCAGGAGCGACAGCGGGCGGGTGAGATCCATGGGACGGGGCGCGCGGCCCAGCACCGATTCCAGTTCGGCTGCGGTCCACGGATTGGGAGCACTCGTCACAACCCGCAGATAGTCGGCGGTGCCGATCGGTTATTGAGGTCAGGCGGACGCCGTCACGCGACGGAGCGGCACGATCCGGCCGTTACGGTCGCGTGCCACCCAGCCGTCGAGCTCGAGTCGGGTGACCGCGGCCGCCACGTCAGCGGCGGTCATCCCCAGGCGCTCGCACAGTCCATCCACGCCGATCGGCTCGCGTGCGACCTCTGCCATCACCGGCGCCAACTGCTCGGGGAGCACCGCCGCACCCACCCGCCCGGGGTCGATGCCCAACCAGCCCGCCAGGTCGTCACAGCCTTCGATCAGTCCCGCCCCCGCCTTGATCAGTCCGTTTGTGCCCGCCGATCCTGCGACGGCCGGCGAGCCCGGGACAGCCAGCACATCGCGGCCGAGGTCGAGTGCCTGGTCGGCGGTGATCAAGGCGCCGCTGCGACTGCGCGCCTCGACCACCAGCAGCGTGTCCGAAAGCGCGGCGATAATTCGGTTGCGAGCGGGGAAACGCCACGGTGCAGGCGTCACCCCCGGCGGGTACTCCGAGACCACCAACCCTCGTTCCACCACCCGCTGGAACAGGCGTGCGTTGGTGCGCGGATAGACGACATCCACCCCGCAGCCGAGCACCGCATACGTCGGGCCGCCGCCGTCCAGAGCGCCCGCGTGCGCAGCCGCATCGATGCCGAGTGCGATTCCGCTCACAACCGGGACGTCGTTGGACGCCGCAAACTCCGCCAGCTCGCGGGTCAGCCGAAGACCATGGTCGCTGGGGTGGCGCGACCCCACGATCGAGATCCGCTCAGGGCCAGAGTCAAGCGGTGGGCCCAAACCCCGGACGAACAGTGCCACCGGCGGGTCGGCCAGCTGAGAGAGCACTCCGGGATATCCCGGCTCGCCGAACCCGTGACAGCTGATCCCCCGCTCGGCCAACTCGGCCCGGTAGGCGGCCACATCCATCGTCCGCACTCTGGCGAGCTCGAGGATGAACTCCTCGGGTACGCCCATGCGCCGGAGCCGGCCCGCCGGGGCGCCTGCCAGTGCGTCGCAGCCGCCGGCTCGGCGCGCCAGGCGCGACGGCTCCACGGCTGCGGCGGCTGCAGCGATCGCAATCCGCACGCCCACGTCGCTGCTCACACCGACCCCCGGTAGCTGAGCGCCTCGGCCATATGGTCGGGATCGATCAGCTCGGTTCCGGCAAGTGCGGCGATGCTCCGGGCGACCGCCGTTGCCCGGTCGGAGGCACGTCCAGAGAGTTTGCCCACCTGCACCGCGCGGTCGAGCAGCACACGGGCTGCGTCCGACAGCTGTGGCGAGGTCGCGGCAATCACGTCTCGGGCCAGGACCACTCGAGCGGCCACGGTCTGGGTGCCCTCGCCGGCAGCGCCGTGGGCATCCACGCGGGGCGCGTCGACGCGCAGGTCAAAACGGTCGAGCAGCGGTCCACTCAGCCGCGACCGGTACGCCGACAGCCGCTGCGGCGGGCAGCTGCATTCATTCCCGGGGTCTCCGAGATGGCCGCAGGGGCACGGATTCATCGCCGCCACAACGACGCATCGCGACGGCATCACCGCCCGGCCCCATGCCCGCGCGATCTCGACCCGGCCCTCCTCCAGCGGGACTCGCAGCGCCTCCAGCGCGGGTCGCGCGAACTCGGGCAGCTCGTCGAGGAACAACACGCCCCGGTGCGCCAGCGCCACTTCCCCCGGACGCAGGCTCGCCCCACCCACCAGTGCGGCGGACGAGGCGCTGTGGTGGGGAGCGCGAAACGGGCGCTGAACCGCGCGGTCGCCGGGTGCCAGGAGCCCTGCCGCCGAATGTACCCGCGAGATCTCGAGCACCTCGGACGCAGTTGGCGGAGGCAGGATCCCACCCAGGCGGCGCGCCAGCATCGTCTTGCCGGATCCCGGCGGCCCGCACATCAACATGTTGTGGCCGCCGACAGCCGCGATCTCGAGTGCCCGCCGCGCCCGTGGCTGTCCACGCACCTCACCCAGATCGGGCCAGCGCGATGTGTCGGCCGAGCGCAGCGCGGGCACGGGAGCGGGCTCCGACAGGCCGCGGAGAATGTCGACGGCCTCGTTCAGTGATCGTGCGGCGACCGCGCTCACACCTGACACCAGGGCCGCCTCAGCGGCGTTCTCAGGCGCCATCACCACCCGCTCGATCCCTGCGGCCGCAGCGCCCTCCGCGATCGCGAGCGCGCCTCTCACCGGCCGCAGGCCGCCGTCGAGGCCCAGCTCGGCCACCGCAGCCACCGAATCGACCTGCTCCGGTGGGGCTTGGCCGGAAGCTGCCAGCACCGCCAGTGCGATGGCGAGGTCGAGGCCGCTGCCCTCCTTGCGTTCCTGCGCGGGAGCGAGATTCACCACCAGCCGTGACTTGGGGAACCGAAATCGGGCCGAGGTCACGCCACTGCGCACCCGCTCTCGCGCCTCCTGCAGCGACCGATCGGCCAGGCCCACCACGCGAAATGCGGGGGCGCCGCGGTAGGCGTGAGCCTCGACCTCGACCCGGCGGGCGTCGAGGCCGGCAAGCCAGAATGTGTGTGCGCGGGCGACCATGGGTGGCAGTCTTTCCCCCGCACCCCGCACGTGTCAGAAACGACCCGTGCCGGAACTGTCAGCCAAACGCGTCAGGAAGATGCCGCAGTCTCAGCCCGTCAACCGTGATCACGTCAAACCGCAGCTCGCAAACGTCCGGGTGCCGAGTCAGCAGCAGCTCTCCGGCCTCCAGCAGACGGCGCTGCTTGGCCTCGTTCACAGCCTCCAGCGGCGTGCCGCGACCATGGTGCCGGCGGGCCTTGACCTCGCACACCACCAGCACGTCGCCACGGCGGGCGAGCACGTCCACCTCCCGGCCGCCCACGCGCAGATTGCGGCCCAGCACCCGATACCCCCGCGCACGCAGCCACCACGCCGCCGCCAGTTCGGCCCAGCGGCCCCGCTCAGCCGGCGAAATCGAAATCCAGCTGCTCATACGCCATCGCTGCGAAGGAGCGCCGGTGAAGCGGGGTCGTGCCGTGGGTGCGCACCGCAAGCGTGTGCTCACGGGTGATGTAGCCGACGTGCGACTCGAATCCGTACTCGGGGAAGCTCTCGGCCATCCGGTGCATGAACGTGTCGCGGGTGACCTTGGCGACGATCGACGCCGCTGCGATCGCCGCGCTGGTGGCGTCGCCGCGCACCACCGCGGTGTGAGCGAAATCATCGACCGGCAGCCGGAAGCCGTCGGTCAGGCAGATGTCGGGCGCCGGATCGAGTCCCCGTAGGGCCCGCTCCAGCGCGTACAGATTGGAGCGATGCAGGCCGCGCCGGTCGATCTCACCGGCCGGCACCACCACCACGCACACCTGTGCGGCACACGAGAGCACCGCCGCGTACAGCTCCTCACGGCGAGCAGCCGTATGCTGCTTTGAATCGTTCAGATCCGCCAGCGGCCGGGCCCGGGTCCCCGTCAGCTGATGCGTGTCGAGGCACACGGCAGCAGCCACCAGTGGCCCCGCCAGGCAGCCCCGGCCGGCCTCGTCGGCGCCGGCAACGAAGCGCGCCCCCAGCGACCGGTCGTGCTTGAGCAGGCGCGATCCGGGACGGCGGCGACGGCGGCGAGAGGCGGTTGCGGGCATGGCGTCAACCGTACCCCGAGAAACGGACGCCCGCGGTAACGAGCTGTGCCGAGTGTCTACAGAAAGCCAAGCCGATCCAGCGGCCAGTACACCACAAACGCCTTGCCGATGATGTTTCGCCGCGGCAAGAACCCCCACACACGGCTGTCCTCGGAATCGCCACGGTTATCGCCCATCACGAAGTACTCACCCTGGGGCACGTCATAGTTCCCGGTGAACGAGCGTTCCAGCGGATGGTGGTTGACATACGGCTCGTTCAGGCGATGGCAGCCGACGTCCTTGGCGGTACAGATCGACACCACGCCTTTACGGATCTGCACCCGGTCTCCGGGCAGGCCGATGATCCGCTTGATGTAGTTGACGCTGGCCTCGGTGGTGGCGCCGCTCTGCGGGATGTCTCCGTGACCGGGCGGGTGAAAGACGATCACGTCTCCCCTGCGCGGCGGGTGCAGGTGATAGATGAAACGGTTGGCCAGCACCATGTCGCCGACCTTCAGCGTCGGCACCATCGACACCGTCGGGATCCGGTAGGGCTTGATCACCCACCCCTGAACCACGTACGCCAGCCCAAAGGCCACCGCCAGGATCACCAGCAGCTCCACCACGGGGTGCATCCCACGCTTCTTGCGAGGCTCCACCGGTGCGTCTTGGAGGAGGGCTTCGGGAGCGGCCGGCTGCGCCGGGAGCTCTGGATCCACGGGCGACCCCAGGTCGGGGCCGGCCACTATCGAGACTTCTCGCGTACCCGAGCCGCTTTGCCGACCTTGCCGCGCAGGTAGTACAGCTTGGCTCGGCTCACGTCACCGACAGCGGCGACGTCGATCTTGGCGATCTTCGGTGAGTGGAAGGGGAACGTCCGCTCCACGCCCACCCCGAACGACTGCTTGCGTACCGTGAATGTCTCGCGAACCCCCGCACCCTGACGGGCGATGCAGACGCCTTCGAAGACCTGAACGCGCTGGCGCTGGCCCTCGATCACCTTGAAATGCACGCGCACGGTGTCGCCGGCTTTGAACTCGGGCAGCTCACGCAGCTGCCGCTCTTCGATATCGGAGATCACCGTCATGACCGACGCATGCTACCCGCTGCCCTGAGGCCTCACAAATGTGAACCATCGTCGCGGGTACGCGCACCATCGTCGCGGGTACGCGCACCATCGTCGCGGGTACGCGCACCATCGTCGCGGGTACGCGCACCATCTCGGAGGCGCGACTGCTCCTCACGCCACTCGGCCACCCGCCCATGGTCGCCCGACAGCAGCACCTGCGGCACCCCCCAACCCCGATAAAGCTCCGGACGGGTGTAGTGCGGGTGCTCGGGACGGCCGCCCATCGCCTCCGAATAGGAGTCGTTGCGATGGCTCTCCTCCTTGCCCAACGCTCCGGGCAGCCGCCGCACCACCGCATCGATCACCACCATCGCCGCCAGCTCGCCCCCCGACAGCACGTACGGCCCAAGCGACAGCTCCTCGGTGGCGACGTGATCGTGAACGCGCTGATCGAACCCCTCGTACCGCCCGCACAGCAGCGTGAAATCCCCGCCCTCGGCATACGACACCGCGGCCTGCTCGGAGAACGTCTGGCCGACCGGCGTCAGCACCACCACCCGGCGCTGCTCTCGAATCTGCTCGATCGGGGCGGCGTAGGCGGCCTCCAGAGCGGCACACACCACGTCCACCCGGATTACCATGCCCGCTCCGCCGCCGTAGGGAGCGTCATCGACCTGGCGATAGTCACCCAAACCCTGGTCGCGCAAGTCGAACACGCGAAGCTCGAGCGCGCCGGATTCCAGCACGTTTCGCACCGGGCGCACCTCCCGTAGCCAGTCGAACTGCTGCGGAAAGAGCGTGAACACATCGATGCCGAGGCTCACAGGAAGTCCACGCGCACATCGATCCGGCGAGCGTGCAGATCGACCTGCTCGACCACGTCAGCGGCGAACGGCACCAGCACCACGCCGTCCCGGCCGGTCAGCTCCAGCACGTCGTTGGCGGGATAGGCGTGCACTGTCGTGACCGTCCCCACCAGCCTCGCACCCGCGAACACCTCGCAGCCGATCAGGTCGATGTGAAAGTACTCGTCCTCGTCCGGCTCCGGCAGGGTGTCCGTGGGCACGCTCACCTCCGCCCCCCGGAGCTGCTCGGCCGCCTCCCGGGTGCCGGCGATGGCGAGCCGCAGGATCGGCCGCTCGTCGGTGCCACGGCGCTCGGCGATGACCACGCTGCGGCCTCCCACTGTGATCGCCGTCCCGGCCCGCAGCGGCACCGCGCCGCCGTGTCCCTCCAGCTTGAACGCCCCGTCGAGCCCGTGAGGCCGCCCCACACGTCCGACCACGACCTCCGCCGGCCGCCATGGGCGCGGGTTGCTATTCGGCGATGTCGACATGCACGCGACGGCCGCTGCGCACCGCGGCTGCCTTGACGATCGTGCGCAGCGCCCGAGCGATCCGGCCCTGCTTTCCGATCACCTTGCCCAGATCCTCCTGGGCGACGTGCAGCTCCAGCAGCAGATCGCCGGACTCTGACTCGGATTGGTCGACGCGCACCTGATCGGGATGGGCGACCAGCTGCCGTGCGAGGTGAGCGAGCAGCTCGTCCATCGCTCGGTGCTACACGCCGGCGAGCTTGAGCAGCCTCGCCACCGTCTCGGTCGGCTGGGCTCCCTTGCTGAGCCAGTCGCGGGCGCGCTCCGTATCGATGTCGATCAGCGACGGATCGGGCTGCGGGTTGTACCGGCCGATCGTCTCGAGCGTGCGCCCGTCGCGAGGATTTCGCGAGTCCGCGACTACCACCCGATAGACCGGATTCTTCTTGGAACCATGCCGCGCTAGGCGGATCTTGACAGCCACATTACCTCCGTTGCATTCCCGGAAACTGAGGCATCTTACCGCGGCCGACCTGTTTCATCATCCGCTGCACCTGTTTGAACTGCCCCAGCAGCTGGTTGACGGTCTGAACATTGGTGCCGCTGCCGGCTGCGATCCGCCGGCGGCGAGAGCCGTCGATGATCCGGTGATTGCGGCGCTCGGCCGGTGTCATCGCCAAAATGATCGCCTCCACCCGGTCGAACTGGCGCTCGTCCACCTTCATGTTCTTGACCTGGCGGCCGACGCCGGGGAGCATCCCCAAAAGCCCGGCCATCCCCTGCCCCGAGGTCATCTTCTTGACCTGCCGGAGCTGCTGCAGGAAATCCTCCAGCGTGAAGTCGGCCGATCGCAGCTTGGCCTCCATCTCGGCGGCTTCCTTCTCGTCGAACTGCTCCTGGGCGCGCTCGATCAGGCTCATCACGTCGCCCATGCCCAGGATCCGCGACGCCATCCGGTCGGGATGGAACGGCTCCAGCTGGTCGAGCTTCTCACCGACCGAGACGAACTTGATCGGCTTGCCGGTGACCGCCCGCACCGCCAGCGCGGCGCCGCCTCGAGCGTCGCCGTCCAGCTTGGTCAGGATCACGCCGTCGTAGTCGACCGCCTCAGCGAACTGCTGGGCGACGTTGACCGCGTCCTGGCCGGTCATCGAGTCGAGCACCAGCAGGACATTGTGGGGCTTGGTGGCGGCCTTGATCCGCACCAGCTCGTCCATCAGGTTCTCGTCGATGTGCAACCGGCCGGCGGTGTCGACAATCACCGTGTCGCGTCCCTGGGCCTTGGCCTGCTCGATGCCCCACACCGCAGTCTCCACCGGGTCGGCGTCGGTACCGCGATCGAACACCGGCACCTGCAGCGACTTGCCCAGCGTCTGCAGCTGCTGGATGGCCGCCGGCCGGTACACATCGCAGGCCACCATCGCCGGAGACTTCTTCTGCTTTGCCAGCAGCCGTGCCAGCTTGCCGCTGGCGGTGGTCTTGCCCGAGCCCTGAAGGCCCGCCATCAGGATCACGGTGGGTGGGCGGTTCGAGAACGAGAGCCCGCTGCCGGCGCTTCCCATCAGCTCGGTCAGCTGCTCATGGACGATCTTTACGACCTGCTGTCCGGGAGTCAGGCTGTCCAGCACCTCGGAGCCCATCGCCCGCTCCTTGACCCCGGCCACGAACTGCTTGACCACCGTGAAGTTGACGTCGGCCTCCAGCAGCGCCAGCCGGATCTCGCGCATGGCTGCGTCGATGTCCTGCTCGCTGAGGCGTCCCTTGCCCTTGAGCCCGTCGAGGGTCGCTCCAAGGCGATCTGAAAGTGAGTCAAACATGGCTACAGCGTAGACCGTCGGGGGACAGGTGAATAATTGGTGCCTGGCACCTTTTATTCACCGAACAAGGCGCGGGCGAAGTCGGTGGGGTCGAAGGGGCGCAGGTCTTCGACGCCCTCGCCGACGCCGATCAGCTTGACCGGCGTGCCCAGCTCGTGGGCGATCGCCAGGGCGATGCCGCCCTTGGCGGTGCCGTCCAGCTTGGTCAGCACCAGTCCGGTGACATCCACCGCCTCGGTGAACAGCCGCGCCTGCTGAAGCCCGTTCTGACCGGTGGTGGCGTCGATCGTCAGCAACACCTCATGCGGCGCGTCCTCGATCCGGCGGCCGATGACACGGTGGATCTTGCCGAGCTCCTGCATCAGATGATCCTGGGTGTGCAGCCGTCCGGCGGTGTCGATGATGACCACATCCCGCCCCCTGGCCTCGGCAGCGGCGACCGCGTCGAAGGCAACCGCAGCCGGATCGGCACCCGACTCTGACGAGACGAAATCAGCGCCGGCCCGCTCCGCCCACGTCTCGAGCTGCTCGCCGGCCGCGGCCCGGAAGGTGTCCCCGGCACCGATCACGCAGGTCTTGCCGGCCTCGCGCAGATGCCAGGCGATCTTGCCGATGGAGGTGGTCTTGCCGGTGCCGTTGACGCCGGTCATCAGAATCACCGACGGGGTGTGCGTGACGTCGATCCGGGGATCGCCCTCGGGGGTCATCAGCTCAGCCACGATCTCGGTCAGCCGGCCGGTCAGGTCGGCCGACGTGGTCAGCCGCCCGGCGGCGGATTCGGCCTCCAGCCGCTCGATCACCGTCACCGTGGCCGGCACGCCGCAGTCGGCGGCGATCAGCGCCAGCTCCAGCTGCTCCCACACGTCCGGGTCGGCCGGATTCAGCACCACGCCGGCGAGCTGCTGGCTCATCGCCCGGCGGCTGCGTCCGATCGACTCACGCAGGCGCGAGAACATGCCGCCCGACCGCGCCTCCGGCTCGGGCTCGGGCGGCGCCTCCTCGCCGGTATTGAACATTGCCTGCCATGTGCGCGTCACAGGCGCAGATCGTAGTGTGTGCGTGTGACGACGGTTCCGCTCACCGACCTGCGCCCCGCCATGACCGGGTGGGCGCTGGCGCTCGGCTTTTCGCCTGACGATGCCAACCTGCTGGTCGACCACTTCGTGGACGCCGAGATGCGCGGCGCCGCCGGGCACGGGGTCGAGCGGCTGCGGTGGCTGGCCGGCCGGCCGGGGCTCGACCCGACTCCCCGGCTCACCCTCGTATCACGCGATGAAGGCATGGCCCGTTATGACGCGGGGGGATCGGTGGGATACACGGCGCTGGCCGCTGCCATCGCCGCCGAGCTGGAGCACCCGCCCGCGGGGGCGCGAGTCGTGGTCGTCGGCGACTGCTTCCCCACGGGACGGCTCGGGTATTTCGCCGCGCGGGTCGCCGCCCGGGGACTGGTGTGCCTGCTGACCGCGACATCGACGGCGCGGATCTCCCACCCCTCCGGCGGAGGGCCACTGCTCGGCACCAACCCGCTGTGCCTCGCGCTCCCCGGCGATCCGGACCCCGATGTGATCGACGTGTCCATGGGCCGCGTCACCTACGGCGCCGTGCTGAAGGCGATCGCCACCCGATTGCCGCTGCCTGAGGGTGCGGCGGTCACCCGCGCCGGTGCCCCGACCACCGACCCCAGCCTGATCGAGGCCGATGCGGCCGGAGTGATGCCGTTCGGCGACGATCAGGCGTACAAGGGATTTGCGCTGGCGCTGCTGGTCGAGACGCTCTGCCGCAGCTTGGCCGGGGAGCGCGGCCACGCCGCCGTGGCACTGCTCGCGAACCCGGTGGCCGCCCCCATGGAAGCGATTCGGGCCGCCGCCGGCGACAACCGCTTGCCCGGAGACCGCTCCGCCGCTCGTCACCGCGCCGCCGTCGCCCGGGGTGAGGTCGAGCTACCCGACGACCTCTGGAGCTGGCTCCAGGCTGTCTGACATGCGCCGCGACAGCACCCGCGACTCACCGTCGCCTGCCATGCTGACGCCGTACAGCACGTCTGCAACCTCCATCGTGCGCCGCTGATGGGTGATGACGATGAACTGCGCGCGCGACTGATAGGCGCGTAGCAGCGACAGGAAGCGCTCGATGTTGGCGTCGTCAAGCGCCGCTTCGACCTCGTCCAGCACGTAGAACGGCGACGGCTTGGTCAGCATCAGCGAAAACTGAAATGCGATCGCGGTCAGCGACTTCTCGCCGCCGGAGAGCAGCGACAGCGACTCGATGCGCTTGCCCGCCGGCCGCACCTCGAGCTCGATTCCCGGTTCGGGGCGCTCCGCCGGGAGCTGATCCTCGGCGTCTTCGGAAGCCTCCTCGCCGTCCTCGGCCGAGCGCGCCGGCGCCTCGACCACGTCGTCGGTCAGCCGCAGCCGGCCGCTGCCGCCGGGAAACAGCGTGCCCACCGTCTCGGAGAAGTGCTGCGCCACCTGCTTGAACGTCTCGTCGAAGCGGGCGTCGATCGTCTGGGTCAGATCCCGCACCAGGCTGCGCAGCTCCTTGAGCGAGCGATCCAGGTCATCACATTGAGTGGAAAGCTCGTCGACCCGCACCTTCTCGGCCTCGTACTCCTCGGCCGCCAGGGGGTTGACCGCTCCCAGGCTCTCCCGACGCCGCTCGAGCCGCTCCAGACGTGCCGCCAGCGCGGCGGATTCGTCCGGCTGCATCGGCTGCTCCGGCTCCACGACATCCAGCTCGTGCGCCGCAGCGATCTCGGAGCGGCGACGACCGAGCTCCGACACCCGCTCGGCCGATCGGCCCAGCGCGACCTCGATCTCGGTGGCGGCAGCGGTCGCCGCTCGCGATGCAACCTGCTCGGCGGCCTCCAGCTCAGCACAGGCCTGCAGCTCGGTGGAGAGCTCGGACGCGCGCCGCTCGATCGACTCCACTCCGGCCCTGGCCGGAGTTCGAAGCTCGTTGGCTGCCTGTGCGGCCAGCGCCAGCTTGGCGGAGATCGCCTCGCACTCCGGGGCCAGATCGGCGGCGATCTCACCCAACTCCACCGCCCGCAGTGCAGACGCGGTGGCGTCGGCAGCCGCCGCCTGCAGGCGATCGCACTCCGCCCGCCCCCGAGCCACGCGCTCCCTCAGGCCGGCTACCTGCGCGGCGATCACGGCACCCTGCTCGGCCAGCTCACGCCGCCGGCGCTCGAGGCCGGAATGCTGCTCCTCGGCCGCGGTGGAGGCTGTCCGGCGCTCGGCCTCGAGCGCCTCGTGGGCTTCCAGGTCGGAGGTCAGCGCCGCCGCACGGGCACGTTCAGTCTCGAGGTCTCGCTCCGCCAGATCGCGAGAGGCATCGCATCGGGCGAGCTCATCGGTCAGCTGCTCACGCCGGAGGCTGAGCGCGCGGGCGGCTTCGCGGGCGGCTGTGTCGGCGCTCACGGCGCCCGCCTGGGCCTCACGGGCAGCGCCGGCAGATGCAGCAGCGGCCGAAGCGGCAGCTGCTGCCCGCTCCGCCTGGGCGGCGGCGGCCTCGAGGGCGACCGCGATCTCGTCCAGCTCCACCTTGGTGCGGTCGCGCTCGGCCCGCGCGCTCAACCACGCCGCTTCACCGGCATCGGCCGCGCGCCAGAACTCTCCACGATCGGCATCCACGCCCTCGCCCGAGGTCGTGACCGCCACTCCCGTGCGTACCTGGGAGAGATCGTCCACCAGCCACACGCCCGCGATCAGCCGGCCGACCGCCGGATCGGTCACCGTGGCGACTTCCAGCAAGGGCCGCGCCCCCGCAGCCGGGGCCTTGCCGGCTCCCGCCGGCTCGGCGCCGGCCAGGATCACGGCCAGCTCGCCCTCGGCGCCGCGGAGAAGGTCGATGGCCTCCAACACCTTGTCGGCCACCACGGCACCGGCCCGCCAGCCAAGCGCCGCCGCCACGGCCCGCTCGTAGCCCTGCTCGGCCTCGATCCCGGCCACCACCAGCTTGGCGCCCGCTGCCTGCAGGGAACGGGCTGCCGGCGGCAGCCCCTCACCGCGCTCGAGAGCGCGGTCGAGACCGGCCAGCCGGGTGGCCGCCAGCTCGCTTCGATGGGTGAGTTCATCCAGGGCGGCGCGAGCCGCCCGATCGCTCTCTGCGGCGGTGGCCTCGGCCTCGGTGGCCGCGGTGGCCGCTGCGGTCGCGGCCACAAGCTCCGCGGCCGCTGCCTCGCCTGCCTTGGCGGCCGCTTCGGCCCGGGCGCCGGCGTCCTCGAGATCGCTGGCGGTGGTCTCCGCGCGGGCGGCAAACGTCTCCATCTGCTTGGTGTATCCAGCCAGCCGGCCGGCCGACTGCTCTGCCTCGCGACGAGTCGTCGCCACCTGGCCCTGCGCGTCGGCCAGGGCGCGGCGGGCATCGAGAGCGGCTGTCAGCGCCGCCTCGGCCTGTGCCGTCAGCGCATGCTCGGCCTCCACGTCACCGACACCCAGCCGCTCGACCTCCGCTGCGGCCTGGTCGGCGGCCGCTGATGCTTCGAGCGACTCCGCGGTGAACCGGGCGGCGTCCGCCGCCAGCCGCTCTGCGGCGGCCGTTCGCCGGCCCCGGGCGCGATCCAGCGCCGCCGCCCCTTGGCTCACGCGCCCGGACTGGAGGCCAAGGCGCTCCCGGGCGGTCTCGAATGCGTAGAACGAATGCGCAGCGCGTTCCTGGGCCGCGGCCAAGCCGGTCAGCTCCGCCTCGGCCACCGCGCGGCGGGCAGCCAGCGCCTCCAGCTTCTTCTCAACCGCGGCGTGAGCCTGGGCGGCCGCCGCACGCCGACCGTCCAAGCCTGCACTGGAGCGCTGTTCGGTGAGCATCTCGGAGGAGAGCAGGGTCACCCGGCCGACGGCGATCTCGCCGCCCAGCTTGGCCGCTCGGTCGGCCGCGGTTGCCTGGATCGACAGCGGCCGCAGCCGAGCCTTGACTTCCCGCTCCAGATCCCGGGCGCGCTCCAGCTCGGCGGCCACCCGCACCATCTTGGCCTCGGCCCGCGCCCGGCGCCGCTGGTACTTGCCCAGCCCAGCCGCCTCCTCCACGAACCGGCGCCGCTCGTGCGGCTTGGACAGAAGGATCTCCTCGACCTTGCCCTGGCCGATCACCGAGTGCATCTCGCGGCCGAGCCCGGTGTCGGCCAAGAGCTCCAGCAGATCCAGCCTCCGCACCCGCGCCCGGTTGATGAAGTACTCGCCCTCGCGCTCCCGGTGCAGCCGGCGCATCACCGAAACCTCGTCGAACTCCAGCGGCAGGGTGCCGCACGAGTTGTCCAGCACCAGCTCGACCTCGCACACCCCCGCGGGCGGGCGGGCGTCCGACCCGGAGAACAGCACATCCTGCCCGAGCGGCGCGCGCAGCTGAGCCGGAGCCTGGGTCGCCATCGCCCACTGGAGGGCGTCGGCGATGTTCGACTTGCCGCTGCCGTTGGGCCCGACGATCACCGCAATCCCCTCGTGGAACTGCAGCTCGACGCTTCCGGGAAACGATTTGAAGCCTCGAATTCTGATGCTCTTCAGATACAAATGTCAGTCGGCAATCCGGTCGATGTTTGCCAGAGCCTCGCGGGCTGCGGCCTGCTCGGAGGCCTTCTTGCTCGACCCCGAGCCCCGTCCGAGTTCGAGTTCCCCCACCAGCGCCACCGTGGTGAACAAGCGCTGGTGAGGCGGACCCGAAGTATCGGTCACGGCATACGTTACAGATGCCCCCCGACGTGCCAGTTGCTCCTGCAGCACGGTCTTGTGGTCGACGTGCCTCTGGAGCACATAGTCGACCCGATCGGCAAACGCAGCGACCACGGCTTCGGCGGTGCGATCGAAGCCGCTGTGGATGAAGACCGCGCCGATCACCGCCTCGACGGTTGCAGCCACCACGCTCTGTGACCGGATCAGCGCATCGATCTCCTCGGCGCCGACCCGTTCGCCCTCCTCGGCGAGATCGCGGTCGAGGCCGAGCTTGCGCGCCACCACGGCGCAGCTGGTGCGCGACACCACCTGCGCCCGGACCTTGGCGAGATCGCCCTCCGGGCGATCGGGAAACCGCTCATACAGATGCTGGGCAATGGCCAGCCCCAAGACGCTGTCACCCAGGAACTCGAGCCGCTCATACGACGTCTGGCGCCGCTCCACCCACGACGAGTGGGTGAAGGCCACCCGGCGTGCCTCCTCGGGAAGCGCCGCAATCAGTGTTCTGAGCGCCGCCCCCGAATCGTCAGCTGTTGCTCGTGACGTAGTCGACGGCCTGCCCGACGGTGGCGATCTTCTGTGCGTCCTCGTCGGAGATCTTCAGTCCGAACTGATCCTCCAGCTCCATGATCAGCTCAACCAGATCCAACGAGTCGGCATCCAGGTCGCCCTGGAATGACGCGTCTTCGGTCACCTGTTCTTCGTCGACGTCGAGCTGCTCAACCAGGATGGCCCTGACGCGCTCGAGCGCCTCCTCACGATTCATTGTCACTCTTCTCCAATCTCTGTGGCCGCGACCCGCGGGACTGTATGTGTCCCGGAGGCCGACTGCAACTCACTGGTGCTCGCAGGCGGACTCGCGGCGGCGGCAACGCGAGCGCTGAGCCGCTCCACGACACCGGCCGATACGCCCTTTGCGGTGTAGGTGACGGCGTTGCGGATGGCGGTCGAATTTGAGTTCCCGTGTGCGATCGAGACCACTCCGCGAACACCCAGCAGGTAGGCGCCGCCATAGTTCTCCGGGTCGGTCTTGGTGCGGATCGCACGCACCGCAGGACGCAGCAGCAGACCGCCGATCTTCGCCCGCAAGCTGCTGTCGGCCGCCGCCCGCAGCTGGGTGAACAGCGCCACGCCGGCTCCCTCGAGACCCTTCAACAGCACATTTCCGGCAAACCCGTCGGCCACCACCACCTGGTACTCGCCCGTCAGCACGTCGCGGCCTTCACAGTTTCCGCCGAAGTTGAGTTCCGACGCAGCCAGCAGCGCGTGGGCCTCGAGCGTCACCGCCGTGCCCTTCGACGCCTCCTCACCGATCGAGAGCAACCCCACTTTCGGCCGATCGACGCCCAGCACGTCGGAGGCGAACTCGGCTCCCATGATGCCGTACTTGGCGAGGTGATCGGGCTTGGCTTCGGGATTGGCGCCGCAATCGATCAGCAGGCAGGGAGTGCCCGCGGCCGGCAGCGGCACGGCGATACCCGGTCGGGCTATGCCCTTGATCCGGCCGAGCTGGATCAGCGCCGCCGCCATCATCGCGCCCGTCGGCCCCGCCGAGACGACCCCCTGGGCGCGGCCCTCACGCACCTCGCGACAGGCCACCACCAGCGACGAGTGTTCTTTGGCCCGTACGGCTGCGGCCGGTTCGTCGTGGGCATCGATCACATCAGGAGCCTCCACGACCTCGATTCCCGGCACCTCGCCGCCCAGCTCGGCGCGCAGCACATCGGTCGGCCCGCACAAGCGCACCTTGACGCCGGTAGCTGCCGCCAGAACCGCACCGGCAACCGTGGCGTTGGGGGCGCTGTCGCCGCCCATCGCGTCCAGCGCGATGGTGACGTCAGTCATCGGCTAGGGCGCGACCTCGCGCAGTGGCTCGACCTCGCGCCCGCGGTAATGACCGCAGTTCGGGCAGGCGTGGTGGGGCCGCACGGTGTGGTGGCACTGGGGGCAATCCGACATGGTCGGCACCGAGATCGCCGTGTTTGCGCGGCGCTTGTCGCGGCGGGCCTTGGAGGTCTTTTTCTTGGGTACGGCCATGTCAGCGGGGAAGCATACAGCGCTACAGGTCGAGTTCGCGGAGCTTCGACCAACGCGGATCGGAGTCGTCCACTCCGCAGTCGTGATCGACGTCGTCGTCCAGCCGCACCCCGCAGGCCGGACACAGTCCGGCGCAATCCTCACGGCACAGGATCTTGGGCGGCAGCGCCAGCACCATCGCGTCGCGCGCCCACCCATCCAGATCCAGCTCGTTGTCGTGCAGGTAGTCGCTCACCAGTTCCTCGTCCTCGACCGGCACACCGTCACGTTCGTGCTGGTGGTATTCGGTGGCGTCGACCGCCACCGTCACCTCCGCCGGTTCCAGGCAGCGCTGACACGGACCGGTCAGGTCACAGCTGAACCGCAGCCGCAGATACAGACCGTCGGAGCTCGGCTGCAAGCGCAGGCGGGCGTCGACCACCGGTTGGGCGGCGGCATACTCGAGGCCGCCCAGCACCACCGGGTCGCACTCCACCGGCACGGTCACCTCCCGGGACTCACCCGGCTCCAGGCGGTAGCGCCGCAGATCGAGCGGGGTCACCGTCGCCACGCTACTGCGTGTGGCTGAGATCAAACCCAGCGGTGGCCGGATCGGTGTTGTCCTCGTTCCGCCCGGAGAGCTGCTCGCGCCCGCGCTGCACCGCGGACAGGAACTTGGTCAGGTTCGTCTCCATGTTCTCGAGGATCGAATCCGCGTAGTCGTCGGCACCGAGGCGCATCTCCCGGGCCTTGCGCCGAGCGTCGGCCAGGACGTCCTCGGCCTGCCGCTCCGCCAGCTTCACGACCTCCTGCTGGGATGCCTCGCGGGCGGCGTGATCGCGTGCCTCACCGATCATCCGCTCGGCCTCGCGCTTGGCCTCTGCGAGCATCTCCTGGCGCTCCTTGACGATCCACCGGGCCTGCTTGATCTCCTCGGGGATCGTGGCCCGCATGTGGGAGATGATGTCCTCGATCTCGTCACGGTCGAGGCGCACCTGGTTGCTCATGGGGACGCCGCGCGCGTTCAGCACGAGCTCGTCCAACTTGTCAATCAATACCAGAACGTCCACTGTCGATCTCCCTTGGCTCTACTTCTGAATGCCGTCCGCTGCGTACAGCCGTTCGAGCGTCCGCGCCACCGACTCCGGCACATACTCATCCACCGATCCGCCGAACGACGCGATCTCCCGAACACCACGCGACGACAGGAAACTGTACTTCGGCGAAGCCATCAGGTACAGCGTCTCTATCTCGCCCGCCAGACCCCGGTTGAGATTGTTCATCTGGAACTCCCACTCGAAGTCTGACACCGCCCGCAAACCTTTCACGATCGCACGTGCACCGTGCGCCCGGGCAAAGTCGACCACCAGCGTCGCAAAGCCTTCCACCTCAACGTTACCGATGCCCGCCAGTGACTCCTTGATGAAGCCTATCCGCTCGTCCACCGTAAACATTGTGGTTTCCTTGTGACGGGGCTGGCGGACCACCCCCACCACGACCTTGTCGAACATCTCGCAGGCCCGCCTGATGATGTCGATGTGACCCACCGTGACCGGGTCGTACGTGCCGGGACAGACGGCGATCCGCTCAGACATGACTGAGGATCGTCAACCGGGTGCCGCCGTGGACGCGCGTGCGGTCCACCACGAGGCTCGCCACCGCCGGCACGTCGGCGGCGGCACTCTCGATCACGATGCGACCACCGGGAGCAAGGATTTCCGGCAAATGCAGGGACATGTGGCGTTGCAAGTCATTCAGCATCGTATAAGGCGGGTCGATGAGCATCAAGTCATAGGTGCGGCCGGCGGCCAGATCGGACTCGACCCGGCGGCGGGCATCGACGCGTGACACCGCGGATCGATCGCCGTAGCCGAGGCGCTCGACGTTCTCCTTGACCGCCGCGACCGCCGCCGGCGACGCGTCGCAGAAGTCAGCCCAGCGGGCGCCCCGCGAGAGCGCCTCCAGACCGAGCGCGCCGCTGCCTGCGAACAGATCCAGCACGGTCTCGCCCGAGACGTCGTGCAGCATCGAGAAGAGCGCCTCGCGCGCCTTGTCGGTGGTGGGACGGCTGCCGCTGCCGCGCGGCGCCGTCAGCCGCATGCCCTTCCGCTCGCCTGCAACGATTCTCATCGGGAGGGATCATGCCTCAGCGGCCCACGAGACTTCCGCTCCAAAGATCCGAGCGGTCTCGGCATCGAGCAGGAGCTCGGTGGCGGAATCGATACCGTTTTCGAGCATCGCGACGGCGTCGCGACGGGCTCCGGCGGCGAGCTTTCGGTTGCGCCGCAGCCGCGCGTGGCGCAGGTCGGGCAGGCCGCTCTGACGCGCGGCCAGCACGTTTCCCTCGCCCCGCAGCTGGAGGTCGACCTCGGCCAGCTCGAAGCCGTCGGTGGTGCGCACCATCGCCTCCAGCCGTGCCCGGGCGTCGTCGGTGGTGGGATCCGCCACCAGGATGCAGAAGCTCTCGATCGATCCCCTCCCCACCCGGCCGCGCAGCTGGTGCAGCTGGGCCAGGCCGAACAGGTCGGCCCGCTCCACCACCATCACCGTGGCATTGGGCACGTCCACGCCCACCTCGATCACCGTGGTTGCCACCAGCACGTCGATCTCTCCCTGGCGAAACTGCTGCATCAGCGCCCGCCGCTCTGCGATCGGGAGCTGGCCATGGATGCACCCGACCCGGTAGTCGGACAGCTCGCCGGCGCTGAGCTCGAGTGCTTCGCTCTCGGCGGCAGCAGCCTCGAGCTTGTCCGACTCCGACACCAGCGGACAGACGACGTAGGCCTGGCGGCCTTCATCCAGCAGCCGGCGCATGCGAGCGAACACCTCCTGGCGGCGGGGTCCGGGCACCAGCCGCGTGACCACCGGCGTCCGGCCCGGGGGCAGCTCGTCCAACACGGTCACGTCCAGATCACCGAACACGGTCATCGCCAGCGTCCGGGGGATCGGGGTCGCGGTCATGTGCAGGACGTGCGGGGCGATCCCGGCCTCTGCCTTGCGTTCCAGCGCCGCCCGCTGCTCGACACCGAAGCGGTGCTGCTCGTCGACCACCGCCACCGCCAAGCCGCCGAACACCACCGCGTCCTGGATCAGCGCGTGGGTGCCGACCACCACCAGCGGCTCGCCCGACTCGATCACCTGCAGCGCCGCCCGCCGCTCCGCTGCCGGCATGCCGTTGGTCAGGCCCACCACCCGCACCCCCAGGTCGGCACAGATCTCCGAGACGTTCACCAGGTGCTGGGTGGCGAGCGTCTCGGTGGGCGCCATCAGCGCCCCCTGGCGACCGGCATCCACAGCCCGCAGCAGGGCGTACACCGCCACCGCCGTCTTGCCTGAGCCGACGTCTCCCTGCAACAGCCGGCGCATCGGGGTGGTGCGGCCGAGATCCGCGTCGATAGCGGCGTTTGCCCGCTGCTGCGCCGCGGTGAGCGCAAACGGCAGGCCGTCGATGTAACGCGCGATCAGGTCGCCCCCCGACACCAGCGCCGGAGCCTGCACGTGGCTCTCGATCTCCCGCCGGTGACGCACCAGGCCGCGCTGCAGCAGAAACAGCTCGTCGTATGCCAGGCGCCTTCGGCCGAGCGCGTGCTCGACCAGCGTCCGGGGTTGGTGGCAGGCAACCAGGGCGTCTCGGCGCAGCGGCAGCCTGCGCGCCGACCGGATCTCCGCAGGCAGTGCATCCGGGCGGTCGCCGGCATGGTGGAGTTGCTCGGACACCAGCGTCCGCAGCCGCCGCGACGACACCGCCTCGCCGGCCGGGTACACAGGTACCAGACCGCTGGTGTGCAGCGTGTCGGCTCCATCGTCCACCAGCTCATGGCTCTTGGCGACGATCTCTGCGTCGATCGTGGATCGCCGCTCCCCGCGAATCGAGAGCCGCATGTCGGGCTTGAGGTTCTTGGCCAGGTAGCGCTGGTTGAACCACACAACCACGCCGGAGCCCGAGCTGTCGTGCACGACCGCCTCGACGATCACCAGGTTTCGCCGTCGGGTCGGCCGCGCCCGCACCCGATCGACCGTGACCACGACCGTGGCCTCCTCGCCCGGACGCATGTCGGCCAGGCGGCCGGCCGAGCGAAAGTCGTCGTGGCGAAACGGCACGTGCTCCAGCAGGTCGCCCACCGTTCTGACCGGGGGACGCAGCTCCGACAGGCCGGCGGCGAGCGCTTTTCCGGTGGCCGCGGGGGCGTCCAGGTGCGATGGCGAGGGAGCCGAGCTCGGGCGGGGAAACGCCGGGCTCTCGAGGCCGTCGAATGACCTCATGCGTCCGGGAAGACGAGGAGGCCGAACGCTCCCGGACCGCCGTGGGCTCCCACCACCGCGCCGATCGTGCACACCCTGTCGATGCTGGCCTGCGGGCGGGTGCGCGCGATCAGCTCGGTCAGCCGCTCGACCGTGTCCGGCGCCTGGGCGTGCGCCAGCCCGACCCGGACAGGCATGTCCGGAGGCACGTTCTGATCGATGAACCGCTCGAACTCGCGCCACACTCCGGTCATGCCCCGCACCTTCTTGTACTCCACCACCTCGCCGTCGCGCATGGTCAGGATCGGCTTGAGACCGAGCGCATCGCCCAGCAGCCGACGGGTGTGGTTGATCCGGCCACCGCGCTCCAGGTACTCCAACGTGCTCACGCCGATCAGGATCTTGATGCGGTCGCGGGCGGCGGCCGTCCACGCCTCGATCTCCTCGGTGGCGGCGTCGCGGTCGAGCAGGCGCTGCACCCCTTCGGCGAGCAGCACCGTGCCGGCCGAGACCGTGAGGCCGTCCAGCACGGTCACCCGCGGATCGCTCTGGGCGGCCACCAGCGCCGACTGGTGAGAGCCCGACACCTTCGAGGAGATCGGCAGCACGAAGATCCGTTCACACCCGGCCAGATCGGCAAATGCCTGGGAGTACGCGGCCGGCGCCGGCGCAGACGTCTTCGGGTGGTGCGGAGAGTCGCGCAGCAGCCGGTAGAACCCGTCGGAGTCGATGTCGACGCCGTCGGCGTAGTCGTGGTCGCCGAAGCTGACCGTCAGCGGCACCGATCGCCAGTTGGGGTGCAGCGCCTGCGGATCGGGCAGGTCAGCGGTCGAATCGAGCACCACCGCGGCGGTTCCGGCGCCCACCTCCGCGGTGCTGGTGCCGCCGCCCTCGATCACGGTCAGTCGCCGCTCGCGAGCCCGTGCCTGCTCGTGCATGTTCGCGATCTCGATGCCGTCCACCGATCCGGCCCCGACACCAAGCGACAGCACCTGTCCGGGGTCGTCGGTGTGCACGTGCACCTTCACCAGCGGCGCCTCGCCCACCACCAGCACACAGTCGCCAAAGCCCGCCAGCCGCTGCTCCAGGGCGGCCACGTCGAGTACGTCGCCTTCAATCAGGAAGGCCGTGCAGTAGCGGTAGCGCGACTCCTCCAGGTGCACCGACTCGATCGACACCGGGCCGGCCACGGTGTGCTCCTGGATCTCGGGCGCCTCCCCCCGGTATCCGGCAACTGCGCCGCGGGCATATTCGAGCAGCCCCGCCGCCCCGGCGTCGACCACGTGTGCGTCGCGCAGCACATCGAGCATCGATTGGGTGCGCACCACCGTCCCCGCTGCGGCTTCCAACACCGCGTCGACGGCATCATCCAATGACAGCTCACGATTGGCATCGGCGGTCTCTGCCATCTCGCGGATCACGGTCAGCATGGTGCCTTCGATCGGTTGTCGCACGGGGCGGTAGGCGGCATCGCTGGCCGCCCTCAGCGCGCGCGCCAGCACGCCGGCGTCGACCGGGCCGCCCTCACCCAACACATCGGCGAAGCCGGCCACGATCTGGGACAGGATGATCCCGCTGTTGCCGCTCGCCCCGGCCAGCGCCGAGCGCTTGGCAACCGCCGTCACCTCCTGCCGGGACGGCCCTGGATCCTGTGCCAGTCCGTCCGCGACCCTCACGGCGGTACGCCACAGGTTGGAGCCGGTGTCACCGTCGGGCACCGGGTAGACGTTGAGGTCGTTCAGGCGCGACCGGCTGGCCTCGAGCGCGGTGGCGCCGCCGCGCGCCGCGGCCAAGGCGATCTGGCGCGGGTTGTTCACTGCCCTTCCGTCACCGAGTGCGCTTTACCCCTTGGATGTAGATCTGGATCGAATCGACCGGCATCTGCGTCAGCTTCTCCACCTGATACTGAACGCGGGAGCGGACGTTGCCGGCGACCTCGGCCAGATTCAGTCCGTACTCCACCACGATGTACAGCTCGATCACAAGACCCGCCGGCTCGTGGCGGACGGTGACGCCCTGGTCGACCCGCTCGCGGGAAAGCAGCCGGTAGACACCCTGGGTAAGGCTCGACGCGGCCATGCCCACCACCCCGTAGCACTCCAACACGGTCAGCCCGACGATCTGGGCGATCACCTCGTTGGCGATCGTGAACGTCCCGCCGACAGCTTCAGGCTCCCCCACACTGGCCAGACGATGCTGCATGTCGTCTAGGACGTGCCGCGAGCGGCTCCGGTTGCGGAAGTCATCATCTATACTCCGCCGCCATGTCACGCGTCTGCGTCATCTGCTCGAAGAAGCCCGGGTTCGGGAACAACCGCAGCCACTCGATGGTGGCGACCAAGCGGCGCTTCAACCCGAACCTCCAGCGGATCCGGATACTGGTGGACGGCGCCCCCTCGCGTGAGTACGTGTGCACCCGCTGCCTCAAGAGCGGCCGGGTCACCAAGGCCGTCTAGGACGGCGCGCTCGGTGTGTGCGCTGCACCGGCACGAGCTTGATCCCGACCCCACGGGTCAGTTCCGCACGTGGTACGACGAGGCCGCGGCAGCCGGCGGCGGTGAGGACGTCAACGCCATGGCACTGGCCACAGCGACCGCACACGGTGCGCCGTCTGTGAGAATGGTGCTGCTGCGCGGTTTCGATGAAGGCGATCTGTGCTTCTACACCGGGTATGAGAGCCGCAAGGCGTCAGAGCTCGATCAAAACCCCAATGCCGCCCTGCTCTTCCACTGGCACGTGCTGGGCCGCCAGGTGCGGATCGAGGGCCGGGTCACACGTCTGCCCGCGGACCGTTCCGACGCGTATTTCGAGAGCCGGCCGAAGGACAGCCGGCTGGGGGCGTGGGCATCCCACCAGGGTGCGGTGCTCGAATCCCGAGCCGAGCTCGAACGATCGCTTCAAGCCGCCGAGGAGCGATTCGAGGGCGGAGAGATCCCCCGCCCGGAGCGTTGGGGTGGCTACCGGCTGACGCCGGAGCGGTACGAGTTCTGGCAGCACGGTGACGCCCGCCTGCACGACCGCTTCCGATACCGCAGAGAGCACGGGGTGTGGGTCATCGAGCGGCTCGCTCCCTGAGCACGTCGCGCACACCGCGCGGCGGCGTCGGCAGAAGCGTCCGGGAGAGTGAGGTGTCGAGCCGGCAATCGAGCGGCCGGGGATCTGCACGATCGGCGCTGCGAGCCGTGGGGAGTTGATCGCTGCCCGTCACCAAGCTCGCGAACTCCCACCGCGACACCGCATCGGCACCGGCGACGTGGAGGATCCCGGCGAAGCTCGAGTCGACCAGCGCAAGCAGCGCCGCCGCCAGGTCGGACACCGCCACAGGGCAGCGCAGCTCGTCGGTGTAGAACGCCAGTGAGGCGCGGCCGGCGGCCACGTCCAGCGCCGTCTGCTCGTGCCGAGAGGGCCGCGGCCCGCCGTAGATCAACGAGGTTCGCACGATCACCGGGTGTGCGTGCGCCGCAGCCACCACGCGCTCGGCCTCGGCCTTGTGGCGGCCGTAGGTCGTGATCGGAGACAGCCGATCGGACTCACGGTAGGGCGCACCGCCGCGTCCGTCGAACACCACGTCGGTGGACACGTGAATCAGTCGCGCCCCACACACGTCTGCAGCCCGGGCGACGTTGGCGGAACCCTCGACGGTGGTGGCGTACGCCGCCGGGCCGTGCTCGCTGTAGGCGGTGTGGATCACACAGGCAGGCCGAAGCTGTGCGAAACGGGCGTCCACCTCGGCGCGATCACGGATGTCCACGCGCTCGGCGCTGGGATTGGAGAAACTCCAGCCGACGGCTTCGGGGGCCTGGCGCACGAGCTCGCTGCCCAGGTACCCGGTGGCACCGGTCACCAGCAGCGGTGTGCTCACCCCGAGCGGCGGCGGGGCAGCGCCCGCATCAACCCGGCCATGTCGAGTGCCGCATCTGCGGCCTCGGCGCCCTTGTTGCCATGGCTTCCGCCGGCGCGATCGAGGGCCTGCTGCTCGTTCTCGGTGGTGAGCAGACCAAAAGCGACCGGCACACCGGTGTCGAGCGCGGCCTGGATCACCCCACGCGAGGCCTCGGCGCACACGTAGTCGAAGTGCGGGGTGTCGCCGCGGATCACACACCCAAGCGCGATCACCGCCTGGTGTCCACCCGCCTCGGCCAGGCGCCGGCAGGCCAGCGGCAGCTCCCACGCGCCGGGCACCAGCGCGATCGTCAGCCGGTCGCGGGCGATGCCCCGCTCGGCCAGCCGGGTGACCGCGCCCTCCAGCAGCCGCTCCACCACTCCCGCGTTGTAGCGCGATGCCACGATGGCGACGTCAGTGTTGGCATCGGCCCGGGCGACCACCACCGAGCAGCCGTCGGGGATCGCGATCCTCCCCGGCCCGTCCTCGCTCACTCGGTGTCCGCTCGCAAGCTCTGATGAGAGATGGTGTGGCCCATCCGCTCCGCCTTGGTGCGCAGATAGCGCTCGTTCACCGGGTTGGGCTCGGCCACGATCGGCACCTGCTCGGTGACCTGCAGCCCATATCCCTCCAGGCCGATCAGCTTCTTGGGATTGTCGGTCATCACCCGCAGCGTGGTCAGGCCGAGATCCGACAGGATCTGATAGCCCAGCCCGTAGTCGCGGGAATCGACTGGCAGCCCGAGGGCGAGGTTTGCATCGACGGTGTCGAGCCCCTGCTCCTGCAGCTCGTAGGCTCGCAGCTTGTTCAGCAGCCCGATCCCGCGGCCCTCCTGAGACAGGTACAGCAGCACCCCGGCGCCCTCCGAGGCGATCTGGGCGAGCGCCCGATCGAGCTGCTCCCCACAGTCACATCGCAGCGAATGGAACACATCGCCCGTGAGGCACTCGGAGTGAACCCGCACCAGCACATCCTTGGCTCCGTCGACGTCGCCCATCACCATCGCCACATGCTGCTGACCGTCGATCAATGACCGGTAACCGTAGGCCACGAACTCGCCGAAGGCGGTCGGCAGTGAGGCGACCGCGATCCGCTCGACCAACGGCTCGGAGCGATGCCGATGGGCGACGATGTCGGCGACGGTGATCATCTTCAGCCCGTGCCCGGTGCAGTACCCGATCAGATCGGGGACGCGCGCCATCGTCCCGTCGGGGTTCATCACCTCGCAGATCACGCCGGCAGGCTGGAGACCCGCAAGCCGCGCCAGATCGACCGAGGCTTCGGTCTGGCCGGTGCGCTCGAGCACTCCGAACGGGCGCGCCCGCAGCGGAAACACGTGTCCCGGCTGAACCAGGTCTGCCGGTTTGGAGTCGGGGTTGATGGCCACCTGGATGGTGTGCGCCCGGTCGGCCGCCGAGATCCCGGTGGAGACGCCTTCACGGGCCTCGATGGAGACGGTGAATGCCGTCTCGAACGGAGTCATGTTGTGGTGGGTCATCATGTCCAGGCCAAGCTCTTCGATCCGCTCGGGCGTGAGCGAGAGACAGATCAACCCACGGGCGTGCGTGGCCATGAAGTTGATCGCC
This sequence comes from uncultured Actinomycetes bacterium, assembly GCA_963727235.1. Taxonomy (GTDB): domain Bacteria; phylum Actinomycetota; class Thermoleophilia; order Gaiellales; family JAICJC01; genus CAVPTL01. Next base: position 38,316 of record CAVSFZ010000026.1, read on the forward strand.
TCGGGAGTGACGTACTGAGCCGCCATCACCAGATCGCCCTCGTTCTCACGATCGGGAGAATCGACCACCACCACCATCTTGCCGGCGCGGATGTCCTCGATCGCCTCGGCGACTGTCGCAAACGGCGACTCGTCGAGGTCGGGATACATCTCCTTGAAGCCGGTATCAGCGTTCATCCTGCTCCGATGGTAGCCCACCAGCGGTCAACCGCTCCACATACTTGCCGAACAGGTCGGCCTCCAGATTGACCCGATCGCCGGGCTGCAACCGCCCGAAGTTGGTGACCTCGAGCGTGTGTGGAATCAGCGACACGCCGAACCCGCCCGAGTCGAACCCGGTGACGGTCAGGCTGACGCCGTTGACGGTGATCGATCCCTTCTCGATGACATACCGAAGCACGCTCTCCGGGGCCTTCACCCACACGTCCACCGCGTTGCTGTGAGGCGTCAGAGAGGAGACCTCCCCGACGCCGTCGACATGGCCCTGCACCCAGTGGCCCCCCATACGGTCACCGACCCTCAGGGCCGGCTCCAGATTGATCAGGTCACCCACGACCCGGTCACCGAGCGTGGTTCGCGCCAGCGTCTCCGGCACGGCGTCAAAATGAAGCCGATCGCCGTCGATCGCCGTCACCGTCAGGCAGCAGCCGTCGACGGCGACCGAGTCGCCCACGGCGACATCCACGCTGACCACCGACGAGGCCAGCACCAGACCCGGCGCCGGCGCCTCCACCACCGCCTGCTCCACCACGATCCCCGTGAACACCCTATGGCTCCCTGAGCTCGACTTCCGTGAGGATATCTGGCCCCACGGCCCGTGACTGCAGCGGGGGTGGCAGCTGCACCGGGTGGGTGAACATGCCCGGGCCGGCGGGGCCGAGCTCGACCGGCGCCTGGTAGACGAGCACGCGGTCGATCAGCCCAGCGTCCAGGAACGCCGTGGCGATGGTCGCACCGCCTTCCAGCAGCAGCCGGGCGATGCCCCGGGCGGCGAGGTCGGCCAGGGCCGACTCGAGCGAATCGGCCCGCAGCAACTCCACCTGCGGCGGCAGCGTCACCGTGGCATCGGAGGCGACCACGTCCACCACCGGCGCCTCGGAGCCGGCCGTACGCACCAGGCGGGAGCCCTCCGGCAGTCGTCCGTGGCGATCGAACACGACCCGCACGGGCTGGTGCTCGACCGGCGGGACGGTGTCCCGCGCGGTCAGATCAGGGTCGTCGGCGAGCACGGTGCCGATCCCCACCGCAACGACGCCCGATCGAGCCCGGAGCTCATGCACCTCCGCCCGGCTCTGCGGCGACGAGATCCACGTGCGCTCACCTGAAGCGGGGGCTGTGCGGCCGTCGCTGCTGACCGCGACCTTGTAGGTCACGTGCGGGCGCCCCAGCCTCACCAGCGTGCGGAATCCCGCGTTCTGGCGCCGCGCCCGCAGCTCGATCTCCCCGGCGGCCTCGTCCACGGTGATCCCCGCCTCCCGCAGCGCCCTCAGCCCGGTGCCGCTGACGCGGGGATCGGGATCGCCGGCCGCGACCACCACGCGGCCCACACGGGCAGCGATGAGCGCATCGGTGCAGGGCGGCGTACGGCCGTGGTGTGAACATGGTTCGAGGCTGACGTACACGGTCGCACCGGCGGCCCGGTCGCCGGCTGCAGCCAGCGCGCGCACCTCGGCGTGCGGCTCACCCGGGCGGCGATGCCATCCCTCACCGACCACCTGCCCGTCGCGCACCACCACACACCCGACCATCGGGTTCGGCGCCGCGGTGCGCGCTCCCAGGTCGGCCAGCTCCAGACACCGATCCAGCTGGAACCGATCGGCGTCGGTCAGGCGATCGCCCATGCCGGAGCCTCAGCAGCGGCGACGATCCTGGTCAGCTCGGCGAATGCTTCGCCCGGAGACGGCGTCGAGAAGATCCCCGAGCCGGAAACCAGGATGTTGGCTCCCGCCCTGTAGCAGTCAGCGATGGTGGCCTCGTGGACACCTCCGTCGACCTCGACCACCACCCCTTCCCTGGCCGAGGCCAGGCGCCGCATCTGCGGCAGCCGATCGAGCGTGGCGGGGATGAAGCTCTGTCCGCCCCACCCGGGATTGACGCTCATACACAGCAGCACATCGGCGTATCGTGCAGCCTCGGTGATGGAGGCCACCGGAGTGGCCGGGCAGAGCGTGACACCGGCCCGACACCCAAGATCCGAGATCTGCTGAAGCGTGTGGTGCAGATGCGGACAGGTCTCGACGTGCACGGTGATGCTATCGGCGCCCGCCTGGGCGAACTGGCTCAAGTGCCTCTCCGGCTGCTCCACCATGAGGTGGACGTCGGCGAAGGCTCCGTGCTCGTGGATCACATCTGAGATGTCGGCCAACATCTTCGGCCCGAACGTGATCACCGGGACGAAGTGGCCGTCCATCACGTCGACGTGGATCACCCGAGCGCCGGCCTCCAGCACCTCCGTAACCTGCTCACGCACCCGGCCGAAGTCGGACGACAGGATCGACGGGGCGACGACCACATCTGTTGGCCACGCGGACATTGCGGGGGACTTTAGATGTTTCGCTGGATGCTCCACATCTCAACCGACCCCGGTCGTGGGCGATCACCGGAGTTACGCCCCTTCCATGAACATGTACGCCTTGCCAGTCGTCGTAGTGCTTCTGCTCGCCCAGGTGCTGGCGACATGGGCGGTCATGCGTCGATCCCAGCGGGTGTCAGCGGAAGCGCGACCGGCCCAGCCTGCTCCCGACCCATTTACACAGGTGCTCACCGATGTCGCCCTGCTGGTTGCCATCGTCGACGCCGACGGACGGATTGCATTTGCAAACCAGCGGCTGGCCCAACTCACCGGCTGGCCCCGCGGGCAGCTGGTGGGACGCGACTGGGACGACACGTTCGGCTCCGGACTGGTCGTCCACCGCCGCCGATTGGCGACGCTCACCGCCGGCATCGCCGCGACCGAGGTGGAGAATGTGCTGGTCACCCGATCGGGCGAGCATCGAGTGGTTGCATGGAACGACACGGTCACGGTCGACGCCCGCGGTCAAGTCACCGGCATCGGCCGGATCGGCGCCGACATCACGACCCGTCGTCACGCCGAGGACCGGATCGCGTTCCTGGCCCACTACGACGAGCTCACCGGACTCCCCAACCGCGCACTCTTCCACGACTGGGTCGACCTGGCGCTGCGGGAATCGGCGCGGTACTCACGAACGGCCGCCGTGCTTCTGATCGACATCGACAACTTCAAGCTGGTCAACGAGAGCTTCGGTCACGCCAACGCCGACGGGCTGCTGAAGGCGTTCTCCCACCGGCTGCGAGACGCCGCGCTGGGCGCCGAGCTGGTGGCGCGGCACACCGGCGACGAGTTTCTGGTGCTGCTGGCCGACACCGACTCGCCGGACGGCTCACAGGGGACGCACGATCACCCCGCCGACGTCGCCCAGATGGCAGAGGCGGTCGCCGGTCGCCTTCGGCACCTGTTGCGGATTCCGTTTCGGTGCATGGACGAAGAGGTCTACCTAACGGTGTCGGTCGGAACGGCGCTCTACCCGCGTGACGCCGGCACCGCGGACGCTGTCCTGGCCGAAGCCAGGCTCGCGATCGGTCGCCGGCGTCTCCGAGACGGAGCCGCTCGCGCGCTGGATATCGGGCGGCTGCCGCCACGCGAAGAGATCTCGATGGTGGCGCGGCTGCACCATGCGATCGAGGCGCGTGAGTTCGTCCTGCGATTCCAGCCGGTGGTCGACCTGAGCACCGGCCGGATTCATGGCGCCGAGGCGCTAATCCGATGGCAGCCCCCCGGCGCAGCGGAAATTCCTCCTGCCGACTTCATCCCCCTGGCCGAGCGGTGTGGGCTGATCGGGCCGATCACCGACTGGGTCGTCGACCAGGTGTGCCGGCAGCACGTTGCCTGGCGGTCGCGCGGAATCGACATCGGGCTGGCGTTCAATCTCCCGGTCACGCTGTGGGAGCCGGCGGCCATCCGCAACATCCTGCGCCTGATCCGAAGCCACGGCGTCGACCCCACCGAGCTCCTGATCGAGATTACCGAGTCGACCGCGATGCGGCAGACCCCCGACAACGAGGCGGTGCTGCGCATGATCAGCTCGGCCGGGCTGCGGCTGGCGCTGGACGATTTCGGCACCGGGCACTCGTCGCTGGCCCGCTTGAAGCAGATGCCGGCGACCACGCTCAAGATCGACCGCTCGTTCGTTCGCGATCTCCCCGACGACGACGAGTCCGCGGCGCTGGTGGTGGCGATCATCCAGCTGTCTCGCAACCTCGGCATGGAGCCGCTGGCCGAGGGCATCGAGACCGAAGCTCAGTGGCGGTTCCTCCGTGACGTCGGATGCACTCTGGGCCAGGGCTTCATCGTCTCCCGCCCGGTGCCCGCACACGACGTCGAAGAACTCTTCCTCCGCGAGCGCCTCGACCACGCCGCGTGAATAATTGGTGCCTGGCACCAATTATTCATCTCGGAGCGGCGGGGGTGAATAACGGTGCCTGGCACCGTTATTCACCCGCACGCCTGGGGGGCGTGCGGAGGCCGCGGAGGTACTCGTCGACGGTCATGCGGCGCTTGCCGGCCGGCTGGAGGTCGAGCACCTCGTAGCTGCCGTCGCCGCAGGCCAGTATGAGCGGCGGGCCCACCACCTGACCTGGATCCCCGCCGCCGCCGTGCGGGCGGGCTCTCCCCCGCCAGATCACCACCGGTCGGCCGTCCAGCTGTGAGCGCGCGCCCAGGTCGGGCGCCAGCGCGCGCACCAGCCGATCGATCTCCACCGCCGGGCGCGACCAGTCGATGCCACGGTCGTCGGCGGTGATCTTGTGCGCATAGGTGACCCCGGCCGCCGCCTGCTCGACACCGGTCGTCTCGCCGCGGAGGGCGGCTGCCAGCAGCGGCACCCCCAGCTCGAGCGCGCGGGCGCGGATCTGCCCGCTGTCATCGGTGGCATCGATCGCGAACCGCTCCACCCCGTGCACCGGGCCGGCGTCGAGCTGCTCCACCAGCTCGATCACGCAGACACCGGTGGCGTCGTCGCCGGCCATGATCGCCCGCTCCACAGGCGCGGCGCCGCGCCAGCGTGGGAGCAGCGACGGATGCAGGTTGAAGAGCGGGTATGCGTGCAGCAGCGGGGTGCGCAGCAGCTGACCGAACGCCACCACCGCCGCCGCGTCGGCTGCCGGCGGTGCGGCGCTGGCGTTGTCGGTCTGGATCAGCTCCAGGCCCAGCTCTCGCGCCCGGGTCGCAACCGGCGGCGGCTGCGGTGTGCGTCCGCGTCCGGCACGGCGATCGAGCTGGGTCACCACCCACGCGATCTCGACACCCGCGGTCACGTGCAGCAGCTCCAAGGCGTCGGCACCGAACTGCGAGGTGCCGAAGAAGCCGACCGTCATGTCGCTATCTGAGACGCAGCTCGCGCATCGCGGCGCGGCGATCATCCTTGGCGGCGCGGTCGATGATCAGCACGCCGTCGAGATGGTCGACCTCGTGCTGGAGGATGCGCGCCTCCATGCCCTCGGCCTCGATCCGCAGCTGCTCGCCGTCGCGGTCGCGACCGGTCGCCACCAGCCGAACGGACCGCTCCACCGGCACCAGCAGGTCGCCGCCCAGCAGTGACAGACAGCCCTCTGTGTCGGTCTCGGTCTCCTCGGACAGCTCGGAAAGCCGGGGGTTGATCAACACCACCGGCTCGTCCTCGTCACGCCGGCGATACACCAGCACTCGCCGGAGCACCCCGATCTGGGGCGCCGCCAGTCCCACACCGTGCGAGTCGTTCATGATGGCGCACATCCGCTCGGCCAGCCGGCGCACGTCCTCGTCGAGCTCGTCCACCTCGTTGGCCGGGATCCGCAGGGCCGCATCGGGGTACTGACGCACCAGCCGACGCGCCGCCTCGTGGTGGGCTCGTCGCTCCGCGGCGCTGGCCGCGGATTCGACTTCCCCTTCCTGCTCCTGCTCCTGTACCTGTTCTTCAGCCACGCGCGCAGTTTACCGTCGGACCAGCTCTTCAGACGCTGCCACATGGGCATACCCGTCTCCCAGCGCCGCCAGGAAGGCGGCGTGCACGTCCGCCGCCGGAATCGACCGGCCGCCGAACTCGAGCGCCATGGTCGCGCAGGCATCGTGGGCGACCGCGGTGGAGAAGCCCAGATCGACGGCGGCTCGCACGGTGGCGTCGACACACATGCTGGTCATCATGCCGCACACCACCAGCTCGTCGATCTCCCGCTCGCGCAGGTGGGACTCCAGCGGCGTCTCGAGGAATGCGTTCGGATGGGCCTTGGCGAACACCTGCTCACCGTCGGCCGGTGCAACTCGTTCATTGATCTCGACGCCCGCGGAGCCGGGCACCATGAAGGTCGCATCGCCGGCGTCCCACACATGCTGGATGTGCACCACCTCGAGGCCGCGCAGGCGAAAGGACTGCAGCAGCAGACGGGCCTGGTCGGCGGCTGCCTCGGGCCCCTCGAGCGGATTGGCGCCGCCGGGGAAGTAGTCATTTTGAATGTCGACGATTACCAGTGCTTGGGTCATGGCGGGCACCATACCCGGTGGCGCTACAGCAATGTCTGAGGGTCGACATCCAGCGTGGCGGTGGCATTCGCCCGCCGCAGATCGGCGGACAGCTGGCCCATCATGTCGCGGAAGACCGCAGCGCAGCGGCGGGCGTTCTCGGTCTTGATCAGCACGTGCGAGCGCTCGCGGTCGCGCAGCCGCGGCAGCGGCGCCGGCCCCAGAATCTGATCGCCGGTCAGCTGTGGCCGGGCGGCGGACACGAGCGCCTCCAGCGCTCCCGTGGCCACAGCCGCATCCGCAGCGGTCACGAGCAGCCGCACCAACCGTTTGAACGGCGGATAGCCGAGTTCCTGACGGCGCTCCAGCTCCCCGGTGAGGAACTCCTCCACCGCGTGCCGGGCCGCCAGCGCGATCGGTCGCAGCTCGGGATTCCACGTCTGCACGATCACCGTACCGGTGGGATCTCCCGGTCGCCCGGGGCGCCCCGCCAGCTGAGTCAGCAGCGCAAATGTCCGTTCCTCGGAGCGGAAATCCGGCATCGAAAGGCCCACGTCGGCATCCAGCACCGCCGCCAGCCGCACCCCTGCCACGTCATGTCCTTTGGCCACCAGCTGGGTGCCCACCAGCACCGCGCGCTCGGCTGCCGCAAACCGCGCCAAGGTCGCTTCGGGCTCTCCCGCCCGAGACGCGATATCCGCGTCCAGCCGGGACACCTCCAGACCGGGGAACCGGGCACTCAGCTCGTTTTCGACCGCCACCGTGCCCGCGCCGATCTGGGCGAGGTCGACCGAGCCGCAGTTCGGGCAGGCCCGCGGCCGCGGCTCGCTGTGGCCGCAGTGATGACAGCGGAGGCGGCGGCCGTGCAGCGTCAGCGACACGTCGCACCGAGGACAGCGCCATCCGGTGGCGCATGAACGGCAGTGCAGCGCCGAGGCCGAGCCACGCCGGTTTTGGAGAACGATCGCCCTCCCTCCGGAGTCCTCGATCGCGGCCAGCGCATCCACCAGCGGGCGGGTCAGCGGGTATCCGCCGTCGTGGCGCAGGTCGACGGTGACAACGCGGGGCAGGCCGGCACCCCCGATCCGGGCGGGCAACGACACCCTGCGGGCAACCCCGAACCACGACTCCGGGCGAGGCGTGGCGCTGCCGAAGATTGCAACTGCGCCCTCCAAACGGGCGCGTTTGACCGCCACCCGGCGGGCGTCGTAGCGCGGATCGGCCTCGTGTTTGTAGGAGGCGTCGTGCTCCTCGTCCACCACGATCACCCCCAGCCCCGGGGCGGCGGCGAACACGGCCGAACGGGCGCCGACGACGACCCGGGCCTCCCCGGCGGCGATCCGGCGATGCTCGTCTCCCCGCCGGGCCGGTGTCAGCCCCGAGTGCAGCACCGCGACGGTGGGACCGAATCGTGCCCGAAACCGACGGGCGGTCTGAGGTGTCAGCGCGATCTCGGGCACCAGCACGATGGCGCTTCGTCCCAGCGCCAGCGCGCGTTCGATCACCCGCAGGTAGAGCTCGGTCTTGCCCGACCCGGTGACGCCGTGAACCAGCACCTCCCCACCTCCGGCGTCCAACACCTGCAGGCACGCGTTCACTGCCGCCTCCTGCTCGGTGGTGAGCGTCACCGGCGTCTGCCGCGGAACCGCCGCAACCGCCTTCAGCGCCCGCTTGGCGGGCTTGGGGGGCTGGACCAGGGCCAAGGCGCGGGCGGTGGTCGATCCACACTCCGCCGCCAGCCACTCGGCCAGGTCCACCAGCGTCTCGGGGATCGCCCCGGTGACCGCGTCGATCGGCTTGAGATCGTCGGTGGGGACATCCTCGGCGATCGCAGCCACAACCGCGGTCACGGCCCGGGCACCGAACTCCACCTGAACCAGCGAGCCCCGCCGAACCTGAGCGGCCAGCTCATCGGAAACGGCGTAGTCGAAGCTGCGGTCGACCGCTCGCGCTGTCACCAGCGGCCAGCAGCGTGCGATCAATGCGCGGCGCTGGCGGGCTCGCCCAGCCCGCAGGCGGCACGGAGCGCCGCTGCCCGATCGGTGCGCTCCCAGGTGAACCCGTCGCCCTCGCGACCGAAGTGACCGTAGGCAGCCGTGGGCCGATACACGGGTCGCAGCAGATCGAGATCGCGGATGATCGCCGCCGGGCGCAGGTCGAACACCTCGCTCACCGCCTGCTCGATCAGCTCGCGATCGACCTGCTCCGTGCCGAACGTGTCCACCGAGACCGACACCGGGTGTGCCACGCCGATCGCATAGGCGACCTGCAGCTCGACCCGCGAGGCCAGACCGGCGGCCACCACGTTCTTGGCCACCCAGCGCATCGCGTAGGCCGCGGAGCGGTCGACCTTGGAAGGATCCTTGCCGGAGAAGGCGCCACCGCCGTGGCGGGCGGCGCCTCCATAGGTGTCCACGATGATCTTGCGCCCGGTCAGGCCGGTGTCACCCATCGGCCCGCCGGTGACGAACCGTCCGGTTGGGTTCACCAGCACGAAATCCGGCTCCTGGAAGCGCTCTGAGGGGCACAGCTCCAGGGGCAGCTCGGGACGCAGGACGTGCTCGATCACGTCGGCTTTGATCCGGTCGATGGTGATATCGGGATCGTGCTGAGTCGAGACCAGCAGCCGCTCCACCTGCACCGGCACAAAGCTGCCGCCCTGGGTGCGATACCGCACCGTCACCTGGGCCTTGCCGTCGGGTCGCAGATACGACAGCGGCCCCTGCTTGCGGACATGCGCCAGCCGCCGCGTGACGCGGTGGGCCAGCATCAGCGGCAGCGGCATCAGCTCAGGCGTCTCGTCGCTCGCGTAGCCGAACATCATGCCCTGGTCGCCCGCTCCCTGGACGTCCAACTCGGCCGCACCGCGCTCGTGCTGCTGCTCATAGGAGGAGTGCACGCCCTGGAGGATGTCGGACGACTGCTCGTCCAGTGCCACCACGACCCCGCAGGTGGCGTAGTCGAACCCATACGAGGCGTCGGTGTACCCGATGTCGCGAACGGTCTCACGCACCACTCGGGGAATGTCGACGTAGGCCTCGGTCGAGATCTCACCGGCCACCACCACCAGCCCGGTGGTGATCAACACCTCGCAGGCCACGTGGCCCTCGGGGTCGAGCCGCAGCACCTCGTCCAAGACACCGTCGGAGATCTGGTCGGCAACCTTGTCAGGATGCCCCTCGGTGACAGACTCCGAGGTGAACAGAAACTCGCCGGGGTTGAGATCGGGGCTCACGGCCCAGATCGTAACCCACGAAAGTCCCTCACTCCTCCACTGGCTCGCGCCCCATCAGCTCGGCCAGCGCCTCCAGCGGCTCCTTGCCCTCGAATGCGACCTCGCAGACGGCGTTGGTGATGGGCAGCTCCAGATCGTGCGAGCGCGCGAGCTCCCGCAGCACCGGGGCCGTGGTGAGGCCCTCGGCGACCTGCCCGATCTCAGCCTCGATCCACCCCGCCGGAACCCCCTGGGCGAGCAGCTCACCAGCCCGGCGGTTGCGGGAGTGCCGAGACGTGCAGGTGGCCACCAGATCGCCCATCCCGGCCATCCCGGAGTAGGTCTTGGCCTCAGCCCCGAAGGCGGCGCCGAGGCGGTACATCTCGGCCATGCCGCGAGTGATGATGGCCGCCTTGGCGTTGTCGCCGAAGCCGAGGCCATCCGACACGCCGGCGGTCAGGCCGATCACGTTCTTGGCCGCGCCGCAGAGCTCCACACCGACCACGTCGCGAGATGCGTACACCCGCAGGAGCCGGCTCGAGACCGCCGTCTGGAGGGTGCGTGCCAGCTCGATGTCGGCCGCCGCGACCACCGAGGCGGTGGGGAAGTCGCGTGCCACCTCCTCGGCATGATTGGGCCCCGACAGCACCGCCACCCGCTCCACCCCCACCTGCCGGGCTGCGATCTCCGAGAGCCGCAGGCCGGTGTCAGGATCAAGACCCTTGGTCATGGAGAGCAGCACCGCGTCGGGCGCCATCCGCTCACCGAGGCCGGCCACCACCTCGGCGAACGCCCGGCTGGGGACGGCGATCGCCACCACGTCGGCCTTGCTCAGGTCGGCGCTGCCGAAATCGCCGGCGACCAGGTTCACCGGCAGGGCGATGTCGAACAGATACCGCGGGTTGCGATGGTACGTGTTGATGGCGACCGCCTGCTCGGCACCGCGGCACACCAGCAGCACCTCGTGCCCTTCGTTGGCCATCAGCCTGGCAAAGGCAGTGCCCCAGCTGCCGCAACCGATGACCGCGATGTTCACGAGCCGTCTCGGCTGACGAAGTCGATGATCACGGGAACGCCCTCCAGTCCGAGCCGGGCGCGCAGCTGGTTTTCGACGTAGTAGGCATAGTCGCGGGTCACCAGCGTGCGATCGTTCACGAACAGGCGAAACCGCGGTGGACGCACCTGGAATTGCGTGCCGTACAGCAGGTTGAGGCGCTTGCGGCCGCGGCGGGGCGGTTCCCGGCCGGCATTGATCTCGGCGATCACGCGGTTCAGCTGACCGGTGCCGATGCGCGAGTTGTAAGAGCGAAACAGCTCGGTGACGGTATCCAACATGCGGTCGATGTTACGTCCGGTGAGCGAGGACGTGGTAACCATCGCCGGACGCTGCCGCAGCTTGCCGCTGAGCCGGTCGGCGACGTCGTCCACGGTGACCGTCGAGATATCCCACTTGGAAAGCACCACGAGCGTTGCGCAGCCGGCCTTGCGGGCGACGTCTGCGACCGACAGGTCGCCTTCGGTGACGCCCTCGGAGGCATCGATCAAGACCAGCGCCACGTCCGCCCGGTCGGCGGCCTCCATGGTCCGCACCTCGCTGTAGAACTCGATTCCCTGGCGGTGGCGGCGCTTGCGCCGAAGCCCGGCGGTGTCGACCAGCTGGAAGTGGTCATCGCCGCGCACGAAGCTGGTGTCGATCGGATCGCGGGTGGTCCCCGGCACCGGCGAGACGATCACCCGCGGCCGGCCCAGAATTGCGTTCAGAAGCGACGACTTGCCGACATTCGGCCGACCCAGGATTGCCACCCGGATGTGATCGGAAGGCTCCAGCACACGTTCCTGACCGTGCTCGCGGAGCTTGAGCACCACCAGGTCGAGCAGATCACCGCTGCCCCGCCCGTGCAGCGCCGAGATCGGCACCGGATCCCCCAAGCCGAGGCTGTGGAGCTCCAGCGCAGCCTGCTCGTGGCCGCCGTCGTCGAGCTTGTTTGCGACCACCACGACGGGACGACCGGATCGCCGCAGGATGTTCGCGATCTCTTCGTCGCCGGCGGCCAGACCGGCGCGGGCGTCGATCACCAGCAGCACCACGTCGGCCTCCGCCACAGCCTGGCGGGCTTGATCGGCCACCGCAGCCTGCATGGGCGTCTCATCGCCGGCGTCCACGCCGCCGGTATCGACCAGCAGGAACGCGTCGCCGGCCCACTCGCAGACCACCTCGTTGCGATCGCGGGTCACCCCCGGGGCTTCGTCCACGACCGTGCGACGACTGCCGGTGAGCCGATTGATCAGCGTCGACTTGCCCGCGTTGGGGAACCCCACGACTGCCACCGACCCCAGGATCGTGCGCGGCTCGGGAGCCGGTATCTCTGTGTCTTCGGTGTTCATCGCGCCCTCTCGTACAGCTCTTTGATGTCGTTCATGAGCGCGTCGGCCACCTCGCGGTAGGCCTCAGCCCGCCGCCGGCCGTCCAGCGCATATCGGCGCGGCCGGCCGAATGCCACGTGCGCGCGCCGCCCCGGGCGCCAGCCGCGGGTGCCGCGGATCGCGACCGGCACGACCTCCACGTCCTCCACCACCGCCACCCGGCCGGCCCCGGCCTTGGCCTCGGCGATCTCGGACTGGCGATGGCCCTCGATGAAGATCGCAATCACACCGCCGCGCTCAACCGTATCGTGCACGATCCGAAGCGCCTCCCGGTCGGGCTCGCCCCTCCGCACCGGAAACGCTCCGCCGCGCGCGATCAGCCATGCGAACGGCGCGAAGCCGAACAGCTCGGACTTGGCCATGAACCTGATCGTGCGCGGCTGGGCGTAGCCGAGCACGGGGATGTCGAAGAACGACTGATGGTTGGACACCAGCAGCACCGGGCCGCTGGACGGCACCAGCGCCCGGTCGTGGACGACCGGGCGGAGCAGCACCCACACCAACCCGGTGAAGGTCAGCCGCAGGTACTTCCAGGTCTGCTCGTGCACACGGGGGTCGTCGGGGATGTTCATGCGGCCACCTCCGCCACCAGCGCCAGTATCCGCGCCGTCACCTGATCGGCGTCCAGCTGACCGGTATCCAGCACGTGCGCATTCTCCGCGGGAGGCATCTGCGCTGCGTCACGCCGGTCGCGCTGGGCGATCGTGCGTTCGACCTCGTCCACGGGCAGGTCGAGGTCGCGCGCCCTGCGGGCGGCGCGCACCGCCACCGGCGCCGTCAGGTAGATCTTCAGAGCCGCGTCGGGGCGGACATGCGTTCCGGTGTCCCGGCCTTCCAGCACCGCCGCGTCGCCGGCCAGGCTTCGCTGCAGCTCCCGCATGCGCTCTCGCACCAGCGGATGCCGCGAGACGGCACTGACGGCTGCGGAGATCCGCTCGGCCCGTAGGTCCGTGCCCGCCCGGGGCGCCACACCCACCAGCGCGGCCAGAGAAACCTGGTCGTCGAGGTCGGCGCCGCGCTCGAGTGCAACCGCGGTCAGCTCGCGGTACATCGAACCGGTGTCCACGTACCGCACCCCCAACGCCTCGGCGATGCGGCGGGCGACGGTGCTCTTACCCACCCCGGCGGGGCCGTCGATGGTGACGATCATTCCGAGACAGCCGCCAGCCGCTCGGCAAAGTCGGGGAAGCTGACGCCCAGCGCCTCGGCGCCTTCGATCGTGACGCCGCTCTGCGAACAGGCGCCGGCCACCGCTCCGAGCATCGCGATGCGGTGATCGCCGGCAGCGTCGATGTCGCCCCCGCGCAGCCGGCGGGGCACACCGCGGATCTCGAATCCGTCGTCCAGGGCGGTGACGTGGGCCCCGACCGCGTTGAGGGCATCGACCACCGAGGCGATCCGGTCGGATTCCTTGACCCGTAGCTCGGCGGCGCCGCGAATTGTGGACACCCCGTGGGCAAAGCTCGCCAAGAGCACCAGCAGCGGCAGCTCGTCGATCAGCGACGGCACCTGCTCGGCGGTCACGTCGGCCGCCACCAGCTCCGCCGGTCGCACCTCGATGTCGGCCACCGGCTCGCCGCCCACAAAGCGGCGGCGGAACAATCCGACCCGGCCGCCCATCCGCTCCATAACCGCCAGCAGGCCGGTGCGGGTGGGATTGATGCCGATGCCGCGCAGCGTCAGGTTCGACCCCTGGATCACGGAGGCGCCCACGATGAACGGTGCGGCCGACGAGAAGTCGCCGGGAACCTCCACCGCGGGCAGCACCAGCTCGCGCACCGGAGAGATCGCAACCCGGCCGGGGCGGCGGTCGACGGGGACGCCGGCGCGCTGCAGCATCCGCTCGGTGTGATCGCGGGTCGGGAGCGGCTCCTCCACGGCGGTCACGCCGTGGTCGCAGTAAAGCCCCGCCAGCAGCACCGCCGACTTGACCTGAGCCGACGCCACCGGCAGCCGGTAGGTGATCGGGTCGACCTGCCCCGTTGCGGACACCGTCACCGGCGGACACCCCTCGGTGGTGTCGATCTGGACTCCCATCAGCCGCAGCGGAGTGGCCACCCGCTCCATCGGCCTACTGCGGATGCTGGCGTCGCCGGTGAGCACGAACTCGCCGGTCTGCCCCGCCAGGATTCCCGGCAGCAGGCGCATCAACGTGCCCGCGTTGTGCACATCGATCGCGCGCTCGGGAGGCTTGAGACCGCGCAGGCCGACGCCGTGGATCACCAGTGTGGTCTCGTCGATGCGCTCGATCTCGACTCCCATCGACCGGAACACCTCGACGGTGGCCAGGGTGTCGGCGGAGGGGCCGAACCCGGTCACGGTGACCCGCTCCTCCGCCAGCGAGCCGAGCATCACCGCGCGATGGCTGACCGACTTGTCGCCGGGCACGTCCAGCTCTCCGGTGAGCCCACCGGAGGGTCCGACATGCAGCTGCTCGCGGCTCACTGTTCGACCGCCGAGGTGATGATCGCGTGATACCCCTGCGAGTCGAGCAGCTCGACTGCGCGGGCGGCCTGGTCGGCCCCGGCAATCACGACCACCACGGTGCCGCCAACGTCGGTGGAAAGGTGGTGGAGCTCGAAGTCCTCGATGTTGATCCCCTCGGCGCCGAGCGCCTGGGTGATGCCCGAGATGGCGCCCGGCCGATCCGGGATCCGGATGCGCACGCGATGCAGCTCCTCCGGAGTCAGCCGATAGGCGTCCGCCAGCATCCGCCGCCGGTGCCCGGAGGCCTCTGCGATCCAGCGGGCGACGTACCCGGCGTCCTCACGCTCGAGCGCCCGCACCAGCGTGTCGATGGCGCGCCCATGCTCGCGCAGGCCGTCCAGCAGCGCCGCGCGGTTATCGAGGAAGATGTCGACCCAGATGCGCGGGTTGGCCCCGGCGACGCGGGTCATATCTCGAAACGAGCCGCCCACCGCCGTGAGCGGATCGTGGCCGTCGATGCGCCCCGCCCCAGCCTGGTTCGCCAGCAGATTCGCCAGCGCGTGGGGCAGGTGACTGGTGAGTGCGACCAGGCGATCGTGGGCATCGGCGTCGATCGCCACCGGCCGCGCGCCCAGCGCCGACACGTACCCGTGCACGGCACGGTGGCGCACCGGATCGGTGGCCGGCCCGGGGGTGAGGAACCAGGTGGCGCCGTCGAACAGGTCGGCGCGGGCGTTGGCGACCCCACGGGCCTCAGATCCACACACCGGGTGGCCCCCCACGAACCCGGGAGCGTCGCCCACGGCCGCCACCAGCCTGCCCTTGGTGGAGCCCACGTCGGTCACCACCGCGCCGGCCGGCACCCGCTCCAGCGCCTCGCCGACCAGGCTGGGAAGGCCCGCCACCGGACCGCACACAAACGTCAGATCGGCAGTCGAGACCGCCTCGCCGAGCGAGTCGGCGATCCAGGTTGCCGCGCCCGCCTCGAGACCGGCGCGACCGGCGTCAGGATCGTTGTCGAACGCCGCAACCTCGTCACCGCGGGCGCGGGCCGCCAGACCGATCGAGCCCCCGATCAGGCCCAGACCAACGATGGCGATGTTCATTGAGGGTCGCCCGCACGCACGGCCCGCTGCATCAGCTCGGCCAGCCGAAATGCCAGGTCGAGTGACTGACGAGCGTTCAGGCGCGGGTCGCACAAAGTCGAGTAGTTGTGATCGAGCTGCTGCTCCAGCACGGCCTCTGATCCGCCCAGGCACTCGGTCACGTGATCGCCGGTGAACTCCAGGTGGACACCGCCCGGCCACACATCGAGGCGGTTGCACACGTCGAAGAAGGCCTGCAGCTCTCCCATCACGTCCTCGAACCGGCGAGTCTTGATGCCGTGCTCGGTGACGATCCCGTTGGCGTGCATCGGGTCGCACACCCACACCACCGGGTGGCCACCCTCGCGGGCAGCCTGCAAAAGCCCCGGCAGCACCTCGGTGACCCGGTCTGCGCCCATCCGCGTGATCAGCGTCAGCCGCCCCGGGATGCGATCGGGATTCAGCTGCTGACACAGGTCGGCCACATCACCCGGCTGCGTCGCCGGGCCCAGCTTGCAGCCGATCGGGTTGTGGACGCCGGAGAAGAACTCGATGTGCGCGCCGTCGAGCCCCCGGGTGCGCTCGCCGATCCACAGCATGTGCGCGGAGCAGTCGTACCAGTCTCCGGTCAGCGAGTCGCGCCGGGTCATGCTCTGCTCGTAGTCGAGCAGCAGGCCCTCGTGGCTCGTCCACACGTCCACCTCGTGCAGCTGCCGCTCCGACTCGAGGTCGATGCCGCAGGCCGACATGAACCGCAGCGCACGCGCAATCTCGGAGGCGATCACCTCGTAGCGGCGGCCCTCCGGAGATGACGCGACGAACTCCTGGTTCCACAGATGCACCTTGGTGAGGTCGGCGAAGCCGCCTTTCGTGAACGCCCGCAGCAGGTTCAGGGTGGCCGCCGACTGGTGATAGCCGCGCTGCATCCGCTCGGGATCGAACCGGCGGGCATCGGCGGTCGCGATCTCACTGTTCATCATGTGCCCGCGGAACGTCGGGATCTCGACTCCGTCCACGACTTCGGTGGCGGCCGAGCGGGGCTTGGCGAACTGGCCCGCGATCCGGCCCACCTTGACCACCGGCAGCATCGACCCATAGGTCAGCACCGCCGCCATCTGCAGCATGATCTTGAGCTTCTCGCGGATCGAGACCGCGGAAAAATCGTCGAACGACTCGGCGCAGTCCCCGGCCTGCAGCAGGAACCCGCGACCGGCGCACACCTCGGCCAGCGACTCACGCAGCTGGCGGGCCTCGCCGGCGAACACCAACGGCGGGAACGAGCCGAGCCGCTCAGTGACCGCCTGCGCCGCAGCCGGATCCGGCCAAAGCGGTTGGTGCAGCGCCTCGCGGGTGCGCCAAGAGGACGGTGACCATGTTGGGGAAGTCGCAGCCATGGGAGGTTTCAGTCTACCGAGTGGGGTGGCGGCTCCCCTCCGCACACGGTCGCGGCCGATCGATACGATCCCGCCCCATGACACGTGTATTTTCAGGGATTCAGCCGACCGGTCGCAAGCACCTGGGGAACTACATCGGCGCGATTCGCCACTACGTCGCCGACCAGGCGCTGGGAGAGGCGTTCTACTGCGTGGTCGACCTGCACTCGATCTCACAGCCGTACGACCACACCACGCTGCGCGAGAACACGCTCGACACCGCGGCCACGCTGCTGGCCGCCGGGCTGGACCCCGACCGCTGCACGCTGTTCGTGCAGAGCCACGTGCACGAGCACGCCGAGGGCGCCTGGCTGCTGGGGGCTCTGGCCACCTTCGGCGAGCTGCGGCGGATGACGCAGTTCAAGGACAAGAGCGACGGCCAGGACTCGGTTGCGGCTGACCTGTTCACCTATCCGGTGCTGCAGGCCGCTGACATCCTGCTGTACCAGGCCGACCGCGTTCCGGTGGGAGACGACCAGCGCCAGCACGTCGAGCTGACCCGAAACATCGCCCAGCGGTTCAATGCACGCTACGGCGAGACGTTCACCGTGCCCGAGGCGGCGATCCCGTCCACCGGCGGGCGAGTGATGGATCTCCAGCAGCCGGCCAAGAAGATGTCGACGACAGGCGGCAACCCCCAGGGCACGGTGCTGCTGACCGATCCCGCCGACGTGGTCGCCAAAAAGATCCGATCGGCCGTCACCGACTCAGGCCGGGAGGTGCGCCGGGGAGAGGGCAAGGAGGGCATCGCCAACCTGATCGAGATCCTCTCGATCGCGTCGGGCAAAACCGCCGAGCAGATCGAGAGCGACTACGACGGCGCCGGATACGGCCAGTTCAAGGGCGACGTGGCCGATGCGGTGGTGGCCATGCTCGACCCGATCCGGGAGCGCTACACCGAACTGCGCGCGGACGAGTCGCAGCTTCGATCGACCCTCGGAGCCGGCGCCGAGCAGGCTCGGGCGGTGGCGTCCCCCACCCTGGCGACCGTCAAACAGCGCATGGGCTTCGACCTGTCAGAAGCGTGACGGGGCTCGCGGGCTTACACTTTACGACCTGACGGACGCTACGCCCTCACCTGTCTTCATCGTCGGCGCCGCGCGCAGCGGCACCACCCTGGTGCGATCGATGCTGGGCGCCCACCCCGAGCTCGCCATCCCGCCGGAATCCCACTTCCTGGGCTATCTCGGCCACCGCTACGCCCGCCGCAGCTGGACACCGGGGATCGTTTCCTCGGTGGCAGCCGACGTCGCCCGAGACACGCACTTTCGCAGCTGGGGCCTCGATCCCGGAGGTGCCGCCGCGCGGGTGGTGGCCTCCCAACCGGGCTCGCTGGCAGAGACACTGGGGGGATTCTTCTCGGTGTATGCCGATTCGGAGGGCAAACGCCTCTGGGGCGACAAAACCCCCCACTACGTGTTCATCCTCGACCAGCTGCGTGACCTGTGGCCAAACCTGAGGGTGATCCACGTGATCCGCGACGGCCGCGACGTGGCCTGCTCGCACCTCGCCCTGGCCGCCGACGGACGCCGGTGGGTTGCCCCCACGGCCGCGGCGGCAGCGGCATGGTGGCAGTCCGCCGTCTCGCGGGGGCGGGCGGCCGGCAGCGAGCTGGGCGATCGCTACGCCGAGGTGCGCTACGAGGAGCTGGTGCGGCGCCCCCAGCAGACGATCGCAGGCCTCTGTGATTTCCTCGGGATCGAGCGCGACACCTCGGTGGTCGAGTACCACGATCGGGTGCGGATGGCCGACAGCGACGAGTTCAGCAGGGTGCGGGAACCGCTCGACCCCCAGGCACGCGACTGGCGCCGGGAGCTGACCGACCGCGACATCGCCGCGTTCGAGTCGGTCGCCGGACAACAGCTGGCCGACTGCGGATACCTGCTTGCCAACGTGCCCACCCGACGGCTCAGGATGCTGACCTCGAACCTGCAGGCCCGGGCCTATCTGGGGGCCCGCGGGATGCGGCGCGGAGCCCGGCGGGCAGGGCATCGCCACGCTCCGGCGGTGACGCGCACATGGGCGCGGCGCCGCACGGATTCATAGATGGCGCTGTTCGTCACCCACTCCCCCGTGGCCGGTGGGGCCGAGATCGTGCTGGCGACCTACCTGCGACAGCGACCTGGGCAGCACCGGGTGCTGGTGCTCAGCAAAGGCGAGTGCCCCCGGCTGTTCGCAGAGGCCGGCGCCGAGGTGACCACGCTGGCGGTCTTTCGGCGGGACGCTCCCGGTCGCACGCTGACGGTTGCAGAGGCGCTCACCAGCGGCGGGCGCACCACCGCCCACCTGCCGGCCATCCTGACTCACATACGCCGCAGCGGTGACCGGGCGGTGGTCACCAACAGCATGAAGGCCCACGCGCTCGCCCCGGCCATCGCCGCCACCGGGCGCCGGGTCGGAATGCGCCTGCACGACACGCTCGGCTCTGAATCGATCAGCCCCACCGCGGCCACGGTCATGCGCCTGGCGGGCGCCGCCGCCGCGTCCACCGCAGCGGTCTCACGTGCGGCCGCGCAGGCTGCCGTGACCGCCGACCTGCCCAGGGTGCGGTGGTTTCACAACGGGGTCGAGCTGGGCGAGCCCCGCACAGCTGGACACACCGGCCCCCTGCGCCTGCTCACCATCTCCCAGCTGACCCCGTGGAAAGGCGTCGCCGACGCGCTCGCAGCCGTGGCCGCGGCCCGCGCCGAGGGCACAGCGGTGACGCTGGATGTGGTCGGAGCGGAGATCTTTCACGACACCGGCTATGCCGCGCAGCTCCAGGCGATCAGCAATAGCCTCGGACTGGACGATGCGGTGAGGTGGCACGGCCGGACGGCCGATCCCACCGGCCACCTCCGCCGCGCAGACGGGCTGCTGCATCTGCCCAGGGCTCGGGATCCGCTGCCCACAGTTGTGCTGGAGGCACAGGCCTGGTCGCTTCCGGTGATTGGACGCGACCAGGGAGGCATCGCCGAGATCGTCGAGCACGGCCGCACCGGCCTGCTGACACGCTCGGCCGACCCGGCGGCGGCAGCCAAGCTGATCACCCGGCTCTCGCACCCGGCAACGCTCGCGGCCATGCAGTGGGAGGCCCGCAGCCGGGCGCAGGCGCGGTTCTCGGCAGCGGCCTACGCCGACCGGTTTGACGACTGGCTGGCGGCGGTCGAGGCGGCATGACCGAACTCACCGTCAAGGCCCGCGACGCCTGGTGGACGGTGTGGGTCGTCGATCCGATCGCTGCGCCGCTGCTGCGGGCCTGCGCTCCGGTGCGGTCTGTCACACCGAATCGGATCACCGTCGCCTCGGTGTTGGTGGCGTCGCTGTCGGCGGTCGAGTGGGTGCGCTCGGAGGCGATCGCAGCCGCGATCCTGTTCCAGCTCGCGTTCCTCTTCGACTGCATGGACGGCAAGCTGGCACACCTGCGGCGGTCGGCCTCGCCCTACGGAGCGTGGCTGGACGCGGCCTCGGACGCGATCCGCATGACCGTCTGCTACGCCGGATTCGCCTGGTGGGTGGCGGGCCGGGCCGACCTGACCCGATCGACAGTGCTGGCACTGGCCGCCTACCCGGTGCTGCACGCGGGCGTGATCCTGACCGGCCGGGCCTGGCCCAGCGAGCGGCCGCCGGCACCGCCGGTGGTGGTGGCGGCATCGGCGATCGCGATGCTGCGGGCCGCTCCCCGCCGGCTGGGCTCACCCGGCTCGACCGTGGACGCCGAGGCGGCGGTGTTCACGATCGGCCCGATCCTGTCGGTCCCGGTGATCGGCCTGTGGGTGGCCACGGCCTTCAACCTGGCCCACCTCGCACTGATGCTGGTCGCCCGGGGGTCGCGCGTGGCCGCCGAGAGCGGGGAGCGATGATCGAGACCCAGCCGCTGATCGTGCACGACTACCTGCTCCAGCACGGCGGTGCCGAGCGGGTGGTCGACGTGCTGATGTCGGCGTACCCGCGCGCTCAGCTGGTGACGTCGCTGGCCGGGCCCGAGTATCGCCGACGCTACGGCGCCCGTCTGCACACCAGCTCACTTCAGCGTGTGCCGGTCAACCAGCGCAGCTTCCGGGCGTTGATGCCGCTGTACGCACGCGCCTTCGCGGAGGTGCCGCTGCCCCCGGCGGACATCGTCGTGTGCAGCTCCAGCGGCTGGTCGCATGGAGTCATTCCCCGCCTGAGCGTGCCGTCGATCGTGTACTGCCACACCCCGGCACGATGGCTGTGGCGCGGCGCGGAGTACTTCCAGGGGAGCCGCCTCCGCCACGCCCGCGGCGCCTTGGAGCCGCTGCTGGCGCGACTGCGCGCCCGCGACGTCGAATGCGCCCGAGCCGCCACCCGCTATGTCGCCAACTCAGCCGCGATTGCCGCCCGCATCCATCGCTGTTACCGGATCGAGGCGTCGGTCGTCCACCCGCCGGTGGCGGTCGAGCGATTCCGCTGCGACCGTCCCCGCGAAGAGTTCTATCTGGTCGTTTCCCGGCTGTTGGACTACAAGCGCATCGACCTCGCCGTCGAGGCGTGCACGCATCTGCGGCGCCGCCTGCTGGTGGTCGGAACCGGCCCCGCGCTCCCCCGCCTGCGGGCGCTCGCAGGCCCCACCGTGAGCTTTGTGGGAAGCCGCTCCGACGCCCAGGTGGAGGGGTTGATGGAGCGCTGCCGGGCACTGATCGTCGGCGCCGAGGAGGACTTCGGGATCGCCGCGGTGGAGGCGATGGCCGCCGGCGCGGCGGTGGCCGCCTTCGGGCGCGGAGGCGTGGCCGAGACCGTCACCGACGAGCACACCGGGGTCCTCTTCGGACGCCAGGACGTGGCCGCTGCGGTGGCGGCGATCCGGCGGCTGGAGTCGCGCGACTTCCCGGCCGCGCGCCAGGCGGCCGCCGCCGCCCCGTTCGCCGCACCCCGGTTCGTCTCCGAGATGGCGTCCGAGATCGACGCTGTGATGGACAGGGCGGCGCCGCGAGTGATCACACCGCTGCGGGCATGACCGACCACCCCAATCTGCTGCTGGTCGTGATGGACGCGGTACGGGCGTCAAGCCTGGAGGTGTATGGCTGTGACCGTCCCACGTCGCCGTTTCTGCGGGACTTCGCGGCGACCGCAGCCACCTACGAGCGGGCGCACGCGACGTCCTGCTGGACGCTCCCGTCGCACGCCTCGATGTTCACCGGGCTCGCGCCGGACGATCACCACGTGGGCAGCGATCGCTGGTCGCTCGACCAGGTCGACAGCCCGACGCTGGCCGAGCTCCTGCGCGACCGCGGATACACCACCGTGGCCGCGTCGGCCAACCCGTGGATTGGGCCGGCGTTTGGCTTCGATCGCGGTTTCGACACGTTCCTCGAGGGTTGGCGGATCGGCGCCCTTCCCGACCTCACCAGCGACGTACTGCGAACCGGCCGGGTGAGTGCGGCCGACCGCGCCCGCCGGATCGCCTCCTCCGGTCCCGCGGCAATCGCCTCCGCCGTCCCTGGGACGATCATGGCGATGCGACGCCGCGGCGGTCACACCGGCAGCGGCCGGCTCACCCGCCGACTGCTGCGAGCAATCGCAGCCGCCGGGGATCGGCCCGTGTTCGGCTTCGTCAACCTGATCGACGCCCACCTGCCACGGCGGCCGCCCGCCCGGCATCGCGCCGCTGTGGGAGCCGTGCCGACACCGACTCCTCACCCATGGGAGTACGCCGGCGGGATGGCCGAGCCGCCCGACCGGACGGCAATGCTGGCCCTCTACCACGCCTCTGTCCGGCAGGCAGACGAGCAGGTCGGACGGTTGGTGGCCGCCGTCGACACCATCAGCCGTCGGCCGACCACGATCGTGATCACCGCCGACCACGGCGAGAACGTGTGCGATCACGGGCTGATGGATCATCAGTTCTCGCTGCACCAGACGGTGCTGCACGTCCCCCTGCTGGTGCGATCGGCGGACCGCACCGCCGCCGGCTCGCGCGTGTCCAGCCTGGTGTCGCTGACCGATGTGTTCGATCTGTTGCGGGACGGCCAACGGCCGCCGCAGCGAGCCACCGTGGCCGCCGCCTATCTCCGACCTCAGCCCCCCATCGAACGGCTGCGTGCGCGCTACCCGCGGGGGTCATTCGACCGCCTCGACCGCCGGTTGCGGGCCGTGGTACACGACGACGGGCACAAGTTGATCTGGGCATCCGACGGCGCCCACGAGGCGTATGACCTGACCACCGATCCCGCCGAGGCCCGGAACCTGTGGCCGGATCCCGGCCTCTCCGAGCAGCTGGATCGGCTGGCCGGCGGCGATCCCGCAGCCGCCGCGGGGGTGCCCGTCCCCGCGGGTGACGACCGCGACACCGAGGCCGCTCTGCGCGCCCTCGGGTATCTCTGACGCCATCACCGGAGTAGGCTATTGGAGGGGATGCAAGCGCTCCGACGTCATCTGGGGGTGATTGCTGCAATCACGCTGCTGGCCGCCGGTGCCGCAGCGGTATTCGCAGCGTTGCGTCCCGCATCGTTTCGCTCCCACGCCGACCTGCTGGTGGCCACCGGATTTCTCTCCGGGACGTACGGGCCCCAGGTGAAGCCGCCGTTCCAGACGCAGGCCCAGGTGCTCGTCACCCAGGCCAAGCTGGCCTCCGAGCCCGCCGTCGCAGATGTGGCATCGCACCTGCTGCACGGACGTTTCACCCCGGCCGACATCCGTTCCGCGGTGACGGTTTCGGCCTCGCCCAGCCTGGACATCATGACCGTGACCGCGACCGCTCCCGACGCCACCGATGCCCGCCAGATAGCCAACGCCTACGCGGCCGCGGTGGTGCAGCGGGCCCGCGCCCAGGCTCGCAACGAGATCCTGGTGGCGGCCGCAACCGTTGCCAGCCAACTGGCCGCCAATCCATCACCTGCCCGCACTCAGCAGCTGCTGGCGCAGCAACGCAAGCTGGAGCTGCTGGCGGCCGGCACCGACGGCGGTGTGCAGATCACTCAGCCCGCCACGGACGCGACCGACGCCAATCTCCCGGGATACCAGCTCGTGATTCTGGCGGCGGTGGCGGGGTTGGTGCTGGGCGGGCTGGCGGCGCTGGCGATCGATCGCCTGGAGCATCGGATCGACGGGACCGAGTTGGGAGAGCGGCTCGGCTGCAGGACGCTGGGGCGGATCGCGGCGCGAGACAGTCCGGCGTCATCACGGGCGGTCGCGCTGACACTCGACGACGTGTCGGCGTCGGTGCTGGCACGGGTGATCGTGGTCACCGGAGCAGGCCCCGGGCGGCCGGCGGTGACCGCCGCGGCGCGGCTGGCCGTCGGCCTGGGCGAGATCGGCAGGCGGGTGACCCTGATCGACGCCGATATGCGCCACCCGGTGCTGCACGAGGCGTTCCAGACGAACGCGTCCCCCGGCTTGGCCGAAGCGCTCGCCGGGCAGCTGTACGATCTCGGGTCGGCGCTGCATCCGGTGACGCTTGCCGCCGGCGCGAACGGCAGCACGCAGCTGCTCCCAGCGGGCATGGCAGGGGCGTCCGACCCCGCCCTGCTGCTGACGGGAAGCTCGTTCCCCGAGACTCTCGACATCCTCGAACCGCTGGCCGACTACACCCTGCTGGTGGCTCCCGACTCGCCCGACGACGCCGACGCCAGGCTGATCGCCCGGCGCGCACACGGTATCGTCATCGCCGTGACCGACCCAGGCACGTCCCCCGCCGCGCTCGAGCATCTCCGCCCCAGCCTCGAGACCGGCCGCGCAGCGGTGCTCGGCAGCGTGATCGTGGACGCAGGGGCAGTGCCCTGCTCGCCGCCGTGATCGGACGCCGCCCCTCACTGCCCCTGGTCGTCCCGGTCACAGTGGCGGCCGCCGCGGCGGTGGCGGTGGCCGGGATGCTGGCGTTGCGCCCACCCTCGGAACTTGCGCTCGCCTCCACCGCGCTGCTCGCGACCTGCATTGCCCTGACCGTGGTCGAGCGTGTCCGCTGCGACGACTGGCTCAACGGCGCCACCTTCCTGCTGGTGCCGGTGGCGCTGGGATTCGGCCTGCGCGGCCTCTCGCTGATCTGGGGGGACAGTCACCTCACGTACCCGGCGTGGGCTCCGGAGTCCCTGCGCGACCAGCTCGCCACCACCGCGCTCTGGACGGCCACCGCAGGAGTGCTGGCCACCTACTGCGGGTACATGGCCGGCGAACGGTTGGCGCAGCATCGCGCGCTTGTCCGGCCCCGTCAGTTCGATCCCGTCCGGGTAAAATGGGCTGTCCGAACGCTGGTGGCGATCGGCGTGATCGGCTTCGCCGCCCTGATCCAGCGTCTGGGCGGAGTGTCGTACTTCAGCGACCTGGCCCACGCCCGCCTCGACACCTCGGGGCTGGGGATCTTCAAGCTGGCGTCACTGGGCGTGCGGTTTGCCCTGCTGCTGTGGCTGGCCGCAACCCCCAACCCGTCCCGGCGGCGGCTGATCCTGGGATGCGCGGTGGTACTGCTCTTGACCACGGGACAGCGCAGCGCGGTGTTCGCAACGCTGATCCCGGTCATGATCGTCTACCACAATCGCGTCCGCCGACTGCCGCCGCGGACCGTCGCGCTGATCGCCGTCGGCGCGGTGGTGCTGGCGGTCACGCTGATCGTCTACCGCCAGCACACCCGGGTCACGGCCACTCCCCGTAACCCCGCGGTGGCGAGCACCCGGGCACAGCTCACCAGCGGGTCGGACATCTTCCGCTCGGCGCTGGTGTCGCTGGACGGGCTGGTGCTGGTGCAACAGGCCGTGCCCACCGACCAGCAGCCCAACCTGGGACGCAGCCTCGCGCTGGTGGCGGAGGGCTATATTCCCCGCTCTCTGTGGGCCGGGAAGCCGGCGTGGCGCTCCAACGTGCTCGCGGGCCGCTATCTGAACACCGCGCACGGCGGGGTGTTCCTGTCGGGATTCGGAACGCTGTGGGCGATCGGCCTGCTGCCGGGCGTGATCGTGGGCTCGCTGCTGTTGGGGGCGGGGGTCGGCTGGGCGTACGCACGCATGCGCCGCTTCCGGTCGCCGGCCTGGGTGCTGGCCTATGCGGTGATCGCGTTGGGCGCCGCGCGTTTCATGCTGGCCGGTGACGAGATCTCGCTGTTCTTTGCAACTCAGGCGGTGGGCGCCATCGTGATCGTGGTGCTGGCGGTATCACGACCGCGGAGGCGTACACTTCGACCGGCATGACCGACCAGCCGTTCACGACCGCTCAGATCGACGAGATTCCCGCGATCGTCGCCGGCGGTGCCTCCTGGAAACCGGTACGCCGGCACCTCGGGGTGACCGCTTTCGGCGTCAACGCCTTCACCGCCGCTGAGGTGGGAGACGAGCTGATCGAGGATCACGACGAGCTGGGCGCCCAGGCCGGACACCACCAGGAGCTCTACTACGTCGCCGCCGGCTCCGCCATGTTCACCGTCGACGGCACCGACATCGAGGCCGCCAACGGCACGTTCGTGTTCGTGTCGGATCCGGCCGCACGGCGCGCGGCTCGTGCCGTCGCCCCCAACTCCACGGTGATTGTGATGGGCGCCCCCGCGGGCGCCGCGTTCACGCCGTCCGAATGGGAGTTCAGCCAGACCGCCGAGCCGGCTGCCCGCGACGGCGACTTCGAACGGGCGCTGGAGGTCATGCACGAAGGGCTCGAGCTTCACCCCAACGGCGCCACCCTGCTGTACAACCTGGCCTGCTACGAAACGCTCGCCGGGCACCAGGACGAGGCCGTCTCACATCTCGCCGCAGCGATCGAGCTCGATCCCGCAATCGCCGATTGGGCGATCAAGGACGCCGACCTGGACGCGCTCCGACAGCGGGCAGACTTTCCCAAGCTCGGCTAGCCGGTGATGTGACCGGCGACCCGCTCCGCGGATGCAACGTCAGCCGGAATATCGATCTCCGCCCAGTCGGTCGCGACGACCGCCACCGGCATCGCCGGTTCCACGTCGCACAGAACGCTGTAGACATCCTCGTAGTAGAGCTCGCGGCGGCCGGTAGCTCGCTCACCCGCGACCCGCTCCAGATAGCGGGCACGGGCACCCTGGGATAGCACCGAGACACCGACGAACTCGCCGGCGCTGGTGAGCGGATCGAGCCCCTTACCCAGCCGCACCACCCGGCCCTCACGGGTCTCGACCCGCAGCGCCTCCTCATCGGTCTCGCCGAAGCAGACGCCGAGCGCGAGCTCAGCGGGCTCGGCCAGCACCGCCTGCAGCACTCCGTCGGCCACGATCACATCGCCGTTGAGCACCAGTACCCGACCTGGGGGGGCCGCCTCTAAACCCACGGCCAGGCTGACGAAGTTCTCGTACTCCCGCGACAGCGGGTTGTGCACCGAACCGGCTCGCCCGTCCAGCTGACGGTCGAGGTCGCCGGCGTGCGCGCCGGTGACCACCAGTGCCCGGCCGACACCTGCGGCGCCCAGCCGCTCCAGAGCCCATTCGATCAGCGGTCGACCGCAGACGTTCTGGAGCGCCTTGGGACGCCCGCCCAACCGGCGTCCCGCACCGGCGGCCAGGATCACCGCGACCACCGGGTCAGCCGGCATCGATCACCTCCCGAGCGACCCGCTCGCCCGCCATCACCGCGCCTTCCATGAAACTGGGCAGCGCCGACGTCTCCGCCCCGGCGTAGTGCACACAACCGTCGGGGAGCGCGAGCCGGGGCCACCATCCGGTCAGCTGTCCGGGCGCCAGGATCAGGTAGCTGCGGGGATAGACGACCCGGGTGACGCGGGCCACACCGACCCCGAACATGGTGCGCACCGGCTCGTTCAAATCACGCAGCGCAGCCGCGTCCGAGAGTGCCGCCAGCCGGCGTGCCGGAGTCGACCCGACGAAGGCGCCCAGCGTCCGCTGGTCGCGCCGGTACGCGTACCCCAGCACGGTGTCGGTGACCGCCGAGGTGGGTGCGTCCGGGGGCAGGTCGCGTTCCAGCTCGATCAGCGACTTGACCGCGACACCGTAGGTTGCGCCGGCCGGTATCGGGCGTAGCCCACCGAGGGGTTCGTGGGCGTACAACGGTATCGCCACCACCGCGCGGGGAGCATTGACCACCTCGCCGCCGGCCAGGGAGACCTCCACCCCGGAAGCAGCATTCCGCAGCGCCAGCACTGATGACTGCAGGCGCACTCGAGCTCCCAGCCCCGCCGCGATCCGCTCAGCGAATCCTCCCGCTCCCTCGCCAAAGCGAAACTCCGAGTCAGAACGGGCGCCGCCCCGGGCGGCGTCCTTGAGGGCCAGTGCATGCAGTGACATGCGCTCCAGCGGGACGGTTGCGGCCACCACCGAGATCATCGTCTCGGCCACCGCCCGGTCGAATGGGGCTGCCTCGCGGGAGCGCAGCCAGCCGCCCACGCTGACCGCGTCGGTGGAAGGGTCGGGGTGCTGCCCCAACCGCTCGATCTCATCCAGCAGCGCGACGTATCCCGGCGGCGACTCGAACCCGCGTCGCCCCGCCACCCACGCGGCGGACGGTGTCGGCCCGTGATCGCCCCAACCGACGGCGGAACGCACGATCGCCGCGCCCACCTCGTCGGCCAGCCCTCGCAGATGCGCGTTGGTGGCGTCGATCGCCTCGCCCCCGGCCTCCCACGGCCGGCCGTCCGCGTGGCGCGTCCACACTCTGCCCCCAACTCGGTCGGAAGCCTCCAGCACCGTCACATCCGCGCCCGCCTGCGCCAGCCGGTGCGCGGCTGTCAGCCCCGACAGGCCGGCGCCGATCACGACCACGTCAGGCATTGCGGAGGGCCTCGAGCTCGTCACCGGTAACGGCCCGCCACGCCCCCGGCGCCAGCCCGTCCACCGTCAGCGGCCCGTAGCGACTGCGATGCAGCGTCTGCACCGGATGGCCGATCGCTGCGCACATGCGCCGCACCTGCCGGTTTCGACCCTCGTGGATGGTGATCTCCACAAGCCCGGGACGGACACTTCGCACCGCAGCCGGGTGGGTCATGCCGTCCTCGAGCTCCACACCGCCGCGCAGCCGCCCGAGGGCGTCCTCGGAGGGCACCCCATCGACCTCCACCAGATAGGTTTTCTCGACGCCGTGCTTGGGGTGCATCAACCGGTGGGCCAGATCGCCGTCGTTGGTGAGGACGAGCGCACCGGTGGTGGCCCGATCGAGGCGTCCGACCGGAAACACGCGGACGTCGGTGGTGACCGCGTCGGTCACCGTCGGCCGCCCGCGGGGATCACCGACGCTGGTGATCATCCCGGCGGGCTTGTTCAGCAGCACCACCACGACCTCTTGCGCCGTTACCGGATCGCCGTCGAGGCGAACGTCGTCGCCGTCCGACACGCGAGTACCGAGATCGGCCACCTCCCCGTTGACCGTCACCCTGCCGTCGCGGATGTACACCTCGGCCGCTCGGCGGGAAGCCAGCCCGGTTGAGGCCAGAAACCGGTTAAGCCGCTCCGGCACGCTGATCAGCCACCAGGTGAAGCCGTGCCCGCAGCGCCTCGTGATCGGCGTCAGTCAGGTCGAACTCCGACAGGGCGGGCAGGCTCGCCGTCCCCTCCTCCAGCCCGAACATGCGGGCGAAGGCAGTGGTGACCCGGTACAGCACGGGTTGGCCGATCGTGTCAGCCCGCCCCGCCTCTTCGACAAGCCCCCGCTCCAGCAGTCCGGCGACGCCGGCATCGGCCGACACTCCGCGGATGCGGGCGATGTCGGGCCGCGAGACCGGGCCGAGGTAGGCCACGATCGCAAGCGTCTCCAACCCGGCCTGGCTGATACCGCGCGTCTGCGGCCGGTTCAGCAGCCGGGCGCAGGCCGGGGCAGTCTCACGCGAGGCGCGAAATCCCCAGCCGCCGGCGGCCTTCTCCAGCACCACTCCCGACCGTCCCTCGCCGTAGCGGTCACCCAGCGCGTCCAAAGCGCGCTCGATCCGCTCGGGGGCGGCCTCGGTCAGCGCCGCCAACTCACGCACCGACAGCGGTTCTGAGGCCACGAACAGCAGCGCCTCCACGGTGTGGGTCAGCTCACTCACGCGATCGCCCGCTCCGACACGGCTTCGTCGGCCGCCGGCATCTGGGGCTGGTCGCGCCGCACCGCGCCGCGGGCAACCCGGATCGGCCCGAACAGCTCGGCCTGCACCGGATCGGCCTCGCCGGTCTTGTACAGCTCCAGCACCGCCAGGAATGCGGCCGCCTGGGACAGTCGATCGAGGCCGGCCACCGCCGCCTCGAATGCGAAGCCACGGCGCTCACCCAGGAGCGCGCGGAACCGATCGAGGAACTCGCTGACCGGAACCAGCTTGCGGCGCACCACGCTGATGTCGATCTCCGGCGGAGAGGTGAGCAGCGTGGCCATGGCCGCGTGGAGCTGCCACGGATCCTCACTGAACTCCTCGATTACCGGCTCGGGGCGCGGCTGGAGCGGTGCCGGGCCGGCGCGGAACATCCGCGGTGTGGCCTCGGCTCGGTCGTGGAGCCAGCGGGCAGCGGCGGCGTAGCGGCGGTACTCGATCAGACGCTCGATCAGCTCCTGCTCGGCCTCCTCGACGGTGATGTCCTCGTCGTCGGAGTCCTCAATCCCGAACAGCAGCCGCACCTTGATCTCGAGCAGCGCAGCGATCAGCACCACGAACTCGGTCGCTGACTCCAGGTCGATCTCGCCCCGCTCCTCCATCCGCTCGACGTAGGCGACCACGATCTCGGCGATCGGCAGCTCCGCCAGCTCGATCTCCTCCCGCAGGACGAGCGCGAGCAGCAGATCGAACGGGCCCTGGAACACGTCCAGGTCGAGGTCGAACTCCGCCACGGTCATGGTCGGGACATTCTAGGGCGGCCGGCGGATGGGACTGTCAGCTCGTCACAGTTCCAGCAGCATCCGGGTGTTGCCCAGCGTGTTGGGCTTCACCCGCGGCAGGTCGAGGAACTCCGCCACACCCTCGTCGTAGGAGCGGCGCAGCTCGGCGTACACCTCCGGCGCCACCGGTGTGCCCTCGATCTGGCGAAAGCCGTGGCGGGCGAAGAACCGGTGCTCGAAGGTCAGTACGAACACCCGCCGCACACCCAGCTCTCGCGCGGTGTTGACCAGCTCCGCGACCACAGCGTGCCCCACCCCCCGGCCGACGAACGCCGGATCGACAGCGACCGTGCGCACCTCGGCCAGATCCTCCCACATCACGTGCACCGCCCCGCAGCCCACCACCGCGCCGTCAAGCTCTGCCACCCGGAAATCCTGGACGTCCTCGTACAGCGTCACGAGCTGCTTGCCCAAGAGCACACCCCGGTCGACGTACCCACTGACGATCCGGTGGATGTCGCGGATATCGCCCGTGCGGGCGCGGCGAATGATCGGATCGGTCACGGGTGCACGATACGCGCGGTCAGGCGATGACGGCGTCGCCCAGCAGAGCCCGTGCCTCGGCCATGAAGTCGCCGTCTGCCCGCACCCGGTAGTCGGAGCCGAAGCGGAGCACCTTGGCGCCCTCGGTGGTGTCGATGCGAAGCTCCACCGGCGCCTCGCCGGGGTACTCGCCGATCAGGCTCTTGAGCTCTTCCAGGATGGTCGCCGGCGCCTCGCGGGCATCGACCCGCAGCTTGACCACACCGGCGTCGGCGACTGCCTCGAACGGCGTTGCCTCCATCGCCATCAGCTTCACCTCGGTGTCGGACTTGCGCTCGACCCGGCCCTTGATCAAAACGATGCTGTCGGGGCTGAGCACGTCCCGGGCGTTCTCCCAGGTCTTGGCGAACACGATCACCTCAATCGCGTCGGTGGCGTCGTCGAGCTGGACGAATGCCATCGTGTCGCCCTTCTTGGTGACCAGTTGCCGCACACCGGCGATGATCCCCCCCACGGTCACGACCTGCCCGTCGCGGAGATTGGGAAACTCCCGCAGCGGCGCGTCCACCTGGCGGGCGAGCTGCGACCGCAGCGGCGTCAGCGGATGGCTGGAGACGTACAGCCCCAGCACCTCCTTCTCGCGTCGCAGCAGATCATCGCGATCCCACTCCAACGTCGACACCTGCGGGTGCACGCGGGTGACGGTGGCCGATCCGCCGGCGGCGTCGTCGCCCATCATGTCGAAGATCGATCCCTGGCCGCGGCGAGCATCCTCCTGGATCTTCTGGCCGGCCGCGAGCGCCTGTTCCAACGCCTCGGCGTTGCCCCGCCGGGTTGCACCGGAGCAGTCGAACGCCCCCGCTGCGATCAGGCTCTCCAGCATGCGCTTGTTCAGCACCGTCGCGTCGACCCGTTCGCAGAAGTCCCAGATCGACTCGAACGGGCGCTCGGAGCGGGCCTCGACGATCATCCGCACCGCTCCCTCGCCGACGTTTTTGACAGCCGTCAGACCGAACCGGATCTTGCCGTCCACCACTGCGAAGTCGGACTGGCTCTCGTTCACATCCGGCGGCAGCACCTCGATACCCATGTCGGCGCACTCACCGACGTAGAACGGCACCCGGTCCTTGGTCGACATCACCGAGGAGATCAGAGCAGCCATGTACTCGGCCGGATGGTTGGCGCGCAGGTACGCGGTCTGGTACGAGATCAGCGCATAGCAGGCCGCATGCGACTTGTTGAACGAGTAGTCGGCGCTGCGCTCGTTGTCCTCCCACAGCTGCTGGGCCAGCGCCGCGCCGACGCCGTTGGCGGCACAGCCTTTCAGGAACTTGTCCTTGAGCGAGGCCATCAGCGATGCGATCTTCTTGCCGACCGCCTTGCGGAGATCGTCCGCCTCGGCCGGTGTGAACCCTGCCAGTTCCCGGGCGATCAGCATCAGCTGCTCCTGATAGATCGAGATCCCCGCCGACTCCGACAGGATCGGCTCAAGCCGCGGATCGGGGTAGGAGAACTGTTCCCGGCCGTTGAGGCGCGCTGCGTAGCGCGGGATGTTCTGCATCGGGCCGGGCCGGTACAAGGCCACCAGCGCAATCAGATCCTCGAACCGGGTGGGCCTCACCTGGCGCAGCGCGTCGCGCATGCCGCTGGATTCGAACTGGAACACCCCGGTGGCATCGCCGCGGGCCATCATCTCGTAGGTCTTGGTGTCGTCCAACGGCAGCGAGTGGACGTCCACGGTGACCCCGCTGGACTCCTCGATCAGCTCCACGGCGCGGTCGATCACGTCCAGGTTGCGCAGGCCCAGGAAGTCCATCTTGAGCAGCCCCAGCGCCTCCACATCGTTCATCGAGAACTGGGTGACGACCTCGGAGTCGGTGCCCTTCTGCTGCAGCGGCAGGTACTCGGTCAGCGGCCGGTCGCCGATCACCACTGCCGCGGCATGAATCGAGTCGTTGCGCACGACCCCTTCCAGCGGCATGGCCATGTCCACCACCTTGCGGGTGGTCTCGTCGATGTCGTAGCTCTTGCGCAGCTCCGCGCCGGCCTTCATGCACATGTCGAACGAGATCTTGGGGCCGTCGGGGACGAACTTGGCGATCCGGTCGACCACGCCGTAGGGCAGCCCCATCACCCGGCCGGCATCCTTGATGGCTGCCTTGGGCTGCATCTTGCCGAAGGTGATGATCTGCGCGACGTTGCGGCGACCGTACTTCTCGGCCACGTAGTTGATCACGCGCTCGCGCCCGGCCACGGCAAAATCGACGTCCACGTCGGGCATCGACTTGCGGCCGGGATTCAGGAACCGCTCGAACAGCAGCGAGTAGCGCATCGGATCGAGGTCGGTGATGCGCAGGCAGTACGCGACCAGGGATCCCGCGGCCGACCCACGGCCGGGTCCGACCGAGATGCCCTCGGCGCGGGCGAACCGGATGAAGTCCCACACGATCAGGAAGTAGTCGGGGAAGCCCATCTCCTCGATCGTCTTGAGCTCGAACTCCAGCCGCTGGCGCAGCTCAGGGGTCTCGCTGCCGTACCGCTCGCGCAGCCCGTCTTCAGCCAGCTTGCGCAGGTACGCGATGGCGGTCTCACCGCCGGGCAGATCGAAATGCGGCAGATGCGTTGCCTCGAAGTCGAGCGTGGCGGAGCAGCGATCGGCGATCTCGACCGTGGCCCGCAGCATCTCCTCGCCGAACCGCGGTGCGAACAGGTCGTACATCTCCTGCGGCGAGCGCAGGTAGAAGCCGTGGTTGGAGAACTTGAAGCGGTTCGGGTTGTCGAGCGTGTCTCCGGTCTGAATGCACAGCATGGCCTCGTGCGGGATTGCATCGGCGGCGGTCAGGTAGTGGACGTCGCCGGTACCCACCAGCGGCAGCCCGGCATCTCCCGCCATCGCCACCAGCTGCGGCGTGATCTGCGTCTGGATGTCGATACCGCCGTCCTGGATCTCCACGTACACGTCGTCGCGGCCGAAGATCTGCACCAGCGTGTCCAGCTCCTGCCGCGCGCGGGCCTCGTCGCCGTCCACCAGCGCCTTGCTGACCCGGCCCGAGAGGCAACCCGACAGGGCGATGATGCCGTCGGCGTGCGCGGCCAGCTGCTCGAGGTCGACCCGCGGCTTGTACCAGTACCCGTCCAGGAACCCGGCCGACACCAGCCGCACCAGGTTGTGGTAGCCCTCGCGCGTCTCGGCCAGGAGCGTCAGGTGGCCGCGGCGTTCGCGCTGAGGCCGCGCGGCGTGGTCGTCGACCACGTAGATCTCACAGCCCAGTATCGGCTTGATGCCGGCCTTGGCGCCGGCCTTGCAAAACTCCACCGAGCCCGCCATCGACCCGTGGTCGGTGAGCCCGATGGCCGGCATCCCGAACTCTGCGGCGCGATTGACGAGAGGGCCGATCCGACACGCCCCATCGAGGATCGAGTACTCGCTGTGGACGTGGAGATGGGCGTAGCGCGGTTGGTTCGGCACGGGTTCCTGAGTCTACCGAGCGGGGGCGACGGAGCCGCCCCCGCTCGACAAGTTACTGACCCGCCATGCGATGGCGGAGAACCAGCCCGGCCGAGGTGATGACGGCGGCCGTCGTAAAGGCTGCAGCCCCTCCAATCACGGCCGTGCGCCGGCGCTTGCGGCGGCGCTCCTGAGAGCCTCGCAGCGTGCGATCGACGACCCGCTGGGCCTTGCGACTGATGCCCACGTTCCGCCAGGTGCGCACCGTCGCGACCGAGGTCGCGTACCCGATTGCTGCTTTCCGTGAATTGAACATGCGGCCTACTGTAGCCGAGGCCGCGGGCGGTGGCAGGTTACCGCTTTCCGAGTTCGCCAATACCTCATGTCGGTGATCGGCAGAAGCCCTCCGAAGGGCGACATCCCTCCCATGGACGCGAACCCCGACACCACATCAGAGATCGAGATCGACGACCGCTTCATCGGTGACTGGATCGAGTACGGGATGGCCGAGATCAACTCGTACCTGGCCAAGCATCTGCGATTCGCACGCTGGTGCGACGAGCACCGGGCGGCTGAGTAGCAACGCAGATTAGGCGCTGACGACCGGAAGCGTCAGCTTCCGGGTCTTGCGCTCAGGTCGCACCATGCCGCCGGCGATCCATGCGTCGACCTCGCTGAACAGCTCTTCCACCAGCGCCGCCTGGGGCACCTTGCGCAGCACCTCGCCGTGGGCATAGATGAAGCCGGCATCCCTCCCGCCGGCGATGCCGAAGTCGGCGTCGCCGGCCTCGCCCGGGCCGTTCACGGCGCAGCCCATGACCGCCACCTCGAACACCTCGTCGTAGTCCTCCAAGCGCCGCTCGACCCGTTCGGCCAGGTCGAGCACATCGACGTTGGTGCGCCCGCACGACGGACAGGCGATCATGACCGGGCCCTTGTGCCGCAGACCGAGCACCCGCAGCATCTCCCAGGCAACTTTGACCTCCTCCACCGGGTCGGCGGTGAGGGACACCCTGATGGTGTCACCGATGCCCATGGCGAGCAGGCTGCCGATCCCAATCGAGCTCTTGACGGTGCCGGTAAAGACCGGGCCGGCCTCGGTCACGCCGAGGTGCAGCGGGTAGGGCACCTTGTCGGCCAGCCGTCGGTAGGCGTCGATCATGACCGGTACGGACGAGCTCTTGACCGAGATCTTGAAGTCGTGGTAGCCGAGCCGCTCCAGCAGCCGCACCTCCTCCAGCGCAGCCTCGACCAGCGCCCCTGCGGGGTCGTTGGTTGCAAACTGGCGGAGATGGTCGGGAAGAGATCCGGAGTTGGCTCCGATCCGCATGGGAATGCCGGCGGCCCGAGCTGCCGTGACAACCTGTTCGACCTTGTCGTCCCCGCCGATGTTTCCGGGGTTGATGCGCACAGCGGCGACCCCTGCCGCGATCGCTCGCAGCGCCAGTGAGGCGTTGAAGTGGATATCGGCGATCACCGGCAGCGGCGAGCCGGCCACGATCTCCGGAAGCGCGTCGGCGTCCGCGCGGCCGGGCACCGCGACCCGGGCGATATCGCAGCCTGCCTCCGCCAGGCGCGTGATCTGGGCGACGGTCGCAGCGGCGTCGCTGGTGTCGGTCAGCGTCATCGACTGCACCGCCACCGGCGCACCTGCGCCGATCAGCACCCCACCAACGGAGATTTGGCGTTCGGAAGCCATTTCGCAGAGGATACCGTCTGCCGCCCGCCGATCAGCGGGGTTGCGTGTTGATCAACCCGCCGAGGTCGTTCTGAAGGCCGATCGCAAACGCCATCAGCATCAAAGCGATCCCGACCGCCGAGATCCGCCCGAAGGTGGCCTGTGAGACCGCGCGGCCTCGGATCTTCTCGAGCACGATCATGAGCACGTGCCCCCCGTCCAAAGGCAGGAACGGCAGCAGGTTGAAGATCGCCAGCGACAACGAGATGAACGCAAGGATGCTGAGGTAGCTCGAGATGCCGTAGTCGACCGCATCGGCCGAGTAGCGGGTGATCCCCACCACGCTGTGGAGCTGCGCCCGCCCCTGCGGGGTGACCACATTGCCCAGTGCCCCGATCGTCCCGGTGGTCAGCGCCCACATCTGCGAGCCCGCCATCTGCGGCGCCGACAGCACCGAGTGCGACACCGGCGCCACACCGAACGAGAACCCGAGCCGGTAGACGCCGTCGATCTTCTTGGTGTGGGTGGGCGGCAGCGCGATCACGCGGCCGTTGCGGTCGACCGTGATCCGCACCACCCCACCGTTGCTGGCGACGATCACGTTGTGGGCCTGGTCGGGCGTGAGGTGGCGGCCGTTGACCGTCACGATCTTGTCGCCCGGCTTCAGGCCGGCGGACGCCGCGGGGCTCGGTGAGACCACGGTCGCCACCGTCTTGGTGGCCTCGGGTACGCCGGTGATGAACAGGCCGACCAGGATCACGAAGCAGGCCAGCACGTTCATGGCCGGCCCTGCCAGGATCACGATCAGCCGGTTGGTACGGGTCGACCGCCAGTAGGAGCGCGGATCGAGAGCCTCCTCCACCCGGGCGATGTTCTTCGTCACCCTGCGCCGGTCGGTCGCGGTCAGGGAGTGGTCGCAGACGGCCACAGCGGCCCGCACACGTTCCAGCGCAACGGCTGCAGCATCGTGCTGATTTCGGTTGATGCACAGCCGGAACTCGTCGACGGCATTGGACAGCTCCAACCCCTCGGCCGGGTCGAGCTGGTCGGGCCGCTCCAGCAGGTCGTCGATCGCATACAGATCGTCGGCCTCCGGCCGCAGCATGCCCGGAATCTTGACGTACCCACCCAGCGGGATCGCCCCGATCCGGTACTCGGTGTCTCCGTACTGCTTGCCGGCGATGATCGGCGGGAAACCGATGGTGAAGTTGAGCGCGCGCATGCCGACCGCCTTGGCTGCGGCAAAGTGGCCCAGCTCGTGGATGAAGATCAGCACCAGCAGGCCGAGAATCGCGATCGCATAGCTCATGCGGCCACCGCCACCAGCTCACCCGCGATCACGCGGGCACGGGCGTCGGCCTCGAGCACCTGCTCGAGCGAAACCAGCGGCGCCACATCGATGCGCTCCAACGTCTGTTCCACCACACCCGCTATATCGGCAAAGCCGACTCCGCCCGCGAGGAATGCCGCCACGGCCACCTCGTTGGCCGCGTTCAGGGCGCACGGCGCGGTGCCACCCGCCCGGCCGGCGTCACGTGCCAGCTGCAGGCACCGAAACACGTCCACCGCCGGCGGCTCGAACGCGAGCGTGAAGGCCGTCCCCAGGTCGAGCCTCGGGGCGGCAGTGGCGGCCCGCTGCGGGTAGGTGAGCGCCCAGGAGATGGGAACGCGCATGTCGGGCAGCCCCAGGTGGGCGATCAGCGCCCCGTCGCGAAAGCGAACCATCCCGTGCACGATCGATTGGGGATGTACCACCACTTCGATGGCGTCATAGTCGGTCCCGAACAGGTGGTGGGCCTCGATCAGCTCCAGCCCCTTGTTCATCAGGGTGGCCGAATCGACGGTGATCTTGGCACCCATCTTCCAGGTCGGATGGTTGAGCGCCTGCTCCCGGGTGACGCTCGCCAGCTGCTCCTGCGTGTAGCCGCGGAAGGGGCCGCCCGAAGCGGTGATCACCAGACCCGAGACCGAGCCGTCGGCTGCGCCCTCCAGACATTGGGCCAGAGCAGAATGCTCGCTGTCGACCGGCAGCAGGCGACGCTGAGCGCGGTCACGGGCTTCCAGCACCAGCGCTCCGCCGGCAACCAGACTCTCCTTGTTGGCCAAGGCGACGTCGGCGCCGCTCTCGAACGCCGCCAGCGTGGCCGCCAGGCCGGCCGACCCCACAACACCGTTCAGCACCACGTCGGCGCCGCATTCACGCACCAGCTGGGCGGCCGAATCGGGGCCCTCCAGGACGCTGCCTCCAAATCGCGCTTTGGCGGCCGCAGCGGCGGCCGGATCGGTCAGAGCGATGGTGGACGCCCCATGGGCCTCGGCGGCAGCGACCAGCTGATCGGCACTGGTGGCAGCAGCCAGGCCGCAGACCGTCAGGTCGGGGTTTTCGGCGACGATCTCGAGCGCCTGTAGGCCGATCGATCCGGTTGCTCCGAGAATGGCGACAGATCTCATCCTGCGATCAGTGTAACCAGCGCAGGTTGGGATCCGATCAGCGGGCGATGGCTGCCAGCGACCGCGGCAGCTCGGCCTCACCGGCGATCTCGCTCGCCCACAGGATGTGCCCCGACACCGCGTCGACCACGAACCCGCGGTGATCGCAGCCGACCGCTGCGTATCGCGGCGGGTGGTGGTCGTCGAGCTCCCACCCGAACCATGCAGACCGCTCCGCCGCCGCCAGTTCGGGGTGTCGCTCGCACACCGCCGCCACCGCCCGGCCGAGCAGGTCGCGATCGGAGCTGAGCGCCTCCAGCCGGCCACGGAATCCGAGCTTGCTGCGCCGCCGGATCACGCCCGTCCAATCGCCAGCGCCACGAAATACGCAGCCGCCCCGGCAAACAGCAGCGCGTCGATGCGATCCAGCACGCCGCCGTGCCCGCCCAGGATGCGGCCGGTGTCCTTTACGCCCATGTCGCGCTTGAGGTAGGACTCGAACAGGTCGCCGACCGGCCCTGCGATCGTGATCGCAAGCGCGAACTCGGTGGCGTGGATCGGCGACAACGGCTGTGAGGACGGCTGGTGGTACACCGTGAAGAAGACTGCCAGAAAACCGCAGACCAAGCCGGCGACCAGCCCCTCCACCGTCTTGTTGGGCGAGATCTGACCGGCCAGCCGGCGGTGTCCGAACATGCGCCCGAAGAGGTACGCAGCGGTATCCGAGAGCCACACTCCCAGGAACACCGCCAGCAGCAGCACCCGCCCCCACTCGCCCGGTCCGGGGATGTCGCGAATCGCGACCAGCAGGCCCAGGCCGAGACCCACCCACACCACGCCCAAGAGCGTCACGGCCAGCTGCACCACCGCATGCTGGCGAACGTCGCCCACGGCCGAGAGCCAGAACGCCAGGAGCAGCGCCCCGAACAGCGGTGCGGTCGCCCACGCCAGTCCGCCCTGGTGAATCGCGATCGGTATCAGGATCACGCCCAGCATGCCGGCCGGAATCAGCGGCCGGAACTCGCGGGTCATCACATACAGCTCGTGCACCGCCACGACCGCGGTTACGACCGCCGCCGCGGTCATCACCCAGCCACCGACGTACACCGCGTACACCGCGAAGATCAGCAGCGGAATCGCAATCACCACGCGCGAGATCAGTGCGTTCACCGACGCCCGAATCTGCGCCTGCGCCCGGCGTAGGCCTCGAGCGCCTCGCGCAGATCCCCGCTGTCGAAATCCGGCCACAGGGTGGGCGTGAAATGAAACTCGGCATACGCGGCCTGCCACAGCAGGAAGTTCGACACGCGCAACTCGCCGGACGTACGGATCACGAGGTCGGGATCGGGCATATCGGGAGCGTACAGACGGGCCGCGACGGCCCGCTCGTCGATCGCGTCGGGTTGAAGTCCGTCGGAGACCAATTGTCGTGCCGCGGCCACGATCTCGTCGCGCGCGCCGTAGTCGAACGCCACCCACAGATCCAGGCGGGTGTTGTCGGCTGTACGCTGCTCCATATCCTGCATCAGCTCGCGCAGGCTGTCTGGGCAGCGGTCGCGGCGTCCGATGAAGTGGATGCGCACGCCCTGGCGGTGCAGATCGGGGAACTGCTCACGGATGGTCTCCTCGAACAGGACCATCAGATCCGCCACCTCGTCGTCCGGCCGGCCCCAGTTTTCGGTGGAGAATGCAAACACCGCCAGGCTGCGGACACCCAGGTCGGGAGCCGCCTCAACCGTACGCCGCAGCGCCTTGGTGCCGGCTCGGTGCCCGGCCAAGAGCGGGAGGTTGCGTGACTTCGCCCACCGTCCGTTGCCGTCCATGATCACCGCCACGTTCTCGGCGTGATCGGCGATCGGGCGCTCCGGCGTCTCTGAGCGCGCCAGTCTCAGCGCGCGCAGCAGCCGCCGCTGCTTCCGCAGAAGCGCCGCGGTCACACTTCCATGATCTCGGCCTCTTTGCCCTTGAGCGCCGAGTCGATGGCCGCCGTGTGAGCGTCCGTGAGCTTCTGCAACCGGTCCTCCGCGCGATGCACATCATCGGAGCCGACGTCGCCGCCCTTCTCGAGCTCCTTGAGGTGGTGAATGGCGTCGCGGCGGATGTTGCGGGCAGCCACCCGCCCCTCCTCGGCCATGTGCCGCACCTGCTTCACCAGCTCCTTGCGGCGCTCCTCGGTGAGCTGAGGGATCGGCAGCCGGATCAGCTGGCCGTCGTTGGCGGGCGTGAGACCAAGGTCGGACTCCAGGATCGCCCGCTCGATGTCCTTCATGGTGCCCTTGTCGAACGGCGTGATCGTGAGCATGCGGGGCTCCGGCACGCTGATCGTGGCGAGCTGATTGACGGGCATCTGGCTGCCGTAGGCGTTCACCTGGATGCGATCCAGCAGCGCCGCCGAGGCGCGTCCGGTGCGGATCGTGGTGAACTCGTGCTTGGCCGCTTCGACGCTCTTGTCCATCCGCCGTGACGCGTCGGACAGCACATCCTCGATCATGATGAAACCTCCACGGGAACCTTGTGAGCCGAGATCACGGTGCCGACCCGTTCGCCGGCAACCACCCTGCCGATGTTACGCTCGTCATCGAGGTTGAACACGTACAGCGGCACACGATTGTCCATGCACAGCGACAGCGCCGTCGAGTCCATCACCTTGAGACCGCGCTCGATCGCCTCGATGTGCGTCAGGTCGCGCAGCAGCCGGGCATCGGGGTTGGTGCGGGGATCGTCGTCCATCACTCCCTCGACGCCGTTCTTGCCCATCAGGATCGCCTGCGCACCGATCTCCAGCGCGCGCAGCGCAGCGGCGGTGTCGGTGGTGAAGAACGGGTTGCCGGTACCGGCGGCGAAGATCACGATCCGGCCCTTCTCGAGGTGCCTGATCGCCCGCCGGCGGATGTACGGCTCGGCCACCTCGGCCACGTCGATCGCCGACATCACCCGCGTGTGGGTGCCCAGCTGTTCCAGCGCATCCTGAACGGTCAGCGCATTCAGCACGGTGGCCAGCATGCCGGCGTAGTCCGCGGTGGCTCGATCCATCCCCTTGGCGGCCTCCTGCGTGCCTCGCAGGATGTTCCCGCCGCCGACCACGATCGCAAGCTCGACACCGCCGGCGGCGACCTCGTGAACGGCCCGGGCAATGGCGCTGATTCGATCTGGGTCCTGCCCGTAGTCGCGGTTTCCCATCAGCGCCTCACCCGAGAGCTTCAAAAGGATCCTGCGAAACTCGCTCACCCGGCGCCCACCTCGAATCGCGCGAAGCGCTTGATCTCGATGTTCTCGCCGAGCGTCCCGGCCAGCTGTGCGCGCAGCGTCTCGATCGTCTTGCCGTCGTCCTCCGGCCGGATCGACGGCTGATTCGCCAGCACGTAGTCGGTCAGCGACTTCGTCCACATGCCGGCGGCGATCTTCTCCAGCATCGCCTCGGGCTTGCCCTCCGCTGCGGCCTTGGCCCGGAAGATCTCCAGCTCAGCCGCCTTGAAGTCCTCGGGAATGTCGCTCTCCGACACGAACCGCAGGTCTCGGGCAGCGGCGATCTGCAGCGCGACCTTGCGGCAGAACCCGCGGAAGTCGTCCGTGCGCGCGACAAAGTCGGTTTCGCATCCGACTTCGACCATCGATCCGATCCGGCCGCCCGCATGCACGTAGGTCTCGATCAGGCCCTCGCCGGTGCCGCGCCCTGAGCGCTTGTTGGCCGAGGCGATGCCCTTCTCGCGCAGCAGCTTGACCGCCGCGTCCATGTCGCCGCCGGCTTCGGCCAGCGCCCGCTTGCAGTCCATCATGCCGGCTTGAGTGGTGTCACGCAGCGCCTTGACCTCGGCAGCCGACGGCGTATAGGTGGCGTCGCTCACTCGGCCTCCCCACTCTCGTTCGACGGTTCGGCGGGAGTCTCCGCAGCCGGCTCGGCCTCCGGCTCCGCAGCCGCAACGGCCTCAGGCTCAGCCTCCGGGGCAGCCGCGGCGTCTGCTTCCGCCGGGGCCTCCGCCCCGGCTTCAGGAACAGCCTCACCGGCTGCCTCGGCTTCGGCAGCGGCCTCGGCGGCAGCGGCTTCGGCAGCCGCCTGGGCTGCGGCGAAGTCGGCGGCCTTGATGCCGAGGTTGCGGCCGTCGGCGACCGCATCGGCGAGCACGCGCACAATCAGGTCGGACGAGCGGATGGCGTCGTCATTGCCGGGGATCACAAAGTCGGCGTCGTCGGGATCGCAGTTGGTGTCCACCAGACCGACCACCGGGATGTGGAGCCGGCGGGCCTCGCGCACGGCCAGCGCTTCCTTCTTCATGTCGATCACGACCACCGCATCGGGAAGCTTGCGCGTGTCGGCAACCCCACCGAGGTTGGTCTCGAGCTTCTCCAGATTGGACAGCGCGACCTGGCGCTCCTTGGCCGGCAGCAGCTCCAGCTGGCCGTCGCTCTTCTGGCGGCGGAGCTCGTGCAGAGCGGCGATCCGATCCTGGATCGTGCGGTAGTTCGTCAGCAGACCACCCAGCCAGCGGTGGTTGACGTAGGGCATGCCGACCCGGCCGGCGTGCGTCTCGACGGCGTCCTGGCACTGTTTCTTGGTGCCCACGAACAGCACGCTGCCGTTGCGCTCGCCAATGTTTCGCAGATACTGGGCGGCATCGTCGAGCAGATCGGAGGTCTGCTGCAGGTCGATGATGTAGATGCCGTTTCGCTCGCCGAAGATGAATCGGCGCATCTTGGGATTCCATCGCCGCGTCTGATGGCCGAAATGCACTCCGGCCTCGAGCAGCTCACGCATGGTCGCTGAGGGCAAGTCACTTCTCCTGATCGGTTGGATGAACTCAGCCGGTGGCGACTGCCGGAATCCCGCCGCAGATACAGCGAGACACCGCCGGCGCCGTGTTCCACCGGGTCGGGGACGTACAGGTCGAGCGAAAGTTTAGACGACGTGGTGAATAAAAGGTGCCTGGCACCTTTTATTCACGGCCTGGCTGCGTTGAGGGCGGTGGCCAGGTCGGGGGGCAGCGGGGAGTGGGCCAGCACCGGCTCACCCGTCCACGGATGCTGAAACGAGAGCTCGGCGGCGTGCAGGAACTGGCGCTCCAGGCCCAGCTCGGGGCCGTGGCCGTAGACGGGATCGCCCACCACCGGATGGCCGATGGCCTGCAGGTGCACCCGGATCTGGTGGGTCCGCCCGGTCTCGAGTTCGACTCGGAGGAGTGACCGGTCGGGCAGCGCTTCGATCAGCTCAAACCGGGTCACGGCTTCCCGCGGCACGTCGGTGTCGGTCGAAACCCGTGCCGGCTGTCGCCGATCGCGGCCGATGGGCGCCTCGATCCGGCCTGTGCGC
This sequence comes from uncultured Actinomycetes bacterium, assembly GCA_963727235.1. Classification (GTDB taxonomy): domain Bacteria; phylum Actinomycetota; class Thermoleophilia; order Gaiellales; family JAICJC01; genus CAVPTL01. Next base: position 82,495 of record CAVSFZ010000026.1, read on the forward strand.
GACGGCGGGCGGCCACGCACCAGAGCCGTGTACACCCGGCTGATCTGGCGGCGGCGCAGCTGCGACTGGAGCTTTCCCAAGGTGATCTCGTCCCGGGCGACGACCAGCAGCCCCGAGGTGTCTCGATCGAGCCGGTGCACGATCCCCGCTCGATCCTCAGGGCCGCCTCCGCTGCGGCCCTGGAGCACCTCCACCAGGGTCGGCCCGGTCGCTCCCGGCGCAGCGTGCGTGAGCATCCCCGCCGGCTTGTCCACCACCATCAGTCGGTCATCCTCGAACACGACGGGGACATCCGGCAGAGGCCCCGAGTCCAGTTCGGGCGCCGCCGTCTCGGTGATTCCGACCGACTCCCCAGCCGTGAGCCGGTAGGACTTCGACCTGACCCGGCCGTCGACCGTGACCGCCCCCGCCGCGACCAACCGCTCCGCCGCAGCGCGGGTACCGACTCCGGGCTGCGCCGCCACGAACCGATCCAGCCGGACACCCTCATGCTCGGCGGTGACCATGTGGTCGGTCACATGGTCTCGGGAGCGGCGGGAGCCTCACGATCCAGCCGCCAGAGGCCGAACACGAGCAGCGCCACGCCGATCACGATGAAGGTATCGGCCAGGTTGAAGGTCGGCCAGTGACTCACGTCGATGAAGTCGGTCACGTGTCCGTGGGCGACCCGGTCGATCAGATTCGAGAGACTGCCGCCGACCAACAGTCCCAAAGCCACGGGAAACAGCACGTGGCGCGAGCCGCTGCGGGCAAAGTGCGCCAGCATCCAGCCCACCGCGATCACCGTCAGGATCGACACGATCCCGATCCGGCCGGGCAGGATGCCGAAGGCGATGCCGTCGTTACGAACACGGGTGATGGCCAGTCCCGGAAACACCTGGTGCGATTGCTCGAGCGCCATCTGCTGCTCGATCGCGCGCTTGGTCACCTGGTCGGCCACGATCGCCACGACCGCAACCGCGAGCATCCCCGCCCACTGCAGCGAGCCCGCGCGAGGCGCGGGCTGCGGCGCTGCGTCTGCCCGGATCAGCCCCTCTCCTCCAGACGCTTGCACTGGATGCACTGGGTCGCGTACGGCAGAGCCTCCAACCGCTCGAGATCGATCGTCTTTCCACATCGCTGACATACACCGTAGGTGCCGTCGTCGATCCGCGCCAGGGCGGCGTCGATGGCGGCCAGCAGATGGTCTGCGTTGTCCTCGATCGACAGGTCGATCTCACGATCGAGCGTGTGACTTGCGCTATCACCCAGGTGCGAGGCGGCGCCGCCGTCGTCGAAGACCTCCTCGATCGAGCGCGACGTATCGTCCAGAAGGCGCCGGCGCTCCGCGGCCACCCGCATCCGCTCTTCGGTCAGACGCTTGCGCGTGGCCTCGATATCGACACCCTCCAACACGAGAGTGAGTATACCCAGGCGGATATATCAGGCAGGTTCGGGAGCGTCGTCGGCGTGCAGTTCGGGCTCGCTCTCGATCGCGGGCGCCACCGGCACCGGGGCGTGCACCAGATCCTCTTCGTGGTCGCGCACGATCTGGAGCGTTGTGCCCAGGAGCGATCGCAGCCGCAGCCGGAATTCGGCTTCCTCGCCGCGCAGCCGGGCGGTCTCCTGACGGATCCGCTCGCGCTCGGCATAGGCGCTGTGAAGGATCTCCCGCGCGCGCACCTCGGCCTCGCGCACAACCAGCTCGGCGTCACGTGATGCCTGGGCTCGGCGCTCGTCGGCCACTTTCTCGGCGGTGATCAGCGCGTTTCGGAGGGCTTCTTCGGTCTCGGCCACACTCGAGAGCTTCTGCTCGAGGTAGTGCACGCGGTCGTCCAGGTCAGCGCGTTCGCGCCAGACCGTCTCGTACGCGTCGGTGGCGTCGCCGATCAACTGGTCGACGTCGGCGCGGCTGTATCCGATCAGGCGGACAGCGGGTCGTTCATGTCTGAGTTCCACAGGTGAGATAGCCATGCCGCTCGGTTCGGGGCGTCTGAGCGGAGTCCTTCATCGAAGTCACTGGAAGGAGTTGATGATCACCTGGGTGATCTGGGCGCCGATCAGCACCGCAAACGACGCCACCATGGGGCTGAGATCGAGCCCGCCCATCGGCGGCAGCACCCGCCGGAACACCTGCAGGAACGGTTCGACGGTGTCGTAGGTCAGGCCTCGCAGCCGGCCCAGCCAGGGGCTGTAGCTGGTCTGGAGCATGCCCAGGATCACATGCAGAAAGATGAACCCGATGTAGATCAGGCTGAGGGATTGGATGAACTGATCGATCCAATCGATCGTGGTCACGCCTACCCCAGCTCTCCGGCGCGGCGCATCGCGGCGGTGACACCGTCGATCACCGCGCCGCGCACACCGTGGCGCTCCATCTCGGCCAACCCCGCCGCCGCGGTACCCCCGGGAGAGGTCACCATTCGCCGAAGCGCGCTGCAGGAGAGCTCCTCGGCTCGCAGCAACTCCGCGGTGCCGGCCACGGTCGAGAGCAGCAACCGGCGGGCGTCGTCGTAGGTCAGGCCGCTGACGATGCCGGCATCCTCGAAGGCCTCCAGGATCAGACCCAGGAATGCCGGCCCCGAACCCGACAGCGCGGTGGCCGCGTCGAACAGCCGCTCGTCCAGCGGCACCACCTCGCCCAGCAGCGAGAACAGCTCGAGCACCGCCTCCTCCGCGGCGGTGTCGGTGAACCGGCCAGACGAGAAGGCCAGCGTCCCCGCCCCCACTCGCACTCCGACGTTCGGCATCAACCGAAACACCGGCGCGTCCACGTCCAGGATGGTCTCCAAGGTGGCGATGCGCACACCTGCGGCCACCGAGGCAATCGCCTTGGTGGGTGTGATCAGGTCGGAGATCTCGCGCAGCACCCGCTCGACATCCACCGGCTTCACCGCCAGCACGACCATCGTGGACGCCTCGACCAGATCATGGTTGCCGGCCACGTGACGCACGCCGTGCTTCAATGCGAGCGCGTCAGCCCTGCCGGACCCCCGATCGGTGACCAAGATCCGGCCGGCCATCTCGGGATCTGCCTTGACCCACCCGCTGACCATGGCGGAGGCCATGTTGCCGGAGCCGATCAGACCGATGGTGGAGGCGACGTTGGTCATGTCAGGCCAGAGCGTACCGCCACCACCGGCCCGCTAGTACTGGTTGAAGAAGCCGCGCTCCATCAGCAGCGCCTTGTCCTCTGCCGAAACCTTGACCGCGTGCGGCGTCAGCAGGAACACGCGATCGGCCACCCGCTGCATCGAACCGTCCAGTGCATAGGTGAGGCCGCTGGCGAAGTCGATCAGCCGTCGGGTGAGATCGGCATCGGCGGTCTGGAGGTTGATGATCACCGGCACTTCGGCCTTGAGCTTGTCCGCCACAGTCTGGGCGTCGTTGAACGTCTTTGGGACGACCAGCGACACCTGCGGCGCCTCGCGATGCCCGTTCTGCGGCGGAGCCGGAGCGGCGGCCCGGGTCGAGCGGCTGGGGGCGCGTACGGGCGGCTCGTCGCTGAAGATCTCGTCAAACTCCGAGCCCGACCGGCGTCTCGGCGAAAGCCGGCGCACATTGGGCCGCTCGGAGTAGCCGCGCTCGAGGTCTTCGTTGGCGGCGGTACCGTCCTCGTAATACTCGTCACCCCACTCCTCTTCGCGCACGCCGAAGTAGACCAGGGTCGAATTCCACATGTCCTTGATGGCCATCTCCAAAGACTCTACCGCTTGAGCAGGACACTTCCTAGCCGCACGATGGTAGCGCCTTCCTGCGCTGCCACGGCGTAATCCTGGCTCGTGCCCATCGAAAGCTGCGTCAGTTCGTGCCGACCGGCCCAGTTCGGAGCGAGTGCATCGCGCAGATCGCGAAGTGCCGCGAACCACGGGGCGGCCTCGCTCGGCTGCTCCGCCAGCGGCGGCATCGTCATCAATCCGCAGAACCGCACGCTCCCGAACTCGGATGCCTGCTCCAAGAACCGGTCGGCCTGATCGGGCGCAACGCCGGCCTTGGACTCCTCGCCGGCGACGTTCACCTGCAGCAGGCAGTCGACCGGCTGTGATGACCGCGACTGGATCTGGGCGCACACAGACGGCGAGTCGATCGCATGGATCAGCCGCACCCGCCCGACCACGTCACGCACCTTGCGGCTCTGCAGGTGACCGATGAAGTCCCAGGTGAAGCTGTCGGCAAACAGCTCCTGCTTGGCGGCCAACGCATCGCTTCGGTTCTCCCCGACCAGTGTCACACCGCCCGCCCGGAGCGCCTCCATGCCGTCCACGTCGACGTACTTGGTGGCGGCCAGGATCTCGACCTCGGGCCCGATCTCAGATCGGATTCGGGCCAGGTTCGCAGCGATCACGGCGGGATCAGGAACCACGTACACCGACCACCCCCTGACGGCCGGTGCGGCCGCGATCACGCCGGTGGGAGAAGTACTCCTGGGGACGACAGATCGTGCATCGACCTGCCACCTCGACGTGCTCGACCCCGGCCCGCTCCAAGGCGGTGCGGGCGGCGTACCACAGGTCGGCACAGCCGTCGCGTACGACCGGTTCGCCGAAGGCCGCCCGGAGCGGCTTGCCGACGTCGTCCTTGACCTCGTAACAGCATGGTCCCGCCCCCGGGCCGACCATCGCCACCGCGCCGGGGCCGACCTGGGCGACTCCCCGCTCGCAGATGCCCGCCAGCAGTCCCTGCCAGCCGGCGTGCAGCACGGCCAACCGCGATCCGTCGGTGCGGGCGATCGCAATCGGAAGGCAATCGGCTGCCAGCAACACCAGCGGCTTTCCCGGGAGCGAGGTCACCAGGCCGTCCGACTTGGGGAACGGCTCCCGCCCCGGCTGCATGAAGCGACCCGAGCCGGGCGTCGCGGTCACCTCCCGCACCTCCGCCCCCGCCACCTGCCACGCCATGGTGGCATCGTTGGGATCAGCGCCGACCGCCTCGACCGCGCGGCGACGATTCTCGCGTACCGCGTCGGGGTCGTCATCGGTCAACGCACCCAGGTTGAGGCTGGCAAACGGCCCCTCGCTGACGCCGCCGGTGCGGCCTGTGAACGCCACCGTCACCCCAGCCGGCGCTGAGTCCCAGCGGAGGGTCGTCACGCGTCCTCCGCCAGGATCAACCGGGCGGCCTCGAGCTCCTGCTCGCGACCGTCGATCTGCCCGTTTCGCTTGCGCCGCAGCAGCTCCGCCAGCACCGCCCCCACCTTGGGCGACGGGACGAGGCCAAACTCACGCTGGAGCGAAGTCCCATCCAGCTCGAGGGTGACCACGGCACCGGCGTCGAGATACGCCTGCGCGGCGGCCGAGCCGAGCGCCGCAGTCACGATCGCCACCTCGACCGGTTGGGGCGCCAGCAGCTCGGCGACGTCGGCAGGAGTCGCGGCCTGCTCCAACGGCCCCAACAGCCGCGGAGGCAGCGCTGCCGCCAGCGAAATTGTGTGGGCATCCCGCCGCCGAATCCGCAGCCACTCCAGCCACGGCTCCAGCTGATCCGGCTCGACACCGCGGGCGACGGCGGCGAACCTCGCCCGCCAGGGAGCGAGCTCGGGCTGGTGGGAGAGGCGCAATGCGTCGATCCGCTCGATCAGCTGGATTGTCTCGGGAGAGCAGTCGAGCGCCGGGTGCAGGGCGCGGGCGAGGCCGAGCTGATCCATCCGCGTCAGCGCCGCCGGGGCGCGGGGGTCCTCCAGGATGGCGAGCAGCTCATCGCGCAGGCGGGCGCCGGATACCTCGCTCACCAGCCCCATGGCCACCGTGTTTCGGGCCAGCTCGAGAGTGTGCGGCTCCATCGCAAAGCCGTACCGGGTCTCGTAACGCACCGCCCGGAACATCCGCGTGGGATCCTCGATGAACGACAGGTTGTGGAGCACCCGCAACGCGCCGGCCTCCAGATCGGCGCGGCCCCCGAAAGGGTCGAGCAGCAGCCCGAAGGTGGCCGCATCCACGGCGATCGCCATCGAGTTGATGGTGAAGTCGCGGCGGTGGAGGTCGCGCCGGATCGAGCTGTGTTCGACCACGGGCAGCGCAGCCGGATACTCGTAGTGCTCCGTGCGCGCGGTGGCCACGTCGATCCGCAGCTCACCCGCGATCACAACCGCAGTGTGAAAGCGCTCGTGCGGGTGCATGCGCCCTCCGAGCTCGGCGGCGAGCGCCTCGGCGAACGCGATCCCATCTCCCTCCACAGCCATATCGATGTCGAAGCTGGGTGCTCCCAGGAGCAGGTCGCGCACCGCTCCACCGACCAGGTAGACGCCGTCCACAACGGCGGATGCAACCCGCACCGCCGCCCACAGCGGGGCGAGCTCCCGGCGGCCTCGCAAGGCCTCGCCCACCTCGGTCTCCGGCGTCTCGGGCGGCTCCGGCGGGCGCGGGCTGAGAGCGCCCAGAAGATCGGTGCGAGTGACCACTCCCAAGACATCCGCCGCAGCCGGATGGCCGCCGTCGACATCCGTGACCACCGCCACACGTCCGGCCCGCGCCTTCACGATCGCGTGCTGCACCTCGGTCAGGGTTGCGTCGGGAGCGATGGTGGCGACCTCCAAGGACATCACCGCCCGAACCGGCGCATGGCCAAGCCGGTGACCCAGCGCGCGGTCGAGATCCTCACGGGCAACCGCACCCACCAGCACGCCGTCGGCCTCCACCTGCACCCCGGAGGTCTGTCGCCGGCGGCACTCGGCCATGGCCTGCTCCACGGTCACCTCGTGGTTGATGAACCAGGCGGGCGCGGACATGATGTCGCGGGCGCGGGCACCGGCGGTGACGCCGGCCGGAAGCTCCGCCAGCACCGCCGCGCGGACCTGCTCGAGGTCACGATCGCGGACGATCGCGGATGCAGCGGGAGCGTGACCGCCGCCGCCGAGGCCTTCCAGCACCGCGCACACGTCCATCACCGGAGTGCGGCTGCGGCCGACGACGAATACCCGCCCGTCCATCTCGACCAGCATCACCAGCACGCGCACGTCGGTGAGCTCCACGATCTTGGAGGCCAGGGTCGACACCGCCGCGATGTGGTGAGGCCAGCGGGCGGCGGCGATCAGCACCGGAATGCCGGCGACCTGATGTGTCTCGGCGGACTCCATCAATACGGTCAGCAACTCGCGCTGGTCGCCCGAGAGCGGCGTTCGCAGAAACTCCGCGATCAGTTCCTGGGCCGCACCGTGGCGGACGCACCACGCCAGCGCCTCGATGTCGCGCTCGGTGGTGGTCAGATGGGTCAGCGAGCCGGTGTCCTCGTGGATTCCCAGCGCCAGCGCGGTCGCCTCGGTCGGGGTGGGATCGAGCCCGCGCTCGGCCAGGATCCCGACCATGGTGGAGCACAGCGCACCGTCCTCCGAGACCACGCGCGAGCCCGGCGTCACCCATGCCGGTTCGGCGTGCCGGTCGTGGTGATCGAACAGCGCCACCTCGACCCCGTCGCGTTCGATCACATCGGCGAGATCGCCCAGGCGGCTCAGCCGTCCTGCCTCGATCACGATCACCCGCTCTACGGCGTCCAGCTCGATTCTGGCCGGATCGGGAATCGCGAGCTCGTCGGCGTGCAGGGCGATGAAAGCCCGCACATTGCGGTTGACCCCGCCGGGAAGCCGGATCACGGCGCCGGGATACAGCCTGCGCGCCGCCAGAGCGGAGCCGAACGCGTCGAAGTCGGCGTTGGCGTGCGTGACGATCAGTTCGGTTGGCCGCATACCCGAATCCTACGGCGCGGCGGGGGCAACCCGACGGTTGGTCAGTCGGCCGCGACCACCTCGATCTCAACGGCCGCCCCGGCCGGCAGCGCCGCCACCTGAACGGTCGAGCGAGCCGGCGGATCGTGCGTGAAGTACTCGGCGTAGATCGCGTTGACGGCGGCAAAGTCCCCCAGATCGGCGACGAACACCGTGGTCTTGACGACATGCGCAGGGGTCAGGCCGGCGCCCGCCAGCACCGCCACGACGTTGTCCAGCACCCGCCGCGTCTGAGCTTCGATGCCGCCCTCGACCAACGCGCCCGTGTCCGGGTCGAGGCCCACCTGGCCCGCGCAGAACACGAAGTTCCCGGCCCGGATGGCCTGGTTGTAGGGAGCACCCGCGAACGGCTTGGGGGCGCCGTCGGCCGCGATCACCTCACGATTGAGCTGCATCAACTGGGAAGTCCTTTCGAGGGTTTGGTGAGCCGTTCGGCTCGGATGGAGGCCGAGCGGGCGTGATTGGGAAGTCCCTCAGCGAGGGCCAGCGCGACCAGCGGCGGTTCCAGAGCGGCCACGGCGGACTCGGGAATCTCGACGATCTCCTGGGCGCGCAGGTACACCACCGGCCCCAGCCCCGACGCGAAGCGTGCGTTTCCGGCGGTCGGCAGGATGTGATTCGAGCCGGCCACATAGTCGCCGAAGGCCGCCCCCGAGTGAGGCCCCAGGAAGATCGCTCCGGCGTGCACGATCTGTTCCAGCACAGCGGCCGGATCGGCCACGGCCAGCTGCAGGTGCTCAGGGGCGTACTCGTTCACGAAGGCGATCGCCGTCTCCCAAGAGTCGGTCTCGATCAGCGTCACGTCGCCCTCCGCCAGGTGCTCGGCCACGGCGGCGATCACGTCCGGGTCGGGGCTGACCAGCACCGACTGGGCGCCCGAACCGTGCTCGGCCTGCGCCATCAGGTCCCATGCCAGGTGCTCAGCCGGGGCGGTGGCGTCGGCCAGGATGATCAGCTCGCTGGGCCCGGCCAGCGATTCGATTCCGACCTCGCCGAACAGGCGCCGTTTGGCCTCCTCCACGTAGGCGTTTCCGGGACCGACGACGACGTCCACTGCCGGGATCGCCTCGGTACCGAGCGCCATCGCCGCCACCGCCTGGGCACCGCCCGCGGCATACACCTCGGTCACTCCCAGAAGCGCACAGACGGCCAGGATGGCGGAATGCACGCGGCCGTCGGCTGCCGGCGGAGAGCAGACGCAGATCTGGGGCACACCCGCGACCTGAGCCGGGACGATCGCCATCACCGCACTGGACGGATATGCGGCACCGCCACCGGGCACGTACAGGCCGGCCCGCTGCACCGGCACGTGGCGAGTCGAGACGATCTGGCCCTGGGGAAGCTCCACCCGCGTGGGCGGCGGCAGCAGCTCGGTCGCGACCGTCCGCAGATTGGCTGCCAGGAGCTCGATCGCTTCCTTGACCGCCGGATCGATTCCATCCAGCGCGCGCGAGAGTTCGCCGGCCTTGACCCGGCTCTGCGCCAGATCGGCGCCGTCCAGCCGCGAGGTCAGGCGACGCAGTGCGTCATCGCCGCCACGCCGGACCATGTCGATGATGTCGGCCACGGTGCGACGCACATCCTCGCGCGCCTCGAGTGTCGGTCGCAGGCCCACAGCTGCGGCGACCACCCTGTCCCGGGTGATGCTCAGACGCTCCATCGGCGGATCGTATCCGGCTCGGCGTTCAACGCGCCGAAAGTTCAGCGAGGAGCGGCTCTACACTTGGGTGCGCTCGATGCGAGCACCCAGCGCGCGCAGGCGCTCGTCGATCCGCTCGTAGCCGCGATCGATCTCGCCCACGTTCCCGATCCGGCTGGTGCCTTCGGCGCACAACGCGGCGATCAGCATGGCCATGCCGGCGCGGATGTCGGGACTGGCCATCCGCTCGCCGTACAGCTGAGCCGGGCCGGTGATGACCGCGCGATGGGGGTCGCACAACACGATCCGCGCGCCCATCGACACCAGCTTGTCGGTGAAGAACAGCCGGTTCTCGAACATCTTCTCGAAGATCAGCACGGTGCCGGTGGCCTGGGTCGCGACCGCCACCGCGATCGACGTCAGGTCGGCCGGGAACATCGGCCACGGCCCGTCCTCGAGCTTCGGGATCTGGGCGTGCACGTCATCGACGATCGTCAGCGACTGGCCCGGCGAGATATGCGCGTCGGGACCGTGCGTCTCGATCTCCACGCCCAGCCGTGAGAAGGCGTGACGGATCGAGCGGAGATGCTCGACCGCGGCATCCTCGATCACCAGGTCGCCGCCGGTGACGGCCGCCAGTCCGATGAACGATGCCACCTCGATGTGGTCCGGTCCGACTCGGTGGCGACAGCCGTGCAGCGTCTGCACACCGTGGATCGTCAGCATGTTCGAGCCGATGCCCTCGATCCCGGCGCCCATCGCGTTCAAGAGGTGACAAAGATCCTGCACATGTGGTTCGCAGGCGGCGTTGTAGATGCTCGTCGTGCCGCCCGCCAGCACCGCGGCCATGATGGCATTCTCGGTGCCGGTCACCGACGCCTCGTCCAGGTACAGGTCGCCGCCGACCAGTCCGCGGGGCGCACGGAGATGGTATTCGCGGTTGACGTCCACATCGGCTCCGAGCGCTGAGAACGCCATCAGGTGGGTATCGACCCGACGGCGCCCGATCACATCGCCGCCGGGTGGCGGGACATCGGCAGAGCCAAAGCGGGCCAGCAACGGCCCCGCCAGCAGGATCGATGCGCGGATGCGGGTGCACAGCTCAGGATCGAGAGTGGTCGACGTGATCTCGGCCGCCCACACCCGCAAGGTGTTGTCTTCGCCCCACTCGACCTCGGCGCCGATGTCGACCAGAAGTTCGATCATCGCCTCGACGTCACGGATCCGGGGGACGTTCTCCAGCGTGACCGGATCGGCGGTCAGCAGACATGCGGCGAGGATCGGCAGTGCCGCGTTCTTGTTTCCGGCCGGGCGCACTCGACCGGAGAGCGGGACACCACCCTCGATTACGAATGTCTCCACGGTACCTTCTCGGGTTGCAATCGCCATCAGCGGACGCGCCTCCAACGTCGTCAAGGGTGAGGGTAGCCGCATTCGCGCTCACCCCGGTTGGTTCCTGCCACTTCGTTGGTACACTCGCTCGCCATGACAGTCAATGTCGCAGCCGATCGGGACGCAGCGTGGGCGCTTCTGACCGAGTGGACAACCACGGAGGCGCTGCTGCGCCACGCGCTGGCGGTCGAGGCCGCCACCCGGGCGTACGCCGTCAAGTTCGGTGAGAACGAGGCCGAGTGGGGCAATGTCGCGCTGCTCCACGACTTCGACTACGAGCGACACCCCACGCTCGATCAGCATCCCCAGGACGGGGCTCCGGTGCTGCGTGAGCACGGCTACCCCGAGTGGTTCGTGCGGGCGGTGCTCTCGCACGGCAGCCACACCGGCGTCGCCCGCGAGTCGCTGCTGGAGCGCACGCTGTTTGCCTGTGACGAGATCTCGGGGTTCGTGCACGCCTGCGGCCTGGTGCGCCCCGAGGGGATCTCCACGCTGACGGTGAAGTCGGTCAAGAAGAAGCTGAAGACGCCCGGCTTTGCCCGCGGCGTCAATCGCGACGACGTGGTCGAGGGCGCGGCCGAGCTGGGCGTCGACCTGGACGAGCACATCGCTTTCGTGATCACCGCGCTCCAGCCGATCGCGGTCGAGCTGGGGCTGCCCGCCTAGTAGTCACCTCGCAGGCCGGCGATCAGCGCATCGATGTCTTCGGGTGCGGTCCACGCCCCGATCGATGCGCGGATGTAGTTGGTGCCGGGAATCGATCGCACCAGCACGGAGCGCTCGGCCAGGTCGGCCACGAGCCGCTCGGGGTCGGCCACCGTCGGTCCGGTCAGCGCGAGCAGGCCGCTGTCGCTGGGGGCGACCTCGAGCCCGTCGACGCGTTCCAGGCGGTCGCGAGCAGCAGCCGCCTTGGCGGCGGCGGTCGCGGTCCAGGTCGCGCGGCCACCGGGAAGCGACTCGACCCATTCCACCGCCGCGGCGAACCCTGCCAGGGTCGCGGGGTCGATCATGCCGGCGTCCAGGCGCAGCGCACCGGGCCGGTAGTTTCCCGACCCGTCGTGCTCGATTGACAGATAGCTGGGCATCGGCGGGTGCATGTCTTCGGCGACATCGGCCCGCACCCACAGGGCGCCTGAGCCCATCGGCCCGAGCAGCCACTTCTGCCCCGAGAAGGCGTAGTAGTCGGCACCCGACGCGGTCACGTCCACGGTGATGTTTCCGGCCGACTGGGCGCCGTCCACGAGCAACCGCGCGCCGACCCCATGTGCAGCCTGAGCAATCGCAGGCAGGTCGAGTTCGGCTCCGGTGGTCCAGAGAACGTGGGACAGCGCGACCAGCCTGGCACCCTCGACCACCGCAGGGATCACTTCCGCGGGTGGGACTTCGATCACCTCGACCCCGTACCGGACGGCGGCGGTGGCCAGCGGGGCGGTGATGCCGGGATGCTCGTCGGTGGTGGTGACCACCCGGTCGCCCGCCTGCCAGTCGATGGCGCCGACGACCGTGGCGACGCCCTGCGAGGTCGAGTTGGTCAGCGCCACATCCTCCGTGCGAGCGCCCACCGACCGGGCCGCGGCCGCCCGCGCCCGTTCGCGTCCCTCCATCACCCGATCGAATACCTTGCGAGTGATCCGCGGGTTCCCTACCTGAAACTCGGCTTCTGATTGCATGGCTTCGAGCGCGGCCCGGGGCATCGGCCCGCAGGTGCCTGCGTTGAGGAACGAGACTCCCGCCAGGGAGGGCAGCTGATCAAGCACTGAACACCACCCTCGCATCCACCGGACTGTGGTCGGAGAGCCTGAGCGGGCGGCCGCCGTTGAGCTGCAGATCCCGCCGCTTGGGGGGCCAGCGGGCGGCCGGACCGGCCAATGTCAGACCGCGCACGAACAGGTGGTCGACGCCGACGCCGGCCGGCCCGTCCCCCCAGCCGCGCGCGGCCAACCGCCGCAGCGCCAGGGAGCCGGCATGTACGTTGAGATCGCCCCCGAACACCATCGGCGCACCCCGGGCAAACTGCTCCAGCGCCCAGCTGGCGGCCTCGATCTGAGGGTCGGCATCGTGTGCGTCGGCATGCACGTTGCCGACCACGAACTCGGCGCCGCTGCGACGATGCCGCAGGCGCACGAGCTGCGCCACGCGGGGCTCACCACGCAGATGGCGGCGGGAGTTGACCTGCACCCTGCGGGCCGACACCAACACCAGCTCGGGGCCGTACAGGACGGCCTGGGCCTGCCCCTCGAACTGCGTCTTGACCATGTCGGGCAGCGCGTTTCCCAGCCACTCGCCCGCCGCCAACGGCAGCGGGATGTGCACGAACGGTATGTGGGCGCCGTAGGTGTGGGCCAGGGTCACTCCCATGTCGGTGCGCTTGCGCAGCAGCGAGGCGGCCCACACCGGCACCTCCTGCAGCATCACCACGTCGGGCCGGTCGGCAGTGATCAGATCGGCCATCTCCCCCAGCAGCTTGCGGTGGGCATGCCCGTACTCCGGGCCGGGGGGCACGTCACGTCCGTGGGCAATGTTCCAGGTGCGCACCAGCAACGGGTCGGTCATAGGCGCCCAAGCCTAGCGAACCGGCCCGGCGGCCCCGATAGGATTTGCGCGTGTGGTTCCTCCGGCCCAAGCCCCAGTTTGCCGACCTGATCCAGGTGCAGCTCGAGCTGTTCGAGCGTGAGCACCATCAGCTGCTCGAGCAGGTGGCCGCTGCCGAGCAGCAGTACCGCCGTGCCCGAGGCCCCGAATCCGAGGAGCTGTACGGCGACTACATGGATCTGGTGGAAGCAGCCGAAGACGATCTCTTGGCGCTGCGCGACCGGTACGCCGAGACGATGGCGGCCCGCGAGCGCCGCCGGTATGAACGGGAGTTCACGCGCACGGCGGAGCGGACGCTGCCCACTCTGGTGGCACGCCGCCACTACCTGCGGGCGATCGACCCCGACAACGATCTGTGAACACCGTTCTCGAGTGGTTCGGCCGCTACGGGTACTACGCGGTCTTCTTCCCGGTGCTGCTGGAACCGGTCGGGATCCCGTTTCCGGCGGAGACGATCCTGCTGGCGGGAGGGGCGACTGCCAAGCTGGGACATCTGGACCTGGTGCTGGTGATGGGAGTCGGCTTTGCCGCAGCCGTGATCGGCGGCACCCTGGGGTTCGAGATCGGTCACCGGGGAGGCAAGCCCCTGATCGACTGGGCTGTGCAGCGGCATCTGGTGAAGCAGGTGCATGTCGATCGGGTGGTGGCGTTCTTCGATCGCCACGGCGGCAAGACGCTGGTGTTCATCCGATTCGTGCCCGGTGTCCGCATCCCCACCTTCTGGATGGCCGGCGCCAGCGGTATGCAGCTGCGCGTCTTCATGTTCTGGAATGTGCTCGGTGCGGCGCTGTGGACGACCGTCATCATCCTGATCGGGTACGTCTTCGCAAGCTCTGTGGATGCGATCTCGCAGCTCCTGGGCCGAGATGTGGCCGTGGCCGGGATCGTGATTGTGGCGATCGCCGTCGGTGTCTATGAGGTGCGTCGCCGGCTCCGCCCCAAATGACAGAAGGGCTTGATTATCGAACGTATGTTCGATAGTGTGGGGAGCCCTCTATGCCTCGGAATCACCGCACAATTGTCTGCACAATCGTCCCCCGCTTCGCCTTGCGGGTGGCCGCCGGCAACGAGGGTCGCCTGGCCGATCAGCCGCTCGCACTGGGCCCCGAGCCCGGCGGCCCTCCCCACATCGGCGAGGCCAGTGCAGCCGCTGCTGCCCACGGAGTCCGCGCCGGCATGCGGGTGGGCGAAGCGATCGCCCGCTGCCCCCAGCTGCAGCTGGTAACGCCCGATCCTGGAGCGGTGGCCATCGCCAACGAGGAGTTGCTCAGCCGGCTGGAACACCTCGGCGCGGCGGTGGAACCACTCGCACCCGGCGCCTCATTGTTTGCCGCCGACGGTCTTACGCGGCTGCATCACGGCACCATGCGGCTCTTGCACACGGTCTCCGCCGCGCTGCCCACGGGAGGTCGTGTCGGAGCCGGGCCGGGCCGCTTCATCGCCCGGGCGGCGGCGGCCAAGGCCCGCCACCGGCAACCGTTCACCGTTGAGCCCGGTGCCGCCGCCGGCTTTCTCGCCCCGTTGGCCGTTGCCCAACTCGACCTCGAGCCGTCACTCTGTGCCCAGCTGACCACGCTCGGAATCGCCACCATCGGCGATTTGGCGGCGCTGCCGCTGCCGGCGGTGGCCGATCGCTTCGGCCGGAGTGGAATCGAGGCTTGGCGCCTGGCACGCGGCGAGGACGAAGCTCACGTGATCCCCCGGATGCCGCCCGAGCCGCTGCGCGAGATGATCGAGTTCCCCGACCCCGTCGGTGATGAGCTGACGCTGCGCGGCGCCATCGCCGTCCTGGTCGATCGGCTGCTGGCCAACCCCGCCCGCAGAGGCCGACCGGCTCGCTCGGTCACGATCTCTGCCAGGTTGGCGGCGGGGGGATCGTGGCGACGACCGATCGCACTTCGTGACGCCACTGCCGAGCCGCGCCGGCTGCGGGATGCCGTCAGCCCGCGGCTGACGGAACTGCCCGCGGCGGTCATCCAGCTCGAGCTGGAGCTGACTGAGCTGGCCCAAAGCGGGGCCCAGCAGCTGTCGCTGCTGCATCCGCCCGAAGAGCTCTTGCGCGAGCGGGCGGCCGAGGCGGCCAAGCAGGTGCGCGCCGGCGTGGGTGAGGGCAGCCTGTGGCGAGTGGTCGAAGTCGCACCGTGGTCACGGGTCCCCGAGGGGCGCGACCTGCTGATCCCGTTTGACGGTTGACGGCTCCCACACGAAGCTTGCGACCGCCACCACCACCATCAGCAGCGTGGCGGCCAGCGCGACGTGCACTGCCACCAACTGCCACGGGAGGCCGTTGCGGTACTGCACCTCCCCCACGATTGCCTGACAACCGAGCAGCACAACCGCTGCCAGCGCCAGCCGTGCCGGCACCGTATGCGCCGCGCGGCGCCACAGCCACACGGCCAGCACCACCAGCAGGACAGTGAAGATGGTCGCGATGCGGACATGCAGCCAGGTCGACCGGTAGAAGTTCCACAGCCGCTCGATGGGGGTGTCGGTGCTGCCCGGATGAGGGCCGGAGGCGGTCACGAACGCCCCGGTGGTGACCAGCGCGAGACCGCCGATCGCGGTCACCCAGGCCAGTCCACCCATGCGCCGATCGCCGAGCAGCGCCGGGCCTCCCCGGTCGAGTCGGACAGCCCGCACGGTCACCCACGTCCACACTGCCACCACCACCATCGCCAGCAGGAAATGCGACATCACCAGGAACGGATTGAGATCGAGCGCCACGGTGAGCGCTCCCAGGGGCACCTGGGCGATCGTTCCCAACGCCGCGGCCGCGGCGGCCAGCCTGACACCGCGACCGAGCCCAGCGGTGCGTCGAGCCATCACGGCCGCGATCACCGTCACGACCATCGCGATCCCCGAGATCACACGGTTGGAGAACTCGATCAACGCGTGGCCGGACGCCTGAGGTACAAGGCTGTTGGCCTCGCAGGTGGGCCAGTGCGGGCAGCCGAGGCCCGAGGCGGTCAGCCGCACCAGAGCACCCGTTGTGACCACCAGCCACAGCAGCCCGAGCGAGATCGCGGCGACGTACATGAACGTGTGGGCCGACACCCCGCGGCGTGCGGTCAACCCGATCGGAGGGCGAGGGATGTCGGCGTCGTCGACTGAGTGGGACATGCCTGACCGGAGCGTATCGCCGATCGCCGAACCGTTCGTCCATCCCCCTTTGCAGGACAAATTTACAGTTTATTGACCAGGTGACTTGAGTAACCTACTCTTCCCCGGTTAGTCCTTTCAGGGAGGGAGAGGTCGAGTGAAGCTCCGGGCATTACGGGGGGCGCTGCCCCTGCTGGTACTCATGGCCGCGCTGATGATTGCGGCGGTCGCCGACGCCGCGACGGTGGCCAACAAGCCGCTGGGATCGGTTCAGGCCAACGGCAAGGTGAACGTGATCGTGATCAGCGGGAACACGGCGTACCTGGGTGGCGCATTCACTGCGATGCGACCGGCGGGATCGACCACCGGCGGCACCACGCGTAATCACGCCGCTGCGGTTGATCTCAGCACGGGTGCGCTGCTTCCGTGGAATCCAAACGTCAACAGCGCCGTCAACTCACTGGCCGTGTCGGGAAGCACGGTCTACATCGGCGGCGTGTTCTCGACGGTGGGGAGCTCGAGCCGTAAGAACATCGCGGCCGTCAACGCGAGCACCGGCGCCGTCATCACCGGGTTCAAGACCGCCAACGTGAACCACGGCGTGTATGCCATCGCGCCGTCGGGCTCGCACCTGTACATCGGTGGAGCGTTCACAACCATCGGCGGAGCTCCGCGGGCATACGCGGCCGACGTCAGCCCCACCTCGGGAGCGCTCAATCCGGGATTCGCCCCGGTGCTCGACAACCAGGTGCGTGCGATCACACTGACATCGGATGGGATCGTGCTGGGCGGAAACTTCACCACTCTCAACGGGGCGTCGAGCGTCTCGATCGGCAAGGTCAACTCGTCCGGTGGATCGATGACGTGGAACTGGCACGGCCCGCCGGGCGGCGGCACCCATCCGTTCCAGGTGGACGCGATCACACAGGACTCCACCGGAATCTATGCCGCAGGCACCGGCAACGGCGGCTCGTTCATGAAGTTCAACTCACAGGGCGACCTGCAGTTCATCGGCGGCACCAACGGCAACGTCACCGCGCTGGGACTGGACGGCGGCTACCTGTACGTGGGCGGCCACTTCCAGGGCTACTGCGGTCTGATCATGGGCAACAACTTCTGCACCGTGGCTGCGACCCGCCACAAGCTGCTGGCTGTCAGCACCAGCGACGGCAGCCTGCAGAGCTGGAACCCGACGGCCAACATGGCGCTGGGCGTGTTCGCGATGGATGCGGGTGGCGGTCACGTCGCGGTTGGTGGTGACTTCACCAAGATCGGCGGCGTCACCCAGCAGGGATTCGCCCGGTTCGGCTGAGCGTGATCGGGGGTGGCGGGGCGGGCCCGTCACCCCCCTTCGTCCGACGCAATCGGTGTCATACTTCGACGAGCGGTTTTGCCACACCGCGGAAGGATGGCTCGGGCTCCAGTGTCGGAAAAAGAATTGATCCTGTGTACGACGTGCCGGAAAGAGACTCCGCACGTCGTCGGCATGGTCATGGGCGGAGAGCCGCTCAAGCTCGTGCTCACCTGCGAGGTCTGCGGCAAGCGGCTCGAGAGCATCCCGCCGCCACCCAGCCCCAAACCCGGGGCATGATTGCCAGACCCAAGGGTCAGTAACCCCGGAAGGGTTCCCACAGTACGATTGCCTGCTTGGCCGCGTCGCAGACAGGGGTCACGTCGACCGTGAGGCGCGTCTCGGGGATGCTCAGGCCGGGCCACTCACACACGAACGTGAGCTCGCCCGGCGGTGGGAGGGGCCACAGCCAGTATCGCCACTCCCAGCTGCCTCCACCGCCGCCGCCACCGTGCTCCGACAACAAGGGGCCATCGGGCGGAGTTTTCTCCTCAGTGGCCCCGTGTGCCACGATCCTGCCGGGAGCGCCGCCGTAGGTTGCGGCGGACGATCCATCCGCCAAGATCACACCGAGCCACAACCCCCGCTCGGCCAGGTTGCGACGCATCACCCGAGGAGTCAGGTGCATCTCCTCGTCGAACTGCTCTGCGACCTGCCTGCTTCCAGCGCGAGTCTCAACCTGAAACGACACCCCCGTCGGGTAGGCGACAACCCGCGTCACCACCACCACCAAGTCAGCGCGCTGTACCAAGACCGCCCTCAGCGCGACCGGCATTCCCAGCACGTTCGTAGGCTCCGCGAACCACTCCGGCGGCGCCCACCAATCCGGGTCATCCGGCGGCTCGTCGGGCGGTGGTGGGGGATCGAAGAATCCCACACTTCCAACTTACCCCACGAGCAGCGTAAACTGTGCGTATCGTTACTTCGGGGGTGTCGCGGTGCAGTGCAGCCATTGCGGAGGTGTGGTCGATCGGGAGTTCCGATACTGCCCTTGGTGCTCGATGGCGCAGGTCGGCAAGGCCGTCGCGCAGTTCCCTCCCCACCCCGAGGTTGACACTCCCGGTCGCGGGCTGCGCGTGTCGCGCTACTTCGATCCAGAGGTCGGCCCACTGCACACCCGCTTGAGCATCTACGACGCCGAGGGACGGGTCACCAGCGTGGTCGCGCTTGACGACGAGCACACCGCGGGGCTGTCCAAGTTCCTGCACACCCTGGCGGATGACGCACCGACCGAGCGCATCGGCGACCCGTTGAAACGGTTGGTCGAGAGGCTCGATCCTCGGGGCTGACGCGCCGGCGGCCGCTTGGGTATCCTGCGGGAATGGCGAAGCGAACGTCTGTTCGACAGATCGGCCTCCCCCGCAAGGTCAGGGTGATCTGCGACCGCGACGGCATCCCCACCGCCGTCGCCGATCGCTCGGTGGAGCATGTGCGCGACGAGTGGCGGGTGGATGAGGGCTGGTGGACGGGGAACAGGACGCATCGCCGCTATTTCGACCTGGTGCTTGAAGACGGCCGCAACGTGGTGGTCTTCTGGGATCACCGCGGCCACCAGTGGTTCGGCCAGCGGGTGTGAATAATTGGTGCCTGGCACCAATTATTCACACCTCGGATCAATCACGGCTGGCGCGGCGGGCGGAGCGGAGGCGTGGCAAAGCCACGTTGAGCACCGCACCACCGCGTGGGACGCCGCCAGAACCGGCGCGGACCAGCCTCAGAGTAGGTGTGGCCGGCGCCTCAGTGAGACGCCGGCCACAGGGAGGGCCTGACGAAGACGACCGGGGTTGTCACTCCTGCTGGGGAGGCGTGATCGTCATCGCCAGACAAGGTGAATACTACGGGGTATTTGCCAAGATTTCACGGGTAGAAGTGTTACAGATCAGTCACAAAACACTCGCTAACCCCATTGCAAACGAATAATGGACAGACCGAAATAGGGCAGTTTCCAGATCCTGGCTTGACCGATTACGGCCACGTCTGGCATACTCGATCGTCCGACGCGTGTGCTTGGCTATCGCGTCGGAGGGGGTAATGATGAGCGAGCCGGCAGCGTCCGTGGAGCACACAGTCATCACGTCCGAGGACGTCCTCGAGGATGTCGTGGCTGCGCCGCGCGCGTACATGTATCAGGTGCATGTGCGCCGCCGGAGGGGATTCTGGAAGCGCTGGCAAGGACGGGTCGTAACCCGCGACCTGCAGGGCACCCGCAGGTTCTGGCCGTGGCGCATGAGCCATGATCGCGATCGCCTGGTGCAGCAGCTGTGGGAAGAGACGATGCGCGATATCCAGTGGCGAAACAGCGACACGCCGGTGGAGATCGTCGAGGTTTCCTAGAAGCGCTATGCTGACCTGATCGAACACATGTTCGGTCAGTCATGCAGTACCCAGAACTCCACGCCCACTCCTGCTACTCGTTTCTCGACGGCGCCTCACAGCCTGAGGAGATGGCGATGCGCGCCGCCAAGCTGGGCTACTCGACGCTTGCGCTGACCGACCACGACAGCCTGTCGGGATCCCTGGAGTTCGCCAACGCCGCCCACGACGCCGGGCTGCGCCCCATCACCGGCTGCGAGCTGACCCTGGTCGACGGCTCCCACCTGACCCTGCTGGTCGAGAACGAGCATGGCTACCGGAATCTGTGCCGGCTGATCACCGTCGCTCACCGCGACGATCGCCGAGCACCCAGTACCACGCTCGACCAGGTCGCCCGCCACGCCGAGGGGCTGCACTGCCTCTCCGGTTGTGCCCGCTTGGGCGCAGTGGCTCGGCCGATGGGCCGGGGGCAGGTGCGTGAGGCGGAGCGCATCGCCCGGAAGCTGCGAGGAATCTTCGGCCGTGACCGCTTCGCCATCGAGATCAACCGGCCCTACTGGCGCGGTGACGCTCGCCGCAACCGGCTTTTGACCGAGCTGGCCGGCGCTCTGCGAGTGCGCCTGGCCGGCACCGGCGACGTGCACGCCCACTCTCCCCGCCGGGCCTTTCTCCAAGACGCGCTGGTCGCGATCCGGTGCAACTCCACGCTGGACGCGAGCGAAGCAGAGCGACGGGGAAACCACGAGTCGGTGCTGCGCACGCCGGACGACGCTGCCCACCTGTTTTCAGCCGAGGCCACCCGCGGCGCGATCGAGGTGGCCGATCGCTGTCGATTCGACCTGACCCGCGATCTGGGGTATCGCTATCCCGACTTCTCGGACACCGGAGAACCGGCGCAGGCCGTATTGGAGCAGCTGTGCCGAGCCGAGCTCGACCGCCGCTACGCCGGCACCGGCATGGTCGCCGAAGCACGTCAGCGACTCGAGCAGGAGCTGGGCTTGATTGCCCATCACCAGCTGGCAGGGTTCTTCCTGCTCCACCGAGACATCCTCGAGATGGCGCGGGCGGTGGCGGTGCGCGTGCGCGGTCGCAGCGCCGGGCGCAGACTCCTCCCCCCCGGCCGCGGTCGCGGCTCCAGCGTGGGATCGATTGTGTGCTATCTGATCGGGCTGTCTCATGTCGATCCGGTGGAGACGCGCCTGTTCCTGGGCCGGTTCCTCTCCAAGGATCTGGCCAGCGTCCCCGACATCGACCTCGACTTCCCCCGAGACGTGCGCGAGGGGTTGATGCTGGACGTGATCGAGCGATACGGATCCGACCACGCCGCGTTGGTGGCGGCGTTCCCCACCTACAAGACCCGGGGCGCGATCCGCGATCTCGGCAAGGCGCTGGCACTCCCGCAGGGCGAGATCGAGCGGATGGCCCGGCTGGCCGACTCATGGGGCCGGATCGAGCCCGAGCAGGTGGAGGAGCTGCGCGGCCGTCTGGACGCGCCCCGCTGGAAGGCGTTCTCGTTTCTGATGGAGGAGATCAGCGGCCTGCCCCGCCACCTCTCCCAGCACTCCGGCGGAATGGTGATCTCGACCACCCCGCTGGTGGAGCTGGTGCCGGTGATCCCGGCAGCCATGCAGGGGCGCCAGATCTGCCAGTGGGACAAGGACTCGTGCGCGGATGCCGGATTTCTCAAGATCGACCTGCTCGGTCTGGGGATGCTCTCTGCAGTGGAGGAGTGTGTGGATCTGATCGCCCAGTCACGCGGCGCGCCGATCGATCTCAGCCGAGTCGGATTCGATGATGCCGACGTTTTTGCCGAGATCCGCGCGGCCGACACGGTGGGCGTGTTCCAGATCGAGAGCCGCGCCCAGATGCAGTCGCTGGTACAGACCAAACCGGAGAATCTCGCCGACCTGACGGTGCAGGTGGCGCTGGTGCGACCCGGCCCGATCGTGGGCGATGCGGTCAACCCGTACATCAAGCACCGGCGCGCCCGGCGGGATGACCCATTCTTCGAGCCCCCCTATGACCACCGGCTGCTGGAGCCGGTGCTGAACGACACGCTGGGCGTGGTGGTGTTTCAGGATCAGGTGCTCGAGGTCGCGATCGCACTGGCCGGATTCACCACCGGCGAGGCCGAGAGCCTGCGCCGGGCGATGAGCCGCAAGCGCAGCCGTGAGGCACTCGAGAGCCACTGGATCCGATTCCGCGATGGATCCGCCGAGAACGGGGTGTCCGAAGAGACCGCCCGCACGGTGTTCGACAAAGTGGTCGCCTTCTCGGAATTCGGCTTCCCCAAGAGCCACGCCGCCGCCTTCGCAATCCTCGCCTACCAGTCGGCATGGCTCCACCGCGCCTACCCCGCGGAGTTTCTCTGCTCACTCCTGAACGCACAGCCGATGGGCTTCTACCCTCCGGCAACGCTCTTGCGCGACGGTGAGCGGCGCCAGGTCGAAACCCGCCCGCCGGACGTCAACCTCAGCCTGGCCGCCTGCTCGGTGGAGGATCACGGCGCGGCCATCCGGATCGGGCTGGGCTACGTCAAAGGTGTCGGTACCCGCTCCGAGCTGCTGGTCTCCGAGCGCGACCGAAACGGGCCCTTCACCGATCTGGGCGACCTGGTGCGGCGCTCACCGCTTGCAATCGACCTGCTGGAGTCGCTGGTCAAAGCCGGCGCCTGCGATCGGTTCGGCGACCGCCGGCAGCTGCTGTGGGAGCTACGGCTGCACCGCGCCCCCGCGGGCCCCGAGCACGCTCGCCAGCTGGCACTGGCACTCGACTCCGCCCCCACCCCGAAGCTTCGGCCGATGAGTGATTGGGAGCGGATGGTGGCAGACCACGAGACCATGAGTCTCACCACCGGCCCCCATCCGATGGCGCTGCTGCGACCCAACATCGCGGAGGAGATCCGCTCTGCTGCATCACTTCGCGACGGTACCGGCGGCCATGTGACGATCGCAGGGGTGATGGTTGCCCGGCAGCGGCCCTCGACGGCCAAGGGCATCGTGTTCCTCTTGGTGGAGGACGAGTCCGGCATGGTCAACGTGGTGGTGCCGGCAAAGATCTACGAGCGTGATCGGATCGCGATCCGATCAGAGCCGCTGGTGCAGATATGGGGTCGGCTGGAGCGTCGCAACGACACCCTCAACGTGATCGCCGAACGGGTCGCGGCGCTGTCACATGTGGCCAGGCCGGAGATCCGCGCCCAGGCGGAGCGGGCCGCCGCCCGAGCGGCAGGTACCGGGGCCGGGCAGGGCGGCCGGGTGGCCGACATGCGGGCGCTGAAGGCTGCGGTGCCACGCGGTAACAGCTGGGGCCAGGGACGGCGTTAGAACGGGACGGTGGCTCGCAGCGCGGGCAGCTTGCTGCAGCGGTTGCCGCCGTCGCTCGGCCTGATGGCCGTCCATCGCACCAGCCGGATGAACACACACTCGGTCGCCCCGGCGGTGGCTCTGGCGCACGCCCAGTGGGCGCTGCTGCCGGGCACCTTGGCGCAGGTGAAGCGGGTATCGCCGCCCACGTGCCGGGTGACGTCGGCGGCGACCGCCTGCGCGTCGACGGTGGTGGGCAGCATCTTCTCCAGAGCCGGCAGATCGCAGCGCGTGGGGTTGGGAGTGCCGGCTGCCACATGACCGGTGACTGACACGCCCACGACCACGCATTCCGACTCGGCCGGGTACACCACTGCACACGCCCACAGTGACCCGTTGGCCTTGAGTTCGCTGCATCCGATCGTCGATCCCGGATTCCGCAGCGCGATGTGGTCCTGGACCGTGGCCGCGTCGGCCCGCTGCCGGAGCTTGGCGTACCACAGTCCGCCGGCGAGGAGCACGATCACCAGCGAAACGGCAATGGGCCATTTCATTGGGCGAGCATACCGCGCTCACGGCAGGGGATTGGCGAGTCGCGCTAGACGAACAGATCTACAACGAGGGTAATCAGGAAGACGACTGCGAACCAGGCGAAGGCCGCCGCAACGATCGCAAGCACCACGTGTGCCTGCGCCCATTCCAGCAATCCACCGCGGCTCTCGTACTCCCACGAATCCTCGCTGGAGACGCCGACGCGTTCGAACAGAGATTCCTTCATTCCCTGAGCATACGGGCGGCGCCGCCGATCGCCAAGCCCATGTTCGGGGGGCTCCATCACATCACCAAATCGATGATCAGGGTGAGCGTGTAGAGGATCGCAAACCACGTCAGCGCGGCCGCGACCGTTGCCACCACGACGTGTCTCACCGTCCAGTGGTGCAACCCATCGTCGTCCGTGTACTCCCACGCCTCATCGGCGTCGACTTGGTGGCGCATCGAGACCCCCTCCACGCGATTCACAATCTCTCATCGGCACTCAGGGGCGCAAAGTCGGACACCCGGGAGGGTGATCCCCCGGTGCGGGCCAAACGAAATGCTTACAGGACGTTCACCGGGTACTGCAGGTGCGGGTGCCAGGGTGTGCGTATCCGCGCTCCGCTCCGAACAGTTGCTCTCGCGTTTCTCGTATGCACCGCGCTCGGTGTCACCGCCGCACCGGCGCTGGCCAGCCAGATGGTGGCTTTCGGTGTGCACAAGCCCGGGCTGATCGTCAACCGCCACGGCGTCGCACGAGTCTCGTACACCACGTCCGCCGGTGTGCGGAAGCATGTGCTTGCCTGGGGTGCGATCAACGCGCTCACGCCCCGCCAGGGCGCCCGCCAGGTGCACTTCAAGTTTGACTACTCGGGCGGACATGCGTCGTTCGGGAACGGCTACTGGAAGCGGATGCACAACTACTGCCGCCGCTACACAGGGCCCCGACTGACTCATCTGGTGGTTGCCTGCGATGCGCCCGACGGGTCGCACTGGGCGCTGCAATCGTGGCGTCGCGAGCTCAAGGACGGCGGCTGGGTGGGCACCGCCCGGCAGCAGGCGCCGGAGATGCACCTCTCGCATTGGACCGGCAAGATGGCTCAGCTGTTCATGGACACCTCGTGGCTCCAGAGCGGCCGGTTCGATCGAGTGTTCGGCTACCTGCACTACGACTCCAAGGGCGTGTACGGCTTCTCCGCCACGGCGGTGGGTGCGCCGACCGACAGCTTTGGCCGCAACATGTACATCGACACCCACAATCCGGCCTGGGGCAAAGGCTGGTTCCGCTTCAACTCCGGTCTGACCCATCGCACCGCCGGCAACTTCTGCCTCGGGCTCTATAGGCTCTACGGCCGTACCAATCCCGCCCGCGGCGACGCCTATCGCCTGACCGTGATGGGCCCCGGCGTGACGCCGATCGTCTCGCGGACGCACAAGGCGCCGGGTAGGTATTCCGCGGCGGTCGCCAAGCGCAAGCAGGCCGAGCTCAACTCGTTCACGCCCGCCAGCGACTCCTGCCGCAACGGCTAGAGGATCACGCGCTAGAGGATCAGCGCAATGCCGGCGTCGACGTGATCTACCCGTGGCACGATCTCCAGCACGCTCTCGGCCGCACACACGCGCACGTCGTCGTACAGGTCTGCCGCCTGCAGGTTGCGGGCGCTCTGTGACGCCGCCAATCCCTCGAGCGAGCTTGGAAATCCCTCGGCAATCACCTCGGCGGCCCGGGCGGCGTCAGTCTGCTCCCAGCCGGGCAAGAGCGCCGTCAGTTCCGACACGAACCTGCCGGCCGTGTAGGCGTCGTCCATCGTCAGCGCTCCCTTGACCCCGGCGCACTGAACCAGCACCGGCCCCCGCTGCTCCATCGCAATCCGGGCGGCGGCGCCGGCACACGCGCGCAGGTTCATCAGACAGCCGATCAGGATCGTGTCGGCGTGCGCGTCGGCGGCCACGATCGCACGCGTGCCGTTGGTGGTGGTCAGCACCAGATTTGACCCACCCGGGGACCCGCCCTCGAACTCGCGCGGCGAGTTGCCCAGATCGAATCCCTCCGGCCGTACGCACTTGCGTTCTCCGGCCAGCATGGTTCCCGGCCCCAGCCTGCCGGCCAGCTCGCGGGCCTGGTCCAGCTCGCCACAGGCCAGCACCCGCTCGTATCCCTGGTGCAGCGCGCAGGTGATGGTGGTCGTGGCCCGCAGCACGTCGATCACGATCGCAACGGTGGTGTCGGCGGCCTCGGCCGGCACGAACGCCGCGTCGATCTTCACGTGGCGGCCGCCAGCGAGGCCTGCGCGGCGGCCAGCCGAGCGGTCGGAACGCGATTCGGCGAGCAGGACACGTAATCGAGGCCGGCCCGCTCGAAGAACTCGATCGAGGCGGGGTCGCCCCCGTGCTCTCCGCACACACCCAGCTTTATCCCAGGGTTGGAGCCACGGGCGGCAGTGGTCGCGAGCTCGATCAGACGCCCCACTCCCGACCGGTCAAGCGTCTCGAACGGACTCTGCGGCAGCAACCGGGTTTCCAGATAGTGCGGCAGGAATCCGTTCTCGGCATCGTCCCGCGAGAACGCCAGCGTCATCTGGGTGAGGTCGTTGGTTCCGAACGAGCAGAAGTCGGCCACGTCTGCGATCTCGTCGGCGGTCAGCGCCGCACGCGGCACCTCGATCATGGTGCCGATGATGATGCCGAGCCGCTCGCCGCCCTCCTCGGAGATGATCGCCTCGGTCATCACCCGCAGCCGTCGCAGCTCCTCGGCAAATCCCACCAGCGGGTGCATGATCTCCACTCCGGTGGCCTCGGTCGCGAGCGCCGCACGCACGATCGCCCGCACCTGCATCTCGTAGATCTCAGGGTGCACCAGCCCCACCCGGCAGCCGCGGGTGCCCAGCATGGGGTTGACCTCGTGCAGCTCGGTCGCGTCGGGGACGAACTCGTGCAGAGGCGGATCGAGCAGGCGGATCGTCACCGGCAACCCGCGCATGGCCTCGAAGATGCCCTCGAAGTCGGCCTGGTGCGGCGGCAGCAGCCGGTTGACGGCATCAATCCGGGTGTCCAGATCACGGGCCAGGATCACCTCGCGCATGACAGGCAGCCAGCGCTCTGAGAAGAACATGTGCTCGGTGCGGCAGAGCCCGATGCCCTCGGCCCCCAGCTCGCGGGCAGCGGCCGCGTCGGCCGGGGTATCAGCGTTTGCGCGCACCCGCATCCGCCGGATCTCGTCCGCCCAGCCTGTGACCGTGCGCAGCCCCTCGAGCGTGGTCGACGCCGGCGGCACCAGCTCCGCCTCACCGAGGATCACCCGGCCCTCCTCATCGTCCACCGACACCGTGACCACATCGCCCTCGTGCACCTCGTAGCCGGCCACCCGAAACGATCGGGCCGACTCGTCGATCTCGATCATCTCTGCGCCCACCACGCACGGCGTTCCCCAGCCTCTGACGACCACGGCCGCATGCGACGTCATGCCTCCCCTGCTGGTTACCACGCCGACCGCGCGGGCCATGCCGGGAACGTCGTCGGCCGACGTCTCGCCTCGAACCAGCACCACGGCCTCGCCGGCGTCCGCCCGCTCCACGGCGGTGGCTGCGTCGAACACGACCACCCCGACCGCCGCTCCCGCACACGCCGGCAGACCGGTCGCGATCACCGGGTGGTCGTCGCGGGGATTGACCGTGGGCCGCAACACGTGCTCGAGCAGGTGGGCATCGACCCGGCGAACCGCCACATCTCGCTCGATCACTCCCTCGGCGACCATGTCCACAGCGATCCGCAGAGCCGCTCGCGGATCCCGCTTGCCGCTGCGCGTCTGCAGCATGTAGAGCCGGCCCTGATCGACGGTGAACTCGAGGTCCTGCATGTCGCCGTAGTGGTTCTCGAGCAGCGTCATCACCTCCAGCAGCGCGCGGTACGCCTCCGGCTCCAGCCGTCCCAGCTCTTCCAGCGGCAGGCCGGTGCGGGCACCGGAGACGACGTCCTCGCCCTGTGCGTTTTGGAGGAACTCACCGTACGGGTGGGCCTCGCCGGTGGACGGGTTGCGGGTGAACGCCACCCCCGTCCCGGAGCGCTCGCCGGTGTTTCCGAACACCATCTGCTGCACGTTGACCGCGGTTCCCATGTCGTCGGCGATGCGTTCCCGGCGACGGTAGGCGACCGCCCGCGGCGTGTTCCACGACTTGAACACCGCTTCGACCGCCAGGTCCAGCTGTTCCCGCGGGCCCTGGGGGAATCGATCCCCGGTCTCTGCGCGGTAGAGCTCCTGGTACTGCTGAACCAGCTCGGCCAGCGCGTCGCCGTCCAGATCCACGTCAGCGGTGACCCCCCGCTTCAGCTTCATCCGCCCGAGCAGATCCTCGAACCGGTCGAGCGGCACACCCATCACGACGTTTCCGAACATCTGGATCAGCCGCCGGTATGAGTCGCGGGCAAACCGGGCGTCGCCGGTGGCCTCGATCAGCGCATCCACCGACTTGTCGTTGAGTCCCAGGTTGAGGATCGTGTCCATCATCCCGGGCATCGACACCGGCGCGCCCGAACGCACCGACACCAAGAGTGGGTTGGAGGCACCGCCCAGCTCCGACCCCACGCGCTCCTCCAGCTCCTCGACCGCGGCCCCGACCTGCTCGGCGAGCCCGTCCGGCGACTGCTCCCCGGATTCGAGGAACGCCAGGCATGCCTCGGTGGTGATCGTGAACCCATCGGGGACGGGCAGGCCGATGGCGGTCATCTCGGCGAGATTCGCGCCCTTGCCGCCGAGCAGATCGCGCATGGAACGATCGCCTTCGGCAAACGCGTACACATAGTTCATCACAGCTACATCAGGCCCGGGTACCCTCGCGGGCCGCGCGCCGGCGCTCGCTGACCAGCTCGGCAACGCGGGCAGCGGCCTCTTCGATCGCCAGCCCCGACACGTCGATCACCGGGCAGCCCAGCCGGCGGTGGAGCGACGAGGCCAGCTCCAGCTCGTCGTAGATCTCCGACAGGTCGGCATACCTGGCGTTGGCTCCGGCCGCCAGCGCCCGCACTCGGCGGGCACGGATCTCGGCCAATCGCTCGGCGTCGATGGTGAGGCCCACAACTTTCCATGGATCGACCGAGAACAGCCCGGGAGGCGGATCGATGCCGCGCACGATCGGGACGTTGGCGGCCATGTAGCCGAGGTAGCCGAGATGCATGGAGGTGGGCGTCTTGGATGTCCTGGACACGCCCACGAGCACGATCTCGGCGTGGTTGAGATCGTCAGAGCCGCGCCCGTCGTCGTGCTTGACCGCGAACTCGATCGCCGCGATCCGCCGGAAGTACTGGGCATCCAGCGGCGCCGTGCGGCCGGGGAGCATGGTGGCCTGGGTGCCCGACGCAGTGGTGATCGCGTGCAGCGCCGGGCTGAGCACGTCGAGTGTCACCAGCCGGTTGCGGCGCGCCAGGTCGACGATCGCCTCACGCAGCCCGGAGTCGACCAGGGTGTAGAACACCACCGCCGGCCGGCCGGTGGCATCGTCCAGTGCCCGTGCGAGCTGCTCCTCGGTCTGCACGCGGGCGTGCCTGACCATGTCGATCTCCACGTCCTCGTACTGATGGGTGGCCGCCCGGGCCACCCGAGCGGCGGTGTCCCCGGTCGAGTCGGAGACGATGTGAATCTCGAGCTTCTCGGGCATCCTGACCAGTCTATCCGGGGAGTTCCTCGAAGTCGCCCAGCCTGCGCAGGCAGCTCGCCACCGCCGCTGCGAGCCCCAGGCGGTTTTGGCGGACGTCCTCGTCGGGGTCCATCACCAGCACCTGATCGAAGAAGGTACTCACCGGCGCCACCAGCGCGGTGGCGGCGGCCAGCGCCTTGGGCGCGTCATCACGGGCTGCATCGATCCGTGCCCGCGTTTCGGTCACAGCGGCGTACAAGGCCAACTCAGCCGGCTCGGACAGCCGGTCGGGGTCGACCTGATCACGTGCATCGCCCGCAATCCGGCGGGAGCGCGAGTACACGTCGCGCAGAGCGGCTCGATCCGGTTCCGCGGCGGAGTGCAGCGCCCGGGCGAGCGCGGCCACCGCCGCCGGCTCGGTCTCACCCGATCCGCGTGCCGCGCGCACCTCCTCCACGGTCACGCCGTCGTCGGTCAGCGCCGTCTCGATCCGGTCGAGCACGAACGGGACAGCCCGTGGCCCGACCATCTCCTCCAGGCCGATCCTCCACCCCCGGTCGAGCGCCACCGCCACCAGCCCGGCCGCGGTCCGGCGCAGGCCGTATGGATCGCGGCTGCCGGTGGGCTCGAGTCCCAGCCCGAACGCAACCGCCAGCGTATCGGCCTTGTCGGCGATCGACACCGCCGCACCGGCGTCGCCGGCCGGTCGCGCCCCGGCAAACCCGTACGGCAGGTGATGTTCCTCGATCGCCTTTGCGGCCTGCTCGTCGACTCCCGCCCGGCGTGCGTACACCGCCCCGGCGTAGCCCTCGAGGTCAGAGAACTCGCCCACCAGGTTGGACACCAGGTCAGCCTTGGCCAGCTCGGCCGCCCGCACCGCCGCCGCCGCGGTGGCGGAATCCAGCTGCAGCCGCTCACACAGGCCCTGCGTCAGGCTGCGCACGCGGGCGGTCTTCTCGGCGATCGATCCTGAGCCCTCCAGGAAGCTCACCCGGTCGAGCTCGGCTGCCATCGCCTCGATGCCCCGGCCGAGGTCGGCCGCAAACGCGAACTCGGCGTCGGTCAGCCGCCCGACCAGCACCGCCTCGTTTCCCCGGATCACCGTCTCGGGATCACCGCCGTTTGCGACGAAGAGGAACCGCGGCTCCAGCCGATCGCCGGATCGCACCGGGAAGTACCGCTGGTGCGACTGCATGGCGGTGATCACCACGCGTTCGGGCAACTCCAAAAAACGTTCGTCGATACGCCCGCTCAGCACCGACGGCCACTCGGCCAGGTAGACGACCTCGTCCAGCTTGCGCAGCGGGTCGACCCACTCGCCGGCGTCGCTCAGCTCTCGCTCGATCAGCTCTCGGCGTTCCACCGCCGCCACCATCACGTGGGCAGACCGCAGATCGCTGCGATAGCTGGTGGCGCTTCCCACCTCCACCGGGCCGGCCAGGAACCGATGGCCGCGCGACACGCCGGTCGCAACCAGGCCGAACAGCTCCACCGGAACCACCTGATGGTCGAGCTTGACCACCAGCCAGCGCACGGGGCGAGAGAAGCGGCCGTGGTCCCACCGCATCGACTTGGAGAAGTTGAGCGCGCCGGTGAGCTGCGCGGCCAGCTCGGGTACCAGCTCAGCCACCGGGGTCGCCGCCCCGTCGGTGATTGCCCACATCAGCCCGTCGCGCTCCACCAGGTCGTCCACCTCGAGGCCATGCTTGCGCGCAAACCCGGCGCGGGCCTGCTCGGGTGCATCGGCCTTGGGTCCGCGCACCTCGGCGCGCTTGGCGGCCCGCTCGGCGGGCAGCCCGGTCGCGATCGCTGCGATCCGGCGCGGACTCACGTGCACGCCCACGGTGTTGGCATCCAGCCCCAGCCGGTCGAGCCCGTCGGCCAGCAGTCCGGGCACCTGGCGCTCGGCCTCGCGGCACGCGACCGCGGGCAGATCCTCGCAGCCGATCTCCATCAGCAGATCAGGCACCGGCCTCCTCGACCTCCAGATACATCGCCGCCACCGCCTGCGACAGGCGCCTCATCCGCAGTACGTACGCAGCCCGGTCGGTGACCGCGATCGCCCGCCGCGAATCGAGCAGGTTGAATGCGTGCGAGCACTTCAGCACGAAGTCGTACGCCGGCAGCGGCAGCCTTGCCTCGACGCAGCGGCGGGCCTCGGCCTCGAACTCGTCGAAGTGGCGCGCGTGCATCGCGGTGTCGGCCAGCTCGTAGTTGTAGGTGGACATCTGGCGCTCGTTCTGGAAGTACACGTCGGCCCAGCTGACCCCCTCCGACCAGTGCACGTCCTGCACCCGCTCCACGCCCTGGAGGTACATCGCAAGCCGCTCCAGGCCGTAGGCCAGCTCACACGAGATCGGGTCGAGCTCGATCCCCCCGGCCTGCTGGAAGTAGGTGAACTGCGTGATCTCCATGCCGTCCAGCCACACCTCCCAGCCGAGCCCCGCCGCTCCCAGGCTGGGATTTTCCCAATTGTCTTCGACAAACCGGATGTCGTGCCGGGCGACGTCGATGCCGATTCGCGCGAGCGATGCCAGGTAGATGTCCTGCATGTCGTCGGGAGCCGGCTTCAGGATCACCTGGTACTGGTAGAACTGCTGGAACCGGAAGGGGTTCTCACCGTAGCGGCCGTCGTCCGGACGGATCGACGGCTCCACGTAGCCGGTGCGCCACGGCTTGGGGCCGAGCACCCTGAGGAAGGTCGCCGGATTCGAGGTGCCCGCGCCGACCTCCGTGTGGTACGGCTGCATGATCGTGCAGCCCTGCTCCTCCCAGTAGCCTTGGAGGGCGCTGATCATCCCCTGGAAGGTGAGCGCGGCCATCGGAGCGAGAAGCTATCAGGAGCGGGCCTGCGAGCGCCCCGTCATGCGCGCAGGGTGCGCAGCTGGAAGCCGCCGTGGTACTCGTATGTGCGCTCCAGCACACGCAGCGCGTCACGGGTCGCGCGCAGTCGGGGACGCGGCTCTCCCAGCGGCAGCGCGAGCATCTGCTCGATTGCGGTGAGACTCTCCAGCTCCACGGCAAACGTGCCCGCCTGGCCGAGGCACTCATCACAGACAGCACCGCCTGCCGCCGGCGAGTACCCGGCCAGCGGCCCGGGCGAGCCGCACGCCGCGCACGCGGTGAGGTGCGGCAGATAGCCGCTCAGCATCAGCAGTTTCAGCTGAAACCCGAGGCCGAGCGGATCCAGCGCGGGATCGGCGTCGGAGCTCGCCGTCCAGGTCTCGAGCAGCGTCAGAAACCGGTTCAAGCCGGCGAACATCTGAGGCTGAGGCTCCGGCTCGGTATTCAGCTTCAGCACCGCCTCGGCCCCGATCTGGCCGACGGCGAGGTTGTAGGTGCGCTCACGGACGGCGGCGTGGGAGCGGATGATGTCGGCGCCGGAAACCGTGTGCAGGTCACCGCGACCCTCGTGCAGCATCAGCGCGACGTGGGTGAGCGGCTCGAGCCGCCCGCCGAACCTCGATCCGGTCTTGCGCACGCCCTTGGCGATCGCATTCACCCGGCCCCGCTCGGATGTGAACAGGTGCAGCACCCGATCGGCCTCCGAGAACCTGATCGACCGCAGCACCACCGCCTCGGTCTTGTATGACCTCCCCATTCCTGGGAGCCTACCGGCGGGGCTGGCGGGTGCAGTTCGGGCAGTAGTAGGTTCCGCGCTGCGCCACCCGGATCTTTCGGATCGGCCGGCCGCAGCGGGGACAGGGCTCGCCCTCCCGGCCGTAGGCGTTGAACCGTTCCTGCATCGTGCCGGACTGGCCGTCGACTCCTCGGTAGTCGCGGATGCTCGCCCCCTGCGCGGCAATCCCTCGCTCGAGCACCGCAATCACCGCAGCATGCACCCGCTTGATCTCTGCGGTTCGCAGCGACCCGGCGAGCCGCTCCGGGTGGATCCGGGCCTCCCACAGCGCCTCGTCGGCGTAGATGTTGCCCACGCCGGCGACGATCTGCTGATTCAGGAGCACCGCCTTGATCGCGGCCGTGCGGCCGGCGATGGCATCGCGCAGGTCCTGCCACCTCCAGTCGGGCGAGAGCGGTTCGGGTCCCGCCCGCCGGCTGAGGTAGCGGTCAAGGCCACCCGGTTCGATGATGCGCATGGTGCCAAACCGGCGCTGATCCGAGTACAGCAGGAGCGCGCCGTCGTCCAGCTCAACCCGGGCGCGGAGATGCCGTACGTCGACGGCCGGCGCTTCCCGAGCCTGATGGTGGAACCAGCCCGTCATGCGCAGATGCACGACCAGTGTGCGGCCGCTCTCGAGCATGATCAGGAGGTACTTGCCGCGCCGGCCGATCGAGACGACCCGGTCGCCGTCGAGCTCCATGCCGATCATGATCGGGTCGTCAGGCGCGGTCAGGCGCCCGTCCAGGATCTCTGCCCGCTCGATCACACGTCCGGCCAGCCGGGGCTCCAGCCCGCGGCGCACCGTCTCGACCTCAGGCAGCTCGGGCATCAGACGATCTCCAGCACTGTCTCGGTGGGCTGTGGCTCATGATCGCCGATTGCAAAGCAGGCCGCCGCTGAGGCGATGTCCGGCTCCGTCCGGGCGTGGATGGTTGCCAGCGGCTGCCCGGGCTCCACCCGTGTGCCGGCCTTGGCGTGCACCACCACCCCCACCGCATGGTCGATATCTGCGCCGACCTCGGTTCGGCCGGCCCCGAGTCGCATGGCGACATCTGCGATCCCACGGGCGCTGCAGCGCGTCACCCAGCCCCGCTGTGATGCGGGCACATCCACGACGATCGGCGCGGTCGGCAGGCGTGCGTCCGGGTCTCCCCCCTGAGCGCCCACCCACCGTCGGAACGCGGCCAGACCGGCCCCGGACTCGAGCGCCCGCACCGCGGCGCCGCGATCACCGGTGAGCAGGCCGGTGGCCGTGATGCAGACCTCCACCAGATCAGCCGGCCCTCCACCTGACAGCGTGGCCACCGCCTCGGCCACCTCCAGGGAGTTCCCCACGGCGGCTCCCAGCGGCTCGTCCATTGCCGTCAGCATGCAGGTGGTGTCGACCCCGGCCGCCTCTCCGAGCCGGCGCATGGTGGCGGCAAGCTCGTGCGCATCGGCGCGCTCCTGCATGAATGCGCCCTCGCCGACCTTCACGTCCAGCACCAGACGGCGGGCCCCCGCAGCGAGCTTCTTGGACATGATGCTGGTGGCGATCAGGGGAATCGACGGCACCGTTGCCGTGGCGTCTCTGAGAGCGTACAGCCGCCTGTCGGCGGGCACCAGATGGAGGCTCTGGCCGGCCACCGCGATACCGATGTCGCACACCTGGGATACCAGCTCGGCGGCGCTCAGCTGGGTGCGAAAGCCGGGAATCGACTCGAGCTTGTCAAGCGTCCCGCCGGTGTGCCCGAGACCGCGTCCGGAGAGCTTTGCGATCGGCACGCCGCAGGCGGCGACCAGCGGCGCCACCACCAGGGTGGCCTTGTCGCCCACGCCTCCGGTGCTGTGCTTGTCCACGACCGTGCGCCCCACCGGGGACAGGTCGAGCCGCTCGCCGGAGTCGACCATCGCCTCCAAGAGCGCCGCCGTCTCGGCGTCGCTGAGGCCGCGCCACAGCACCGCCATCAGGAACGCCGCCAACTGGTAGTCCGGAGTCTCGGGTGCAATCAGGGTGCGGATCTCGGCCGCGGTCAGCTCACGGCCGTCGCGCTTGCGCTCCAGCGCGTGCACCGCGATCGGATCGGCCTCAGACAACCGATCGTCCGGGAAGCCGATCGTCCCCACGCCCGGTCAGCACCCGCGCGACCGTCGCGCCCACGTCGGCGAACGTGTCGCCGTCGTGGCGGTGGCCCAGCATCGGCGCGCCCGGGACGTGCGCCAGCAGCAGGCCGTGCTCGCGCGAGTGGTCGGTCGAGGGCGTGGTCGGATCGCAGCCGTGATCCGAGGTCAGGATCAGCAGGTCGCCGTGGTGGAGCGCCGCCATCAGATCCGGCAGGGCGGCGTCGATGTCCTCCAGCGCATCGGCGAACCCTCGGGGATCGTTTCGGTGGCCCCAGAGCATGTCGGTCTCGACCAGGTTGGTGAACACGAAGCTGCCGTCGGGCACCTCTCGCAGCAGCCGTGTGGTCACCGCCATGCCCTGACCGTTGGAGCTGGTGGGCGTCGACTGATCGATGGCGGTGCCGGCGAAGATGTCGGCGATCTTGCCCACCCCGTGCACGGTCGTACCGGAGTCGCGCAGGTGATCCAGCCAGTTCGGGCTGGGCGGTGCCAGCGAGAAGTCGTGCCGGCCCGAGGTGCGTACATACTCGCCCGGCGCACCCGCGAACGGACGCGCTATCACCCGGGCGACAGCGAGGTCGCCGACCAGCAGATCGCGGGCGATCCGGCAGGCCGTGTACAGCTCTTCGACCGGCACTGTCTGTTCGTGGGCGGCGATCTGGAACACGGAGTCGGCCGACGTGTACACGATCCAGTCGCCCGTTTGCTGGTGCTGCTCTCCCAGCCGCGCGATGATCTCGGTTCCGGAGGCGGCCTCGTTTCCGATCACTCCCCGCCCGGTGGCGTCGGAAAAGCGGGCGAGCAGGTCGGCCGGGAAGCCGTCGGGGAAGGTGGGGAACGGCTGCTCGGTGAGGATTCCCATCATCTCCCAGTGGCCGGTGGTGGTATCCATCCCGCGGCTGCGCTCGATCAGGCGGCCGTACACCGCCGGGGCATCCCGGCGTGGAGGACAGCCCCGCACCGGCAGGATGTTGCCGAGGCCAAGCGCTGTCAGCGTGGGCAGCTCGAGGCCGCCGACCGCATCGGCGACATGCTGCAGGGTGCTTGAACCGGCGGTGCCGAACTCCGCCGCGTCGGGCAGGTCGCCGGCACCCACCGCATCCAACACCAGTACACATGCTCGGGCCATACGGTGAGCCTAGATGAACAACGGTGAATAGCGGTGCCTGGCACCGTTATTCACCCCGACCGCCCGGCGTGAATAAATGGTGCCTGGCACCATTTATTCACGCATTTCCCACTGGGTGAGGGGTTCGAGGCGGGCGCCCAGCGCTCGGAGGAGCGCCGAGCCGTCCTCCCAGTCCTCCGGCATCAGAGCGGGCACGCTGATCCGGGTCGCCGGAAGGGCGCGGATCAGGGCGGTCGCCCGTCCCTGGCGACGGACGGCGGGATCGACGGCCAGCGCGTACAGCCACAGCTTGCGGCCCCGCACCTTGGTCACGGCCACGGTGTCGTCCCCCAGGGCATACGCCGGCAGCTGCAGCAACGTCTCGGGCTGAAGCTGCCAGGGAGCGTCCGGCCACCCCCAGTCGCGCAGTCTGCGCACCGCCTCGGCCGGCGCAATCGCCTCCGCGCGGGAGGATCTGCGCAGCGACTGGCGTCGCAGGCTCCAACCCACCAGCTTGCGGCGAAGCTCGAAGCCGTGCTTTTGGTACAGCGCGATCGCGCCGGAGTTCTGCTCCAGCACCTCCAGCCCCACCTGCTCGGCGCCGGCCTCGCGCAATGACTCGAGTGTCCGCTCGAGCACCGCACTGCCAATCCCCCGGCGGCGGTGTGCGATCACCGTACCCTCCCCCCGGATGCTGCCCCGCGATCCCCGCACCGCTCCCAGGCAGAACGCAACCAGGGCGCCCTCCGCGTAGGCGCCCCAGGAGAGCGCCATCGAGACTCCGGTCTCCCGCAGATACACCGACAGCGCGACCTCATCAAGGGCCGCCGGAACGGGGTAGTCCGAGAAGGCATCCTGCTGG
The DNA here is from genome assembly GCA_963727235.1 of uncultured Actinomycetes bacterium. Classification (GTDB taxonomy): domain Bacteria; phylum Actinomycetota; class Thermoleophilia; order Gaiellales; family JAICJC01; genus CAVPTL01. The sequence goes on from CAVSFZ010000026.1 coordinate 119,741, forward strand.
CACTCCACGATCCGAGAGAGCTGCTCACGCTCGAGCGATCGGAGCTCCACCGCCATCGGGCTTACGCCCGCGGATGCGCCTTGAAGTACGCCTTGCGCACGTGGTCGGCGGAGACGTGCGTATACACCTGGGTGGTCTCGATGCTCGCATGCCCGAGCATCTCCTGGACGCTTCGCAGATCGCAGCCGCCCTCGATCAGATGGGTCGCGAACGAGTGCCGAAGCGTATGCGGTGTGACTTCCTTGGTCACACCGGCCGCGCGGGCGTGGTCTCGCACCAGCTGGAACACCGCCTGGCGGGTGATCCCCTGGCCGCGATGGTTGAGGAACAGCACGTCGCCACGCTGCAGTCGCCCCAGGTACGGCCGGCCGCGCTGAAGGTACAGGCGGGCGGCCTCGGTGGCGCTCTTGCCCATCGGCACCACCCGCTGCTTCGCGCCCTTGCCCATGCACCGCACCATGCCCTCGCCCAGATCCACATCTGACACCCGCAGCGACACCAGCTCCGAGACGCGCAGACCGGCGCCGTACAGGAGCTCCAGCATCGCCCGATCGCGCAGGCCCCGAGGGCTTCCGTCGGGGCGGGTCACGATCGCCTCAGCCTCGGCCTTGGTCAGGGGTTCGGGCAGACGGCGTCCGAGTCGCGGCAAGGTGACGCTGCGGCCGGCATCGGCCCGCGCCCCCTCCCGTGCACGATGCTTGAGGAATGCCCGCACTGCCGCCAGGCGCCGGCGAACCGTTGCCGGAGAAAGACCGCGATCCGACAGCGCCACCGCATAGTCGTCCAGCACCGAGACCTGCAGCGTGTCGGGATCGGCGTGCTCGGTGAAGTCGCCAAGGTCGATCAGGTCACGGCGATAAGCCTCGACCGTGTGCGGCGATGCCCCTCGCTCGAGTTGCAGGTGGGTCAGAAAGTCTTGAAGGGTGGCGTCGTACGAACTCATACCGGGGAGGTTCGTCACTCCCCCGCGATGTCCTGCGAGCCGTTGTGATCAGATCGCGACGGCCTGCTCGAGTGGCGTATACGGGAGCCCCACAGCCTCTGCCACCGGTTCACAGGTGATCGCGCCGGCAGCCACGTTGACCCCCAGCCGAAGCGCGGAGTCGTCGGCCAGCGCCCGCTCCAGCCCCTTGTTTGCGATCGCCTCCACGTACGGCAAGGTGACGTTGGTGAGCCCCCAGGTGGAGGTGATCGGCACCGCCCCGGGCATGTTTGCCACGCAGTAGTGCACGACGTCGTCGACAACGTAGATCGGATCCGAGTGGGTGGTCGGACGCGAGGTCTCAAAACAGCCGCCCTGATCGATTGCGACATCCACCAGCACCGACCCCGGCTTCATCGCCGAGAGCATCTCGCGACTGACCAGGTGCGGCGCCTTGGCGCCGTGGATCAGCACACCGCCGATCACCAGGTCGGCCTCCGGCAGCGCCGCCTCGATGCCATGGCGGTTCGACATCTGCAACAGCACCGTGCGTCCCAGGCTCACATCCAGTTCCCGCATGCGATCGACCGAACGCTCGAACACCGTCACATCCGCCTGCATCCCCTGGGCGATCAGCGCGGCGTTGTAGCCGACGATGCCACCCCCCAGCACGAGCACCTTGGCCGGGAGCACGCCGGGAACGCCGCCCATCAGGCGACCCCTGCCGCCGAACGGCTTCATCAGGTAGTAGGCGCCCACCTGGGCCGACAGCCGTCCGGCCACCTCGCTCATCGGCGCCAGCAGCGGCAGCCGCCGGTCGGGCGTCTCCACCGTCTCATAGGCGATGCAGGTCGCTCCCGTTCCTGCCAGCCCGCGGGTCAGCTCTGCCGCCGCGGCCAGGTGCAGGTAGGTGAAAAGGATCTTCCCGGGTTGAAGCCGCTGCCATTCGCCGTCCAGCGGCTCCTTGACCTTCAGCACCATGTCGGAGTCCGACCACACGTCGTCCACCGACACGACCGTGGCACCGGCGGCGCGATAGTCGTCGTCGCTCATCGAGCTTCCCTCGCCGGCACCCTGCTCGATCAGCACCCGGTGGCCGTGACTCACCAGCTCGACCACGCCGGCTGTGGTCAGCGCAACCCGGTACTCGTCCGGCTTGATCTCTCTCGCAACTCCGATGTTCATGAACCTGCCCTCCGGTCAGCGCGGCTGAGGATTCTCGAGCGATCTCGCTTGGGTGATCAGCTCCAGCGTAACCGCTGTCATGGCCTCGAGGTCGGACACCGTGATGTGCTCCGATGCGGTGTGGATCTCGGCCATGCCGTTGCACAGGTTGACGCACGGCATTCCGGCGGCGTTGAAGACGTTGGCATCCGACCCGCCGCCCGACTCGAGCGACGCCGGTGTATGGCCCCGCGCTGCCAGTGCCGCCGTGGCGAGGCGCACGGCGGGATGTGAGCGCGAGAAGCGATAGCCCTCGTACTCCGACGTGATCGTGGATTCGAGTTGGCACTCGTACAGGTTGGCGGCGTGGGTGGCGACGTCGAGCATCTCCCGAGCCACGGCCGCAACCCGATCCGGGTCGCGGCTGCGGGCCTCCGCCATCACCGTGCACTCGGGCGGGACGATGTTTCCGGCAATCCCGCCGCGAATCAGCCCGACGTTGGCGGTCGTCTCCGAATCGATCCGGCCCAGCCGCATGTCGGCGACGGCGCGGGCCGCGGCGGCGATGGCACTTCTCCCCTGCTCCGGGGCGATCCCCGAATGGGCCGCCCGGCCCTGGAAGTGCAGGCGCAGGGTGCGCTGTGTGGGGGCGGCCATCACGATGTTGCCGATCGGTGCCGCGTGGTCGTAGCAGTAGCCGAACGCGGCTCGCAGACGTGAGACATCGAACTGCTTGGCACCGCGCAGGCCCACCTCCTCCATCGGCGTCAGCACCAGCTCGATCCCCGAGTGGTCGATGCGGTCGGCCACCACCTGCTCGACGGCCGCCACCATGGCAGCGACCGCCGCCTTGTTATCAGCTCCCAGGATCGTCTCCTCGGCGTTGACCACCACGCCGTTTCGCACCTCGGGCCGGATCGGGGCGGTGGCAGGCACGGTGTCGAGGTGGGCATTCAGGAAGATCGGCGTGCCGGTGTCGACGGTGGGCGCCAGCCGGGCGTACAGATTCCCGATCTGCGAACCGATGGCCGCCCCGGCCGCGTCCTCGTCCACCTCCACCCCGACCGCCGCCAGGCGGGCGGCGACCACATCGGCGACCGCCCGTTCCTCGCCGGGCGGGCTGGAGATCCCCGCCAACTCGAGGAACAGGTCGAGCACCGGGGTCACGCGGGTGCCAATCCGTACAGCGGACCGAACTTGGCCCACAGGTAGCGCATCAGCGGCCGGTGATCGAGCGCTCCCCCCGTCACTCGCTCGATCAGCTCAGGGCCCTCGTACAGCGACCCGGGCTGATGGATGTGCTCTCGCAGCCAGCCCAACAGCGGCCCGAACTCGCCGACGGCGATCTGACCATCGACGTCAGGCAGGTCGCGACGCAGCCGCTCCCACAGCATGGCCGAGTAGATCGTTCCCAGGGTATAGGTCGGGAAGTACCCGAACGCGCCGCCCGACCAGTGGGTGTCCTGAAGCACGCCGTCGCCGTCGTGCGGCGGGCGGATCCCGAGGTGGCGCTGATACGCGTCGTTCCACGCGCCGGGGAGATCGGCGACCTCGAGCTCGCCGCGCATCAACGCCAGCTCCAGCTCGAACCGGATCAGCACGTGCAGGTTGTAGGTGACCTCGTCTGCGTCCACCCGGATCAGGGAGGCCCGCACGGTGTTGACGTGGCGGTAGACGTCCTCCGGGGAGGTGCCGGCCATCGGCGCCCCCAGGACATCACAGATCACGGGCGTGTAGTGCTGCCAGAAGCCGCGGCTGCGCCCGACCACGTTCTCCCACAACCGCGACTGCGACTCGTGCAGCCCGAGCGACGGCGGAGAGCTGACCGGGAGGTCCTCATAGGCCTGGTCCATGCCCTGCTCGTACAGCCCGTGGCCGGCCTCGTGGATCGTGCCCATCACCGATGGGAACGGGTCGTCGGCATACATCCGGGTGGTGATCCTGACGTCGCGAATGGCGATTGCCGTCGAGAAGGGATGGGCGGAGAGATCCAGCCGCCCCGACTCCAGGTCGTATCCGAGATCCGGCAGTATCCGCAGGCTGAATCGCATCTGGGCGTCGTCGGGAAACGTTCTCCCGGCAAACGGCGGAGCCGGCAGCGGTTCCGCCGCAAGGATCTGATCCAGCAGCTCCGAGAGATCGCCCATGAGCGCCGCGAACATCGGCTCCACCTGCGCCGTGCGCATCCCCGGCTCGTAGTCCTCGAGCAGCGCGTCGTAGCGCTCGCCGTCGTGACCGAGCAGGTCGGCCTGCTCGCGCTTGAGCGCCACCATCTCCTCCAGATGGGGCTGAAACAGCGCGAAGTCCTGCTGCGCTCGAGCCTCCTGCCACACGACGTTTCCACGCGTGGCAGTCATCCCGATCCGCCGCACCAGCTCGTCGGGCAGCCGCAGCGAACGATCGCGGTCGTGCCGCACCAGCCTCACGACCGCCGCCTGGTGGGGGTCCAGCGGTCCGCCCTCGGCCGCGTCCAGCAGCTCCCCCAGCTCGGGGGCGATCATCTGACGGTGCCGCAGCACTGCCACCGTCGACGTCGCCCGCGCTCTGGCCTCCACCCCGCCGGTGGGCATCGTCGTCTGACGATCCCACGAGAGCAGCGCCAGCACACGACCCAGCTCACCCAGCTCGCGCACGCGCTGCTCGAGCGCTTCCCAGGTCTCCTCGGCGGTCACCTGGCTAGGAACTTGCCGTCTTGCTCTCGGACTCGGACAACCGCTCAGCCGTCTCGTCCTCGTCGTCGTGACGGGCGACCGCCGCCCCCACGAAGTCCCGGAACAGCGGCTGTGGCCGGTTGGGCCGCGATTTGAACTCGGGGTGATACTGGCTGGCGCAGAACCAGGGATGCTCGGGCAGCTCGATGATCTCGACCAGCCGCTCGTCCGGGGATGTACCGGCGATGATCAATCCCTTGGACACCAACCGCGGGCGCAGGGTGTTGTTGACCTCGTAACGGTGGCGGTGGCGCTCGTACACCACCGGCTCACCGTAGGCCTCGTAGGCACGGGTGCCGGCGACCACCTTGACCGGGTCGGAGCCCAGTCTCATGGTGCCGCCCATGTCCTCGATCTCTTTCTGCTCGGGCAGCAGGTCGATTACCGGATACGGCGTCTCGGGGTCGAACTCGCTCGAGTTGGCACCCTCCAGACCGACCACGTGGCGGGCGAACTCGACCACGGCGACCTGCATCCCCAGGCACACCCCCAGGAACGGCACCTGGTTCTCGCGGGCGAAGCGCACGGCTGCGATCTTGCCCTCGATCCCGCGAATGCCGAATCCACCCGGTATCAGGATGCCGTCAGCCTGCGACAGGCGCCGCTCGGCCTCGTCCCAGGAGAGCGTCTCGGCATCCACCCAGATGATCTCGAGCTTGGCGCCGTGATGGATGGCCGAGTGGTTCAGCGCTTCAACCACGGACAGGTAGGCGTCTTGAAGCTGCACGTACTTGCCCACCAGGGCGATCCGGACGACGCCGGTGGCCGAACGCACCCGATCGACCATTGCCTCCCACTCGCGCATGTCGGGCGGCCCCGTGACCAGCCCCAACCGGTCACACACCAGCCGGTCGAGCCCTTCGGCCTGCATCATGGGCGGGATGTAGTAGATGTTCTCGGCGTCGGGAGCCGAGATCACGGCGTCCACCGAGACGTCGGCAAACAACGCGATCTTCTCGCGGATGTCGCTGTCCAGCGGATGCTTGGATCGGCACACGATCACATCGGGGGCGATACCGATCCGGCGCAGCTCCTGCACCGAGTGCTGGGTGGGCTTGGTCTTGAGTTCTCCTGCCACCTCGATGTACGGCACCAGGGTGCAGTGGATGTACATCACGTTGTCGCGGCCGATCTGATTTCGGAACTGGCGGATGGCCTCGAGGAAGGGCAGGCTCTCGATGTCGCCGACGGTGCCGCCGATCTCGGTGATGACCACGTCCACGTCGCCGGAGCTGGCGACACGCTGCACGCGCGACTTGATCTCGTCGGTGACGTGCGGGATCACCTGGACGGTCGAGCCCAGGTACTCGCCCTTGCGCTCCTTGCGGATGATCGTGTTGTAGATCGACCCGGTGGTGTGGTTGGAGTTCCGCGACAGGAACTCGTCCACGAACCGCTCGTAGTGCCCCAGGTCGAGATCGGTCTCGGCGCCGTCCTCGGTGACGAACACCTCACCGTGCTGGAACGGGCTCATCGTGCCCGGGTCGACGTTGATGTAGGGATCGAGCTTCTGCAGCGCCACCTTCAGCCCACGCGCCTTGAGGAGACGCCCGAGCGATGCGGCGGTGATGCCCTTGCCCAGCGACGACACCACGCCACCGGTCACAAATACGTACTTGACCTGCCTGTCCAAAACCCCCGCCTTTCAACGTGTGACCGGTTACGGGATATGAATCATACGTGAGCAACGTGACGTCACCGTCCTGGGACGGCTCCCACGGCGGGTGGTTTCACGCACGTTGCGGGCTTTTGCGCAGCGCTTCGGCGTGCCGGCGAACGGTTTGGTCATCGTCATCGCCCCCCAGCATGCGCGCGAGCTCGTCGGTGAGAGCGTCGCCTTGGAGCAGCTGAACGGTGGTCTGGGTGGGATCGCCGGCCAGCTTCTCGACCCGGAAGTGGGCATCGGCCAGACTCGCGATCTGCGGGAGATGCGTGATCGAGATCACCTGCGCCTGCTCGGCCAGCCTTTTCAGCTTCTCGCCCACCGCCCGTGCGGTGAGCCCTCCCACACCGGCGTCGACCTCATCCAGGACGAGCGTCTCGGGTCCGCCGTGAGCACGCGCGGCCACCCGGATCGCCAGCGCGATCCGCGACAGCTCGCCGCCCGAGGCCGTGCTGGCCAGCGGGGCCGGGTCGAGCCCGGGGTTGGCGGCCAGCAGCAACTCGCAGCGATCTGCACCGCGGGCGCCCAGAGGAGCGTCGGTCAGCTCGACCACCAGCCGAGCCCCGTCCATGCCCAGGTCGGACAGCTCCTGCTCCACCGCCCGGGCGAATCCCTTGGCGGCCTTGGCGCGGGCGGCGTGGAGCTTGACCGCGGCGGCGTCGGCACGCTCTTGGGCGGCGTGCTCAGCGGCCTCGAGCTGCGCAATTGCGTCTCCCGATTGGTCGAGCAGATCAAGCGCCTCGCGGGCCTCCGCGGCGCGCGCCAGCACCTGATCGAGCGACCCGCCGAACCGGCGCTCGAGCTCTGCGAACAGCTCCAGCCGCTGCTCTATCGCCTCCAGCCGGCCGGGGTCGGCCTCGAGGTCGGCGGTGTGGCCGCGCAGCTCGGCGGTCGCCTCCTGCAGCCGCACACCGGCGTCGCGCAGCTCGGCCGAAACTGCCGCGAGGCTCGGCTCGAACCGCTCCGCGTCGGCCACCAGCTGCGAGGCCTGGGCGATCACCGTCTGGGCGCCGTCACCCTCGTCTGGCGACAGCAGTGCAATCGCACCGGTGATCGCGGCGGCCAGCTCGTCGAGGTGCCGCAGCCGCTCGCGCTCGACGGTGATCAGCTCGCGTTCTCCGGGCGCCACCTCGGCCGCGTCCACCCGCTCGACCAGATATTCGAGCTCCCCGCGGCGGCGGACGGCCTCCGCGGCGTGTTCGCGGGCGTCGGCGAGGGCAGCCCGAGCGGCCCGCAGCTCACTCCAGGCGGCGGCCATCGCGGCCAGCCGCCCGCCGTTGCCGGCGTGGCCGTCGAGCAGTGCCATCTGCACCGCGGGCTTGGCGATCCTCTGGGCCTCGTGTTGGGACGACAGCTCCAGCAGCCGCTCACCCAGCAGCTCGAGGTCGGTTCTGGCGCAGCTTCGCCCCCACACCAGTGCGCGGGTGCGGCCGGTGGCGAACACGCGCCGCGCGACCACCAGCGTGTCCTCTCCCTCGGGCCGGAGACCGGCCACCGCTTCCAGCGCCGGGTCATCCAGAAGCCCCTGGGGCAGCGCGAACTCCGCCTCCACGTAGGCCTCCTCGGCATGCGGCCCGACCGGCGCCGACCCGGGCTGGCCGCCGGCCAGCAGGCCGATCGCCTGGGCGAGCATGGTCTTGCCCGCACCGGTCTCGCCCGTGAACACCGACAGCCCCGAGGCGGGCTCGAGCTCGGCGTGCTCGATCAGGGCGAGGTTTTGAATGACCAGGCGCAGCAGCATCGTCAGCCCGAGAACGTCTGGCGGTAGCGGCTGAAGAACGACGTATCCGACAATCGCCCCAACCTGGCGAATGCATCCCCCATGGTGACGGCGAATCGCCCGCCGGGCGGGACATCACCGGCGATGTGGCCATCCACGATCACCTGTACCGGCACGTCCACCGAGCGGTTGTGCAGCTCCACGCGATGGGGCCGGCCGAGCACCATCGATCGGGCGTGCAGGGAGTGCGGAGAAACGAACGACACCACGAAGCCGTCCAGCCCCCAGGCCAGCACCGGGCCGCCCGCCGACAGGTTGTAGGCGGTCGAGCCGGTGGAGGTGGCGACGATCACGCCGTCGCAGCCGAGCTCTCCCAGCGACTGGCCGTCGACGCACCACTCCACCAGGGCCATGCGCCCCAGCAGCCCACTGGTCAGCACGATGTCGTTGATGCCGGTGAGCGTGCCCTGACCGGCGTCGCCGACGATGGTCGGCAGCCGCAGCTCCTCGAAGTCGCCCGCGAACGCACGCTCCAGTCCCTGCTCGAGATCGTCCGCGTCGATCGAGGTGAGAAAGCCGACCCGGCCGAAGTTGACGCCCAGGCACACCGCCCGGAACGGCAGCGCGGCCTGCAGCGCCCGCAGCATGGTGCCGTCGCCGCCGAGCACCACGATCATCTCGGCCCGATCGGCGTCGACCAGCCTCACGCCCAGGCGGTCGGCCAGCACCGCCACCCGCTCGGCGGCATCCCCGATCCGCTCAGGTCGCCCGTGGGTGAACAGGCTGGCCGTGCTGATCGCCCGGCCCGGTTGGGCCGAGGACGGCATCTGCGATCTGGGACTCGACATCGGTGGTGGGCTCCTGGGAGGTTTGAGGGGAGCACAGGGCGAGCAGATACTCACGGTTCCCCGCCGGCCCCCGCACACAAGAATCGCATATCCCAAGGACGGTGACGCCCAAGTCGGTGACAAAACCGCACATGTCGCGTAAAACCTGGCGGTGCACCTCCGGATCTCGCACCACTCCCTTGCGCACCTGGTCGCGACCTGCCTCGAACTGCGGCTTTACCAGCACCACCGCCCGCCAGGGAGCCGCCAGCACGCCGAACACGGGTGGCAGCACCAGCCGAAGTGAGATGAACGACACATCGGCGGTGGCGAACGTGGGCCGGAAGGGAAGGTCATCCGCGGTCAGCGAGCGGGCGTTGAGCCGGTCGATCACCGTCACCCGGGGATCGGCGGCCAGCCGCTCGTGCAGCTGGTTTCGACCCACGTCGACCGCGGCCACGCGAGCCGCGCCGTGGGCCAGCAGGCAGTCGGTGAAGCCCCCGGTTGAGGCGCCGACGTCCAGGCACAGCTCGCCCCGCACGTCGATCCCGAACCGGGTGAGGCCGGTCTCGAGCTTGTCGCCGCCCCGAGAGACGTATCGCGGCGGCTCGATCAGCTCGAGCGCAGAGGCGGCTGTGGTCGGGGCTCCGGCCTTGGTGACGACGGTGCCGTCCAGCGTCACCCGGCCGGCCATGATCAGGCCGCGGGCGCGGCTGCGACTGTCGACCAGTCCCCGCTCCACCAGGGCTTCATCGAGGCGGGTGCGAGGGTTGGCGATGCTCGGCCGGCCCCGGTCGCCTACGTGGTTCGGTACAAGATCACGTCGGCCAACTGCTCGAGCTCGCCGGTGTCGCCGCCGGCCTCTGCGAGGTGGGCGCGGGCACGGACGTCGGCCTCGGCGGCCAGCTCGCGGGCCCGGTCGATCCCCACCAGCTTGACGTAGCTCGGCTCGGTTTTGGCCGAGTCTGCATCCAGCACGTCGTCCACGATCTGGAAGATCAGACCGAGCTCGGCCGCAAACCGGCGGTACGGCTGCTGGCGCTCGGCCGTCAGGCCGGCCACATGCAGGCCGCACCCCACCGCAGCCGAGATCAGTGCGCCGGTCTTGAGCCGGTGCAGCCGACCCAGCTCGTCGAGGTCGGCCGGCGTCGAGGTGATATCCAGATACTGCCCGTCCACCATGCCCGCCACCCCGGTCGTCAGCTCCGCGATGACCGCGGCTCGTTGCTCTGCGCTCACCTGCAGGCTGCCGACGAGCGCGAATGCGGCGTTCAGCAGGCCGTCGCCGATCAGCACCGCCACGCCCTCGCCGAACTCGACATGAGCGGTGGGGCGTCCCCGCCGTTCGTCGTCGTCGTCCAGCGCGGGCAGGTCGTCATGCACCAATGAGAAGGCCTGGATCAGCTCCAGGGCGGCCGCCGCGGGAAGCGCCTGGTCGGCGCTGCCGCCACCGGCTCGCGTGGCCGCCAGGCACAGCCGCGCTCGCACGCGTTTACCGCCGTGGAGTGCGTAGTGCATGGCTCGGTCGAGCTCGGGCAACCGCGACAGCTCCAGCGACTCCAGGTACTCCTCAATCATCGAGCGTCTCTGCCCGCCGTTCGATCGCGGTGGCGGCCTCTTGGGCCAGCGCGGTGATCTGCTCCAGGAGCTCGGTGGCGTCGGCCGCTTCCAGCCCGCCGGCGGCCAGCCGCTCGTTCAGCCGGTCGAGCTCGGCGGAGATCCGGCGCAGCTCCTCGATGCTTTCGTCGGTCACGTTCCCACCCCCTGTTCCCGTGCGATCCTTCCCAACACACCGTTCACCAGCACCCCGGCCTCGGGAGAGGCGTAGCGCTTGGCCAGGGCAACCGCCTCGTCGATGGCAACAGCCGCCGGCACCTCCCCGGTCGACAGCTCCCACACCGCCAGTCGCAGAATGTTGCGCTCCAGCACCGCCATCCGCTCGGTGCTCCAGCTGTCGGCGGCGGCGTCGATCGACCGGTCGAGCCGCTCGCGATCGCCCCACGTCCCCTCCACATGCGCCTTGATGAAGTCCGTCGCCGGATCACCGTTGTCACGCTGGTACGCGTCGTACAGCGCGTCGAAGTCCGAGCCGGTGAGATCCCGCTGGTACAGCAGGAAGGCGCAGGCACGACGCTGCGACCGGCGGCTGGCGGTCACCGGCGAGACTCCCCTTCGCGGTCGATCCCGGTGATGGCCACGTCCACCGACCGCACCTCCAGGCCGGTCATGCCGGAGACGGCGTCGGCGACCGCGCCACGCACGGCGGCGGCAACGTCAGGCAGCACCACGCCGTATCCGGCCACGACGTCGACCGCCAACGTCGCACCCCCGCCCGTAACCGACCATTCGACCGGCCCGCGCCTGCCGGGCAGCACCCGTGAAACCCGCCCGGGTGACTCCAGCCTGGCTCCGGGCACCTGGCCAACCGCGCCGCGCACGATCGAATCGATCGCCTCGTCGGCCACCTGTGCGGCACCGATCTTGATCATGCGGCTTCCTCGGCGAAAAGCGCCGGCAGAAACTCACGCCGCCGCTCCAGGTAGGCGGTGGTGTACCGCCCCGAGCGGAACTCGGGCTCGGCCAGGATGTCTTGGAACAGCTCCCTGGTTGTGCGCACGCCCTCGATCTCGAACTCGGCCAGCGCTCTCTGTGACCGCGCGATCGCCTGCTCGCGGTCGGAGCCCCACACGATCAGCTTGGCCAGCAGTGAGTCATAGAAGGGCGGCACCTTGTATCCCTCGTAGGCGTGGGTATCCAACCGCACGCCCGGACCCAGCGGCGGCCGAAACCGGCTGACCGTGCCGGCGGCCGGGCGAAAGTCGTGCCGGGGGTCCTCGCAGTTGATGCGAAACTCGATCGCATGCCCGCGCAGCTCGGCCAGCCCGGTGGCGGGCAGCGGCTCACCGCCGGCGATGCGCAGCTGCTCGACGGCGAGATCGACGCCGGTCAGAAGCTCCGATACGGGATGCTCGACCTGCAACCGCGTGTTCATCTCGATGAACGAGAACCTGCCTTCGACGTCGAGCAGGAACTCGACCGTGCCGGCGTTCTCATAGCCGCTGCCGATACACGCCAGCCGCGCGGCATCGGCCATCGCCTCCCGAGTGGGCTGGTCGAGCGCCGGCGAGGGGCCCTCTTCGATCAGCTTCTGGTGGCGCCGTTGCACCGAGCAGTCGCGCTCGCCCAGCACCAGCACCCCGCCGGCACCGTCGGCCAGCACCTGCATCTCGACGTGACGGGGATCGACAATCGCCTTCTCGAGATACATGTCGCCGTCACCGAACGCGGAAGCGGCCTCCGCGGATGCCAGCCGGTAGGCATCCGCCAGCCCCTCCTCCGACTCGACCACCCGCATGCCCCGGCCACCTCCGCCTGCAACCGCCTTGAGCAGCACCGGATACCCGACCTCGGCGGCCAGCTCAGCCGCCTCTCGAGGCCCGGTGAGACGGTCCAGCGAGCCCGGCACCAACGGCACCCCGGCGGCGCGCATGGCGGATTTGGCGGCGCTCTTGTCCCCCATCATCTCGATCGCCTCAGCCGGCGGACCGACAAACGTCAGATCGTTCTCGGTGCAGGCGCGCACGAACGCCGGATTCTCGGCCAGAAATCCCCAGCCGGGGTGGACGCCGTCGCAGCCGGTCGTCTCGGCGGCGGCGATCAGGTTGGGGATGTTCAGATAGGAGTCGGTGGGAGCATGCGGCCCGACGCACACGGCCCGGTCGGCGAGGCGCACCCACAGCCCCTCCCGGTCGGCGGTCGAGTACACGGCAACGGCCTCGGCGCCCACGTCGTGGCAGGCTCGTACCAAGCGCACCGCCGCCTCGCCGCGATTGGCGATCAGCACGCGTGCGAGCATCACACCGGCTCGAGCTCGAACAACGGCTGGCCGAACTCGACCGGCTCGCCATTTGCCACCAGAATCCGGCGGATGACACCGCCGTGATCGGACTTCAGCTCGTTGAAGAGCTTCATTGCCTCCAGGATGCACAGCGTCTGGCCGACCGATACGGTGTCGCCCTCTGACACGAATGCGGGCTGCTCGGGCGAGGGTGACCGGTAGAAGGTGCCGACCATGGGAGACTCGATCTTGAACGCCTCGCTCACCGCCGGCTCGGCCGCGGGTGCATCCGCCCCGACCGGAGCGGCAGCCTGAAGCGGCCGATCGTCCTGCTTTCGCACGGTGATCCGCACCGCCCCGTCTTCGATCGTCAGCTCGCCCACGTCGGAGTCCTCGACCAGCCGGATCAGCTCGCGGATGCGCTCCGATTGGGCCGGTTCGAGTACGCCGTCGCGATCGGCCTCGCGCTCGCCGCGCCCTCGCAGCGTGGCCAGCAGCCGCTCGGCGTCCTCGCCGAACAGGGCCAGCAGGAGCAGATCCTCCTCGCTGGCCGCACCCACCGATTCGCGCAGCTCCTCCATGTCGATGTCGGGTTCGGCCGCGAGCGCGCCGGCATGTTTGCGGGCGTCGCTGGAAACCTCCAGCGGAGGGGTGCCGTAGGCTCCGGAGAGGTAGCTCTTCATCTCGTCCGAGGCGTCCGCCCAACGCCGGGCGGAGAGCACATGACGGAGTGCCTGACCGGCCATGATCCCGCCGATCGGCTGGGCCAGCGGAGGTCTTCCACAATCCTCACGCACGACCTTCAGCTCGTCCAGCACCTCGTCCAGCCGGTCGGTGGCCATCGCCCGACGCAGACGGGTGTCGAGGTCGGCAACGAGCCCCACCGGCAGCCGATTGCGGGCCGCCCGCAGGGTGATCCGCGGTGAGATCGAGGCCGCCGGCATCTGCGCATTCACGTGCTGGTCGATGAACTGGGAGGCGTCCCACAGGCGCTCCGTATCCAGCCCGTGGTCGAGCTCGAGCCCCATCAGGGCTTCGCACAGCACCTCACCCGGGACGCGGTTGAGCGAGTTCGCCACCGGATAGGCCGCCACCGCCACCGGGGTGGCGCCGTCCCTGGCGGCCTCGATCGCCATCGCCAGCGCGCTCTCGCCTTGGCAGTACAGCCCGACCGGTACCCCGGCATGCTCTGCCAGCCGGGCCACCACACGGCCACAGGTGCCCGGATCGAGCGCCCCGGCGGGGTCGTGCAGCAGGACGTGATCGGCGCCCAGGTCTGCCAGGCGCTTGGCCTTGTCGAGCACGCGATCGAGATTGGCCATCTCGCCCGAGAACGCGAGCCCGGCATACAGCCGCCCGCCCGCCTCACGCACCGCGGTGGCGGCCGCTGTCAGGTTCTCGACGTCGTTGAGCGGATCGTGCAGCCGGAAGATATCGATGCCGCTCTCGGCGGCACACAGGATGAACCGGCGGGTGAGGTCATCGGAGACCGGCCGGGAGCCAACCAGGAACCGGCCCCTCAGAGCCATCTGAAGCGGCGTGGTGGCACACCGCGCCTTGAGCGCGCGAACCCGTTCCCACGGGCTCTCGGTGCCGCGCTTGACCGCCTCGTCGAAACACCCGCCACCGGTCACCTCGAGCGCCTCGAACCCGGCGGCGTCGAGGATCTCGGCGACGTCCAGGACCGCAGCCGTCGAAATCGTGCCTGCCAGGGGCTGCTGCGACAGCAGCCGAACGGTGGTGTCTACCAGCCTGGTCACGCCCGCGAAATGTACCGCGCCTCGCGCGTGTCGACCTTGATCCGTTCGCCCTGCTCGACGAACAGCGGCACCTGCACGATCGCGCCGGTCTCGAGCGTGGCCGGCTTGGTGACGTTGGAGACGGTGTCGCCCTTGACCCCCGGCTCAGTCGCGACCACCTGCAGCTCGACCGACGCCGGCAGCTGCACGGAGGTGGGCGTGCCGTCCACCAGGAGCAGCTGCACCGTGTCGTTCTCGCGCATGAATCGCAGCTCCTCCGTGAGCGTGTCCAGCGGCAGATGGATCTGCTCGAACGTCTCGGAATCCATCAGCACCACATCGCTGCCGTCGTTGTAGAGATAGGAGACGTTGGTCACCTCGGTGCGCACCCGCGGCATCTTCTCGCCCGCCCGAAACGTCTTGTCGACGACGCTGCCGGAGCTGAGCGCCTTCAGCTTGGTGCGCACGAACGCCCCGCCCTTACCGGGTTTGACGTGCTGAAACTCGACGATCCGATAGACGATCCCGTCGAGTGAGATATGCATCCCGTTCTTGAATTCATTCGTGGAAATCATGAGTTGAGTGTAGTGAGCCGGATCACCTAGGCGACCCGCTGGAGCTCCTTGGTGTATGCGGTCAGTCGTTCGCTTCCGGTGTCCGTCACGATCACGAGATCCTCGATCCGCACGCCGCCGCGCCCGGGCACGTAGATACCCGGCTCGACTGTGACGACCATGCCCGCCTCGAGGGTTGCGTGGGACGCGGTCGAGAGCCGCGGGCCCTCGTGGATCGCAAGCCCCACCCCGTGGCCGAGACCGTGGCCGAAATGATCTCCGTGCCCCGCTGCGGTGATCACCTCACGTGCCACTGCATCCACCTCGCGCCCACCCATGCCGGGCGCCACCGCGGCCAGCGCGGTCAGCTGCGCCTCCAGGCAGACGGCATAGATCTCCGCGAGATCGGCGTCGGGCTCGCCCACGGCGAAGGTGCGGGTGCAGTCGGATGCATAGCCGTTGAGGTAGCAGCCGAGATCGATCGTTACCAGCGTGCCGCTCGAGATCACCGACTCTCCGGGGTTCACATGTGGCATGGCACCGCGTTCGTGCGAGGCCACGATCGTGTCGAACGACAGGTCGTCGGCGCCCTGCTCCCGGAAGAGCTCGCGCACCCGCCAGGCCACGTCCACCTCGCGTTTCCCGCCCAGCCCCTCGGCGGCGATGGTCTCGTACACCGGTGCGATCAACGCTGCCGACCGGCGGATCGCGTCCAGCTCATAGGCGTCCTTGATCAGTCGCAGCGTCTCCACCACGTCGGCGGTCGGCACCAGCTCGCGATCGGCGCCGAACGCGGCCTCCAGCTTGCCGTGGGTGGCCACCGACACGTGTGCGGCCTCAATCCCGATGCGACCGGCACCCGGCGCGATGTCATTCAGGTGCTCACCCAGAAAGCGGCTGGTCTCGCCCTCCAGCATCCGCACATCCATGATCTCGGCGATCGGCTCGGCGGCGGTCACATACCGGAAGTCGGTCATGAACGTGGCTCCCCCGCCGTGCACCAGCACCAGCCCGTTGGATCCGTCGTAGCCCGTCAGGTAGCGCACGTTGACGAGGTCGGTGACCAGCAGCGCATCGATGCTCTCGGATTCGAGCGCGGCGCGCACGCCCTGCAGCCGGTGGGGGTAGTCGGGCCCGCTCACTGCGCACTCCGGTTGAGGTACTCGAGCGCTTCGTGGTAGCCGTCGGCGCCGCGCCCGCTGATCCTGTGGGAGACCACGTCGGCAATCACGGAGTGGCGCCGCCAAGGCTCGCGGGTTTCGATCGCCGACAGGTGTACCTCCACGATCGGGCCGGCGTAGATCTCCAGCGCGTCACGGATGGCGTAGCTGTAGTGCGTCCAGGCGCCCGGGTTCACGATCAGCCCGTCGGTGTCCTCGCAGGCGGTGTGGATCATGTCGACGTAATCCCCTTCGAAGTTGGACTGCGAGCACCGCACGGTCAGGCCCAGCTCTGAGCCCCACGAGTAGATCATCGTCTCGAGTTCGGACAGGCCCACGCTTCCGTACTGCGCCTGATCCCGCTTTCCGAGCATGTTGAGGTTGACCCCGTTGAGCACCATTACCCGCATGCGGAGAGCCTACCGGGTGTTCAGAACGGGAGTGAGGCGGCTAGCGCCGGCGCCGGATGGCCAGCACCGTGCCACCGATCACGATCGCCGACAGAGCGGCAACCGCCGCGATTGTGATCGCGGGACGAAGTCGCGAGGATGCCGATTCCTCCTCGGAGGCCTCCGCCGAGACCACGTCGGGCTCAGCCTGCTCGGCCGTCTCGGCCGCCGTGGGTTCCGCGTCCACCGTCTCGTCAACGGGGGTGGACGTCTCTGTCGTCTCGCTCATCTCCACCACCTCTTGCTCGGGTGTGATTACGGGAATCTCATCTCCCAGCTTGCCGCAGGTCGTGCATACCCACCGCGCCTCCGCGCCGGAATCGAGTATCTGGCGCTCCCACTGGTGTCCACTGCGGCTGCAGTGAAAGCGGGAGAAGATGCGGCCGCGTGGCCGCGCTGGGGCCAGGGAACTCACCGCGTCAGTCTACGACACCGGCACCGCGAACGCGACCAAGAGCTCGCGCGCCGTGACAGTTGACAGCCGCCACCAGGGTCGCGCCGAGCAGCGCCCCTCCGGCCGCGTCCGACATCAGGTGCATGCCGCTGACCACGACCCACACCACCACGAAGGCCGCATATGACGCCCACACCCACACGTATCGCGGCATCACGGCGGTTGCCAGCCCGGCCAGCAGCACGGCGCGCATCGCGTGACCGCTCGGATAGGTGTTGGTCAGGGATACCAGGTCGAAGATCCGCTCAACGGGAGCAAAGGGGATCTGATCGACCCAGGCCTTGAAGGCGACCTCCACGATCAGACCGATCACGAGGGCCAACACCCACGCCCAGGCCTGCTGCGTCTGTGATCGCCGCCGCAGCACCAGGAAGCCGGCGGCGAACAGCGCGGCTGTCACGAACGGGTCTGCGAGAACCGCCAGCCACGACCAGTTGGTCCCTCCCAGCAGGTCGAGATGACGGTCGACACGGCGATCGATGCCGGCGACGGCGCCGGTCTGTACAAACAACGTGAGCATGATGAATGCGCTCGCCAGCGCGACGGGGAGTCGGCACATTTGCGAGACCGTAGCTAGATGCCGGCGATGGTCACGCCGCCCCCGCCGCGAGGTGCCGCTCGACTTCCTCGATCAGGCGCACCACCTCCACCCCCACCCGCGTGTTCGACCGCGGGGTGGTTCCGTGCACGATGGACGAGATGAAGTCGGTCATCTGGAGGGCGCCCGGTTCAGCACTCTCGATTCGCGGCGTCAGAACATGGCCGCTGCCGAAGGTCTCGAACACCCGCACGCACGCGTCAGTCGTGTCGTCGCAGACGACCATCTTGGCGGCTCCCACCACGGTGGCCCGGCCGATGGTGCGGGGTGAGAGCCAGGAGAGCTCGAGGTGAGCGATCCGGCCGGAGGGATAGGCGAGTGTGGCAAAGACGACATCAGCCGTACCGGGATAGATGCAGGCTCGCCCGGCAGCAGACACAACCGCCGGGCGCTCGTCGATCCACGTCAGCAGCATCGAGAGGTCACACGGCGCCAGGTCCCATACGACGCCGGCGGCGACACGGTGCTCGCCCAGGCGTGCTCGGGTAATCGAGACGCTGAACACTTCGCCAAGCTGTCCCGACTCGATCAGGGATGCGACGTATCCGACCGGGGAGCTGTAGAGAGCCGCGTGGCCGGGCATCACCACGAGATCGAGGCGGTCGCCGAGCTCCACCAGGTCGACCGCCTCTCGCGACGATCCGGCCAGGGCGTGTTCCACAAACACGTGTTTGCCGGCGGCAAGGCTCGCGGTGGCGAGGCGGTAGCGGGCGGCGACCGGCGCTGCGATCACGACCGCCTCGATCGTCGGGTCTTCGAGTATCTGAGTGAAGTCGCTGACCAGCGGGATGTCCGGAAACTGCCGAGACAGCCCGGTGAGTGCCGCCGTCCAGCGGTCGCACACGGCTGACAGGTCCGCACCCGGGGCACACATCACGTCGCCGGCCAACCGCCGCCCGCGATCGCCGGCGCCCACCACCGCGATGCGCACCGATCCGCGACCGGGGTACGCCGGACGTAGCTGTGTGACGCGGTTCAGAGCGCCTGGAAAGCAGCAGAGGTTGACATGTTCTCGAGCAACCTAGCCCCCGGGCGTTATCGTGTCGACACCGATATGCAAGAACACTGTGTCATGATCGTTACCGAGCATGACACAGGTCGCGGCGACGACTACGCCACGATCGCCCGGCCGACAGCTTGCCAGATCAAATCATCACCCGGGTCAACACCGAAAACGGGCTTACCCACCGCCTCGAGCAGTGCGAACCTGACCCGGCCGCCCCGGGCTTTCTTGTCGCGGCGCATCGCCTCCAGCACCGCGTCGGGATCGACGTTGCGAGCCACCGTGGGCAGTTCGTGCAGCTCCAGCAACTTCCGTACCTGCAACTCCACGGCCGGATCGAGACCACAGACCTGGGACGACAGCCACAGCGCCGGCAGCAGGCCGATCGCGACCGCCTCGCCGTGGCTGAACGCCCGGTAGGAGGTGGCTGTCTCGAGCGCGTGGCCGATCGAGTGCCCCAGATTCAGCACCGCCCGGACGCCCTGCTCGGTGGGATCCTCCGCCACGATCCGGGCCTTGTAGGCCGCACAGCGGCGGATCAGCTCCAGCCGCTCTTCGGGCGATCCCCGGCCCGGCTCCCATCGCTGCACCAGACCCCACAGACGGCCACCCGAGAGCAGACCGGTCTTGATCACCTCGCTGAACTGCGACGCCCACTCGCGCACCGGCAGCGTCTCCAGCAGGGCCGGGTCGCTCACCACCCACTCGGCCTGGTGGAACGCACCCACGTAGTTCTTGGCCTTGGGCAGGTCGATGCCGGTCTTGCCGCCGATGCCGGCGTCCACCATCCCCGTGAGTGACGTCGGCACCGAGATCCACGGCACGCCGCGCTGGAACGTGGCCGCCACGAACCCGGCGACGTCAGTGGCAGCGCCTCCCCCCAGCCCGACCACCACGTCCCCGCGCTCGAGCCCGAACTCGGCCAGCCGCGTCCACGCCTGGCGGGCGACCGAAACGGTCTTGGCGGCCTCACCCGCGGGCAGCCGCACGGTCACGAACGGCTCGAACGGCTGCCCGACCACGCGCAGCACCTCTCGATCGGCCACCAGCGCAGGACGGCGCGCGCCGATCAGCCGCGGCAGCTCGGCCAGCGCCGCCTGCCGGGCCAAGGGCACCAGCAGCGGCTCGTCTCCCACAGAGCCGTCCGCGTCGACCAGCGCGTCGGCGGTGTCGTGGTAGAGATGGCGGCGCTGCTCGTACAGATCGGTGAACGCACGCGCCTCTGATGCCAGCGGCCGGTCGCCGGCCTGCTCCTCCACCCTGCGCCAAGCCACCTGCGCGGACACGTCCAGGAACACCGTGAAGCTGCTGTCGCGCAGCCGCTCGCGTGTGATCGCCGAGGTGACCGCTCCGCCCCCGACCGCGATCACGGCGTTGGTCTCGTCCAGCAGCCGGGCGATCACCCGCTCCTCGAGCGCCCTGAAGGTCCCTTCGCCGTCGTCGCGGAAGATCGCGCCGATGGGCTTGGTCGCCTCCGACTCGACCTCGACGTCGGCATCGAAGAACCGCCAGCCCAGCCGCTCCGCCAGGCGCATCCCGGTGGTGGTCTTGCCGGCGCCCATGAACCCGATCAGCACCAGGTTTCGGTGGGGGCCGGGAATCATGCCCGAGCGATGCGCTCGAGGTAGGCGGCATGCGCAGCGACAAAATCGCCGATCGCGTCGCCCCCGAACTTCTCCAGCGCGGCCCGGGCCAGCTCGAACGCCACGCCTGCCTCGGCCACCACGGCAGCGGCGGGCAGCACCGTCACGTCGCTTCGCTCGACGTGTGCCTCCCGGGGGGTGTGGGAGCCCATCTCAACCGACCGCAGCGGTCGCATCAGGGTCGGCAGCGGCTTCCAGATGGTTCGCACCACCAGATCCTCGCCGTTGGTGATGCCACCCTCGAGCCCGCCGGCACGGTCGGTCTCACGGTGGTACCCACGCTCGTCGCTGTGCAGGATCTCGTCGTGGACGCTCGACCCGCGCTTCGACGACGAGGCAATCGCATCTCCGATCTCGACCCCCTTGGCCGATTGGATCGAAAGCATCGCCGCCGCCAGCCGACCGTCCAGCCGAGTGCCCGCAGAGACGTGAGACCCGAGCCCCGGCGGCACGCCGAAGGCCCGCACCTCGGTGACACCACCGAGGGTGTCGCGATCCCGCTTGGCCGCCTCGATCTCGTCGATCATGGCCTGCTCTGCGGCGGGGTCGAGGCAGCGCACCTCGGACGCCTCCGCCCGGTCGAAATCCTGGAGCGACAGCCACGCCGGAGGGGTGGCCCGGACCGTGCCGACCTGCAGCACGTGTGACCGCACCTCGATGCCGATGGTGCGAATCAGGGCTTTGGCCACCGCACCTGCCGCGACCCGAGCGGCGGTCTCGCGGGCGCTCGCCCGCTCCAACACGTTGCGCACGTCGTCGTGGCCGTACTTGAGCGTCCCGGGCAGGTCGGCGTGACCGGGTCGCGGCAGCGCGATCGGCTTGCCCCGCCAGCCGTAGGAGTCCAGCTCAGAGGCATCCACCGGCCACGGATTCATCGGTGCGAGCCAGTTCTGGTGATCTCGGTTTTGGATGAAGAACGCCAGCGGGCTGCCCAGCGTCCGCCCTTGCCGGAGCCCTCCGCGCGGCTCGACGTCATCGGTCTCGAGCTTCTGACGCGGGCTGCGGCCGTAGCCGGCCTGACGCCGGGCCAGATCGCTGCGGATCAGCTCGTGGTCGAGCTCGAGCCCGGCGGGCAGTCCGGAGACGACCACCGTCAGCCCGGGGCCGTGCGACTCACCCGCGGTCACGTAGGAGAGTTCCATGGTGCGGGAGACTAGATGATTGATCGATACCGATCAGTCATCGCGCGGGCGGGCAGGATAGGGTCACCTCACCATGTCCTCGCCGATCCTCGTCACCGGAAGCAACAGGTCCGGCACGACCTGGCTGGGGAAGCTGCTGGCCGCAGCAGACGGTGTCCGCTACATCAACGAGCTGTTCAACCTCGACCACCCCCAGCCGGGGTTGTGCGCCGCCCGGTTTCCGCACTGGTTCATGTACCTGACCGACGACAACGGCCGTCCCTACGTGGAGCCGATCGGTCGCACCCTGCGGTTCGAGTACGACTGGGGGGATGCTGCCCGCACGGCGGTTTCTCCCCGAAATGCGCTGCGGGCGCTGCGGGCACTTCCAAAGACCCGCGTCCCGGACGGCTCCCGGCCGCTTCTGAAAGACCCCATCGCGGTGTTCTCCGCCGCCTGGATGGCGCGCACCTTCGGCATGCAGGTGGTGCTCTCGGTGCGACACCCGGCGGCGTTTGCCGCCAGCCTCCAACGGCTCACGTGGGAGTTCGACTTCGGCCAGCTGCTCGCCCAACCGCTGCTGATGCGCGACCACCTGGAGCCGTACCGGAGCCTGCTCGAGGGGTACGCGCGGGATCGGCCGGACATCATCGACCAGGCCGGCCTCTTGTGGAAGCTGATCTACGGCAGCGTCGGAGACAGTGCATGGCTGACCGTGAGGCAAGAGGACGTCGCACTCCAGCCCGAGGTGGAGCTCCACCGGCTCTACACCGCGCTGGGATTGAGCTGGAGCGACGAGGTTGCCGACCGGGTGACGGCAGCCACCGGGGAGGGCAATCCCGCCGAAGCCCCGCGCGGCCGCGCCCACACCCCGGCGCGCGACAGTCGTGCGGCCGTGTCTGCCTGGCGACAGCGGCTCAGCCCCGAGCAGGTCGCCCGCGTGTACGAGCTGACCGTCCCGGTTGCGAGCCGGTACTACTCCGACAGCGACTGGTAGCCGACCGCCGCTACCACTGGCCGTTCAGCCACAGCGACCACAGCTGAGGGCCCCACAAAAGCGCGATCATCGCCCCGGCCGCCAGGAACGGCCCGAACGGGAAGGTGCTCTTACGAGCCTCGGTCCAGCCCTTGGTCACGAACAGGGCCACCGACGGCACCAGCGAAAGCACAAAACCGAAGAAGAGCGCGATCAGCACGTACTGCCCCAGGCAGAACCCGATCATCAGCACCATCTTGACGTCGCCCATGCCCATACCCTTGGGCGAGACGATCGAGGGGATCAACAGGAACAGCGCCCCCAGCAGTCCACCCAGCACGAACTCGAGCCAGTGATCCGGCTGCGCAATGATCGAGAGGGCGAGCACCGCCGCCGCGCCGGGCAGGTTGATCGCATCCGGAATAATCCGGTACCGCAGGTCGATCGCCGAAGCCGGCACGATCAGGGCAGTCAGAAGCAGTGCCGGAGCGAGCTCGGCGTTGATGCCGATCTTGAAGGCGAGGGCCGCGAACAGGGCGGCCGTGACGAAACAGACGATCCATCGCCGCCGCGACGACGCCGCGGTGCCATCGGGCTTGGGGAAGCGCTGAATCATCAGTTCCAGCGGCCATCCCAGGGCAAATCCAACCGTGGCGACGGGGAGAATCGTGTCCATGGTGACTGCTATCGGCGCGCGGGCTGTGGTTCTGTAGTCAGGCTCGTGCGCCGGCCAGCATGGCGTCCACCGGCGGATATCGCCCGGTGAAGAGCTCGAAGGCCAGCAGCCCCTGGCCGACCAGCACCTCCAGGCCGTCCACCACCTCGGCGCCTGCGGCTGCTGCCGCCCGGCACAGCGCCGTCGGCCGGCCGTCCCCCAGATAGGCCAGGTCGGCCACGATCATGCCGGGGCGGAGCAGCGCCGGGTCGAACGGCAGCGCGTCGGGATCGCCCGCTTGGCCGATGGGAGTGGCATTCACCACCAGATCGGGAAGGACGGCGGGAGGCCAGGCCTCCACCCGCACTCCCAGCGCAGCTGCTGCCTGCGGCCGGCGGGCGGTGACCGCCACATCCCAGTCGGCGTCCACCAATGCCGGCACCACCGCTCGAGCAGCTCCGCCGGCGCCGATCACCAGGGCGCTGCCCTCGTCTCGGGGCCCCAGCGCCCACAGCAGGCCGCGGCCGTCGGTGCTCTCCCCGCGGATCCCCTCCGGCTCGCAGAGCAGCGTGTTGACCGAGCCGGCGCGGACGGCCTCGGCCGAGACGACGTCACACAGCTCGACCACCGCGGCCTTGTGGGGGATGGTCACGTTCACGCCGCGCAATCCGCTGTGGGGAAGGCCGGCCACGAACTCGGCCAACCCCTCGGGAGGCACGTCGATGGCCTCATAGCTCCACTCCCGCATGCCCAGCGCTTCGAAGGCGGCGGTATGCATCCGGGGCGACCGCGAGTGCGCGACCGGGTGGCCGATCACCGCGACCCGCGACTCACCCGCCATGATCCTTGAAGTCCTGGTAATTGTTCGTGAAGTACTGGGCGGACTTGCCCGGAATCGCCACGTAGTAGATGTAGTCGACCTTCTTTGGCGCCGCGGCGGCCTGCATGGAGGCGAGGCCGGGGTTGCAGATCGGGGTCGGCGGCAGGCCTTTGTGGAAGCGCGTGTTGTACGGCTCGGAGCTGTCCAGGTCGGACTGGTGGATTGCGGCCGTCCAGGATCCCTTGTAGTAGAGGATGGTCGCGTCGATCCCCAGCGCCATCCCTTGGTGGAGCCGGTTGTAGATGACCGCGGACACCTTGCCCCGGTCGCCGGGAACGCGCGCTTCCCGCTCGATCATCGACGCGATGGTGAGCACGTCGTAGTTGGTGAGATGCTTGGACTTCGCGTACGACATGTTCACATGCGCCCAGGCATTCTCGAACGCCGTCAGCTGCTGGGACACGAGCTGGGCCTCGGTCTCGTTCGGCCGGATGGTGTAGGTCGCGGGGAACATGAAGCCCTCCATGTTCACGTGGTGGCCGAAGCCCTCCGGAGGCACCGCGGCCCTGACTGCGCGGGCATACGCCTTCGGTTTGAGCCCGACCGAGGGCAGCAGCCGCTCGATCTGGGTCAGCCGGTACCCCTCCGGGATGACCAGGGTCTTGATGTGGCCGGACGGGCCGTGATCGAGCTGTGCCAGCAGGGCGTCGTACCCCGTTCCGGCTCGCAACGTGTACGTCCCTGCCTGGAAGCTCGACCCCTCATTCTTGGAATCGGCGTAGTCGTGAAAGCGGCCGCCGTCCTCGATCACCCCGCGCTGCTCGAGGATGTCCGAGATCTGAGCCGCATCGGCTCCCTTGGGGATCACAACGGTGATCGGTGCACCGTGGGGATCGGCCTCGGGCTTGCCGGACGCCGACGACATCACGTCGCGGCCGGCGAGCACAACCGCCAGCACCGCAGCACACAACGCGATGAGCACGACTAGCCGGCGGATCGGAGCAAATATCCTTCGAGGAGGTGCGCCGCGGCCACGGCGTCAGAATCCGACCCGGACAGTCGGTTGGCCACGGCAGTGGTGAACCGTTCGTCATACGTTTCGATCGGGACCGGACAGTCGCTCTCGAGCTCCCGTACGAAGGAGAGCGTCTCGCCGGCCTGCTTCCCCCGTCCGCCGGCGAGCGTCAGCGGCAGCCCCACCACCACCTTCTCCGGCTCGAGCTCGGCGATCGTGCGCAGCAGCGCCGCCCGGCCATGCTTCGAGCGCACCCGCTCGACCACGCACACGGGGCGCGCGAGCGTCCCGGTGGCATCACTCACGGCCACGCCGGTGCGGGCCTTGCCGTAGTCGAGCGCCAGTACCTTCACCCGTCACCGAGCCGGTCGAGCACCATCGTCCGCGCAGCCTCGATGGCATGCTCGAGCGCGTCTGGATCGCTGCCGCCGGCGCGCGCCATGGTGGGGCGACCGCCACCTCCCCCGCCCACGATCGGTGCCACCTCGCGGATCACGTCCACCGCCGACAATCCGCGATCGACGGCGCTCTGGTCGAAGTTCGCCACCAGGTGCACCCGACCGTCCTGAGTCGAGCCCAACACGATCACCGCGGGCGCCAGCCGGGCTTTGAGCCGGTCAGAGGCTTGTAGCAGCGAGTCGGAGTCAGCGTTCACGACCGAGGCGGCGATCACCCGCACACCGCCCTGCTCGACAGCGGTCTCGGCCAGATCGGACTCGGCACTGCCGTTGCTCTCGGTCACCGGCGCGGACGATCGCTGCTTCAGCCGCTTGATCTCCTTGTCGCGCTCGGCGACCGCCTCGACCACCTCGTTCAGCAGCGCGGAGCGCTCTCGCAGGTGCTGGACGGCAGCGGCGCCGGTGATGGCCTCGATCCGGCGGATGCCCTGCGACGAGCTGGTCTCGCGGGTGAGCACGAACGCTCCGATCTCCGCCGTCGATCGCACGTGCGTGCCGCCGCACAGCTCCCGGGACACGTCCTTGATCTCCACCACCCGCACGTGCTCGCCGTACTTCTCCCCGAACAGCATGGTGGCACCCAGCTCACGGGCGTGATCCTGGCTGGTGACGAAGATGTGCAGCGGGTGGTTCTGGACGATCCACTCGTTCACGATCCGCTCGATCTCCATCACCTGGTCGGGATCAAGCGGCTGTCCATGCCGGAAGTCGAAGCGCAGCTTGTCCGGCCCCACGTAGGAGCCGGCCTGGGTCACGTGCTCGCCCAGGACGTCGCGAAGCGCGCGGTGCAGGAGATGCGTGGCGGTGTGATTGGCGACTGTGGGTCGCCTGCGATCTTCGTCCACGCGAGCGCGGACGCGATCGTTTCGCAGCAGCTCGCCGCGCTCCAGCTCGGCCACCAGCACCTGGTCGTCATCCACCCGGATCACGTCCACGATCGCCGCCCGACCGGTGTCGGACTCGATCGAGCCGGAGTCGGCCACCTGACCGCCGCCGCGTGGATAGAAGGGACTCTCGCGCAGCTTCAGCAGCAGCTTCGAATCGCCGCCGTCGCCCAGCGCACCCACCTGGGTGGTCAGGTCGAGCCGCTCGTATCCCACGAAATCGGTGGTGAACCCCGCCTCGCGGGCGAACGCCCCCGCGGCCTC
The DNA here is from genome assembly GCA_963727235.1 of uncultured Actinomycetes bacterium. Taxonomy (GTDB): domain Bacteria; phylum Actinomycetota; class Thermoleophilia; order Gaiellales; family JAICJC01; genus CAVPTL01. The sequence continues at coordinate 146,379 of CAVSFZ010000026.1, forward strand.
GGCGCCTCGGTCGGAGATCGCCGCGCGGGCGCGGGTGCGCTGTTCCTCCATCAGCACCGCAAATCCGGCCTCGTCCACGCTGCGCCCCTTCTCGGCGGCGATCTCCGCCGTCAGCTCGAACGGGAACCCATACGTGTCGTGCAGCCGAAACGCGTCCTCCGCGGACACCTCGCCGTCGGTCGCGAGCACCTCGTCCAGCAGCTGTGCGCCGGTCTCGAGCGTGCGCGCAAACCGCTGCTCCTCGGCGCGCAGGAGGGCCGACACGGTGGCCTCGCCGGCGATCAGCTCGGGGTAGACATCGCCGAGCAGCTCGACCACGCGGGCGTGCAGCCTGGGCAGGAACTCACCCTCGATCCCGATCCTGCCGGCCTGGAGCATCGCCCGCCGGATCACCCGCCGCAGCACGTAGCCGCGGCCCTCGTTGCCCGGCTCGATCCCGTCGGTCGCCAGGAAGGTCATGGCGCGACCGTGATCGGCCAGCACCCGCAGCGCCTTGGTCTCGTGCGGGGTGCGGCCGTACTGGGCGCCACTCCAGCTTTCGACGGCTCCGATCACATCGCGGAAGGCGTCGGTGTCGTACACGCTGTCGACGCCCTCGGACAGCATGGTGGTGCGCTCGACACCGCAGCCGGTGTCGATGCTGGGCTGGGGCAGCGGCTCCAGCGAGCCGTCGTCGAGCATGTTGTACTGCATGAAGACGAGGTTCCAGAACTCCAGGAAGCGGTCGCAGTCGCAGCCGGGAGCACAGTCGGACCGCTCACAGCCGTACTCGGCACCACGGTCGTAGTAGAGCTCCGAGCAGGGGCCGCAGGGGCCCACCGCACCCGCCTGCCAGAAGTTGTCGCCACCCAGCCGCACGATCCGTTCGGCCGGCACGCCGCGCGCGATCCAGAGATCGACCGCCTCCTCGTCGGCCGGCACCAGCTCGTCCCCGCGGAAGGTGGTCGCCCACAGCTTGTCCGGGTCGAAGCCGAACCCGTCCGGCGAGGTCACAAGCTCCCAGGCCCACTCGACGGCCTGCTCCTTGAAGTAGCCCCCGATGGAGAAGTTCCCCATCATCTCGAAGAAGGTCAGATGCCTGGCGGTGCGCCCCACCTCGTCGATGTCGACGGTTCGAAAACACTTCTGCACACTCGTCAGCCGTTGCGACGGCGGCCGATCCTGACCGAGGAAGTACTGCTTCAGCGGCTGCATCCCCGCGGTGGTGATGAGCACGCTCGAGTCCCACGCCGGAGGCACCAGAGGACCGGAAGCCAGCCGGTGGTGATCGCGGGCGATGAAGAACTCTTGGAACCTCTGGCGGATCTCGTGCGAACGCATCGAAGCATTCTACCGGCCGGGGTTACGAGCTACCCTACGTCCATGGACGCCGACGACATGGTGTCGCGCTTTGAAGGCGCTCAGAACATGGGCCGCGGGATCGAGCCGCTGGACGAATTCGTGCTGATCGAACCGGTCGACGAGGAGACCGAGACGACGCACGGGCTGATCATCCCGGCCAGCGCGGAATCGACCTGCTCGGCCGGCGTGGTGGTGGCTGTCGGCGACGAGGCGCACGGAATCAGTCCCGGCGACAAGGTGCTGTACCCGCGCGGCGTGGGATTCGAGCTGCGGCTCGGGGGCGAGCCGAAACGACTGATCCGGCGGCGCGAGTTGATCGCCCGCGTGCTCGACTAAACCCCGCTTGGCGCTTAGCGGTCGGCGCCCAGCCGCCGGTCGATGTCGGCCATCTCCCGGTCGGCCGCGAGCTTGCCCTCGTGCTTGGCGAATCGCAGATCATCGGGCAGGCTCTTGAGGTCTTCGATGATGCGCTTGGGCAGGTCTGCGGCCACGTCCTTGACCGGCCGGCCCTCGGCCTGCGCGATCGAGTTGACCCGCTTGCCCAGGTAGGCCGCGGCGCCCAGCAGCAGCAGCGCGGGCGCGAGCCTCACACCACACCGCCGCGCTGGTCGCGCTTGGTCTTGAACGAGCCCAGACCGTGCTTGATACCTGCGCTCGCGCCGGCCGCAGCCTTGGCGGGCTTGGAGATCGCTTCGGACACCGCCCGCACCGAGTGGTCGACCTTCTGGGTGGCATCCACCGCGGAATCGGTGATGGTGCCCACCTTGTCCAGTTCATCGTTGACATGATCGATCGACGTCGACACCTTGCCCAGCATCGGCACCAGCTCCGGCGTGATCCCGTCGAGCAGCTTGTTGATCCGGTCGAGCGTCCCGCTGGCCCTCAGCAACACCACGATCAATCCGATGGCGGTGAGCAGCAGAAAGATTGCCAATGCCCATTGCCAGGCGTCAGATGCATCCATGCGCGTCATCATACCCATCTGCCTGCTCGAATATGCCGACCCGGGTCAGGCGATGGTGCCGGCGCCGACGACGACGTCGTCCTGGTACAGAACCGCCGTCTGACCGGCGGCAACCCCCACCACCGGGTCGTCCAGGTCGAGCTGAAATCCGCCGGCCTCGGCCCGGACGGTGGCCCACACCGGATCGGAGCGGTAGCGCAGCTTGGCCTGCACCCGATCGGCGGACACGAACACCGCCCCGGGCCTGACGGTGACCGAGTTGCGCTCCAGCGCCGCCCGCGGCCCCACCACCACCCGGCCGCTGCGAGGCTCGGTGCGGATGACGTACACCGGGCTGTTGGCGGCCACGCCGACGCCCCGGCGCTGGCCCGGGGTGAACCGGTGAATGCCGTCGTGGTGCCCGATCACGCTGCCCTCGAGGTCGACCACATCGCCGGCCGGCGCGGCGCCTCCGTGGCGCTCCAGGAACTTCCGGTGATCGCCCCCGCCGACAAAGCACACCTCCTGGCTCTCCGCACGCCCGGCGGCCTCCAGTCCGGCGGCGTGTGCCTGCTCGCGCGTCTCCGGCTTGGTCTGCTCGCCAAGCGGAAACCACGTGCGCGCCAGGATCTCGGGTGCCACCCGAGCCAGCATGTAGGACTGATCCTTGTGCGTGTCGATCGCCCTGGCCACCAGCGTGCGACCGTCGCGGGTCACGGCCCGGGCGTAGTGGCCGGTGGCGATCCGGCCGGCGCCGATGCGATCGGCGAAGCTCGCCAGCGCGTCGAAGCGGAAGCTGCCGTTGCAGCGCACGCACGGATTGGGCGTGCGCCCGGCCCCGTACTCGGCCACGAACTCATCCACCACCACCCGACGGAACTCCTGCCGCAGATCGAGGCCGACGTGGGCCACGCCCAGCGCGTGGCAGGCCGCCCGGGCGGCCCGTACAGACTGCGGTGAGCAGCATGCACGCTCGGAGTCGGGAGCGGCCGGATCGATCCATAGCCGCAGGGTGACTCCCACCGGCTCGAGCCCTGCCTCCACCACTTTGAGCAGCGCGACGGCGCTGTCCACCCCGCCCGACATCGCAACTGCGACGCGGTTCGCGGCCGGCATGGCCGCCACGGTGCCGACCGCGCGCGCGACGGCGGCACAGAACGCGTCGACAGCCACCAGCAGGCACTCCCGGTTGACACCCCCCGGGCCCAGCTCGGCCTCCACGTCGGGCAGACCGATCACCGCGGCCTCAAGCGGGCTCAGGCCCTCCGCCAGACCGCACAGAACGGCTGTCGCGGCGGTCGAATGCGGGCAGCCGAAGGTGCGGTGACGGGCGCGCGCGATCCGCCCATCGACAAGCTCGAGCTCGATCCGCACCTGATCGCCGCAGACGGCGTTGCCCGCCTCGCCCACCACCGCGCCCGGTCCCAGCGAGCCGGCACGCTCACCACTCAGGGCATGACAAATGACGGCCTCGGAATACATCCGAGGATCGTAGGTGAATAAAAGGTGCCTGGCACCTTTTATTCACGGGTGAGGGTGCGGCGGAGGGCGGCGGCGAAGGCATCGATGTCGGCGGTGGTGGTGTCGTGGCCGATCGAGACGCGGATCGCGCAGCGGCTGTCGGCCGCCGGCAGGCCCTGGGCGAGCAGCACGTGGCTGGGCGCGGGATCGCCGCTGGCGCAGGCCGATCCCGCCGAGACCGTGAAGCCTTCGCGATCCAGGGCCAGCACCGCCAGTTCGCCGCGCACCCCGGGCAGCAGGATCAGCGACGTCCCCGGCAGCCGCTCGGCGGGCGCTCCGACAACCGTCGTCCCCTCGGGCAGTGAGCTCTCCAGCCGGTCGCGCAGCTCCCGGCGGTGAGAGATGCCGGCCGGCGCCTGCTCGAACGCGGCCGCGAACCCGACCGCACCCGCGACGTTCTCGGTGCCGGACCGGTGGCCGCCCTCCTGACCGCCGCCCCAGATCAGCGGCGGGATACCTGCCGCGTCCCGGGCGATCAGTGCGCCCACGCCCTTGGGCCCACCCAGCTTGTGGGCCGAGACCGCCATCGACTCCACGCCGAGGGCGGTGAAGTCCAGCGCCAGCCCCGCGGCCGCCTGGACCGCGTCGACATGCAGCGGCACCCCCCGCTCGCGACACACCGCAGCGATCTCGGCGATCGGCTGGACCACCCCGGTGACGTTATTTGCCCACATCGCCGCGGCCAGGCGATCGCCCGGCTGCACCAGCTCGGCGAACGCATCCAGCACGATCACACCGTCTCCGTCCACCGGCGCCCAGGCCAGCTCGAAGCCGCGCCGTTCGAGCTCGAACAGCGGCTCGCGCACCGCCGAGTGCTCGATCGCCGAGGCCACCAGCCGGCCGCCCGCATGACCCGCGAGGCCGAATACCGCCTGGTTGGACGCCTCGGTGCCTCCGGAGGTGAACACCACCTGGCCCGGAACGGCGCCCACCGCACGGGCCACCCGTCCCCGGGCATCCTCCAGCGCCTCGCGGGCCTCCCGTCCCAACCGGTGAGGCTCAGAGGCGTTCCCGAACCGGGCATCCCAGAACGGCTCCATGGCGGTGCGGGCCGGGTCACTGAGCGGCGTCGTGGCGGCGTTGTCGAGGTAGACGGTCACGCCTGCAACCTACACGGGACCGCGCCGACGCCTGAGGCTGGGCGATCGGCCACTTTCAGGATGTTTCGACCGATCTGACCACCGCCTCGGCGCGGTGAGTGTCGCACGACGGTTAATGAAGTGCGCTTGACGAAATGGCGTCGGCTCTCACACCCTAGCCGACATCGACGGGTTTCGACACCACGGCGATGCCGTACTGCTTCAACTCGGCCGGAGTGGCCTCGGTGGGAGCACCGGTGAGGAAGTCGACACCGCCCTGCCCCTTGGGAAAGCCGGTCACGTCACGCAGCGAGTCTGCACCGGCCAGCAGCATCGCCAGCCGGTCGAGGCCGAACGCGATCCCGCCGTGCGGCGGCGCACCCATCGACAGCGCCCGCAACAGGAAGCTGAACTTGAGCTCTGCCTCCTCCGCACTGATCCCGAGCAGGTTGAACACCCGCTGCTGCATCTCCATCTGATGGTTTCGGCGGGAGCCGCCCCCGACCTCATTGCCGTTGAGGACGAGGTCGTACTGGCGCGAACGGGCCGCCTCCGGCTGGCTGTCGAAGCTGTCCTGCCACTCCGGCGCGGGCGCGGAGAAGGGGTTGTGCGAGGCCTTCCACCGATCCTCCTCCGGCAGCCACTCGAACATGGGAAAGCCGGTGATCCACAGGAAGCTCCAGCCCTCCTCGATCAGTCCCAGCCGCTCTCCCAGGTGCAGCCGCAGCGGTCCCAGCACGCGCACCGCCGCATCGCGCTGATCCGCCACCAGGAACACGGTGTCGCCCTCGACCGCGACGGTCTGGGTGACGATTGCATCCAGCTCTGCCTCGCTGAGGAACTTGGCGATCGGCGAGGCGATCTCTCCCCCGGCCTTGATTTGGAGCCAGGCCACCCCGACCCCGCCCCACGACTTGGCGAACTCCACCAGGTCGTTGAAGTCCTTGCGCGAGAACTCCTGCGCCCCCGGGCAGGCGAACCCCCGCACCACCCCGCCGTCGTCGACCACACCACGGAACCCGCGGAACTCGGTCTCGCGAAACGCGTCGGTGAGATCGGAAATCTCACAGCCGAAGCGGGTATCGGGCTTGTCGCTGCCGAAGCGGAGCATGGCCTCGTCCCAGGTCAGGTGGGTGAACGGGATCGTCAGCTCGACCCCCAAGAGCTCACGCCAGATCAGCGCGAACAGCCCCTCCAGCAGCTCGAACAGCTCCTCCGGCTCGACGAACGCGAGCTCCATGTCCAGCTGGGTGAACTCCGCGGTGCGATCGGCCCGGGTGGCCTCGTCTCGAAAGCAGCGCGCGATCTGGTAGTAGCGCTCGTATCCGGCGATCGCGTACAGCTGCTTGTAGGTCTGCGGCGACTGCGGCAAGGCGTAGAACTTGCCCTTGTGGGTCGAGGTCGGAACCAGGAACTCCTTGGCTCCCTCTGGCGTCGACTTGTACAGGATCGGCGTCTCCAGCTCCCAGAACCCGTGATCCTCCAGGTACCGGCGGATCAGCTGGGTCAGCCGAAACCGCACCCACAGGTTCTTGCGCATCTCGTCACGGCGCAGGTCGAGGTAGCGATGGCGGAGCCGCAGCGGCTCGTCCACACCCTCGTCGTCGAGCTGGAACGGCAGCACCGCGGCCCGCGCCAGCACCTCCATCCGCTCGACCCCAACCTCGATCTGACCGGTTGCGAGCTTGGGATTCACGTTCTCCGGATCGCGGGCGCGCACCGTTCCTTCGACCTGGATCACGAACTCGTTTCGCAGCGTGTGCGCTTCCGGCAGCCCGTCGGGACTCAGAACCAGCTGCACCTGGCCGCCGGCGTCACGCAGATCGACAAACACCAGACCGCCGTGGTCGCGCCGCCGCGCCACCCATCCCGACAGCGTCACCTGCTCACCGACGTCGTCTGCCCGCAGCTCGCCGCCAAGATGTGTTCGATAGCTCACGAAAGCTCCCTCACCAGGTCGTCCAGCGCGACTTGGCGCTGCTCTCCCGACACCATATCCCGCACAGTCGCGACACCCGCCGCCCACTCTTCCTCGCCCACCACCACCGCTGAGGTCGCGCCCCGCTTGGCGGCATTCTCGAGCTGGCGGCGGAGGGCTCGGCCGCCGAAGACGGTGTCCGCGGCCACACCGCCCGCCCGCACCTCGTCCATCAGCGCCAGCAGCCGGGGCCGAGCCGGTTCGTGCGTCACCACGAAGCACACCCACTCGCGGCCGGAAGGCTGCGGGGGGGCGAGCTCGAACAGCCGCTCCAGGCCTGACCCGAACCCCACCCCGGGGGTCGGTGGTCCGCCCAGCGCCTCGGCCAGACCGTCATAGCGGCCGCCGCCGCCGATCGCACCCTGTGCACCCAGCTCGGTGGTGACGAACTCCCACGCCGTGCGGGTGTAGTAGTCGAGGCCCCTGACCAGCCCCGGCGTGATCGCATACGCCACCCCACGGGCATCGAGCAGTGCCTGCACCTGCGCGAAGTGCTCGGCGCACTCGTGGCAGAGATGATCGGTGATCTTGGGCGCGTCGGCGAGCACCGCCTGGCAGGCCCGGTTCTTGCAGTCGAATACCCGCAGCGGGTTGCTGTCTCGCCGTTCCAGGCACTCCTCGCACAGCTCGCCCGCGTGCGCGTCCAGGAACGCCACCAGCAGCTCGAGGTAGGCCGGGCGGCAGGTGCTGTCGCCGATCGAGTTCAGCTCCAGCTGGTACTGGGTGACGCCCACCCGCTGGTACCAGGCGTGCTGGAGGCCGATCACCTCAGCATCCACGGCGGGGTCGGACGAACCCAGCACCTCCACGCCGAACTGGTAGTGCTCGCGGAAGCGGCCGCGCTGCACCGCTGCATAGCGAAACATGGGGGCCACGTACCAGCTCTTGATCGGCTGGGGCAGGCGGCTCATACCGTGCTGGATGTACGCCCTGACCACACCGGCGGTGCCCTCCGGGCGAAGCGTGAGCGAGCGGTCTGAGCGATCGTGGAAGGTGTACATCTCCTTGCGCACCACGTCGGAGCCCTCACCGGATGTGCGCGCGTACACCTCGGTGTCTTCGAACGTGGGCGTGACCACCTCGCTGTAGCCGGCGGCCTCGAACACCGACCGGGCCGCGTCCACCAGCGACCGCCGCTGGATCGCGTCGCCCAGGTACCAGTCGCGCGTCCCCCTGGGAGCCTGGAAGCCCTTGCTCATGGACGCAGCTCGGCCAGAAACGGGTTGGTCGCCAGCTCGGTCTCGAGCGTCGTGATCGGCCCGTGGCCCGACAGCACCACTGTCTCGGGCGGAAGCACCTGGTACATGGCGGCGATGCTCTCCAGCAGCCGCTGGTGACTGCCGCCGTCCAGATCGGTGCGGCCGACCGATCCACTGAAGAGCACGTCCCCGGAGAACACGAAGCCGTGGGCGTAGTAGGCGATCGAGGCCGGCGAATGACCCGGCACCGCGATCGTGCCGAAGTCGACCCCCGCGACCGACACGGTGTCGCCGCCGTCAACCAGGTGATCGGGCTCGTGCTCACCACCGGGGAACGTACGCAGCACATCGGCCTCTGCCCGGGGCATCCACACCTCGGCGCCCGTCGCCACCGCCACCTCGTGCACCGCGCCGATGTGATCGAGATGCGTGTGGGTGATCAGGATCGCGACCGCCTGCCATCCCTCCGAGTTCAGGGCCGCCAACACACGGCCGGGCTCCTCGCCGGGATCGAACACGACCGCCTGCGAACTCCCCTCCAGGGCAGCCAGATAACAGTTCGTGCGGTAGCTGCCCAGCGGGAGCTGGGCTACCCGCAGCGCCGCCTCGCTCACGAGCGGGCTTGCTCCTGCTGTTTGAGGTAGCGCTTCCACGTCCACCGCTCGGTCCACATGCCGATCACCCAGAACATCGCGAACATCCACACCGAGAACAGCATCTGGGCGGACTGGCTGGTCTTGCCGCCGAGCGAGGTGAAGTGCTGCACCAGATAGAACAGCGCGGCGAAGAGCATCGCCTTCTGGGCCGCGCGCCGAGCGTTGGGAGGCTTTGGGACGCGGGCGCCGCCGCGCTGCTTGGCCGGCGCACGGGCCGGCTTGCGATCGGGGCGTTCGCCGTCCTCGTCGATGTCGACGTGATCGTCTCCACGCCCGTGGGCCTTGGCGCGCATGTAGCGCCGCCGCTGCTGCTTCTTGGTCGCCACAACCGGAGTCTACCGGGCCGGCGGGCCGGCTACATCTGCTCGAGCCTGCGCACCAGCTGGTCGGCTTCGTGGTGCTTTCCGGCTGCGTCGAGCTTGACCACCTCGTCCACCACCGCCCGAGCGTCGGTGGCGCGGGGGGAGAACGACAGTCGCTGGGCATAGATCTCACGGGCACGAGCGGCAGGAGACGAGATATCGGCCGGGAGCACGGGCCGCGCCGGCGCCGCCGTCTCGACCGGTGCGGTGACGGCCGGGGCGCTCCGGGGAGCGGCTGTGACCGGCGCAGCGACGGGCCCAGGCAGCACCGGTGCGGATGCCGGCTGGGGGGTCTCCGGCTCGGGCTCGTCCTCCGGCTCGACCTCGAGTGCGACCACGTGCGAGAGCCTGGCCGCGATCAGCACCCAGACGCCGCCGAAGCCGACGGCGGTGACGACCTGGCGCAGCCACACAAACAGCCGCGAATGGCCCGCGACCGGGGTGTCTGAGACGTGGCCCTGGAGCGCGACCAGCGTGGACGCCAGCACCACCGCAGCCGCCACCAGCAGCGCCCCGATGGCGATCCCCGCCGCGGCCCGCGCGGCCGGCTCGCGCCATTCTCCGAGGCGGGCGCCGCGGTCCAGGCCGAGCGTCAGCAGGCCCAGTCCCACGGTCAGCGTGAGCGTCTGTGCCAGCTGCAGCCGCCACAGCCCGAAGGTAATCCGATCGATCCCCGTGAGTGCGTCGGGAACCGCCGTCTCGGCCAGTGCGTCGGCGGCAACGGCAAGGCCCGCGGCGGTCAGGCACACACCCGCGAGCGCGAGCGTCTCGGCACTGGATCGCACGCTTCGCAGGCGGTCGATCACAGCCACCTGCCACGTTTGACCACAGCGCTGATGTCGGCCCCGCCCAGGTGGTAGGCGATGAAGCGCCAGTCGGGGGCATCCAGCAGCACGATGTCGGCGTCGTAGCCGGCTGCCAGCCGTCCCAGCCGGTCGCTTCGCCCCAGCACCCAGGCGGCATTCACCGTGCATGCGGTGAGCGCCTCAGACGGGGTCATGCCGGCCTCGGTGCAGGCCAGCGTCATCACCAGCGGCAGGGAGTCGCAGAACGCGCTGCCGGGGTTGAAGTCGGTCGCGAGCGCCACGATCGCCCCGGCGTCGATCAGCGCCCGGGCGGGGGGCATCGATCGGCGGAGATAGAGGGCCGCCACCGGGAGTACCACCGCCGCCACGTCGCTGGCCGCAAGCTGCTCCACTCCGGCCGGCCCGGTGGCCTCCAGGTGGTCGACCGAACGCGCACCCAGCTCGATCGCCAGCGGAATCGCTCCGGCCTCACTGAACTGATCACCGTGCAGGCGCAACGCGAGTCCGTGGGCGGCCGCCGCCCGCAGGTAGCGATCGGCCTGCTCTGCAGAGAAGGCCCCCCGTTCCAGGAACACATCGGCTGCCTCGGCCACCGCAGCCGCCTCGGGCAGGATGTCTGCGATCACGAAGTCGAGGTAGGAGTCCGCGTCGCCGAACTCAGGCGGCACCGAGTGGGCGCCCAGGAAGGTCGGCACGGTCTCTATCAGGTGATCGCCCGCGACCGCGTGGAGCGAGGCCAGCTCGGTGTCGTGGTCGAGCCCATAGCCCGACTTGCCCTCCGCCGTGGTGGTGCCGTGCCGCCGCATCCAGCCGAAGTGGCGGGCGACCGCTCGTTCCAGCCCGTCGGGTCCGAGTGCCCGCGTGGCCGCGACGGTGGAGCGGATGCCGCCTCCCTCGGCGTGAATGCGCTCGTAGTCGGCCCCCTGCGCGCGCAGATCGAACTCGTTCGCCCGATCGCCCCCGAAGGCCGGGTGGGTGTGGCAGTCGATCAGGCCGGGAAGGGCGATCCGTCCCTGACCGTCGATCACCTCCAGGCCGGGGTGCGCCGCCCGCACCTCGGCGGGATCTCCGACTGCGGCCAGCCGGCCCTCGACCACCGCGATCGCCGCCGGTTGATGCAGCTCGACCCGGCCGAGGTCGCCCCCCCGCAGCGGCGCATCGCGGCCGGCGGGGGACACCGCGGCAGCCAGATTGTCGAGCAGATACGACGGCTCGTCGGCGCCGGTCAAGTCACGCCCGGCCATAGGCGGGAATCGTGCCTCCCGAAAGCGGCCCGGAGGCGTCCGAGCACAGCCATTCGATCGCTTCGGCCAGCTCGGCCGGCTTGGGCCACCGGGAGAAGTCGGCATCGGGATTCTCTTCGCGATTGCGAGGGATGTCGACAATCCTCACCACCAGCTCGTTGGAGCGGATCCCGGCGCTGCGGTTCTCGACATCCACGACGGTCATCAGACCGCGCAGCGCGATCTTCGAAAGCGCGTAGGCCGAGCCTCCCGGAAACGGCTTGGTGGCAGCCGCGGTGCCGATGTAGACGATCGACCCGCGACCGTGCTGCTTCATCACCGGGAGCACCGCGCGGGTCATGTTCAGAGCGGTCTCGAAATTGATCGCCATCTGCCGTTTGAAGGCATCGGGCGGCGTCTCCTCCAGCGGCCCACCGGCAAAGAACCCCCCGGCGATATTCGCCAGCGCGTCGACTGTGCCAAACCGCTCGACCGCAGCGGCCACCACCGCTTCGGCCGAGGCGGCGTCGGTCAGGTCGGCCTCCACTCCCAACACATCGGCCGGGAGATCGTCGGCATCTCCCCGGTGGGTCACAGCCACGTTCCAGCCGCGTTCGCAGAACAGATCGAGCGCCGCCCTCCCCCACCCGCCGGTGACTCCGGTGAGCACGGCGGTGCGGGCGTCGCTCACTCGTACTCTCGCATCGGTAGCCGGATGCCGTGTCGGTCGGCAGCCGCGATCGCCTCGGCATATCCGGCATCGGCATGGCGGGCGACCCCCAGACCGGGATCGTTGGTGAGCGTGCGCTCCAGCCGCTCGGCCATCTCGGCGGTGCCGTCGGCCACGATCACCAGGCCGGCGTGGATCGAGTTGCCGATGCCGACGCCGCCACCGTGATGCACCGATACCCACGATGCCCCTGACGAGGTGGAAAGCAGCGCGTTCAGGATCGGCCAGTCGGCGATTGCGTCGGAGCCGTCCTGCATGGCCTCGGTCTCGCGAAACGGTGAGGCCACCGAGCCGGTATCGAGGTGGTCGCGGCCGATCACGATCGGTGCCGACACCTCTCCGCTGCCGACCAGATCGTTGAAGATCAGGCCGGCCTTGGCGCGATCACCCTGCCCCAGCCAGCAGATCCGGGCCGGCAGCCCCTGGAACTCGATCCGCTCGGGAGCCAGCGCCAGCCAGCGCTGCAGCAGCGCGTCATCCGGGAAGGCCTCGCGCAGGGCCTGGTCGATCCGCTGGATGTCGGCGGGGTCACCCGAGAGCGCCGCCCACCGAAACGGACCCGCGCCGCGGCAGAACAGCGGCCGCACATAGGCGGGCACGAACCCCGGGAAGTCAAACGCGTGCTCGAGGCCCGCATCGAACGCCTCGGTGCGAAGGTTGTTGCCGTAGTCGAAGGTGTGGCTGCCGGCGGACTGAAGGTCGAGCATGGCCTGCACGTGCTGCACCGCGGTGCGCCGCGCGGCCGCCACATAGGCATCGGGATCCCGGTCGCGCAGCGCCAGCGCCTCGGCCAGCGTCATCCGGTTGGGCACATAGCCGTTCAGCATGTCGTGAGCCGAGGTCTGATCGGTCACCAGGTCGAACCGGACCCCGCGCGCGGCGATCTCGGCGAACACGTCGGCGGCGTTTCCCTCCAGCCCGACCGACACACCCCGGCCGGCGTCGGCATGGGCCCGCACCCGGGCCACGGCGTCGTCCAGATCGTCGGCGACCTCATCCAGGTAGCGCGTCTCCAGTCGCCGCTGTATCCGGTGGGGGTCGACCTCCACGTTCAGGCTCGCAGCCCCCGCCAGCGAGGCCGCCAGCGGCTGGGCGCCACCCATCCCGCCGAGCCCGGCGGTGAGCACGGTGCGACCGGCCAGATCGGTCGCCCGCCAATGCTTCTCGGCGGCGGCCATGAACGTCTGGTAGGTGCCCTGGAGGATTCCCTGGCTGCCGATGTAGATCCACGAGCCGGCGGTCATCTGCCCGTACATCGTCAGGCCCTGGGCCTCCAACAGGCGAAACTCATCCCAGGTGGCGAACCGCGGCACCAGCATCGAGTTGGCCAGAAGCACACGCGGTGCGCCGGGGTGCGTGCGGAAGACGGCAACCGGCTTCCCCGACTGCACCAGCAGCGTCTCGTCGCCTTCCAGCTCGATCAGCGCGGCCACGATCGCCCGCAGCGCCTCGGGGTTGCGTGCGGCCTTGCCAGACCCACCGTAGACGATCAAACGCGTCGGATCCTCGGCCACCTCGGGGTCGAGATTGTTCAGCAGCATGCGCAGCGCGGCCTCCTGATGCCACCCCTTGCAGCGAAGCCGCGAACCTCGCGGGGCGCGAATCGCGCTCAGGTCGGAAACGAGTGCCTCGACCTCTCCTTTGACCGACGTCGTCGCCACACCGCGAGCCTAGCACCACCCGGACGGGTTGATAGCCTACGGCGGTGCTGAAACGCCTCGCACTTCTGGTGGTGATAGCAGGGCTAGTGGCCTGTGGAACCACCTCCAAGGCAGACGGTGCCGTTCATCTGCACCGCATCCTCACCGGCCTCGACCAGCCGGTGTACCTCACGGCCGCACCCAACGACAGCCGTCTGTTCATCGTCCAGAAGACCGGCAAGATCCTGGTCGACCGCGGGGGCCGGCTGCTCGCGCGACCGTTTCTGAACCTGTCGGCGAAGGTGTCCAAGGGCGGAGAGCAAGGGCTGCTGTCGATGGCCTTCGATCCGCACTACGCCAAGAACGGGTACTTCTACGTCTCCTACACCAATCTCAACGGCGACAACCGGATCGTGCGCTACCGCGTGCAGCGGCTGCATCCCAATCTCGCCAGCCCGACCTCCGGCAAGATCCTGCTGAAGCTGCACCAGCCGTTCGACAACCACAACGGCGGCGACATCGCGTTCGGCCCCGACGGGCTCCTGTACGCCGGGTTCGGCGACGGTGGCAGCGGGGGCGATCCCAACCACAACGGCCAGCGCCGCACCGGCCTTTTGTCCAAGATCGTGCGCATGAACGTGTACGCCAAGAAGCCGGTGGCCAGAATGTATGCCTTCGGCTTCCGCAATCCCTGGCGGTTCTCGTTCGACCGCGCCAACGGCAACATGTGGATCGGCGACGTGGGACAGGATCTGTGGGAAGAGGTCGACCGGATTCCGGCAGGGACACCGGCCGGGCGAGAACTTCGGCTGGAGCTACTACGAGGGCACCCACCTCTACAACGGCGGCAACGGCAATCCCAAGCCGACGACCCGGGTGGTCTTCCCATTGGCGCAGTACCCGCACACGCCCGCCACCGGCCCGGCCAACTGCTCGGTCACCGGCGGCTATGTGTACCGCGGCCCCGGCCTGCCGTCGATCCGCGGCTACTACCTGTACGCCGACTACTGCTCAGGGCGGATCTGGCGACGGCGAGCCGCCGGCGGCCGCCCGTCCGAGATGGGAATCTCCCGCAAGGTGACCAACATCAGCTCGTTCGGCCAGGGCTCGGGGGGCGGCCTGTACGTGATATCGCTGAACGGCTCGATCTACCGGATCGGGTCCTAGCTCAGCGGCGTCGAGGCCCGCTCGACAGCGTCGATCAGGCTGCCGGAGCGAATGTCGGCGGCGACCGCCTCGATCTCGGTCGAGAGCGACCGGTCACGGTCGAGATGCGGTGACAGCTCCCGCACGGCCGATTGCAGCGCCGACACCGCCGGGCCCGGCTTCAGCGGCTGCAGGAAATCGAGGCCCTGAGCGCCGCACAAAAGCTCCACCGCGAGCACCCGCTCCACGTTGGCGCACACCTGCCACAGGTGCACCGCGGCGATCGCGCCCATGGAGACGTGGTCCTCCTGCCCGGCCGAGGTCGGGATCGAGTCGACGCTGGCGGGGTGCGCCAGCACCTTGTTCTCACTCACCAGGCTGGCGGCGACGTACTGGGCGATCATAAAGCCGGAGTTGAGCCCCCCGTCGCGGGTCAGAAACGCCGGCTGGCCCTCGGACATGGTCGGGTTCAGCATCCGTTCCGTGCGCCGCTCAGAGATCGATCCCAGCTCGGCCAGACCGATCTTGAGCATGTCCAGCGCAAACGCGATCGGCTCGCCGTGGAAGTTCCCGTTGGACATGACCTCGCCCTGTGCCGCCAGCACCAACGGGTTGTCAGTGGCGGCGTTGATCTCCACCGCGACCACTCCCTCGGCGTAGGTCATGGCATCGCGCACCGCACCGTGCACCTGCGGCGAGCAGCGCAGCGAGTAGGCGTCCTGCACCCGCCCACACCAGCGGTGTGAGGCGACGATCTGGGAGTCGTCCAGCAGCCGGTAGAGGTTCGCCGCCGCCGCGACCTGGCCGGGATGGGGCCGCAGCGCCTGCAGCTCGGGGGCAAACGGCGTGCGCGACCCACGCACCGCCTCGATCGACTGAGCGGCGGCAAGGTCGGCGATCTTGACCAGCCGGCGGGCTCGGCACAGCGCCAGCGCACCGATGGCAGCCATGAACTGCGTGCCGTTGATCAGCGCCAGCCCCTCCTTTGCCCCCAGCTCGAGCGGCTCGAGGCCGGCGACGCGAAGCGCCTCGCCTCCGGGCAGCACCTGATCGCCGACCGTGGCAAAGCCCTCGCCGACCAGCACCAGCGCAAGATGGGCAAGCGGAGCCAGATCGCCGCTGGCTCCCAGCGAGCCGCGGGAGGGAACCACCGGATGCACGCCGGCGCGCAGCAGATTGAGCAGCAGCTGGACGGTCTCCAGCCGAACCCCCGAGCTGCCCTTGGCGAGGGCGTTGGCACGCAGCAGTGTGGCCGCCCGCACCACGTCGACGCCGAACGGATCGCCAACCCCGCAGGCGTGGCTTCGCAGCAGGTTGAGCTGCAGTGCGGTTGTCTGCTCCGGCTCGATATGGACGTCCACGAACCGGCCGAACCCGGTGTTGACGCCGTAGGTGGGAATCCGCTCGGCCACCACCCGCTCGATCAGATCACGGGAGGCGCCGATCTGGTCGAGCGCGGTCTGCGACAGCGTCACCTCGGCCTGGGCGAGCGACACCGCCTCGACCTGGTCGATGGTGAGATCGTGACCGGTGAGCTCGACGGTCGGCACCGGGGACACCCTACTCCGCGCCAAACGGACCGGTCACCGCCACCTCGAGCATCCGGTCGCTCCCCGACTCGGGCAGGTGCAGACTCCGGGCGGCTCCGGCCCAGGCGACCGAGGCGGGCATCAGCCCGACCAGCTCCGAGCCGGCCACCTCCACTCCCCTCTCGCGGGCCAGCCGTTCGACTTCCTCGACCACCTGCCACAGCGGTGTCGCATCGATGTCGATCAGGTTCATCGAGACCTGTGCCCTGCCGGTCGATCCCAGCAAGAGCCCGATCGCCTGCACCCCGGGAAGCCCGCCCGAGCTGGCTCTCACCGCCGCAGCGATCTCTGCCGCCGGCTCGCGGCGGTCGGTGGCCAGGTCGATGTTGAACGCGACCAGCGGGGGCCGCACTCCCAGCAGCACCGCGCCTGCTGTGGGGTGGATCTGGGACGGCCCAAACGCCGGCATCACCTCGCCGGCACTGAGCCGCTCGGCCAGGTGCTCCGGCCCGCCCGCACGGAAATGCACCGGCCGAAGCCCATCCCCGAGCTCTCCGTAGCCAAAGCACGGGACGCCCATGTCGGCGATCAGCTCGCCCAGCGCCCGGGCGGCCCGAAGCGGCGCGGGATCGCTGGGGGAGAACCGCACGAACGGGACGACGTCGGCGGCTCCGACCCGCGGGTGAACGCCGACGTGGGAGTTCAGATCGATCCGCTCGATCGCAACCTCGACCGCGTGGGCAAGCCCGTCCACCAGCCCGCCCGGCGTCCCCACGCAGGTGAACACCGAACGGTTGTGATCGGAGTCGGAATGGATGTCCAGCACCCGAGCGGGGCCCTCGATCGCGGCGGCGATCGCCTCGACGGTGTCGCGGTCGGCACCCACGGAGAAGTTCGGTACGGCTTCGATCAGACCATCCACGGGCGCAAGGTACCCCAATTTGGTGACATGAAAGGAACCTTTCGGGCGACATGCGCGACGATTTTGTTGTCGATCATGGGTATACGGATCGATAAGGGCAAACCCACCGTGAGGTGGGCGCGCAAAGCAAGAGGTCTCGGAGATCCTCTGAGACGGCTCGGCTGCCGAAACCGGGACTGCTCACCAGCACGTCCGCACGCGAAAGGCACATCGTGCGAACCTGCGAGCAGCCACCCAACACAGCGCGGAGAGGACTAGGCACCTCGACGCGCGACTCGATCCGAATCGATACGGAAGCGGGCGGTGGGTGCTGCGGGGGGCAGTGTCACCGAGTGACAGTGAGATCCACCGTCCGCCCCGTTATCGAAATCGCCTAACAGCTGAGCCGTCCGGCTCCTGGTCGGTCCGCCGTCGCGGTATCGTCACGGGATGCTGGATACCCTGTTCTCACCGCTCGCGCTGGGCCCGGTGACGATCCAAAACCGGATTGTCTCGACGTCGCACCAGACCACGCTCGTCCACGATCATCTGCCCACCGATGACCTGATCGCCTACCACGAGGCCCGCGCCCGCGGGGGAGCGGGGCTGATCGTGATCGAGGCCACCGCCACGCACCCCAGTGGGCTGCTAACGGCACACACGATCGGGGGCTATCTGCCCGAGATCGTGCCGGTGTTCCAGCGCATGTCCGAGGCTGTTCACGCCCACGGCACGCGGCTCTTCTGTCAGCTCTTCCACGGCGGCCGCGAGCAGATCTCCGTCGGCCCACGGTCTCCTGCGGTGGCGCCCTCGGCGATTCCCTCGGCGCGGTTCAAGACCGAGCCGCGGGCGTTGACGGTGCGGGAGATCCACGAGATGGTGGACGGCTATCGCCGGGCGGCGCAGCACGCCGCAGAGGGCGGCTTGGACGGAGTCGAGGTGTGCGCCGGCTTCGGCTACCTGCCCACCCAGTTTCTGTCGCCTCGGGCGAACACCCGCACCGACGCCTACGGCGGCAGCTTCGAGAACCGGCTGCGGTTCCTGCGTGAGTTGCTCGAGGCGATGCGCGACGGCGTCGGCCCCGGCGGCGCAGTCGGCTGCCGGCTGACCCAGGAAGAGCTGTCTCCCGACGGCAACGATGACGACGAGGTGATCGAGGCCGCTCGGGTGCTGAGCGCCGAGGGGCTGTGCGACTACGTGTCGGTCACGATCGGAAGCTCGTCGAGCTACCGCGGGTCGGTGTTCATCGTGCCGCCCTCGCCGACGGTGCGAAACGTGGTAGAGGGGTTTGCCGGCCGCGTGCGGGAGGCCTGCTCGGTGCCGGTGATCGCCACCGGCCGGATCCTCGACCCCGCCGACGCCGATCGGCTGATCGCCGCCGGTGTGTGCGACGCCGTGGGCATGACCCGGGCGATGATCACCGACCCGGCCCTGGCCTCCAAGGCCCGGGACGGCAGTCCGGTCACCACCTGCATCGGCTGCAACCAGGGCTGCATCGGCCACTACCACGCCGGTGTGCCGATCGCGTGCACGATCAACCCCTGGACGGGGTTCGAACGGACTCTGCCGCGACCCCAGCGCACTCTGCCGGGCGACGACGTGGTCATCGTCGGAGCGGGGCCGGCGGGCTGCGCCGCCGCCGCATCGGCCGTCGCCCGCGGCGACCGCGTGGTGCTGTTCGAACGTGGTGACGGCCCCGGCGGGCAGATGCGGTTGGCGCTGCAAGCGCCGGGGAAGCGCGAGATCGCTGCGGGACTGATCGAGGTGCTCGGTAGCTGGCTCGCAGGGGTGGACGTGCGCTACGCCACGGATGCCGACGCCGACACGGTGCTGGCACTCGATCCCGACCGGGTGATCGTGGCCTCCGGGGCAGGGCCATACGTCCCCGACCTAGCGGGAGATGGTGTTGACGTCGTGCATGCCTGGGACGCCCTGGCAGGAGCCCCGGTCACAGGCCGGGTTCTGGTAGCCGACTGGGGCGGCGATTGGACCGGCCTGGACGTCACCGAGATGCTGGCCGCCGCCGGGTCGGCTGTGCAGCTGGTGTGCGCGGCTGCCTCGGTCGGCGAGAACGTCCACGTGTACCAGCGAAACGACTATCTCGACCGGCTCGACCAAGCGGGCGTGGTGATCCATCAGCACCTCGAGCCGATCGGGTTGGAGCCAGGCGCGGTCAACCTCCGCAACGTGTTCTCCGATCGGCACCTCACGATCGACTCCGTCGACACCCTGGTTGTGAGCGCTGGGCGGAGTGGCTCAGAGCAGCTGTTCGTCGCGCTTCAGGATGCCGGCGCCGATGTCGGCCGGGTGGGAGACGCGCTGGGGCCGCGGTCGTTCGAAGAGGCGATCGCCGAGGGCACGCGCGCAGCGCTGGGAGTCAGCCTGCAGCTGTAGCCCGCTAGGAGATGTTCCAGCGCTGGCGCGAGAGGAAGAATCGGTGCCCGTCAGTGTTGGCGCACGTCATGCCGCTGGCCCGGGAGAGGCACGAGATGCCAAACCCGCGCCAGGTATGCCCGTATGCCAGCACCGGGATGCCGTGGTCGAACGCGGCCGGAGACGGATCCCCGCGGCAGCTCGGAATGGCCTTGCCGGCGGCGGGCAGCACCAGGCCGGGCTGATCGAGATCACACGAAGACGGAGCCGGCGGCGGGTTGAGCCCGGTTCCGATGGTGCACTCCACGAACCCACCCTGGCCGGAGGTGGCGTAGCACTTGATGTTTCCGGTGGGTGAGGCGAAGTCATCGCACACGGCGTTCGTTTCGCAGTAGCCCGCCAGCCGTTTCGGGGTGGTCGCTGCAGGCGTGCTGAGTGCACCCGAGGAGCCGGTCTGGGGTGCGGTGACCGTGACGGTCGCGGTGGTGGTTTCGGTGGTGGTGGTCGTGGAGCTCCCGGAGTTGGAGCAGCCGGCCATGGCCGCCGTCGCCAGCCCGAGGGCGGCAATCACCGAGAGTCGATGACGTGTGCGTGCGATCGCGACACCGTACCGCAGCGCTTCCGGCACTGGTCGTAACCCACGCGATTCACATGCCGCGCATAGCTTCACGGCATGCCAATCAGACTGATCGCCCTCATCCTCCTGCTCACCTGTTGGTGGGTTCCCGCCGCACGAGCCTCCGACAGCACCTACCTCCCGCTTGCCGCCAAGCACACTCCCGTGCTCGAGATCGAGCGAGGCGGCGACACCGAGCTGCCCGTTGACTTCCGCTCGTGCCGAGCCGTGGCCTGCTCGCAGACCACCGCCCATCCGGTGCTGTTCCTGCACGCGGTGCGCACGCCGGGCGGGCTCTACCTCGAGTATTGGGAGTACCTGCCCGACTCGCGCTTCGCCCACACGGGAATCCCGCTGATCGACGGCTACCATCGTGACGATTGGGAGGGCGTGATCGTGAAGCTGCGCACCGACGGTGCGGTCGTCGGCGCCCGTGCCACCGCGCATCTCGGCTTCAACGGCCGGCACCCTTGGTGGGATCTGGCGCCCGGCGACTGGGCGCGCTACCCGACGCCGGTCTATCGCGCTGCCGGAAGCCACGGCGGGTCATTCCAGGCTCGCGATGTCGACCTGGCCGGAGACCGCTGGAACGGCACCGCCCGCGCGGTGCGGCCCGGGCTGGTGGCGGCTGACGTGGCGTCGCGCGCCGGCGCTCGATTCTCCTCGGGAGCGGTCGCCCCGTGGGTGAAGCTGGCCTGGCGGAAGCCGGAGACGACCATCACCGGCCACGCCGGAGACGGCGCCCGCTATGCCGTCTACGCCCGGCTCTGGGCCCTCCTGTGCGGCTGTGGATAGCTTGCCGGCCAAAGTCACCGGGTCGACCGCAGACGGACTCACCGCCACCCTCCCAGTCCCGTGTAGCAGCGTGAATAATTGGTGCCTGGCACCAATTATTCACCTGGGCGGTCGGCGTGGTCTGGGCGCAGCCAGACGCTGGCGTGGGCCGGCTGCACCGTGCCGCCCACGACCGATCGCAGCTCCTCGCACAGCGCGTCCAGGTCGATCTGCTCCCGCAGCCGCTCACTGAAGCCGTTGACGGCCGCCTGAGCGTCGTAGCCGGCGCGGTAGAAGCGCCGGTCGACGGCACGCTGGATGATTCCGCGCAGCGGCTGAAACGCCGCGGCGACGGCCAGCGTCGAGATGGTCACGGCAAGCGTCCCCGACGATCCCGCCAACCCCCGCAGCAGCGATCCGATCAACGCCACGCCGCCGAGGTACATCACCGCCAGCACGATCACCAGTGCTGCGTAGATCAGCGTGCGGCGGATGATCACGTCGATCTCGAACAGCTTGTACCGAAGGATCGCCACTCCGATCGACACCGGGATCAGCGCCAGGCTGACGAACCACACGTCCATCAGCACGCTCAGCCACAACGGGTCGGGCCCGCCGTCGGGCCCAAACAATGAGGACAGCACCAGCGCGAAGGCGTACAACATCCCCGAGAGCCCTCCGGCCGCGGCCAGCCACTTGATCTGGAGCCGCTCCACCGCATCCCCGCGGCGAAACCGGATCACCAGGCTGACCACCGCCGCGACCATCGAGAGTGGGATCAACAACACCACCAGCGTCAGCGCGTCGAAGACCGGCCCGAGTGCCTGCACGCCGAAGGGATTGTCGTGGCCGGGGAACCCGGCGTCCTTCATCGGTCCCGGATCGAGCACCCCGATCACGACACACGCCACCACGGAGAAGCCGCAGGTGTACGCGACCCACCGCCAGCGCGGGCCGGACAGGTGACCGTCGGGATACACCAGCAGCAGGAACACGCCGGTGATTGCGATCGGCGGAGCCCACACCCACTGGCCCAGCGATGCCACCATCTCACCCGCCGGCAGCGAGTCCGGGTGGAGCTTGAGCCCGTAGTCGCCGTACGCGGTGGCGAACGAGAGCAGCGCCCATCCCAGGCCGGCGGCGAGCAGCAGCCACCCGATCGGGTTGCGGGGCCTGCGGGTGGCGACCACCACGCTCGACACGGGGAACATCCAAAAGATCAGCGAGATCATGATCGTGAACAGGAAGCCCGCACCGCTCGCGCCGAAGCTCGATGCGTTTGCGAGATCACGGATCAGCCACTCCAGCACCAGCGCTGCCAGGAGCAGTGCGGTGGTCACCGCGAAGACGGCCCATGCCAGTCGGCGGAGGGAGCTGTCACTCATCCCTTGGGAGTGTCCCACGCAGCCGTCTCGGGATCGTTACGGCCGACCGTCAACGTGAATAAAAGGTGCCAGGCACCTTTTATTCACCCTGTGTGAGCTGTGACTGCGAGGGAGCTGAGGTCGATCGGTTCGATTGGGGCCCAGACGGTGCGTTCGCCGCAGTCGGGGCAAAATTCCGGTTCGGCGGGATGGTGGTGGGGCTGGGTGACGGCCGCCCTGATCAGGCGGGATTCCACGTCGAAAGCCGCCTCGCCGGTGCTATCGGAGATGCGCTGGGCCTGTGCATGCAGCAGCTCCGCGTCGTAGCCGACGGTGATCCGGGAGCCGCAGTACCCGCAGAGCGCCATCCGGGAGATGAACGGGGCGGACGACTTGTGGGCGCTGTCCGCCCGGCGAAATGCCTTCCAGAGCACCCAAACGAGCACAATTAGGGGCACTTTCAGCACCAGCCCCAGGAATACCAGAGCCCACAGATCACCGTTTCCCATGAGAACCCGAAGCCTACCCTCTTAACGCCCGCTGAACACGCCGTCGTCAAGCATCTGCACAATTGTGTCGAAACCCTGATCCGATGGACGATTCTCAGCGCGAACAGATGCTGATGTTGGCCCGTGGCGTTCTTCCCGAGTTGCCATGCACGATTCAGGTGCTCTCCGAAGACGGCGGGTCGTTCGACCTGCTCGTCCAGATCGAGCAGGACGGGCTCCTGCACGCGATCGCGCCGCGCGACCGCATACGCGACCGGCTGCGCGTGCTGGGCCGGATCGTCGACGCCACTCGTGGCCGGTACGAAGTCGAGCTCGAGGTGATGGAGTCGTTCTGGCACTCCCAGACCGAGGTGTTGACCCACCTCGCGGTCAACAGCGTCCAGCATCAGAAGATGCGCCGGGCCTCCCCACGCGTGCGCGTCGGCACCGACGCCACGCTGCGGGTGCTGTTCTCACGCACGCAGCCCAACGGCTCGGAGTTGGAGGTCAAGCTCGCCGACGTCTCGTCCACCGGCGCAGCCTTCAACTCCCCCAAGCCCGTCGACCCGGGCGACATGATCGCCATCGACGCAACCCTGAACGGCCACGACATGTCCTTCGAGGCGCGGGTAATCCGCTGTGACCTCGCCCCCTGGGGACGGTTCCGGGTGGGATGTCAGCTGACCACGGTGGCGGACTCCGACCGCGAGCTGATCGCGCGCATGGCCGACGAGGCCCCCGTCGGCTCGGCGGAGCAGCGCAAACCCGAAGTGGTCGAAGCCCGCAAGCGCCTTCTCGGGTAGCGGTTTTGCGGCGAAACAATTCCCTTGAAAGGGGGACGCGCCGCATACCTCATCGTGGGGATGGTAAGTGACCGTCCATCCGACCATAACGAGACCAGGCGCCCGGAGTGAGGGTGCACGGCAGTGTGGAGATGGAGGAAGTCGGCAATGGTCAAGCGGATCCTCACCGAGACCTGTGGCAGCGTTGCGTCCGAAGTCAGCTTCGGCGCAATGGTGATCGGGATACTTGTTCTCGGAGGCCTGTTTTCGGTAGCACAGATCGAGGGTGTCTCGTTCACCGTGCTGCTGCATCAGATTCAAAACGGGCACTAATCGCAGTCGCGTAGCCTCGGGCTGATCGGGAGGTTCCGATCGCACGTCCGAAGCTACGCTGCCTGCGTGATCTTCAGACGTCTACTGGGATTCCTGCGCCCGTATCGGGTTCACGTGATCGTCTCGTCGCTGCTCGCAGTTGCCGCGCAGATCGTCGGGCTGACGATCCCCTACCTGACCGGCGAAGTGATCAACGCCCTGCCGCCGGACGGCACCAGCCGCTCGACCGTGTACGAGCTGGCCGGCCTGATCGTGCTGGCCGGCGCGTTCAAGGGTGTGCTCACCTACTACCGCCGGCAGCTGGCCGGACGGCTGTCACTGTCGGTCGAGTACGACCTGCGAAACGCCACCTATAAGCACCTGCAGCGACTGTCGTATGCGTTCTTCGACCGCCACCAGACCGGGCAGCTGATGTCGCGGGCCACCGTCGATCTCCAGCTGGTGCGGGTGTTTCTGGGCTACGGCCTGATCTTCTTCACCCAGAACTTCGTCACGGTCTTCGTGGTGGTGATCGCGCTGGCGCTGATCGATTGGCAGCTGGCGCTGGTGGCGCTGGCGATCTCACCGGTTCTGGCGTACTCCGCCTACCGCTACTCGGTCAAGGCCCAGCCGGTGGTGAAGGACGTGCAGCAGAAGATCGCGGACGTCACCACGATCGCCGAGGAGAACATCGTCGGCGTGCGGGTGGTCAAGGCCTTCGCTCAGGAGGACACCCAGCAGCGGCACTTCGGCAGCGCCACCGAACGCGTCTTCCGCCGGTCAATGGACGCCGCCAAGCTGGCCGCCACCTACGTCCCCTTCATGTCAGTGCTGCCCAGCGTGGGAATCGCGGCGGTGATCCTGCTCGGCGGCCAGAAGGTGATCGACGGCGACATGACTCTGGGTGCGTTCTTCGCCGCCAACGGGTACATGCTGCTGCTGACCGCGCCGCTGCGATCGGTGGGCATGTGGGTCGGCCAGTACCAGCGTGCGATGGCAGCCGGTGAGCGGATCTTCGAAGTGCTCGACTCCGAGCGCGACATCATCGAGCCTGCCGACGCCCGTGGGCTCCCCGAAGGACCGGGGCACGTCTCGTTCCAGCACGTCGAGTTTGGTTATGACGACAGCCGCCCGGTGCTGCACGACGTCGATCTCGAAATCGAGGCCGGGTCGACCGTTGCCCTGATCGGCCCCACCGGCTGCGGCAAAACCACCCTCACCACCCTGATCCCGCGCTTCTACGACGTCGCCGGAGGGCAGGTGCGGGTGGACGGGGCCGACGTCCGCACGCTGACCCTCGACTCGCTCCGCCAGCAGGTCGGGATCGTCAGCCAAGACACGTTCCTTTTCTCGACCACGGTGGCCGAGAACATCGCCTACGGCGCCGCCTGGGCGACCCCCGAGCAGATCGTGCAGGCCGCCCGCCAGGCGCAGGCCCATGAGTTCATCTGCGACCTTCCCGACGGCTACGAGACCCGCGTGGGCGAACGCGGGCTGACGCTCTCCGGCGGGCAGCGGCAGCGGATCGCAATCGCCCGCGCGCTTCTGATGAACCCGCGGGTGCTGATCCTCGACGACGCCACCGCCTCGGTTGACGCGTCCACCGAGGCGCGCATCAAGCTGGCGCTGCGCGAGGTGATGAAGGGCCGAACGACCCTGATCATCGCCCACCGCCTCTCCACCATCTCGATGGCCGATCGGGTGGTGGTGCTCGATCGCGGCCGGATCGTCGGCGACGGCGTCCACGACGAGCTGGTGGAGTCCAGCGAGGTGTATCGCCAGATCCACCAGTACGGGCTGGTCGACCGCACCTTCGTGGCGCTCGACCCCGACGGCGCCCCGATCGAGAAGGACGGGGAGCAACCGGCGCCCCGCGCCGCCCAGGGACGGCTGCCGTGAAGCTCGGCGCAAACACGCGCAGGATGCGGGGCCTCCTGCGGTACGCGCGGCCGTACTGGTTTAGGGGCACGATCGCACTGGTCGCGCTGCTGATCACAACCGCCACCGCGATCGCCGGCCCCGTGATCGCCAAGTACGCCATCGACAACGGCATCGCCAAGGGCGACATGCAGGTGGTGGAGCTGTCGGTGGGCGTGTACCTTGTGGTCGCCGTGGCCGGCTGGCTGTTCGGCTGCTGTCAGAACTATCTGACCAGCTGGGTAGGCGAACGGATGCTGGCCGACCTGCGCAAGAACCTGTTCGCCCACGTGCAATCGCTCGACCTGGGGTACTTCGAGCGCACCCGCACCGGCTGGGTGATCTCGCGCATCACCAACGACGTCGAGGCTCTCAACACGCTGGTGACCGACGGCGCCACCACGCTGATCCAAAACGGCGTGACGCTGATCGGGTCGGCGATCGTGCTGGTGATCATCGACTGGCGGCTGGCGCTGGCCACGCTGGTCGTGTTCCCGGCGATGGCGATCTCGACCGTGATCTTCCGCCGGTTCTCGGCGCGGGCGTACAAACGCACGCGCGAGCGGCTGGCCGACGTCACCGCCACCCTGCAGGAGGATCTCTCCGGCGTCCGCGTCGTCCAGGCGTTTCGGCGCGAGCAGATCAACTACGACCGGTTCGTGGAGGTCAACCAGACCTACCGCACCGCCAACGTCGACACGGTCAACGCGGCCTCGGTGTACTTCCCGTTCGTGGAGCTGCTGTCGGCGATCGCGGTTGCAATCGTGCTCGGCTACGGCGGCACGCTGGTGTTCGACGGTCAGATGACGGCCGGCGGCCTGTTCGCGTTCATCGCCCTTCTGGGCAACTTCTTCGACCCGGTGCAGCAGCTGTCGCAGTTCTACCAGACCTATCTCAGCGCCAACGCGGCCCTCGACAAGATCTTTGACGTGATGGAGACGCCGGCGGGCATGACCGACAAGCCCGATGCCGTCGAGCTGGACGAGATCGTCGGGGCGGTCGCCATCGAGCACCTCAGCTTCCGCTACGCGGAGGAATCCCCGCTGGTCCTCGACGACGTCGACTTCACGGTGGAGCCGGGACAGACAGTCGCCCTGGTGGGACACACCGGCGCCGGCAAGTCGACCCTGGTGAAGCTCTTGACCCGTTTCTACGACCCCACCGCCGGGCGGATCACGATCGACGGGCACGATCTGCGCGATGTCCGTACCGAGTCGCTGCGCCGCCAGATCGGAATCGTGCCCCAGGAGGGATTCCTGTTCTCGGGGACGGTGCGCGACAACATCGCGTTCGGACGCCCGGATGCGACCATCGAGGACGTCCGCGCCGCTGCCGAGGCGGTCGGCGCCGCAGGGTTCATCGAGGAGCTCGAGAGCGGCTATGAGACCGAGATCCAGGAGCGGGGATCGCGGTTGTCGGTGGGGCAGCGCCAGCTGATTGCCTTCGCTCGGGCGTTCCTGTCGGATCCGCGGCTGCTGATCCTGGACGAGGCCACCTCCAGCGTCGACATCCCCACCGAGGCCCACATCGAGCACGCCCTGCGGACGCTTCTGCACGACCGCACCTCGTTCGTGGTCGCCCACCGGCTGTCGACGATCCGAAGCGCAGACATGATCGTGGTGCTGGAGCACGGCACCGTGGTGGAAGCCGGCACCCACGAGCAGCTGATCGCCCGCCGCGGACGCTACTTCTCGCTGTACGACGACTGGGTCGAGGCGGTGGCCTAACACGCGACCACGCGCTTGCGGGTAATGGTTCTTACTCAAGCGCCGCGGCCGATCTACCGATAGGCAGCATGATGAGGGGTCAACTCGTGAAGTTGGCGCTCGGCGTGCTCCTGTATGCGTGCATGGCGGCTCCTGCTCAGGCGGCAACGGTTGCGTTTTCGGACGTACCGGCGACGTCGTGGGCGCGCACCCAGATCACCTGGTCGGCATCCAACGGGTGGGTGGCACCGCGCACCGCCACCACCTTCGGCCCGGGAAAGGCGGCGACCCGGATGGCTGCCGCCCGCCTGCTGGCCCATCTGGCTCAAGCCCAGAACGGCACCCCGATCGCCGCCAATCCGTATGCACAGGCGGTCACGGCCGGCTGGATCATCCCCGGCACCGGTGCGGATCAGCAGATCCAGCAGTGGGAGTTTGATCGCGGCATCCTGCGTGTGATGGGACTGATGCCGCAGGTGAAGCTGATCGGCCACCTGCAGACGGCCGACGAGTGGCGGCCGCGGCTGCCGTTTGCCTTCGGGATCGAGCAGGCTGTGCGAGCGCTGGGCGCGCGCGTCAACGCCCCCGACGGGTCGGATGGATGGGAGACCTGGCCGCGCACGCCGCTGCGACGCCTGAACCTGGCAGTACAGGCCTATGCACTGGCTCACCTCAGCCCGTGGGCGCGCCAAGACGTGACCGCCAAGACCCTCGTCCAGCACGCGCTGCCGGCATGGTCGCCGCTGCGGCAGAAGGTCTTGGGGATGGCCCTCCAGTACGCCGGGGCGCCGTACGTGTGGGCGGGCGAATGGCCCACCACCGCATCTCCCTACGGCACCCAGGCCGCCGGCGGATTCGACTGCTCGGGATTTGTCTGGTGGATCATGAAGGAGCACACCTACACGCTCGCCAACGGCTTCGCCTGGAGTGGGAACGCTGCCATCCAGGCCCGCAGCACCTATGACATGGCCGCCGCCCTGCCGGTGGCAAAACGGATCCGCTACGCCAACCTGAAGCCGGGCGACATCCTGTTTTGGAGCTCTGCACCCAAGGGCGTCAACACCGCCTCGGCGACCGTCTACCACACCGGCATCTACCTGGGGAAGGGCTGGACGATCAACAGCCACGGATCGGGGGACGGAGTGACGCTCGATTTCATGGGAGCGGGCGCCGGCTGGTATCACGACGCGTTCGCGTTCGGCTGGCGGGTCCTGCCGGCAGGCCGCTGACCAACCCTTGGTGCGATAGCCTGACGCCGTGACCGACGACGTCGACAGCCCCGAACTCGAGCCCGAGGAGATTCCGCAAGGAGCCGACCCCGAGCCGGGTACACCGGTCAGCCCGCGAGCCGAGCGGGGCGCCCGGATGACTCCGACCGAGGCGATCCGCGACATGCGGATCACGCTGCCGGCGCGCGGCAACCGCACGTTGCGTGACGTGATCGACCGGGTCAACCGCGAAGACTCGCTCAAGGCGCTGTGGCACGCCGCCAACGTCAACGCGGTCACGCGGCTCCAGATCAACGATCACTCCTGGGTGCACATCCAGATCGTCACCAACATCGGCCTCAAGCTGGTGCGTGAGCTGCGCCGCGCCGGTGTCGAGCCGGGCATGGTGACCGACTACGGCATGCGCCAGGAGGATGCCGAGGTGGTGGTCGTGCTCGGCTGCCTGACCCACTGCCTGGGGATGGCGGTACACCGCAACGGCCACGAGGAGATGAGCCTGTTCCTGGCCGCCGACCGGCTGCCGCGGCTGCTGGAGGGGGTCTACGACGAGCCCGACAAGACGATCGTCGAAGCCGAGGTGCTGCAGACGATCATCTCGCACCGATCCGACGGCCAGCCGTTGTCGGTGGAAGCCGGGATCGTCCGGGTTGCAGACGCACTGGACATGGCCAAAGGCCGGTCGCGCATCCCGTTCGAAGCCGGTCGAGTGTCGATCCATTCGCTGTCGGCCGCGGCCATCGAGGCGGTGCGTATCCACCACGACTCCGGGAATGTGCTGGTGGACATCGAGATGAACAACTCGGCCGGCCTCTATCAGGTCGACAACCTGCTGCGGAGCAAGCTGCGGGGCTCCGGCCTGGAGAAGCACATCACCGTGCGGGCGACCATCGAGGGTGAGTCGGAGAAGCGGCTGCTGCCGCCGTTTGAGCTGTAGCGCGCCCGGGATATCCGCCGCGTATGTGGTGCCGTTGTTGGCAAGATGGCAATCTGGTAGGCTCGCGGCGCTGTGTGGCGGTTGATTGCATTTCTGACCGTGATCGCCGTGGGTGTGGGGCTCTCGACGACCGGAAGGGCGGCATCTGTGTCGCCGGCTGCGCACTCCCACGGAAGCGTCATCCTGCGGGTCATGACGTACAACATGGCCGGCGGCGAGTGGGGCTGGGAACACGGCCCGGCGTCGCCCCAAACCGCTCCCCAGGAACGAGGTGTGGTGGATGCGATCCGAGCCGCCAACGCCGATGTGGTCGGCTTGCAGGAGCCGTTTGGCCGCACCCGGCTGATCGCTCGCATGCTCGGTCCGGGCTGGTACGCCTACCCCCGCCTGCACACCGTCTCGCGCTATCCGATCCTCGAGCCAGGCGGCGCCAAGAGCGTCTACGCCTACGTCCAGATCGCTCCCGGACGAGTGGTGGCGATGCTCAACACGCACCTGCCCTCGGCTCCCTACGGCCCCTACGGCGTGCGCGACGGCAAGAGCCTGGCGCGGATCCTGCACAACGAGAACGTCGGCCGGATCCCCTGGATGAAGCCGATCCTGGCCGCTGCAAAGCCGTTGATCGCAGACGGCGTTCCCACCATCCTGACCGGTGATTTCAACTCACCGTCGTGGCGTGATTGGACACCGGCGGTGGTGCACGCCCGTGGATTGCCCTACAGCGTCCGCTGGCCGGTGTCAGTGGCGATTGAGCACGCCGGATTCCGCGACACCTACCGGCAGCTTCACCCCAACCCGATCACATCGCTCGGTTTCACATGGCCCAGCGGATATCCGCTGTTTCAACACTCGGCCCCGAAGTACTCAGACCGGATCGACATCGTGTGGGCAGGCGGCCCGGCCAAGGCGCTGCGATCCCAGATTGTGGGCTACCCGGGCTCGCCGTACACCGACATCCCGGTGAAACCGTGGGTGTCCGACCACCGCGCCGTGGTCACCACCCTCCGGGTGCATCCGGTGAAGCCGCCCGACCTGCTCGCGGTCGACTCGTTCCGCGTCTACCGCGGCGACCCGATCGGAGTCACCTTCCACGCCCCCGCCACATCCGGCGTGCGCGTCGAGCTGCGCCGCGGCGGCGCCACCGTCGCCTCGCGATCCACCGGCAGCGCAGGCGACGGGCACGTGGAGTTCTCCAGCGCGGCGCTCGTGCCGGGGATCTACGCGATCCGGCTGGCCGGTGCCGGCTCGTCCACTCCCACGCCGACCAACGTCACCATCGTGGCTGCTCACGCCCAGCCCTCGATCACGGTCGCCAAGCACGTGTTCGCCGTCGGTGAGCCGATCGCCGTGAGCTGGCGCAACGACCCGGGCAACCGGTACGACTGGCTGTCGGTCAACGCACCCAACGGCACGCCGCTCACACTCGACCTGCTGGAGTGGCGCTACGTCAACTCCGAGATCAACGGCAGCGGCACCATCGGGCGTACCGACCATGGCGACTGGCCGCTGAAGGCCGGGAACTACAAGGTGTGGCTGTGCCTCGACGACGGGTACGTGTGCTGGGACTCGGCGTCGTTCACGGTGCGCTGAGCTCACGGGTGTAGCGCACCACCTCGACCGGGACGCCGTCGGGGAACCCGTGCTGGCTGACCCCGGCGCGGTCGGGCAGCAGCACGCCGTCGGTCTCCCACCCCAGACGCTCATAGAATCGCCGCGCCGGGTCATTTTGCTGCAACACGCGCAGCTCGAGCGTCTCGAAGCCGAAGTCGACGGCAGCGCACGTGAGTCCGGCCAGGAGTGCTCGCCCGGCACCACCGCGCCAGTGGGCGGGATCGACATACAGCGCCGCCACCTCGCCCACACGACCGGGATCGCGAGCACGATCCGGACTGGGCCGCAGGTCCCCGAACCCCCAGAGCTCGCCGGCAGACTCAGCCACGATCACCCGCGAGCGGGGACGATCGCGGCCGAGGATATCTGTCCACAGCGCCGCCCGCAGGGAGTGATCGAGGGCGGCCAGCAGCCGGTCGGGGAGCATCCCGCGATACGCGGCCCGCCAGGCCGCGATGTGGATGGTTGCGATCGCGTCAGCGTCGCCGGCGGTGGCTGGACGGGTGACAATCACCGCCGCAGTATGGCTCCGGACGCCCGCCCCCGGGGCACTGCCGCCAAACCGTCCTCTGGTATCCTTCGCCCGCCCCTTGCGGGGTCGTCTAATGGTAGGACGCCTGACTCTGGATCAGGTAGTCGGGGTTCGAGTCCCTGCCCCGCAGTCGTTCGGGATCGAGGTGATGGCGACGCCCAGAGTTCTGCTTGGGGTGGACACCCTGTGCTGGCATACGCGGTTGGAAGCTGGAGCCATCGGCCTCCACGACATCGTCGATGCTGCCAGGCGGTTGCGGTGTGACTACGTTCAGGTCAATCTGCACCACCTCCGCAAGACCGGGATCGCCGGAGTCGATCGGCTGCGCGAGCACGCAGGTGGCATGCCCCTGCTGGCGTCGGGCGATTTTCTCGGAGCGGCGCGTGCCGGGGACTCCGTCGACGATGGAGTCGACCGTGTTCGCAGATGGCTCGAGGGCGCGGTTGCGATGGGCAGTCCGATCCTCCGGGTGGCATCGGGTTTCTACCGGTCGGAGCTGGCCGGCCGGCCCGACCTGATTCGGGATGAGCAGAGGTTTGTCACCGACGTGCTCGATCGAACCGCCGATGAGGCTCTGGCGTCGGGCGTTCAGCTCCTGCTGGAGAACCACTCCGATTTCTCGATCGCCGAATACCGGGCGATCGTGCAAGCGGTCGGACCGGAGCGAACCGGGGTATTCCTCGACATGATCAACGCGGTCGCGGAGCTCGCGGATCCTGTGCCCGTCGTCGAACAGCTCGCGCCGCTCTCCCCCGCCGGCCACGTGAAGGACTTCATCTTCCGGTCGATCCAACAGCCGGACGGCTACCACCGGCGCGGCTTCGAGGTGCTGTACCGCTATCCCGGTGAAGGGGTCGCACCCCTGAGCCGGCTCATGGCCGCACTGCTTCGCGGAGTCGGAGGTCGAGAGTTTCACCTTGCCATCGAAGGGCTCGACAACTCCGCCGACATCGACGACCAGGAGGCGCGCATCGCCGAGAGCCTCGAATGTCTGCGGCAGCTGATTGACGAACCCAGGGAAGGCTGAGCTCAGCGCGCCGCGGGGGCGCCACAGGCGGCACAGAAGCGGCCCTCACCGACGAGCTTGGCGCCGCAGGCAGAGCAGAACGCCGGGGTGGAGACCGACGCGCTGCTCGAGGCGACGCCGGCGTTACCCGCGGAAGCGGTCGCCGTTGGGTGTCCGACCAGCGCCGGGGAAGGCATGGAGAGGCCCTGGGTTCCCGACTGGGCGTACCGGATGATGCCGACGATTGTGAGCACCACGCCGCTCACGATCAACAGCCAGGCAATCCCCGAGAGCAGGGCCGTGGAGCCGAAATCCGCGGTCGAGCCGAACTGGGGAGGGGCCTGGTTGGCGAAGGAATACACGTTGAGCGCCTGCAGCCCCACGCCGGCTGCGACAACGACGACGCCGGCAACGATCGTCCCCTTCCCCTGGCGGTCGCTATCTGGTGAGGTACTCACGCCTCAATGATACCGCCGCGGAGGAGCCAATTCACCTCCAAATCGAGCGTCCGGCCGATCCTCGACGGTGACCGACATGAGTGTGTCCGCCCCCGCGAGGAGGGCGGACACAGGTCATGATCGGCTAGGAGGCGTTTACTCGGCGAATCGTGCGAAGTGCGCGACGCTGACGCCGGCAATCCGCGTGAACTCACCGCCGACTGCGACTCGGTTATTGGAAGCGGCGAGCGCCTCAATCCCGAGGTTCGTGTTGACGGAGGGATTCCACGGGTAGATCGGCTGGCCGGTGGCCTCATCGATAGCGGTGAGCTTGTCGCGTGCAGCCGAGCCCGGAATACCGGTACAGACGAAGTTGCTGCCCGGAATGGGGCCGCAGTAGTCGCTGTAGTGACCGCCGATGTAAAGGACGCCATCGGTGATCCCGAGGCCGGTCACGTTGCCGTTGAAGCCCGCGACGTAGTTGAGTGCGCCGGTCTCGATGTTCCAGGACGCGGCTTCTCCGCCATTGCCGGTGCCCGCGCCGACCAGCATGGAGCCGTCCTGCACGAACGTCAGCACCTGGAACTGCCGGAACGTCTGAAGGTCACTGGTGTGCCAGGCCCACGGGAGCGACGCTCCGGTGGTGGAATCGACCGCGCCGACACCGAGGTTGGTGGCGTTGGCGTCGCCCGGCGCCCCGCTGTTGAGGCGGTTGAAGAACCCACCCAGGATGACCCGGGTGCCACTGGCGTTGACGGCGATGGCGCGAACCTCTGGGCTTGTCCCCAGTGAGTTGGCGATCACCGGCGCCCAGGCGGTGTTGAGTGCGCCGGTGCCCGCGTCGAC
Organism: uncultured Actinomycetes bacterium; assembly: GCA_963727235.1. GTDB lineage: Bacteria > Actinomycetota > Thermoleophilia > Gaiellales > JAICJC01 > CAVPTL01. Next base: position 180,360 of record CAVSFZ010000026.1, read on the forward strand.
CTTCGCGGCGTACCGCCGTGGCGACGTGAACGCGCCGCCGACATACAGATCGCTGCCATAGACCGTGAGGCCGCGCACGGCCTTGTTCGGGCGAAGCGAGTTGGCAAACCCGGTGATCACATTGCCGTTGCTGCCATCCACCTCGGCCAGGTTCTTGTGTGTGACGCCACCGACGGTCGTGAAGGTGCCGCCGACATACACATTCCCGCCACTGCCGGCGGCCAGCGCATACACGTTGCCGTTCACGTTCGGATTCCACGGCAACAGCGCACCCGTGGTCATGCTCACCGCTGCCACATGGTTTCGGGTCACTGTGGTGGCCCCGTTGGCAGACGTCATGGCGGTGAACTGACCGCCCATATAGGCGGTGTCACCCACAATGATGATCTTCCGTACTGTGCCGTTGGGCTGATAGCCCACCAGCGGTGCATTCTTTACCACCGCCGCATCAGCAACAGCTGCCACGGCCAAACTCGCGATCACCGCCCCTGCGAGCAGCGAACGTCTCCTATTGAAGCCTCTCACTACGACCCTCCCGGTTGCGGACACCCCTACTCGACCCAGCGTCGAGCACACTTCACCAGTTATCCACTCTAACATCGATAGACGCAAGTCCGGTGGATCAATACCACGAAAGAGCGAAGTGTGGCGTGTGCTGTGGGAAACAGTGGCCGGACTTCAGGGTGGGCGTGTCCCACAGGCACGCGCCCGCGGCCTTGGCGGAACACAACGCTAACGCAGGCGTCGGATGTACTGGCTCTACGACGGGTGAAGCGGTTGGCGTACTGGTTCTGCGGGCGATGAACCGCTCGACCAGCACGTCGTTGATCCGAGTCCTACTGTGCGCCGGCGCCGGCCGGCCCGAGGTACCGATCCTCACCGAAGCCGAGTATCAGCCAGAAGATGAACGGGAGGAAGTACAGACCGATTGCAAATCCAACCCCGTGTCCGAAGCTTCGCGCCAACTCGATGTACACCATAATGCCCACAATGATGTTTACAAACGGGATGAAGAAGAGAATCAACCACCACCCAGGCCGTCCGACAATCTTCAACACGATGTAGATGTTGTAGAACGGGATGATCGACGCCCAGCCGGGCTGGTCGGCTTTGACGTACGTCATCCACGTGCCCGCAATCGTCAATACGATCACTGCGAGTGCGACTATCCAAAAGAACGCTGAACCGGCGAGCAGCATATGCATCTCCTTTGCAAACCAGTTGTCGTGGACTTTGCGCCGATGTTTAGTTACTCGGCCGGATACTACTGAGCGGTGTAGACGTGCCAACGACCCGGCACACCTGGGGTAAGGATCTAGATGTCCGCGGGATGGCTATCGGGGCCTAGCAGTCGGTCGCCGAGCCACCTCCCGGCGCGGTGGGGCAGGAACAGCGACACCATCCACAGCAACTCGGCGGCGGTCGGGTTCACGAACGCCACCGGGATCGACAGCACGAAGCCGGTCGATGCGGCCAACACCCCGGGCGCAGCATGCGCGCGTGCAAACAGGCGGTAGCCCGGCTGCAGCAGGTCCCGGCGGTAGGCGTAGGCGATCTTGGCGGCGAACGTCAAGGTGACCCCGACGATCACTCCCGCATAGATCACCACCGCCTGAACATGACCGCCGTAGTTCCCCAGAAGCTCGGAGGTGAACGGGATCAGGCAGATCCAGGCGAGGTAGAACAGCGTCAGGTGGATCAGCCACGTATCGAACCGACGCAGCCCGCCGACGAAGCTGTGGTGGATCAGCCACAGCCGGCCGATCACGATGAAGCTGAGGGCGTAGGCAACCAGGTTCGACTCCTGGGCGCGCAGCAGCTCCGGCAGGTTGTCCTGGCCGCCGGGGATGTCCAGGCCCAGCACCAGCAGCGTGATCGCGATCGCAAACACGCCGTCAGTGAACGCCACCACCCGGGCGAAATCGATGGTGCGCCCGTAAGCAGCCGCACTCAGCTCTTCTTCCATGCCCCTGTCTTCGCCGAGAAGCGTGCGGAGCCTGCCCACATGCTCCGCGAGGCCCGGACCTCTCGCTGGGAGATCCGGGCCTCGTGCCGCGCTGGCTCAGTGCGCCTTGACGGTGATGTGGTACTTGATGGTCGCGTCGAGCGGAGAGCTGATATGGCCGACGATCGTGTGGCGGCCAACCGACAGCGGCTTGATGATCACAAACACACCGCCCACAGCCGCCGGGGTCCCGCCTTCAGGCAGCCCGAAGATGTTGTCGGCCGGAAGGTCGACCGAGAACTTCCGCGTGACCAGGTAAAACCGCCCGATGTGCGGCACCTTGCATCCGTCGATGGTCACCCGCACCCCCTCGAGCTCCGAGGTCTTGCCGCGCGCGCAGGCACGCAGCTCGACGCTGGTGAAGAGATTGTCGGTGCCGCCGGAGCAGAAGTCGCCGGCCGGGCTGATCAGAATCGCCTTACCCTGCGGCACGGTGCAGTGGGCCTGTACGAAGCCGCCGGTGGACGCGCCCAGGAACCAGACCTTGTGGGAGTTGAACGGGCCGCAGTCATCGGGGTTCACGAACGGGTTCTGAGGGGTGGGCGTCTCCGCCACCCAGCGGAACCAGTCCGCCGCCCACTCACGATACGAGCTCCCGTACGGATGGCTGTGTGGTGCCGCCACGCTCTTCGCGTGGTGCTCAGACGCCAGCGCAGACACCGAGAAGCCCATCACCGCAATCACCGCGATCACAACCGCCATGAAACAGAAGCGCTTCATCCTGTCCCCCTGGTAGTGAGGCCCGAGTCTCCCAGGGCGTGACATATGTGTCAATCAGGTTGTGGCGCTCGGGCTCGGCACTGCGGCCGTGTCCGATGTCACAGGGAGCGGAAGCTGGGCGGTTACCCGCGTTCCCCCGCCCGCTGGGCTCTCGACCCGCAGCGCCCCGCCGAGCGCCTCGACGCGGTCGGTGAGCCCTCGCAGGCCGCTGCCCGCCTCGGGATCGGCACCGCCGCCACCGTCGTCGGACACCTCGACCCGGATCGCGCTTCCCTCCACGGCGATGGTGACCTCGGCCGCGGTCGCCCGCGCGTACTTGGCGACGTTGGTGAGCGCCTCGGCGATCACGTAGTACGCCGCGGCCTCGACCTGGGCGGGCAGCTCGCCGGGAAGGTCGAGCGCAACCTTGACCGGTACCGCCGAACGGCTGGTGAGCGCACTCACCGCGGATTCCAGACCGCGGTCGGTGAGCACCGCCGGATGGATGCCGCGGGCCAGCTCACGCAGCTCCGCCAGCGCCTCGGAGAGCTCCTGGGACGCCGAATCGAGCATCGTGGCCGCATCGGAATCCTCCCCGACCGCCGATCGGGCCATGCGCAGCCCCAGAGCCAGTGAGACCAGCCGCTGCTGGGCACCGTCGTGCAGGTTTCGCTCGAGCCGTCGGCGCTCCGCGTCGCCGGCGGCCACGATCCGCGCGCGCGAAGCTGCCAGCTGGGAGCGGGCCTCGGCGGTGGAGAGCGCCACCGCCACCAGCTCGGTGAACTGGACTATCCGGGTCTCGGCATCGGGGGCGAGCGTGTGCTCCCCGATCGTGGAAACGGTGATCGCGCCCCACACCCGGCCGTCCACCGTCACCGGTGCAGACACGGTCGAGCGCAATCCCAGGCCTCGCAGCCGCTCCGCCAGCTCGCCGTCGATGTGGGAGTAGTCATCGATCCGGGCGGCCTCACCGGTGCGGCGAACGATCGGCACGGCTGTCGGCCCGTCGAAGGTGACCTGCTCGCCGACCGGCAGGCTGGTCACGTCGGGCTCGGCCCAGGCGGCAACCACGGTACCGGTGGAGGGCCCGTCGAACCGCACCAGGTTGGACGTCTGCGCATCCAGCAGCTGAGCGACATCCTCGGTGACGGTGTGGAAGATCTCACCGGCGGGCGCTTCCACCGCGACCATGGTCGCCAGCCGCCGCAACGCCTCCTCCTGCCGGGCGCTGCGGTTGCGCTCGGTCACATCATCGCCGATGCTGGTGGCACCACAGATCGCGCCGTCGACGTCGCGCGTGAGCGTGTTGCTCCACAGGATCTCGCGGGTATCACCGGCTTTGGTCACCAGCGGCTTCTCGTCGTGGACGAGGATCGCGTCGGCCTTGACCCGCTGGACGAACTCGGCGTCGCCGCTGGGGAACCGGTCGAGCCACCTCTGGCCGATCAGCTCCTCGCGGGTCCAGCCGGTGAGGTCGGCGAAGTACTGGTTGGCAAACGTGATCCTTCCTTCCAGGTCGAGGCTGACGGCGATCAGCTGGACGGTCTCGAGCACGTCTCGGAGCCGGCGCTCGGAGACGCTCACCTCCTGGAACTGGGCGCGCAGCTCCGCCTGCAGGCGTTCGTTCTCGATCGCCAGCGCCGCCGGCCCGCAGACCGCGTCGATCAATCCCGGATCGTCCAGCAGGAACGGATCGTGCACCAGCGCGGCCACCGGCTCTCGGTCATGCTCGATGGTGGTCACCGCTCGAGCGTCCGAAGGCTCCGGCAGCAGGTAGCGCTCACCGGCAACGTCGAGGTACTCGTCCGTGCCCGGCCGGCGATAGGCCAAGTCGAGGGAAGGATCGTTGAGCGCCACCCGCAGAGCCTCGCGCAACCCCCCCGGAGCGTGTTGTGCGCGCAGCGTGCGAACGAGTGTCTCCACCGCTCCCGAGCGGTCCAGGCGTGTACGCAGGATCCCGAACAGGTATCCGACCGGGATCGCCGTGAAGGCAACCGTGAAGACGTAGAAGAACAGCGTCTGGGAGATGCCCGGGACGGTCACGAACAGCACCGTGAACACCAGCAGCACACCGATCGTCACCGCTCCCGTGAGATACATCGGGCCCAGCACCCGCCGGGTGGCGTCCGACGCCGAACGCCACCGCCGCCAGACGATCCACAGGACCGTCAGCACGATCCCCAGCGCCACCAGCTCGGCAACCAAATTCGCCGCGTGTACCAGTCCGGGCTGGTGCGACACCAAAAGCAGGTTGTCGGCCGAGTTCCGATCGGATCCCTCGGCGTCCAACCGCGGCTGGGCGAACGGCAGTATCAGAAGCGCCAGCACCACCGTGTCCAGGTAGGTCACGATCACCACCCGGCGGGACAGGCGATCGAGGTACCCGGTCGGGTACGACAGCAGCAGGTGGGTCAGCAGCGCCGGCCAGAAGTTGTTCAGGATCAAGCCGAGTGTGAACACCAAGTCGTTCGGCGAATCGGTGAACGCGGCCGTGAGCCAGGCGAACCCGATCCCGATCATCAGAAGCCCCGTGCGGTTCGATGGGCGCCTGCGCCGCGCGATCAGACCGGCGATCACAAACGCCCACACCACCGCCAGGCCGAAGACGATGTACGGCCCTTCGTGAACCTGAACCTTGGTGACCGACTCGATGTAGACGGCAGCCACGCTGAGGAGCACCAGAGCGACCAAGACGGCCACGGTGAACCGCCGTCCGCTCACCGCAGAAGCGCGATCAGGCCGGCGCCCGACAGCTCCGCCTTGGGAATGAAGCCGCACGCACCGCTTCCCGCCACCAGCGTGCCGAAGTCGCTCCCGTCGCGGCTGGAGACGAGCACCACCTGCACCTCCGCATCGTTGGCGGTGATCTGTGATGCCACCTCGAACCCGTCGATATCGGGCAGCTGCACGTCGAGCAGCACCACGTCGGGCGAGAGCTCCGCGGCCGAGCGCACTCCGGATGCCCCGTCACCGGCCTCCGCGACCACCTCGAAGCCCTCCAACTCGAGCACAGCACGGGCACGAGCGCGGAAGCCTGAGTGGTCATCAACGATCAGAACCGACGGACACATGCGGTAATCGTCGCATACGCGTCCCCGCTCCGCGATACGGCTAGCCACACCATTCGCGACGGTGTGCAACCACGGTACGGATAACCCCACCCCCACCCCGGAGATACCCACCATCCATTCGCCTGCCTGCTCCACCGCCACAGCGCCGGGGCTCGTCGAAGCTGGGCTGGTCATCACCGAGACCTCGTGTTTCGGGCAATCGATCCAAGGAGTCAAAATGTTGCGCAAGGGACACCAGGGAGGAATCGCCGCTCGCGTTGGAGGTTGGAGCGCGCGGCACAAGAAGTCCGTGCTCGTCGGCTGGCTCGTGTTCGTCGTGCTTGCGGTCGTGCTCGGATCTGCGGTTGGTACCAAGAGCCTGACCCCGGCCGATTCGTTCGTCGGCCAGTCCGGCAAGGCGGAGAAGACGCTCGAGCAGCACTTCCCCACCCCCGCCCATGAAGAGGCGCTGATCTACAGCTCCTCCATGAAATCCAGCGACCCGGCGTTCAAGGCCGCGATCGCGAACATCCGCAACAGCGTCGCCAAGATCCCCGTGGTCAGCAACGTGCGGGCGGCCAACGACGCCAACGGTACAGGCCTCGTTTCCAAGGACGGCCACTCCGCGCTCGTGACGTTCGATATCAAGGGCGACAAGCAGACCGCCGGCGATCGCATCGCCCCGGTCGAGGCCGCCATCCACGCTGCCCAGAAGCAGTACCCCCAGCTGCGCATCGAGCAGTTCGGCGATGCCAGCGTGGGCACCCAGATCGACAAGTCAATCCAGCACGACCTGAAGCGGGCCGAGACGCTGTCTCTGCCGGTGACGCTGATCATCCTGATCATCGCCTTCGGTGCCCTGGTCGCTGCCGGTGTGCCCGTGCTCCTGGCAATCTCGGGCGTGATCGCCACCCTCGGCTTGGTGGCGATTCCCAGCCACGTCTTCCCGATCGACGAGAACACATCGATCGTGATCACGCTGATCGGCATGGCTGTGGGAGTGGACTACTCGCTCTTCTACCTCAAGCGCGAGCGTGAAGAACGACTGGCAGGTCGCGACGAGCTGAGCGCGGTCGAGATCGCATCGGCCACCTCGGGTCGCGCGATCCTGATCTCTGGGTTCACCGTGATGGTGGCAATGGCCGGACAGTTCCTGACCGGCGACAAGGGCTCGACATCGTTCGCGGTCGGCACGATCATGGTTGTGGCCGTGGCGATGCTGGGCTCGCTGACCGCGCTGCCGGCGATGCTGGCACTGCTCGGACGGCATGTCGAGAAGGGCCGCGTCCGGATTCCGTTCATGCGCCGCCGCCGGCCCGCCCGCACCGAGTCGCGCGTGTGGTCTGCCGTGCTCGACCGTGTGCTTCGGCGCCCGGCGCTCTCGGCGGTCGTCTCGGTGATGGTGTTGCTGGCAATCGCGTCACCCGCACTGCACTTCAAGATCCACAACACCGGGATCAATGACCTGCCCCCCAACCTGCCCGGAGTGACGGTGCTGCACCATCTCGAGCAGGCATTCCCCAACGGCGAGTCTCCGGCGATCGTGGTCATCCAGGGTGATGACACCACCTCACCTGCGGTAACCCAGCAGATCGCCAAGCTGCGCACCGAGGCGCTGGCAAGTGGCGTTGCTCACCAGCCGGTCGCGATCGATACCAACAAGTCCCACACGGTGACCACGGTGGCGTTGCCGCTGGCCGGAAACGGCAGCAACCACGCCTCCAAGCAGGCCCTCGACACTCTGCGGGATCAGCTGATCCCCCAGACCGTCGGCCAGGTCGACGGTGTTCAGGCCAACGTCACCGGTGAGACCGCCGTCAACAAGGATCAGATGGATCGGCTGATCCAGAACACCCCGCTGGTGTTCGGATTCGTGCTCAGCCTGGCGTTCATCCTGCTGCTGGTCACGTTCCGCTCGATCGTGATCCCGATCAAGGCGATCATCCTCAACCTGCTGTCGGTCGCCGCCGCCTACGGCGTCCTGGTCACCGTGTTCCAGGACGGTCACGGAGCGTCACTGCTGGGATTCAACCCCACCGGCGGTGTTGCACCCTGGCTACCGCTGTTCCTGTTCGTGATCCTGTTCGGGCTCTCGATGGACTACCACGTGTTCATCCTCAGCCGGATCAAGGAGCTGGTCGACAACGGCGTCAGCAATGACGAGGCCGTCGCCAAGGGCATCAAGTCCACGGCGGGTGTGGTCACCAGCGCGGCTGTGGTCATGGTGGGAGTGTTCGGGATCTTCATCACCCTCAGCCTGGTCGACTTCAAGGAGTTCGGTGTCGGCCTGGCCTCGGCCATCCTGATCGACGCCACCATCATCCGCGGCGTGCTCCTGCCCGCCTCGATGAAGCTCCTGGGAGACTGGAACTGGTACCTGCCCAAGCCGCTGCAGTGGCTGCCCCGGTTCAGCTTCGAGGGCGAGCGGCAGGCGATTCCGGAGGCCTCAGGCGACTGATCTGACCCTCCACCGAAAGCAGCACGTGATACTCGAGCGGCCCGCCCCGGCGGGCCGCTCGTGTTGTCTCAGGAGCCCAGCAGCGTGAGCACCGCCCGCACCCGGCGGTGATCCTCGGCGGTGGCGGTCAGCCCGAGCTTGGCGAAGATGTTGGTGACGTGCTTCTCGACCGCCCGCTCGGTCACCACCAGCCTCGCGGCGATGCCATGGTTGGAGAGCCCCTCGGCCATCAGCTCCAGCACCTCCCGTTCCCGCGGGGTGAGCGCACCCAGGGGATCATCCGAGCGCGGCCGGCCCACCAGCATCGCCACCACAGCCGGGTCGAGCGCCGAGCCTCCGGCGGCCACCCGGCGGACGGCGTCGGTGAACTCGTCGACGTTGGCCACGGTGTCCTTCAGCAGGTAGCCGGTGCCCTCGGTGCGTTCGCCCAAGAGCGCTGTCGCGTACTCGGCCTCGACGTACTGGGACAGCACCAGCACCCCCACCTGCGGATATCGCTCGCGGATGCGGCCGGCGGCCTGGAGCCCTTCGTCGGTATGCGTGGGAGGCATGCGAATGTCGATGATCGCCACGTCGGGCTTGGAGAAGCCCACCCGCCGCACCAGATCATCGGGATTGTCAGCCTGGCCGACGACCTCGAATCCGGCCTGTTCCAGCAGCCGCACAATGCCCTCGCGGAGCAGCACCGAGTCGTCTGCGACCACCACCCGCACCGCCGCAGGCGTTCCCGGATTGGGTTGTGGACCGAGCCCCTCGATCAGCACCTCGAACACCGCCACCGGACGATCGAAGTCCTTCAGCGGCCACTCTCCCAGGTCGCGCACCGACGTTCCCGGCGGCAGATCGTCCGCCACCACCACGCGGGTCGACTGCGACAGCAGGATCTGGCCGCCCCTGCCCACCTGGCACAACCGCGCGGCGAGGTGCACGCCCATCCCGTGGTAGCCCTCCTCGGCCCTCCGCGGCTCACCTGTGTGCAGGGCCATACGAGTCAGAACCGGTGCATCATCCGGCCATTCGTGCACAGCCATCGTCTGCTGCGCCGCCACCGCCGCAGCAACGCCGTCGCGGGCACTGGGAAAGGCGATGAAGCTGCCGTCTCCACTCGTGTCCACCTCGCGGCCGCCGTGGGCTTCCGCCGCCTCGCGCAGAAGCCTGCGGTGGTCGGCCAGCAGATCGCCGTAGCGATCGCCGAGCTTGCGGATGAGATTGGTGGAACCCTCCAGGTCGGTGAACATGAGGGTGACTGTGCCGGTGGGGAGATCGGCCATCTGTGCCGCCTGGCTTCGGGGCAGTCGATGCTACCGGGTGGAGGGCGAGAGCGTGCGACAGCCCACCCCCGGTACCACCCGATCGGACCACCCGCTCGGACTCTTGACGCGTTCTCGGGTGCGGCGTAGAGTCGGCGCTGCCATGACGCTGGATGCCGCCGAACTCGAGGAAATCGCTGGGTTGCTGCAGCGACTCGAAGGCATCCAGGCCGCCGCCATCACCACCGAGGCAGAACTCGCCCAGCGCCAAGCTGAGCTGATTGCGATCAAGGGTCGGGCCTGCCAGATCGCCGAGAAGCTCGGCTACCAGGCCTGAGCCGAACAGCCTACGGCCGCGCGGCCACCACCACGGCGGTCACCAGCAGAAACGATGCCACGGCGAGCAGCAGGATCCCGCTCGCCATCACCCCCACCATCAGCTCCCGCACGCCCATCGCTCCACAGACCAGCGTGCCTGCCGTCAGCATCAACGGCACTCCGGTGACCAGGGCGCGCACTGGGACATAGTCTTCGCGATTGTCCACATCGTCACGTTACGTCGGCGGCGAGCGCAGCGCACTGGGGGGAACCCCCCAATATCCACCTGGCACGGTCAGGCGGCGAGGGAGGTGCGATCGCGTCCGTCCGCTTTGGACGTGTAGAGCGCGCGATCGGCCCGTGCGATCAACTCGTGCGTGTTCTCCTCGCCGTCCCAGGTCGCGACTCCCGACGACGCCGTCGCACCGTGCGGGATCGCGCGACCAAGCCGGCTCACGATCTCCACGGCGTGGCGGGAGTCGCAGCCGGGCAGCGCAATCACGAACTCGTCGCCGCCGACTCGGGCGAGCAGGTCACCCGCGCGCAACTCGCGCTTCCAGGCCGTGGCGGCGTCACGCAGCAGCGCGTCCCCCGCGGCGTGCCCGTGCTCGTCGTTCCAGGCCTTGAAGTGATCGAGGTCGAGCACGGCCACCGAGATGGTCGTCTGGGCGATCGCGGCGTCGGCCATCTCCCGCTCGATCAACGCGTCCCACCAGCGCCGGTTGGGAAGACCGGTGAGCGGATCGGTCGCGGCGGCCGTGGTCAGTGCGTCGCGTCGCCGCACGCCCTCCAGGGCGGTCGCCACCTCGACCGACAACATCTCCATCACGGCGGCCAGTCGGGGGGACACCTCGCGCACCTGATGCGCCCATCCAACCATCACCACGGCGACCTGCTCCCCCTGGGAGAGCACCGGCCAGAACAGCACCGCAGCCGTCCCGAACTCTTCCCCCAGCTGGGCATCGAGGCGGGGATCGTTGATCGCGTCAGACGAGAAGAGCTGCTGTCCCTCGCGGAACGCCTGGGCCACACCGGAGTGGTGTTGATCGATCGCAACCGACACGCCCCGGTGCCCGGGATCAGAGGTGGCTGTGGCCTCCAGCCGGTCGTCGGGAGCCGGCTCCCACAGGGCGGCCACGGTGGCCTCGGACAGATCGAGCACCGCCGCGCAGATCGCGTCGCGAGCGGTCTCGCTATCGGCCGCAGCGGCGATGGTGCGGTTCAGCGCCGCCAACCGGCCGAGGTTTGCGGTCTCACGGGCCTGAACCTCGAGAGCGTCCTGCAGGCGATCGACCAGCGACTTGACCGCCCAGCCGACGACGCCGCACACCCCCACCAGCAGCGCCAGCTTGCGCCATTCCGTGGTCGAATACTCGGGCGAGCCGATCACCAGGATCGGCGCCGCCATGGCCAGGGCCACCCCTCCCACGACCGCGACCACTTCCCAGCGCTCCCCGTACAGCGCAACCCACAGCACCGGGAGCATCAGCAGCACCGCAAATCCCGATTGCCCGCCGCCGGTTCCCTCCCGCAGCAGCACCACCGAGATCACGTAGGAGTAGGCCACCCCGGTGGCCGCTATCCTCGGCAGGCGCGACCAGTCGGCCCACAGCATTGCCGCCAGAACGCCCACCACGATCGCGAGCGACAGCGCCACATACCCAGCGTTGATGGGGTTGGCGTCGAGCGCAACCAGCGGATAGGCGATCAGCGCGACGGCCGCGAACGGAGCAACCGCGCGCAGCCTGGCACCACCAATTTCGTCCGCCTTGGCGCGGAAACCCGCTTCCATAGCCAAACAGTCGGCATTTCAGGGGCACCCACCCTCCCCCATCCGGGGGAGTGCGGCCCTGGGTGAATAACGGTGCCTGGCACCGTTGTTCACCGTCGTACGCCCAGCAACGCTCAACTACGACAGGCGCCCTGAGGCGCAGGCCCAACGGGCCAGCCGCGGTGAATAATTGGTGCCTGGCACCAATTATTCACCGCGGGCGCGGGCGGCTTTGGAGCGTTGGCTGTTGCGCTCGGATGCGCCCAGGATGGCCTTTCGCAGCCGGATGTTGGCCGGTGTGACCTCGATGCACTCGCCGTCTTGGATGTACTCGATGGCCTGATCGAGGCTCATCGTGTGCGGTGGGTTGAGCCGCACCAGCACCTCGGCATTGGAGCGCACGTTGGTCATCTGCTTGGCCTTGGTGATGTTGACGTCGAGGTCGTCGGCGCGGCTGTTCTCGCCCACCACCATGCCCTCATAGACCTCTTCTCCAACGCCCACGAACAGGACGCCGCGCTCCTGCAGAGCCTGAATCGCGTACCCGGTCGCCTGGCCGCGGCGATCGGCAATCAGCGACCCGTTGGGGCGGTTCTTGATCTCTCCCGCCCACGGCTGGTAGCCCTCGAACACGTGATGCAGCTGCCCCGTCCCCCGCGTCTCGGTCTGGAACTCCGACCGGAAGCCGAGCAGTCCCCGGGCGGGCACGAGATGCTCCAGCCGCACCCAGCCGGTGCCGTGGTTGTTCATGCTCTCCATCCGCCCCTTACGCAGCGCCAGCGCCTGGATCACCACTCCGGCGTACTCCTCGGGGAGATCGATCGAGACCCGCTCGACCGGCTCGTGCAGCTTGCCGTCGACCTCCTTGGTGACCACCCGCGGCTTGCCGATAGTGAGCTCGAAGCCCTCCCGGCGCATGATCTCGGCGAGCACCGCGAACTGCAGCTCTCCCCGGCCCTGCACCTCCCACGTATCCGGCCGCTCAGTGTCGAGCACGCGCAGCGACACGTTGCCCAGGATCTCCTGGTCGAGCCGATCCTTGATCATGCGGGCGGTCAGCTTGGAACCGTCCAGCGAAGCCAGCGGGCTGGTGTTGGTGCCAAGCGTCATCGAGATCGACGGCTCGTCCACCACGATCAGCGGCAGCGGACGGGGATCGTCGGCGTCGGCGATCGTCTCGCCGATCGTGATCTCATCGATACCGGCCACGGCGATGATGTCGCCGGGACCGGCGCTCTCGGCAGGCGCCCGCTCCAGTCCTTCGGTGACCAGCAGCTCGGTCAGCTTTGCCCGGGTGACGGTGCCGTCACGCCTGCACCAGGCCACGGTGGCTCCCCGCTGGACGGTGCCGTGGCGCACGCGGCAGAGCGCCAGCCGGCCCAGGTAGGGCGAGGCGTCCAGGTTGGCGACCTGCGCCTGCATGGGATGCTCGGGGATGTGGGTCGGTGCGGGGATGTGGGTCACGATCAGGTCGAGCAGCGGCCTGATGCTGTCGCCGTCGGCCCCCTGCTCGAGCGTCGCGATCCCCGCCCGCGCATTGCTGTACACGATCGGGAATTCGATCTGAGACGAGTTGGCGTCCTCGTCGAAGAACAGCTGGTAGACCTCATCGACCACCTCGCCGATGCGCGCATCCGGGCGGTCGATCTTGTTCACCACCAAGATCACGGGGAGATGCGACTGGAGCGCCTTTCGCAGCACGAACCGGGTCTGAGGCAACGGCCCCTCGCTGGCGTCGACCAGCAGCAGCACGCCGTCCACCATCGACAGGCCTCGCTCGACCTCGCCGCCGAAATCGGCATGGCCGGGGGTGTCCACGATGTTGATCTTGACCCCGCCGTGGCGCACCGTCGTGTTCTTGGCCAGGATGGTGATGCCGCGTTCCCGCTCGAGCCCGGCATCCATCACCCGGTCGACCTCCACCTCGTGCTCGGCGAACGTGCCCGACTGGCGCAGCATCGCATCGACCAGAGTGGTTTTGCCGTGGTCGACGTGGGCGATGATGGCGATGTTGCGGATATCGGTGCGTGCGATCTCGGTCATGGTGAACCGAGGGAGCCTAGTTACCGGCCCCGCAACCCGATCCCGGTTACGAGGCGAGAATGTTCACGGCCCGGGCCCCCACCAGCAGAAGCGTCATGATCGACGCGCTCGATTGCACCAGCATCAGCAGCTTGGCCCAGTGGGTCAGCGGCATCGTGTCGGTGGGGCTGAACGCGGTCGAGTTGGTGAAGGAGACGTACAGGTAATCAAAGAAACGCGGATACCAGGATCCGGGCGCGACGTCCGGGTCGGTCATCTGGGGAAAGGCGAAGTCGCGCCTGGCGTTGGGCTCGCGAAACCGTGCCGGAGGGCCGCCGCCGTCCAACTCCCAGTACCACAGCCCGAAGGCGATCACGTTGGTGATCCAGATCTGGGCCGCGGCAGCCAGCAGGTCGCGCCCGTGCACGCTCGAATGGGGATCAAGCAGCAGCGCGACCAGGAAGCCCAGGGCGGTGATATTGGCAAACGAGACAACCCCGGTAATGATCAGCGCCGCCCGCCGCCGCCGGCCCGACTCAACCGCCGATCGGCGCGGCGCGGTCACCGCCAAAGGGATCAGCAGCAGCAGCTCGAGGCCGGGCACGAAGAACCGGAAGAAGTTGCTGATGCTGTGGCCTGCAATCACCGGCGCCGGCAGCGTCACGTAGAGCGCCATCGCCACCAGCACCGCGACCGTCGCCGGCCAGCGCGACTCGCTGGTCGGCTGTGCCGCAGCACTGTCCGCCGTTGCAGCCATGGTGAGCAGTTCGGCGGTCGCTGCAGACACCCTGCAGGACGGTGATTTCCACATCCTGGATACCGATCCGCGAATGCGGGTATGCGGTCAGGTGATGACTCGAACGATGATGCTCACCGGATTGGACGATGTGACCGTGGCCCGGATCCGCCACTGGGCAGACGTCCACGGCACCACGCCCTCGGAGTACCTGGTCCGCCTGGTCGATCTGCACGACCGGCTGGCGTCGATCGCCAGATCGCACGGCGACGACCCGCGCGCCGCCGTGGCCCGTGAGCTCCTGGTGGCCAACCGGCTGGAGGCCTGAACGGCTCAGCCGTTTCGCAGCGAGCTGGTGTTGACCACCTGGAGGTCGCTGCCGTGGATCAGACCGAGCGTGTGCAGGGCGTCGTCGGAGAACTGATGGTTGGAGACGCCCGTGATGTACCAGGGAGAGCCGTTGTCGGCCAGGATCATGCCGTAGCGCTTGAGCGCGATCGCTATCGGCCGGGCCTGTGGAGCAAGCTGAGAGACATCGAAGTCCGCTCGCAGCCGTACCCGCAACCCCATCGGGGGCAGGTTTGCGCACGATCCGGAGCCGGCATCGTGGCGCGCGGGATAGATGTGCCCGGCACAGGTGTCCGGCGCGGTGAAGCGCAGGGCGTGGTTGATCACGCCGTTGTGATCCTCCTGGAAGCGCACCAGGCCTGGGAGAATCGGAAGCCCCGCGGCATCGGCGCTGGTCCAGCCGTTGGGCCGGAGATTGTTCGAGCGCATATCCCAGGTCGCACCCGAGCCGGCTGTCCAGCCGGACTTGGTGTGCTTGGCCAGCCACAGCTCGTACAGACGGCAGCTGCTCTTGTCCACGATCAGCAGGTGGCGGTCGGAACCGGCTTCGATCTTGGGCTTGGCCGGGATCGGATACCCACCGCGGTACGACTGTGACGCATACCCGAGCTTGACCTTCACCTTGGTCTGCGTGCCGGTGACGACGTTGTATGGGATGCCATAGCCGAGGAACGAGCCGAAGTCTGGGTGCAGGCCGGTGCCGGCGCCGATCGCGTTGATCATCGTGGCGGAGTTGGCCGCCACGGGCAGGGAGTCGACCCGCTTGTTCCACACGTTGGTGGCCGGGAACACCGGGCAGGCCGAGGCCGACGGAAGCGGGGACGCGCCCGCAGGGCCGGTGAGGCCGGCCGCGAGGGCGAGGCCGGCGGCGCCCACAGCCGCGGCGATTGTAACCCGTGACCACATGCTCTTACTCATCGGCAGCAGCCGACCCCGGGCACTCCCCCAACGGGGTCAGGCCGGCATCGCCGCACCTGGGGGTCGCCTGACCGCAGCGGTCACCTGGGCCTCCAGCACACGCCGCTGATCGATGTCCAGCTCGACACCGTACTGCTCCAGCGCCATCAACACCGCACCCAGCACCGGCGGCGGATCCAGCCGCACCAGCCGTGCCCGCTTGGCGTGGGGCCGCACCGCCTCGAGCACGGCGGCCTCCAGCAAGGCACTGCCACCGCGGAACAACCCACCCGACAAGACCGTGTCGAACTCGTCGTCGAGCATGTCCAGGTTACGAGCGACCACCACGGCCGTGTCGCCCAGAGAGCCTCCCGCCCAGCGCACGATCCGAAGCGCGACCGCGTCGCCCGCCTCGGCCGCCCGCAGCACCGTGGGTGCAGCCGCACGCGGAGGCTCGATACCGCGGCTGAACTGCTCCAGGAACTCGGCGGCCGAGCGGCAGCCCGCCAGCGTGCACAGCTGTTCGGTCAGGGTCGTCTCCGGGCCGCGCCCCAGGTAGGCATCGGCCACCGCCCGGACCGCAGCATCCGACACATCGCTGGCGCTGCCGACGTCGCCCAGGATCATGCCCTGGCCGAGCGTCCGAAACGTCTTGCCGGCCCGGTTGACGCCGGCGGCGACCGCACCGGTGCCGGCCACCAGCACCACTCCGTGGCGATCCCGCGTTCCCGCACGCAGCGCCACCATCGAGTCGTTTTCGAGCACGTGGTCGCAGCCCAGCTCCAGCTGGTCGATGACGCCGTTGACGCGCGGGAGGTCGGACGGCCAATCGACTCCGGCCAGGCCGAAGGCGGCGGCCTTGAGGTCTCGCACGCCCTTTCCGGTCGGCGACAGTGCCTTGACCGCAGCGTCTCGCAGCGAGTCTGCGGCGCCCCGCAGCCCCACCGTCTCCCAGTTCGACGGGCCGTTGGTGGCAAACCCCAGCAGCGTGCCCTCGTCGTCGGCGACCACCGCGTGGGTCTTGGAACCCCCGCCGTCCACTCCCAACACCAGGTTCACCGGGCAGCCTCGGCGGATCGGTAGGCCTCGTCCAGCACGCGCATCACCACGAGCCCGTCCTCACCTGACGGACTGGGCTGACGTCCCTGCCTGATCGCGGCGATGAACTCACTCATCTGCGTGGTGTACATCGACTGGGGGCAGTGCTCGTAGGTGTCGGTCGGGGGCTCCGTGAATGCGAACACCCTGGCATACCCATCCGTGCCGTAGATCTCGGTGTCGGCCTCCAAGCCGGCGGCATGGGGCTGCCACCATCCCGATTCGACGATCGAGTTGGTGCCGTTGTCCCAGCGGATGAGCAGGATTGCGTCGTCGTCGACGTCATAGCTCCCGTAGCGCGTGCCGATCGCCGCGGACACACCCGCGGGTGACGGCCCGCCCAGGAGGAATCTGGCGGTATCGATGGCATGCACTCCCATATCGGCCAGAGCGCCGCCGCCCGCGAGTTGTCGTTGTGTGAACCAGCCGGCCGGCCCCCAGCGGACGTGCACGCCGTAGCCGCGCGTCTTCACCACATCGCCCAGCTCCCCGGCCTCGATCCGCTCGCGCAAGGCGCGCACGTCGGGGTGGAAACGCCAGCAGTGAGCCACCATCAGCGACGCCCCAGAGCCCTGGGCGGCAGCCACCATCAGCTCCCCCTCGGCCGCGGACATCGCCATCGGCTTTTCCACCATCACGTGCTGGCCCGCCTCCAGAAACGCGATTGTCTGCGCTGCGTGCAGGCTGTTGGGTGTCGCGATCACGACCGCGTCCACCTCGCTGTCTCCCACCAGCTGCTCCCACTCCAGGGTGGTGCGCGGGATCCCGTGGCGCTGGGCCAGCGCCGCCAGCGACCCGGGTCGCCAGTTGGCGGCCGCAACCAGCTCCGCCGCCGGATTCTCGATCACCGCGCGGGCGTGAAAGTCGGTGATGAAGCCCGCGCCCAGCAGTGCGATACGAATCGGATCGGCCATACCGGCCGAGACTACCCCTTGACGCCGGTCAGCGTGATGCCCTCGATAAAGACGCGCTGGGCCAGGAAGAAGATGATCACAATCGGCAGCATGAACAGCAGCGACGCCGCCATCGTCAGGTTCCAGTTGACGTGATGGATGCCGCGAAACTGCGACAGCGCGATCGACAGCGTCTGGGTGTCGGTGTTCTGTGCCAGGTACACCAGCGGGCCATAGAAGTCGTTCCAGGCATAGATGAAGTTGAACAGCGCGACCGCTGCGATCGCCGGCTTGGCCAGCGGCACCACCACCCGCATCATGATCTGAAACTCACCGGCGCCGTCCACCCGCATCGCGTCGGTCATCTCCTTGGGGATGGTCATGAAGAACTGGCGCAGCAGGAAGATCGAGAACGCATCGCCGAAGAAGCTGGGGATGATCAACGGCCTCAGGGTGCCGATGAACTGGATCCCGGTCCAGTCGTGGAACTGCTTGGCCCACAGGATGTACAGCGGCACCGAGGTCACCTGGGTGGGCAGCATCAGCGTCGCCAGCACCAGCAGGAAGACGACGTTTCGCCCTTTCCACTCGAGCCGGGCAAACGCGTAGGCAACCGGCACGCACGACACCACCACGCCCACCGTCGACAGCCCTGCGTACAGGAACGTGTTCCAGGTGTAGCGCACCACGTCCAGCTGGTGGAACACGGTGATGAAGTTGCCCCACACGAACGGGTGCGGGATCAGGCGGGCAGAGAGCGCCTGCTCGTCGCTCATCACCGCGGTCAGGAACATGAACAGCACCGGCAGCAGGAACGCCAGCGACACCGCGATCAGCACCGCGTGGTTGGCGACCTCGAGCAGCAGCCGGCGGCGCCGTACCGAGGCCGGCTTGACTCGCTGGGGGCGGTCGGCGACAGCGGCTATGACAGGCCTCCGCCGTAGTGCACCCAGCGCCGGGATGTCCAGAGAAGCACTGCGGTGCAGATCATCGTGACCACGAACAGCACCCACGCCATCGCCGATGCATAGCCCATGTTGAAGTAGGAGAAGGCCTGCTGGTAGAGCCATACGCCGTAGAACATCAGCGACCGCTGCGGGTCACCCACGGCGGAGCCCGCCGTGGTGGATGCCACATAGGCTTGGTCGAAATACTGGAAGCTGTCGATCAAGCCGGTGATCACGGTGAACAGGATTACCGGGGTGATCATCGGCAGGGTGACGTGGCGGAACCGCTGCCAGGCGTTGGCGCCCTCGACCGTGATCGCCTCGTACAGCTCGCGGGGCACGTTCAAAAGGCCTGCCATGTACAGGATGATGGCGTCCCCGGCCCCCCACAGCCCCAGCACCACCAACGCCGGCTTGGCCCACTCCGGGTCGAGGAACCACAGGGGCGCCGAGACCCCGGGGATCCGGTCGAGGAAGTTGTTGACCGGCCCTGTGGTGGGGTTGAACAGGTAGACGAACACCAGCGCGGCGCCGACCGTGGGCGCCAGCGACGGCATGAAGAAGAGCGTGCGGTAGCCGTTCACGCCTCTTCTCGGCCGCGTCAGGAGCATGGCCGTGCCCATGGCAAACAACACCCGCAGCGGCAGCGCGATCACGATGATCCAGACGGTGTTTTTGACCGCATCCCAGATGATCGGGTCCATCTGGTTGGGGCGTCCGTCGACCGTCGCCCGCCCGATCATGAACTCGTAGTTTGTGAGCCCGATCCAGCGGGGCGGGCTGGTCAGGTCGTAGTGGGTGAACGAGTAGTACAAGCTGATCAGCATCGGCCCTGCGGTGAACAGCAGGAAGCCCACGATCCACGGCGACAGCATCGCCAGCACGATGCCGTACCGCCGCAGGCTGGCGCGGCGCTGCGCACGCCGGCGCTCGGCCGGCGTGCGCAGCGCAATTCGCGCCGGTGCGGTGCTGTCTACGGCGCCGATGACGACCCCAGCGCCAGCTGATTGTCGATATCGGTGTCGAGCTTGACCAGAGCCGCGTGAAGGTCGGTGATCTTGCCGGCCTCCCAATCGGACTCGAAGTCATTCATCAGGTTCGCGTACCCACCGCCCTGCGGCTTCAGCGGCGGCGAGAACGACGACTTCGGGTTGGCCCACACCTTCTCGAAGGTGGTGAACTGGGCGGGCTGCTTGAGGTCCGGCGAATTGGCGGATGCCGCGGTGGTGGGGACGTTCCCGAGCGCGTTGGCCATCGTCACCAGGTAGTGGGTATCGGTTGACAGGTACTTCACCAGCAGCCACGCCTGATCGGGATGCTGGGCGCCCTCGGGTATCCCGACCACGGTACCTCCCACCCGGCCGGAGCCGTACACGCTGGGATCGCCCGCCGGGAACGGCACCGTGTCGTAGCCGAAGCCGGGCACGTCGCGGCCGATGAATGCCGTCCGCCACTCCCCGTCGAACACCATCGCGATCTTGTTGTTCTCGAAGGCGTTGCCCTTGTTGAACTCGGCGTTGGTGTAGGTGCTGGCGAACTTGGTGATGTTGTCGTAGCCATACCAGTCGATCAGCTGCTTCTGCCACTCGAACGCCTTCGTCCAGCCGGGATCGGTTGCGATCTGGGCGTTGCCGGCGGAGTCGAACCACTGCGCGCCCCACGCGCGGCCGAGATCCGGCCCGCCCAGCTCGTTGAACAGATTCAGCGGCACGAACCCTGCGACCTTGATGGAACCATCAGGGTTCTTCACGGTCAGCTTCTTGGCCGCAGCCATCAGCTCGTCCATCGTCTTGGGCGGCGCAATGCCGGCGTCCGCCAGCATCTGCTTGTTGTAGTAGAGGCCGTAGGCGTCTGTCAGAGACGGCAGTGCGCACTGTTTGCCGCCGTAGTTGGTATAGGTGATCGCGGCCGGGGCAAAGTCTGAGATCGAGATGCCGTCGGCCTTCATGTACGACGTCAGGTCGAGCCATTTACCGCTCGAGCAGTACTGACCCACGTAGTCGGGGCCGAAGGGCATGGCCACGTCGGGCGAGTTGCCGCCCTTGATGGCCTTCAGTAGGTTGGGATCGAAGGTGTCCTCGTCGGTGTTGGGCTGCACCTCCTGCTTGATCGTGATCCACGGATACTTCTTGTGGAAGTCCGAGAGCGCATCGTTGAACGGCTTCGACTCCTCGCCCGCGAACATGTGCCACAGCGTGATCGTGACGGGGGTCTTGTCGATCGATCCGCCAGGATTGGGCGTCGTGGAGGAATCCGAGCTGGAGCTGCCGCAGGCCGTCGCGGCCAGGAGCATCAGCGCAGTCACCGCCAGCGCCGCCCAGCGCGCCCATGGCTGTGTTCGTACCTTGCCGGGCTTGGTCATATCACGCTCTCCCTTCGGTCAACATCACGGTTTGCGATTGAACACGACTTCCTGCGCCGCGGATAGGGCGGTCGCCACAGCACCGTGCACCACGGCGTCATCACCCAGCTGGGACACGGTCAGGCGGGGCCGAAACGGCGACAGCCTGTTGAGTTCCCGAGCTGCCGGATCGACCAGCAGATCCCCGGCGCCGGTGGCGATGCCCCCGCCCAGGATCACCAGCTCGGGGTCGAGAATCGGAGCCACGGCGGCGATCGCGAGCGCGATCCGGCCGGCCTCCACCTCGACCACCCGCAGGGCCAGCGGGTCGCCGGCGCGGGCGGCTGCAAAGATCGCCTTGACCGTCAGCGGAGGGCGCATCCCCATGTCGCGGGCCGAGCGGATCACGCCGCTGGCGCCGGCAGCTTCCTCCAGGGCGCCGCGACGGCGGTTGTGAGGGTCGTAGGGATCGTCGTCGCCGATCGGCACGTAGGCGATCTCGCCGGCAGCGCCGTATGCCCCCCGAAACAGCCGTCCGTCGATCACGATCCCCAGACCGACGCCCGTTCCCACCGAGAGGAACACGAAGTTGGAGACGCCCATCCCCGCTCCCCGCCAGCTCTCGCCCAGCGCGGCCAGGTTGACGTCGTTCTCGAAGCTGACATCGGCGCCGAGCTGATCACGGATCGCGTCGACCAGTCCGTGCCGGCCCCAGCCGGGGAGGTTGGGCGCCAGCGCCAGCGCCCCGCTGGAGGGATCCAGCACGCCCGAACTGCCGACCGTGGCATGGGTCACGTGTGACCACTCGATGCCGGCCTCGGCCGCCACCCGATGGGCGATCTCGCCGATCTGGGTCACCCGCCGCCCGGCGCTGCGCTCGGTGTGCTCCTGCGTACGCGCGACGAACCGGCCGGTGATGTCGGCCAGCACCGCCCGCACCCAGTTTCGGCCGACGTCCAGGCCGACCACAAACCCCGATCGCGGATTGAGCGCGTACAACGCCGCGCCGGGGCCCTTGCGGCCCGTCGAACGGCCGGTTTCCATCACCAGCCCGGCACCGGACAGGCCCACCAGCGCCTGCGACACGGTCGGCTTGCTGAGACCACTGCGCCGGGCCATCTGCGCCCGTGAGAGCATGCCTTCGTCGCGAATCAACTCGAGGATGGTGCGCTCGTTGATGGCCTTCAGCAGGCTGGGCGTCCCGGCATCGAAGGTGCGCGTCGTACTCGTGGCCCTCTCCCACTCGCATATAGTAAGGAAACTTTCCTGAAAGTACCGGTGGAGGATAGGCTGTTGGCCGGACTGAAGTCAAGCGAATCCCTGGAGGCCACATCATGAGCGTGCTCGCGATCACCGGTGGGACGCCGGTGCGAACCGATCCCTTCCCGCGCTGGCCCCACCTCGACGAGAGCGACGTGGAAGCCGTGGCCGCCGTGGTGCGAAGCGGGTTGGTGGGCGGCTGGCCCGAGCCGGGAGCCAACGCGGCGGCGTTCGCCGAGGGATTTGCCGAGTATCAGGGCGCCCGCCACGGTGTCGTCATGGCCAACGGCACGATCGCCATGGAGGTTGCGCTGAAAGCGCTGGGGATCGGCTGGGGCGATGAGGTGATCGTGCCCGCGCTGACCTTCGCCGCCACCGCCTATGCCGCGATCGCAGCCGGCGCACTGCCGGTGATCGTGGACGTCGACCCGCAGCATCTGACCATCGACCCCGATTTGGTCGAGGCGGCGATCACGCCTCGCACCCGCGCGATCATGCCGGTGCATCTGGGCCAGCAGATGGCCGACATGGATCGCCTGATGGAGATCGCCGCCCGCCACGATCTGCGGGTGGTCGAGGACTGCGCCCACGCCCATGGGCAGCGCTGGCGTGACCAGGGAGCCGGATGCATCGGCGATTTCGGCTCGTTCTCCCATCAGTCGTCCAAGATCCTGACCTCGGGCGAGGGCGGCACGCTGCTGTGCGGTGACGACCGGCTGGCGCGGCTGGCCCACTCGCTGATCGACTGCGGCCGGGCCAAGGACGAGGCCGAGCAGGAGTACACCTTCGGCGCCAACTACCGGCTGGGTGAGCTGCAGTGCGCCCTGCTGGTGCGCGGGCTGGCCCGCTTCGAGGCCCAGCGCGCAGAACGCGAGCAGGCGGCGGCCGAGTTCGAGCGGCTGGCGGTGCAGGTGCCGGGAGTGCGCCTGTACCCTCGCGACACCCGCATCACCCGCTCCAGTTTCTACCGGTTCATCATCGCCGTCGACGAGGAGGCGTTCGCGGGCGTGGGCAACGAGCGAGTCGTGGAAGCGCTCGAAGCCGAAGGCATCCCGGCCGAGATCCAGTACCCGCCGATGAGTCGCTACGAGCTGTTCCAGCCATCGCTTGCGCGGCTCCCGGTGACCGTCGAGTACGCCGATCGGCTGGATCCCGCCAAGATGAGCTTCCCGGTGGCCGAGCAGGCGGCCCTACGCGAGGCCGTCTACCTCAACGAGAACATCTTCCGGGCAGGCTCCAAGGGCATCCAGGACACCGTCGACGCCCTCGCCAAAGTCCAGAAACACGCCTCATCGCTGTGAATAAAAGGTGCCTGGCACCTTTTATTCACCGTTGACGAGCCAGCAGGCGGCCACGTGGCCGGGGTCGTCTTCGATCGGGATCAGCTGGGCCGGATCTTCGGTGTGACAGCGGTCGAAGGCGAGTGGGCAGCGCGGGTGGAAGCGACAGCCCGACGGCACGTTTGAGGCGTCGGGAAGCTCGCCCTCCAGCACCGTGCGGCGCTCGCCTCCCGTCCTCGGCACAGGGTTCGGCACCACCGACAAGAGCGCCTTGGTGTAGGGGTGCTGCGGATTCGAGAGCACCTGCTCGGTGGTTCCCTGCTCGATCACCCGGCCCAGGTACATGACCGCCACCCGGTCGCACAGCGCCCACGCCAGGCCGACATCGTGGGTGATGAAGATCAGCCCCAGGTCGCGGTCACGCTTGAGCTCCATCAGCAGCTGGATCACCTGCGCCCGGATCGACACGTCCAGGGCCGAGACGGGCTCGTCGCACACCAGCCCCTCCGGCTCCAACACCAGCGCTGCGGCGATCACGACCCGCTGCCGCTGCCCTCCGGAAAGCTCATGCGGATATCGATCCCAGAACCGCTCAACCGGCTGCAACCCGGCGCCCTCGAGGGCCTCCACCGCCCGCGCGATGCGCTCGGTACCGCGCTTGCCGACCTTGTGGATGTTGAGGCCCTCCTGCACCAGAGTGGCCACGTTCATGCGCGGGTTGAGCGATTGGTAGGGATCCTGGAAGACCATCTGGATCCGCCGTCTCAGGCTACGCAGACCGCCTTTGGTGAGCGGCGCGCCCTCAAACTCGATCGTCCCCTCAGTGGGCGGCTGAAGTCCCATCAGCGCCCGCCCCAGGGTGGACTTGCCACAGCCCGACTCGCCCACGATCCCCAGCACCTCGCCCCGGTTCCAGGTGAGATCGACTCCGTCCAAAGCCTTGACCACCGCATCGGTGCCGCGGATCGGGAAATGCACCTTGAGGCCGGTGACCTGAAACATCGGATCGGCCGCGGCAGTCGCGGCGGCGGGCTCGGGCGCGGCGCTCATTGCGGCGCTCCCCCCTGCCACGGCGCGAACAGGCAGCGCGCGCGGCGGCCCTCGGCCACGTCGCGCATCTCCACGTGCGCAGTCTCGCTGCACACATCCTTGGCCACGTGGCAGCGCGGCGCGAACCGGCAGCCGTCAGGCAGCGCGGCCGGATCGGGTGGCACCCCGGGGATCGCGGGAGCCAGCTCCCGCGGGCCGCCGATCACCGGGAAGGCGCCCAGCAGGCGGCGGGTGTACGGATGCTGCGGCTCGCGGTAGACCTCGCCGATGGGGCCGGTCTCGGCGATCTGGCCGCCGTACATGATCGCAACCCGGTCGCAGGTCTCGGCCAGCACCGACAGGTCGTGGGTGATCAGGATCATGGAGAGGCCGAAGTCCCGCCGCAGCGACTCCAGCAGCTCGAGGATCTGGGCCTGCATCATCACGTCCAGCGCTGTGGTCGGCTCGTCGCCGATGATCAGCTCCGGGTTGCAGGCAAGTGCGAGGGCGATCATCACCCGCTGGCGCATGCCGCCCGAGAACTCGTGGGGGTATTGCCGCACCCGGTTGGCGCTGATGCCGACGTAGCCGAACAGCTCGCGGATGCGGGAATCCACCGACGACTGGGCAATTCCCGGCTCGTGCAGCTTGATCGCCGTGCCGATCTGGTCGCTCACCCGCTGCACCGGATCGAGCGAGTTCATCGCTCCCTGGAACACGATCGAGACGGTGTTCCAGCGAAGGTCGCGCAGGCCCCGCTCGGTGCGCCGATGGACGTGCATGACACCGCGCGTGGAGTTGATGTCGATGGTGCCCGAGGCGCGGTAGAGGTTGGTCGGCAGCAGTCCCAGGATCGAAAGCGCCGTGGTGGTCTTGCCGCAGCCCGACTCACCCGCCAGCCCCAGGGCCTCGCCGCGGCGAAGCTGGAAGCTGACGTCGTCGATCAGGCGTATCTCCTTGCCCTGCTTGTCCTTGTAGGCGACCGCCAGATCCTTGACGTCCAGCAGCACCTCCGACGGGTTCTGCTCGACCGCCGGGACGGCCGGCTCGACGGCGGCCACTAGCGGCGCTCTCGCAGCCGCGGATTGACGATCTCCTCGATGGCGTAGCCAACCAGGGTGAAGCCCATCACCAGCAGGCAGATGCACAGACCCGGCGGGATGAAGTACCACCAGTCACCCGAGGACACCGCCCCGGAGTTGTTGGCGCTGTCGAGCAGCGTGCCCCATGACGGATGGGTGAGATCACCCAGGCCCAGGAACGCGAGCGTCGATTCGGACAGGATTGCGAGCGCCACGATCAAGACGGTGTTGGCGAAGATCAGGGGCAGCACGTTGGGCAGGATCTGCTTGCGCACGATCCACCACTCCGACGCTCCCAGCGCCTTGGAGCGCTCGACGAACTGCCGTTCCTTGACCGACAGCACCTGGCTTCTGATGATGCGCGAGGTGCCCGCCCAACCGGTCACGCCGATCACCAGGATCACGATCGAGATCTTGCCGAACGGCAGGCTGTCGGCGCGCCCCTGCAGGAGCGACACCATCACGATCGCCAGCGGCAGGAACGGAATCACCAAGAACCAGTCGTCCAGCGCCGTCAGGCTGTGGTCGACCGCCCCGCCGAAGTACCCGGAGGCGATGCCGCAGGCGCCGCCGATCAGCACCGAGACGATGGCCGCGGCCACGCCCACGATCAGAGACACGCGGGTGCCCAGGATCAACAGCGAGAGAACGTCACGGCCGTTCTCCTCGGTACCCAGCCAGTGGGCCGAGCTGGGCGCCTGCAGGATCGCGTTGGAGTACGAGGACGATGCGCTGGGATCCTGCGGTGCGATCCAGGGGCCAATGATTGCGATCACCACGAACGTGCCCAAAAGGATCAGCCCGATCAGGCCGCTCTTGTGCTCACACAGCAGCCAGAACCACCTCTTGGTACCGGTCCAGAACCGCTTGGGCAGGCTCGGGTTGCCACTGACGTGGGCGCGCTGGACGACCGCATCGGCAGTCTCTACGGCCATCAGCTGTTCCTCACTCTCGGATCGAGGTAGGTGTAGGCCAGGTCGGCCACCAGGTTGGCCAGGATGACCGCGAACGACGCCACCAGGAACACCGCCTGCATCACGGGGTAGTCGTTGTTCTGAATCGCCTTGTAGGTCAGATCGCCCATGCCCGGCCACGAGAACAGCGCCTCGATCACGGTCGCGCCCGAGATCACGAAGCCGAAGCTGATCGCCGACAGCGCCACCACCGGCAGGATCGCGTTTCGGGTCGCCCGGCGGAGCACCCGGTGGCGGGGCAGGCCGATCGCCCGCGCCGTGGTGACGAAGTCCTCACCGAGCGTGTCTGCCAGCGACGAGCGCATGATCACCACGTACTGGCCGATGATCCCGATCGTCAGGGCGATGATCGGCAGGGCCGCGTGCTGGGCCACGTTCCAGGTGTACCCGAGCGTCGAGAAGGTGCCTCCCGGCTCCGATTTCTGCCCGGTCGGGAACAGCCCCACCACCACGGCGAAGAACCAGATCAGGATCATGCCCGCCCAGAAGTCGGGCATGGCGTAGAAGAACAGCGACGTCTGCACCACTCCGGTGTCGGTCGGAGAGCCCCGGGCGGCGGCCGACAGGATTCCCAGCCACGACCCGATGATGGTGGCCAGGATGGTGGAGATCCCGACCAGGATAAGCGTGTTGGGAAGGGCCGCCCAGATCATTGTCGAGACCTGCTGATTGGTCTGGAAGCTGGTGCCGAAATCGCCGTGCAGGGTCTGGTCGACGTACACCCGGAACTGCCCGATGTAGCCCTTGTCGAGCCCGCGCTCCTCGATCAACCGCTCCCGTCCCGCCTCACTCAGCCGCTGGTTTCCGCGGATCAGGTCGTCTTTGGGGTTGCTGGCAACCCGAAACAGGAAGAAGTTGAAGATCAGGACGAAGATCAGGGTGCCCACCGCAAACCCGATCTTCTTCATCGCAAAGCTCATCCGGTTGCCGCCTTTGGATCGCCTGCCGAAGGTGGAAGCTCAAAGGGCTGATGCTCCTCGCGCCGCCGCCGGTAGTAGCCGATGCCGGCTACCAGCGCCGTCGCTCCCACCAAAAACGCTATCACCCAGGTGGTGCCGGCATAGCTCGAACTGGCTTTCTTTCCCGGTTCCAGCATCTGCAGCTGCACCCAGCTGAATCCGAACGGCTGGCCGCCGTTGCTGGGCGAGGGCTGCCAGTTCGTCCAGGTGTCGGTACGCGTCGCCACCATGTACGGCCCGAAGTCGACGATCACGTACGGAGACTGGGCCAGCTCGATCTTCTCAGCCTCGTGCAGCAGGGCGACCCGCTGCTTGAAGTCCCTGGTCGTGAGCGCCTGCTTTGTCAGCTCGGTGTACTTGTGGTTGCACCACATCGAGTCGGATGAGGGGTTTCCGCAGGCCAGGATCTCGAAGTCATAGTCCGGGGTCGGGATGTCCCCGAACCAGCCCCACATGAACGCGTCGAAGCTGGGCTCGTACTTGCCCGAGTCGGCCGGGTTCTTGGAGGTCGTCTCGTGGTAGATCTTGGCGTTGAGCGCGTCCTCGGTCATGAGTTGGATGTCGACCTTGATGCCCACCGCCTTGGCGGCGGCCTGCACCCGCAGGCCGACCTGCTGCTGCTGGGAGTCGCTCGATCGCAGGGCGAGCGTGAACTCGGCCTTCTGCCCGTTCTTGGTGCAGATGCCGTCCGACCCCACGGGCGGACATTTCCAGCCGCCTTGCTCGAGCACCTGATGGGCTTTCTCAGGGTCGTAGGTGTAGTAGAGGTTGGGATCGTTCTTGTACGTCGTGAAGTACCCGCGGGGCGCGTAGAACGGCGAGATGATGCCGGTGCCCGGCTGGTAGATGCCGTTGTAGACGGTGTGCACGATCTGATTTCGGTCGATGGCGTAGCTGATGGCGCGCCGGATGGCGACGTCCTGCACCACCGGCACGTTCACGTTGGGAGCCGGCCCCGTGCAGCTGGGTGATCCCGTGGGCGGGCACATGTTGAATGCGATCTCGTCGAAGCCCGGCGCCGGCGTCGACCAGAACTTGACGTTCTTCTCCTTGCGGAACTGCACCGACCAGTTGGTGTTGGCGCTGTTGATCGCGTCCAGCGAGCCCAGCTGCAGATCGCGCTTGGCGGCATCCTCGTCGCCGTACTTGATCAGCAGGATCCGCTTGATGTGGCCGGGCAGGGCGTCCTTGCGATAGAAGTACTTGTTGGGTACCAGGATGCTGGTGCCGTTGGGGTTGATCGACTGCACGGTGAACGGCCCCGAGCCGACCATCGGGCAGCAGGGGTTGAAGTGGGTCAGCTTGGCCGAGCTGGCTCCGTGGGGCGCCCAGATGTGCTTGGGCACGATCGGGACGAACGCCGACAGGATACGGGCGTCGTAGCGCTTCATCTTGATCTGCACCACCGTGGGGCTGAGCGCCTTGATGCTCTTCATGTTCTCGGTGGTGGTCGAGTTCACGTTGGAGTCGGCCGCATGCTCGTACGACCACACCACGTCTGCGGAGGTGAACGGCTTGCCGTCCGACCACTTCATGTGCGGATGCATCCAGTAGGTGATCGTGAGCCCGTCCTTGGACATCTTGTACTTGTAGGCGGGCGAGTTCTTGAGGTCGGGCGCGCCGGTGGGCACGTTGTAGTTCAAGAGCAGGTCGTACACCTCGGTGAAGATGAAGTACGGGGTGGCGTTGTAGGAAGCGAAGATGTTCGCCTGGAAGTCGATGTCGTCCACGTACCCCACGCGGAAGTCGGTGGACAGGTCACTGGAGTTCGACTGGCCGGTCGACGCCGACGTGTCTGACGATGCCGCCGACGCCGCATTGGCGCCCACGAAGCCCACCATCACTGCCAGTACCACCGCCGCGATCCAGCGCGGGCGCACACGTCTGCCGGTCCCCAAAACCGCCTCCTGACTCGCCGATCAAAGATCGGACGATTCGATTCGACCACATGTGGGCGCTCTCCGTCAAGGGTTGAGCCCACATTCAGTTTTGCCACTACGAGGCGGAAGCTACCCCGCAAAAATGTGGAAAACCTTCAGCCGCAGAAGCTTCGGGCAAGCCGCTCGAAGGCCGTCACGCAGGTGTCGACCGAGCCCAGGTCGACCCACTCGTCGGCGGTGTGCAAGCCCGCCCCGACGGGACCGTAGACGACACACGGGATGCCGGCCTCGACCAGGACTCCCGAGTCCATCCAGCCATAGTCGGAACGCACGACCGGTGGTGATCCGGTGGTGGTGTGGGCGGCGGCGATCATCGCCTGCACCACCGGCTCCGCAGGATCGAGCATCACCGGCTCACGTGCGATGGCGGTCTGCGAGCGACCGCGGAAGCGGGTATCGGCGGCCTCGGCCCGGGCCAGCAGCCGGCCGATTTCGGCGTCGGCGTCGGCCACCGACTCGCCGGGCATCAGACATCGCTCCACCTGGATCACGCATTCGGCCGGATAGGTGGGATAGCTATGACCGCCGTGGACGGTCGAGGCGTGAATGTTGGGGCGCCCGTCGTCGGGGAACGGCAGGCTCGCGGTGCGGCCTTCCAGCTCGCGGTCGAGCTCAACGATGCCGGTCAGAAACGATCCGGCCAGGGCGATCCCGTCGACCCCCAGATGCGGCTCTCCGCCGGCCGACTCGACGCCCTCGGACACGATTTCGTACCACACGAACCCGCCGTGGGCCACGATCACCTCGAGATCGCTCTGCTCCGGCAGCACCGCCCCGTCGGCGCGATAGCGCTCCACCAGGGCCTCGGCCCCCAGGCTGGCCCACTCCTCGTCGATCACACACGCCACCAGCACGTCGCCGGCGAGGCGATCGCCGGCCGCCACCCGTTCGGCGGCCACCACGGCGGCTGCGATGCCGGCCTTCATGTCGTTGCTGCCGCGCCCGTGCAGCCGGCCGTCGCGGACGTCCGGCACGAACGCCCCGGGGTCGGCGCCGACGACGTCGGTATGCCCGCAGAACATCAGCGTCTGTCCTCCCCCGCTTCCGCGCAGTCGGCCGACCACGTTGGGCCGTCCCGGAGCGGCATCCCACACCTCGACCTCGAGTCCCGACCGCTCCAGCCGCTCGGCCAGGATGCGCGCGACCTCGGCCTCACCCGCGCCCCCGGGTACGAGTGTGGGGTTGGTGGAATCGGCAGCCACCAGCTGTGCCAGCAGTTCGGTGACGTCGCTCATGCATGCGCTCCGCAGGAGCCGCGCACGATCAGCCGGGTCGGCAGCCGTACCTGCTGCGGCGGTGAGTCGTCGCCGCCGATGCGGGCCAGCAGCCGCTCCGCGGCCACCCGGCCCAGCTCTGAGACCGGCTGGGAGACGACTGTCAGCGGCGGCTTCACCAGCGTCGTCCAGTCGAGGTCGTCGAAGCCCACCAGCGCGAGCTCCTGCGGGATCGAGAGCTCGAGCTCAGTCGCCGCCTGAAGCACGCCGTGGGTCATGAAGTTGTTGGCGGTGAACACCGCGGTGGGCCGATCCGGGCGATCCAGCAGCCGCATGGCGGCCGCACGGGCATCGGCCTGGGTCGATCCACCGATTGCGACCAGATCGTCCGACACCTCCCCGCCCCCACGGCGCAGTGCCCGCCGGTATCCGGCGATGCGCTCGGCCGACGACGAGATCTCAGCCGTGTCCGACACGATCCCGATGCGCCGGTGCCCCAGTCCCAGCAGGTGCGCCACCGCCCGCTCCGCGCCGGCAGAGTTCTCGACCATCACCGCATCGGCCGCCACCCCCCGCACCGCCCGGTCGAGCTGCACCACCGGCAGCCCCAACGAGACGATCTGATCGAGCTCGGCACCGGGTGCGGGCACCACCACCAGGCCGTCCACGCGGCGGGAGCGCAGCGCTTCCAGCACCCGCCCCTCGCGTTCGTGATCCTCGTCGGCGTTGGCCAGGAGCACGGTGTAGCCGTGGCCGTCGAAGACGTCGGTGAGGCCGCGGGCGGCGGTCGCAAAGAACGGGTTGTCGATGTCGCCGACCACCACGCCCACGGTCATGGTCGCGTTGGAGACCAGCGCACGGGCCACCGCATTCGGGGTGTATCCGAGCCGCCGAGCGCTCTCCAGCACCCGCTCGCGGGCCGCCCCGGAGGCGTACCCATAGCCTCCCAGCGCTCGTGCTGCGGTGGCCTGGGACACACCGGCGGCCTGGGCCACATCGCGTACCGTGACGGTCATGGATCGACATGATAGCGTTATCACGTTGTCGCCCTCGAATCCACCCGCGAAAGGGTTTCTGTGACCGATCTGGAGCAACTCGTCGCCACCGCCCACAGCTCGGAGCTGTTCTCGGCCCCGCACCTGGAAGCCGACAGCGGTCGTTTTCTGAGCGAGCACGCCGAGGTCGTGAAAGAGCTGGCGGAACGCGCCCGGCAGTCGGCGCGCCAGGTGTACTTCGTGGGCTCGGGCGGATCGTGGGCGTCGATGTACTCGGGGAAGTACCTGTTCGACCGGGTCACGTCGACTCCGGCCGACGTGGCGCTCTCGTACGAGTTGATCTGGCGGGCGCCGCAGCGGCTCGATTCAGAGTCGATCGTGTTCTTGGCCTCCTACTCGGGCCGCACAGAGGACACCCTGGCCGCACTGCGGTTCGCCCGCAGCCGGGGGGCGCACACGGTCGCGCTGGTACGCGAAGCCGACTCTCCGATCGGCTCCGAAGCCGATACCACCATCGCCTACACCTCTCCCGGTCTGTACAGCCTGCCGCTGCTTGCCGTCACGTTGTTTGCGTGTGAATGGGGCAAGGCCGAGGGCAGCCCGTTGGCGGACGAGCTGCTGCGGGCCGTGCCGGCCCTGCCAGGCCAGATCGGCGAGGCCTTCCTGAGCCAGCGCGAGCGCGGACGTGAGCTGGCCGCAGAGCTGGCCGACTCGACCCTGCTGTATGCCATCGGAGCAGGGCCGCTGCTGGGGCTGGCGTACAAGTTCGGGCTGACGGTGTTCATGGAGAACATGCGGATACACGGCTCGGTGATCGAATCGGCCGAGTTCCGCCACGGCCCGGCCGAGATGCTGGATCGCCGGAACGCCGATCTGGCGGTGCTGCTGGGCACCGACGAGTCGCGGGCAATGACGCTTCGCACGCTCGAGTTCGCCCGCGCAAACGGCGCCCGGGCGATCACCTTCGATGCCGCCGACTACCCCGGCGTCCATCCGCTGCTGACGCCGTTCGTGCTCAAGATCGCGTTGCAGTGGTTCATCGTCTACTCGACCTTCATGCGCGGCATCGACGACCTCGACGAGCGTGCGTACATGGGCCGGCAGGTGCTGGCCGAGGGCGGGGCGACATGGCCGTGAGCCTGGC
Source organism: uncultured Actinomycetes bacterium (assembly GCA_963727235.1). Lineage (GTDB taxonomy): Bacteria > Actinomycetota > Thermoleophilia > Gaiellales > JAICJC01 > CAVPTL01. Next base: position 213,070 of record CAVSFZ010000026.1, read on the forward strand.
CTGCATCGGCGACAATTGCATCGACCGCTACCTGGGGTCGCTGAACGTCGCCCAGGTCGGCGGGAATGCTGTCAACGTCGCCGTCGGACTCGCTCGGTCAGGCCTGCCGACGGCGTACTTCGGCGCCGTCGGCGACGATCCTGACGGAGCCGCCGTGGTGGCCGCGCTGACGTCGGCAGGGGTGGACGCCGGCGAGGTCGAGGTGCGCCTCGAGCCGACCGCCGTCACGCTGGTCGAGCTCCGCCCCAACGGCGACAGGGTGTTCGTGGAGGAGCATTTCGGCGCCAGCGGACAGTACCGGCCGTCGGCCGACGCACTGGCGAGGCTGGACTCGCGCACCTGGGTGCACGGCGTCGGCCTGGCAACACCGGCAGCCCTGCTCGAACTCGAGCAGGCCAACGTCTCATACGATTTCTCCGACAGCGCGGATCCGGCACTGATCGAGCTCTTGGCCCCGCGGCTCGACCTGGCCTTCATCTCCGCCGCCGGCGGCGACCGCGACACCGCGCTCGCCCACGCCGAAGCAGCCGTCGCGGCCGGGGCCAACGCGGCGGTCGTCACCCGCGGAGGCGAGGGATCGCTGGCCTTCAACGGCCGCCTGGTCGAGCGCCCGGCCGAGCCGGTGGCGGTGGTCGACACCCTGGGCGCCGGCGACGCGCTGATCGCCGCGGTGATCGCAGCCCACGTGCGCGGCGCCGACATGCAGACCGCGCTGGATCAGGGCGCCCGCGCCGCGGCACACACCTGCACCCACTACGGAGCCTGGGAGGCGGCATGACCACGACCACCCGATCGCAAGAGCTGTTCGACCAAGCATCCCGTTACCTGCCCGGAGGAGTCGGCTCCGGCACCCGCTCGCCCCGTTCGGGCTGGCTGCCGCTGCCGGTGTTCGCCCGAGAGGGAACGGGCGCGTGGCTGGTCGATGAGGACGGAAACCGGTACATCGACTACGTGATGGGTCAGGGGCCGCTGATTCTGGGCCACCGGCCGCCTGCCGTGATCGAGGCCGTCACCACCACCCTGACGGAGCGGGGATCGCTGTTCTCGCTCGCCCACGACCTCGAGGGCGAGGCCGCCCGCACGGTGTGTGAGCGGCTGCCGTCGGTTGATCTGGTGCGGTTCTCGAGCTCAGGCACCGAAGCTGCCATGTACGCGCTGCGATTCGCGCGGGCCTTCACCGGCCGGCAGCTGATCGTGCGCTTCGAAGGCCACTACCACGGCTGGTCGGATGCCATTCACTGGTCGGCGCACCCCTCTCCCGAGAGCTGGGGCGAGCCCGAAGCGCCCTCGGTGCTGCCCGGATCGACCGGCATTCCCGACGTTGTCGGGCAAACCCTGCTGGTCGCCCCATGGAACGACACCGAGGCGCTGGAAGCGCTGTTCCAGCGGCACGGCGACCAGATCGCGGCGGTCATCACCGAACCGATCCTGGGCAACTGCGGAGCGATCATGCCGGCCCCGGGATACCTCGAACGGATGCGCGAGCTGACCACCCAGACCGGCAGCCTGCTGATCTTCGACGAGGTGCTGACCGGCTATCGCGTCGCCCGTGGCGGCGCCCAGGAGCTGCTCGGAATCGATCCCGACCTGACCGTGCTGGCCAAAGCCCTGGGGGCCGGGTTCCCGGTGGCGGCCCTGGGCGGGCGCGCCGAGGTGATGGAGATGGCCTCTGACGGGCGCACCATGCACGGAGGCACCTACAACTCCAACGCGCTGGTGTGTGCCGCGGTCATCGCCGCGGGTGAGCAGTCCGGGGCCGACGGCTTCTACGAGGGCCTCGACCGGCGTGGCTCACGGCTGGCCGACGGCCTGGTCGCGGCCGCGCATGAGGCAGGCCTCGAAGCCTGCACGAGCGGCGTCGGAGGGATGTTCCAGCTGTGGTTCTCGGCAGCACCGCCACGTGACTACCGCGAGGCCTACGCGATCGCCCAGGCCAGTCCGTTCTTCGCCCTGCACGTGAATCTGCGCGCCAACGGTATCCTGACCCAGCCCCCCCAGGAGGGATTGTTCCTGAGCTCCGGGGCGCACACCGACGATGACATCGATCGCACGCTCGAGGCCGCGGGAGACGCCATGCGGGCCGCAGCAGAGGCGCTTCGCCGCGGCGATGTCGGTCCCAAGGGAGGACTTCGATGAGAGCAGCAGTGGTGGCGATTGCGTTCGGCGCAGCGGTGTTGGCCGCAACCGGGTGCGGCAGCAGCTCCAGCACCGGCTCGGGCGGCGATTCGGCGGCCGTGACCAATGGAGGCATCCTGAAAGCCGGGATCCCGAACAACCCCGACCACCTCGACCCGGCGCTGTCGTACACCAACGAGGGCTGGGAGATCCTGGAGGCCACCAACAACGGCCTGCTGACGTTCAAGAAGCTGGCCGGCGGCGAGGGCGCAAAGATCGTTCCCGACATCGCCACCGCGATGCCGACCGTCTCAGCCGACGGCAAGACCTACACCTTCCACATGCGCCCCAACGTGATGTTCTCGGCGCCCGTCAGCCGCGCGGTGGAGCCGTCTGACATCAAGTTCTCGATCGAGCGCCTGTTCCAGGTCGACTCCGGCGGCGTCGGGTTCTTCACCGGGATCGAAGGCGCCAACGCCTACGCCAAGTCGCGCAAAGGCGGCATCACCGGGATCGTGGCCGACGACGCCGCCCACACGATCACGTTCCACCTGACTCAGCCCGACGGCACCTTCCTCGACTACATGGCGACCCCGTTCGCTTTCGCCATGCCCAAGGGAACGCCCTACAAGGACATCTCCACCCTGCCGGAATGGCGGATCGCCACCGGCCCCTACCGGATCACCGGCTACACGCCCCGGCAGTCGATCACGATCAGGCGCAATCCCACCTTCAAATCGTGGACGAAGGACACCCCCAACGGGCATCTGGACGGAATCGACGTGGCCATCGGCGTGACCCCCGATCAGTCGGTCAACGAGATCGCCCAGGGCAACCTCGACTGGTACTTCGAGTCGGTGCCGCCGGACCGGCTGACCGAGCTCAAGGCACGCTACCCCGACCAGGTGTTCCCGTTCGTCCGAAACAACACCACCTACTTCTTCATGAACGAGCGCAAGTACCCGTTCAACAAGCTGGCGGTGCGCCAGGCGGTCAACTACGCGATCGACCGAAACGCGCTGGTGAAGATCTACGGCGGCCAGGGCAGCCCCACCGAGAACATCCTCCCACCCGGGTTCGCACCCGCCTACAAGAAGCACAACCTGTATCCGCTGAACGTGGCCAAGGCCAAGCAGCTGATCCAGCAGGCCGGGGTGGCCGGCGCCCACGTGGTGGTGTGGGGCCACACCACGCCGCCGACGCCCAACGCTGTCCAGTACCTGGCCGGCGTGCTCAACTCGATCGGGCTGGTGGCCACCGTCAAGACGTTTGACGAGTCGGTCTACTGGGACACGCTGGCGACCCAGAAGGGCGATCCTCAGATCGGGTTCCAGGACTGGAACCAGGACTACCCCGAAGGCCAGGACTGGATCGACGTGATCCTCAACGGGGAGCACATCGTGGCCGTCGGCAACAACAACACGTCCAACACCAACGTCCCAGCCTACAACGCCATGATCGACCAGGCCAAAGCCATGCCGCTGGGCCCGGCCCGCGACGCGATGTGGGCCAAGCTCGACTACCTGTTCATGAAGAACGACGCCGGATGGGCGCCGTTCATGAACCGACAGTGGCCGAAGTTCGTGTCCAGCCGGCTGCACGGGCTGGTGTTCAACGGCACCTACTTCGAGCTGTTCCCCTCGATGTACCTCACGCAATGATCGGAGAGCCCGCGGCGGCGGGGCAGGGCGGGTTCAACCTCGCCTGGCGCAGACTGCGCCGAAATCCCGCCGCCGTGGGTTCTGCGCTGGTGCTGTTTCTGATCCTGTTCATGTGCTTCCCGGGCGCGCCGCTGTACGTCAAGTACGTGTGCCACCACGGGCCCGATCAGCAGAACATCCAGGGCTTCGTGCACGAGGGCGGGAAGAAGGTGCCGGTTGTGGCCGACGACGGCACCCCGATCGGCCCCGGGCTGCGCTCCTGCTACCTGCTGGGGGCCGATCCCAACGGCCGCGACCTGTTCATCCGGCTGCTGTACGGAGGCCGTATCTCGCTAATCGTGGGCGGCCTGTCGGCGCTGGTGTGCGTGGGGATCGCGCTGATTCTCGGGGTCGCCGCGGGCTACGCGGGTGGAGCCACCGACGGCGTGATCTCGCGGGGGCTCGATCTGATCTGGTCGTTCCCGGTGTACCTGCTGGCGGTGGCACTGGCGACGGCGTTTGCCGTGGGCGGCATCAACATCGGCCCCATGCACGTCTCCTCCAGCTCGCTGGCGATCCCGGTGGTGGTGATCGCGATCGTGTTCATCCCGTACGTGGCGAGACCGATCCGCGGGCAGGTGATGTCGCTGCGGCGGATGGAGTTCATCGACGCCTCCATTGCCAGCGGAGCCGGCAGCCTGCGGGTGATGGCGCGGGAGCTCTCGCCAAACATCTACTCGATGCTCTTGGTGTTCCTGACCCTGATCGTGGCCAACAACATCCTCACCGAGGCGGCTCTCTCCTACCTCGGGGTGGGCGTGCCGATCCTCACGCCCAGCTGGGGCAACATCATCCAGCAGGGCGCCCAGTCGATCGTGACCGCCCCGCAGCTGACGATCGCCCCCGGGGTCGCCATCCTGCTGACGGTGGTGGCGCTGAACGTGCTCGGGGATGCCCTGCGCGATGCGCTCGACCCGCACGCCCGCCTGAGGCTCAGGGGGTAGCGGGTGGCCCGAGCAATCCTCAGCCGGATTCTGGGGCTGATTGCGGTGCTGTTTGCGATCTCGGTGCTGGTGTTTCTGATCTTCAACGTGATTCCCGGCGGCGATCCCGCGCTGCGGCTGGCGGGTCGCCACCCGACCCAGCAGAACATCAAGCAGATCCGCAAGGACTGGGGCTTCGATCAGCCGCTGTACGTGCAGTACGCCGACATGATGAGCCACCTGTTCGTCAAGCGCGACCTGATCTCATACCAGGATCAGACACCGGTGATCCCGTCGATCGAGCGAGGCATCCCGCGGACGCTTTCGCTGGCCATCGGATCGGCCATCCTGTGGCTGGTGTGCGGGGTCACCATCGGCGTGCTGTCGGGCCTCTACCAGGGGAGGTGGCTCGATCGATCGCTGACCGTGGTTGCGCTGGGCGGGGTCAGCATCCCCATCTTCTGGCTGGCGGCGGTGCTGCTCTACCTGCTCACGTTCAAGTGGCGGACAAACCCGCTGTTCAGCTGGATCCCGTCCGGCGGATACGTGCCGCTGACCCAGGATCCCGCGGGATGGGCGTCGCATCTGTTCCTGCCGTGGATCGTGCTGGCCGTGGTCTCGATCGGCTTCTACTCCCGAGTCGTGCGCAACTCGCTGCTGGACACGCTGCATCAGGACTACATCCGCACGGCCCGCTCCAAGGGCCTCTCCGAATGGAGGGTGCTGACCCGCCACACCCTGCGCACCTGCCTGATCCCCGTGGTGACCCTGTTCGGGCTCGATTTCGGGGCGGCTGTCGGTGGCACGGTGATCCTGCTCGAGCCGATCTTCGGGCTGGAAGGGGTCGGCCAGTACGCCCAGGAATCGGTGACCCACCTCGATCTCCCGCCGCTGATGGCACTCACGCTCTACGGCGCATTCTTCGTCGTCATCTTCAACACCCTTGTGGACGTGGCCTACCTGTGGCTCGATCCACGCAGCCGAACCTCGTAGGAGGCTCTTCATGAAGAAGGTCATAGTCACGATCGCGGCCGTCCTGGCGGTACTCGCCGCCGCCGGTTGCGGAAGCTCCAGCAGCACCTCCACGTCCGTCACCGGCGGGACGCCGGTCAACGGCGGCACGCTCGAGGGCGGTATCCCCGACAACCCCGATCACCTCGATACGGGGCTCAGCTACGCCGTCGAGGGATGGGAGATCCTCGAGGCCACCAACAACGGCCTGCTGACGTTCAAGAAAGCGTCCGGCCCGTCGGGCTCCGAGGTGGTGCCCGACATGGCGACCGCGATGCCCACCGTTACCGACGGTGGCCGCACCTACACCTTCCACCTCAAGCCGGGCATCATGTTCTCGGCGCCGACCAGCCGAGCGGTCAAGCCGTCCGACTTCCAGTACTCGATCGAACGGCTGTTTCACATCGGCTCGCCGGGGGTCGGCTTCTATACCGCCATTGTAGGGGCGGACGCCTACGCGGCTCACAAAGCCGCGCATATCAGCGGTATCACCGCCGACGACGCGACCAACACGATCAGCTTCCATCTGGTGCATCCGGACGGGGCGTTCCTGGACATCATGGCGATGCCGTTCGCGTTCGCGATGCCCGCCGGGACGCCGTACAAGGACATCTCCACCGACGCCGCCGCGCGGGTCGCCACCGGCCCGTACCGGATCTCGTCCTACACCCCGCACCAGCAGATCGTGCTGACCCGCAACCCGGCCTTCAAGCAGTGGTCGCCCAACGCCCCCGACGGCCACCTCAACCAGGTCAACATCACCATCGGCGTGACTCCCGAGCAGGCGGTCAACGAAACCGCCCAGGGTCAGCTGGACTGGTACATGGAGGCGGTGCCGGTCGACCGGCTGACCCAGCTCAAGGCCCAGTACCCCTCGCAGGTGCACCTGTACCCGCGAAACAACGTGACCTATTTCTCGATGAACGAGCGGAAGTACCCGTTCACCAAGCTGCAGGTGCGCCAGGCGGTCAACTACGGCGTCGACCGAGCAGCGTTGGTGAAGATCTTCGGCGGCCAGGGAACCCCCACCGAAACGGTGCTGCCGCCGCTGTTCGGAAACGCCTATCACGAGCCGAAGCTGTATCCCCACGACATCGCCAAGGCCCGCGCACTGGTGAAGCAGGCCGGTGCAGAGGGCGCGGCGGTCACGGTCTGGACAACCAACGCCGACCCGGCGCCCAAGGCATCGCAGTACCTGGCCAGCGTCTTGAACCAGATCGGGTTGAAGGCCACCACCGTGAAGACCGTTGACGACTCGGTGTACTGGGACACGCTTCTGACCCAGAGCGGCGATCCACAGATCGCCTTCAACCACTTCGATCAGGACTACCCCGAAGGCGAGGACTTCATCGACACGCTGCTGAACGGCGAGCACATCGTCAACGTGGGCAACAACGACGTCTCCAACACCGACGACCCGACCCTGAACGCAATGATCGACCAGACCAAGCAGATGCCGCTTGGCCAGGCCCGGAACGCCCAGTGGGCCAAGATCGACAACCTGTTCATGCAAAAGGACGCCGGGTGGGTGCCGATCCTGCACCTGCAGCAGCCGACGTTCACCTCGGCCCGCCTGCACGGCCTGGTGTTCACCGGCAGCTACTTCGAGCTGATCCCCAGCATGTGGGTCTCCCAGAGCTGACCGCCGGTGGTGAATAACGGTGCCAGGCACCGTTATTCACCACCCCGGCCGGTATCCCCTCGGGGTAGTGATGCCCGCCTCTGGAACCGGAAAGCGGGACGGATATCCCTTGACGGAAGAACGCCTGCCGCATACCCTGCACAGATGCTCGAGCGTGAGTTTCACGAGCGATTCCCCGACCACGAAGCGTGCCTCGAGTACCTGTGGCGGACGCGCCACGCCGCCGCCGACGGCGAGCACGCAGACTGCCCGGAATGCCACACCGTGCGGCGGTTCAAGCGCTACCACACCGCCCAGCGGCGGCAATCGTGGACGTGCACGGCCTGCGGGCACCACATCCAGCCCACGGCGGGCACGATCTTCCACAAGTCGTCGACGCCGCTCGACCGGTGGTTCACCGCTGTCTACCTGATCACGGCCACCGGCGGCCAGATCTCCGCCAAACAGCTGGAACGCGAGCTGGGTGTGACCTACAAGACCGCGTGGCGCATGTCAGGACTGATCCGGGGCAGCCTGGCCACCACCGCCGCCGTCTCCGACGTCGTCCCCGAGGTGGTCAGAGCGGCAGATCCGGTCGAGGTTCCCGAGCACCTCGCTGCGGCTGGGCACCGGGATCTCGAAGCCGGTGGCTTCGGTCTTCTGGGTCGCCGGCTGCGGCGGCAAGTCGCACGGGTCGCTCATGACCAAAGGGTAGCGCGTCACCACGCAACCCAGATCTACACTCAGGGGATAGCTGCGCTGCGCGGCAAAATCCCTGCAAATCACGGGTATTGAGGATCGCCCCTAGCCGGGTCGAACGGCGGTCTGGAAATTGGCGACGTGCCAGGAGTCGTCCAGCCGCGTGAGCTTGACGACGTCACCGCTGTTGGGAGCCTCGATCAGCAGGCCGCCGCCGACGTACATCGCAACGTGCCCGATCGGCTGCTCGAAGAACACCAGGTCACCGGGCTCGAGATCCGCCAGCGCCACCGGCTGCCCCTCGGTCGCCTGGGTGGCGGCGAAGTGCACCAGCGAGACTCCCACCTGGCCGTACGCCCATTTCACCAGCCCGGAGCAGTCAAAGCCCTTGCCGGCGGTCTCCCCGCCCCAGACATAGGGCACCCCCAGCTGGGTCAGCGCCGCCCGCACCGCCTTCACTCCCAGCGTGTCGCCGGTGATCGCCTTGCCGGGGTCGCTCTTGTCCTTGGCAATGCCTTTGAGAATGGCTTCGGCCCGGCGTTCCTGATAGGCCGCCTGGGCTCTGATCACGCCCTGCACCCACTGCTCCATGCCGATCACCTTGGCCCGCTTGTGCTCGACCTTGCGGTGCAGCCTGGCGCGCACCTTCGGCCAATGGTCGACCTTCCACTGGGTTCGCGCCATCCGCCGCTCCAGATGCTTGAGCACCCGGTCGGAGCGGTAGTGGACGCCCATCGCCCGCAGCGTCTGCTGCTTGACCACGTGCTTTCGCAGCCAGCGGTTCAGCCCGGCCACGTGATAGTGGTGGCGGGTGGCCCATTTCAGGTGCTTCTCAGCCTTGTTGAGCACCTGCTTGTTGTGCTCCACCCGCTGCAGTCCCCAGGTGACCACGTCGGAGGCGTGGGCGGGCGGCGCCAGCCATGCACCCATCCCCACGGCACACGCCATGGCGCAGACGATCACGCGCAGCGCGCGTTTGGAGCCCCCCTGAAGCATTGGCCGTGATTATGCCCGGTGGGAGGCCCAAAAGTATGCAGTTGGGGCCACATCAGCACATGTTTCGAGCAGGAATCCCCGCTCAGAGCGGTTTCAGCGGTCCTTCTCGGCCTGGCGCAGCTCGTATTCGACCACGAACTGGTCGAGCGCGATAGCGGCGTCACCGCCCTGCCCGTCGCGGGCCAACTGGCGGATCCGGTGGATGATCACGTCGGGCGAAATCAGCGGCCGGATCGTCTCGGGATCCAGCCGGTAGGCCCCGTGAGTGCCCAGATCCGAGTCGCGATCCCGCACCCGCACCATGTGGGCTGAGACGATCGTGATCAGGGCCTCGTCCGATTCCGACTGGTCCGACACCCAGCGCACGCACTCGGCTCGATCCCACACCTGCCAGCACGACAGCAGCATCGCCAGCGCCGGCAGCTGGAGCAGTCTGTCGGCCTGCGCGGCCTCGCGGATCCGGCGCAGCCCCACCTGCTCGAGCTCCACCAGGTGGTCGAGCGTCACCAGCCGATCTTCCTCGGGCATGTCGGTGGTGCCTCCGCCGTGGCCGTGCTCCAGGCCCAGCTCTGCGATCACCCAGACGGCCGAGCTGATGCCCCGGCAGCGTGCCAGCTCGCGATCCAGCAGCGCATACCGCTGCTGTTCCTCCATCCGCTGCAGCAGCGCCCAGATCAGATCCCGGGCTGTGGCGTCGCGCACCAGGCCCAGCTCGTCGCCGACGTTCAGGAGCGTCGTCACGATCGTTTCCAGCAGTTCCGGGCGCAGATCCCCGGAGATGTCACGCATTCGCTCCAGAACGGCTCCCAGGCGGCTCACACCGGATGCATCGCGCTCACCCCCGAGCCGAACCAGCAGCGCCCCGAAGCGGGCCGGGTCTGCGGCATCGACCAGATAGGCCTCCATGTCGGCGTTGGAGACGACGCTGCCGGGAACGACAAACTGGAAGTAGATCGAGAACAGCTCGGGAGTGGCGATCCGCAGCTCCTGGCGGGTGTTCTCGCCCGGCGGGTCGCGGTGGATGATCAGCCCCGGCTGGTCAGGCACTGCAGGGAACAGCCGCAGAATCAGGGTGATGATGGAGAGACGCACCGGGGCCGGGACATCCTGGATCCAGGCGTCGTGAAACTCCTGCAGCTCGGAATCCGCCGACAGCGCGGTGCGGGCGCGGGTGGATCCGGCGAACCGTTCGGGAGTCGCCCGGATCAGCGAGTACAGATCGGGGAGAAACACCCGCAGCGACTCGATCGCGATGAAATCTGCGGTGTTGACCTCGGCGCTGACCGGCGGATACGACAGCCGCAGCACGTTGACGAAGCGAGCCACGTCGCGGGGAGTGCTCAGCAGCGCTTCGATTCCGGGGGTGAAGATCTGCTTCCAGTGATGCTCGGTGACGACGGCGGCGGCCGGGTGCCGCTCCAGCAGCTCACGCATGTGGTCGAGAAAGATGGTCGAAAGCCCGCCGCTCTCGGGCAGCGGCAGGTCGAACGGCACCTGCACCAGCCGGCTGACGTCGGCCGGCTCCACGGCCGAGCGATCGAACACCATCAGGTAGATCACGTTCGGCAGCGCTGCCACCAGCTTCACCAGCCGGGTCAGCTCCGAGCGCCGCTCCGGCGGGATCCGGTCGACGTCGTCGATCACCACCACGAACCGCATCCGCTCCTGACGGAGGGTCTCGGCAAGCTTGTCGCGCAGCACCAGCAGGTCGGCGCCCTGCAGGTCGGCAGCCGAACTGCCGGTGAAGGCGGGTGCGAGCACCTGGAGGAAGCGGGCGCCCAGGTCGTCCTTGGGCCCGTACAGCCACGGGTTGAACTCGATCACCGCCGTGCTGGGCGACTCCGCCAGCTCGGCCCGGACGAAGTTGGCCACCGTCGTCTTGCCGCTGCCCGGACCGCCGTGCAGCCCCAGCACCATGCCCTCGCCGGGCGCCAGCGCGATCGAGTTGGCGATATGCCGGGCGAACCTGGCGCGGCCGATGCGGTCGGAGGCGGGATCGGTCAGCGGCCGGTCGGCTGAAAGCATCCCCTGGCGCGTTTGGGACGGCATGACCGGCGATCATAGCCGCCGCCCCGAACGGTACTCAGCTGTTTGCGAAGAACCGCGGGAGCAGTTCCCGGTTTGCGTCGATCAGTGCATCTGCCAGCGGCTGGGCTCGCTCGTAGGTTCCCACCAGCGGGTTTGCCATCAGTGCCTTGACCGCGACGTCTCGGTCACCGGTCATGGCTGCCTCGACGGTCAGCCGCTCGTACGCCTTGACCTGCTGCACCAGCCCGAGCATCTCCGGCGGTAGCGGACGCTGCGGCAACGGCTCGGCGCCCGTGGTCGATATGCGACAGGGGACCTCCACCACGGCATCCTGGTCGATGTTGGGAATTGCCCCGGCGTTCTTGACGTTCACCACCTGCACATCACCCACATCCAGGGCAAGCGACTCGACCAGCATGGCCGCCGCTTCCGAGTAGAACGCGCCTCCACGCTGCTCGAGCAGCTTCGGCTTCACGTCAAGTGATGGATCCTTGTACATCTCCAGCAGTTCCGCCTCGATCTCCATCACGGCCTGCGCACGCGGAGTATCGGTCTCCTGCGACGCCAGCGCCTGCTCGGTGAAATAGAAATAGTGCAGGTAGTAGCTGGGTATCGCGCGCATCAGGCGAATCACCGAGCCGGGCAGGTCGACCTCCTCGGCCAGCTGGTCGGCGTACACGTCAATCAACCCGGGCAGCCTGTCCTCACCGTCGACAAACACTCCCCGCTCCCATGACAGGTGATTCAAACCGACGTGCTCGAGCTGCACCCGGGCCGGGTCGACCGACAGCTGCTGGGCGAGCATCCGCTGAAACCCGATGGGGATGTTGCAGAGGCCGATCGCGCGGTGTTCGTAGTCGGCCAGCGCCTGGGTGACGAGCCCCGCGGGATTCGTGAAGTCCAGGAGCCACGCACCATCGGCTCCCAGACGGGCGGTGTCGGCGGCGATGTCGAGCACCACCGGCACCGTCCTCAGCGCCTTGGCGAACCCGCCGGCGCCGGTCGTCTCCTGTCCGATGCAGCCAAACTTGGCCGGGATCGTCTCGTCCCGCAACCTCGCTGCCAAGCCGCCGACCCTGATCTGCACGAGCACGTACGACGCTCCGTCGACGGCCGCGGGCCGGTCTGTGGTGAGTGTCAGCGCCCCGCGAAATTCGAGCTTGTCCAGGATTCTGCGGGCAAGCGCCCCGAGGATCTCGAGCCGTTCGGGATCGATGTCGTGGAGCACCAGCTCGTCCAGCTCGAGCCGCTGGGCACGCAGGCCGAAGCCCTCCACCAACTCCGGCGTGTAGGTGCTTCCCGCCCCGATAACTGCGATCTTCACTCCCACCGCGAACCAGTGTAACGTATGCGCACATGAAATCGTTAGGAAACTTTCCTGATAGATTCCTGGCCGAGATCGCGGGACAGCCGGAGGCGATCCTGACAGCCGCCCGCGCCGCCGCCGAGCAGGGGGACGCGTTCGCGGCAGTGGCGGCGGCCGCGGCCACCGCCGACTCGATTGTCTTCACCGGCATGGGCTCGTCGCATTTCGCCTGCTACGCGCCGGTCACCACGCTGGCAGGCGCAGGGATCCAGAGCTTCATGATCGACGCGGCCGAGCTGCTGCACTTCCGCATGCCGGTGGTGACCGAACACACGCTGGTGATCTGCGTCAGCCAGTCCGGGGAAAGCGCCGAGCCGGTGCGGGTGGTCCAGGAGCTGGCCGCCCGCGACCGCCGCCCCACGCTGGTCTCGATCACCAACGGCGTTCGAAACTCACTCGCCGATGCCGCGGACATCACGCTCGACACCCGTGCGGGCGAGGAGCGCGGGCCGTCCACGATGACGTTTGCGGCCACGCTGGTCGTGTTGCGGGAGCTCGCACACGCGCTGGGCGCCCCCGCGGGCGCTCCCCGGGCGTACGCGGCAGCGGCGGCCGGACTGGAGGGCCTGGTCACCGACGCCGTCACCCGGGCGGCCGACCTCGGCACCTGGCTGGGAGACCGCACGGCGCTTGCGATCATGGCTCGCGGCCACGGTCGACCGGCGGCCGAGATGGGCGCGCTGACCCTCAAGGAAGCCGCCCGGTTCCCGGCAGAATCCCTGCAAACAGCCCAATTCCGACACGGCCCACTGGAACTCGCATCGCCAGGCTTGGGCGCGGTCGTGATCGCGATCGAGCCCGCCACCGAGGCCATCGACGTGGGCCTCGCCGGCGAGCTGGTCGAGACCGGCGCGGCGGTGCTGGTGATCTCTCGCGACGGCGCCGGGCCAGACGGCTCGCTGCGAGTCGCGATCGGCGATCTGGACGCCGGCATCGCCTCAGCGGTGGCGATCGTCCCGCTGCAGCTCCTGTCCTGGAGGCTGGCGAATCTGAGAGGCCTCGAGCCGGGCTCCTACGCAGTCGCCCACAAGGTCACCACCCGTGAGTGACCCCCGGTTCAGAGTGGCGCTCACGATCGACGCAGAACACGCCGATCAGCCGCGCAGCGAGCAGATCGAGCCGCTGGTCGAGACGCTCGGCAGCGAGGGCGTGCGCGCGACGTTCTTCTTGCAGGGTCGCTGGGCCTCGGCCAACCCCGCGATGGTGGCGCGGATCAGCAGTGACGGCCACCTGGTCGGAAACCACTCCCACCACCACGCCCCCATGACACTGCTCACCGACGACGGCATCGCCGCCGACGTGACCGCGGCGGAACAGGCGATCGTGGCATCCGGCGGGGGCAGCCCGCAGCCGTGGTTCCGATGTCCCTTCGGCGACGGTCATGACGACCAGCGGGTGCTGACGGTGCTTTCGGGACTGGGCTACCGCGACCATCACTGGCACGTCGACCCGCGCGACTGGAAGCCGGGACGAACTGAGTCAGAGCTCGTGGCCAGAGTGCTCACCGGCGTCGATCAGCACCGCGACGGTGCGATCGTCCTGCTGCATTCCTGGCCGGCGGTAACCGCCCGGGCGCTGCCCATGTTGATCTCGGAGCTGCGCCGGGTCGGGGCACAGCCGGTCGGCCTGGACGAGGTGGTGGGCTCGTGACCCGGGCGGCGGTGCTGGCGGTGGACGGCGGCGGTTCCAAGACCGATATCGCCCTGGTCGCCCGCAGCGGGCGGGTGCTCTCGTGTACTCGGGTTGCCGGCGCATCGTTCTCACCCGACGCACAGCTCGCCTCGCTTGCGACGCTGCGCGAGGGAGTTGAGCAGGCGGCGCGGGCGGCCGGAATCGATCCGGACCAGGGACCGGTGGCCGAGATCGGCGCCTTTTGCCTGGCCGGTGCCGACCTGCCCGTGGACGATCGTCGCATCCTGCCCCCGCTGCGCGCCGCCGGCATGGTCGTCCAGCCGCTGCTTCGAAACGACACCTTCGCCGTGCTCCGGGCCGGTACCGATCGCGGCTGGGGCGTGGGCGTGGTGTGCGGCACCGGCCTCAACTGCGCGGGCGTGGGACCGGACGGTCGCACGGTGCGGTTCCCGGCCCTGGGAGCCATCTCCGGCGACCGCTTCGGCGGCGGCGGCGACCTGGCGGTGGAGGCCGTCGGAGCGACCATCCGCGCGCGGGACGGACGCGGGCCGCGCACCGAGCTGGAGCGGCTGATCCCGGCGTACTACGGCGTCCGCCACCCGTATCAGGTGCTGGAGCGGATCCATGTCGGCGAGATCGAGCACCGGCGCGTGATCGAGCTGGCGCCGGTGGTGCTGCGTGCGGCCGACGCCGGTGACGAGGTCGCCGGGGTGATGGTGGGCCGATTGGCCGAGGAGCTGGTGACGATGGTGCGCGCAGCGGTCCACCGGCTGCGGCTGACGCAGCGCGAGGTGGACGTCGTCCTGGGCGGTGGAATCGTGCGCAGCGATTGCAGGCTCTTCCACGATGCCGTGCGGGGCGGGATTGCGCAGGCGGCTCCGCACGCCCGCGTGATCATCATGAACGAGCCGCCTGTGATCGGCGCCGCACTGCTGGGCCTCGACCAGATCGGGGACCGCAGTCCCCGCTCGGCCCGCGCCGCAACCGGCCGCGTGCGCAAGATGTTGACCGTCGACAGGCTCACCTGAGAAGCTTCGCCCGAGGAGGACGGAAATGGCCCGGATCGTGCTGGAACAGGTCACCAAGGTGTTCTCGGGCGGGGAGACCGTGGCGGTCGACAACGTCTCGATCGAGATCGGCGACGGCGAGTTCATGGTGCTGGTGGGGCCGTCGGGCTGCGGGAAGTCGACGCTGCTTCGGATCGTGGCCGGGCTCGAGGATCTGACCAACGGCGAGGTCATGATCGGTGATCGGATCGTGACCGACCTCGCCCCCAAGGACAGAGACATCGCGATGGTGTTCCAAAACTATGCGCTGTACCCGCACATGACGGTGCGCAAGAACCTCGGAATCGGCTTGAAGCTGCGCCGCACCTCCAAGCAGGAGATCAACACGAAGGTGGTCGAGGTGGCCGAGATCCTGGGACTCGAGCGGCTGCTGGAGCGAAAGCCCGCTCAGCTCTCCGGCGGACAGCGGCAGCGGGTCGCGATCGGCCGGGCGATGGTGCGAGAGCCGCAGGCGTTCCTGATGGACGAGCCGCTGTCGAATCTCGACGCCAAGCTCCGCGTGCAGATGCGCGGCGAGCTGGCCCGCCTGCGCGACCGGCTCCACACCACCACCATCTACGTCACCCACGATCAGGTCGAGGCGATGACCCTGGGCGACCGGGTGGCGGTCATGCGCGACGGAGTCGTGCAGCAGCTGGACACACCGGCGGCGCTGTTCCAGCGTCCCGCAAACCAGTTCGTGGCGGCATTCATCGGCTCGCCCTCGATGAACCTGTTCGAAGCCCAGATCGCCGGTCGCGAGGTGGTCTTCGGCAAGCATCGCCTGCCGATCCACGCAGACCACGACCTGCGGGCCCATGACGGCAAGACCGTGGTTTTGGGGATGCGGCCTTCCGACTTCGAGGACGCGGCGGTGTGGCGGGACGAGTCGCGCCCGACCGTGGACGTGACCGTCGACATGGCGGAGGAGCTCGGCTCCGAGGTCAACCTGATCTTCACGCTGGATGCCAAGCCGATCGAGTCCCCCGTCGAGGCCCAGGCGGCCGACGATTCGGGAGACGGGGCGTTCGTCCCGCTGGCGCCCACCGATGCGACCGTGTGCACCGCCTGCGTGGACGCCCGCACGTCCGCCCGGCCCGGCGGCCCGGCCCGGCTGATGTTCGACCCGGCCCGGCTGTACTACTTCGATCGCGAGTCAGGCGAGGCGCTCGGCTCCACGGACGCCCCCAGTCAGACCTTGGCCACCGGGTCGAACCTGTAGCCGACTCCGTGGTGGGTCTGGATGTAGGTGTAGCCGCCGGATTGGCGGTCGACCTTGAGCCGCAGCTTGCGTACGCACACATCGACTGAACGGTCACGCGCACGGTGGGGCACGCCCCACACCCGCTGTTGCAGCTGATCGCGGGTCAGCGCCCGCCCCTGATCGGACGCCAGCACGTACAGCAGCCGGAACTCGAGCGCGGTCAGGCCGACGTCGGTGCCGTCAAGCTCGGCCCGGTGCAGGTCGGGGTCGATCACCAGTCCGGGAACCTCGATCCGCTCCGCCGCCGTCTCGTGCCCGATGTCCACCCGCGACCGGCGCAGCGCCGCCTGCACGCGGGCCACCAGCTCCGCCATCCCGAACGGCTTTGCCAGATAGTCGTCGGCGCCCAGACCCAGCGCGTGCACCTTGTCCTGCTCCGACCCGCGCGCACTGACCACGATCACCGGCATCTGTGAGCCCTCGGCGCGCAGCCCCTGGGTGATCTCCCAGCCGTCCATCCCGGGCAGCATCAGGTCGATCACCGCCACGTCCGGCCGCTCGAACCGCAGCTTGCGCATGGCTTTGTCGCCGGTCGCGGCAACCTCGACGGTGAAGCCGGCATGACGCAGATGCGTGGCCATCACCGCCGCGATCACGGTGTCGTCCTCGGCAATCAAAACGCGTGAGATGCTCGTGATGCTCCCGTCTCGAGTTTCACTTGTGAGTGTGCCCGGACAACCCTCAGCCCGGGGTATCTCGATGGTTATCGGGTAGTGAAGAAGTGGTGATTGGAGGATTTGGCTACACTCCGCCGCCATGAGCGCACCCACCGAGCGAGACATCGACGCACTGTGGGGACCGGCCACTCCGCAGTTCGCCTATCAGATCGCCAACCGCATGGCCGATCTGGTGGCCGATCTGCCCGCCGACGATCCCGTGCGCCGCTACGCCCAGGAGCGGCTGCTGGAGCTGGACAGGCTCGGCCACGGCAGCAGCAAGGGCGAAGAGACCGGCCACTGACGAAGGCTCAGACGGAGAACACGCTCCAGGGAGCGCGCAGCACGTCGCGGGCGACGTGCCCGGCGATGGCCGGGTTCTCTCGCAGCCGGCGCATCGCATAGCCGTACCAGGCATTGCCGTAGGGGACGTAGACCCGCACCCGGTGGCCCGCCTGCACGAGATCGGAGCGCATCCGCTCGGCAACGCCCAAGAGCGTCTGGAACTCGTAGTGGGAGCGATCCAGACGGTGGCGGTCGACCACCCTCAGCGCCTCGTCCACCAGCACCTGATCGTGGGTTGCGACTGCCACGTACGAGCCGGCCGCGACCAGCTCCTCCAGCAGCTCCACGAAGTTGCGCTGGATGATTCCCGGGTCGGTGTAGGCGATCGCCTTCGGCTCCACGTAGATGCCCTTGACCAGGCGCACGTTCGGCGTCAGCGGCGCCAGCGCCCGCACGTCTCTCAGCGACCTTCGCAGATACGACTGGATCACCACCCCGCAGCGGTCGAGCCCCTCGTCCCGCAGCGACCGGTAGATCTCGAAGGTGGCGTCGGTCAGACCCGAGTGCTCCATGTCGATCCGCACCGAGCTGCCGTGATCGGTGGCCGCACGCACCAACCGGCGGATGTTCTCGAGCGCCAGGTCACGATCGAACTCGAGACCAAGCGCCGACAGCTTGACCGACACGTTGGCGTCGAGGTCGCCGGCGGCGATCTGATCGAGTGCCGCCAAGTACTCCGAGACGGTGGCCTCGGCCTCCGCCGCGGCGGAGGCGAACTCCCCCAGCACGTCGATCGTCGCCATCTCGCCCGCGGCGTTGAGGCGGCGCACCTGCGCGATCGCGCGATCGAGCGTTTCCCCGGCCACGTAGCGCCCAGCGACGCGGCGAACGACCGGTCGAGGCACGGCGGGAAGCGTGCTGACGATGGCGCGATCTACGATCCGCACGAACCGGATCGTAGTCCTCAGGTCAGACCGACACGGTAGTGCTCGACCACCTCCTCGATCAGAGCATCCATGGCGCCGGTGGCCGCGGTCATGGCCTGGCCGAATCCGGCGGGATCGCCCGAGCGGGCGGCCAGCGCCATCGCCTGCCACGCCGCGGCCGCCGGCTCTGCCTTGGCCGGATCGGTGGCAGCGGCGGCCGCCAGCTGCTCGGCGTGCTGCTCGAAGACGTCCAGAGCGGCACCGAGGTCGCCCGCGACCTGCGCGATCTGATCGAGGTAGGCGGGACTGGCGGCGCGCGGCCCGGACGCTGTCGCGGCTGTCCTGGCGGCGGTGCCGGCGACTGCCGCAGCCGCCGCTGCCGCGTCGTGATCGATCGACCCCAGCGTCGCCGCCAGATCGCTGAACGCCAGCTGGAGATCCTCGGCGGCAGTTGCTGCCGACACCTCTTCGGCGCGCTCGGCCAGCGCAATCACGGTGACCGTATCTCCCACCGTCCTGCGGTCGGAAATCACCGCGCCGGAGTCGTCGAACACCACGTAGGTGCGCTCCGCACCCCGCTCGAACGCGCTCAGATACACCATTTCGTGCGCGCCTGGCTGGGCCGGCATCACCGCTGTCACCTGCTCTCCTGCAGCGGCCATGGTGGTCGCGGTGGCGATCGCACGATCGAGTTCCCGCTCCAGGGTCACGCCGCGTGACTCTCCGTGGGAACGACCACCAGGCGCAGCTCGAGCATGATCAGCACCGCCGCCGCCACCGCGGCCCACCCCAGCACCGGCACGAGCAGCGTCGCAGCCCCCAGCGCTGCCGCAATCCCGCACAGGATGATCGCCATCTCGTTCTTGGTGACCGACTCGACGTCGTCGGGGCGGCAGCGCAGGTGCGCCAGCAAACCCAGCCCGTACCCGATCACCAGCGGCACCAACCGCGGCTGCAGGGCTGAGGCCGCCACCGCGCCGACCAGCCCGGCGAGGCACCACCCGATCGCGTAGCGACGGCCACGCTCGAGACCCAGCCACACGATCGTGGTGACCTTACGCGGGCGTGCGGCGCTGTCGGCGTCGTGGTCGAGATAGTGGTGCACCATCAGCATGGACACGGTATATGCCGCCACCGCCGCCGCGGCCACCCAGGTGGCGGCGTCGAACCCTGGAGTCTGCAGCAGTGCGGCGCCGACAACGCACGCCCCCATGCAGACGAAGGCGATCGCCTCACCCGCGATCGGCCGGTAGGCAGCCCGCACCGGCGGCAGGGTGTACACAATCGCGCCGACCACCCCGATCAGCCCGAAGGGCAGCATCACAAGTCCCCGCGCCGCCACCATCGCCACGCCCAGGATGACGGTCAGCACCAGCGCCACCAGGAACACCGCCCGCAGCGTCCGCGGTGACAGCAGTCCGTTGACGATCACCTTGCTGCCTCCCGACAGCATCCGCGGTGAGGGGTCGCGATCGGTACCCGAGCGCCAGTCCTCGATCTCGTTGACGGTGTGCGCCAGCAGCCCTTGGATCAGCACCCCCAGCGCGATCGCTCCAAGGTAGTACCAGTCATCGAGCACTCCGGCGCGGTTGGCACCGAGGGCCGTTCCCAGTGTCAGCGCTGAAAAGCTCCACAAAAGCACCGGGATCACCCGTACCTCGAGCCACAGACCGCGCAAGGTGCGCTCCATTGAGCGAGCGTAGCAGCCGAAACGCCTGATCGATAGGTGATTCCGTCCGACCTTGTTCCTACGATTCCGTGATGGCACCCGCTGAACTCGTCGAAGCCCCACTGGATCACGCCGCCGACGTCGAAGCTTGGCGACTGCACGTGCTCTTGCGCGCTGGATACCCGCTCCGCGTGGCCGAGCGCCTGGCCAAGAGTGCGGCGGATCTCCATACCGCCGTCGACATCCTCGATCGCGGCTGCACGCCTCACACGGCTGCACGAATTCTCGTCTGACCGCCGGTGCGCACGACGGTTACCATGACGTCGTGAGTGCGACCCCAAAACCGACCGCAACCACCTACGGTGACCGCGAGGTCTACACCGTCTCGGGGTTCAACCTCGGCATCCACGGCTACATCAAGCGCCTGCCCGCCGTGTGGATCGAGGGCGAGATCGCCGAGCTCAAACGCAACCCCAACTGGGGTTTCGTGTATCTGGTGCTGAAAGACCCCGAGGACGGCTCCATGCTGAGCGCGTCGATGGCGCGGCGGCGGTTCGATGCGCTGGCCGCCACACCGGCGGTGGGAGAGCGCGTGCACGTGCTGGGACGAGCCGAGTACATGCAGAAGAAGGGCGAGCTGCGGCTGACGGTGATCGACGTCCAGCAGATCGGCCTGGGCATGCTGCTGCGCCAGATCGAGGAGCTGCGCCTCAAGCTCAGCCAGGAGGGGCTGTTCGCCGCCGAGCGTAAGCGTCCGCTGCCACTGCTGCCACGGACGATCGGCCTGGTGTGCGGGTCGGACGCAGCAGCCAAACGAGACGTGATCGACACCGCCACGGCGCGCTACCCGCCGGCCCGATTTCGCGTCACCGAGACGGTGGTGCAGGGTGCCGGCGCAGCGGTGCGGATCGCGACGGCGGTGGCCGAGTTCGATGCCCACCCTGAGATCGACGTGATCGTGCTCGCCCGCGGCGGCGGATCGGTCGAGGACCTGCTGCCGTTCTCCAGCGAAACCGTCTGCCGGGCGGTGTCGTCGTGCTTCACCCCGGTGGTATCCGCCGTCGGCCACGAGCAGGATCACCCTCTGGTCGACCTGGTGGCCGATGTCCGGGCCGGCACACCGAGCCTGGCGGCGAGCCTGATCGTGCCCGACCATGCGGCCGAAACGGCCGCCCTCGACGCACTGATGGCACGGGCGTCCCGAGCGCTGGAAGGTGGCTGTGCCCGCAGCCGCAAGCTGCTGGAGCTGCTGGTCACGCGGCCGGCCTTCGAGGACCCCACCACATGGATCGCAACGCGGCGGATGTCGCTCGACCAAAGCGCCACCGCCATCCGCCGTGGGGCCACCGACCGGGTCGGGCGAGAGCGCACCGCGCTCGACCATGCCCGCGACCGGCTGCGGTTGCTGGGGCCGGCGGCCACGCTGGACCGAGGCTATGCGGTGGTGCTGTCCGAGGACGGCGCCGTGGTCAGCGATGCCTCTGCCGTCACTGTCCACACCCCGGTCGGAGTGCGGTTGGCCCGAGGCAGCCTGGCCGCCACCGTCACAGAGGTGCGCCCATGAGCGACCAGCTCAGCTTCGAGCAGGCCCGCGAGGAACTCGAGAAGATCGTGCAGCAGCTGGAGGACGGCCGCACCTCACTCGACGACGCACTCAAGCTGTGGGAGCGCGGCGAGCAGCTGCACGCCCTCTGCCAGGCCAAGCTCGACCAGGCGGAGACTCGCGTGGCTGAGCTGGTGGCCAGGATGGGCACCCCACCCGCGGATCAGGAGCGCTGAACACCCGCCCTCCCCCAGCTCGAGGGCGTAAGCCCGTGCCGGGCCGGGGGTTGTCTGCGGGCTTCTTCGACGGTTGACCGTACCGATGCCGTCGGACGGCACGGCAGGATCCGCCCCGCCGGCGGCGAAGAGGGGCCGCTCGTGATGCCAGCACCGAAATCCGGGGCGTTGGGCCGCGCCTGCGCTCCTGCGGTGGCGATCGCCGCACTCGTCTTTCTGCTCATGGCCACCTCCGCCCAGGCGGGCACCTATACGGTGCGCTGGGGCGACACCCTGTCGGGGATCGCCGACCGCCATCACGTCAGTCTCACGCGGCTGGCGCGCATCAACCACATCCCCGCCTACGGCGTGCTTCAGACCGGCAGGGTGCTGCGCGTGCCGGGGCACGCCTCCCGCCAACGCCGCCGCGCGGTCAGGCACCATCGTCACCACGTGCGGCACGCCAAACGCCACCACAGACGGGCGCACCACCAACCGCGCCACCACCGGCACGCCGGCATCCACACTGTCCGCGCCGGCGAGACGCTGTCGCTGATCGCCGCCCGCTACCACTCCAGCGTACGCATCCTGACGCGCGCGAACCATCGCCGCAGCGGCCGGCTGCTGCTCGTGGGAACACGGCTTCTGATCCCGCTTCCCCACCGCTCCCACCATCGCCATGCCCACCGTCACCGGCGGCACCATCACCGGGCGGTCCGCCACCGTCGCCACCACCGGGTGTACCACTCCGCGGCCGTTCGCGCCCACCCGTGGGTGGTCGGCATGATCGATCACTGGTCTCGCAGCTACTCGATCGACCGGCACCTGGTGCGGGCGATCGGCTGGCAGGAATCGGGCTACAACCCCAGCGCCGTCTCCTCGGTGGGCGCCCGCGGAGTGCTGCAGGTGATGCCGGGCACGTGGACGTTTACCGAACGTCTGTACATCGGCAGGCACGTGCCCCACACCGCCGACGGTGGAGTGCACGTGGGGGTGGCCTATCTCCGCGCGCTGCTGCGGATTTTCCACGGGAACGAGCGGCTGGCGGTGGCCGCGTACTACCAGGGTCCCGGCGCCGTCCAGGCCTACGGGATCTTCCCCGGCAGCCGTTCCTACGTCAGGAACGTGCTGGCGCTTCGCCGGAGGATGTGAGCGCGGCCCGCGCGTCGGCGGTTCGCCGCACCGAGGCGAATGCCGCCTCGCACAGCACGAACACCTCGGGGTCAGCCACCATGTGGTAGCAGTGCAGCCCTTCTCGGCGGCGCTGCAAGAGGCCCGCGTCGGCCAGCATTGAGAGATGCTTGGACACGTTTGCCTGGGTGCATCCCAACTCTTGGGCGAGGTCGCCAACGCACCGCTCACGCTCGGAGACAAGCCAGAGAAGCCGCAGCCGGGTGGGCTCCGACAACAGCCTGAACCGGTCCGCCAGTGCGTCCATTGCCTGAGGTGAGGGCTGTTCCAGCATTTGCACCAGTCTAGCGCATGTGCAAGTATATAACTACCCACTTGAACAGATTCTCCGAAGGAGACGGATGTCAACCCCAATCGAAATCACTGAGTCAAATTTCCAGGCCGAGGTCGTCCAGTCCGAGTCGCCCGTCCTGATCGACCTGTGGGCTGCCTGGTGCGGTCCCTGTCGCCTGGTCGCGCCGATCGTCGACGAGATCGCGTCTGACTACCAGGGCCGGATCAAGGTCGGCAAGGTCGACGTGGACGCCGAGCCCGGGCTGGCTGCCCGCTTCAACGCGCTCAGCATTCCCACCATCGTGCTGGTGAAGAACGGCGAGGTGGTCGCAAGCGCCGTCGGCGCCCGCCCCAAGGCCGCGCTGGTGGAGGCCCTGGAGCTCGACCTGCACACCACCGCAGTCGCATAACCAGGTAGGCCGGCCACCTCAAAACGGGGAGCCGAGATCCTCCAGTCCGGCCATCCCCCGACGGTTGGCCCGGACGATCATAAGGCTCAGCAGGCCGGGAACCAGCCGCCGGTGACCGGCCTGCCTATCCGACTGAGTGCTCGACCTCGGCGGCCAGCACGGCATCGACCGCGTCGATGTCGGCGGGAATCTCCACCGTGGAGAGCTCAGGCGCCACCGCGTCGATGGTCTTCAGACCGTCGCCGGTTATGTAGGCGACCACCGTCTCCCCGGCACCGATCTGACCGCTCTCGGCCAGCTTCTTGAGGACCGCGACGGTGACTCCCCCGGCGGTCTCGGTGAAGATGCCGGTGGTCGACGCCAGCAGCCGGATGCCGGCCACGATCTCATCGTCATCGGCCGCCTCGATGGTGCCCCCCGTGCTGCGGGCGACGTCCAGCGCGAACACGCCGTCAGCCGGATTGCCAATGGCAAGCGACTTGGCGATCCCCGAGGGGCGCACCGGGATGACGTCGTCACTGCCGGCGGCAAACGCCGTGGCCACCGGTGAGCAGCCGAGGCCCTGGGCGCCGTGCATCACCGGCGCCTCGCCGGGGGCGATCAGACCCGCGGCTCGACCCTGCTCGAAGCCGGCCAGGATCTTGGTGTAGAGCGAGCCGGACGCGATCGGGGCGATCACCCGGTCGGGCGCCCTCCAGCCGAGCTGCTCGGCAGTCTCGAGTGCGATCGTCTTTGAGCCCTCGGAGTAGTACGCGCGCATGTTCACGTTCACGAACGCCCACGGCCGCTCGTAGGCGAGCTCAGAGCACAGCCGGTTGACATCGTCGTAGGAGCCGTCGACGGCGAACACGGTGGCGCCGTACGCGGCTGCTGCCACGATCTTCTCCCGTTCCAGATCGTCGGGCACGAAGATGAAGGACGGCAGGCCGAGCGCTGCCGCGGCGGCGGCGGTCGCGCCGGCCAGATTCCCGGTCGACGCACATGCGAGTGCCTCGAAGCCCAGCTCGACGGCCTTGGCAGCTGCGATCGCGACCACCCGGTCCTTGAACGAGTGGGTCGGGTTCGACGTCTCGGTCTTGACGTACAGCTCGCATTCGAGGCCCAGCTCACGGGCGAGATTGTCGGCTCGGATCAGCGGTGAGAGTCCGACCGGCAGGCCCACCGGAGGCGGGCCCACGGGCAGGAAGTCGGCGTAACGCCACAGCGTCCGCGGCCCCTGCTCGATGCGTTCGCGGGAGACCTGGGCATCCAGCTCGGTGTAGCCGACCTCGAGCGGACCAAAGCAGGCGGCGCAGGCGAACTGCGCCTCGAGTGGGTAGGTTGCGCTGCAACCCTTGCAAATCAAGTGGGCGGCCTTCATCTGTTCGATCCCCTGTTTCGGGCCGTCTCCTGGTCCGCCGGAGAGGCCGGTTCACATCGTTCGGAATCCGAGGATTCCGCCGGAATTGGCACCTCTCCCGCCCGACCGGACGCGATGGTTGCCGAGGCTTCACAGGGCCGTTCCCTCCGCCTCTCTCGATGCGTACATACCGGGGATCGACCCCGGTGGCACGTCAACTAGCTGGCCTCATGGTACAGAAGGCCCGGGGGATCCGTCAAAAGCGTGCGATCAGGGGGATGTCAGGCGGCCACCTCGGCAGCGCGCTCGCGGCCCAGTGGAACGCCGGCCAGTCCCGCCAGCCGCGCGTCGCTCTGCCGCTGCGACCAGTCCGCAAAGACATCGTCGACGCCGCGCTCGGCGGCGTAGGCGCGCACGATCCGCTCCACCGCGTACTTCATCTCGTCCGCCGGCATGGCCTTGGACGACACCCGCCGGCCGAACCCGGAATCTTCACCCAGATGGCCGCCGATGTGCAGGATGAACCCCTGCACCCGGGAGCCGTCCGCGAGCCGGGCGATACCGCCCTGGAGACCGATGTCGGCGATCTGGTACTGAGCGCAGGCGTTGGGGCAGCCGTTGAGGTTGATGCGCAGCGATCCGGCCAGATCCCCCACCCGCCGTTCCAGGTGGTCGATCAGCTCGGCCGCGCGATCCTTGGTCTCGACGATCGCGAGCTTGCAGAACTGCATGCCGGTGCACGAGATCACGCCCCGACGGAAGGTCGATGCCTCGGTGGGGAGCCCCAGATCGGCCAGCGACGCCGCCGCTTCGTCCACCAGAGCGTCGGGCACGTCCAGCACGATCAGGTTCTGGCGGTTGGTGCACCGGATCGCTCCCGATCCGAACCGGTCGGCCACATCCGCTACGCCGATCATCTGGTCGGCGGTGAAGCGGCCGCGCAGGGTGGTCGCTCCGATGTAGTACAGCCCGGGGTCGCTCTGGGGGTGGATGCCAAGGTGGTCGCGATGCGGGTCGATCGGCGCCGGCGGGGCAACCGAGGTCTTGAGCGGACGGCCGACTTTGGCCTCGACCTCTGCCCGCAGCCGCTCGACTCCCCACTCGTCCACCAGGAACTTGATCCGAGCGCGGGTGCGCTTGGTGCGGTTGCCCTCGTCGCGGTAGATCTCGGTGATCGCCTCGCACACCTCGGCAGCTTCGTCCGGCGCCACGAACACGTCCAGCCGGCGCCCCATCCGCGCCGACGCACCGAGCCCGCCGCCGACCCACACGTCGTAGCCAATCTCGCCGTCCTTCTCGACCGCCACCAGCGCCACGTCGTTGATCTCGTGCTGGGCGCAGCCGTGGATGCAGCCCGACACCGACACCTTGAACTTGCGCGGCAGGTTGGAGAACCGTCGATCGCCCACGAAACGTTGTTCCAGCTCCTGGATCAGCGGCCGCGAGTCGAGCAGCTCATGGCCGTCGACTCCTGCCAGCGGGCAGCCCACGATGTTACGCCACACGTCGCCGCAGGCCTGGGTGAACGAGAGGCCCGCGGCATTCAGCTCGTCCAACACCACCGGCATGTCCTCGATCGCCAGCCAGTGCAGCTGGATGTTCTGACGGGTGGTGATATCGCCCATGCTCCGGCCATACCGTTCTGAGAGCCGGCCGATGGTGCGCAGCTGCTCGGAGCTGACGCCGCCGCCGGGGAACTTGACCCGCAGCATGAAGTAGCCGTCCGTATCCTCGGACGGACCCGGATCGATCGACGCTGCCGACTCCTCGGCGCGCTGGGTGTAAACGCCGTACCAGCGAAACAGTGCGAGGTCATCAGGCTCGATCGCATCGAAGCCGAGCTCCGCGTAGCGGTAGATGTCTGCGAGCACATCCAGACCGTTCTTGCGGTCCTTGATGTGCTCGATGGGCGGCAGTTTTGCTTGGGCTTGAGACGACATCAATCCTCCGTGAGATGCAGAAGTAGGGGTGAACCCTACCGACTTTGGATCCAAACTGCAAAGTCCAGGATACAAGTGTAATCTGCTGCTAGCTGGTTCCCCCTGCTAGCATCGAACGGTGAGTTCGACTTCACCCATCAGCCGCGCCGACGATCTCGCCCATACCTTGCAGATCGAGATCATGACCGGCGAGATCCCGATGGGCACCCGGCTCCGGCAGGAGGACCTGGCAGCCCGATTCGGAGTCAGCCGCACCCCCATCCGGGAGGCCCTGCGCCAGCTTCAGGCGATCGGGCTGGTCGAGCAGCTGGGGCACCGCGGCGCGTTGGTGCGGGCGTTCACCGCCGCGGAGTGTCGCAACATCTTCCTGGTGCGCGCTGAGCTGGAGGGTTTGGCGGCGGAGCGCGCTGCCGGCCGGCTGACGAACTACGACAACGCCGACCTGGCCACGGCCCAGTCGCTGTTGCGGGCCGGGTGTGACCGGCACGGCACGCTCGCACCGGACGACGACCGCGGCCGGGCGATCATTCGCGAGCAGTGGTCGCACGCCAACGAGCTGTTCCACAACGTGATCCTGGCGGCGTCCAACTGCCCGCCGCTGCGTGAGACGGTGCAGTCGCTGGCCAATCGGGTGCCGCGGTCGCTGGCCTGGCATACGTTCGGCGACGACCCGGGCATCATCGTGCGGTCGATCGAAGACCATGACCGGATCGTCGAGTTGCTGAACGCGCCCGAGCCGCGCCAGGCACGGAAGCGGCTGCAGGCTCACGTGATCGATACCGGTGACACGCTGGCCCGCTGGCTGGAACGGCACGCCCGCTGAGCGATGGCCAAGCTGATCTACTCGGCGCTGGCATCGCTGGACGGGTACATCGAAGACGCCGACGGCGGCTTCGAGTGGGCGGCGCCGGACGAGCAGGTGCACATGGCCGTGAACGATCTCGAGCGGCAGGTGGGGACACACCTGTACGGCCGACGGATGTTCGAGGTGATGGCTGTCTGGGAGACGATGGACACCGGGCCCGACCAGCACCCGGCCATGCGCGACTATGCGGAGATCTGGCGGGCGGCAGACAAGATCGTGTACTCCAGAACGCTGGCAACCGTGTCCACCGTGAAGACGCAACTCGAGCGGGAGTTCGATCCCGAGCGGGTACGGCAGCTGAAGGCATCGGCAGGTCGCGACATCTCCGTGGGTGGGCCGGAACTGGCCGGCGCGGCGTTCACCGCCGGCTTGGTGGACGAGATCCTGCTCCTGCTGACGCCGGTCATCGTGGGCGGCGGTAAGCCCGCACTGCCCGCCGACGTCCACCTGAACCTCGAGCTCCTGGACGAACGCCGCTTTAACAACGGCACCGTACTCCTGCGCTACAGCGTTGGTGAAGAACGGTGAATAATTGGTGCCTGGCACCAATTATTCACCCGCCTACTGGCGCTGATGTACGACAGGCGCTCTGAGGCACGGCCCAACGGATCAGCCTCAGCCGGGGACGCGGGCGGCGGCGATGGGTCCCATATACGACATGTTCTCGAATTGGACGACCGTGCCGGTGTGTGGCGCGTGGATGACGGTGTTGTTGCCGACGTAGATGCCGACGTGGCCGAAGCCGTAGAAGAACACCAGATCGCCGGGCTGGAGCGCGCTCAGCGGGACGTGCGGGAGTGAGGCGTACTGCGCGGCGGCGTTGTGCGGGAGGCCGACACCGAGCTGCGCGTAGACGTACATGACGAGCCCGGAGCAGTCGAATCCTGAGGGGCTGGCGCCGCCGTACACGTACGGCACACCCAGGTACTGCTCTGCGATGGCGACCGCCTTGCCACCGAGAGAACTGGACGGCGGGATCGGGATCGACCCGCCGTATCCGCCGCCGCCACCCCCACCGCCGCTGGACGGCTGATTGGCGGCTGCGGCCGCTGCCTGAGCGGCCGCTGCGGCCGCCGCGGCCGCCTGCTGATCGATCAGGTTGCGGATCTTGACGTTGAGATTGGCCTTGTAGTCCTGTGCCGCCTGCAGGCTCGTGAGCGCAGCGTTCTTGGCGGCCTCGGACTGGGCGTTCTGCTCTTGGAGGGCGGCGGTCTGCTTCTTCAGCACCGCCTTCTGATGCGCGATCACATGCCGGTAGGTGGTGACTTGCTTGAGCAGGTCGCTGTTGTCCGAATTGGTACGGTCATACAGCTGCACCTGGTTCACCAGGTCGCTCACCGACTTGGCCGCAAGCATGTAAGTCACCGGATCCTGATTGCCGGACTTGTACGACCGCGTGAGGCTGGCCGCAAGCCGGTTCTTGGCAACCTTGAGGTTGTACTTCGCGACCTTCACCGCCGCCAGCGTCTGCCGGTAGTGGGTGCGGGTGTTCACGTACCGCTGGTGCACGGCGTCGTAGTGCTGCACCTGCTGCTCGGACGCGACGTACAGCTCGTTCACGCGGGCGTTGGCCGCGCGGGCTTGAGCCTTGAGGCTCGCCAGCGAGGTCGCTGAGGCGGTGGTTGCGGTCACCGCAAGCACGACAGTAAGTGCGAGCACAACAGCCATCCACAGTGCTCGGGTCACGCGCAGCAGGGGGTGCCGACGCGACTGGCCTCGGGCGAACATAAGCGCTGACGCTACCAAACCGGCACGACGCGATGCGCCGTTAATGCGCTCTGCTCACGGAATCCTTACAACCGCAGAATCGGTGAAGCTACGCGGCCGCAGCCGCCGTCAGCGACTCCTCCAGAATGTCCAGGCCGGCGTTCAGATCCTCGTCCGAGGCGTTCACCGGAACCAGGATCCGAATCACGTTGTCGTAGATGCCGGTCTTGAGCAGAATCAGCCCCCGCTCGAGCGCACCGGCAACGGCCGCCCCGGCGATCCCGGCGGCGGGCTCCTTGGTGGCGCGATCCTCGACCAGCTCGATGGCGGCCATCGGCCCGATTCCCCGCACCTCGCCGATGCAGTCGATCCGGTCGGCCATCTCGTGCAGGCGGCGCTGAATCGTGATGCCGTGATCGGTCGCGGCTTGCAGGAAGGCCGGGTCGGCGATCGCCTTGATGCTCTCCACCCCGGCCGCACACGCCACCGGGTTGCCGCCGTAGGTGGATCCCAGGCCTCCCACGTGCACGGCGTCGATCACGTCGGCCCGGCCGACCACGCCGGCCAGCGGCATACCGGACGCCAGCGACTTGCCCACGGTCATCAGGTCGGGCACGACGCCCGCATGCTCGATCCCCCAAAGCTTGCCGGTACGGCCCATGCCGGCCTGCACCTCATCGTCGATGTAGAGGATGCCGTGCTCCTCACAGCGCGCCTTGAGCCCGCGGATGAACTCGGGCGGCATCACCGTAAACCCGCCCTCGCCCTGCACCGGCTCCAGGATCATGCACGCCACGCCTTTGGGGTCGACCGTCGCCTTGAACATCCAGTCGAGCTTGGCCAGCGCGTCCTCGGTGGTGATGTCCCGATAGGGATAGGGCGCGGGGGCGCGGTACACCTCGGGGGCGAACGGCCCCATGCCGCGCTTGTAGACGAGCTTGGAGGTCAGCGTCAGGGTCAGCAGCGTGCGGCCGTGAAAGCCGCGGTCAAACGTGATCACGGCGTCGCGATTGGTCGTGTACCGAGCGATCTTGACCGCGTTCTCGACCGCCTCGGCGCCGGAGTTCACCAGCAGCGCCTTCTTGGGGTGGGTCCCGGGCGTGTTCTCACACAGCAGCCGGCAGACATCGATGTACGGCTCGTATCCAGCAACGGGGAAGCAGGAGTGCAGCAATGCATCGGCCTGGGCCTTGATCGCGGCCACGACAGCGTCGGGCGTGTGCCCGAGATTGATCACGCCGATGCCACCGGCGAAGTCCAGGTACTCCTTGCCGTCGACATCGGTGAGCTTGGTGCCGTGGGCACTCTGAGCGAAGATCGGCTGGATCGAGACGCCCTTGGCGACATACCTGTCACGCTGCTCGCGAAGAGCTTCGGTACGCGAACCTGAGACTGATACGGCCATGACTAACCCCCGTGTGCGGTCGATTGGGATGCGCCAGCGAGTATAAGCCGAAGGTCGCGTTAGTGCCCACATCTACTGGTAGCATTGGCCAGTCTGTCCAAACCGACTCCGCCGGTACACCTGAAAGGACTGCCGCATGGCTGCAGATCACGCCCAGCTCCAAGAGACGGCCAAGCGCCACCTGCTGATGCACTTCACCCGTCAGAGCGCGTACCAGACGGAGGATGTCCCGGTGATCAGCCACGGCGAGGGCTGCTGGCTGTACGACACCAAGGGCAAGAAGTACTTCGACGGGCTCTCAGGGCTGTTCTGCACCCAGATCGGGTACAGCTTCGGCGCGGAGCTGGGCGAGGTCGCCGCCAAGCAGATGGAGCGGCTTCCGTTCTACATCAACTGGAACTACGCCCACCCGCCCGTGATCGAATTGGCCGGGGAGATCTCCAAGCTGGCGCCGGGCAACCTCAACCGAACGTTCTTCGTCTCGGGCGGCTCGGAGGCCAACGAGGCCATCATCAAGCTGGTCAAGCAGTACCACCAGCTGCACGGCTTTCGCAACCGGTACAAGATGATCGCCCGCCGGATCGCCTACCATGGCACCACCCTGGGTGCCCTCTCGCTGACCGGGATCTCGGCCATCAAGACGCCGTTCGAGCCGTTGATGCAGGGCGTCCACCACGTCTCCAACACCAACTCCTACCGGCGCCCGGAGGGCGAGACCGAGGCCGAGTTCACGGCCTTTTTGCTGGATGAGCTGCGCGGCGTGATCGAGCAGGAGGATCCCGAGACGGTGGCGGCGGTGTTCATGGAGCCGGTGCAGAACTCCGGCGGCACCTTCACGCCGCCCGCGGGCTACTACCAGGGTGTGCGCGAGCTGTGCTCCGAGTACGGCATCCTGCTGGTTGCCGACGAGGTGATCTGCGCGTTCGGACGGCTGGGCTACTGGTTCGGCTCGGAGCGCTACGACATCCGCCCCGACATCATCACCTTCGCCAAGGGCATCGGCTCCGCCCATGTGCCGCTGGGCGGTGTGCTGATGACCGACGACGTGGCGGCTCCGTTCCTCGAGGGCACCGCCATGTTCAACCACGGCATCACCTACGGCGGCCACCCCGTGTGCACCGCGGTGGCGCTCAAGAACCTCGAGATCATGAAACGCGAGCGGGTGCTCGAGAACGTGCTCGAAAACGAGTCGTACTTCAAGTCGGTGCTGGACGACCTCGGCACCAAGCCGATCGTGGGCGACGTGCGCGGCGCCGGGTACTTCATGTCGCTGGAGCTGGTGAAGGACAAGGAGACCAAGCAGACCTTCAGCGATGACGAGGCCGAGCACCTGCTGCGCGGGTTCCTCTCGGGCCGCCTGTACGAGTCGGGTCTGATCTGCCGGGCGGACGACCGCGGCGACCCGGTGATCCAGCTGTCGCCTCCGCTGATCGCGACCCGCCCCGACCTGGACTACATCCACGACGTGCTGGACACCGTCCTGGACGAAGCCTGGGTCGAGATGACTCGCGGCCGCAGCCGTGAGACCGTCGCGACCTGACCGGCAGACGTTGCTGACCGTTGCCGACATCCTGGGGCTGGACGAGCTCGAGCTGACATTGGTGGCCGGGGCCGAGCGGGTGTCGGCGCCGGTGCGCTGGGTGCACAGCTCCGAGCTGGCCGACCCCACCCCCTGGCTGCGGGGAAGCGAGCTGCTCCTGACCACCGGCCGCCCGCTGGAGGCTGACGCTCAGCGGTTCGTCGAGCTGCTGGCCCAAAGCGGACTCGCAGGGCTGGGGCTGGGACTCGGGTTCGGCTTCGAGGAGTGCCCCGCCGAAGCCCGGGCGGCCGCCGACCGGCTGGGCTTCCCCGTGTTCACGATTCCCTATGAGATCCCCTTCATCGCGATCACCGAGGCGGTCTTCACCGGCCTCTCGAACCAGCGGGTGGCCGAGACCGAGCGCCGGCTGGCCGGCGACTTGGTGGAGGCCATCGTGGCCGGAGAGATCAGCGCCCGGGAGCTCCGCCGCCGCACCCGCGCCTTCGGGCTGCGAGGCACCCTGCCGCTGACGTTCGTGATGCTGCGGGCAGACGGCAGCGGTACCCACGCGCTCGCGCGCGTCGCCGACGCCGTCGCCGGTGCGGGGCCGACCAGCGTGCGCGACGGGATCGCGGCCGTACTGATCGAGGCACCCGACGACGCGGCAGCCGAGGCCCGAGCGGCCGAGCTGCTGGAGACCACGGCGGCTGTCGCCGCCGGGGTGGGTCGTGTCCGTGACCAACCCGACCAGCTGCCACGCTGCTATGACGAGGCCCTGTACGCGCTGGACGCACACCCGCCGGGAGCGAGCCCGGCGGTGGCCACCTTCCGCGAGCTCGGCTCGATGCAGCTGCTTCTGTCGCTGCAGGACGAGCGTGCCATCGAGCTCTACTGCGATGCGGTGCTGGGACCGCTGGTCACCCACGACGCGGTGCACGGCTCCGAGCTGATCGAGACGCTGCGGGCCTACATCGAAGCCAACGGCCGCTGGGCCGAGGCAGCGGCCGCGATGCACGTCCACCGACACACGCTGCGCTACCGGGTGCGCAAGATCGAGCAGCTGACCGGGCGGGATCTATCCGCCGCCCGCGACCGCATGGAGCTGTGGCTGGCACTGCGGGCCGATCAGCTCAGCCGCAGGCTGGAGCCGGTCGGTTGAGCGTTGTCTCCGTGGTGGGGGCGGCCGGCATCATCGGCCCGGCGATCGTGGCAACCCTGGCCGAGCACGACGCCGTGACCGAGATTCGCTGCCTCGACATCAATCCCGAGCGGGCCGCCGAGGTGGCGGCCCGGTACGGGACAGGCAAGGCCGGCGCCGATTTCCTGGACATCCGCGACCCGGACGCTGCCGCGGCCACGCTGGCCGGCTCGAGCCTCTTGCTGAACACGGCCGCGTATCGCATCAACCTGGATGCGATGCGGGCCGCACTGCAGGCCGGCTGCCACTATCTCGATCTGGGCGGGCTGTTCCACATCACCGGCGAGCAGCTCGAGCTGGACGCCCAGTTCCGCCAGGCCGGGCTGCTGGCCGTGCTGGGCATGGGCTCGACTCCCGGCAAGACCAACGTGATGGCCGCCCGGGCGGTGGAGCTGCTGGGCGGGCAGGTCGAGACGATCGTGGTCGGTGCCGCCGGGCGTGACCCCAACCCGCCGGCCGGCCCACTGGTCGCGCCCTATGCCGTGGACACGATCCTGGACGAGCTGTCAATGCCCACCCCGGTTGTGCGCGACGGGGTGGTCACCTACCTCGAGCCGATGTCCGATGCCGGCGTGGTCGAATTCGGCGATCCCATCGGCCCCGCCTCCACGATCTACACCATCCACTCCGAGCAGGCCACCTTCCCCCGCTCGTTTGGCGCCCGCCAAGTCAGCTTCCAGCTGTCGCTCAACCCGGCCTTCCTCGAGCGGATCCGGCTGCTCACCGACCTCGGCCTGGCGTCCACGACGGCCGTGGACGTCCACGGCCAGAGCGTCGTACCCCGGTCGGTGCTGCTGGCACTGCTGGCGCGCCTGCCGCGCACCTCACCCAGCCTGGAGGCATTCGGCATCCATCGCATCGAGGCATACGGCGACCGCGGCACGGCGGTGGTCGAATGCATCACCCGCCCGGTGCCGAGGCTCGAGTTCGGCGGCGGGGTGCTGTCCACGGCGTGTCCCCCGGCGGTGGTTGCGAACATGATCGTGGCCGGGGAGCTCGACCATCGCGGTGTGCTTCCCAGCGAGCAGGCGGTGCCGTTCGGCCCGCTGTTCGAGCGACTCGAGCGCTACGGCGTCTCGGTCACCGAGTCGTTCACCCCAGCTTGAACGCGAACGGGTCGAGCGGTGGCCGCTCCAGTTCGGATTCCACCGGCTTGCCGGCGTAGTGGCTCTTGATCCCGTTGATCCACGTATGGCAGCGTTCGGTCAGCCGATGATCGGAGGTCTGCATGCGCCCGCGTGTGACCAGCACTCCCAGGTCCGCACCTTTGTAGCGATAGTCCCCGGGTGCGGCGACGCGCAGATAGAACGCCTCTGACTCGTCGATGATGGAGTGCCAGTCGTGAGCCCACCGGCGGAAGCGAAACTGACCGTTCTCATCCAGGTGCCAGATTCCGGTGCGCGGAGCGCGAGTGAGCAACTCCACCCGATCCTCTGTCTCTTTGATGATCAACTGACTCCACTCGTCGTCGGCGGCCAGTCGTGACCATCGTGCGTTGATCTCGTCGACGTCGATCTCATAGTCGACGTCGAGGTACTCGAGTAGATGGAACAGAAACAACGGCATATCAGCATATGCGGCAAGTGTTACATGAGTGATCGGTGACAATCCCGACACGCGCGGATTGAGCTCGCCGAGATACAACTCTCCGGTATCGACGTCCAGCAGGTAGTCGACCTCGAAGAAGCCTTTGTAGCCCTCCTTGGCCAACTCCGCTCCCAGCCGCTGGGTCATCTTGGATGCCTTCTTGCGCTGCTTCTCGGACAGCACGGCGGGAAAGATGTCGTTGCCGCACCAGCCGCCCGCGTACGGGGTCAACTCGGGGTAGCCCACCAGTGACGCCACATACGGGCCCACCAACGTGCCGTACTTCGTGATCACCGCCTCGACACACACTTCCAGCGGGCGGATTCGCTTCATCACCTTCAGCTGCTCCCCCGCCATCGCCTTGGAGTGCTTATCCCAGTCCGCGCTCGAGTTGATGAAGTACGTGGTGCGTCCCGAGTCGCCGTAGGGCGTCTGGACGACCAGCTGGTCGCCCAGGCCGGCGTCATCGGCCAGCTTCCTCAGGTCGGTGAAGCTCCCCGCCCGGCCGAGCACGTTGGGCACGCTGGGCACACGTGCGCGGTTCCCGATCTTGGTCGTGACGATCTTGGAGTCGAGCCGCCCCCGCAGCTTCGCCGAGGGATGAATCACTTCCAGCCCCGCCTCGGCTGCCAGCACCTCGGTGCGCTCGTCGAACATCACAAAGCACGCCTTGCCGGTGGGTCCGTGGCTGTGGATGAAGTCGATGACCTGCTTGTGCCCGAGCAGGTAATTACAGATCTCCTCCATGGAGTTGAACTCGCGCGCGTCGCGCTCCCCAGGTACGAACACACGAGGATGCCCGCCCTCGTAGGAGTCGAAGTAGGTTACGTAGTAGAGATTCTGCACCCATCGGTCGAGCCCCATGAGGTTGAACGCGGTGGGTGACACAAAGTACACAGGTGTCTGATTCGTGCGCAGGAACGCACGGATCTCTGAGATGCCCTTGAGATGAGGGCGATCACGCTTCTTCTTGCTCTTGCCCATTTCTGCTCGCCCCCCCGGCTCGCGCGAGCTATCCGAGCAGCTTCTTCACGCCGTCCAAACGTGACCGAAGCTCTTTGACCTCGGCGCCCTGAGCCTTGACCGCGTCGGCAAGCGCTTCGACGCTCGCAACCAGCTGAGCCGCCAGCGCATCGATGTCGCCGCCGCCGGTCGCCGCCCGGCGGTTGCGGGTCGACCGGGGCCGTCCGCCCTTGGAGGCGGCCGTTCGCGGCTTGCGCTCAGGGCTTGCCTTGCGCTTCCGCAGAGAGCCCCCGGCGCGCTTGCGCGCGACCCGGTAATAGTTCGCGGCCACCGTCCCCGCCTGCCGCCCCGACTGCTTGGAGATCTCAGCGAAGGCCTGCGTGCGATTCATGCCGTCCGCCACAAGCTTTTCTACCTGATCATAAATTTGCTCACCGATTACGCCTGACCGCGGCATGTTTCACCTCATTGTTGTTAGCGAAGACCTGGAGGAGCATTTATACACGAAATCCCCTGCAAGCGATTGCGGCGGCCGGCCGTTCGCGGTGCCCGCGACGCTCGCGGTTGACGAATCGGAGAGCCTCCCCTACCATGTGCCCCACGATGTTTGCAGCTTGCCCGAATCAGGAGATCGCAGCCCGCTCGTTCTTGAGCGGGCGTCCTGTCGGGGCATCGCTGCGGCCTTCCTCGCTTCTGCTCGGCCTCGTGCTCCTCGCCCGGTAGGGCGAGCTACTGCACCCACGCGCCGGGTACCGGCGCATACGCCGAAGCTCACAGGGAGAGGTGCGCCCGCATCTCCCCCAGATCGAGGAGGATGCACGACATGAGTTCAGACGACCCCACCGGACGGGACACCGTCCGCATATTCGACACGACCTTGCGAGACGGCGAGCAATCGCCGGGAATCGCATTGAACGCCCACGAAAAGATCGAGATTGCCCGCCAGCTGGAGCGGCTGGGCGTGGACATCATCGAGGCCGGTTTTGCCATCTCCTCGCCAGGCGAGGTGGAGGGTATCCGCGCCGTCAGCCAGGCCGTGGAGTGCACCGTTGCCTCGCTGGCACGGACAAATCTCGAGGACGTCGACGCCTGCATCGAGGCACTACAGGATGCCAGGAATCCGCGGATTCACGTCTTCATCGCAACGTCGGATATTCATATGGAACACAAGTTGCGGATGACCCGGGACGAGGTGATCGAGGGTGCCGACGCCGCCGTCCGCAAGGCCAAGGCGTTCTGCTCTGACGTGGAGTTCTCATGCGAAGACGCCACCCGCTCGGACATCGACTTCATGGCACAGGTGGTGCGTACCGCGATCGCCGCCGGCGCAACCACCATCAACATTCCCGACACCGTCGGATACACGGTCCCGGAGGAGTACGTCGAGATCCTGACGGGTCTGCGCGAGCGCGTCGAGGAGCTCGAGGGTGTGATCCTGTCGGTTCATTGTCACGACGATCTGGGCCTGGCTGTTGCGAACTCGATGGCCGGAGTTCAGGCCGGAGCACGCCAGGTCGAATGCACCATCAACGGAATCGGTGAGCGCGCCGGGAACGCCTCCATGGAGGAGATTGTGATGCTTCTGGCGACGCGCAAACCGCGCTTCGGCCTGCGCACCAACATCAATACCAAAGAGATCGTGCGCACCTCCCGATTGGTGTCACGGTTGACTGGTTACGTGGTGCAACCGAATAAGGCCATCGTGGGTCGTAATGCGTTTGCGCACGAGGCCGGGATTCATCAGCACGGCGTGTTGGCGAACCGCCGCACGTACGAGATCATGGACGCCGAGTCGGTCGGGCTGCACGGATCGGACATCGTGCTGGGCAAGCACTCCGGCCGCCACGCGCTGCGCCAGGCCTTCGCCGACCTCGGCTTTACCATCGAAGGTGAGGAGCTGAAGCAGGCGTTCGTACACTTCAAGGCGATCGCCGACCGCAAAGGCAAGATCACCTCGCTCGACCTGGAGGCGATCGCGTCCGATTCGCTGCGTGAACGCAAGCAGCTGTACCGGTTGGTGTCACTCGCGATCTCGACCCGCACCGGTGAGCGGGCCACGGCCGAGGTGACGATTGCCGACTCCGAGGGCGAGCAGACCGCGGTTGGCACCGGCGATGGGCCGGTCGACGCCGCCTTCGCCGCGATCAACAATCTGATGGACATCCCCGTGACCCTGGTCGAATACACCATCAGCGCGGTCACCGGCGGCGCGGACGCGCTCGGAGAGGTGCGCATCGTGGTCGAGTCTCACGGCCGCATCTTCACCAGCCAAGCCGTCTCCACCGACGTGACCGAGGCCTCCACTGAGGCATACTTGCGGGCCTGCGCCCACGCCAAGGCAGCCACCGAGCCTGAACAGGCGCCGATAGGAGTGTGATGACCACCACGCCACGACCAATCCCCATCGTCGCCTGTCTTGCCGGTGACGGCGTCGGCCCCGAGGTGATGGCCGAGGCCGGCCGTGTGATCGATGCCGTCTCGACCCTCTTCGGCGTGCGCGTGCGGCAGGTGCACCTGCCGTTCGGCGGTGAAGCCATCGACCGTCACGGCGACCCCTTCCCCGCTCACGTCCGCGCTGCCGTGCGGGCGTCTGACGCGGTGCTGCTGGGCGCCGTCGGCGGACCTCGCTGGGAGACCTCCTCGACCCGCCCCGAGCAAGGCCTGCTCGACCTCCGCAAGGAGCTTGACACCTTCGCCAACCTGCGGCCGGTGCGCCAGGGCGACATCGACCTGATCGTCGTGCGGGAGCTCACCGGCGGCCTGTACTTCGGCAAGAA
Organism: uncultured Actinomycetes bacterium; assembly: GCA_963727235.1. GTDB lineage: Bacteria > Actinomycetota > Thermoleophilia > Gaiellales > JAICJC01 > CAVPTL01. Next base: position 251,939 of record CAVSFZ010000026.1, read on the forward strand.
GGCGCTCACCGAGGATGCCGCCTCGGACATGTGCTCCTACACACGGGAGCAGATCGAGCGGGTCACACGATGGGCGTTTCGGCTGGCCCGGCGGCGCAGCGGCCGAGTGGTGAGCGTGGACAAGGCGAACGTGCTGGCCACCTCCAAGCTGTGGCGGTCGGTGGTCACCGAACTGCACGCCGCCGAGGCGCCTGAGCTGACGCTCACGCATGAGCTGGTCGACTCGTTCGCGATGAACCTGGCAACCGTGCCGTCTCGCTACGACGTGATCCTGACCGAGAACCTCTTCGGCGACATCCTGTCCGACCTGGCCGCGGCGGTCGGCGGCGGATTGGGCCTGGCTCCATCGGCGTCGCTCAGCGACCAGACGCCGGGAATCTTCGAGCCGGTGCACGGCTCCGCCCCCGACATCGCGGGTCAGGGGGCAGCCAACCCGATCGCCATGATCCTGTCGGTGGCGATGATGTTCACCTACGGCCTCGACCGGCGTGACATCGGCCGCTCGATCACCGAGGCCACGGACGCGGTGCTGGCCCGCGGCGTCTCCACCGCAGACCAGATCCACGGCGGCCGCGCGTACACCACGTGGGAGGTCGGCCAGGAGGTCTGCGCCGAGCTGCCGCACCACGCGACTGCCGGAGCAGAGTTCGCCGACCAGCCGTATTCTGAACCGATCGTCCATGGATAAACACCGAATCACCGGAGCCGAAGCGGTCATCCGCTGTCTCGAGGCCGAAGGGGTCACCGATGTGTTCGGGCTCCCCGGCGGCGCGATCCTGCCCCTGTACGACGCCTGGGCGAACGTCGACCACTCCATCCGCCATTACCTGGTGCGCCACGAGCAGGGCGCCGGCCACATGGCTCAGGGCTATGCCCGCGCCACCGGCAAGGTCGGCGTCGCGATCGCGACCTCGGGCCCCGGGGCCACCAACCTGGTCACACCGATCGCCGACGCCTACCTCGACTCCACCCCGATCGTGTGCATCACCGGTCAGGTGCAGACCTATCTGATCGGCACCGACGCGTTCCAGGAAGCCGATATCACCGGCATCACCATGCCCATCGTCAAGCACTCCTGGCTGGTGGCCGACGTGGAGGAACTCCCGCGCGTGTTCAAGGAGGCGTTCCACATCGCCCGCAGCGGCCGGCCCGGCCCGGTGCTGATCGACATCCCCAAGGACATCCAGCTGACAGCGTTCGACTTCGCCTACCCGCGCCAGGTCGACATCCCCGGCTACAAGCCCTCCCGCCACGGTCACCCCAAGCAGATCATCACCGCGGCCGAGGCGATCCTGGCGGCCGAGCGACCGGTCTTCTACGTGGGCGGCGGCGCCGTCAACGCCGACGTCGACCCCGACCAGCTGATCCGAGTCGCCGAAGCGGTGCAGATGCCCGTGGTGACCACGCTGATGGCCAAAGGCGTGTTCCCCGACTCGCACCCGCTGTGCATCGGCCTGCCCGGGATGCACGGCTCGAAGGCCGCCAACTGGGCGATGAACCGCTGCGATCTGCTGATCGCCTGCGGATCGCGCTTCGACGACCGCGTCACCGGCAAGCTCGACCTGTTCGCACCCGGGGCCAAGATCATCCACATGGACGTCGACCCGGCCGAGATCTCCAAGAACCGCGAGGCCCAGATCCCGATCGTGGGTTCGCTCGAGCACATCGTGCCCAAGCTGGCGGATGCCATCGAGTCACGTGGGAACGGCGGCCCGCCGAAGGCCGTGGAATGGCTGGATCAGGTGCGGGGCTGGAAGCGCGAGTTCCCGTTCAAGTACCGCCGCACCGAGCCGCTCAAGCCCGAGTATGTGATCGAGCGGCTGCGCGATCTGACCGAGGGCCAGGACGTGGTCTGGACGACCGGCGTCGGCCAGCACCAGATGTGGGCGGCGCAGTACCTCAAGATCGAGAAGCCGCGCAACTGGCTGACCTCGGGAGGCCTGGGCACGATGGGCTTCGGCGTACCGGCAGCGATCGGAGCCAAGGTCGGCCGGCCCGACTCGATCGTCATCAATATCGACGGCGACGGCTGCTTCCAGATGACCATGCAGGAGCTGGCCACCGCCAAGATGTACGGCATCGGGGCAATCCACGTGGTCATCAACAACGGGTGGCTGGGGATGGTGCGGCAGTGGCAGGAGCTGTTCCACGACGAGCGCTTCTCCGAGACCAACCTGACCATGGATCTGCCCGACTACTGCAAGCTGGCCGAGAGCTTCGGGATCCCCGCCTTCAGGTGTGAGAAGCCCGAGGAGGTGGACGCCGCGATCACGGCCGCGCTGGCGGCCGGCGGCCCGGCGGTGATCGAAGCCCGCGTCGACCACGAGGAGAAGGTGTATCCGATGGTGCCCGCAGGCGCAGCATCCGCCGACATGATCGATGTCGAGTGGGCCGACGACGACAACGCCTGGGTCGAGGAGGGAGTCTGATGAGCAGCTTCCACACGCTCTCGGTGCTGGTGCACAACCGCCCCGGCGTGCTCACGCGGTGCGCCGGGCTGTTCGCCCGCCGCGGATTCAATATCGATTCGCTTGCGGTCGGTCCCACCGAGGATCCCACCCGCAGCCGGATCACGATCCGGGTCGACTGCGCCCAGCATTCGGTCGATCAGGTCACCAAGCAGCTGTACAAGCTGGTCGACGTGCTCAAGGTGCAGGAGCTCGGCGAAACCGCAGTGCAGCTGGAGCTGACCATGATCAAGGTCGAATCGACGCCGGAGCGGCGACCGGAGATCATCGGGCTGGCCGAGGTGTTCGAGGCCCGGGTGGTCGACGTCGGGCCTTCTGCGATTACCTTCGCATGCGTCGGCGCCCCCGACCGCCTGCAGGCGCTGGAGGAACTGCTCTCCCCGTACGGGATTCGAGAGCTCGTCCGCACCGGCCGGATCGCGCTCGACCGAGACGGCGAGCTTCAGACACGTAAACGAATGAGGGTGGTTGCATGAGCGCCAAGATCTATTACGAATCCGACTGTGACCCGTCGGCACTGGCCGGCAAGACGATCGCGGTGATCGGCTACGGCAGCCAGGGGCACGCGCATGCCCTCAACAATCACGACTCGGGCAACACCGTGGTGGTGGGCGCGCGGCCGGACTCGCGCGCGTGGAACACGGCCACCGCCGACGGGCTGCGCGTGGAGACGGTGGCCGACGCCACCGCCGAGGCCGACGTGGTCATGCTGCTGGTACCCGACCACATCCAGGCCGGCGTGTACCGCGACCAGATCGAGCCGAACCTCAAGCCCGGTGCGATGCTGATGTTCGCCCACGGCTTCAACATCCGGTTCAAGGGCATCACGCCCCGCTCAGACGTGGACGTTGCCATGATCGCCCCCAAGGGCCCCGGACACCTGGTGCGGCGTCAGTACGTGGACGGCATCGGCGTTCCCGGCCTGATCGCGGTGGAGCAGGACTCGACCGGCAACGCGCACACGCTGGCACTGGCCTACGGGCACGCCATCGGCTGTGCCCGCGGCGGGCTGATCGAGACCACCTTCACCGAGGAGACCGAGACCGACCTGTTCGGCGAGCAGGCCGTGCTCTGCGGCGGCGCCAGCCACCTGGTGCAGATGGGGTTCGAGACGTTGGTGGAGGCCGGCTACCAGCCGGAGATCGCCTACTTCGAGTGCCTGCACGAGCTCAAGCTGATCGTCGATTTGATGTACGAGGGCGGCCTGGCGGGTATGCGCTACTCGATCTCGGACACGGCCGAGTACGGCGACCTCACCCGCGGCCCCAAGGTGATCGACGATCACGTGCGGCAAAACATGCGGCAGGTACTGAAGGACGTGCAGGACGGAGTGTTCGCCTCCGAGATGATGGCCGAGGAGGCCAACGGCCGGCCCAACTTCAAGCGCATGCGCCAGGAGGCGGCCGATACGCAGCTGGAGCAGGTGGGCGCCCAGCTTCGCTCGATGATGCCGTGGATCGGCGAGAGCGCAGCCGAGGCGGCGGCCGAAGCGCAGTAGGCGGCGTACCCAGCCTCACTGATGCATCGCCAGATCCTGCGGCTGCGCCCGCCTCCCGATCCCGCGCCGGATCCGGGGTTCGAGCGTATTCGCGAGCAGTTCGAGATCCCCAAGCAGTTCCCCGCAGAGGTACAGACCGCGGCCGATCAAGCGGCCCAGCGGACGGTCAGCGCCGCAGGTCGGGCCGACCTGCGTGCGCTCGAGTTCTTCACAGTCGACCCGGAGGGAAGCCGCGACCTCGACCAGGCGATGCAGCTCGAACGTCGCGACCAGGGCTACCGGGTGCGGTATGCGATCGCCGACGTGGCCGAGTTTGTCGAGCGCGGCGGTGTGATCGAGCGTGAGGCCTGGGCGCGGGGGGAAACGGTGTACTGCCCCGACCTGCGGATCCCGCTCTACCCCCCGGTGCTGAGTGAGAACGCCGCAAGCCTCCTACCCGGGGTCGATCGACCGGCGGTGGTGTTCACGATCGACCTGGACGAGAGCGGCGAGCAGACAGCGGTCTCGGTGCAACGGGCGATGGTGCGCAGCCGCCGGCAATACGACTACGCCGGGTTGACGGGAGAGCACTCGGCGTTGCTGGAGCAGATCGGCGAGCTGCGGCAGGCACTCGAGATCGCCCGCGGCGGTTTGCAGCTACAGGTGCCGGAGCAGACGATCGTGCATGATCGCGCGAAGCCGAACGGCTACCGGCTCCAGCTGGAGCAGCGGGCGCCCAGCGAGGACTGGAACGCCCAGGTCTCACTGCTGGCCGGGATCGCGGCGGCGGGCATCATGGTGTCCCATCACGTCGGGTTGCTGCGAACGATGGAGGGCGTCGACGACTACCGGCTGGCGGCGTTTCGGCGGAGCGCACAGGCGCTTCAGGTGCCATGGCCGACGGGACTGTCATATCCCGATTTCGCCCGGTCGCTCGATCCGGCCAAGCCGCGTGAGGCCGCACTTCTGACCGAGGCCCGGGGGGTGATGGGCCACGCCGGGTACACCGCGTTCGACGGCGCCGTCCCACCCCACCCCGAGCATGCGGCGCTGGCGACGATCTACGCCCACTCCACCGCTCCCATGCGGCGCCTGGCCGACCGGTACGTGCTCGACCTGCTGGTGGAGCTGTGCGCGGATGCGAGGCCCAGCCCGGCGGAGATCGAGACGCTCACTCGTCTCCCAGACGCCATGGCCGAGGCGGGGGCGCGGGCGGGCCAGCTCGAGCGGGCGCTGGTGGATGAGGTGGAGGTGCGGCTGCTCGAGCACCGGGTGGGTGAGACATTCTCGGCCGCGGTCACCGATGTGGACAAGCGCGGCGCGCACATCTGGATCGCCGATCCGCTGGTGCGCGCGCGCGTCCACAGCGATCCCGCCCCCACTCCCGGGTCGGTCATGAGGGTGCGGCTGGTGCGGGCAGACCCGGTATCGCATTCACTGCAATTTGCAGTTGCCTGACTCGCCTCTGTACTCCGGCGCAATTATTTCGTAAGATCGCGCGAACCGGTCTTGAGGCAGGCACCGGTCCACATATCCCGAGGAGGCTTTATGGCAACCCCGCCGGAAGGCTCGCCAAAGCTCAACGCCGACGAGGCGCTGCTTGCTGAGCTTGGCTACAAACAGGAGCTGGAACGCTCCTGGGGTGGTTTCACCAACTTTGCGATCTCGTTCTCGATCATCTCGGTACTCGCAGGTTGTTTTACGAACTTCTTCGCAGCATGGAACAACGGCGGCCCGGTGATGGTGTCGATCGGCTGGCCCGTGGTCGGAGCGCTGATCCTGGTGATCGCCCTCTGCATGGCGGAGATCTGCTCGTCGATGCCCACAGCGGGCGGCATCTACTACTGGGCGTCGAAGCTCGGCGGGCCCTCGTGGGGCTGGTTCACCGGCTGGATGAACCTGGTCGGGCTGGTGGGCGTGGTGGCGTCGGTGGACTACGCCTGCGCCTCGTTCGCCTCGTACACGATCGGCCTGTTCGACTCGAGCTACGACGCGTTCAAGCTCACCAACATCTTCATCATCTACATCATCGTCCTGGTCTGCCACGTGTTCATCAACCTGTTCCCGTCGCACATCCTGTCGTACTGGAACAACGGTTCGGCCTACTGGCACATCGTGGGAGCTGCGGTGATCGTGCTGATCCTGATCTTCGCCCCCGACTCGCACCAGAGCCCATCGTTTGTGTTCACGCAGTGGATCAACAACTCCGGCTTTGACGGAGGCAGCACCAGCAGCCTCAAGTTCTTCCTGTACGTCGTGCCCTTGGGTGTGATCCTGACCCAGTACACGATCACCGGGTTCGATGCCTCCGCACACCTTTCGGAGGAGACCACCGGAGCGGCCAAGGCAGCCGCGCAGGGCATGTGGCGATCGGTGTTCTACTCGTGGATCTTCGGCTGGATCCTGCTGCTGTGCTTCCTGTTCGCAGTCAAGAACGTCAACGACGTGTCGACGTCCGTCTACGGGGCCGGCTCGTCGATCGGCATCTTCGCCGGCGCGCTGGGCCTGGCCGCATTCAAGGCCGTGATGATCATCTCCACGATCGGCCAGTTCTTCTGCGGCGGCTCGGGGATGACCAGCGCCTCGCGCATGATGTACGCATTCAGCCGAGACCGGGCGCTCCCGGGCCATCAGGTGTGGTCGAAGGTGGCGCCCAACCGCGCTCCCCGAAACGCCACGCTGGGCATGGCGACCATCTGCCTGATCGTCGCCCTGCCGGCGCTCTACGGAAACCCGGCGAACATCCCGATCGCGTTCTACGCGCTGGCGTCGGTGACCGTGGTGGGCCTGTACATCGCCTACTCGATTCCGATCTTCCTGAGGTGGCGCATGGGTTCGGCGTTCCAGTCCGGCCCGTGGACGCTCGGCAACAAGTACAAGTGGATGTGCCCGCTGGCAGTGATCGAGGTGATCGTGGTCTGCATCATCGCCTTCCTGCCCACCGCACCCGGAGGCGTGCCCGGGAACGCCGACTTCGTCTGGAACAACGGGCTGATCAACTACTGCCCGGTGATCGTCGGCGTGGTCGCTCTGTATGCCGTGATCTCGTGGTTCGTGTCCGCCAACAAGTGGTTCAAGGGACCGATCCGCACCGTCGACGCTCCGGACATCACCCCAGCCTCGGGCGACTGATCCTCGAGCACGTTTCGGCCCGTCCCGCTGAACCATTTGGCGGGGCGGGCCGAATCATGTCTGTGGAGAACATCGACACCGGTACCATCCCGCAGATGACAAACGCCGACGCCCGAGCTCCGGGACTGCTCGAGTTCGGGCAGAAGCAGCGCGCACGAGCGGTGGTCGTGGTTGCGCACGGCGGCAAGTCCAAGGACCGGCGATCCGACTCGCACCTGCGCCCGGCGGCGCTGAGAATGCTGCCCTTCAGCCTCGACCTCAGCCGCCGCGGAAGGGATCGCGGCCTGGCAGTGGCGCAGCTGCGATACCGCATGGTGGGATTCAACGACGGTGACCCCGTG
>CAVSFZ010000027.1:0-41850 GCA_963727235.1 uncultured Actinomycetes bacterium
CGGGATCAAGTATGGCCCACCCGGGACGGCTGTCACCGTCACGGGCGTGCTCACCGAAACGGAGATTTCAGTGGCCGTCGAGGATCGCGGCCGGGGGATCGCCGAAGGTGATCTCCCGTATGTCTTCGACGAGTTCTTTCTTCCAGGTCCCCGGCCGGTCGGAGCCAGGTGTCGGGCTCGGTCTGGCCGTGGCGCTCGATCTGGCTGAGGCCCACGGGGGCACGATCGACGTTCGCAGCACGCTCGGTCGCGGAACATGTTTCACGGTGCGACTACCGGTTTGGCGCGAGCCGGGAGCCGAGTGTCCGGCGGGGTAACGGCAGCTCCCCTGTTTGCGGTCGGTCGAGATCCGTCTCCGACCGAGGCGGCGCATGGGAGCCGCCTGCCCGGAATCGGCGCGCGCTTCGTCGCCGGAGTCGCGGCCGAGGCCGAGCGCGAGGGCTGGGGGCAGACCGAGCTCGCAGGTCTGGTCGCCGCGGCAGAAGAGCGCAGTGCGCTCTGGCTTGTGACCCCGGCGCCGGGCCGGCGGCGCGCGCCGGAGATCCGGCGATGGCAGTCGGTGCGGTTCGTTCGCAGTGACAAGGATCCGCGGGTCGCTGGTGCTGACCGCGTCGGCGGTGCGGGAACACAACGTGTGCGTGGTGGGAATTTCGGGTTGAGTCGCCGCGCTGATGTGATCACCGCCAAGCTCGCCTTGGTGGGTGCGCGCGTGGGGCGGGTGGACGTCGGAGTCGCCGATGCGCTCGACGTCGGCTGGGCGGTCGAGTTGATGATCGCCCCGCGCCTGACTCGCGATGCACTCGGGTCGCTGCGGGAAGTGATGGCCTCGGCTCCACGATGCGGATGGTGCGGTGTGCCGGTATTGGGCAACCGCTGCCGGCGATGTGCGGGAGATGCTTGATGAGCCGGTACCAGCGCCGCGGCATCGGATGGGCAGTTGCAGCTGTTCTGCTGCTGCTGTTTTGGTGGTCATGGTCACCCGGTTCGCCGGATGAATCCGGCGCGGCCCATGTGCAGGTGCTCGAGGTTGTGCGCCCGCTGGCTGCCGGTGATCGGATCGCGGACGCCGACGTGGCGCTGCGGCGGGTCGAGTATTCGCGTGCGCTGGCGCACAGTTTGACCGACCCGTCACAGGCGGTCGGCCGCATCGCAGCGGTGGGGCTGGCGCCAGGCTCGCTGTTGATGGACGGAGAGGCGGGTGTGCGTCGCCCGAGCAAGGCAATGATCGACGTCGCCGTGAAGGTCGATGCCGATGCCGGTGTTCCCTCAGGGCAGATCGCGGGCGTGCGGGGTGACCTGGTGCTGACTCAGCCAGGGCGACCGCCGCACACTGCCGTGGTGATGTCGGGGGTCACGGTGGTGTCGGCCACGCATACGCCGACCGCGGCCGTGGTCACCCTGCGGTTGCCGGCCCGGCTGGTGATCGCCGCGATCCGGGCCGAGAGTGCGGGCGACCTGCGGCTGGTGATCCATCCGGTGGACGAGCCGTCATGAACTCAGCGGGGTCGACCCGAAGTTTGATTGTGGCGAGCGATCGAGAGCTCGGCATGCGCTTGACCGACATGCTCAGACGCGCGCCCAGTCTCGAACCCCTGGGAGTGATCGCCCCGGCCCGCGCGCTGGCCTCGCCGCCCTCCTGTGAGGTGTTGGTGGCGTGTGACGAGCCGGGGCGGACAGCGGTGGAACTGGCCGCTGAGCTGGTCGCGGCCTGTCCGCACGCAGGCGTGGTCGCGGTGACGGTCGATCCGGGCGTGGAGACCTACCAGTCTGCGCTGGCCGCCGGCGTACGCGCTGTCGTGGCCGCGCCGCCTTCGCCGGCGGTGTTCATCCAGGCAGTCTCGGATGCCGCCCGTGGCTGGGTGGCGCCGCGGCCCAGGCGGTTGGGCTCGATTACGGGCGTCGTCGGCGGTTCGGGCGGCGTCGGAACATCTGCGGTGGCGCTCGCCCTGGCGATCCTCGGTGACGCGGCGCTGGTGGACATGAGCCATGGCTGGGACGATCTCAACCGGACAACCTCGACCTCCGCCGGTGCCTCGTTGGTCGATCTCGCCCGGATCGGGCCGGCGCTTGCAGGGGCGCTGCACACCGCGCTTGTGCCGGTGGGCGACGGCACCGCCCAGGTGCTGGCGTCACCGCCGGACCCTTCAGCATTGGAACTGGTCTGCGCGGGTCTCGGTGACGCGCTTGTGCGGGAACTGCGAGAGAGTGTCGCCGTCGGGGTGGTGGATCTGGGGCGGCTGACCGCGGGCGTCGCCCGCGAGACGATCGCCGGAGCCGATCGCATCCTGGTGGTGGTCACTCCGGACGAACGCGCGGCGCTGTCGGCCCGTGCCGTGCTCACGGCGGCCGCTCGCTGGGGTGCGCCGGTTGAGCATTCTGGAGTCATCGTGAACCGGTGGAATCGGCGTGCGGAGTTGTCGCTGCGGGCGATCTCACGCACCGTTGGCTGCGAGATCGCCGCCGTGGTGCGAGACCGCCCGAACCGCATGACCTCCTACGCCAACGGACGCGTGGATCTGTCTGTGTGGCCGGAGCGAACCCCGCTAACCGCACTTCGCGCGCTCGCCGCCGTTGAGCGTGGTGGCCCGGTTTGAGCGAGACGTTCGACCGGCTGGCGGCCGGATACCGAGATCGCATTCGGCAAGAGCTCGTCGGTGAGCCAGGTCGCGATGCCGCTGCGCTTCGCGACCTCGCAGATCGGCGGCTGCGGGAGCTGGTGGCGAACGATCGAATGCCGTTGTCCGCAGCGGACGTCGACAGGTTGGTGGCGTCGGTCATCGACGACACGCTTGGGTTTGGGCCGCTCGACAGCCTGCTCAGCGACCCCGCCGTAACCGAGGTGATCGTCAACGGGTGTGAGGCGGTGTTCGCCGAGCGGGCGGGCACGCTCGTGCGCGAGCCGGTGCGTTTTCGCGATGACGTCCACCTGCGCGACGTGATCGATCGCATCGTGGGTGCCGTTGGACGGCGGGTGGATGAGTCGAGCCCGATGGTCGATGCCCGGCTGAAGGACGGCAGCCGCGTGAACGCGGTGCTCGCTCCGCTGGCGGTGGACGGTCCGCTTTTGACCATCCGCCGGTTCCCTGACCGTCAACTCACCATCGAGCGGATGGTGTTGTCAGGCAGTCTTGACCCCGCCACCGCCGCGCTCCTGCGGCGGGCGGTGGAGAGCCGGCTCAACATCGCGGTGTGCGGTGGCACGGGCTCCGGCAAGACCACGCTCCTGAACGCCCTGGCGGCCTGCATCGATCCGCGTGAGCGGATCGTCACGGTGGAGGATGCTGCCGAGCTGAGGCTGCCGCTGCCCCACGTCGCACGGCTCGAGTCGCGACCACCGAACCTGGAGGGGAAGGGGGAGGTGCCGCTCCGCGCGCTGGTGCGAAACGCGTTGCGGATGCGCCCCGACCGGATCATCGTGGGCGAGGTCCGAGGCCCCGAGGCGCTGGACATGCTCCAGGCGATGAACACGGGACACGACGGCTCCCTGACCACCGTGCATGCGGGGTCACCCGACCAGGCACTGCGGCGCATCGAGATGATGGTGCTGATGGCCGGGCTGGAACTCCCGCACGCGGCGGTGCGGGAACACGTGCGCACCGCCATCGACGTGGTCGTGCACGTTGCACGTGACGGGGCGGGCCGCCGGCACGTCGCCGGAGTGGCCGGATGCGACCGGAGCGATGGCGGCACGTTGCCCCTTGACGAGAAGATGCTGCAGCTGCTCGAGGCCGGTCGATGCTCGGCCGTCTGAATCCCCGGCGGGCGTCGGAGAGCCTGAATGCCCGCCGTGAGGCGCGCCGGCTGGAGCGACAGCTTCCACTCGTGGCGCAGGTGCTGGCCGCTCACCTGCAAGCCGGCAGATCGCTGCGACAAGCGATCTCCGAGAGCGCCGCTGATCTGCCGCAACCAAGCCGCGATCGGATGCGTGGCGCGGGAGTCTCGCTCAATCTGGGGGCATCCCCGGCCGAGGCCATGCCGATGCTCGGTCACGGCGAGGACGTCCATCTGATGCTGTGTGCGACCGAGCTGCATACCCGCTTCGGTGGGGATTTGGCGGCGCTCTTCGACGGTATCGCCGACGCGCTCCATGAGCGTGCCGCCCTGCGTCGTTCGGCAGCGGTTGCCACCGCCCAGGCGCGGGCAACCGGGCGCCTGGTGTCGGCGATGCCGCTGGTCGCCATGGCGGCCCTGTGGCTGCTCGACCGGCCCGCGCTGACGGCCCTACTGGCCTCGCCGTTGGGATGGGCCGCGCTCGCGTTCTCGGCGGTGCTGGTACTGGTCGGCCACCTCCTGATCGCTCGGATCGCTGCAGTGGATCCGTGACCGGGATGGTGATGCTGCTGGCGGCGGTGTGGTGTGCCGCAAAGGCGTGCCGTGCGTTACGTGTCGGTGGCGCGATGGGCGCGACCCGACCCGATCGCCCGCAAGGGCCGCCCAGCGGCCGCCTGATGGTGTCGATCGGGAGGCGGTACCCGGAATCGGTGCAGGCTTGGTCGCCGCCGTGGTCGGCAGCCGCCGACATGATCACGCGTGGTGCCGCTGCAACCGGGCTGTCGGAGTCGGAGATCGGCCCATTCCGGTTGGGTGCGGCCACGCTGTTCGCCACGGTGGGCGTGCTGGGCGCGCTCTCGATTGGAGGGGCGGCCGGATTCGCCGCGGGGATCGTGGTCGCCGGGTTCGGCGCCGCCTACCCGGACCTGTGGTTGCGTACGGCCGCGGCGCGGCGGACAGAGCGGATCGAGCGTCGCGCTCCGCTGGTGCTCGATTTGGTTGCAGCGGGTGTCGCCGCCGGTATCGATCTGGACGCCGCCATTCGCGGCGCAGCACAATCGTGCACCGGCCCCCTGCACGAGGAGCTCGAGCTGGTGCAGGCCAACATCGATCTCGGCAGAACTCGGCGGGACGAGCTGCGAGACGCCGCGGCCCGCACGGGATCTCGCTCACTGGCAGGTTTGGCCATGGCCGTCTCGCTGTCGGATCGGCTGGGAGTGCCGCTGGCTGAAACGCTCCACGCGGAGTCCGCGCGAACCCGCGCCGATCGTTCCCGGGCGGTGCAGGAACGGGCTGCAGCGGCGGGGCCGAAGGTGTTGGTGGTGGTGGTGTTTGTGCTCGTCCCGGCGGCGTTGCTGCCGCTGGTCGCCGCGGTGGCGCTGTCGGTGGCAGACGCATTCGGCGGAGCAGGTTGGTGACGATTTCGCGACGAGTTGCTACTCATCGGCGGCGGACCGGCGCGTATCGTGGCGCTCGTGATTCGCGCTCAAGCCAGTGTTGAGTATGTGCTGCTCTGCGCGGCGCTGATCCTGTTCGCATGCCTGCTTGTGCGCTTCCAGTCGCCCGTGAGCGCGATCGCAGGCTCGGTTGTGGGAGCGGTTGCACCCCACGCCGCCCGACCACATCCTCACCGGGGCCACCGGGGCCATCATCGGGCTCCCAACCATCGGGTGTGCTGGTGCCGTGCCGACGGTGGCGGCCGGTAGATTAGACTGGCGCTGCCAACGACCGGTGGAGAGTCAATGACCAAGGTATCGACGTCGCGATGGTGGGCACTTGTGACCTTTGTGGTACTGCTCGCCCTGCTCGCGCTCGCTGTCTACGTCAATAAGTAGTGGCATCGACTCCTGCTGAGATCGTCAGCATCAATCCCGCCGGTCCTGAGGACATCGTCGCCAGGGTGGCGCCGTCGGGCGGGATCGATGTCGACCGGGCGGTGACCGTCGCCCGCGGCGTTGCCCGCGAGTGGGCAACCAGCCCGGCGCAGTCACGTGCGGACGCGCTGATGCGTGTCGCCGCTGCGGTGGAGGCGGAGGCGGCAGGGTTGGCCGACCTGATCTGTCGCGAGGTCGGCAAACCGATCGTCGAGGCCCGGGGCGAGGTCGCCCGCACGGTTGCGATCCTTCGGTACCACGCGGCCGCAGCGCTCGATCCCGACGGTGAGACGTTCCCGCCCTCGGACGGCCGCAGCCTGGTGATGGCCCGGCGCCGCCCGCGCGGGGTGGTGGGGCTGATCACACCGTGGAACTTCCCGCTGGCGATCCCCGCCTGGAAGCTGGCACCCGCGCTGGCGTACGGCAACGTGTGCGTGTGGAAGCCCTCGGAGCTCGCGCCGGCGGCCGCCGCCGAGCTTCATCGTTTGATGGCGGCAGAGCTGCCCGCCGGAGTGGTGCAGCTGGTGCAGGGCTATGGCGATGCCGGCGCCGCTGTGGTCGCCCATCCCGGCGTGGCGGCCGTCTCGTTCACCGGCTCAGAGGCGACCGGCTCGCTGGTGGCCGCGGCGATGGTCGCCCGCGGCGCTCCGGTGCAGTGCGAGATGGGCGGCCAGAACGCCGCCCTGGTGCTGGCCGACGCCGATGTGTCCAGTGCCGCCGCGGTGATTGCCGGAGCTGCGATGGGCTACGCCGGCCAGAAGTGCACGGCCACCAGCAGGATCGTGTGCGAGGCAGCCGTTGCGTCCGACCTGCGCGAGGCGATTGTCGCTGCGGTCGAGCGGATGCAGATTCCCGATCCGTCCCAGGTCGAATGCCAGGTGGGGCCGGTGATCTCGGCACAGGCTCGGCAGAAGGCGGTCGATGCGGTGGAGCGGGCGCGGTCGGCAGGCGCACGCGTGCTGGTCGGGGGAGTCGCGCTCGACGGCGACGGCTACTACGTTGCACCGACGATCGTCGAGCTGGACGACGCGGCATCGGAGCTTGCTCAGGAGGAGGTGTTCGCGCCGGTGTGCGCTCTGCTGGTGGCCGACTCCGCCGATGCCGCGCTGACGATCAGCAACGGCGTCCGGCACGGGCTGGCCACGTCGGTCTTCACTCGTGATCTGGACCGCGCTCTCGATCTTGCCGACCGCATCGACACCGGGCTGGTGCGCGTCAACATGCCGACCTCGGGAGTGGATCTGCACGCGCCGTTCGGGGGGGAGAAGGCTTCCGGACTGGGCCCGCGGGAGCAGGGGAAGGCTGCACGCGAGTTCTACACATCGTGGCGCACGATCTCGATCGCGCCGTCGGCCTGAGTCTCCTCCCTTGGAGACGCTGCTGCGTGATAGGCTAGTCACGAGGTCTATAAGTGGCTCACAAGGCAGAACATCCGGGTCTGGCCGCCGATGTGGCGGTCTTCACCTTCGTCGGCAACGAGATGCAGGTGCTGCTCGTGCGCCGGCGTTACGAGCCGTACCAGAGCTACTGGGCGCTTCCCGGAGGGCTGCTTCGACCGGGGGAGACGCTCGAGCAGGCGGCCGTGCGCGAGCTCGCCGATGAAACCGGAGTCACCGATGTGTACATCGAGCAGCTCGCGACCTTCTCGGACGTTGACCGCGATCCACGCGGTCGGGTGGTCTCGTGCTGCTACCTGGCTCTGGTCGATGCAGCTCGAGTGACCCTGGCGCCGGGGTCCGAGTCGCGCGAAGCCGTGTGGCGGCCGCTCGACGCCCTGCTCGACAAGATCGACGCCGGCGAGAAGCTGCTCGCGTTCGACCACGACCTGATCCTGGCGACCGCACGGCGAAGGCTGGCGACCAAGCTGGAGTACCAGAACGTGGGCTGGAGCCTGCTGCCCGAGCGGTTCACGATGAGTGAGCTGCGACGGGTGTACGAGACCGGGATCGGGCGGGCGTTCGAGCCGAACAACTTCAGGCGGATCGCGTTGGGCTGGGGCGTCCTGGCCGAGAGCGGCGAACGGGCCACCGGCGGTCGCCCCGCAACCCTCTACCGGTTCGCCGATCGAAACCCCGTCATCCTGGCGCAGAGCGCCCGCTACCGGAGGGCCACGTGACCCAGGGATTGCCGCTGCCGCTGCTGACCGACGAGTACGAGCTGGCGATGGCCGACTCGTACCTGGCTCAGGGCATGGCCGAGATGACCGGCGCATTTGAGCTGAGCGTCCGCCGGCTCCCACCGCAGCGGGGATATCTGATCGCCGCCGGCCTCGAGCGCGCGGTCGACTACCTCACCCGCCTACGCTTTGACGAGGAGGCGCTGGCGCATCTGCGACACAATCGCATCGTCTCGGACGCGTTGATCGACCACCTTCGTGACCTCCGCTTCCGTGGTTCGCTGGATGCCGTCGCCGAAGGCGTTGCGGTGTTTGCAGGGGAGCCGCTGCTGCGGGTCGAGGGCGACCTGATCACCTGCCAGATCGCCGAGACATATCTGCTCAACCAGGTGACGTACTCGACCATGGTCGCCACCAAGGCCGCCCGGATCGTCGACGCAGCGGCAGGCAGGCCGGTGGTGGACTTTGGGCTTCGCCGGGCACACGGAGCCGATGCCGGACTGCTGGCGGCGCGCAGCGCCTACATCGGCGGAGTCACCGCCACCGCGACCGTCGAGGCCGGCCGTCTGTGGGGGATCCCCACCACCGGCACGATGGCGCACAGCTACGTGCTCGCGTTCCCGTCCGAGTTGGAGGCGTTCTGCGCGTTCCTGCGTGACCATCCCGATCGCTCGACGCTTGTGATCGACACCCATGACGCCCTCTCGGGAGCTCGCAGTGCCGTCGCCGCCGCCGGGCTGACCGGGGTTATGCCGCAGGCAGTCCGGATCGATTCCGGCGACCTCGAGGAGTTGTCCCTGGGGGTGAGGGTGGTGCTGGACGCGGCCGGACTGGTTGACACCAGGATCGTCTGCTCGGGAGACCTGGACGAGTACCGGATCGCCGACCTGATCGCCGCCGGCGTACCGATCGATGGGTTCGGTGTGGGTACGAGTCTCGTCACCAGCTCCGATGCACCCACCCTGGGCGGGGTGTACAAGCTGGTCGAGCTGGAGGGACGGCCGGTGATGAAGACCTCTCGCGGCAAGCTGACGCTGCCCGGCCGCCACCAGGTCTTCCGCGATGATCTCAGAGACGTGATCGGGCTTGTGGGCGAATCGCTTCCGGGCGAGCCGTTGCTCCAGCCGGTGATGCGCGACGGGAACGTGGTGGCCGCGTCGTCGCTGGAGGAGATCCGGGCACGGGCCCGGACGCAGGTGGACGCCCTGCCGCTGGCGACGCGTGCGCTGCGCGACCCGGTTACCATCGAGCCGTCACTGTCGCCCCGCTTGGAAGCTCTCGAGGAGGCAATTGCTGAGCCCGCCTGACACCTTGATGCGGTCGGATGCAGAACTCACAACGCTGCTGGAGGCCAAGGCCGAGCGGCTCGCCCACGTCGTGTCCAACGCGGGGCGCGAGCGGATCGTGCTGGGGCTCTCGGGCGGGATCGACTCCGCGGTCGCGCTCGGAATTGCGGCCCGCGCACTCGGGCCCGAAGCTGTCACCGCCGTGAGACTGCCGTCCCGGCACACCGAGCAGGTGCATCTGGACGATGCGGAGTTGACCGCCGACGCCGTCAAGCTGCCCGAAGAGAATCTGCTGACGATCTCGATCGAGCCGCTGCTCGCCGGCCTGGCGCGGGTGCGGCCGGATGTGGCTGCAGCTGACCTGCGCTTTGGGAATGCCAGCGCGCGGGCGCGCATGATCGTGATCTTCGACGTGGCCCAGGACGTGCACGGACTGGTGCTCGGCACCGAGAACCGCACCGAGAACTTGCTCGGGTACTTCACCCGCTTCGGCGACGCCGCCTCTGACATCGAGCCGATTCCCGACCTGTACAAGACCGAGGTGCGATCAGCGGCGCGGCTGCTGGGTCTGCCCGAGGCGGTGCTGACCAAGCATCCGACCGCCGGGCTGTGGGGTGGCCAGACCGACGAGGAGGAGCTCGGGTTCACCTACCACGACGCCGACCTGGCGCTCACCGCAGTCGTCGATCGCGGGCTGAGCGACCAGGCAGCCGCCGAGCTGACCGGCGTCGAACTCGACGTGGTCAGGCGTGTGCGCGAGCGCGCAGAAGCCGTCGCCTGGAAGCTCGTCGTCCCGCACGTCCTGACTGTGTGAGCAGCCTCAGGCGGCGCGCAGCGGCTGCATGTCGGCCGATGCGGCCAGTTCACGCAGTGCCTCGGCCTCGAGCTGGCGTACCCGCTCGCGGGTGAGGCCGACGATCCGGCCGATCTCCTCGAGGTTACGGGGGTCCTGACCGTCCAGCCCGAAGCGCAGCTCGAGGATCAGCCGCTTGCGCTCACCAAGTCTGGCCAAGCCTTCCCGCAGGCGCTCGTGACGAAGGTGGGTCTCGGCCAGCTCCTCGGGATTGCCGGCATCCGGGTCGGCGATCATGTCGCCGAGCTCGGAGTCACCGTCTTCGCCGACAGGCTCGTGCAGTGACACCGTCTTCCGTGCCAGGCCGAGCGTCTCTGCGACCGCGTCGGAGGTGAGTTCCGCAGCACGGGCGATCTCGTCTTCGGTGGGTTCGCGCCCGAGGCTTGCCTCGAGCGACCGCCGGGCGCGCTCGATCGCCCGCAGGCGGTCGGACACGTGAACCGGGAGCCGGATGGTGCGGCCGCTGTTGGCGATCGACCGCTGCACCGCCTGGCGAATCCACCAGGTGGCGTAGGTGGAGAACTTGAGATCGCGGCGCCAGTCGAACTTCTCGACGGCCCGGTTGAGGCCGAGCACGCCCTCCTGGATCAGGTCGAGGAACGGCACGCCCTGTCCCCGGTACTGCTTGGCGATGGAGACGACCAGCCGCAGGTTGGACTCGATCATGCGCCGTTTGGCGATCGTGTCACCGGCCTCGATGCGCTTCGCCAGCATCACCTCTTCGTCCTTGGTCAGCAGCGGATAGCGGCCTGCCTGGCGGAGGAACAGATCAAGGCTGTTGGTGGTCGCAATCTCGACGTCGACCACTTCGATCCGCTCTTCGGCGGCGGGCGGGTCGGTGATATCGACGCCCAGGTGTACAAGCTCATCACGCAGCGCCTGCACGTCCTCGGGATCGAGATCAAGTTCCAGCGACAGGCCGGCGATCTCGTCCTCGTACACGACGCCACGTTCTTGTCCGAGCTCCACCAGCAGCCGGGCTTCCGGCTCGATGACGAGCTGCTCAGTCATCCGTATCAACTCCCTCGTGCACTGTCACTCGATCTCACTACCCCAAAGATTCGCCGTCGGTTCTGATTTTCCGGCACGTTCTACCGACACTTGGTGTGTTTTGGATTGGAGGCGCCAAAGCGCCCGTGCCCTCGTGTGACCCCTCACCGTTGGGCGACCTCACTCGACACCAGTCTACGACGACTGAGCGAGGACTTCCATCCCCCAAGGTGGTAGGCCCGTGCCAATCATATCCCCCGTCCGCGGTATTCCGTGGCGCTATCGATGCCTGTAAGAGTACGCCATTCGGCCGCGCGAGACACTACCCAGTGACTCGGACGGCACCCTGGTACTGGGACGCGTACCACGGGTCGGACAGGCTGGAGATCTGCACAACCGTGCCGGTATGCGGGGCATGGATGAAGGCGCCGTTGCCGATGTACATGCCCACGTGGCCGAGGGTGGGCTCGAAGAACACCAGATCTCCCGGTGCCAACTGGTCTCGCGGCACATGCACGCCTTCGTTCCACTGGCTGCCGGTGTAGTGATCCAGGTAGATCCCGAGCTGTGCGTAGACCCACATGGTGAGGCCCGAGCAGTCGAAGCCGGAAGGGCTCGCGCCGCCCCACACGTACGGCACTCCCAGCTCCTGCTCGGCGATCTGTACTGCCTTCTCGCCGAGTGTCCCGGCGGGCGGGATGGTGACCGTGCCCCCGCCGCTGTCGCTGCCGCCGCCTCCTCCTCCGCTGCTCCCGCCGCCGGTGCCACCACCCGGTGGGGTGGCTGCCTGGGCCGCCGCCTGCGCCGCCGCCGCTGCGGCAGCGGCGGCCCTCGCCCGCGCCCTGGCAGCAGCCTGCCGCTGCTCGATCAGTTGGGCGATATCTCCCTTGATCCCTTGCAACATCGTCTGCTGCTGGCCCAGAAGCGACTGCACGTGGTGGGCCTGGGCGGCGCGTGTCTTGACCAGATGGCGGGCCTGCCGCCGGTCGGCGATCAGCGCCGCCTGACGGTGCTTGATCTGGATCTCGCTGGTGTGAATCTGCGCCAGCACCTCGGCCTGGCTCTTGTTTGCGCGCGAGACGAAGTCGAGCCGGTCGATCAGGTTGGTCACCGACGTGGCGCCCAGCACGTACACCTCGACGCCGGGGTTGGCGTTCTTGTACCCGGAGACCAGGATCGAGGCCAGCTGCCGGCGGGCCTGCCGCAGATTTGCCTTCGCCAGGGCCAGCAGACGGGTGTTGACGACCACGCGATGCTGCGCCGACCGCAGCCGGGACTGGGCGCTGTCGTACGCCTCGACCGCCGCGTCCACCTTCGCGTTGAGCTGCATGATCTCGTTCTCCACGCGCGCTGCTTCGGCCTTCTTTGCTTCCAGCTGACCGGCGTGTGCGGAGGGGGGACCCGCCGTGGCCGCCGCGGCGCTCACGAGCAAAAGCAGCGGCAAAACGACCCAGCGTGTCCGCCGCGTATGCGGGGGGATGGGCGGCACGGGGCCGGACTCTAGCACCGAAAAGCGCCTGCAAGCAGGCGAATCTTGTAAGGATTTCCGCCACTGCCGGTTGTGCGTACGCCCGAGTTGACCGCTGCTGAGCATGGGCACTCGGGGCCAAGTCGTGGCGGTGCCACGACGTGCGGGTGCCGGCAGGTAGTGCGGCTTGACCGTATCTGGGGCGGACCGTTGCCCGGGGGGAGTGTGATGCCCACGCCGGCGTTGCAAAGTGGTGAGATGTGGGGTAAAGTGGTCCGAAATGGGAGAGCCGTTCGTTGCTGCTTGGTGAGTCAGTTCAGAAGCTTGACGTGAAAAACCGCGTCACCCTGCCGGCCAAGCTGCGCGGACATTTCGTGGATGGGGCGGTCATCAGCAAAGGCATCGATCACTGTTTGGTGGTGTACAACCGGGCCGGGTGGGAGGCATTCACCGAGGCCCAGATGGGGCGGCTCGATCCCTTCAGCAAGCAAGGGCGCAATATGAGCCGCCACCTGTATGCGGGAGCCGCTGAGGTCGATGTCGACCGTCAGGGACGGATCATGATCCCGCCCGCTCAGCTCGCCCATGCCCAGCTCACGCGCGACATCGTCGTTGCCGGGCTGCGCGATCGTCTCGAGATCTGGGATCTCGAGGCATGGAGAAGCCAGGAAGCGGAAATCGAGGGGAGTGTCGCGGATGTTGCCGAATCTCTCTCACAGCAGTAGTCAGGACGTGGCCGATCACATTCCTGTGATGGCGCACGAGGTCGCGGAGCTGCTCGAGCTGCGCCCGGGGGACACGGTGGTCGACTGCACGTTTGGGGCCGGCGGCCACGCGGCGGTGCTGGAGCCGTACCTACACGGCAGCGGGACGTACATCGCCGTCGATCGCGACGCCGAGGCCGAGGGGTACTTCGAGCAGTTTGCCGCCACGGCGTCGGCCAACACCCGGTTTGTACACGGCGACTTCGCGCTGGTACTGCGCAACATGGCGGCCACCGGCCAGCACGCCCACGCGGTGCTGATGGATCTGGGTGTGTCATCGATGCAGATCGATCGGGCCGAACGCGGGTTCAGCTACGCCACCGACGCTCCGCTGGACATGCGCATGGACACGTCGTCGGACACGACCGCCGCCGACATCCTCAATACCTGGGACGAGCGCAGGCTGGCCACCACGTTTCGGGAATACGGCGAGGAGCGGTATTCGCGCCAGATCGCCCGCGCGATCGTCCGCCGGCGCCAGACCAAGCAGTTTGATCGATCCGGCGACCTCGTGGACGTGATCAAGTACGCGATTCCGACGCCCAGCCGGTTCGGCCACGGCCATCCCGCCAAGCGCGTGTTCCAGGCACTTCGGATTGCCACCAACGACGAGCTGGAGTCACTTCGCGAGGGCCTCGATGCCGCCGTCGATCTGCTGCAGCCGGGAGGCCGGATGGCGGTCATCAGCTTCCACTCGCTCGAGGACCGGATCGTCAAGCAGTTCATTCGCGACGAGGCTCGTGGATGCACCTGCCCACCGGACTTCCCGATCTGTGTGTGCGGTCACAGCCCGGCGCTGCGCGCGCTCACAACCCGTGCGGTGGTGCCGGGGGCGGATGAGCGCATGGACAACCCGCGGTCGGCCTCGGCCAAGCTGCGCGCCGCCGAGAGGGCGGCAGCGCGGTGAGCGCTGTCGCTCAAGCTCCCGCCGGGGTTGCGGTTTCGGACTCCCGCGAGGCATCGTCCGAGGCTCGCGCTCGTCTCAGACCGGTACGCGTTCGCAGACTGTCGACCAGCGGGCTGATCTGGATGGTCGTCTTGACCCTGCTGCTAGGCGGGCTGGTGGCGCTGAACGTGGCCGCATTGCGCTCCACCATCACCGTGAGTGACGTGAACAGCAAGGTGCAGCATCTCCGACAGCAGAACATGCTGGATCAGGCGCGCGTCGGCCGGCTCAGCAGCGTTCCTCGGATCACGCGCAAAGCCGAGAGCTACGGCATGCGCCAGAGCGCGCCCCCTGAGGCCGACCACTTCTCGATCGGATCCCCGAACCCCATCACGCCCTCAGCGCCGGCGGCCTCGAACCCGGGGTGAACAATCTCGGCCACAGGCGTCTGCGGCTGATCCTCGCACTGTCCGCGATTGCCTTTGCCGTCGTGGTGGGGCGCGCTGTCCAGGTGCAGGTGCTGGAGTCATCCGCCCTGGCGGCCAAGGCTGTCGACCAGCAGAGCTCCCTGGCCGAGGTGTCCGGCCTACGCGGCACGATCTTTGATCGCAACCACCACCCGCTCGCCCAGGACCAGCCGGCCGCGACCGTGATCGCAGACCAGCCGGTGGTGAAAAACAAGACGAGCGTGGCGATCGTGATCACCGAGGCACTCGGGTATCGCTACCCCAAGCCCATCCGTGCACCCAAGACAGAGCCCGGAAAGAAGCTGAAGAAGCGGGTGAAGGCGTTTCTCGTCCGGACGAACACGCACCGGGCCAAGCTGCGCAAGGCCTACACCGCGGAACTCAATCTGATCATCGGGGAGCTCACCGGTACCGACCACTATGCGACCGTCCAGGCGGCCCGCCAGATCTCCCCCGCGGTGGCCAAATCGATCATGCAGCACCACCTGCCGGGGATCAGCACCATTTCGGAGGGGCGGAGGTTCTATCCCAGCTACACCACCGCCTCCCAGCTGCTTGGGTACACCGACATTGACGGCGACGGCCAGAATGGTGCCGGCCTCGAGCACATGCTGAACCCGGTGCTGGGCGCCCGACCTGGCGAGCAGGCCACCGTGCACGGGCCCGACTCCGCGCTCGAGACGATCACGGTCAAGCCGGCGCACAACGGCCGCAGCGTCACGCTCACGATCGATTCCAACATCCAGTCCTACGTCCAGAAGGTGCTGGCCAGGACGGTGCGCCAGTACCGCGCCCGGGCGGCCACCGGGATCGTGATGGATCCCCGCACCGGGGCCGTGCTGGCGATGGCGTCGGCGCCGGGGTACAACAACAACGGAGTCCATAGCCTGCCCCCCAAGGCGTTCCAGCGGGTGACGGTCAACTCCGCGGTGCAGGACGCGTACGAGCCGGGCTCGGTGATGAAGGTGGTGACGTTCTCGGCGGCATTGTCCGCTCACTACATCACCCCCAGCACGCTCTTCAAGAACCTTCCCAACCACATCCGCTTCTACGACAAGGTGATCACCGATGCGGAGGCCCGCGGGCCGGAGACGTTCACCGCCAAGCAGATCCTCGAGAAGTCCTCCAACGTCGGCACCGACACCATCGCCAAGGTGGTCGGCCCGGAGCTGCTGCAGAAGTGGATCTACCGCTACGGTCTGGGCAAGCAGACGGCGCTGCACCTGTACGGCGAGTCACCCGGCATCGTCCGGCCGCTAAAGGACTGGTCGGGGTCGTCGCTGGGTACCATCCCGATCGGCCAGGGCATCAGCGTCACGGCCATGCAGATGGCCAATATCTACGCGGCGATTGCCAACGGTGGGGTGATGCCGCAAACCCACCTGATCGATCGGGTGGCCGGCAACCGGCCGGTGAAGCTGCATCCCCGCCGGATCCTGGCGCCGGGAATCGACCGCGAGCTGGTCAGCATGCTTGCCGGTGTGGTCAACGAACCGTTCGGCACCGGCGTGCTGGCCCAGATCCCGGGCTATACCGTGGCCGGCAAGACCGGCACCGCACAGAAGCCCGGCAACGGCGGCTATCTCAAGGGAAAATACGTGTCGTCGTTCGTCGGCTTCTTCCCCGCCGGCCACCCTGAGGTCGAGATCCTGGTGATGGTTGACTCGCCGCGCAACGGCATCTTCGGCGGCAAGGTGGCTGCGCCGGCGTTCGCGGACATCGGCTCCTGGTACGCCAAGACCTACAACGTCACTCCTGACAAGCCCGTCCACGCGTCGCCATAGATAAGATCCCGTTGCTGATGAGGCTGGCAACGCTGATCGATGCGGTCCGGCCGCTGCGAAAGCTCGGGGACGGTGATCCTGAGATCGACTCGGTCACCTACAGGGCGGATCGGACTGGTCCAGGCGCTCTCCACGCCTGCGTGCCGGGGCTACGCAGCGACGGGCACGACTATGCCGCAGACGCCGTCGCCCGCGGCGCGGCTGCGCTGATCGTGGAACGCCCGCTGGAGGTGCCGGTGCCACAGCTGCTGGTGGAGTCCTCCCGGGTGGCGATGGCCATGGCTGCAGACGCCGTCTGCGGGCATCCCAGCCGATCCCTGCAGATGGTGGGGGTGACGGGCACCAACGGCAAGACCACGACCGCGTACCTGATCCACGCGGTGCTGGACGCGGCGGGTCTGCGTCCGGGACTCCTGGGAACGGTCGAGCAACGGGTCGGCGGGGTGGTCGAGCCGGTCGAGCGCACCACCCCCGAGAGCGTCGACCTGCAGCACACCCTCCGGCGCATGGTTGATGCCGGCGACCGCTCGTGTGTGATGGAGGTCTCGTCGCACGCGCTCGCGCTGGAGCGCGTGGCGGGCGTGCACTTCGCCGCCGCCGCCTTCACCAACCTGACCCAGGATCACCTCGACTTTCACACCGACATGGAGGACTACTTCCAGTCGAAGGCCCGCCTGTTCGTAACAGCTCCCGCAGCCGTCAACATCGGGGATCCCTACGGAGCCCGGTTGGCCACAGAGGCCGGCGGGCCGGTGATCACCTATGCCCGCAGCGGCGATCAGGCAGACGTGCGCCCGCAGGCACTCGAAATTGGCGAGCGCGGAGTGATCTCGCTGATCGCGCGGACGCCTCGGGGGCTGCTCCCTTTGAACGTGCAGCTGCGCGGCGGCTTCAACGTCGAAAACGTCCTGGCCGCGGTCACTGTGGCCGAGCTGCTGGAGGTTCCGCTGGAGGCGGTGCGCTCCGGTATCGGTGCGGTGCACGGCGTTCCCGGCCGGTTCGAGTCGGTGGACGCCGGCCAGGATTTCGCGGTGCTGGTGGACTACGCTCACACGCCCGACGGGCTTCGGAACGTGCTCGAGTCGGCTCGCGAGATCACCACCGGGCGCCTCATCTGTGTGTTTGGATGTGGCGGTGACCGCGATCGCGGCAAGCGCCCGCAGATGGGCAGGATCGCACGCGAGCTGGCCGACATCCCAATCGTGACGTCCGACAATCCCCGCAGTGAGGATCCCGAGGCGATCATCGCGGAGATCATGGACGGTAACTCCATGACCAGTGAGCCGGACCGCAGAGCGGCGATCGCGCTCGCGGTCGGCCTGGCGCAGCCTGGGGACGTCGTGGTGATCGCCGGCAAGGGCCATGAGCAGGGCCAGCAGTTCGGAGAGACGGTGCTGCCGTTCGACGATCGCACGGTGGCGCTCGAGGAGCTGGCCGCGGCGGCCACATGATCTCGCTGACCGCCCACGAGGTCGCCGCCGCCTGCGGCGTCGGGACACGAGCTCGAGGCACTGTGACCGGACTGTCGGTCGACTCGCGCGCCGTCCAGCCCGGTGATCTGTTCGTCGCGCTGCCGGGGGAGCGCACCGACGGCGCCAAGTTCGTGGCGGCGGCGCACGCCGCCGGAGCGACGCTGGCGCTGACCACGGCCCCGACCGACCCGCTGCGCGATATCGCCGTGCCCGACCCGCTGATCGCACTCGGGCAGGTGGCCGCAGCGGTCCGGCAACGATCGAGCGCAGCCGTGATCGGAATCACGGGCTCCACCGGCAAGACCTCCACCAAGGACATCCTGGCAGCGCTGCTCACCGGCGGGCGAACCACCGTCTCCAGCCCTGCGAACTTCAACACCGAGATCGGGCTGCCCCTGACCCTTGGCCTGATCGAGCCCGAGACCGAGGCGGTGGTGTGCGAGCTGGCGATGCGCGGGATGGGCCAGATCGCCTATCTCGCGGAGATCTGCCGGCCCGACGTCGCCGTGATCACCGGGGTCGGGCCGGCGCACCTGGAGCTCATGGGCACGGTGGAGGCGGTCGCCGAGGCAAAGGCGGAGATTCTCGATTCGCTGTCGTCGGACGGCACCGCGGTCGTACCCCACGGGGAGCGGCTGCTCGATCCCTATCTGTCGCTCTCCCGCGCACGGATTGTGACCTTCGGCGACGAAGACGGCGCCGACGTGCGTCTGACCAAGTTTGCCGCATCACGGGCGGAATTTTCGGTCTTTGGTCGAACCATGGTGGTGCCGGTGAACTTCACCCAGCGTCACAACGCGCTCAACCTGGCTGCCGCGGTAGCGGTCTGTCACAGCCTCGGCCTGCCTGCGGACGAGATCGCCGGCGACCGTCTGGACGTGAGCTTCTCAGCCTGGCGGGGAGAGCAGATCGAGCTCGACGGCGGCGGCGTGATGATCGCCGACTGTTACAACGCCAATCCGACCTCCATGGAAGCCGCGCTGCGGCACCTGGCCGAGCTGGCCGTCGACCGGCGCGCGGTTGCGGTGATGGGAGACATGGCTGAGCTCGGCCCCGCCGCCCCGTTGTTTCACGAGCAGATCGGCGCGCTGGCCCGCGAGCTCGGTATCGAGGTGATCGCTGTGGGGCCGCTGGCGCGAAGCTACGGCGGCCGCTGGTTCGAGACCGCCGACGGTGTGCTCGCCGAGCTGTCCGAGCTGGTGTCCGGCGACGACGCACTGCTGGTCAAAGCCAGCCGCTCGATGCACCTCGAGGTCGTCGTCGAGGCGCTGGTGCCGTGAAGGAGGTTTTGGGAGCCGCGGTGATCGCGCTACTGCTCGGGATCATCGCCGGCCCCGCGTTCATCGCCTTCCTGCGCCGAAACGAGTTCGGCCAGCAGATTCGCGAAGACGGGCCCGCCGGTCACCACTCCAAGCAGGGCACGCCCACGATGGGCGGGGTGATGCTGATCGGGTGTGCCCTGATCGCGTTTCTCATCTACAGCAAGCACACCGGCCCGGGCTGGACGGTTGCCGCGGTAACCGTCGCCTGCGCCGGGATTGGGTTTGCCGACGATTACCTCAAGCTCCGCCATCGCCGATCACTGGGGCTCTCCGGGAGGGTCAAGATGGTGCTGCTGGCTTTGGTGGCGGCCGCGCTGGGTATTGTCGTCCACAGCGAGCACCTGGGCACCGATGTCTACGTCCCGCTGATCAACGTCCATCTGGCGATGGGTGCGGTCTACTACGTCTTCCTGTTTCTGGTGGTTGCGGGTGCCACCAACGCTGTCAATCTCACGGACGGACTGGACGGATTGGCGGCCGGAACGACCACCATCGCACTCGCGTCGTACGCAGCAATCATGCTGGTCGCGTTTCTGGTCAAACCCGGCCCAGGAGCACTGCAGGGACTGCGGCCGCCGGGCGACTTCGTCAGCCTGGATATGGCGATCATCTCCGCAGCACTGGTCGGAGGCGCGGTCGGGTTCCTGTGGTACA
Organism: uncultured Actinomycetes bacterium; assembly: GCA_963727235.1. Taxonomy (GTDB): domain Bacteria; phylum Actinomycetota; class Thermoleophilia; order Gaiellales; family JAICJC01; genus CAVPTL01. Next base: position 19,708 of record CAVSFZ010000027.1, read on the forward strand.
ACGCCTACCCGGCCGATGTGTTCATGGGCGACACCGGGTCATTCGGGTTGGGCGGTGCGCTGGCGGGGATCGCGGTGTTCACCAAGACCGAGTTCCTGCTGGTGGTAATCGGCGGGATATTCGTGATCGAAGCGCTCTCGGTGCTGATCCAGGTGGTGGCCTTCAAGACCACCGGGAAACGTGTGTTCCTGATGGCCCCGATTCACCATCACTTCGAGATGATGGAGTGGACCGAGAACAAGATCATTGTCCGCTTCTGGATCGCCAGCTCGATCTTCGGGGCGTCGGGGTTCGTTCTCTACTACCTCTACTTCAGCTCCTACCGGTGAGCGACCGCTACATCGTGGTCGGGCTGCGGCGCTCGGGGCTGGCGGCGTGCGAGGCGATCGCCCGGATGTGGCCGCAGGCGACCGTGATCGCCACCGACGCGTCAGATGACGTGGATCGCGGCAGGATTGCCGCGGCGGGCGCCGAATATGTGGCGCGGGGTGATGCCGTGCCGATTGTGGGGGCCAGAGCAGTGGTAAAGAGTCCGGGAGTACCGGGCACCGAGCCGACCGTCGCCACCGCCCGCGAACAAGGCGTGGCGGTGTGGAGCGAGGTCGAGCTGGCATCGCGCATGCTCCCCAATCCGGTCGTGGGCGTCACCGGCACCAACGGCAAGACCACCACCACGGAGCTGATCGGCGAGATGCTGCGCGCCGGCGGAGTGGAGGTCGAGGTCGCCGGCAACGTGGGCCGGGCGCTGTCCGAGCTGCCGGGCCGGATCTCCCCCGATGCCTGGATTGCCTGCGAGCTCTCCAGCTTCCAGCTCGAGGATATCGACACCTTCCGCGCCCGCGCGGGCGTGATCCTGAACGTCACCCCCGACCACCTCGACCGGCACGGGTCGATCGAGGAGTACGCCCGCTGCAAGCTGCGGCTGCTGGAGAATCAGGTCCCCGGCGACCTGGCGGTGCTGAACGCCGACGATCCGCTTCTGCGCTCGCTGGAGCTCCCGGGCGATGGCGACCGAACCTGGTTCGGGACGGCCGACCGGGACACGATCGACTTCGAGTCGGCCCGGCTCCGTGGCGAGCACAACCTCCAAAACGCTCTGGCGGCGGCGGTCACCGCGCGGTTTGTCGGCGTCGACCAGGCCGCAATCGACGCCGCCCTGCGCACCTTCGAGCCTGCACCGCACCGGATGCAGGTGGTGGCCGAGCGATCCGGTGTGCAGTTCGTGGACGACTCCAAGGCGACCAACCCCGACGCGGTGATCAAGGCGCTAACGGCGTATCGCGACGGTGTCCGGCTGATCCTGGGCGGGTCGCTCAAGGGGGGCTCGTTCACCGCGCTCGCCCGTGCGGTGGCGGCCGGGCCGGTGGTGCGCTCGTACCTGATCGGCGAGTCGGCCGAGACGCTCGCCCGTGAGCTCGAGCAGGCCGGTGCTGCGTACGTCCGCGCCGGTGGGCTGGACGCGGCCGTGATCATGGCCGCCGATGATGCCGAGGCCGGTGAGACGGTGCTGCTGTCACCCGCCTGTGCCAGCTTCGACCAGTTCCGTGACTACGAGCACCGTGGCGACGAGTTTGCACGCATCGCGAGGGGGGTCACCGGTGGCTCCTGAGCGGCTCAAGGTGCGAACGTCCCGACCCACCGCGTGGGTCTCCCGGCGCCTGTCTGACCTGCCCACACCGCCAGAGGTGGTGCAGGCCCGCGAGTTGCGCGAGCGCGCTCGCAAGCAGGGGCTGGTGATCGAGTACCACCTGCTGTTGCTGCTGACGCTGGGCCTGGTCGCGTTCGGTTTGATCATGGTCTACAGCTCGTCCAGCGGAGTCGCCGTGGTGGCAGGCGGAAACTCAACCGCGGCACTGATCCGGCAGGGCATCTACGCAGTGGTCGGGCTGGTGGCCATGGCGGTCGCGGCCCGCGTGCCCTACCGCCGGTGGCGGCCGCTGATCCCGCTGGTGATGTTGGTCTCGATCCTGCTGCTGGTGGCCGTCCTGATCCCCGGCATCGGTGTCCAGGTCGGCTCCTCGGCACGCTGGATCGACATCGGGCCGCTGACGATCCAGCCGTCCGAGTTGGCCAAGCTGGCGGTGGCGCTGTTCGCCTGTCAGGTGCTGGCATCGCGCCGGCGCCCTCCCACGACGGTGCGGCAGCTGCTGAACCCGGTGGGAGTGGTGGCGCTGGTCGCGTGCGCCCTGGTGCTGGCCGAGCCTGATCTGGGCACCACCATCTCCATCTCGATCATGGTTGCAGGCGTGCTGGTGGTCGCGGGAACGCCGTTTCGGCTGTTGCTGGGAACGACCGCGGTGATGGTGGGCGGCGCGGCGGTGGGTATCTCCCAGAACGCGTACATGAAGGAGCGCCTGCTGACGTTCCTGGATCCGTGGCACGTGGCCAGCGGCGCCGGCTATCAGAACGTGCAGGCGCTGCTCGCGCTGGGCTCCGGCGGCCTCTGGGGCAAGGGCCTGGGGCAGGGCACCCAGAAGATCTTCTACCTCCCCGAGGCTAATACCGACATGATCGCCGCGGTCATCGGGGAGGAGCTGGGGCTGATCGGGATCCTGACCGTCGCCTGCGCGTTTGCGGGGTTTGCGGTACTCGGCTACCGCATCGCCATGCGCTGCGATGATCCGTTCGGGAAATACCTTGCAGCGGGAATCACCACCATGGTCACCGGGCAGGCGATTGTCAATCTGGGAGCGGTACTCGGGTTCCTGCCGGTGACCGGTGTCCCCCTGCCCCTGATAAGCTCGGGCGGATCCAGCCTGGTCGTCTTCCTGACCATGGCCGGGATGCTGCTCTCGATCGCCGAAGGCGGCGGTGCCGGACGGGTCAGGGCCGCTGCCGTCGATGCCAAAGCCGAACCCAAATCCCCGAGCGCCCCAGCCGAGCCCTCCCGCCGTGCGCGTGCTGATCGCGGCAGGCGGAACCGCCGGCCACGTCGTCCCGGCACTCGCAGTAGCGGCTGAGCTGTCCGACCGGGGGGCCGAGGTGACCTTCGCCGGCACCCCCGACCGCATCGAGGCGCGGATGATCCCCGCTGCCGGGTACCCGTTTCTGTGCTACCGGGTCAAGGGCATCCCGCGGCGCCCGTCGCTTGGTCTGATCAAGGCGCTGGCAGTGGACACGGTCGCTCCTGCAGCGTGCCTTCGGATCCTCCGGCAGGTGAAGCCGGCGGTGGTGTTCGGCGCCGGGGGGTACGTGTCCGGCCCGATGCTGGCGGTCGCCGCCGGCGCACGTGTGCCCGCGGGACTGCTCGAGGTCGATGCCCATATGGGCGTCGCCAACCGGATGGCCTCCCCGCTGGTGCGTCGGGTGTTCCTGGCGTTCCCGATCGAGGGTCTGCGAGCGCCCCATCACCTGGTCACCGGTCGCCCGGTGCCCCGTGCGGTGCTCGATGCAACTCGCGAGCAGGGACGCAGCGAACTGGGACTTGCCGATGACCGCAAGGTGGTGCTGGTAATCGGCGGGAGTCTCGGCGCCCTCAGCCTCAACACCGCCGCTGCAGACGCCTGGTCGGAGTCCGATCCCGGCTTCACAGTCGTCAACATCACCGGCTCGCGGGACTTTGCGATGATCGCGCGCCGGGCCACGCCGCACTACCGCGTGATCGAGTTTGCACAATCACTGGCGCCGTTTCTGGCGGCGGCTGACCTGGTGGTGTCACGTGCCGGAGGCTCGGTGTTCGAGATTGCAGCCGCCGCTCGCCCGTCGATCCTGGTGCCGTCGCCGAACGTCACCGGCGACCACCAGACTCCCAACGCCGCGTACCTGGCGGACGGCGGTGCGGCCGTGGTCGTGCGCGACGCCGATCTGACCGCCGAGCGGCTGGCGAGTGAGGTATCCACGCTGCTCGAGGCGCCCGCCCGGCTCGAAGGCATGGGGGCTGCCGCCCGTCGTCTCGCCCGGCCGGATGCGGCTGCGGTCATCGCCGGCCAGCTTCTGGAGATGGCCCGATGACCGAGTTTCGTGACCGTGATCTGCATCTGATCGGGATCGGTGGAGCCGGCATGTCGGCGCTGGCGGTGGTCGCCTACGCGTGGGGCGCGCAGGTATCCGGCTGCGATCGCGCCCGGTCGACCTACTCCGAGCGGGTCGAGCGGTTCGGCATCCCTGTGTCGGAGGGGCATGATCCCGCACATCTGCGCCCCGGCATGGAGGTCGTCGTCTCGTCGGCGATCGCTGACGACGCCGAGGAGCTCGAGGCCGCCCGCGCCATGGGGCTGACGCTGCTTCCGCGGGCGGCTCTGCTGGCCGAGATGGTCGCGGCCCGCCGTTCCATCTGCGTCGCCGGAGCACACGGCAAGACGACCACCGCCGCCATGATCGCCTATGCGGCCCAGCAGCTGGGAATGGATCCGACCTATCTGATCGGCGGTGAAGTGCCGCAACTGGCCGGAAACGCCGGACCGGGCGGCGGTGACCTGCTGGTCGCCGAGGCCGACGAGTCCGACCGCAGCTGTGCCCTGCTCAGGCCTCGCATCGCAGTGATCACCAACCTCGATCTCGATCACCACGCCTCATTCGGATCGCTGGAGGAGGTGCGGCAGCTGTTCGCGGAGTGGGTGGCCACGGTGCCCGCCAACGGAGCGGTAATTCTGGGCGATGGGGTGGATATTCCGGCGCATGCCCCGGTGCAGCGCTTCGGTATCACCGACGGTGCCGATTGGCACGTCTCCGGGCTGGAGGCTGGAGAGGGTGGCACGTCGTTTTGGCTTTCGACCCCGGAAGGCACGCCGGTTCAGGTGGCGCTCAGCATCCCCGGCGTCCACAACGCCGTGAACGCTGCGGGTGCAACCGCTGCGCTGCATGCCGCCGGTGCAGATATCGCCGACGCGGTGGCGGCGCTGAGCGACTTCCGAGGCGCCGGCCGCCGGTACGAGCTGCGCGGACGCCGCGACGGGTACTCGGTGGTGGACGACTACGCCCACCATCCCACCGAGGTCAAGGCGGTCATCGCCGCCGCTCGCACTCAGGCGCCGAGGAGGCTGGTGGTGTGCTTCCAGCCCCACCTGTATTCACGCACGAGTGCGCTGGCGCAGGAGTTCGGGGAGGCACTGGGGGGTGCCGATGAGGCGGTCGTGACGGAGATCTACCCGGCCCGCGAGCGTCCCGTCGCCGGTGTGACGGCCAAGCTGGTGGTGGACGCGCTCACCCAGTTCCGCCCAGGGATGCCGGTGGCCTACCAGCCCCAGCTCGAGGACGCGGCGGAGTATCTGCGCACCCGCGTGGGCGAGGGCGACGTTGTGCTGACCGTGGGCGCGGGGGACGTGCGCCGGGTGGGCGACCTGCTGCTGGCATGACGGTTCCTGCCTGTGTGCGCGCGGACTACCCGATCTCCCGTCTGACCACGCTGGGAACAGGAGGGGCGGCCAAATGGTTTGCGAGCCCCGGCTCGGACGCGGATCTGTGGGAAGCCCTGCGGTGGGCGCGGGATCAGGCGCTGGAGGTGGCGGTCGTCGGCCTGGGTTCGAACCTGCTGGTTGCCGACTCCGGCTGGGATGGGATGGTGGTGAAGCTGCGTGGTGAGCTGACCGCGGTATCACGGGTCGGCGACACCGTGGTGTGCGGTGGTGGTGCGCCGCTGGCGGTGGTGGTGAGGCGCTGTCAGGACTGGGGTCTGAGCGGGATTGAGTTTGGCTGCGCCATCCCCGGCACCGCCGGCGGGGCGGTGCGGATGAACGCAGGAGCGTACGGCAGCGAGATGCGAGATGTGCTCGAGCGCGCGACCGTGACCGGTCCCGACGGATCGCGTGAGCGCACCCCCGACGAGTTGGAGATGACCTACCGTCACTCCAACGTGGCCTCCGGCGAGGTTGTCTCCGGTGCCGTGCTGCGGCTCACCCCGGCTGACCCGGTCGCGATCAAGGCGACCATCCGGGAGATGCAGGCTCGGCGGCGGGAGGCGCAACCGTCGAAGGTGAGGACGTTCGGCAGTGTCTGGAAGAACCCTGAGCCCGAGCGCACCGCCGGCATGCTGCTCGAGGAGTGCGGCATGAAGGGCGTCCAGGTGGGAGGAGCGCGGGTTTCGCCGGTCCACGCCAACTTCATCGAGAACGTCGGCGGTGCGACCTCGGCCGACGCACTCGCGGTGATGGAGAAGTCGCGCCGGTGCGTGCGCGAGCGGTTTGGCCTGACGCTCGAGCACGAGGTCCAGTTCCTGGGTGACATCGCGCTCACCTGACGGAGGATCTGACCGCTTCCTGTTGAACCTGTTTGTGCGATGAACCTTGCGGCTAACCTCGATCCGGTAATGGTCATGCGCCGGCGTGCCCTGCGCAAGGCCCGCGGCCGCCGGCGATTGGTGCTGCTGGCCTCGGCGATCGCCGTGGTGGTGCTGGCGGTGGGCTACTACGCTGTGCGCGCCTCTCCCGTCTTCAACGTCCGTGAGGTCACCGTCACCGGCGCCGATCCCAGCGTTGATGCGACCATCCAGACGCTCGCCGAGCAGCATGCCGAGGGCCACAGCCTGCTGGCGGTCAACGCCGGGTCGATTCAGAGTGCTATCGAGGCGATGCCCGCCGTGCGATCGGCCACCGTCGATCGCCAGTTTCCCAACGCGCTGAGCGTGTCGGTGGTCATGTATCACCCGGCGGTGGCCGTGTCGGTGGGGTCGCGGACGTACCTGGTGTCCGACGACGCCCACGTGATCGGGACGGTCAAGAAGAGCCACAAACGGATCGTCTCGGTGGAGTTGCCGGCCGGCGCCAAGCTGGTCGTGGGCGAGACTGCCACCGATTCCAATCTGAACGCCGCGCTGTGGCTGCTGCGGTCGACACCCGCTTGGTTCAGCCACCAGTTTGGACGTATCACCGAGGTGATGCCACGGGCCGGGACGGTCACCGCCACGGTCGGCAGTCGCATGCAGCTGCGCCTGGGCACCCCTGACCAGCTTGACCTCAAGATGAAGGTCGTCACTCAATCGCTCGGCCACTTCGGGCCGCACGACCGGACCATGATCAAGTACGTGGATGTGTCTGCCCCGGGGCGCCCGGCGATCAGGTTCCGTTCCTAGTGATGTGACCGGCGAAAACTAACTGTAAACCTTAAGGTGAGGGTTTGATGTCTCACCTTCCCCTTGACAGCCAGATGGTCGAAGAGTACGCTCTCGCAGACGCCCTCGCGGGGGTGCACGGTTTCTCGTGCCCCGACGCGCGGGCTTCACGTGTTTTTGGGGCAGAACCTTCAACTAGAGGTTTAGCGTGAGACTCGCGTTGGGAAACGCGGCCGACGGAGGTGCATGGTGAGGGACCAGAGCGGCAATTACCTGGCGGTGATCAAGGTCGTGGGCGTAGGTGGCGGCGGTACCAATGCCGTCAACCGGATGGTTGACGCCGGCCTGCGGGGAGTCGAGTTCATCGCCGTCAACACGGATGCACAGGCGCTGCTGATGTGCGACGCCGACGTGCGGATTCACATCGGGTCGAAGATCACCCGGGGTCTGGGCGCGGGTGCCGACCCGACCATCGGGCAAGAGGCGGCACTGGAAAGCCGCGACGAATTGAAGGAGGCCCTGAAGGGGGCCGACATGGTGTTCGTCACGGCCGGCAAGGGTGGCGGAACGGGCACCGGCGCGGCTCCGGTGATCGCCGAGATCGCCCGCGAGCTGGGCGCGCTGACGGTCGGTGTCGTCACCCGCCCGTTCGGGTTCGAGGGGCGCAAGCGAGCCGATCAGGCGGATGGTGGGATCAAGCAGCTGCGCGACAAGGTCGACACACTGATCATCATCCCCAACGATCGCCTGCTCCAGGTGGTCGAGAAGCGCACGTCGATCGTCGATGCATTCCGGATCGCCGACGACGTTCTGCGCCAGGGTGTGCAGGGCATCACCGACCTGATCACGGTGCCCGGCCTGATCAACCTCGACTTCGCCGATGTGCGCACGATCATGCGTCAGGCCGGTTCAGCGCTGATGGGGATCGGTGTGGCCAGCGGCGAGAACCGCGCGGCAGAGGCCGCCAAGGCGGCGATCTCTTCGCCGCTGCTCGAAGCATCGGTGGAAGGCGCCACCGGTATCTTGCTGAACATCACCGGCGGCACCGACCTCGGCCTGTTCGAGGTCAACGAGGCCGCCGAGATCATCGGCTCGGCCTCAGACGGCGACGCGAACATCATCTTCGGTGCTGTCATCGACGAGGCCATGGGTGACCAGATCCGGGTGACGGTGATCGCCACCGGCTTTGACCGCCGCTCGATCGAACGGCCCGCCTCGGTGTTCGCGGGCGCCCCCCGCGAGCGCGAGCGCCCGCCGGTGTTCGAGCGCTCGACGCTGGCGGAGGAGCGGGAGCAGACGATCCCGCCCGACGCGCTCGAGATCCCCAGTTTCCTGCAAGAGGACTGACCCCGTGGAAGGGCCGCCTGCGGGTGGCCCTTCCGGGGATGTCATGATCTAATCTCCCCTCGCACATGCCGACGGATGGCCTACTGCGTACGCCGCTCTACGACTGCCACATTGAGGCGGGCGCACGATTCGTCCCGTTTGCCGGCTACGAGATGCCCGTCCAGTATCGAGGCGTGATCCCCGAGCATCTCGCGGTGCGATCGTCAGCCGGGATCTTTGACGTCTCCCACATGGGGCGGCTGGACGTGCGCGGGCCCGGCGTGCTCGGGTTCCTGGAGGGGATGCTGAGCAACCAGCTCGACCGGATCGGCCCCGGGCGAGCCCAGTACACGCTGCTGCTGAACGAGCGTGGCTGCCCGATCGACGACCTGATCGCCTACCGGTTCGCCGACCAGCACGTGATGTTGGTGGTCAACGCGTCGCGGCTGGAGGCTGACCGCGCGTGGCTTGACCGGCACCTTCCCGATGCCGGCGTCACGATTGTGGATCGCACCCGGGATACCGCCATGGTTGCGCTTCAGGGGCCGCTTGCCCTCAGCTTGGTGGGGCTGCCGGTGGCCGATCCGTTCGCGTTCGCCGAGGGGGTCGTATGTGGCGTCGACGCGCTGGTCGCCCGCACGGGATACACGGGCGAGCCGGGCGTGGAGTTGATCGTGGCTGCCGGCGATGCCGTCGAGCTGTGGGATGGGCTGCTGTCCGCCGGGGCAGAACCGATCGGACTCGGCGCCCGGGACACGCTGCGGCTGGAGATGTGTTACCCGCTGTACGGCAACGACCTCACCGAGCACCGCACGGCGCTCGAGGCGGGGCTGGGGTGGGCGTGTGCACTCGACGCGAAACCGTTCATCGGCGCCGAGGCGTTGCGCGCACAGCGAGACGCCGGGGGCTACAGCCGGCTGGTGCCGTTCACGATCACCGGACGCGGCATTCCGCGGCCGGGCATGCCGGTGATCGGTGGCGGGGAGGTCACCAGCGGGACGATGTCACCGTCGCTCGAGATCGGCATCGGTATGGCCTACCTGCCGTCCGAGCGCGCCGCTGCGGGCAGCGAGATCACGATCGACGTGCGCGGCCGCGAAGTGCCGGCGATCGTTGCCAAAAAGCCGCTCTACACAAAGGAGATGTGAGCATGACCGACGAGGTGTACCCCGACCATCTGCGCTACCACGAAGCTCACGACTGGGTCGACGTCGATGGTGATATCGCCACCTTCGGCATCACCTGGTATGCGCAGGACACCTTGGGTGAGGTCGTGTACGTGAGCCAGCCGGATATGGGGGCAAAGGTGACAAAGGACAGCGAGTACGGCGAGCTGGAGTCCACCAAGGCGGTGTCTGCGCTGATCTCTCCCCTCTCGGGCGAGGTGGTCGAGGTCAACGACGCGCTGGAAGGCTCGGAGAACACCATCAACGACGAGCCCTACGGCGACGGCTGGTTGATCAAGGTGCGTATGAGCGATCCCGCGGAGCTCGACACGCTGCTCGACGCGGCCGCCTACAAGGCGCTGGTGGACAGCCTGTGAGCTTCGTCTCGCTGACCGACTCCGACCTGGAGCGCATGCTGCAGACGATCGGGGTGGACTCGGTCGAGGCGCTGTTCGCAGATCTCCCGGAGAACCTCAGGCTGCGCCGCGATCTCGACGTCGGCCCTGCGCTGTCCGAGCTCGAGCTGGTGCAGCATCTCACTGAACTGTCGTCGCGAAACGTCCACACCGGAGTGGAGCTGTCGTTTCTGGGGGCCGGCATCTACGACCACTACGTGCCCGCAGTGGTCGACGCGGTCGCCCAGCGGGGGGAGATCCTCACGGCCTACACGCCGTATCAGCCTGAGATGAGCCAGGGGACGCTGCAGGCCATCTTCGAGTATCAGACGGCGATCTGCGAGCTCACCGGAATGGACGTCTCCAACGCGTCGGGCTACGACGGCACCACCGTCGCCGCGGATGCCTGCCTGATTGCGCGCCAGGCCACCGGCCGGCACAAGATTGTCGTCACCGAGACGCTCAACCCTCAGGTGCGCGAGGTGGTGCGGACGTTCGCGCCCGGTTTCGGGATGGAGGTCGTCGAGATTCCTCACACCGGCGGCGTGACCGACCCGGCCGCTGTCGCGGACGCCGCCACCGATGCCGCCTGCGTGATCTTTGCTCAGCCCAACTTCTTCGGCTGCCTGGAACCCGTTGCCGATTTGGCTGCGGCGGCCAACGACGCCGGCGCCGTGTCGGTTGCCCATGTCGACCTGATGACCCTGGGGATTCTGGAGGCGCCGGGTGAGTATGGGTGTCAGCTCGCGATCGGCGAGGGCCAGTCGGCGGGAAACCCACTCGCCTACGGCGGTCCCCACTACGGATTCGTCGCATCCAAGATGGATCACGTGCGACGGCTTCCCGGGCGAATCGTGGGCCAGACCGTGGACAGCGTCGGCCGCCGCGGCTACGTGCTGACGCTGCAGACCCGTGAGCAGCACATCCGCCGCGAGAAGGCCACCTCGAACATCACCACCAATCAGACGTTGCTTGCGATCTGCGGGCTCGTGTACCTCTCCTGGCTGGGGCCGGACGGGCTTCGCGACGTGGGGCAGGCGTGCCTGTCGCTGTCGGAGTACGCCAAGTCCACCATCGGCCTGGAACCGGTGTTCGACCATCCCACCGTCAAGGAGTTCGCCGTCCGCACCAATCGGCCGGCGACCGAGGTGGTGGCTGCCGCGCGCAAGCTGGGGGTCCATCCCGGGTACGCGGTTGGTGCGGAGTATTCCGGGATGGACGACGTGCTGCTGGTGGCGGTCACCGAGCAGCGCACCCGCGGTGACATCGACCGGCTGGCGCAGGTGTTGTCCGAGGTGGCCGCATGAAGCTGATCTACGAACGCTCGCAGGCGGGTCGCCGAGCATCTTCGATTCCCCATCCCGACGTCCCTCGGGCAGAGCTCCCGGCGGAGTATGCGCGCGCCCGTGCCCCCCGCCTGGCGGAGCTCGCGGAGCCCGAGCTGGTGCGGCACTTCACCGAGCTCTCGACCAGGACGTTCGGCATCGACACCGGCTTCTATCCACTGGGCTCGTGCACCATGAAGCACAACCCGCGGGTCAGCGAGCGGCTGGTGAACCTTCCCGGCTTCCGCGATCTCCATCCCCATCAATCCGACGACGGCGCTCAGGGTGCACTGGAGTTGATGTGGCGGCTGGAGCGGATGCTGGCAGACGTGGTCGGGTTGGATGCCGTGTCGCTGCAGCCCGCCGCGGGGTCGCAGGGCGAGCTCACCGGACTCACCATCATGCGCGCCCACTTCATCGAGCGTGGGGAGGACGACATCCGCCGCGAGGTCGTGATCCCCGATACCGCGCACGGCACCAACCCCGCCAGCGTCGCCATGGCGGGCTACACGTTGGTGCACGTCAAGACCGATGAACGAGGAAACATCGACATCGATGATCTGCGGACGGTGGTTGGGCCGCACACGGCTGGACTGATGTTGACCAACCCCTCGACCCTGGGGCTGTTCGAGGAGAACATCACCGAGATCGCCGACATCTTCCATTCGGCCGGGGCGCTTCTGTACTACGACGGTGCCAACCTGAATGCGGTGTGCGGCATCTCCAGGCCCGGCGACATGGGCTTCGACATCCTGCACTTCAATCTGCACAAGACGTTTGCCCAGCCCCACGGAGGCGGCGGCCCTGGTGGCGGTCCGGTGGCGGTGCGAGACATGCTGGCGCAGTACCTGCCGACCCCCGTGATCGGTCACCGCGACGGCCGGTACTTCCGCGACTGGGATCGCCCCAAGTCGATCGGCAAGGTGCGCGGATTCTGCGGACCGTTCGGGGTGTTCGTCCGATCGTATGCGTTCATGCGGATGTGGGGCCCGGGCCTGCGCGAGATGTCGGAGATCGCCGTGCTGAATGCCAACTACATCCTCGCGCGGTTACGCGATGCCTATGACCTTCCGGTCGACCGAGCATGCATGCACGAGTTCGTGATCTCGGCCCGCGGGCTCAAGCGTGAGTACGGCATCACCGCCTTGGACGTGGCGAAGCGGCTGATGGACTACGGATTCCACCCGCCAACGGTGTACTTCCCGTTGATCGTGCCCGAGGCGTTGATGATCGAGCCAACCGAGACCGAGGCGGTGGAGACGCTGGACGCGTTTTGTGACGCGATGCTGAAGATCGTCGAGGAGGCCGCGACCGATCCTCAGATCCTCAAGAGCGCGCCGCACACGCGACCGGTGACCCGGCTGGACGAGGCGGCCGCGGCCAAGCGGCTGATCGTTCGGCACGACTTCGACGCATCATCTGAATGACCACCTACCAGGGTGTCCTGTTCGACTATGGCCACACCCTGGTGGACGTTCGCTGGGGACAGGACACCCTGGTCGAAGGCCAGCGTCAGATGCTGGCCGCGTTGGCGGCACCGCCGGAGGCTCTGGATGGGTTCCACGCCGACACCAACGAGCTGCTGGCGGACGCCGAGCGGCGCGCCGTCGGCCACTCTGAGATCGACTATCTGGCGATCACCCGAACCGCGCTGGCGCGGCTGGGCATCGAGCCAAGCGAAGACTCGCTGGAGCACGCCATGCGCGTGCAGATCAGGGCGTGGGACAGCGTCCGATTCCTCCATCCCGATGCGCACGAGCTGCTCGACACCCTGCGCGCCATGGGGCTGAAGGTCGGGTACGTCTCCAACACACTCGACCCACCCGACATTTTGCGTGAGGTGATGGCGGACGAGGACATGCTGACCAGGGCCGACGCGATCGTGCTGTCATCGGAGCTCGGCTACCGCAAGCCGTCTCCGCGGATCTACCGGGCCGCCACCGATGCACTCGATGTGGATCCCGCTCGCACCCTGTTCGTGGGCGATCGGGTGCTCGAGGACGTGGTCGGCCCCAAACGGGCCGGCATGACGGCGGTGCTGGCCGAGTGGTTCCGCGACGACGAGGGCGATCACACCTTGGCCGACCACCGCGCCAAGCACCCGCTGGAGCTGCTCTCGATCGTCGCCGCAGGCCTTCCCAGCGCCCCGTAGACCAGCGCCGACCTCCCCGGTAGACTGAGCCCAGATGAGGAGCTTGCCACAGCTACCCCCGGAGGCCCCGGCCGCTGAAGCAGCCGAATGTCGCGGCTGTGGGGTCGTCTGCCAGAAGGTCATCTATCCGTCCGAATGCCTGGCCCGCTCCTGCCCGTTCCTGTATGCGCACGAGGCGTTCGGCCGCACCTACGTCGGGTGCACCCACAAGATCTTCACGACCGAGCTCGACCTGGCCGTGCTGCGGCGCGCGTCTCGCCGCCGCAGCGGGTTCGGGGCGGTGCTGGCCGCTCGTCAGCCCCTTCCGGTGTGTCCGGCAGCGGTGGAGCGGAACTACGAGGACCGCGAGGATCCGCTGGGGTGCATCAACCCCGAGTTCCATGAGCTGCCCGCCTCCCAGCCCGCGATCCGCGTGATCGTCGGCGATTCCTGAAACTCAGGGTCGGTCGCCGGGCAGCATGCCGACGTCAACCACCGACGCCCCGCCGTCGATGGTGAGCATCGCGCCGGTGATGTACGAGGCCTCGGAGGACGCCAGAAACGCCACCGCGGCCGCCACCTCGTCGCAGGTGCCGGGGCGTCTCAGCGGTGTGTACCGGGTCGCCAGCTCGTAGCCGCGTTCCGGATCGGGATCGAACATCAACATCGATTCGTCCGCCATCGGCGTGCGAATCCAGCCGGGGCAAACCGAGTTGACGCGCACGCCATGGGGGCCGAGCCGAACCGCCAGTGACCGCGTGAGCTGCAGCAGGCCGGCCTTGGAGACGCCGTATTGGCTGTCGCGCGGGTGGGCCCGGATAGCTCCCATCGAAGCGACGTTCACGACCGCGCCGCGACGGTCGCACAACCCGTCGGCGGCGAGCTCCGCCAGCACGTGGGCGCCCGTGAGGTTGATCGCGAGCGTCCGCTCCCAGTCCGCGTCGCCGACGCCGGCGTTGTTGATCAGGATGTCCAGCGGGCCGCACTCCGCGATCGCCCTGCTGCAGTCATCGCGCACGCTCACATCTCCGACGATGGCGTGGTCGGAGACTTCCAGCAGAGCCTCCTGCCGGCGACCCATCACCCAAACCTCGGCGCCGTCGCTCGCCAGCCGACGGGCGATCGCCGCGCCGATGCCGCTACCGCCGCCCGTGACCAGCGCCCTAGTGATGTGACCGGTAACGTTGGTGGTGTCGACGGCGAGCGAAAGGCAAGCGATGCGAGGACGCAGGGAGCGTCAATACCATCAGTATTGACGCGACTGAGGACGCAGCAGCGCGCCGCCTTGCAGCCGCCGGAACCCGGCAAACGTTGCCGGTCACATCACTCGCTCCGTCAAAATCCGCCATCTACGACCTGACGCTACCTCATCCGTCGTCGCTGGAGGGCGGCTGTCGCTCGCGCTTGCGGGTGGCGTCGCGCTTCTTGGCACGGAGCCGTGCTTCCGAAGCGCTGCGGGTGGGCTTGGTGGGACGGCGGGGTGGCGGCGGCGGCTTCAGCGCTGCCCGCATCGTGTGCTCAAACCGCTCGATCGCCAGCGCTCGGTTGCGCGCCTGGCTGCGCTCGTCCGAGGCGACGATCCGCAGCTTGCCTTCGCTGTCCAGGCGCGATCGCAGTCGTCGTCTCGCCCGCCCCTTCTCGGCCGTGGTCAACGTGGGACTGCGCTCCAGGTCGAAGGTCAGCTCCACCCGGGTCGAGGAGGTGTTGACGTGCTGACCGCCGGGGCCGCCGCTGCGGGTGTAGCGAAAGCTGAGCTCGCCGCCGGGAAGCGGCCGGGACGCGCCGATGTCATGCACGACGAGCCCACCGGCGCACGCCGTTTCGATGCAGCCGCCGGATCGCGGCCATCTGCTCGGCATCCGGCCCGTCACCGGCGCCGGCGGTCTCCATGATCGCGGGCTGCTGCTGCAGTCGGGGGTGGCCCAGGATGGTGGCCATCCCGGCACCGATCAGGCCGGCCCCGACATTTGCGTGCCGGTCACGGTTGGAGCCCAGCGGCATGGCCGAGTCGTTCACGTGCAGGCAGGCAAGCCGCTCCAGCCCGAAGCGGTCATCGGCCTCGCTCAGGAGGTCGTCCACCCGTTCGGGGTCGGTGATGTCCACGCCGGATGCGTACAGATGGCAGGTATCCAGGCACACCCCGACGGATTTCGTCCCGCCGAGCGCGTCGAACACCTGCTCCAACTCCTCGAGGGTGACTCCCATGGTTCCGCCCGTGCCTGCGGAATTCTCGATCAGAAGCCGTGTGCGGGTACCACCGGGCGCATCTCCCAGCACCGTCTCGATCGCCTTGACGGTGCGTGGCAGTGCCCGGCCGAAGCCCTTGCCGAGATGGCTTCCCAGGTGAAACACAACCCCATCGGCGTCGATCATGTGGGCCGTGGTGAGGGTGTCGGAGAGCGCCTGAATCGACTTTCGCCGGATCACCCGGTCGGACGTGCCGAGGTTGATCAGGTAGGTGGCATGGCACATCACACTCGCCAACCTGGCCTGCGAGCGACGCTTGCGAAAGCGCGCGGCCACCTCCGGGTTGGGATCCGGGTGCTTCCACATACGCGGGCTCTGGGTGAAGATCTGCAGGGCGGTCGCGTGCAGGTCCTGCGCCCGTCCCACTGCGGTGTCGAGGCCGCCGGCGGTTGAGAGATGGCCTCCGAAGTGCATCGCGGCATCGTACCGGCGCCGTATCGTGCCTTCGTGACCAGTCCCGTCGTTCGCCTGCCGCCCAGCCCCACCGGTCTCCTGCACGTCGGCAGCGCTCGCACCATGCTGTACAACTGGCTGTTCGCGCGTGGCGGGGACGGGCGCGTTGTGCTCCGTTTCGAGGACACCGACACGGAGCGTTCGACCGATTCTGCGATCGAGCAGGCCCTGCGGGTGTTCGGGTGGCTTGGAATCGACTGGGACGCGGGGCCGTATCGCCAGACCGAGCGGTTCGATCTTTACCGCGCCGCCGCCGCCGCGCTGGAGGAGAGTGGTCACGCGTATCGCTGCTATTGCACCGCCGACGAGCTCAAGCAGGAGCGGGAGCGGCGCAGTGCCGAGAATCTGCCTTTGATCTACGGTGGTCGCTGCCGTTACCTCCCCGCTGAGCAGCGGGCCGCATTCGAGGCCGAAGGTCGCAGCTTTGCGCTGCGCTTGAAGGTGTCTGAAACCGGTGTCACCGCGATCACCGACGTCGTTCGCGGTCGCGTGGAGTGGGACAACGCGCTGCTGGGAGATCACGTGATCATGCGCACCGACGGGTCGCCCACGTATCAGTTCGCCAATCCGTTCGACGACATCGACATGGGTGTTACGCATGTGATCCGCGGGGAGGATCTGCTGTCATCCACACCCCGGCAGCTGGCGCTCTACGCCGCGCTGGGTGCGGAGCCTCCCATCTACTGCCACCTGCCGATGGTGCTGGGCCCCGACCGCAAGCGCCTGTCCAAGCGTCACGGCGCGGTGTCGGTGGAAGAGTTTCGGGATCGGGGTGTGGTGGCCGACGCGTTGATCAACTATGTGGCGCTGCTCGGCTGGAGCTTTGACGACCACACCAATTTCATGACCCGAGACGAGCTTGTGGCCCGGTTTACGCTGGAGCGGATCACGTCTGCTCCGGGCGTGTTCGATGTGGAGAAGCTGGAATGGCTGAACGGCGAGCATCTGCGGGCGATGTCGCCCGAGACGTTCGCCGACGCGGTACTCGAGCACCTCGAGTGGCGCGGGTCCCCGCTCGCCGCCCAGCCTGACCGGGTTCGTCAAGCAGCGGCGCTGGTGCAGGAGAAGCTGCGCGTGCTCGACCAGTTCGAGCCTATGTGCGGGTTCCTGTTCGGGCCGGTCGAGGTCGACCCCGATGCATGGGCGAAGGTGAGTGCCACGCCCGACGCTGTCCGATCCCTGGCAGCTGCCCGGTCGCAGTTGGAGGCCGTCGAGTCCTGGCGGGCGGATCAGATCGAGGCCGCGCTGCGAGCGGCCTGCGAGAGCGAAGGGCTGAAGCCTCGGGTGCTGTACGCGCCGGTGCGGGTCGCAGTCACCGGCAGCACGGTTTCGCCGGGGTTGTACGAGAGTCTCGAGCTGCTGGGGGAGCGGGAGTCGCTCGCCCGCATCGACGCCGCGCTGGCACGCCCCGGCGTGTAGCAGGATCGGCAGGGCCGGCGGAGAACCTCTCAAGGCGATCCCAGCATCGCCAACTGTCATGTTTGAGACCTTTTCCAGATCCACGGTGTCGCTGCCGCGCCTGAGTATCGCCGGGCTGATGCTCGCGTTCGTGCTCTCGGCGACGGTTGCAACATTCGTAGGGGTGGCGGCCTGGTCGCTGGGGACCAGCACGGGACCGTCGCCGGCGGCGATCCGCGAGAACGCCTACCAGGCGGGGTTGGCCGCGGGCCAAGCCCAGGGCCGGATCTCAGCCGAGCAGACCGCCCGCAACCACGCCTATGCCAAGGGCCGCATGATCGGGCTGCGGCTGGGGCTGCACAAGGGGCTGCGTCGCGGCAAGGCGGCCGGCCTCACCGCGGGCCGAGCCCAGGGCTACCGGTCTGGGTACGCCGCCGGCCTGGCGGCCGGTCGGGTTCAGGGAGCAGCGGCGGCCGGAGCCAAGCCCAAGAAGCACACCCACAACTGACCTGACCCCACCCAATTGCGGGGGGTTGGCGGGCAGGCTGGGTGGAGTTACGCGATGACCCGGCAGAATTGCCGCCGTTTGCATATGATCGTGGCCACCATGGTGGTCGTCCTTTTGGGGGATATCGCCAAGGCCTCCGCGGTAACGGTGTTCTTGGCTGCGTTTGGTTGCATCGTCGCGGCCGGCTTTGCGATCCCCATGAGCATGGGGCCGGGCCAGCCCGCGGCCGCCGCCTTCTGGCTGGCGAAGTCGATGGCCCTGCTCGGCGGAATCGCGGCGCTGGTGTTCGCCGCCACCGCCACCGTCTTCTTCTGGCTCACCGGCCAGGCCTCCGAGCAGGCGTTCGTGCTGATCGAGATGGCGACTCTGGGAACGGCGATCGTGTTCGTGCTGGCGGTCGCGGCGCTGCTCGACGGGTCACGCGAGAAGGTCTGAACCCTGCCGGATCGCCTATCCGGGCCACACCTCGACGCTGTCGATCTCGACAGCCCGGCGGGTGGGGTTGCGGTCGGCAATCCCAAGCTTGAGCCTGGTCGCCGCGCCGGACTGCGCTGGGCCCGCCAAGCGGGCGAGCAGGAGCCCGTGCACAGACACGAGCTTCACCAACGGTGCGGGCCACGTCCACCCAACCAGGTACGGCACTCCCGGGGTCAGCGGCGCGGCCGAGCGCCCCACCACCCTGCCGCCTCCCAGCACCAGCGCCACCCGGCCGTCGGCCTGCAGCTTGAGGAACATCCCACCGCCGTCGCCGGTCACGGCCATCACCACCGTCGCTCCGGCCTCCGGCCGATGCTGCACGCGCAGCCAAAAGCGGCCCCAAACGGCCTCGCCCGGAAGCGGTGACGTCACGTAGGCAGGCGAGTTTCCACTCGCGCCTGCAAGCAGCGAGCGCTTGCCGATATGGCTCCAGCGATCGGTGGTCGCGACCGTGCCGACCGCCGACTGGAATCCCCAAGTGGGCGGGCCTTCGAAGCTCGACGCCAGCAGCGGGCGAACGCCCGGCGCGAGCGAGCTCTGCGGCCGCGTGCTCCAGGCGGTGATCACGAGTGCGACGGCGGCGACGCCGAGCACCACGGCGATGGTACGAACGGGGTGGCTCACAGACGTTCGAGCTTACCGGCCGGCACGGTGAAGCTGACCGTCGTCCCGGCGCCGGGCGACGATGTGATGTCGAACGTTCCGCCCGCCAGCCGGACTCGCTCACCGGCCGCGTCGAGGCCGAAATGCATTCCCGGTTGACCTGCGGTGTGCAGGTTTTCGGGGTCGAAGCCGCAACCGTCGTCGATCACGTGCCCGTACACCTCATCTCCGCGGTCGATCGCAGTTACCCGCACCTGCCGCGCGTGCGCATGGGTGCGCACGTTGGCCAGCAGCTCCCGAACGGTTCTGTAGACCAGGGTCTCGGTCATCTCCTGGTAGCGCACAAGCCGGGTGTTGACCACGACCTCGAAGTCGCCGTCGGCGGCCGCTCGCTCGGCGGAGTCGCGGATTGCCGCTGAGAGGCCGCGGGCCTGCAGCACCTGGGGACGCATGTCGAACGTCAGCCGGCGGGTGCGCTCCGTGGCCTCTCCCAGGATCGATCGGGTGGTCAGCGCGCTGCGCTCGGCCGAGGCGCTGTCGCCTCGCTGCAGAGCATTCGTAAGCTGGTCGAGGGAGAGCATGCAGGCGGTCAGCACCTGGATGGTGTCGTCGTGCAGTTCGACTGCGATCCGGGCTCGCTCGGCGTCCTGAGATCGCAGCATGGACGCCACCACCGACTGACGGTGGCGCTCGCTCTCGGCGAGCGCCTGCTCGGTACGGCGTCGCTCGGTCATGTCGAGCATGATCATGCCGACGCCGACCGGCGGCTCGGATCCGTTTCCGATGGGAAACATGCTCGTCAGCAGGTGGCTCTCACGCTCGGGGTCAGCAGTGGTGCGCCCCGAGATCTCATGGGTGATCAGCGACTCGCCCGTTCCCAGAACCTTTCGCAGGAGCGGCTCGCACACCACGGCCAGGTCCGGCTGCACCTCGTGGATGGTGCGTCCGACCGCGTCCAGCTTCTGAAGGGCCGCCAAGGCCGGATTGACCCGCACGTAGCGGAGGTCGGTGTCGAGCAGCGCGATACCGACCGGAGAGTTGGCGAACACGGCGTCACGCAGGGCGAGCGCCTCGTCCCGCTCGCGAACAGCGGTCAGCGCGCGGTCGAGCAGCTGCGCGTTCTCGTGTTCGGAGTGCTTGCGTTCGGTGACGTCGTACGCAACGCCCTGAACGAGGTACGGCTCCCCGTACTCGTCGCTGAGAACGGTGGCTCGATCCACCAGCCAGCGGATCGCTCCGGTCACCGTCACCACCCGGTACTCCGCCTCGAACTCGACCCCGTCGGCGATCGCGTCGAGATAGGCGACGATCACACGATCACGATCCTCGGGGTGGATGTAGTCGCGCCAGAACTGCGGCTCGGCAGTCCAGCGGCGGCGGTCATACCCGAGGATTCCCTCGATCTGAGGGCTGATGAAGAGCGTCTCACCGTCCGGGTGGCGGACGTAGCTGGCAGCCGGGATCTGCTCGATCAGCAACCGGTGGCGGCGCTCTGACTGCTCGAGCGCGCGGCGGGCGTCGATCTCGCCGGTGATATCGAACCCGATCCCGATTCGCAATCGCATCGTCCCGTCGGGATCTCGCACAATCGATTCGCGATCTCGCACCCACACCGAGTCGCCCTTGGAGTTGAGCATGCGGTACACGCTGTCGTGCGGTCGCTGATCCCGGATGGCGCGTTGCCACTCGGCCTGCACACGTTCGCTGTCGTCAGGGTGGAGGTGTGAGGCCCACAACTCGTCCGGCGTGCGCCGCCAGCGCTCTTGTGGAATCCCGAGCATGGTTCCCAGCTGCGCGCTGGTGAAGATCGTGTCGCCGTCGACGTCGCATTGATAGGCGTATCCCGGCAGACCGTCGATCAGGCCGCGCAGGAGTGCCTCTGATGCCCCCAGCGCCTCCGCCGCCCGCCGTGCATCTTCCAGCAGCCGGGTGTTCTCCGCCACCAGGTTGGTGCTGGTCAGAGCCGACCCCAGCATCGGTGCCAACGTCACCGCCTCGGCGACGTCCTCTGCGGTGACTGTGCGAGTCCGGCGGCTGTAGTGGACCTCCAAGAACAGCTTCCGCGGTGATGCGAACGGCACCGGCACGACCAGGGCGCGAGCGGAGCCGATCCGCTCGAGGTAGGCGCGCACTCCCGGTGGAGTGGTGGGTGACCGCCGCTCGAGCACCGACGGAACCGTGGACGTGAGTAAGAGCTCGACGCCGGCAGGATCGAGGAAGTTGGAGAGCGGGAGCGGTGTGTCCACCTGGCTGACCTCGGCCGGCGTGAGCACGCCGTTGCACGCACGGTTTGCGACGGTGTTGGTGGCAGGGTCGACCTCGAACAGCACCGTGAGGTCGGCAGCCAGCACGTGCCGGGCGTACTCCAGCAGCTGATCGACGAGCGATCCGGGCGGCTCGCTCGGCGCCGGCTGCGGGAGTGATGACATGCGTGGATTGTCGCAGCCGCACCTGTCGGCACAGAATCACCCTTTCGCCGTCGTGAGGCGGTGCCGATATTCACGAACATGGGTCGTTTTCCTTTTCGCGCTGCGGCGTACGCATGCGCGACCTTCTCGTTGACGATGGCGGTTCCGTCGGTTGCTCTGGCGAGCAGCTCGGGCGGATCAGTCCCGCGGCCTTCGGCGCTTGCCGGAGGTGCGGTGGTCGCTGTTCTCGGTCTGGCGGCCATGGCCGCGCTGATCGTGTGGCGCCGGCGTCAGCCTCGGGCAGCCGACGGTTTCGAGGACGACTCGGTGTCGTCCACCGAGTCGCAGCTGCTCGACGACGAGCTGGCCGCGTAGCTCCCGCAACTCAACAACAATGAATCAGGCCGCGAACTCGACGCGGTTGCGTCCCGCGCGCTTCGCGCGGTAAAGCGCCTCGTCGGCGCGCTTCAGCGTCGCTCGAGGATCGTCGCCACGTTGATGCACCGCGTGTCCGGCGCTGAGCGTCGTGAGCTGGCCGCGGGCCGCCCAGTCGCCCTGCAGCCGGGTGATGAAGGCGGTCGAGTCGCTGCCGCCGAGCAGCATCAGGAACTCCTCACCGCCGAACCGGAAGACGCGGTCGTCGTGGCGTACCTGCTCGGCGAGGAATCGTCCCAGCGACTGCAGCTCAAGGTCGCCCGCATCGTGGCCGTGAACGTCGTTG
>CAVSFZ010000028.1:0-131758 GCA_963727235.1 uncultured Actinomycetes bacterium
CTCGTGCACCACTGAGGCGTTTCGGCGCAGCAGCAGCCGCTGAAGGATGTCTGAGGCCACCTCCCAGGTGCCGCGGTCGTGCTCGACCCACACGTTGCAGAAGCGGTTCAGTTCAGACAGGAGCTCGCCCGCCCAGGTCGGGTCGAGCCCGTTGGGTGCGTCGGCTTCGAGCCGCCGCAGCACGTCGAAGTCGTGATGAAGCTGCCAGGCCTGGGGATCGAACCGGGCGATGTGGCAGCGGTCGAGCACCACCGGCTCGACGGTCGCGTACGGCCGGTCGAGCGACCCGAACTTGCCGTTGCAGGCCAGCTCGATGCGCAGCTCGAGCTGCTCGCCGCCGGCGGCCTGCTCGAGCAGCAGCGCGTCGGGGCGGGGCCCTTCGTGGCTGGTGTTGAGCCCCTGGATCGAGCGGCCGCCGATCCAAAGCGTCGCCTCGGAGTGGGTCACCCACAGCAGATCGACCCGGTGGCCGGCCCACTCGGGTGGCACGGTCGCCTCGATCCGAAACCAGAAGGTCGTCCACAGCGGCCCGAACTGCTCGCCCAGCTTGGCGTCGCGGTAGGCAAGCTGCTCGGCCTCCTCCAGCGAGATCCGATCGACCGGGCCCGACACCATCAGGCTGTCGGGATCACACCACTCGGGATAGATGTGGGCCGCGATCCGCTCGCCCACCTGGGCGATGCGGGTGCGGGTGTAGACGGGATGGCGAAGCATCGTCGCCAGACGATAGAGGACGGGTCAGTGTGCGTTGAAGCTGAGCGCGAACCCGACCCAGCCCAATGCCACGACCGCCAGCGTCGCGAGCACCACTCCGGCCGCAAACAATGCCCATCCGCTCCGGCCCGGCCGGGCGTGCCCGACGAATCCCAGTGTGATCACAGCGGTGGCCGCGAGCGCCTCCGCCAGCACCGGCCAGGGTGCCGAGAAGCGGACTCCGTTGGGATTGCCCATGGCGTAGAGGCCGACCACCACCGCCACCCCGATCACCAGGCACATCAGGAGCGATGCGACCAGCGCCCGCGGTCTCAGCGCGCGGGTCTCCGGCCGGGTGGATTCGAGCGCAGGCATGAAGTCACGTTCGCGCTCGGCGACTCAGATCCTCTTGGGCCTACGGGCGCGTGAAGGGGATCAGCTGCTTGCTGAATGCCCACGGCGCCTGCTCGAGCCCGGAGCAGTGATCGGAGTCGATCGCTCCCGGGCAGCCGCCGTTGTCGCGCTGCACCGCCCACGAACTCAACGTGGAGATCCCGACCTTCTTGGCAAACGCCCGCAGCGCCTTGACGTCGGGCAGGTGGGTGACCTCGGTCTTGGCCGGGTAGTCGTCGATGCCGGGCAGCACGGTGTTACCCTCCATCGCCCACAGCGCCGCCGCTGTGCGGTGCGGATACAGCCGCTGTAGCTGGGCGTGCAGCCCCTTGGCGGCACTGATCGCCGCCGCGCCCATGCGGGTGGTCTTGCCGTCGTAGTAGTCGAAGGTCATGATGTTGACGACGTCCACCCGGGTGCCGTTGGCCTTGGCGTTCTCGAGCACCGCCAGCGCATCCGCCTCGAGGCCGTGCGGCGTGGTCGGCAGGGTGTACTCGACCTGGAGCCTGCGGCCGTTGTTCCGGGCCCAGTTCTCGACTTGGCGGAGCGCCTTGTTGCGACGGTCGATCGCGACCGTTCGGCCCAGCGAGAGATCTTCCACGTCCATGTCCAGGCGGGTGACGTCGAGGGTGGTGATCACCGACTTGTAGGCCGCCACCAGATCGGACAGCGAGTGACACGAGTCACCGATCTCGGTGCCGCCGTGGTCGGCGCTGTAGCCGCCAAACGACGGCACCACGTCGCCGCCCATCGACCGCAGCGTCGCGATCCCCGACAGGTAGCGTCCGCCGGCGACGGTCTGGGCCGGATCGCCGTTCCAGGCTGGGACGCACGATGTGCGCGAGGTCGCCTCAACGAACGCGAGCGTGAAGTAGCGCACCCCCGAGTGCCTGGCCACCAGCGGGATCCCGGCCGGCCGCCATGTCTCGAAGTAGGGCGCGTACACCCGCGAGGGCAGAAGCGGACGGGCGGTGGCGGCGCCGGCGGCGCCCAGGGCGACCGCGAAGGACGCTGTCACCGACAGCAGCAGCACCACGACGACCACCGCACGAGCCTTCACGGCGTACATCCTACGGCTCGTGGGGCGGGAATGCCGCGTCTCGGTCGTCGGCGCTCAAACGGCTGTGGAAGTAGCCCGCGGAACCCATGTCCAACAGCTCGCGGGCGCCACTGACAAACGCGCCGTAGGCGACCCCGGCAAGCGCAGCCCCGGTGGAGACCCGGCGCACGCCCAGCTTCGCCAGCTCGTCCACCTTGGGCACGCCGGGCAGCATCAGCACGTTGACCGGCGCGTCGACCTGGGTCACCACCGCCGAGATCTCGGCCATCGACGTCAGGCCGGGGGCGTACACCACATCGGCGCCGGCGGCCCGGTAGGCCTGCAGCCTGGCGATCGTGTCCTCCAGATCCTCGACGTCGTGCAGCAGGTTCTCGGCCCGCGCGGTCAGCACCATCGCATCGCCCTCGTGCGCGGCGGCGGCGGCGGCGGCCACCCGCTCGGTGGCCCGGCCGAGCTCGTCGATCGAGTCGGTGGCGGGGTCGTAGTCCTCGATCGAGCAGCCCGCCGCCCCGGCTGCCGACAGCAACCGCACAGTCTCCGCCACCCCTGCCGGGTCGGCGGCAAAGCAGCGCTCGCTGTCGACCGAGACCGGCAGCCCGGTGGCTGACGTGATGGCAGCCACGTGCGCGACCAACTCGTCGCGGGTGACCTGCTGATCACCGCGCCCCAGCGACCAGGCGAAACCGGCGCTGGTGGTGGCGATCGCCTCGCAGCCCAGCGACGCGAGCAGCCGGGCCGAGCCGACATCGAACGCATTGGGCATGACGAAGATGCCCCGGCGGGCGTGCAGTTCGCGGAAGCGCGCGCGGCGCGGGTCGGAGGCGCTCACGAGGCCACCATCTGGGCGATCGCCTGAGCGGCCCTGGCGGCCTGCAGCTCGACTTCGACATCGCTGGCCTCCGCCTGCGACGACTGCTTGGCCACCACCACCCTGCGGTCGGGATCGACATAGAGCGACTGTCCGTAGATGCCGATGGCACAGGCCAGGCCCCGCTCCCATCGAGGCTGATACCAGGAGCTGCGGTAGGCCCAGCCGTCGAAGCCGGCGAGATCCGGCCCCGGGTCGGGCTCGCCGTGCTCGCGCAGATCGCGCACGAACTCGGCCGGCACCGCCCCTGCTCCATCCTCGATCACCAGCTGACCGACCCGGGCCAGGTCGCGAGCGGTCACGCACAGGCCGCCGGCCGCTCGTGCGCCCCCGGCCCGGTCGAGCGTGATGTCGGCGTCGGCCTCGGCCCCCATCGGCACCCACAGGTGCTCCGAGACGAGGTCGGCGTACGTCCCACCCCCCGCCCGCTCGCACACCCAGCCGAGCATGTCGGTGTTGATCGAGACGTACCGGAAAACCCCGCCGTGTTCGCCGGCGTGCTTGATGGTGCAGAGATAGGAGTGCAGATCGGGGCCGTCGCCCTGGCGTTGGTACCAGCCGGTGCTCTCGCGGTAGGCGCGCACGTCCTCGCCCGGGGTGTAGTCCTCGACGAAGGCGGCCCCAACCGTCATATCGAGCAGATGCCGGACGGTGGCGTCCTCGTAGCAGGAACCTGACGACTCGGGGATGTAGTCGACCACCGGGGCCTCGAGGTCGAGCCTGCCCGCCCCCGCCAGCGCGCCGGCGAGCAGTGCAGTGATCGATTTGGTGACGCTCATCATCAGGTGCGGCTCGTCGGGCGAGACGTCCGGCGCGTACCACTCAAAGGCGATGCTGCCGTCGACCAGCACCACAATCGCGTCGGTGGACGACTGCTTGAGGAACGTCGTCACTGCGATCGGACCATCGCCGGACGGGACGATCTCGGCCTGCAGCAGATTGCCCACCGGCGCGGCCGGCAGCTCCTTTGGAGTGCCGTGTCGCACACGCGCGGTGGGGATCAACTCGCGCACATGCCGGAAGCTCCAGTGGTTGTGAGCCGGTGCGAGCCAGTTGTCGAGTGTCGGGCGAGTTTCGCTCACACCACCACAATCGCAGATCCGAACCAGGCATGATCCAACCAATGCGATCGCTCCTGCGTGTGCGAGTGTCGACCGGGGCCAACCGCTCCGCTGTATCCGGCCGCCTCGGCGAGGCCTGGAAGATCCGGATTGCCGCTCCTCCGGTGGACGGCAAGGCCAACTCGGAGCTGGTGCGGTTCATGGCCGAAAAGCTCGATGTCCCCCGCGACCACGTCTCCATCAAGTCCGGCCACACATCGCGCTCAAAGACGCTCACGGTGGAGGGGCTCTCCAGCGAGCAGGTCGCCCGGGCCCTCGCGGCGGGAGGTGAATAACGGTGCCTGGCACCGTTATTCATCGCTTGACCGTCGGGGAGGTCGACCGGCTGGAGCCGTTGTGGCGCGCGCTGCACAGCCACAATCGCGCGATCGCACCCGAGCTCGAGCCGTACGCCGATGGCACGCAGTCGTGGGCGGTGCGGCGAGCGTTGTACCACCACGTGCTGGGCGAGGGCGGCGTCGCGGCGGTGGCCGTGGCGGGGGGCGCCGATGTCGGCTACCTGGTGGCGGGACAGACCGAGATGCCGTGGACGGCGACGCTCGAGGCACCCGACCGCGTGACCGAGCTGGTGACCCTGTTCGCCCGGCCCGAGGCCGACCATCGCGGGGTTGGCCCGGCCCTGCTGGACGTGTTCGACGCCGAGCTGCGCGCCGCGGGGGAGCCGGCCGCGCTGGTGGGGGTGCTGCCGCAGGATCAGCCGGCGGTGGCGCTGCTGCAGAGCCGCGGGTTCGCGCCCGCGTGGCTGACCATGACCCGCTTTGCCCGGCCACGGGAACACCCGCCGGTGGAGTTCGCGGTCGAGCCGGTGGCTCACGATGAGATCGATGCGCTGCGACCGCTGTGGCTCGAGCTGCATCACCACCATCAGCGGATCGCCCCTCAGATGGGGCCGTTCCTGGGCGACGACGCATCGTGGGCGGCGATGCGCGAGGTGATGATGGACGACGCCCGCGACAACCTCGCCTTCCGGATCGGCCCGGCCGAAGCGCCGGTGGCGATGATGACCGGCTCAGCCGACCGCGACAGCGCGATCTGGGACGACATCTGGAGCACCGACACGAAGGTGGCGGAGCCGGATGTGCTGGTGGTCGCCGACGGCGCCCGCGGCGGCGGACTCGGATCGGCGCTGATGGACACCTACGACGATCACCTCCGGGCGCGGGGCATCACCGACCAGCTGCTGGCCGCGGCAGCCACCAACCACGACCCGATCCGGCTGTACCAGCGACGCGGGTTTCGACCGGCTTGGCTAGAGCTGCAGCGGTTCTAAGCGTCCTCGGCGGCGTCCAGGATCACGTCTTCGAGCTCGAAGCTGTGGTGCACCTCGGCCACGTGCCGGTTGACCGCCGCCACCAGCTGGTCGTCGTCGGGCGCGGTGATGACCGCATCGCAGCCGACCTCCAGACAGCGCCACACGCGGGCCACCGTCAGCCCGCCTCCACCCCGACCACGAAATCGATGTCGGGGTCGAGGATCTGATCGATCAGCGTCGGGTCGGGTGTGATCCCCATCTCCCGGCAGCGGTTGCGATAGTGCCGCACCTTCATCGTCTGGTACTTCTCCAGGTCGAGCCCGGGCACCGCCTTCTGGTACTCCACCAAACCCACCACGTTGCCGCGGTACTCGTCGAACACCTCATGCACGATCGCCTCGTAGCTGGGGTGCTTCTCGATCAGGATCCGGCAGGCCGCTGTGCCAAAGGTGATGTGCCGGCCCTCGTCGGCGAGGATCCGCCTGAACCCCTGGCGCAGCGTCGGGAACGCGTCCCACATCTGTGTGGTGTCGATCACGATCTCGTAGGAGGGCATCGTCAAAACGCCCTCGGCGAACCCGTTGTAGGCGGCCGAGAAACGCACGAAGGCGGCCTCGATGTCGGCCTCGTCCCCGCCCGCGACGGCATCCATCAGCATCCCGCCAAACCGCGGCAGCGCCTCGTGCAGCACGTCCTTGACCTCGAACCGGCCGGTCGGATCGATCGTCGCCGAGCGCACCAGGAAGTGGGCAGCCACCTCGTCGGGCTCCAGCACGCCCACCACCCGGTCGTGCCACAGCATGAAGAACTCCGAATGCTTGGCCTCCTCCATCAGGAACGTGGACAGAAACATCGTCCAGTCGTAGCGGCGAAGCGCATGCGCCGCGGCCAGCATCGGCACCAGCTCGTCGGTGACGGCCTGCTCGCCGGCGAGGAACCGCACCGTCACCCCCAGCAGGCCTCGCCGCTGGTCGTCGTCGATCCGCCGCCAGTCCTCCGCGTCCTGGGTGTAGTCGAAGTCCTTGGGGTTCCAGGTGTTGCGAATCGCCTTCTCGTACTTGCGATAGATCGACCCTTCGACCATCTCGCGGGTGAAATGAAATTTCGACGCGACGTCATCGCTCACGATTGCCGTCTCCCTCCGGACGCTCTCGATCCAAAAACGATACCTTGAAGGCGTGTCCGATCACGATCAGCCGCGAAACCACGAGTCCGAGGACGAGAAGCGCAACCGCCAGCTGGTGGAGCTTCTGAATGAGCTGCGGGTGGCCCTGCCAGGGGTGCAGATGCTGTTCGGGTTCCTGCTGGCGGTGCCGTTCTCGCAGCGATTCACCAGCATCACCTCCGGCCAGCGGCACGTGTACTTCGCCACGTTTCTGTCGGCTGCCCTGGCGTCGGCGTTCTTCATCGCTCCCACCAGCTTTCACCGGATCGTGTGGCAGCGTCATCTGAAGGAGCGGCTGGTGCGCATCTCGAGCATGCTGGCGCTGACCGGCACGGTGTTTCTGGCGGCTGCGATCTGCGGCTCGGTGACGCTCGTCACCAGCCTCCTGTTCGGCACCACCACGGCCGCCGCGATAGGCGGCCTGGCCACCGGCGTGCTGATAGCGCTGTGGTACGGATTGCCGCTGGCGGTACGCGTCAGCCGCCCCAAGGATCGCCCCGCCGAGCTGTGAGCGACGCGCTCTCCAAGTACAGGGCCAAGCGTCGCTTCGACCAGACCGAGGAGCCGGCCGGAAAGCCCCCCGCCAAGCGTGCGGCCAAGCGACCGCGATTCTCGATCCAGGAGCACTCCGCCACCCGCTGGCACTTCGACCTGAGGCTCGAGCGCGACGGCGTGCTGGTCAGCTTCGCCCTGCCGCGGGGACTGCCCGACGATCCAGCGTCCAACCGCAAGGCCGTCCACACCGAGGACCACCCGCTCGAGTACCTCACCTGGGAAGGCACCATCCCCAAGGGAAGCTACGGAGCAGGAACGATGTCGGTGTACGACCGCGGCACCTACGAGGTCGAGAAGTGGGAGTCCGAGAAGATCGTGGTCACGCTCACCGGTAAACGGGTACAGGGCACGTACGCCCTGTTTCAGACCGGCGGCGACAGCAAAGACTGGATGATCCATCGCATGGACAGCCCCGAGGTGACCGGCGATCCGCCGCCCGAGCACGTCGTGCCGATGATGGCGACCCTGTCCCAGCTCCCCTCCGACGAGGACGCCTACACGTTCGAGGTCAAGTGGGACGGCATGCGCGCGATCGCCCACTCCGAGCCGGGACGGCTGCGGCTGGAGACGCGCACGCTGCGCGAGATCACCTCCGGCTTTCCCGAGCTCGGCCGGCTGCAGCGGCAGCTGGGGGCGCGGAGAGCCGTGCTGGACGGCGAGATCGTGGCTCTCGACAGCGACGGGCGGCCCAGCTTCCAGCGGCTGCAGGCGCGCATCCATCTCACCGCCCGCGCCGAGATCACCCGCGCCGCCCGCGCCCAGCCGGTCGTCTACATGATCTTCGACCTGCTCTACCTGGACGGCGAATCGCTGCTGGACGCGGACTATGCCACTCGCCGCCGGCGGCTGGAAGCGCTGCAGCTGGAGGGCGATGCCTGGAGGGTGCCGCCGACCCTGGACGGGGCCGCCGAGGATGTGCTTGCCGCCAGTCGAGCGGCGGGCCTGGAGGGCATCATCGCCAAGCGCCGCGACTCTCCCTACAAGCCGGGGTATCGGGGCCGCGAGTGGCTCAAGATCAAGAACGTGCTGCGGCAGGAGTTCGTGGTCGGCGGATACACCGCCGGCAGCGGACGGCGGGCCGACTCGATCGGGGCGCTGCTGGTGGGCTACCACCGCGACGGCGAGCTGCACTACGCCGGCAAGGTCGGCACCGGCTACTCCGACGCCGATCTGGCGATGCTCACCAAACGGCTGCGGCCGCTGAAGCGCAAACGCTCGCCGTTCGCTGTGGGATCGCCGCCCCAAGGCGCCGCGTTCGTCAAGCCCGAGCTGGTGTGCGAGTGCTCGTTCGCCGAGTGGACGCGCCAGGGGCGCCTGCGCCAGCCGAGCTTCGTCGGCCTGCGCGAGGACAAGCCGGCTGCGGATGTGGTTCGGGAAGAGGCGTCGGAGTGACCCGGCTGGCGGCACTGGTAAAGGCGGGTGAGCCACGGGCGAAGGGGCGGGTGGCTGTCCAGATCGACGGCCGCGAGCTGGTGCTCTCGAACCTGGACAAGGTGCTGTACCCAAAGGCGGGCTTCACCAAGGGCGAGGTGATCGACTACTACCTGCGCGTCGCGCCCGCCATGCTGACCCATCTGGCCGGCCGGCCGGTGACGCGCAAGCGTTATCCCAACGGAGTGGACGAGGCCTTCTTCTTCGAAAAGAACGCGCCCGCTCACCGACCGGATTGGGTCGACACCGTCACGATTCCCGCCAGGGACCGCCCGGTCGACTACGTGGTCTGCTCGGACACCGCGACGCTCGTGTGGCTGGCGAATCTGGCGGCACTCGAGCTGCACACCAACCTCGGCTCGGCCGAGCACCCCGAGCGTCCCCAGTATGTGGTCTTCGATCTCGATCCGGGGCCGGACACCTCGATCGTGGAGTGCTGCCGGGTGGCGCTGCTGCTGCGCGACATGTTCAAGCGGTTGAAGCTGGACAGCGTCGCCAAGACCAGCGGCTCGAAGGGGCTGCAGCTCTACATCCCCTTGAACGACCCCACTGCCACCTACGGCGATACCCGGGCCTTTGCCAAGACGGTGGCCGAGATGTGGGAGCGTGAAGCCCCCGACCTGGTGGTGTCGAAGATGACCAAGGCCATCCGCGGTGGCAAGGTGCTGATCGACTGGTCACAGAACAATCAGGTCAAGACCACCGTCTGCGTCTACTCCCTGCGTGCCCGCGAGCAACCGACGGTGTCGACGCCGGTGAGTTGGCGAGAGGTGATCGCCTGTGAGCGCTCGGAGTCGCCCGAGCAGCTGCGCTTCACCTTCGCCGACGTTCTGGAGCGCGTCAGCCGGCGCGGCGATCTGTTCGCCGATGCGGCCACCGAGCAGCAGTCACTGCCCGACCTGTCGGGCTGAGCGCGATCTCGCGGCCGCGAGGGTCGTACACTCTCAAACGTGAGCAGCTGTGCCACCTGTGGTACCGACAACCCAGGCGAGGCGAGGTACTGCCTGGGATGCGGACACCTGCTCACCGCGCCGGTGCAGGACGAGCGCAAGATGGTCACGGTGCTGTTTGCCGACCTGGTCGGTTTCACCAGCCGCAGCGAGCGGATGGATGTGGAGGATGTGCGCAGCACCCTCGTGCGCTACCACGAGCTGGTGCGCCGGGAGCTCGAGCGCTTCGGGGGTACGGTCGAGAAGTTCATCGGCGACGCGGTGGTGGCGATGTTCGGCGCCCCAGCGGCGCATGAGGACGATCCGCAACGGGCCGTGCTGGCGGCGCTCGCAATCCAGGCCGCAATGGCCCACCTGCGAGACACGGTGCCGCAGCTCGACCTGCATGTGCGCGTCGGTGTGAACACGGGTGAGGCCCTGGTCGCGCTGGGAGCCAACCCGCTGGCGGGCGAGGGCCTCGCGCACGGCGACGTGGTGAATACCGCCGCCCGGCTGCAGGCCGCAGCCCCGGTGGACGGCGTGCTGGTGGGCGAGGTCACCTACCGAGCAACCGGTCGCGTGGTCGAGTACGAACCGGCCGAGGACCTGCAGGTCAAAGGCAAGCGGGAGCCCCTGAAGGTGTGGTCGGCCCGGGCCGCCAAGCCGGCCGACACCGACCCGCGCTCACCCCACGCCACACCGCTGGTGGGTCGCGACTCCCAGCTGGACGCGGTGTGGTCTGCGCTCGGGCGCGTGCGCGAACACCGTTCGCCCCAGCTCGTGACCGTGGTCGGCGTCCCGGGGATCGGCAAGAGCCGGCTGGTGTTCGAGCTGCTGCGCCGCGTCGAGCAGGAGGGGGAGCCGATCGCCCAGTTGAAAGGCCGGTCGCTTCCCTATGGCGAGGGGGTCACCTTCTGGGCATTGGCCGAGGTCGTGCGGTCGGCGGCCGGGATCCTGCACTCCGACGGGATGGGCAGCGCCGCCGGCAAGCTGCACGAGACGGTCGCCGCGGGCTTCACCGACGCCCGGGAAGCGGCCTGGGTGGAAGCCCAGCTGCGGCCGCTGCTGGGCGTCGAGCAGCGCGGTGAACCGGCCGAGGATCGGCAGGTGGAGGCGTTTGCCGCCTGGCGGCGGTTCCTGGAATCGCTGGCCGCGCAGCACCCGCTGGTGCTGGTGTTCGAAGACCTGCACTGGGCCGACGACGCGCTGCTCGACTTCGTGCACCAGCTGGTCGAGCTGATGTCGGCAGTGCCGGTGCTGGTGCTGTGCACCGCCCGGCCGGAGCTGCTCGACCGGCGGCCGGACTGGGGCGGCGACCGAACCGACACCCTCACGATGTCGCTGCCGCCGCTTTCGGAACGGGACACGGCCACGCTGATCGCCGCCCTGCTCGACCGGGTGGCCCTGCCGGCGGAAACCCAGACGGCGCTGCTGAGCCGGGCCGAGGGCAACCCGCTGTACGCGCAGGAATATGTGCGGATGCTGCTCGACCGCGGCTTCCTGGTACGGCGCGGGCGGCGCTGGGCGCTGGCCGGAAGCGGCGAGCTGCCGCTGCCGGAGTCGGTGCACGGCATCATCGCCGCGCGGCTGGACGCGCTCGCACCCGAGGACAAGGCCTTGGTGCAGGACGCTGCGGTGATCGGCAAGGTGGTGTGGGCCGGGGCGGTGGCACGCGTGGCCGGGCGGGGCCGCTGGGAGGTGGAGGAGCAGCTCCACCGCCTCCAGCAACGCGAGTTCCTGCGGGTGGAGCCCGAGTCCTCGGTCGACGGCGAGACGCAATACACCTTCCAGCACGCCCTCATTCGCGACGTCGCCTACGCGCAGGTGGTGAGGTCGGCCCGCGCCGAGAAGCACACCCGCGTGGCCGGCTGGATCGAGTCGCTGGGCGACGAGCGCGGCGACTGGATCGAGCTGCTCGCCCACCACTACCTGACGGCGCTCGATCTGTACACCGCCGCCGGATCGAACACGGGCGAGCTGCCCGCCCAGGCTCGGGCAGCGCTGCTCGAAGCGGCCGACCGCGCCCTCGGCCTGAACGCGTTCGCGGCGGCCGCACGCTTCTACGCCTCGGCCTTCAGCCTGTACCCGGAGGGCGCCGGCGCCCCGCCGGTTCTGCGCTACCGATACGCCAGGGCGCGCATGTTCAGCGAGGACGTGCTGCCACCGGATCTGGAGCTGGTCGCGCGCGAGCTGGCCGCCGCGGGCGATCTCGAGTCGGCCGCGGACGCCGAATCCGAGATCGGCATCTGGCTCGATCAGCACGGTGACAAGGCCACCGCACTTCAGCACCTCACCCGCGCGGTCGACCTGCTCGCGCACGAGCCGATGTCCCCGGCCAAGGCGGGCGTGCTGACATCGCTGGCAAGCGTGTACGTGCTCCAGGGGCGGCTGGACGAGGCGATCCAGACGGCTGGGGATGCCGGGGTGATCGCGTCCGAGCTGGGACTGGACGATCTGCGCGCGTGGAGTCATCAGACGCTCGCACTGGCGTGGCTGCAGCAGCAGGATGTGCGGGCGATCGCCGAGTTCGAGCGAGCCGCCGCGATCGCACGAACGCTCGAGTCCTACGACGGCGCGATGATCGACCACAACTACGGGATCTGCCTGCTGGCGCTGGGTGACCTGGCCGGCGCCGGCCAGGCCCAGGCCGACTCCAAGCGGCGGGCATCCCGTCTCGGTTTGACCTACATCACCCAGCTCGTAGACGCCGCGCAGGGCTGCCTGCTCTACCACGGGGGGGATTGGGACGGCGCCGCGCGGGCTGCCGATCGGATGATCGCCGACGGTGACCGTGAGTCGAGCCACGGCGACGCGGTGGAGGCCCACACCCTGCGGGCGCGGATCGACGCCGCCCGGGGAGATGGGGCATCGGCCACCCGGCATGCGACCGAGGCGGTGCGGCTCGCCCGGCAGATCGGCGAGCCGCAGTACTTCGTCTCCGCCCTCGGGGTCGCGGCGCACCTGTGCGTGGTTGAGGGACGAGTGGACGAGGCCGCCGACCTGGTCGACGAGCTCCTCAGCCGATGGTGGATGGGGGTCGCGATCTCCCCGGAGGCGCTCATGTCGGCCGCCTTTGCGGCCTCATTGATCCCGGCGTTGAGCGACCGGTTTGCCGCTGCCGCGGGGGAGTTCGCCCTGCCCAGCCGGTGGGTCGAGGCCGCCGGGGTGGTCGCAGGGGGCAATTTCGAGCGCGCCGCCGACCTGTACGCGGGGATCGGCTCGCTGCCGGACGAGGCCTACGCGCGGCTGCAGGCGGGATCGCCGGCGCAGGTCGAGCGAAGCGTGTCGTTCTGGCGCAGCGTGGGGGCCACCGCGTACCTGGGAGCCGCTGAGGACGGCCTGCGGGCCGGTGGCGGGGCAGGCGCCCGTATGCGACAATCGCCACCAGGGTAAACGGGTCAAGGAGGGGTGGACGATGGGAGCCAAGTCACGGTTCGAGCAGCCACTGACATTGCTGAGTGGCGGCAATCAGGTGGTGGCCTGCGGGCCGCTGCTCTTCGAGGAGGACGACGTGCTGGCCGAGGTCAATATCAGCCTGACCCAACCGGGTAAGGGCACCGCGACTGCGGCCGGGGTGTTTGTGAAGAACCCGCTGCCCGCCTCGGGGTCGGCAGGCGATGATGACGAGGAGTGGATGCTGACCGCCCGCGTCCGCCCCCAGGCCGTGTACAAGGACACGGCCGCGGCTTGGGCCGCCCACATTTTCGTGCCCGCACCACCCGACAGCCTGGTGATTGCAAGCGGCGTGATCCGCTACCTCGACATCCACGGAAACATCCAGGTCTTCCACTGGACCGGCGACAAAACCGGCGGTCCGCTTCAGGTCAGATAGCGGACGAGCGGCGGAGACTGCTACGCTCGCATTGTGAGCACAGTGGTTCCCGACAACGACATCGTGGCTGAGGCCTCACGGCTGCTGGAGGCCGCGCACGCGGCCGATGTGCCGGTGCGGCTGATCGGGGGTCTGGCGGTGCGCCTGCATATCGGCACGGGCACCGAGCCGGTGTTCCAGCGCGAGTACAAGGACATCGACCTGGCCACGGTCAAGGGGAAGTCGAAACAGGTCACCGAGCTGATGCTGGCCACCGGCTATGAGGCCGACCGCCAGTTCAACGCGATGAACGGCCACCGCCGGCTGCTGTTCTACGACATCGGAAACCAGCGCCAGGTGGACGTGTTCGTCGGCTCGTTCGAGATGTGCCACGAGATCCCGATCACCGAGCGGATTCTGCTCGCCCAACACGGCATCCCCCTGGCGGAGCTGCTCTTGACCAAGTTCCAGATCGTGCAGCTGAACGCCAAGGACCAGACCGACATCCTCACCATGCTCTACCACCACGAGGTCACCGACCACGATCAGGGGACGATCAACGCCACACGTGTGGCCGAGCTGTGCGCCTCCGACTGGGGGCTCTGGCGGACCACCAAGATGAACGTCGAGCGAGTACGCGCGGCGCTACCGACCTGCGGCCTCGATGAGGCCGGTCAGGCGTTGGTGTCCGAGCGCCTGGAACGGCTGTGGCAGCGGATCGAAGACCAGCCCAAGTCGGGCAAATGGAAGATGCGAAACCGCGTCGGCGACAAGAAGCGCTGGTACGAGGAGCCCGAAGAGGTGGAGTGAATAAAAGGTGCCAGGCACCTTTTATTCATCCTGCGTAGCGTGCCACCTGAAGCCCTCGGACGCCGGGCTGGGCCAGGAACAGGCCGCCGGCGCTGGTGGCGTCGATCTCGTCGGCGGAGAGGCCGTGGGCGGCGGTGGTGATGTAGAGGTCTGTCAGCCCTTTGCCGCCGAAGCAGCAGCTCGTGACCTGGGCGGCCGGTACCTCGATCACCGCCAACAGCTCCCCCACCGGCGAGTAGCAGCGCACCTCATGCCCGCCCCAAAACGCCACCCAAAGACACCCATCGGCGTCCACCGCGAGACCATCGGGCTGTGCCTCCTGGGTGCCGGCCGGGAACAGGTCACGCCGGTGTGATGCGGCCCCGGTGACCATGTCGTAGTCCATCACCG
The DNA here is from genome assembly GCA_963727235.1 of uncultured Actinomycetes bacterium. Taxonomy (GTDB): domain Bacteria; phylum Actinomycetota; class Thermoleophilia; order Gaiellales; family JAICJC01; genus CAVPTL01. The sequence continues at coordinate 14,479 of CAVSFZ010000028.1, forward strand.
ACACCTTGCACGTGGGCGAGTCGACGTAATACATCGATGTGCCCGGCGGCGACCAGCCGATGCCGTTGGAGACGGTCACCCCGGAGAGCACCGACTGGACCGTGTGATCGGTGTCGAGCAGGTACAGCGAACCGCTGGCGTCCGTCTCGGTGTGGCTCATGCTCCCCGCCCAGAAACGACCGGCGGGGTCGCACTTTCCGTCGTTCATCCGGTTGGCATCGTTGTCACCCTCCGGCTCGGCGATCACCTCCACCTCCGCGGTGCCGGCGGCCATCGAAACCAACCCAAACCCATCGCCGGTGGCCGCCACCAGCCCTCCCCGCTCCCGGATCGCCACCGCCGACACGCCGCACTCCATCGCGACCGAGATATCGGTCCCGGTACGGGGGTCGAACCGGTGGATCTCGTGGTTGTCGATGTCGACCCACAAGAGCGCCTGATTCTCGGCGTCCCACACCGGCCCCTCTCCGAGCGGCGCCCGGGCGTCGAGCACGAGCTCGCAGGGGATGTGTTCGGGAGCGGCCATCGGCGTGACCATATCCGATCCCGCCCGCGACCCTCCGCCCCGGGGTGAATAACGGTGCCAGGCACCGTTATTCACCCCGTTTCCCACCCCCTACGGGTCGACGACTTTGTGGATGTCCGAGGTCGCGCGCTTGCAGTTGTACTTCTCGAGATAGACATCGGTGCCGCTGGTGGCATCCGCCGTGGCATCGGTGCTGAAGATGTCGATGCCCGGATTGAACGTGTTGAGGATCGTCTCGGGCTGCCCGATCGCTTTCTTGACCAGCTTGACCGCCTCCCCGCACTTCCGGCCGGCGTGCAGGTAGTAGACAGTCCCGTCGGTTGAGACACTCGGCGCGTACTCGTCGCGGGCCGGCGGCAGAGTGTTTACCAGCTTGGTGGTGACCTTACCGGCGATGTCGCGCAGATACACGCTGCAGTGGTCCGAGAAACACTGCTGCCAGACGGCCCAGTTGCCGTTCACCTGCCCGGGAGCCACCCCGCTGCTCGAAGAGTTCTCACCAGCCAGCTTGAAAGCTGTCTTGGACGTCGTGCTTCGCAGGATTACCTGACTATTGTTCGCGCCCTTCTCGCGGCCGAATAGCAGCCAGGTGCCGGAGATGGAAGGACCCCACTCCCATGCAGGCGTGTTCACGCCGGCAGGCGGCGCGCTGCGCACCTTGGTGGCAGCATCGTAGAAACGAATGTCGGACTGATTCCTCAGCGACACCTGCTGGAACACCACCGTGGTGCCGTCGATCCCGCCGCCGTAACCGAACGTGCGGGCGGGGTTGAGCTGCACAGTCGTGCCACCGTTTCGCAGGAATGCGTTCTGGTGTTTGGGCTTCGCGGCGGAGTTCTGATCCCAGGTCAGATAGGTGCCAGATGCCGCAGGGTTCTGCTCGTATCGAGCCGTGGTCAGCACCGGCGTCTGGGCCAAGTTCGCCCACACCTCACCCGCAGCCGCCAGCGCTGCCACCGCGATCGCACCCACCGCGAGTACTGTGCTCGTTTTTCGCTTGGTCATGATCACTGCCCTTCGGTGGTGATTGGAACACGACTCATGATCGACATGTGGGAGCCAAGGGGCATCGGGGATACTCCTGGTCCGCCTCGCCTTTGGGATGCCGACCTAGATTGAGCATATATTCACAATGTGCTGATTGGGAGAGAGGCTGAGAAGTCAGCCGTTGCCGGACTCCTCGACGGCGCCCGGCACGGTCGCAGCGGGGTGCTGGTGGTGCGCGGACCGCCCGGCATCGGCAAATCCGCGCTGCTCGACCTGGCCTCGGTGTCGGCCGAAGGCATGGAGGTGATGCGGCTGGCCGGGGTCGTCACCGAGCGGGACATCGCATTCGCCGCACTGTACGAGTTGCTGCACCCGCTGCTGCCACGCATGGGGGAAATCCCCGACCCGCAGCGCGCGGCACTCGAGGGGGCGCTCGCCCTGGCGGCACCGACGCCGATCGACCGGTTCGCGGTGGGAGCGGCGACGCTGTCGCTGCTGGCGCTGGCCGCGGAGTCCCAGCCGCTGCTGATCCTGATCGACGACGATCAGTGGGTCGATCAGGCGTCCACTGAGGCTCTGGCGTTCGCGGCTCGCCGGCTGGATCGAGAAGGTATCGCAATCATCGGAGCCACCCGGAGCCCAGAATCCCGGCCGCTCTCCAGCTTCCCCTCGCTGACCTTGGAACCGATGTCGCCGACCGACGGGCGCCGGCTCCTCCAGCTCCGCTCGGGCGTCGCGCCGGCTCCGGCGGTGGCCGATCGCATCCTGGCCGAGAGCGGCGGCATCCCGCTTGCGATCGTCGCGGCCGCCGACCTCCTGTCCCCTGCGCAGCTCGCAGGGCATCAGCCGCTGCCAATCCCTCTGCCGGTCGCAGCCGACATGGTGGGACGGCTGCTGGACGAGACCGATCCGATGTCGGCAACCGCCCGTGGACTGCTGGTATCGGTGGCCGCCGCCGACACCCGTTCGATCCGGGTGATTTCCCGTGTTTCCGGCGCGGACGGGTTCGGGGCGCTGGCCGACGCCGAGCGGCAGGGCCTGCTCGTGATGCATGGGGAGCAGATTCGGTTCGCCAACCCACTGATGCGCTCGGCTTTGTACCAGGCGGCCTCGCCCGAGGAGCGGCGGTTGGCGCATGCCCGCATCGCCGCGGCGCTGGTCGAGCCGCGCTACCGCGACCGCCGCGCTGTACATCTCGGCAAGGCCGCCACCGGCCCCGACGACGTGATTGCCGCAGAGTTGGAGTGGGCCGGCGACCGGTATCGCGAACGGGTGGGATTCGGCGTGGCGACGGCCGCGTACCAACGCGCGGCGGAGCTGAGCGAACACGACAGCGACCGCTGCCGCCGGTTGTGGCTGGCAGCGTCGGCCGCGTGGCAGGCGGGGTGGCCGGCGGAGAGCTCTGAGTTGCTCGATCGCATCGGCGACCCGGTGCCCGATCCGCTGCTGGCGGCAGACGTCGAGTACCTGCGCACCCGCATCGAGATCCGCAGTGGTCGCACAGTCGACGCCGCCGACGTGTTCGAGGCCGAGCAAAAGCTCAGCGGGCTGGATCCGTCCCGGGCCGCGCGCATGCTGATCGCCGCCGCTGAACGAGCTCGAGCCGACGACAAGATCGAGTTCCTGACCCGGGCGTGTGATCTGAGCCGCGACGCCGACCAATCGCTGTGGCTGCGGGCATCACTGACGCGGTCGGCTGCAATCGCCGACAAGGGCAGCGACGATCAGGCCGCGGCGGCCGCCCACGACCTGCGGGCGACGCTGCAGCGCGATCCCGCGCTGCGCTGCGACCCCGAGCTGCTGGCGCTGGCGGCCGCCGCGACCGGCGAGGCCGAGCCCGATCTCGAGTTGAGCGCCGAAGCGGTCAGCTCGGCCCGGGAGCGGGGCGCGGTGGCGGTACTGCCGCACGCGCTGTTTCTGTGGGCCAGAGCTGCCGAGGCGCAGGGATGGTGGAACGACGCCCTGGCCGCGCTGAACGACGCCGAGCAGCTTGCCGAGGCGTCCGGCCAGGAACTGTGGCGCGGGCGGACGATCGCCGCCCGGGCGCGGATCCACGCCCTTCGCGGTGACGACGTGGGGTGTGGCGCCGAGCTCGGCACCCTGACCGAACTGGACTGGCCGGACGACCAGCGGCTGGCGCTGGTGCAGACCTGCACCGGCTTGATCCGGCTCGCCGCGGGCGATGCCGCGGCCGCAGCCCAGCACCTGACCACGCGCTTGGAGATGCCAGAGGCGGCCGCCACGATGGACGACCGACGGTGGTTGATTCCCGATCTGGTGGAGGCGCTGGTGCACCTCGGCCGGAACGATGACGCAGCCGCACTGATGGCTGCCGCAGACAACTCCCCGCCGGCGCTGGGATGGCTCCAGGCGCGAACGGCGGTGGCCGCGGCCTTGATCTCCGGTGACGGGGGTGTGTTCGCCGAGGCGGCCGAGATGGCCGAACGGCTCGACCCGCCGCACCCGTACCACCGCGCTCGGGTCGAGCTCGCCCATGGTCAGCATCTGCGCCGGCAGGCACGGATCGCCGCCTCCCGTCCAGGGTTGCGATCCGCGATCGAGCTGTTCGACGCGCTCGGGGCGTCGGCCTGGGCAGAGCGTGCCCGCGGGGAGCTGGCGGCGACCAACGAGCACCCCTCCGCTCCGGATCCCGCGAATCGCGACCGGCTGACTCCGCAGGAACGACTGATCGCAGATCTGGTCGTGACCGGGCTTACCGACAGCGAGGTGGCCGCTCGGCTATTCCTGAGCGCGAAGACGATTTCGTATCACCTCGACAAGGTGTACAAGAAACTGAGTTGCACGCCAGGCCGGGGGCGTCGCGAGTTGGCCGCGAAGCTGCGGGAGCTCGATGACGAAGGCGGGGCATGACCGCGCGGGCGCGCGCGGCCACCGGTTGCCTGTGGGTCATGGTGGCGGCCATTGCGGGGATTTCTCTTCTGACTCTGGCCGGCTGGATCAGCGGCCCTCCCGACCACAGCCCGGTCGCGATCCGGTTTGTGTACACACCCGACGCCGAGGAACTGGTGGTCGGGCCGATCAAATCCTTCAACAAGGCGGGCATCACGGTCGACGGCCACCCGGTGAGGGTCGTCCCCACCGCGATGCCCAGCGGCGAGACCGAGCGCGGCTTGGCGCACGGCACCACCGCCGCCGACGTGTGGCTACCCGCATCCTCGGTATGGACAGGGCTTTTGAACCACGACGCCGGCGCCACCTGGGCGCCGCCGAGCCCGTCGCTGGTTCACTCGCCCCAGGTGGTCGCGATCTGGGAGCCCCTCGCAAAGCGACTGGGGTGGCCGCACCGGCCTGTCTCCTGGCGTGACCTGCTGAAGCTGGGTGCGACCGACCCCGACTACCGCTACGGCCATACCAACCCCGACTTCTCGACCTCCGGCCTGAACGCGATGATCGCCGAGTACGCCGTCGCCACCGGTCACAGTCCTGAAGGCCTGACGTTGGCGGATGCAGCAGATCCAGCGGCCATGCGGGCCGTGAGCGCGCAGGAAGACCACATCGTTCACTACGGCGACACGGCCGCATCGTTCCTCGACCAGATGGCGCGCTACCGCGGCAAATATGCGTCCTGGGTGATCACCCAGGAGACGTCGCTGGTCGGTTTCCGGCAGGACCACCCGGCACTGCGCCCTCGCTTGGTGGCGATCTACCCCAGCGACGGGACATATCTCGCCGACTACCCGCTGGTGGCGATGTCGGAGGCCGCTCCCGGCGCGAACGAGCTCCAGCGACAGGCGGCGCTGGCCTTCCGGAATTGGCTGCCGGCTCATGTGAGCGTCTCCGACGCCGCCGATCACGGCTACCGGTCGGGGCCGGTGAATGCGGCGGCGCTGCCGCCGATCGATGCCGCCCACGGCGCCGACCCCGCTCCACCGCGGCTGTTGCCGCTGCCCGATCCGACCGTCGTCAGCCAGGTCCGGCGGTCGTGGCCGCTGGTGCGGAAACCCGCCGACGTGGGCCTCGTGGTCGACCGCACGTGCCTGGCGCCGGCCGGCCAGCAGATCACCTCGGGTGTCGCGACGCTCCTGAAAGGGTTTTCCTCGCGCGACCGAGTGGGATTGTGGGCGGCGGGGCCATCCGTGACCCAGCCGCAGCCGCCCGTGGTGCTGGGCGCGACCCGCGCGCGGTTGCTGCACTCGGTCGCAGCGCTCGAGCCGGCCAAGGCGGGCGCAGTGTTCGACGCGATCGCGACCGCCCATGACGCGATCGCGGCCCTTCCGGGCAGTGGCCGCAACCGGGGCGTGATCGTGATGACCGACGGTCGCTCGGACGTGAGCCGCGCCTCGGTGGAGGCGCTCGAGCGTCACCTGCAGGCCGCCGGCAACTCGGATCGAGTGCGGGTGTTCACGGTGGCATGTTCGGCCACCCCCGACATGCAGGTGCTGCGGCGGATCTCATATGCCTCGCAGGGTGAGGCGTTTGGTGCGACACTGGCCGATATCGGCACCGCGTACCGCAGCCTGTCTGCCTACTACTGATCGGAAGGATGGACGACGACCTTCGCATCGGCCGTTTCCCCGTTGTGCGAGAGCTCGGTCGGGGCGCGTTTGCGGTGGTCTATCTGGCGCGGGACGTGAGCCTTGATCGTGACGTCGCAATCAAGGTCTTGACGCGGGTGATGGAGGCAACCGACGTACGCCGGTTCCTGGACGAAGGCCACTACCTGGCCCAGTTCAACGACCCCCATATCGTGCAGATCCACGAGTCCGGCACGCATGAGGGCGCGCCGTTCCTGGTGATGGAGTACGTGCCCGGAGGGACGGTGGCCGAGCTGGTCGGATGCGGTGATCCGGCCGCCACCCGCAGGGTGCTGGAAGACGCGTTGGAGGGCCTTGCAACTCTGCACCACGCGGGAGTGGTGCATCGCGACCTGAAGCCGCAGAACCTGCTGCTGACGGCGTCCGGACAAGTCAAGGTGGCGGACTTCGGCCTCGCCCGGTTCCAGGACGCCGACCGCCTCACCCGCGAAGGCACCGCCGCCGGAACTGCCCGCTACATGGCCCCCGAGCAGGCCTCCCCGGCGCTGGGTGAGGTGGGCCCGCCGGCAGATCTGTATGCGATCGGGATGATCGCCCACGAGCTTCTGACCGGCGAGGTGCCGTTCGAGTCGAGCGAAGCCCCACTGGAGGAGCGCGTGCGCCACGAGCCACCGTCAGTGGCCTCCGTCTGGGACGGGGACGACACCAGCCTGGTCGAATGGATCGACTGGCTGACACGACTGCACCCCCGCGACCGGCCGGCGGATGCGGCAGCTGCGCTCGAGGTGCTCCGCTCCGGCGCACCTCCACCACCCCCCACCGCGACATTCTGGCAGTCGGCACTGCGTCCGCTGCCGATCGGTTTCGGCGCGTGTGTGGCCGCCGTCGGGCTGATCACCACCACTCTGTGGCTGCTGCCCCTGGCCGTGTTGGGACTGGTCTGCCTCGCGCTGATTCCCGTGGCACGAACACGCGCGTAGACGACTGGGAAGTTCCCCGAGGTCGGGGGCGATGGTGACGGCGATGCTGGGCCCATGGGTTCCATCCGACCACACGCTCCCCAGGCTCACCTCCTGATCGAACAGCACGGGTCACCGCTGTACGTGTACGACACGCGGGAGCTGCGCCGCTGTTACGAACGGTTCGTTTCGGCCTTCCGGCACCCCAGAACCGAGTGTCACTACGCAATTGTCTGTAACAAGAATCCGGCGCTGGTAGCCCGGCTGCTCGATCTGGGCGCGGGTGTGCACGCCAACACGCCGGGGGATGCGTTCGCCGCACTGCAAGCAGGTACCCCAGCCGAGCGCATCGTCTACAGCGGCACCAACCTGACCGACGATGACATCGAGCTGCTGACCGCGGCCGGCATCCACCTCAACCTCGATTCGCTCGACCAGCTGGAGCGGGTCGTCCGGATCGCGCCCGGTGGCAGTGTCGGACTGAGAATGTTGATGGCCGACACCGGAGGCCGCAGCCGCATCGGCGTGACCCCAGCCGAGCTCCCGGAAGCACGTGTGATCGCCCGGCGGGCCGGAATCTCGATCACCGGCTTGCATATGTACGCGGGCACCCACACCCGCTCATACGACCGTTTTGTGGCCTGCCTGGATCGAACAATAGATGCCGCCCTGCGGCTGCCGGACATCGAGTACATCGACCTCGGGGGAGGCTTTGGCGTCGCCTACCGGCGCAACCAGGATGCGCTCGACCTGGCCGTACTCGGCGTCGAGGTCGATCGGCGAATCGCCGCGCTGGAAGATCGGGTGGGCCGCCCCCTCCGGTTGCTGCTCGAGCCCGGCCGGATCCTGGTCGCCACCTGTGGCACCTTGCTGGTGCGGGTGGTCTCGGTCAAGCAGCGCGGCGGCCGCCGATTCGTCGGCGTCGACTCGAGCGTTGCCCACTTCGTGGTGCCAAGCGTGTATGGGGCGTTCCATCGAGTCGAGGTGATGAACCCGCGATCGCGGCCGCTGGAAGTCCCCACCGACCTGTGCGGGAACACCACCCACTCGCAGGACTTCCTGGGGCGGAGCCTGCGACTGCCCGAGCTGAGGCCCGGTGACGTGATCGCGATCCGAGACGTGGGGGCCTACGGCTACGCCATGTCGAGCCACTTCCTCAACCGGCCACGGCCTGCCGAGGTGGTGCTGGACGACGCGGGAGTGCCGTCGCTGACCACCCGCCGAGAGCAACTGCAAGACCTCACGGCGCTCACATCCGGGAGCGCGGCATGAGGCGCTGCCCGCAATGTGGCCACAGTACCACCGGCAGAACCGTCCGAAGCACGGGACGCTGCTGGTCGTGCGAGCGCACGTTTTGCTTCGATCCCCGAGCGGATCCGATCACCGACTTCGGGTTCGACGCGGCGGTGCGGTTGGTCTCGGGCGAAGGCGCTGTGCGCTGGACCACCGATCAGCTCTATTACGCGGTTTGCCGGAGGGTGCGGCGGAGACGTACATGGGAGAGAATCACCCGGCGAAAGACGGTCAGCATCGACCGCACGCAGTTCCAGTTGCTGCTCGCGCGCTGGCAGTCTGCCGGCGAGACGCTGGCGGGACGCATAGACGACGGATCGCTGCAGCGGAGCACCCCCATCGACCTGAGCGCAGACCTGGCCGCCCTCGCCGTCGACCGTGCCGTTGTCTGCGACCGGCCGCAGACTCTCGCTTTTCTCCTGGCCAACGACTTCCATATGGAGCATCGGTGCGTGCTCCTGTGCGAGAGCGACCTGAGTGCGGACGTCTTTCCTGCGGCGGTGGAGCTTGCCCGCCGCAGCCAGAACCTGACGGTGCTGGCTGTGCACGACGCCGACCCCCACGGCTGCGCCATGGCCCTTCGCCTGGGAGGGACGTCCGGAATGTTCGCCGACTCCATCTCGGCGGGACGCGGACGGATCATGGACATCGGACTCCGCCCCGGTCATGCCTCCGCGTTTCGGGGATCGTTTCAAACGTCCGCCCCGGTCGAGACGGGATTCCACGGGTCGAGCGAACACGAGGGCAAGTGGCTGGGGCGCTACCGCATGGAGCTCGCTGCGGTGCCGCCGGCGCGGCTGCTGACGACCCTTGCGGCAGCGTGGGTGTTCGACCCCGCGGACGAACCCGAGCCCGACATGGAAGGAGCGTGGATCGGTGGCGGAATTTACGACGATGATGACTTCGGCTGAACCGCGTCGAGCCGACTCCGGCGCGAGCTTGATTGCGGGCAGCTGGGACTTCTGCTCACTCCACGGTCGTCCTGTGGAGACGATCGCCGAGTGGCTGGACGTGATCGCGACCGGCCGGCTGGCCTCGGTCAGGGGGGCGTACGCGCTGGCGTGGCGGGATCCCGCCAACGGCGTCGTGCACCTGGCGCGAGATCCGATCGGCGAGCGGTCGCTGTACTACGCCGCTGATCCAGAGGGCGTCACCGTGGCCAGAACCGTCGGCAAGGTGCTGGCACAGCGCCGGGTGCGGCCGCGACTGGATCCGCCCGCCTTGGCAACCTATCTGTGTCTCTCCTACATTCCGGCGCCGCTCACCCCGGTGGAACAGGTGTATGCCGTCGCGGCGGGGGAGCACGTCCAAGTGCAGGGGGAGACGATCGAACGCTCCGCGCTGTGGGGGGCTCCCGGCGAGCTGCCTGATCCCGGGCTCGAGGCCGCGGCGACCGACCTCCGCGAACTCCTCGAACGGTCGGTCTCCCGCAGGCTCCCGGCCCCTGGGTCGGAACTGTCCGCCTCACTGTCCGGCGGGCTGGACTCGAGTCTGGTGGTTGCGCTGGCCGGTCGGGCGCACACCGGATCGATCATGGCCTACTCATTGGGATTCGGAGCCGACGAGATAAACGAACTGGAGTACAGCGCGATGGTCGCCGGACACTGCCGAGTCGAGCATCGCGTGATCACCGTGACGCCGGAAGACGTCCTGCGTGAACTCGACTCGACCATGACCGCGCTGGGGTCGCCGATCGGCGACCCGTTGACTGTTCCCAACACGATCCTCTTCCGGCAGGCCGACTCGGTCATGTTCAACGGCGAAGGCGGAGACCCCTGTTTCGGCGGACCCAAGAACGTGCCGATGCTGCTGCACACGCTGTATCGGCGTCGAGTGCACGGCGAGCAGCTCGGCTGCGCATACCTTCGGGCTCATCGGCGGTGTTATGACGATTTCGCCGCAATGGTCACCGATGACGTCCTGAGTGAACTGCCCGAGCGCTTCCTCGAGTCGAGGTTCCAGCCACATCTGGAAGATCCCCGCTGGAATACGCTGACCAACCGGATGATGGCGATGAACGTTCAGTTCAAGTGCGCCGACCACATCCTTGCGAAGGTCGACGCGCTGGCCCGCTCGGCCGGCGCGGTACCTCGCTCGCCTCTCTGCGATCGGGAGGTGGTCGAGTATGCGTTGCGCCTGCCGGCGCATCTCAAGCTGGTCGGCTCGGGGGAAAAGCATGTGCTCAAGGCCGCCGTGGCCGACCTGCTGCCCGAGGCGATCCTGACCCGACCGAAGAGCGGCATGCGCGTTCCGGTCGTCTCGTGGATGAACGGGCCGCTGCTCGCATACACGCGTGAGCGACTTCTGGACGGACTGGCCCCGCGAGGGCTGTTCCGGCGGGAATACCTCGAGCGCCTGGTCGATCTCGAGGCCGCACCGGTGCGGCGCCGGCACCTCAAGCTGTGGATGCTCTTGTCGTTGGAAGCGTGGTTGGCCGGGATACCGTGGAAATGATGACAATTCTGGGCGAGAGCGGTCGTATCGGGCGTCAGTTTGTGAGAAGATGCACAAGACGGGTGGCCCGCACCTTTTTGGGGGGAATGGCCTGGGCCACCCGCTCAGTCCGCCGGGTGGCTGGATCGATCGGAGCCGATCAGCCACTCGGCCCTTGTGCGCCCGCAGCGATTCAGCCTGTGTGGCACTCGGCATCGACGCACAGGCGCGTACGATCCCGCGTAAGACACACCAGACCGATGTAGGTCGAACTGTCGTCGCCCAGCACCACCAACCGGCGACCGCCGTCCTGGGTGAGCGAGTCGATTGCGGCGGCAACCGGGGTCGATGCGGTCGCAATCGGTGGCTGGCTGGTCGCGTACTCGGTGATCGGTTCGGCGTCATCCGCGTCGGCGATGTCATCCCGCGCCACCGCGCCGAGATAGGCGCCGCCGTCGAGCACCGGCACCAACTGCACCGAGCTTGACTCAAAGAGTGCCCGCGCCTCGCCCACAGTCGCCGTCGCCGCCAGTTCCTTGCCGCGGATTGTGATGGCGCCGCTGACCGGATGGTCGGCGACAGCCTCGATGGACGGGTGGATCATGCTCACGGAATGAAGGGTAGCGCCGGCACCGTTAATCACCCTGACGCACGGAATGAATAAAAGGTGCCTGGCACCTTTTATTCACGTCAAGGCGCCTGCCGGCGGTGCTCCCGAGGCCTGATCGAGAGGCACGTCGACGCGCGCCCGCCGCACATCGGCACCGGCGATGTATCCGACGATGCCGATCACCGCGATCACGACCAGCGTGCCCAGGGTGAAAACCTCGAACCGCATCCGGCTGATCCCCCAGTAGTCGTGGAAGTTGTAGCCGGCCCCCACCAGATTCTCGATCGTGTCGGGGAAGACCGCGATCCACGAGCCGAGGATGATCCATCCGAGCGTCAGCCCGCCGCAGATCCACACGCCGGCCATGCCGAACGGGATCCGGTACGGCCTGTCCACGTCACCATGTGAGTACCGCAGCTTGATCAGCGCCGGGAAGATCAGAATGTAGGACAGCAAGCCGGTGGAGGTCGCCATGTACAAGACCACCACAAATGTGTTCGCGTTCGACCCGCTGTTGAGCAACTGTGCCGCGATCATGAACACGGTGGAGACGATGCCCGACAGCACATTCACCCGTACCGGCGTCCCCAGGCGGTCGTGAAAGACGCCAAAGTACCCGGCGAAGCCGCCGTCGTAGCCGGCAACCGCGAGCACCCGGTCGGACCCGATGATCCAGGCAGCGCCGCCGGTCGCCAGGGCGAAGATGAACATCAGCGCCATCAGCTGGATCAGGATGTGGTGAGCGGATCCGTACACCGTGAACGTGGTATCCACGGCATCGAGGAACCCGGCGATGCCCGTCACCTGGTTGGTCGGGAGCACGGCCACGATCCCGAAGATCGGTATCAGGTAGCACAGGATCGCGATCACTCCGCCCCGGGCGACGGCCACAGGCACGTCACGCTGCGGGTCGACCATCTCCTCAGCCGCGCCGCTCTGCAGCTCGAATCCCACGTAGTTGAAGAGCAGCAGCGGCACCAGCCCGATGAACACAGCGGTGCTCGGCCGGAAGTCGCTCACACCGTATCCGTGGACGCCATGTTCAATCGCGTAGATCACCACGGTGACCGAGAACAGTCCCAGCACCGCAATGCGGACGATCGCACCCAGGTTGGGAATCCACTTGCCCCGCCGCAACGCGATGATCGCGACGAACACGGTGATCCAGATGAAGGCCATCTTGAACAGATAGTCACCGACGGACTGGGATCCGATCGGGTGGATGTAGGTCGACCACGCCTCGGTCGAGATGAACGCGAGCGACCCGCCGACCCACAGTGGATTCGAGATCCAATAGAGCACCGCCCCCATGCCCGCGGTGAATCTGCCCCAGGAAAGCTTCATCCACTCGTACTGGCCGCCCTCCTGCGGAAACGCGGTGCCCAGCTCTGCCATCACGAGCCCATACGGGAGCAGAAACAGGATGCCGAGAACGACCACCCAGGTGAACGTCTGAGCGCCGAAGCCCGCGACCTGGCCGAGCGTGTCGAGACCGACGATGGCGCACACCAAGAACAGGAGCATGTCCAACCGGCCAAAGCTGCGAATCAGCTTCCCCCGCTCCTCAACCGCCATTTTGGTCGTGTGATCGACCGGTTCAGTCGTCATCGGAAGTCCTCCTTGATCCGCATCACGAGTCGTCCCACATGTCCAGTGGAAGGTCGTTCAGCACCTCCGCACCGTCGGATGTCACATGCACCATCTGCTCCAGGATGACAGCGCCGACTCCGGGGATCGCGACCCCGGGCTCGATGCAGAGCACCATCCCCGCTACCAGAGTCATCTCGGCATCCGCCCGGCCGTGGGGTGGCTCGTGCTGTCCCACGCCCGCTCCGTGGGGCATGTAGTACCCCCACCAATGCTCGCCCAGTCCGGCCTCGATGACCGCGGCTTCGGCCGCGCCGGTAACGTCGCCGACCGGTGTTCCCGGCCGCACCGCCCCGATTGCGGCTTCAACCGCCGCCCGCACCGCCTCCAACATCGTGCGTTGGGTCGCGCTGGGCGGCCCGACAGTCACCGTCCGGCACATGTCGCCGTGGTACCCGGCCACCCGGGCGCCGCAATCGAGCACCGCCACCTCTCCCCGCTCCATCGCACGGGTGGTGGGGAAGAAGGTCGATTGCGCGGTGCGTGGGCCGGCGCCCATCACGGTCACGAACGAGAGGTCGGCGCCGGTGGCTCGAATCGCATGCTCAGCCGCCGCAGCCGCCGTGGACTCGGCGGCGCCTTCACGAATCTGGTCGATACCGGCGCGCATCCCCAGATCCGAGATTCGCGCCGCCTCGCGCATCAGCTCGATCTCGGCAGGTGACTTGACCAGCCGAAGCCCGGTAACGGCGTCGGTCACATCCTCGAAACGGATCCCCGGGCAGAGCTCCGAGAGCTCGAGATAGACGCGTGCAGGCAGTCCGTCGAGACCGCTAAGACCCACGCGCTCACCATGCTCCCGGGCCAGCCGTGCGAGCGTCTCCGCGGGACGACGATCGAGCACCACCGCCCCGGCGGAGGCTTCCACCTGCGCGCGTTCGAGATCCCACTCCGCGTCGGTGATCAGAGTGGTGTCGCCTTCGGCCGGCACGAACACGTACGACGTCTCCTCGTCCGTGCACGACCATCGCGCCAGGTATCTGATGTCGGCGGGGTAGTAATCGCGGTGGGCGCCGAAGCAGATCGCAGCCCCCAGACCGAGCGTGCGCAACTCGGCTTGGAGCCGGGCAATGCGCTCCGCGATCTCGGTGTCAGTGATCTCGCCAGGCGTGGTGATCACCTCAGGAAGGCTCCTTGGCACCGCGTCTGACCGGTCGCACATCCTCCTCGCGGAGCTCCCACTCCCAGCCCGTCTTGGCAATGTCGAGCACCATCGAGGTCTCCACGCTCGTGATGCCGTCGACCGACTGCAGCTCGGTCTCGAGGAACCGCAACATCTCGCCCTGGGACAGGAAGACTGCCTCGCACACCACGTCGTACACGCCCGCGCAGGCGGCGGCGTACCGCACTGCGTGGAATCCTGCAAGCCCGTCGGCCACCGCCCGCGCGGCACCCGGCCGGCATCTCACCCCGATCCAGACGTTCAGGCGATACCCGATCTTGTCGGCCTCGACCACCGGCACGATCGCGAGTGTGCCCGCCCCCAGAAGCTTCGTCAGCCGGTTTCGGACAGTGCCCTCGCTGACATCGAGCCTCCCGGCCAGCTCGGCATAGCTCATGCGTCCATCCAGCTTGAGACTTGCAATCAGTCGGCGGTCGAGCGAGTCAAGAGCCATATCCGCAGCGACCTTACCCTATTGATGCGTAATGCTCAACACCTGGTGAAAATGCCCGCGTATTCCGCAGATATGTCGGTCGGGGGCTGCAGGGTGAATAACGGTGCCTGGCACCGTTATTCACCGATAGGGTTCGGGGATGATCCCCGCCGACCATCTGCTGGCGTTCTGCCTCACCTCATTCGTGCTGATCGTGATCCCGGGGCCGAGCGTGCTGTTCGTGGTCAGCCGGTCGCTCACATCGGGGCGCGCAGTCGGCCTGGCCACCGTCGCCGGCAACGCGGCCGGCGAGTACCTGCTGGTGGTCGCCGTCGCAGTCGGGATCGGAGCGATCGTGTCCAGCTCGATCGCGATCTTCACAGCCGTCAAGCTGGCCGGCGCCGCGTACCTCGTCTACCTCGGCATCCAGGCCATCCGCCACCGCCGTGGACTGAGCGAGGTCGTGAACGCCCCGACGACTGTCCGCAGCACGCGGCGGCACGTGGGCGATGCCTTCGTGGTGGGAGTCGCCAACCCCAAGTCGATGGTGTTCTTCGCCGCCATCCTGCCCCAGTTCGTCGACAAGTCGGCCGGGCACGTGCCGCTTCAACTGCTCTTGCTCGGCGCCGTCTTCGTCCTGATCGCGCTGATCTCCGACGGCCTGTGGGCGCTGGTCGCGGGCACGGCGCGGAACTGGTTCACCACCGCTCCACGACGGATGGAGCTGGTCCGCGCCGGCGGCGGGATCGCCATGGTGGCGCTGGGCGTGCGGCTGGCGCTGACCCAGCGAACCGACTGAGCCACAGGCCGGTGGAGCTCACTCCCGCCAGATGTCCCGCGCGACGCCACGCTTCCCCTCCGCAGCGTCGCGGATGCCGTGGGGCGCCGTCTCCGTCATGTTGGCCGGGAGACGGTCGATCGGCCACCAGGTCGCCTCGCTGATCTCGGCCGTCGGAAACCGCTGGAGCCCACCGCCCGAGACGTGAGCCTTGAACACGAACCGCAGGCCCAGCCGTTCTGGCCGCAGGCAGTACACGCCAACCAGATACTCCAGTTCCACGTCGAGTCCCGTCTCCTCGCGCGCCTCCCGCACCGCAGCCTCCTGCGGACTCTCGCCAGGCTCGACCGCCCCACCGGGGATTCCCCAAAGACCGGCGCCGTAGTTCTGACGGACGAGCAGCGCTCGGCTCCGCTCGTCGAGCAGCACCACGGCGGCCGCGAGCGTCGGGGGAAGGGGTGTCACGTCACGTATGCAGCCCTGCGCGGCCGCGCAGCTGCGTGACGATGGCGGCCGTCAGCTCAGCGTCTCCGCCGCCCTCCTCGGCTGCGATCTCTTCCACCAGCAGCGGCAGCGACGCGACGCAGACGCCCTCGCCTTGATCCGCGAGCGTGACCTCGAATCGTCGCCGCGCATTTGCCATCGCCGCATCTCGATCTGTCACGCCACCCACTGGGTCGCCCGCTTCCAGCGCCGTCCTCCTTCCCACGCACCCTGAGGATCACCAGAATACCGACTCCCAGCGTGCTTGAATGCACGGGCAATGGACGCTGGAGTCGCCTACTTCCCGACTGACGATGCGGTGCGGCCGGACGACCTCGCTCGGCTGGTGGAAGCGCGCGGCCATCGCTGGCTGATGTACGCCGAGCACACCCACATCCCGTCCAGCCGGGAGACACCGTGGGGCGGCCGCGAGGGCGCTCCGCCGCTGCCGCGCAAGTACGCGCGCACCTACGACCCGTTCGTCGCGATCGCCACCTCACTGGCCGTCACCCGTTCGCTGCGAGTCGGTACCGCGGTGTGCCTGGTCACCGAACGCGACCCGATCGTGACCGCCAAGGAGGTGGCGAGCCTCGACCACCTGTCGGGCGGCCGGTTCGACTTCGGCGTCGGCGCGGGCTGGAACCGGGAGGAGCTGCGAAGCCACGGCACCGATCCGCGCACGCGGATGCGCCTGATGCGCGAGCGGATGCTGGCGATGCGCGAGATCTGGACGCAGCACGAAGCGACATTTCACGGCGAGTTCGTCAACTTCGACGCCATCTGGTGCGACCCCAAGCCGCTGCAGAAGCCGTACCCGCCGATCATGGTGGGCGGCGCCGGCCCGACGGTGTTCGATCGGGTGCTCGAGTACGGCGATGCCTGGATCCCGAACCACAGCGATGCGCTCGCCGACCGCATCCCGCTGTTGCACGAGCAGGCGGGCCGGAAGGTGCCGGTGATTGTGGTCGGTGCACCCACCGACGTCGCGGCGCTCGAGCGCTACGCCGATCTGGGCGTTGAGCGAGTGCTGTTCTGGCTGCCCTCCACCCGGCTGGCGGTGGTCGAGGAGCGACTCGACCAGGTCGAGCGGGTGATGGCAGAACTCAACGGCTCCGACTGACGCAGGTGGACGAGCACCGCGCCCGACAGCTCCTGAGCGAGGCCCGGGTCGCCCGGTTTGCGACCGTCACGCCTCAGGGACGCCCGCGGATCGTGCCGGTGTGCTTCGCCACGGCCGGCGACGTCATCTACCACACGGTCGACCACAAGCCCAAGTCCAGCCGGCGGCTGGCGCGGCTGGCCGACATCGCCCGGGAGCCGCGGGCGTCGCTTTTGGCCGACCACTACGACGACGACTGGACGACGCTTTGGTGGGTGCGGGCAGACGGCCGCGCCCGCGTGCTCGAAGACGCCACGGGAGTTGAAGCCGCGCAGGCGCTGCGACTGCTGGCCGAGCGTTACCCGCAGTACCGCGGGCACCCGCCTTGGGGCCCGGTGATCGCGCTCGACGTGGAGCGGGTGACCGGCTGGTCTGGAAGCTGAGGCCGCGCCCGGGTTAGAGTTTGCAGATGCTGCCCACCACCCACCTGCTGGCCTTCTGCGTGACTGCGTTCATCGTGATCGCCATCCCCGGGCCGAGCGTGGTGTTCGTAGTCAGCCGCTCACTCACGTCAGGGCGAGCTGCCGGGTTGGCGACCGTGGTGGGCAACGCCGCCGGCGTGTACATACAGGTGGTCGCGGTGGCGATCGGGATCGGCGCGATCGTGTCGCGGTCGATCGCCGTCTTCACCGTGATCAAGCTGCTGGGCGCGGCCTATCTGGTCTACCTCGGCGTGCAGGCCATCCGCCACCGGCGCGGTCCGAGTGAGCTGGTGGCCGCCGACGGCGGTGCGCGCACCACCCGCCGGCACGTCGGCGATGCCTTCTTCGTGGGGATGGCCAACCCCAAGGCGATCGTCTTCTTCGCCGCCATCCTGCCGCAGTTCGTGGACAAGTCGGCCGGCCGGGTGCCGCTGCAGATCCTGCTCCTCGGAGGCATCTTCGTCCTGATCGCGCTGCTCTCCGACGGGCTGTGGGCGCTGGCCGCGGGCACCGCCCGGGAGTGGTTCACCAAGGCTCCCCAGCGGCTGGAACGGGTGCGTGCCGCCGGCGGGTTGGCGATGATCGCGATCGGCGTGCGATTGGCGTTCACCCAGCGCGGGGAGTAGCTCTAAAGCCGCTTCTCGAACCAGTGATGGGCGTACGGCTCCGAGTTGAACGCAGCCACCTCCTGGTAGCCGGCGCTGCGGTACATCTTGACCGCCTCGCCCAGCGCCCGGTTGGTCTCCAGGCGAATGGCGGTGGCACCGCCGCGCTGGGCGTGCCGCTCGAGCTCGCTCAGCAGCCGGCGCCCCAGGCCGAGGCCGCGGGCCTCCGGCGCCACCCACATGCGCTTCACCTCCGGCGGAGAGTCCACCGGGGTCTTGAGCGCGGCGCATCCCACCGGCCGCTCCCGCAAGTGCGCCGCCAGCAGCAGCCCTCCAGGGGGTACGAGATCTCCGGTCGGGATGCTGGCTGCCGGATCGAATCCAGCGTCAAAGCGAACCGACAGCTCCGCGAAGTACCGCTGCAGGCACCAACGCGCGTCGGCGCTCGCCGGGTCGGCCACCTCGATCGTGATCATCGTCGCCCGCAGCAGCCGCTCGACATCGCCCATGGCCTTCACCAGCAGGTCGCGCCGAGCCTGGTCAAGCGACTCCAGCATCGAGATCACCATCCCGTCGGACAGCCGGTCGAGCTCACTCCGTTCGGCCAGCCCGGCCTCCGTCAGCCGCGCTCGCCGCACCCTGCGATCGCGACTGTCGGCTTCCACCACCACCATCCCCTCCGCCTCGAGCGAGCGCAGCAGCCGCGTCTCGCCGAGCGGGCGGCCGCGCCCGAGATACGTCTCCTCGAGCACCCCTACCTGCTCGGTCACCGTGCGATTGAAACGCCGCACATCTGGACGGTCGCGCGATCCATTGTCTGACCTTAGTCAGATAATCTGCCGCAGTCAGACCGCGGTGGTGAATAATTGGTGCCAGGCACCAATTATTCACTCGGCCCAGGCTCTAGACTGAGGGCATGCTTGCTGCCATGGTCACGAGTATCGCCAAGCTGGTCGTCCTGGTCGTGATCGTCGGTGCTGTTGGCGAGGGGTGGACGCTGTGGCGCCGGTGGCGCAAGAGCGCCATGGTGGTGTTCGACCGAGTCGGGCTCTCGCTGACCGAGGAGCTGGCCGAGGTGGAGTTCGACTTCGTCAACGCCGGCCGCATGCCGGCGCGCAATCTGGAGGCGTGCTTCTCGGCCGGCATGGGCAGCAAGCTCGACCAGCCGGTGGACTTGGAGACGCTGCCGCCGAACACCCACATTCACGGCACCCTGCGCCTGGCACGCGATCTGTGGGACATCGGCGTGGCCCTGGACGAGCTCAGAGTCGTGCTGGTATGGGACGACGACGCCGATCACCGGGTCAAGGAACGTCCGTTTCACGCCTCTCCCGACGAGATCGAGGAGGCCACCCATCGCTGCGCGCTGATGCCGTGGCCGCACGATCCCAGCGGTTGAGGCGGACTACTCGGCCGGGTTGGCCCGTTCGGTCAGGCTGTGGCCGGTGGCGCTCAACGCCTCCACGAACGCGGTCACCTCGTCTGTCACCGGACCGGCAAGCGCCAGCTGATAGCCGTCGTCCAGGAAGGTGACCGCCTGGTCGACGATCGCCGAGCACCAGGCCCGCCGCGCCTCCGGCACCAGATCGGCCGGCCACAGCGCGATCACTCCCCAGCCCTGATCGGCGAGCCTGGCCAACTCGTCGGGAGCACCCGCCGGCGGGTTCACGACCGAGTCGGCCACCACCGCAATCCGATGGGAACGGCCGTCACCCTGCATCGGCCACCACGTCGCTCAGCTTCGCCAGCTCGCGCCGCTCGTCGTACTCGAGCAGATCCTGGCCGATCCCGACCACCCGCGCGCGCGTGCGATCCCCGAGCATGCCCAGCAGCGTCTCGGTGAAGATGCCCGCGCCCGGCGTCACCGGGTAATCCTCGTCCCGCGGTTTATCGGGACGCCCGCCCCACTCGTCGCTGGAGGCGGTCAGCTCCACCCCCATCGACGGGCTGCCGTCGATGCCGATGATCACGACTCGCGACCCGGCGGCCAGATCGGCCTCGATCTGGGCTGCGACCGGTTCGGCCAGCCGCCGGCAGTGAGAGCGAAACGCCACCGTGTCGTACTGCTCGCGCACCGCCCAGAACCGGCGGGTGCCGCCGAACGCGAGCTCGGGGCACGGCATCTGGCGGATGGTCGCCCCGTGCTCGCGCAGCAGCGCAACCACCGGCGAGTACACCCCCGCGCAGCGCGCGCCCTCGTCCACCTTGGAGTTCGCATTCAGAAGGCAGTGAGCCAGATAACACACCGTTCGACTCACTCGGACACCAGCACGATCTTGCCGACGTGGCGGCGCTCGTCCATGTACGCATGCGCGGCCGCGGCCTCACTCAGCGCAAAGCTGCGGTCGATCGGGACGACGATGCGGCCGTCCAGCGCCATCTGCAAGGCGTCGCGGATCTCGTCCGGCGAGGCCACCCTGAACCCCAGGATGCGATGGCCATGGCGAAACAGCTCAATGATGTCCAGCGGCACAACCTCCCCCGCATGCGCCCCACAGGTCACCAGCCGGCCGTCGGGGGCGAGCGCCGCCATGTGCTCGGGGAAGCGCGGCCCGCCGGTGGTGTCGACCACCGCGTCCACCCCGCGCCCGTCGGTGGCCTCGGCCACCGCCTCGGCGATCGACGTCTCGGTGTAACAGAACACCACATCGGCCCCCAGCGCTCGCACCGCGTCGATCTTCTCGGGCGAACCGACCGACGCGATCACCCGGGCACCGGCGATCCCCGCGGCCTGGACGGCGGCTCCGGCCACGCCGCCCGACGCCGACGGCACCAGCACCGTCTCGCCGGGACGGACAGCGGCCACCGTGGCCACCATCGACCACGCCGTCGACACCACACACTGGGCTGCGGCGGCGACCGGGAAGTCGCGCTCGTCGCGCAGCGGGATAACCGCGCGGGCGGGCACCTGCACCAGCTCGGCGTAGCCGCCCCAGCGGTCGGTGCCGTACACGGTGAATCGCTCGCACAGATCCTGCCGCCAGCGGGCGCAGGCGGAGCACGTCCCGCACGAGAACTGCTGGTAGGCGGTGACGGGGTCGCCCACGGCGATTCCCTGGACGGCGCGGCCGACGGCGGCCACCGTCCCGGCGAACTCGGCACCCAGCACCCACGGCATCGTGAACGGCCAGCGGGAGCTGCCCGCCCGCGAGTCCAGGTCGCTGTGGTTGACGCCGCAGGCCCGTACCCGCACGAGCACATCGTCGTTACCGCAGGCCGGATCGTCCAGCTGCTCCCACCGCATCACCTCCGGGCCGCCGTAGTCCCGGAACGTCGCCGCCCACATCGCTACGAGCCCTGCATGCCGACGTACGGGATCAGCTCGGGCACCGCGTAGGCGCCCGCCTTGCTGGTGTGAAGCCCGCAGCTCCACAGCGAGAACGCGAGCGTCGATCCAAACGCCACGCCGTCGCACACCGGTACTCCCACCGCCTCGGTGACCGCCTGCGAGACGTCGGCCATCCCCCCGCACGCCAGGATCAGCGCGTCGGCGCCGTGGTCCGCCACCAGCCGCTTGCCGACGGCGATGATCGCCGGGGTGGTGTCGGGATGGTGGCTGCCCTGCTCCGCCACCGGGATGTTGAGGGGCACGATCCCGGCGCATCGAGAGGCCAGGCCGCGGGTCTCCACCGACTCCTCCAGCGCCGGGATTCCGCGCGGCAGCGTGGTGACGATCCCAAACCGCTTGGCCACCAGAGTGGCGGCGATGTAGGCGGCCTCGCCGATGCCGACCACCGGCGCGTCGGTGAGCTCGCGGGCGGCGTCCAGCCCCGGATCTCCGAAGCACGCGATCAGGTAGGCGTCGTGCGGAGTCAGCGAGCGCACCAGCGCGGCCACTTCGGCCGCGGCCACCACCGCGTCGGCCTCGCTCTCGATCGACGCCGGGCCGCGGGGCGGATTGACCGCCGTCACCTCGCACCCAGCCGGCAGCGCCTCCAGCGCGACGCCGCGCATCGCCGCGGTGTGATGCTCGTCGGTGTTCGGATTCAGTAGCGCCAGCCGAAACACGGTCAGTCCCCCACGACCTGAATCCCGCCCGCCAGCGAGTAATCGTCGTGGCAGGACAGGAAGCGGCCAGAGCCGGGCTGGGCCACGATCTCACCGTCGGCGTACACGGTCTCACCGCGCACCAGCGTGCGCACCACACCGGCCCGCACCCGGCGGCCGTCGAACGGCGACCAGGGATTCTTGGAGAACTGCTGGCTGCGCGCGTCGACCACCCACTCGGTGTCGAGGTCATAGATCGCGATGTCGGCGTCGGCCCCCGGAAGCAGCGTGCCCTTGCGCGGGTGCAGGCCGGCGATCCGGGCAGGGTTGGTGGACGAGAAGCGCACGAACGCATCCAGCCCCATACCTCGCCGATGGAACGCCTCGTCCAGCGTCACCGGAACGGTTTCCTGGATCACCTGGCACCCCAGCAGCGCATCGAAGATGTTCTCCCAGCCCGGCTCCTTCTCGGCCAGCGTGTAGGCGCTGTGGTCGGAGATCAGGCAGTCGGCGGTGCCGTCCAGCACGTAGTCCCACAGCCGTTCCACCAACGCCCGGTCGCGCAGCGCCGGAGCACAGACGCCGTAGGGGCCCAGTCGCACCTGATCGTCCAGGTCGAGCAGCAGATGGTGCGGGCAGATCTCCATCGTCACCGGCCGTCCGCGGGCCTTCTCGGTGCGCACCAGGTCAGCGCTGACGGGGCTTGAGACGTGCACGATCTGGATCCTGACATCAGCGTGAGCGGCCAGATAGAGCGCGCGATGCACCGCCTCCTCCTCCACGAACGGCGGCCGCGACTCGTGGTGGGCGAGCGGGTCCCGCCGGCCCTCGGCCTTCATCCGCGCCAGCCCCGCCTGCAGCAGGGAGTCGCTCTCGCAGTGCACCAGCACCAGCCCACCGACCTCCTTGACCTCTCGCATCCCGTCCAGGAACTCGGCATCGGTGACGTGCGGATAGGACGGATCGGAGATCGGCATGAACGCCTTGAAGCCGCCGGCACCCTCCTGCCACTGGCCCTTGATCTCGGGGATCGAGGGCGCGGTCAGCGCGCCCCACAGCCCGAAATCGATCACCACCTTGCGAGCGGCCATGTCGCGTTTCTCGCGGTACAGCTGGGCGGTGGTGACCGGCGGGTAGGTGAGCGGGTGCTCCATGATCGTGGTCATGCCGCCGGCCGCGGCCGACATCGTGCCGGTGGTGAAATCCTCGCGCTCCGTGTGGCCGGGATCCTCGAAATGCGCGTGCATGTCGATCGCGCCCGGCATCACCACCAGACCGGAAGCATCGATCAGCTCGTCGGCGCCGTTGCGAGAAGCCCGGTCGACGATCGCCGAGATGCGTCCGTCCTCCACCACCACATCGGCCGCGAAGACGCCGTAGTCGGTCGCGACCGTCCCCCCCGTGATCAGCGTTCGCTTGCCAGACATCTCGATAGACACGAGCCTACCAAGCCCCGCTGAGACCCGCCAAAGTGCCGGTCAGCACGGTGATGGCAGACTCGATGTCGGCCTCGTCCGAGAGCTCCTCGGGAGCGTGACTGACCCCGCCGTTGCGGCTGCGCACAAACAGCATCGCGGTGGGGACGCCGGCCGCGGCCAGGATGCCCGCGTCGTGCCCCGCGCCCGAGGCCAGCTCCCCGACCCCCACACCGGCCGCGGCCGCGGCGCGCCGGATGGCCTCGCTGATGCTCGCGGACATCGCCACCGGATTGCTGTGCCAGCGCTGATCCAGCTGGATCGTGCAGCCGGTGGAGCCGGCGGTGTCCGCGGCTGCCCGGGCCAGCGCCTGGATCAGTGCTGCGAGCGCGGCATCGGTGGGCGCCCGGGCATCGACCGATAGGCTGACGTGTCCGGGAATCACGTTTGCTGCGGGGTGGGCGATCCGAACCTCTCCGACGGTGATCACAGCACCGTCGATCTCGCAGGCCGCGTCGCGCATCGCCAGGCTCAGCTCGGCGGCAGCCATGAAAGCGTCGCGCCGGCCGGCCATCGGCGTCGTCCCGGCGTGGCCCGACGCACCGTCGATCGAGACCGCGTATCCGGCCATGCCCGCGATCGAGCCGACCACCGCGTGTCCGAGGCCAGAGCGCTCCAGCACCGGGCCCTGCTCGATGTGCACCTCCACAAAGCCGGCCGGCAACGCCACATCGACCGGCGGGCCGGCGAAGCCGAGGGCGTCCAGGGCATCGCGCACCGATACTCCGGCGGCGTCCCGCGACTCCAGCTCGGCGGCGTCGATCTGCCCGCACACCGCCCGGCTGCCGAAGAATCCGCGGTCGAATCGCCAGCCCTCCTCATCACGAAACGCGACCACGCACAGGGTCGACCGAGGAGACGCGGAGCGCAGCTGGGCGACCGCCTCCAGGGCTGAGAGGACGCCCAGCGCGCCGTCGAACGCCCCGCCGTTGGGGACGGTGTCCAGGTGCGAGCCGGACCACACCTCGCCCGCGTCCGGTTCGGTGCCCGCCAGCCGCCCGTACAGATTTCCAACCGCATCCCACGAGACCGCCAGATCCTCCTGCTGCATCCACCCGGCCACCAGTTCCAGTGCCCGCTGCTCGCCGGCACCCAGGCCCGGCCGGTCGGTGCCGGCGCCCTCAACGGAACCGATCTCGGCCAGCAGCGAGAGCCGCCGGGCCGTGCGTGCCGCTCGGTCTGTAGGGGTTTGCATCGCGTCAGTGGCCCGTGCTTTACTCGCGAGATCATAATCGCCACGAGGAATTGAAGGTCACATGGATCTGGGTCTCAAAGGTTGCGCCGCGATCGTTGCGGGATCGTCATCGGGAATGGGTCACGCGTCGGCACTGGCGCTTGCGCGGGAGGGCTGCAACGTGACGCTGTTTGCCCGCCGTGCCGAACTGCTGGAGCAGACGGTGGCGGAGATCGCCGGCCTGGGTTCGGGCGCCGAGGCCCTGGCGGTGACCGGCGACTCGACCGATCCCGCAGCCCTGAAGGCCGCGGTGGAGGGCACCAAAGCACGCTTTGGCCGCATCGACATCGTCGTCAACAACACCGGTGGCCCGCCCGCCGGCGGATTCGAGGACTTCGACGACGACGCCTGGCGGGCGGCCTGGGAGCTGACGCTGATGTCGACGCTTCGACTCACTCGCCTGGCGCTGCCCGAGCTGCGCCGCAGCGGCCGTGGACGAGTCGTGAACATCACGTCGTCGGCGGTCAAGGAGCCCAATGAGGGGCTGCTGCTCTCGAACGTCTACCGGCCGGGTGTGATCGGATGGGCCAAGACGCTGTCCCAGGACGAGGGCCCGACCGGGCTCACGGTCAACTCGATCGCGCCGGGGTTCATCGATACCGAACGGATGAAGAACCTGTATGCGTCGGGTGATGACCCCGCCGGTGCGCGGGCGCACGACGAAGCCGCGATCCCGGCCCGCCGGTTCGGCGATCCCGCCGAGATCGGTGCGGTGGTCGCGTTCCTCTGCTCCACCCAGGCGGCCTACATCAGCGGCATCACGGTGCTGGTGGACGGCGGCCTCGCCAAAGGGCTTTTGAGCTGAGGCTGCAATCCAAGACAATCGTGGTGACCGGCGGGTCGTCCGGGCTGGGACGGGCGATGTGCCTTGCGTTCGCGGCCGAGGGCGCCCACGTCGTGGTCAGCGACGTCCGCACCGACCCCCGTGAGGGCGGAGAGCCGACGGTGGACGTGATCGCCGAGCGCGGCGGCAGCGCCGAGTACGTCGAGGCCGACGCGTCACGGTGGGCGGACATCGACCGCCTGGTGAGCCGCGCGGTCGAGACCACCGGCAGGCTGGATGTGATGGTGAACAATGCGATCGTGGCCGGTGCCCACTCCAAGGGTCTGCTCGAGACCGAGGAGGAGGATTGGGACGCGATCATGGCCGTCGGCCTGCGCGGCGTCTTCCTCTGCTGTAAGCGGGCGGTGCAGCAGATGCTCACTCAAGACGAGGTGGCCGAGACCCGCGGCCGGATCATCAACATCTCTTCGCAGCACGGCATGATCGGCACCCCGGGCCATGTCGCCTACTGCACCGCCAAGGGCGGGATCGTCAACCTGACGAGGCAGTTGGCGGTGGATTTCGCCCGGCGCGGGATCATCGTCAACGCGATCGCGCCCGGCAAGATCCTGACCCGCCCGGCGGACGAGCCCGACTCACCCGAGATCCTGGCCTACTCCCACTCCCGCACGCCCTTCTCGCGCCTGGGCCGGCCCGACGACGTGGCCTCGGCCGCCGTCTTCCTGGCCTCCGACGAGGCCACCTACATCAGCGGCACAAACCTGCTGGTGGACGGAGGCTGGATGGCCTACTAGTGCATAAAAGGTGCCTGGCACCTTTTATGCACGGCGATGTGCGAGCGGAGGCGTGGCAAACCCACGTTGAGCACCGCACCACCGCGTGGGACGCAGCCAGAACCGGCGCGGACCAGCCTCAATATGCCATCCAGCCGCCGTCCACCATCAGGTTGATACCGCTGACGTAGCTTGCGTCGCTCGCAAGGAATGCGACCGCGGATGCGACATCCTCCGAGCGGCCCAGCCGGGGGAACGGGGTGCGGGACTGCACGTAGGCCAGCCCCTGCTCGTCGGCGCTGAGATCGCCGGGGGTTCCGGTCACGATCTTGCCGGGCGCCACCGCGTTGCAGAGGATGCCGTCGCGTCCGTAGTCGACCGCGATCTGGCGCGTCATCTGCACCAGACCGCCCTTGCCGACGCTGTAGGCGAAGTGGCCAGGCGGGCCGACCATGCCATGCTGGGAGGTGATGTTGATGATCCGGCCACGAGCATCCCCCACCAGCGGCTGGGTCAGCATCTGGCGCACCGCCGCACGGCACAGCAGGTACGGCCCGCGAAGGTTCACGGCCATCATCGCGTCCCAGTCCTCCGGGGTCGTCTCCAGCAGGGCCTTGGAGTGCGACCCGGCCAGCACCGCGTTGTTGACGATCACGTCCAGCGACCCGGTTCGCTCCACCGCCAACGCCACCAACCGGTCGCAGTCGGCCTCGCTGGAGACGTCGGCATCGACGTGCACGGCGCTGCCGCCCGAGGCCGCGATCACATCATCGGTGGGGTCTCCCCCGGTGATCGGGTCTCGCCGGATGTCGGCCAAAAGGACATCGAATCCGTCGCCGGCCAACCTGATCGCGATGGCACGCCCGATCCCCGATGCGGCCCCGGTGACGATGGCGCTTGGATGACTCATCTGCACTTCCTCTCGGTTCCTATACTGCGGACATGCCCGGTGTTGCGTTCGTTGCCCACTGCCTGCTCAACCAGAACTCCAAGACACACGGCGGCGCCCGCTGCTGCGGCGTCTACTCGCCGCTGGTGGAGGAGATCCGCGCCAAGGGCTGGCGGATCGAGCAGATGCCGTGCCCCGAGCTGGCATTCACCGGCCTGCACCGGTTCTGGGCGGTCAAGGAGCAGCTGGACACCTCCGCCTATCGCCGCCACTGCCGCCGGATCGCGGTGGCCGTGTCCGGAGCGATCGAGGTGCACGTCAAGCGCGGAGACGACGTGATCCTGGTCGGGATTGAGGGCAGCCCCTCGATGGGCGTGCACATCACCAGCTCCGATCCCAATCGGGGCGGGCGGCCGGTGTGGCCGGACGGGTCGGAGGAGCTTTCGCCCGGCAGCGGCATCTTCATGGAGGAGCTGACCGCCGAGCTGGCCGATCGGGGCATCACCGCTCCGCGGAGAATGGGCATCTCCCACCAGCTGCCGGACTTCGACCCCGCGGCGGAACGGGCCGAACTGGCCGCGTTGATGGACGGCTGAATGGACGCGGACGAACGCGCGTGCCGGGTCGCGCTGGTGGCCTCGGAGCTGCTCAACCCCGACGCCGGCAGTGTCGACGCGCTGGCGGTGCTCGAACGCGAGCGGTGGGGTGTGATCCAGCTGCCCGCGTCCGACTACCCCGACGAGGTGGCCGGCCCGCTGCTCGATCAGGTTGCCGAGCAGGCCGAGGAGTTCGTGCGCAACGGCTACGCGCTGGCGCTTGTGGGGTCGCGTGATGGGCTGACAGCTGCGCTCGAGCGGTGCAGCGTGCCCGCGCCGCGGCAGATCGAACCCACCAGCGCCGATCAGCTGCGGGCGTTCTTGACCGAGATCGCCCCTCACGACTGGCTGGGACCGGACGCCGTCGCGACCCGCCCGACCGGCACGTAGCGACCGGTGTGATCGTCGCCCTGCCAGCGCGCGTCCGAGACGACGTGATCGCCGCGCGCGAATACATGCCGGATCGTGCCCGGCGTCTCGAAACCCTCGTACGGTGACCAATCCAGCCCGTCGTTGATCGACTCGAGCGTGATCGTGCTGGGCTGGGCGGGATCCCACACCACCAGGTCGGCGTCGCTGCCGGCGGCAACCACGCCCTTTCGCTCCAACCCGAAGATCCGCGCCGGAGCCTCACAAGCGACCTCCACCAGCCGCTCGGCTGCGGCCACATCGCTGCCCATCAGCGCAAAGCCCAGCGGCAGACGGGCGCCGATCCCGGGAAGCCCCGTGGGCACGCGCGTAAAGTCGCCCTGCACCGGCACCTTGTCACGATCCAGCCGTAGGTGGCACTGGTCGGAGGCAAGCGTGTCCAGCCCGCCGCCGGTGAGTCCCGCCAGCAGCGCCGCGCGGTCGTCGGCGGTGCGAAGCGGCGGCGTCATCACGTATCGCAGCCCGTCCGGCCCGCCGTGGTCGGAGACATCGAAGAGCAGGTGATGGGGACACACCTCGCCGTGCACGGTCATGCCTCGGCGGCGGGCCGCCTCGATCTCCTCCAGCGGCGCTCGCCCGGTCACGTGCACCACATACGGGGTCGCTCCGGCCAGCTCCGCCATCACCAGGAAGCGATGGATGCACTCCGCCTCCAGCTCGATCGGGCGGCTGCGCGGAAGTGACTCGAGACCGAGCTCTCCACGCTCCACCAGCTGCCGTGTGAGCACGTCGATGACACGGCCGTTCTCGCAGTGGGCCAGCACCACCACTCCCAGCTCGGCCGCCTCCTGCATGACCGCAAAGGCAACGTCGTCGTCGGCCTGGATGCCGAGCTCGTGATAGGCCAGCCACAGCTTGACGCTGCCCACACCCAAAGCCGCGACGTCATGCAGATCGCCGTGACGGTAGGCACTCGGCTCCCAGATGACGGCGTGGAAGGCAAGATCGATCAGCGATGCGGGCATCTCGTCGGCCAGCGTCCGCCGAGCCGCCCGGGCCGGCGTCTCGCCCTCCAGCGCGTCCACGAACGCGAGCGCCGCGGTGGTGCCGCCGCACAAGGCCGAGCGGGTGTCGTCGGTGATCGACCCGAACACGTGCGTGTGCACATCGATCGCGCCGGGCAGCACCAGGCACCCATCGGCGTCCACGACCCTCGCGCCGGCGGCGTCGACCTCGCCGACGCGCACGATCTCGCTGCCGCTGATCTCGACGTCGGCGCGAACAGAGCCGCGCGGGCTGACCACCGCCCCTCCGCGAATCACGGTGCTAGCCGGCAACGGCATCCGGGAGTCGTGGGGCGGCGCTCAGCAAGCGCCGGGTGTAGTCGTCGGTGGGCTCCAGCAGCACCCGCGAGACCGGGCCGGTCTCACACAGCTCGCCTTTGTCCATCACCAGCACGGTGTCGGCCACGCACGCCACCACACCCAGGTTGTGGGTGATGAAGAGCATGCTCAGGTTGAGCTCGGTGCGAAGCTCGGTGAGGAGCTCCAGCACCGCGGCCTGCACCGACACGTCCAGCGCCGAGGTGACCTCGTCGCAGACCAGCAGCTCGGGACGCGCGGCCAGCGCACGGGCGATCGCGACTCGCTGGCGCTCGCCGCCGGAAAGCTCGATCGGGAAGCGGTTGCCCAGCCGGGTCGGCAGCCGCACGCGGTCGAGCAGCTCACCCACCTCGCGCTCGGCATCGGCCCGGGACAGCTTGCGCAGCACCCGCAGCGGCCGCTCGATCGACGACGCCACACGGTGGCGCGGGTTGAGCGACTCAAACGGGTTTTGGAACACGATCTGGATCCGGCGGCGCTGATCGAGCGTGCGCGAGCGGGCTGCGCCGTGCAGCTCTGCGCCGTCGAACGCGATCCGGCCGGAGGTGGGCTCGTGCAGACCGGCGACGCAGCGGCCGATGGTGGTCTTGCCGCTGCCGGACTCTCCCACCAGCGCCACGCACCGGCCCGACTCCACCCCGAAGGAGACGTCGTGCACCGCCGGTCGGCCGCCCCGGGCGCTGCGGTACACCACCTCCAGGTTGGACACCTCCAGCAGCGACGCGGCCTGCTCGGCACCGGGATCGGACTCGGCGATCACCCGCAGGCCTCCGCCGCGCCGCTCGGCCACCGCGATCTCGTCCCAGCGGCAGCAGCGCACCTCGTGCTGGTCGGCGGCCACGGACAGCTCGGGCACCGCCGCGTGGCAGCGGTCCTGGGCGTGCTCGCACCGCGGTGCGAACGAGCACCCGCCGGGCCACTCCCCGACCCCGACCGAGACGCCGGGGATTCCCTTCAGCGCCCGGGGATGCAGGAAGTCGGGGATCGCCTCCACCAGCGCTCGGGTGTAGGGGTGCCGGGGGCGTTCGATCACGTCGGCGGCCGGCCCCTGCTCAACCACCCGGCCGGCGTACATGACCACGATCCGATCGGCCATCTTGGCGACCACGGCGAGGTCGTGCGAGACGTACACCATCGCCATCCCCTCCTGGTCGCGCAGCCGGATCAGCTCGGTCAGGATCCGATCCTGCGTGAGCACGTCCAGGCCGGTGGTGGGCTCGTCCAGCACCGCCACCGGCGGCTCGCACACGGACGCCATCGCGATCGTCACACGCTGCTGCTGGCCACCCGAGAGCTGGTGTGGGTAGCGATGGCCGAAGTTCGGGTCGACGCCCAGCTCGACCCGGGTCAATGCCGCGCGCACGGACTCCTGCGAGGCCTGCTCGGCGCGGTGGGCACGCAGCACGTCCATGATCGCATCACCGATCCGCAGCGACGGATTGAGCGCCCCGCCGGGATCCTGCGGGACATACGACACCACCTTGCCGCGCATGCTTCGCATCGATTTGGCATCACGCCCGACGATGCTCTGGCCGGCCACCTCGATGGCGCCGCCGCGGATGTAGACGCCCGGCTTGGTGTAGCCCAGGAGCGACAGCGCGGTGGTGGTCTTGCCGCTGCCCGACTCCCCCACCAGGCCCAGGATCTGCCCGGGCCCGACGTCGAAGCTGACGTCCTCGACCACGGGTTCGCCGCCGTTCAGCGACAACGACAGGTTCTCGACATGGATCACCGGCGCCGGGCTCACATCACTCACGTGGTCGGCACATTCCGCATCGCCTTGGGGACGTACGATCGGCCCAGGCTGCGGGCGATCGCATCGCCGGTCAGATTGACCCCGATGGTGAGCAGGGCGATCATTGCCGCCGGCGCCAGCACCGCCCACGGATTGAGCGAGATGTACTGACGGTTCTCGCTGATCATCAGCGCCCAGTCCGAGTTGGGCGGCTGCAACCCCAGCGAGAGGAAGTTGACCGAGGCGATGATCAGGATCGAGTAGGTGAAGCGCAGACCCGAATCGACCAGCACCGGAGCGAGAATGTTGGGCAGCACCTCGCGGAACACCACCGCGATGCCGCGCTCGCCGCGGGCCACGGCGGCCTCCACATATCCCCGCACCGAGATCTCGAGCGTGGCCGTGCGCACGATCCGGCTGATGCCGGGCGCCTGGATCGCGGCCACGCCGATGATCAGCACCTCCAGCCCCGTGCCCGCGCCGGTGATCAGCACCAGCAGGAACAGCAGCGGCGGGAACGACAGCATCACGTCCACCGTGCGCATCAGCAGCGGATCGGCCCGCGACTTGGTGTACCCGGCGATCAGCCCGATCGTGAGCCCGAACGCGTACGCCAGCAGCGTTGCCAGAAGCGCCAGCCCGATCACCGACCGGCCGCCGTACAGCAGCCGGCTGACCACATCTCGGCCGAGGAAGTCGGTGCCCAGCCAGGCAGCGCCCGACGGGCCGCTCAGCGGCGAGCCGATCGGCGCGGTGGGATCGTGCGGCGCGACGTACTTGCCGAACAGCGCCACGAACAGGACGAACCCCACGATGCAGAGGCCGGTCGCGCCGGAGAACGAGCGCGCAAACCGAAACCGGCTCTTCATGCCGGTTCCCGCAGCTTGGGCACCAGCAGCATCACGATCAGGTCGGCGACCAGGTTGACCACCACGTACACCACCGCGATCATCATCGCGACCGTCTGCACCACGGTGATATCCCGGTTGCCGACGGCGGTCACCAGCAGCGACCCGATGCCGGGGTAGGCAAAGATGCTCTCGGTGATGATGATCCCGCCGATCAGCCACTGCAGGTTCTGGGCGAGCACCTGGACGCTGGGGGCGAGCGAGTTGCGCAGGGCGTAGCGCATCAGCACCCGCTTCTCGGCCAGGCCGTTGAGCCGGGCGGTCTGGACGTATTCGGTCTGGAGCACCTCCACCATGCCGGCCCGCACCATCCGGATGCCGGCTGCCAGCGACGCCAGCAGCAGGGTCGCCACCGGCAGCACCAGCTTGGCGGGATCGTCCAGCGGACTGCCCCCGGGCGGGATGATGGCAACCGGCGGCAGCCAGTCGAGGCCCAGGAAGAAGACCGCGATCAGCAGCGATCCGATCACGAACTCGGGCAGCGCGATCGCCGCCAGCGAGCCGATCGAGATCAGGTGATCGACCGGCTTGCCGGCATACACGGCGGCCACCATGCCCAGACCCAGCGATAAGGGGATCATGAACAGCGCAGCGATCCCCGCCAGCACCAGCGAGTTCTTGATCGGGTCGGAGATCAGCGGCCAGATCGGTGCGGTCTTCTCTCCCTGGGCGATCCCCACCGCGGAGTTACCGAGGCTGCCGTTGCCCAGGCCCTTGATCCAGTTGACGTACTCCTGCACCGGCCCCTGGTCGAGGTGCATCCGGTGGTTCAGCTTGGAGACGTTCTCAGGCGTGGCGTTTCGGCCCAGCACCACGCTGGCTGCGTCGCCGGGCAGGATCACGGTGCCGGCGAAGATCACGATCGAGGCCACGAACAGCGCCACGATTGCACCCAGCAGGCGCCGACCGACGAATTTGAGCACGGGCGAAACCTCGCGGGAATGCGCCCCGCGCTCTGCCACCGCGGTCATGTGTCGCGTCCCCGAGCTAGGACTGAAGCCATGCGTTCAAGAAGGTCATGTTGCCAAGCGCGCCTGCGCCGCTCGGCTTCATGCCCTTGACGCTATTCGCAAGGCCATCCACCCAGTCGGCGTTTACCCATTGCAGGTATCCGCCCTCATCGTACTGCTGTTTCTGCACCTGGTTCCAATACCCCTGGGCCTTGGCCTGGTCGGACTCGGCGATGGCCGCATTCAGCCACTTGTCGGTGTCGGAATTCTTCCAGTGAGTCTCGGGATAGGGGGCGTTTGAGGCCAGCGCCTGCTCGTAGAAGAACTTGAGCGACGTGATCGCCCACTGCGTCTCTGCGAACGCCATCTTCAGGTAGAGCGTGGACGGGTCGTAGTAGGAGTTGGAGGGCTGCTGCTTGAGGTTGATCGTCACTCCGGCGTCCTTCGCCTGCTGGGCCAGCAGCGTGGCCGACTCGACGAATCCCGGGAAGATCGGGGAGGTATCGAGCTCCACCGTGAGATTCGACTGGCCGGCTGACTTGAGCAGCGACTTGGCCTGCTCGATGTCCTGCACCCGCTGCGGCAGCGACGCGTCGTAGTACTTCGCGCCCTTGCCGACGACGTCGTTTCCGACCGTCCCGTACCCGTTCAGCGCACCGTCGATCAGCGCCTGACGGTCGGCGATCAGCCGCATCGCCTGGCGAACCTTGGGGTCGTTGAACGGCGCCTGGGTGACGTCCATGTAGAACATCATGGGCTGGGGCGATGGACCGGACAGCACGGTGATGTCGCCGGTGGTGGAGTGGGCTTTGGCGTCGGCGGTGGGCAGCTGGGCCATGGCCTGGATCTCGCCCGAGAGCAGCGCGTTCAGCCGTGCGGTGGTGTCGTCGAAGGAGATGATCTTGAGCGTGTCCACGTACGGCTTGCCCGTCACCCAGTAGTTGGGGTTGGCCTGGAAGACGCTCTGCTTGCCGGGCGTGAAGGTGTCGGCCATGAACGGCCCTGTCCCAATCGGCTTCTTGAAGTCGGTCTCGCCGTTTTGGATCATCCAGCTGTTGTAGTAGGTGAAGTTGGCCGACAGGTCGGCGTCCGGCGCGGTCAGCGGGATCTGCACGGTCAGATTGTTGATCTTCTTCAGGTCCTTCAGGTTGACCGTCGCCACGAACGGGGTGGCGTAGCTCGACCCGTCGGTCTTGGCCATCTGCTGGATCGAGTAGATCACGTCATCCGCGCCGAACGACTTGCCGTTGTGCCAGGTCACGTCGGGGCGGAGCTTGACCTCCCACACGGTGTTGTCGCTGTTGGGCGTCCACTCCAGCGCGAGGCCCGGACTGGTGGAGAGATCGGGGTTGACGATCACCAGCGGGTCGTACAGGTTCTGAATCCGGCCCTGGTCGATCGGAGTCACGCCGATCAGCGGATTGAGCGTCTCCTGAGTGCCGCCGCTGACGAACCCGGCGTTGAGGATGCCGCCCTTGGTCGGGGCGCCCGCGGAGGACGTGGCCGGGGCGGAGGTGCTGGAGCTGCTGCTGCCGCCGCAGGCCGCAGCCAGCAGCGGTGAGAGGCCGAGCGCCCCCACGGCTGCGCCGCGCAGGAAGGTCGCTCGGTCGAGATGATGCCGGGCGCCGTCAGCGTCCGATGAAGCGCGGGAGTCGTGTGAATCGGTCACCGGTTCCTCCAAATTAGGGCGGTATCAAAAGAGGCCGTATCCACTCTCGCACATGCGGCTGCGAGAGGTGGTGGCGAAGGAGACTGAATCAGCGCCTTGATCGTGATCACCGCGCGGGAGACGTCGGCGGGACTGCCGGCCGGCTTGGGAATCCGCGTTCGGGTACGAACCTGGCGGGACAAGTGCGGTATGCTATCATACCAAATCTTGGGCTGCAAGCCCGCGTTTTGCCATTCAACAAAGGACGCGCCCCCGTGGAAGGTACCCTGCTCGCCTCCGGACTCGGTTTCCCTGAAGGCCCCGTCATCATGCCCGATGGCTCGATCGTCTTCTGTGATGGAAACACCGGCGAACTGCTGAAGTGGCAGGGAGGCGAGCTGAGCACGTTCGCCGACACCGGCGGATCACCCTGGGGCGCGGTGCTCGGCACCGACGGCGCCGTGTACGTGACCCAGGGCGGCGACGTCCCCGGCAGCGGCGAGACCGGCTTCACCCCGGGCATCCAGCGCGTCAACCCCGACGGCTCGGTGGAGCTGCTCTCATCGGAGATCGCCGGCCACCCACTGGCCGGCCCCAACGACCTCGCGTTCGGCACCGATGGGCGATTGTGGTTCACCGACTCCGGCACCGAGCAGGATCCACGCGCGGAGGTGCCGGCCACCGGAAAGCTGTTCGTGCTCGATTCCGCGGGCGGCGGCGAGATGCTGATGGAGCGGCCCGAGGTGTACCCCAACGGAATCGCCTTCGACGCCGACGGAGTGCTGTACTGGACCGAGTCAGCCGCGCATCGCGTATGCCGGCTGCGTGACGGCCAAGCCGAGACGTTCGCGCAGCTGAGCGACGGCCACGTGCCCGACGGCATGGCGTTCGCGCAGGACGGCCGGCTCTTCACCTGCACCACCATCTCGGGCGGCATCACGGTGCTGTCGCCGAGCGGCGCGGTGCTGGAGGAGATCTCGCTGGACGAGCACTGCACCAACTGCATCTTCGATGGATCCACGCTGTATGTGACCGCCACCAAGGTCAGTGAGATCCACGCCGACCAGCGCACCGGCAGCTTCTGGCAGGTCGAGACCGACGCCGTCGGCCTGCCGCTGATCCCCGGCCGACTGTAAAGCGTGAATAAAAGGTGCCTGGCACCTTTTATTCACCCGATCGCAACGCGCTCGCCGGTGGCGATGGCCTGTTCACAGGCCAGGATGGTGCGAAGCGTGCCCAGCGCGTCCGCGGGCGAGCACGGCACCAGGCTGCGATCGCCGGCGCGCACCGCCTCCAGGAACCGGTCGACGGAAGACTCGCGCGGATCGGCGCAGGCAGCGGCGTCGATCTCGTTGCCGCCGGCGCGTCCGACCAGCCGGAAATCCGGATCGAGATCGAGCCGAAGGGCGGCCTGCGGAGCCTGAACGTCGAGGCTGTACACCGGCGGATCCTGAGCGTCGGTCCAGCCGATGTGCACCGCCCCCAGGCAGCCTGACTCGAACTGCAGGAACGCCGACACGGCGTCATCCAGCTCACCGGCCGGTGCCCCGGCGAGTGCCAGCCGGCCGCGTGCGGCGACCGCCCACACCGACTCCACCGGCCCCGCCACCGCCAGCTGCAGATCGATGTCGTGGCTTCCCAGCTCGAACAGAATCCCGCCGCTGCGCCTGGGGTCGAGAAACCACGAACCGGTGCCCGCCTGGGCCAGGTCGTTGCGGCCGCCCTCGGTGGGCCCGAAGCTGCGGCTCACCAGCATCCCGGGCTGAGCACCGCCCAGCGCCCGGCGAAGCGTGCCGACGACATCCAGGCTGCGCCACTGATAGCCCACGGCACACACCGCCGGACTCGCCTCCCACGCCGCCACGATCGCCTCACCGTCGCCGACAGCCCGCGCCAGCGGCTTCTCCAGGTAGACCGCGATACCCCGGCGAAGCGCCTCCGAGGCGGGCTCGACGTGGGCCGCGGGGGGCGTGCACACAAACACCGCGTCCAGTGACTCGGCGTCGAACATCTGCGCTCGATCGGTATAGGTGCGCGCGCCCGGGCCGGCCGCGGCGACACCCGCCCGCTGCTCGTCGGTGTCGCACACCGCCACCACCTCGACGTCGCGCGAGGCGAGCACCTCCAGGTGACGCAGCGCGATCGCACCGGCGCCGACGAAGCCGATCCTCACTGCTCCTCACCCCCCGGAAGACGACGCCAGAACTGGTACTGCACCCCGCCGCTGGTTTCTGCCGTTGTCCAGATCATCTCCCCGGCCCCCGACCGGAAGGGCGGCCACGATGCCTCCACACCGCGGGCCTCGAGCTGGTCTCGCAGCTCGCCCAGGTCAGAGTCGGTCTCGAAGGCGATGTGCTCGATCCGCGACTGCTCACCGGCGGGCAGGCGGCGGGTGCGGGCGTCGGGATCACGCACGTCGATCAGCTCGACGCTGGCATCTCCGCAGGGGAAATAGAGCGCGTGGCTCTCGCTGCTGTCACTGGTGCGCCCGAGTGCAAGCCCCAGCGCCTCCAGCTGAGCGACGTGGGCGGCCAGGTCAGACACCACGATGCCCACGTGATCGAGGCGGGTGAGGCTCACACCGTCACCCGCGCGCCGGTCTCCAGCGCTCGTTCGCAGGCCAGGGCGACGGCCAGGGTGCGGATGGCATCGGACGGCGGGCAGAACATGCGCTTCTGGTCGCCGCTTCGAGCCACCTCCAGGAACCGGTCGATCGAGCGGATCATCGGCTCTCCATACTCCGCCGAGACGCCCTGCCCGCGGGCGGTTCCCGTGATCCGGTAGGGCCCGGGGCCGAGGTGGAGCTGGAGCGTGGCCTCCTCCGCCAGCACGTCGGTGGCGTACACCTCCGGCTGCCCGTCGCGCGACCACACGGTGTGCACCGTGCCCAGCGCGCCGCTCTCGAAGTGAAACACCAGTGAGATCACGTCGTCGATCGACGACACCGCTTCGGGCTGGGCCAAGCGCACCCCGCCGGCGATCGCCTCGACCGCCGCGATCTCCCCGGCGACGGCGCGCTGAAGGTCGATGTGGTGGCTACCCCGCTCCAGAATCTGGCCCCCGCCCTGGCGCTGATCCATGAACCACGACCGCCCGGCAACGGGGCCGTAGTTTCGGCCGAGCAGCATCCCCACCCGCATGTCACCCAGGGCGCTGCGCACGTCGTCGAGCAGCTCGGTGGCGTGCCACTGGTACCCCACCATGCACAGGCCCGGCCCGGCAGACGCTGCGGCCGCGATCGCCTCGGCATCCTCCAGCGTGCGGGCGACCGGCTTCTCCAGGTAGACGTTGACGCCCCCGGCCAGCGCCGCCACCACCGGCGCGCGGTGATGGAGCGGCGGTGTGCACACCCACAGCAGATCGAGCTGCTCGCGCTCCAGCATCTCCTCCCACTCGGTGTACGCGTGAGCGCCGCGGGGCTGGGCGATCGCCTCCGCCCGGGCGGCATCGATGTCGCAGGCTGCCACCAGCTCGACGCCCTCGGCCGCATCGATCGCGGGCACGTGCACCCGGGCGATCCAGCCACCGCCGATGATGCCCGCCCGCAGTCGGCTCATCCCGGCATCTCCAAGAGCAGCTTGCCGAACTTGCCGGGCTCGCGCACAGCGTCGAGCGCCTCGGCAGCGTCCTCCAGCGGGAAGGTGCGGTCGACGATCGGAGCGATCGTGCCGGCCGCGAGCAGCGGCAGCATCCGGCGGCCGAAGGTCTGGGTCAGCTGTGCTTTCTCCTCCGGCGGGCGGGTGCGCAGAGTGGTGCCGATCAGGTGGGCACGGCGCATCATCAGGTCGCGCAGGACGATGTGCGCCTGCTCCCCCGGCTTGGCGGCCACCAGCATCAGCCGGCCGCCCCGGGCGAGCGACGCGACGTTGGCGTCCATGTGCGGACCGCCGACCAGCTCGAGGATGACGTCCGCGCCGCCCAGGTCGGCGACGCGCTCGAACGCCTGGTCGGCCGGCAGGGCCTCGGCGCCCAGAGCCGCAACCGCGGGCCGGTGCCGCTCGGTGCGAACGCTTGCCACCACCGTGGCGCCCAAGGCCGATCCGATCTGTACCGCAGCGGTGCCCACTCCGCCGCTGCCGCCGTTCACAAGCAGCGTGTCGCCGGAGCCGAGCCCCGCCTGCAGCACCACCGCGTCGAAGGCCGTCAGGAAGGCTTCGGGCGTGGCCGCAGCCGCATCGTCGGCCAGTGCATCGGGGACCTTCAGAAGCTCCCGCTCCTGCCCCGCCACGAGAGTGGCGTGCCCGCCGCCGCCGACCAGGCCGAAGGCCCGATCGCCGATCGCAAAGGCGGTCACCGCCGAGCCGCAGGCGACCACCGTCCCTGCCACCTCGAGCCCGGGAATATCAGTGGGAGAGCCCGGCGGCACCGGGTGACGCCCTTCGCGCTGAAGCACGTCGGCCGGGTTGACGCCCGAGTACCGGGGCGCGATCACGACCTCGAAGGCCGATGGCACCGGGTCGGGTCGATCCTCGATCGCCATCACCTCGCGGCCGCCCACGCCGCGGAACACCACGCACCTCATGCCGGCGGGTACTGCTCGAGCCACCAGCGGGCGATGTCGCTGCGGCGCATGAACGCCACCCCCGGCTGCGCCTGCGCATGCTCGATGAACAGCCGCAGCGCCGCCGCCCGCGCAGCTTGGCCGCTCCAGCGGGCGTGCACCGCCACCGTCATCATGGTGCGCCGCTCGGCTCCCTCGCGCAGCAGCTCGTCCAGGCCCATGACCATCGTCTCCAGGAAGTCGCGGGGGCTGGCAAAGCCCGGGTTCATCAGGAACCGCGAGTCGTTGTAGGTCTTTGAGTACGGCACCACCAGCATCGGCTGACCCTCGATCAGCTCGTAGTAGGGCACGTCGTCTGCCGAGCCCTCGGAGTGGTACAGAAAGCCGCCCAGCTCACGGAGGATGCCGCGAGTGTTCTCGCTCGGCCAGCCGCGGGAGTTCCACCCCGCCGGACGGCTGCCCAAGACCCGCTCGTAGGTCTCCACGGCGCGTACGATCGAGTCGCGCTCGTCCTCGCGGTTGTACGTCCAGGCCTCGGTCCAGCGCCAGCCGTGGCCGAGCAGGTCGTGATCGCGCTCGCGCATCCACTCGGGGACGGCCGGGTTCAGCTCCAGCGCGACCGCGGCGGCCGAGATCGTCACCGGGACGTCTGCCGCGTCGAAGATCCGGGCCAGCCGCCACACCCCGGCGCGGCTGCCGTACTCGTAGTGCGACTCCGTACCGGGATCCCGCTGGGGTGGCTGCACGCCCGGGTCTGCGTACTCACCCCAGCCGTCGTTGCGGTCATCGCCCCACATCACCGAGTACTCCGAGCCTTCCTCGTACACCAGCACCAGGTTGACCACCACCTGGGCGTCGCCCGGCCACTCGAACCGCGGCGGGACGCGGCCGTAGCCGACCAGATCGCGCGCCCTGACCGGATCGGGGATGTTGCTCACGCCACCGGCCCCATCCGCGTGAACGCCGGCCGGGCAGTGACGGTGTCGCGCAAGAGCGCCACCTTCGGCCACGCGTCGAACGAGAGGGGCAGACGCCGCCACCGCCAGAGCACCGGCGCAAATGCACAGTCGGCGATGGTGAACCGTCCCAGCACGGTGCCGTTTTGGGCCACGAACTTCTCCATCAGCTCGAACTTGGGCCGGGCGGCGTCGATCGCCGCCGCCAGCTCCGCCTGATCGGCGTCCTCGGCCCGGCCTCCACCGCTCTCCCAGTCGCCGTGCATCAAACCGATCCGCTCAGCCGGGAAGAGATTGCCGCGAAACTGCGTGCTCCAGGCGTCCAGCGCCCAGTCGACCCGGGCGCGCTCGCGCGGATCGACCGGATACAGGTCATCGCGGCCCTCGCGGTTGGCCAGGTAGCGCAGGATCGCGTTCGACTCTCCCAGCTCGAACTCGCCGTCCTGCATGAACGGGATGGTGCCGAACGGGTAGCGCTCCAGATACCAGTCCGGCCGGGGACGGCCGATCGGCACGTGGCGGCGCTCGTAGTCGAGCTCGAGCTCGGCCAGCAGGAACCGCACCTTCATGGCGTTGGAGGACACCGGGTTGTCGTGAAGCACGATGGTCACGCCGGGGCAACCTCGGCGGTGACCTTCAGTGCGACGCGGCCGGCGATCGCCTGGCACACGGGGCAGTGGGCCTCGGCGTCTGCGATCAGCTTGCGCACGTCCGGCTCGGGAGCCGACGACTCGACCCGCGTGTGCAGGGTGGCTTCGGAGAGATGATGGCCTTGGCCGTCGCCCCACTCGAGCTTGCTCGAGACCGACGTCTCGATCTCGCCCAGCGGGATCTCCCGCGCGCGGGCCATGCCCGTCAGCGTCGAGGTGAAGCAGTTGGCCAGCGCGGCGGCGAACAGCTCCTCGGGGTTCGACTCGCCGCCCGGCCCGCCCAGCTCAGCCTGGGTTGCGGTGTCCACCGCCAGCGCCCCCGAAGTGCCCTCGATGTGGCCGTGGTAGCCCTTCCAGCGGAGCGTTGCCGAGGCTTTGAGAGAGTCCACCATTCGAGTCTATCCGAGCGCTCTGGTTGGTGAGCGCCATGCTAGGTTAGGTGCATCGAACACGAGATCGACAGCGAATCGCCGGCCGTTTTCCAGGCAATCGACCGTGAGGCGCGCCTGTCGGACAAGGTCACCGCCGCAATCCTGGACATGATCGCGGCGAACCAGCTGAAGCCCGGCGACGCGCTTCCGCCGGAGCGGGAGCTGGGAAACCAGTTCGGCGTTTCCCGCACCGTCATCCGCGAGGCGGTCAGAGGGCTCCAGGCCAGAGGGCTGCTCGAGGTCAAGAGCGGTAGCGGAGTGCGGATCGTGGCCGTCGACGCCGAGACGGTCGGAGAGTCGATGCGGCACTTCGTCCAGGGCAGCATGATGGACTACAGCAAGGTCGACGAGGTGCGACGGGTGCTGGAGGTGGCCGCCGCCGGGCTGGCCGCCCAGCGCGCCACCGACGAGGACATCGCGATCATGGACGACACCATCGAGCGGTTCGAGAACGAGTGCTCCGACCTGGAAGCCAGCGTCCAGATCGACATCGAGTTTCACCGCGCCATTGGCGCCGCCACCCACAACGAGCTGTTCCTGATGCTGCACGACTCGATCGGCCAGATGCTGGTCGAGGTGCGCCGCCGCAACCTCTCCCGCGGGCGGGCCGAACGCCGGCTGGTGGTGAAGATGCATCAGCGCATCCGAGACGGCATCGCCGCGCACGATCCCGAGGCCGCCCAGCAGGCGATGCGCGACCAC
Source organism: uncultured Actinomycetes bacterium (assembly GCA_963727235.1). Classification (GTDB taxonomy): domain Bacteria; phylum Actinomycetota; class Thermoleophilia; order Gaiellales; family JAICJC01; genus CAVPTL01. The sequence goes on from CAVSFZ010000028.1 coordinate 56,442, forward strand.
CTGGGCCACGTGCAGGCCACCTGGACAGACGAGACCACGCGCTCCGGCGAGGCGGAGTAATCCCCTAGAGCGCAAGCCGGTGTTCCTCGTGGGTGATCACCTCGAGCAGCACCGCCCGCCCATCGTCGGTCGCAGCGATACACCGCTGCAGTGCGGCAGCCAGCTCCTGGGGGCGCTCCACCCGCTCTGAGTATCCACCCAGCGCTTTGGCCAGGGCGGAGTAGTCGCCGCCCAGACGGTTGGATGAAAACCGCGTGACGGCGTCTGGCATCCACTCGCCATACCCGCCCATGAGGCCGTTGTTCATCACGATCGTGAGGATCGGGATGCCGGCTCGCACGGCCGTCTCGAAGTCCATCCCGACCATGCCGAAGGCGGCGTCGCCCATGATGTTGACCGAGAGCCAGTCGGGACGGGCCAGCCGGGCTCCCATGGCCAGACCCAGCCCGGTACCGAGCTGCGTCGACTTCCCCCAGCCCAGGTATCCGCGTGGCACGATCGTCTCGTAGAACGGCACGATCTGGTCGCGCGGATGCCCGGCGTCGTGGGTGACCACGGTGCGCGTGCGGTCGGCGGCCTGCATCAGCTCCCACACGATCCGGTAGGGGCTGAGCGGAGCCGCGTCCGATTCCAGCTGCGGCCGCCAGGCCTCCATGAACTGTGTGCGCACCTCAGCCGCCTCACCGGCCACGGCTGCGCGATGGGCGAAGCTGGTGCCCTCGAGCCGCTCGATCAGCTGTGCCAGCACCAGCCGGGCGTCCCCCACACATCCGAACTCCACGTCGTGGCCGTTGGCGAGGTCGCGGGGATCGTTCACGATCTGCCCCAGGGCGGCCTGGGCGGGCAGCGGCGTGATGTAGAGCGACGGGGTGAAGCTGGTGCCGACGCCGAGCACCACGTCGGCGCGCTGGAAGTAGTGGTCGACCGTCGCCGGACGGGCACGGGAGGCGGTGCCGAGAGCCAGTGGATGGTTCTCGGGGAAGGCGCTCTTGCCGTTGAGCGTGGTCGCGACCGGAATCTGGGTCAGCTCGGCCAGCGCCACCAGCTGCTCGGTGGCATCCGCGTACAGCACCCCCTGCCCGGCCACGATCACCGGCGCGCCGGCCTCGGCCAGCATCCGGGCGGTATCTTCGACGTCTCTCTGGGCGGCCGCGGAGAGACGGCGGGGAGCGGAGCGCAGCGACCAGTCGGCGTCGCCGGCCGGCCCGTTGAGCACGTCGTTGGCGAGCGCCACCAGCACCGGGCCGTTGCCGACCCCGCGAAGTGCGTTCAGCGCCTTTCGGAACACGTCGGGGCCGCGGCCGGGGTCGTTCAGGGTCGCCGCCCAGCGGGTGATCGGCCGGTAGGCCTGCTCGATCCGGAAGTTCGGGGAGTCCTGTTCGTCGACGGCGTACTCGCTGGGGCACAGCAGAATCGGGCTGCGGTCGCCGAAGGCCTGGGCGACCGCGCCGAAGGCCGACTCGGCACCGGGTCCGTACTGCATCACGCACGGCAGGATCCCCCTGCCGTTGGTGGCCCGGGCGTAGCCGTCGGCGATGTTCACCGCGACCCGCTCGGTGCGGGTGATGATCGGCCGCATGCCGATCAGCGAGGCGGAGTTGAGCAGCCGGTTCTCGGGGAACCCGACGATGAACTCAGCCCCTTCACGCTGGAGCAGCTCAGCGATCCGGTCGGATACGAGCGTCTCAGTCAATTGGTATACCATAATACCGCATACAGCTAGGAGGCGTTACTGACCGCCTCGGCGACCGCGGCAGCGGCCTGTCGCATGACCGATGGAGGCGCCACGGTGATGCGGGCAAAGCCCGGCAGGCCAAACTCGGTGCCGCCGCGGATCAGCATCCCCCGGCTCGCCAGCCGGTCGCACACCGGCTGATCGTCGGTGCCCAGCTCGACCAGCACGAAGTTGGCCTGAGAGGGGTGACAGCGAAACCCGGATGCGGTCAGATCGGCGGTCAGGACATCGCGGGCCTCGGCCACCTCGGCCCGGCGGGCTTCGACGAACCCGGTCGCAGCCACCGCCGCCCTGCCGGCGGCCAGGGCGACTCGGTTGACGTTGAACGGCTCCTGCACGATGTGCATCAGCCTGGCCACCTGGGGATCGGCGACGGCGTAGCCGAGGCGCAGGCCGGCCAGCCCGAAGATCTTCGAGAACGACCGCACCACCACCACCGGCCGTCCGTCGATCACGTCCTCCAGCCGGGGCGCACGCAGGCTCGGATCGGCGAAGTCCATGTACGCCTCGTCGGCCACCACCACGCAGTCGCCGGGCAGCCGATCCAGAAACGCGCGCCACTCGCCGGCGTCCATCAGCGTGCCGGTGGGGTTGTCGGGATCACACAGCCACGCCAGGCGAGCGTGCGTCGACCGGACGGCGTGGGCTACCGCCTCCAGGTCGATACCCAGCCCCGCCGGTTCGACCCGCGTCACGACGGCTCCGCCGGCTGCCGACACCTGCGCATACAGGCCGTAGGTCAGCTTGGGGATCACAACCGGAGTGCCCGGGTCGATGAACGCCGACGTCAGCGCGCCGATCAGCGCCTGCGCGCCGTGGGCGGGAATCACCGACTCGGTGGGGACGCCGACCCACTCGGCGACCGCGTCGCGGAAGTCGGCGTAGGAGCGCTCCGGATAGAAGGACACCTGCGACAGCGCCTCGGCGGCCGCCTCCAGCACGCCGTCGGGGGCGCCGAACATGTCCTCGTTCCAGTTCAGCGGCTCGACTTCATCGAGGCCGTGCTGCGCCTTCAGCTCGTCCCGCGTCTGGCCGGGCGAGTACGCCTCCAACCCCCGCAGCCACGGCCGGGCCAGCGCTTCCCAGTCGGTCATCACGCCCCCAGCTCCGCGAGCGCGGGTGCGAGTGCGGCGACACACCAGCCGATGGCGTCGGCCTCGGTGTGCTCCTCGGGCGCGTGGCTGATGCCGCCGGCGTCGCTGCGCACGAACAGCATCGCCGAGGGCACTCCGGCCATGCTCATGATGGCGGCATCGTGTCCCGCTCCGGAGGGCAGCTCGTACGGCTCCAGCCCAAGCTGGGAGATCGAGCGGCGCAGTGCGTTCACCGGTTCGGGGCTCATCGGCACCGACGGGTACCGCCACCGCGGGAGCACCTCGACGCGGCAGCCGGCGTACTCGGCAGCGGCCTCGGCGCCCGCCACGACTGTCGCGACGAGCTGCTCCAGCCGCTCGTCGTCGGGGGCGCGCAGATCCGCGAACAGCTCCACCCGGCCGGGAATGGTGTTGGTTGCCCCCGGCGCCACGGTCAGCCGGCCTACGGTGCAGACCGCGTCGGGGATCGCGCGGGCGGTGTCGTGGGCGGTCTGGACGAACCACGCCGCCGCCCCCAGCGCGTCGGCCCGCAGCGCCATCGGCGTCGTCCCGGCATGGCCGCGGCGGCCGATGAAGACGACGTCGATACCGGCCATCCCCGCGATCGAGGTGACCACTCCCAGCGGCACGCCGGCGGCGGCCAGCACCGGCCCCTGCTCGATGTGGGTTTCGACAAAGCAGGCGGGTGCCGGTTCGAGCCACCCTCCCACCGGCAGCTGACCCAAGCCGAGCGCCTCGAACGCCTGTCCCAGAGAGATCCCGTCAGCGTCGCGCAGGTCGGCCTCGTCGTCCTCGAGCATCCCGGCCACGGCCCGGCTGCCGAACACGCCGCGGCCGAACCGCCACCCCTCTTCGAGCCGGAACGCGACGACCGCCAGCGTGCGCCGAGTGCCCCCGCCTGCGGCAATCGCCTCCAGGGCATCGATCCCCGCCATCACTCCCAGGGCGCCGTCGAACCGGCCGCCGTCAGGCGGCGTGTCGAGATGCGAACCGGTCCACACTTCGGCAGCGGACGGATCGGCGCCCGCCAGCCGTCCGTACAGATTGCCGCCGAGGTCGACCGACACCGCGAGGCCGGCCTGCTCCATCCACTCCCGTGTCTGGTCGAAGGCGCGCTGCTCGCCCTCACCCAGTCCGGGCCGGTTGGTACCGGCGGCGCGGTCGATCTCGAACAGCGCGTCGAGCCGATCGATGATCCGCGCCGCGCGGGGGCCGGTGTCGGTGAGAGCGGCGCTCATACCGCGCGAGTATGCCACCGCGGTGAATAAAAGGTGCCAGGCACCTTTTATTCACCCGTGCACAGTCTTTAGCGGGTCGCACCGCCGGAGCCGCGCATCAGTCGCTGGGCGAGCAGCACCGGAATTACGGTGAGAATGATCACGAACACCGCCACGGCATTCACCTCGGGCTGGCTGTTGGGAAGCTGGAACTGGTTGAAGATCCACAGCGGCAGCGTTTGCACCGAGCCCGCTGTGAAGTAGGTGACGATGATCTCGTCGAACGACAACGCGAAGGCCAGCAACCCACCTGCCACCAGCGCCGTGGCCAGCCCGGGCAGCGTGACGTGGCGGAATGTCTGCCAACCATCCGCGCCGAGATCCATCGAGGCCTCCTCCAGCGACGGGCCGGACTGGCGGAGACGGGCGATGGTGTTGTCGAACACGACAACGATGCAGAAGGTGGCGTGGCCGAGGATGATGGTCAGGATCGATCCTCGCTGGCTGAACAGGTTCATGGCCGAGAGCAACGCGATCCCGGTGACGATGCCCGGCAGGGCGATCGGCAGGACCAGCAGGAACGAGATCCCATTTCTGCCAAAGAACCGGAACCGGTGCACCGCGAAGGCGGCGGCCGACCCGAGCACCAATGCGATCGCGGTGGCCCCCAGTGCGACCTTGACCGATACCAGCAGTGCCGCTCGCGCGGTGGAGTCGTGAAACGCGACCGAAAACCACTTGGTGGAGTAGTTCTGCACCGGCCATGAGGTGATCTTCGACGGGTTGAGCGCATCCAGGAAGATCACCAGCAGCGGCAGGTAGAGGAACAGCATGACGATCAACGCCACCACCCCCAGCAGGATCTTCACCGAGCGAGGCTCCACTACAGCGACTCGAAGGCGCCGGTGCGCCTCATCAGCGTCAGGTAGACGATCATGATCAGGATGGGGATGGTGGAGATCGCCGCCGCCAGAGGCAGGTTGCCCGCCACGCCGGCGTTGACGTAGATCAGGTTGCCGATGAACTGGGACTTGGTGAGCAGCTGAACCGCGATGTAGTCGCCCAGTGTCAGCGAGAAGGTGAAGATCGAGCCGGCCGCCACCCCGGGCAGCGCCAGGGGCAGGATCACCCGACGAAACGTCGTCCACCCCTTGCCGCCAAGGTCGCTGGAGGCTTCGAGATATGAGGTGGGGATCCGCTCCAGGGCCGCGAACACCGGCAGAATCATGAACGGCAGCCAGACGTAGGTGAGCGTGACCCACAGAGACACGTTGGAGAACGCCAGATCGACACTCGGCAGCCCCACCTTGTTGAGCGCCCAGTTGAGGGGTCCCGCGTCGGCCACGATCAGCTTCCAGGTGTAGACGCGGATCAGATAGCTTGACCAGAGCGGCATCAGCACTCCCACGAACATCACCGCCCGCAGCCGCCGAGACGCGATCCGCGCCATGAAGTACGCCAACGGGAACGCCAGCAACGCATCGGCCGCCGTCACCGCGGCCGCCATCCCGACGGTGCGCAGGGAGACGGTGCGGTACACGGAGTTATCAATCAGCGTCTTGAAGTTGTCCAGCGAATAGGAGTGCACCACCGTGAAGGTGAGCGGGTCGAGCGCCCACAGCGATGCGAACAGCATCACCACCAGCGCACCGAGGTAGATCACCCCCAGCCAGGTCAGCGGCGGGATCAGCAGGAGCAGCGCCTTCAGCCAACGGCGGCCGTACAGAAACGCCGAGAGCCGGCGCCGGATACCACGTGGGTGAGCTTCGGTCGCAGACGTCATCTGGAAACCGTGCTGGAGGCGGTGCGGAGCGCCTCCAGCACGGACTCATCTCATCCCAGGATCGACGTCCAGGCCTGCGACCACTCCGCGTATCCGACGCAGTCCGATTGACCGTTATCGCAGGTTGGAAGCGGGGTCTTCCAGTAGTAGATGTTGTCGAAGTACGCCGGGTCGGTGACGTGATAGTCGGCGCAATAGTTTGGCTGCACCTTGTCCAAATCGGCACACGCCTTGGGGTTGGCGGGTGCTGATCCGAACGTGTAGGCCGTCTTTGCCTGGGCCGCCGGCGTGGTGGCGTACGCCATCCACTTCAGCATGCAGTTGGGATGCGCCGCCTTGGAGTACATCATCCAGGTGTCGGCCCAGCCGGTCATCCCCTCCTTGGGGACGATCGAGGCGACAGGCACCTTGTCGGCCTTGAGCGCGTTGTACTGATACGGCCAGGCTTGTCCGATCACCAGGTTGCCGTTCTTGAAGTCCTGGATCTCGGAGGTGAAGCTCGACCAGTAGTTCCCGATCTGGGCGTGCTGCTTCTTGAGCAGATTGACCGCCGCGTCGAACTGGTCCTGCGTCAGCTCGTACGGATCGGTGATGCCGAGCGAGGGGTCAGACGACTTCAGGTAGAGCGCGGCGTCCGCGATGTAGATCGGACTGTTGTATGCGGTGGTCTTCCCCTTATAGCTGGTGCCGTCGAAAACGACGCCCCAACTGGTGGGCGCCGGCTTGACCACGCTGGTGTTGTACATCAGGACGTTTCCGCCCCATTCGTAGGATGTGCCGTAGTGCACGCCCTTGACGGTGTTGTGCGGGGGCGACTGCAGCTTGGGGCTGATGTCTTTGAAGTCCGGAACAAGCGCGGTGTCGATGGGGGCCACCTCTTTGCCGGCGATCAGCCGGAGGGTCGCGTCGCCCGAGGCCGACACGCCGTCGTAGTTCCCCGAGCTCATCAGCGTCACCATCTGGTCGGAGGTCTGGCCGTATGTGACCTTCACCTGACACCCGGTGGCGGCTTCAAACGGTTTGACCACGTTGGGCTCCGTGTATCCCTGCCACGCGATCAGGTTGAGCTGACCTTCGGTCGGCCCGATCTTGGTGCGCATCGGGACGCCGTTGCCGTTGGCGGGCATGGTTTGCCCGGCCGGCAGGCTGGCGGCAGTGCTGTCGGAGCTGCTGGAGCTGCCGCAGCCGGCCGCGACCGCCAAAATCATCGCCAGGCCCGCCACCAGCCAGAATCCACCATTGATACCAAACCACTTCATGCCGATACCTCCTCGGGGTTGCTCGGGACGACGTCCACTCGACGATTGTGCTCGCGGTCCCAGATCAGCTTGACCTGCGTGCCCCGGGCCGCCAGAGCGTCCATCGAGGACGTCGATTGGTTCTGCTGGATCACCACCAACTCGCCGCCGGTGTCGAGGGCGACGATGTAGCGGGTGTTGACGCCGAGGTAGACGACGTCTCGAATCGTGCCCGTGACCGAGCACTCGGAGTCGGAGGCGGCGGCATCTCGGTCCGCGAGCCGGATCTTCTCAGGCCGTACGGTGAAGGTCGCCTCGGAGCCGGAGATGATCGCAGCCGACTCGCCTGACACGAGGTTCGAGGTGCCCACGAATCCCGCCACAAACTCCGTCAGCGGCGACTCGTACACCTCGGCCGGCGAGCCCACCTGGTCGATTTGCCCGTTGTTGAACACCGCCAGCCGGTCGCTCATGGCAAGCGCCTCGTCCTGGTCGTGGGTGACGAAGATGAAGGTGATGCCCACCTCCTTTTGGATCGACTTCAGCTCGATCTGCATCTGCTCGCGGAGCTTCAGGTCGAGGGCGCCCAACGGCTCGTCCAACAGCAGCACCCGAGGCCGATTGACCAGCGCCCGCGCGAGTGCAACTCGCTGCCGCTGGCCGCCGGAGAGCTGCGACGGCTTGCGCTTGCCCATCCCGGGAAGGCGCACCATCTCCAGTGCCTCCTCGACTCTCGTGTTGCGCTCGCCGCGGGAGACCCGCTTGACCATCAGCCCGTATCCGACGTTCTGGGCGACCGTCATGTGCGGGAACAGCGCGTAATCCTGAAACACGGTGTTCACATCACGGTCGTACGGTGGCAGGTGAGAGACGTCCTGACCGCGGAGCCGCACCACCCCCTCGGTGGGAAGGTCAAACCCGGCGATCATCCGGAGCGTGGTTGTCTTGCCGGAGCCGGAGGGCCCCAGCATCGAGAAGAACTCGCCGTCCTCGACGGTCAGGTCGACTCGATCGACCGCAACCACATCCCCGTATGTCTTGCGCACCCGCTCGAGCGCCACCGCGGGCACGCCCGAGTCACCGGCGACTGACAAACGACTGCTCTGAGTGCAGGTCAGACATGGCCCGAGAGTATAAACCCGGCGCTCGCCCTCCCGTGGTTACGGTTCGACGTTCATCGGCGGGTAACGTGAATAACGGTGCCTGGCACCGTTATTCACGTCGGCTCTGGGGCAAGCCCGAATCTCCCGAACGCGTGCGGGATCATGAACGCAGTGATTGCCGATATGCGTTCGCCGCGAAGCGTCAGCACGTCGACGGCGTGCGGGGCGAACGCGCCGGCACGACCGTCCCAGCGATAGCTGCCAAAGGCGATCTGTCCGCTCGCCCGCACCGATACGAGTCGCCACCGCCCGCCTGCCAGCGGCCAGTCGGCCAAGAACGCGCCGATCGCTTCGCCGCCGCGATACCAGGTCGCCCTGGGCGGCATGGCCAGCACCGCGTCCTCGGTCAGCAGGGCCAGGATCGAGTCCACGTCGCAGCTCTCCCACGCCCGCACGTAGCAATCCACCAGCCGTCCCAGCCGCGCGTCGCCCAGCGAGAGCAGCGTCGCCTGTTGGCTCTGGCCGTCCACCCGCGCATCCACCGTCTTGTGAGCGCGCTGCAGGGCGCTGTAGACCGAGGCCGGGGTGGTGTCGAGCGCCTCAGCCACCTCCCGGGCCGAGAAACCCAGCACGTCCCGCAGGATCAACACCGCCCGTTGCCTCGCCGGCAGATGCTGCAGCGCCGCGATGAATGCCAGCTCGACGCTCTCGCGCTGCTCGTATCTGGCTGCTGGGGCATCCGGCGGGTGATCGCCCAGCTCGCGATCGGGATAGGGATCGATCCACACCGACTCGACCAGCGGCTCACCGGGGCGCTGATTGAGCGCAGCGGGCGGCCCGTGGTCGACGGGCAGCATCCGCCGCCCCCGCCGCTCGATCGCTTTCAGGCACGCGTTGGTCGCGATCGTGTAGAGCCACGACCGCAGCGAGCTTCGGCTCTCGAACCGGGGTAGCCCCCGCCAGGCCTGCAGAAGCGTGTCCTGAAGGGCGTCCTCGGCATCTTGGATCGACCCCAGCATCCGGTAGCAATGGGCCTGGAGCGCCGAACGGTACGGGGCCACCAGCCGGCCGTAGGCGTCGTCGTCGCCGCGCTGTGCACGTGCGAGCAGATCATGCTCGGTCGTGCCCTCGGGTGTGACCGTTGCCGTCATCGTGGCATCAGTCTAGGCATGGAAACGAAACGACCCGACCTCCTCCAGCTCGGCCACGACCGGCGGTTCGTCGCAGCGATCGCGGATGCCTTCCTGGAACTCCTGGAATTCCTTCAGCCCGGGCAGCGGCGACTCGCCCTCGGTGGCCGCCATATGCACGAAGGTGACGCCGTCCCCGAGCTTGAAGGTCGCATATCGCAGTCCCTCGGGACCCAGGTCGTGGAGTGCGGCGTAGACAGACCGCACCAGCTCCTCGTTGCGAGCCACCTGGTCGGGTTTGACCCGGTATCGAACCATCACGCGTTTCATCGGACTCCTCCCGTTTACAGGCAGAGATCCTCGGAACGCCCGCAATCCATCGCTCGAACGTGGATTCCTAGGTGATGTCCATGGGCGGGTACGGGAAGCAGCGGGCCATCGCGCCGCCGTCGACGGTGATCTCGGCGCCGTTCACGTACGAGGCCCAATCCGTGAGCAGGAACGTGACCACGTCGGCCACCTCCTCCGGCTGGCCCACCCGCAGCAGCGGGGCGAGCTCGCCCTCGCGCCGCAGCGCCTCCTCGCGGTCGAGGTCGGGCGGCAGGGTGGTGTAGGTCATCGGCGTCTCGATGCAGCCCGGCAGCACCGCGTTGGCGCGGATCCCGAACGGTCCGTAGTCGACCGCGATGCTCTTGGTCGCCATCAGGATGCCGGACTTGGCCGCGTCGTACACGTAGTACCGCGGGAACGCCGCCACGCCCTGGATCGACGAGATGTTCACGATCGACCCCGTACGTCGCGGGAGCATCCGCTGCACCGCCACCGACGACCCGAACATCGGCCCCATCAGCAGCACCCGAAGCCCCTTGGCGATGTGCTCCTCGGTGGCCTCGTGGGCGCTCGAGACCCAGTCGATGCCGGCGTTATTGACCCACCAGGTCAGCTCGCCGTGCTTTTCGGCGGCGTCGGCCGCCCGTTCGTGGGTCGACCATTCGCCGATGTCCCCCACGACCGGCACCAGCCGGTCGCCGAGCTGGGACACCGCTTCGTCCAGCGCCGCCCGGTCGCGATCGACGCCGACCACGATCGCGCCCTCCTCGATCAGCCGCTCGGTCACGGCCCGGCCGATCCCGACTGCGGCACCGGTGACAACCGCGGCGATCACACTGGGCCTGCGCTGTCAACGGCAAGCGTCATGAACAGGCGGTGTTCCTAATCGGCTGGCAGGGTTTCGACGACGTACAGATTGGCCATCGTGCCGCCGTCGACGATCAGCTCACAGCCGTTGATCGCCGACGCGTCGTCCGAGGCCAGGAACAGGATCGACGCGGCGATCTCCTCAGAGGTCGCCATCCGCCGCTCCGGAATCCGATCGAAGTCGTTCATCACATAGTCGAATGTCTTGGAGCCCAGGAAGTCGCGGGTGAGCGGCGTCGCGGTGTATCCCGGGGCGATCAGGTTGGAGCGGATGCCGTGCTGGGCGAGCTCCCGCGCCATCGTGTTGTTGAGCCCGCGCATCCCGGCTTTCGAGGCGTTGTAGGCGCCCTCGTCGCCGTCCGCGGCAAACCCTGCGATCGACGAGATGTGCACGATCGAGCCGCCGCCGTTGGCCGCCATCACACGTGACACGCGCTGGGCCATCATGAAGGCGCCGTTCAGGTTGACGCCCATGACCTTGAACCATTCGCTATCGGGGAACTCGAGGAACGGGCAGGTGTAGCCGAAGCCGGCGCAGTTGATCAGCACGTCGATGCCGCCCCAGCGCTCGGCGGCCGCGGTCACCGCCGCGTCGACCTGTTCGGCCACCGCCACGTCGGCGACGTGCGTCCAGGCCTTGCCGCCGTCGGCCACGATCGAGGCCGCGACGGCGTCGATCTCATCCTTGGTGCGCGAGATCAGAAGCACATCGGCGCCCTCTCGGGCAGCCCTGCGAGCGGTGGCCTCGCCGATCCCCCGGCCTCCGCCGGAGAGCACCAGCCGGCTGCCTTCGAACCGGCCGGGAACGTCCGTTGATCCGAACTCTGGAGCCTTCATAGTGTGAATGTATCAAAAATCAAGTATCTATGTAAGTGCTGATTTCGGCGCCGGGAACTCGTGGTTTTGCCAATTGGCAGTGCGAACGATTGCCAATTGGGTCAGTACTGCGTGTGGGCGCCCTCCGGCCCCAGCGGCACGCCCGCAAACGGCACGAAGGCGCACTCGAACCGCAGCAGCCGAGCTGTCTCGGTGAGACTGGTGAGGTCGTGCTCGACGTCGCGGCGGACGTGCACCTGGCCGCCCTCGCCCAGCGTCCCGGCGAGCCGGTCGACGCGCACATGGCACTCGCCCTCGACCACCAGATAGACGTACTCGGCGGTGTGCGACACGGCCGTCACCGACGTGCCCCGTACGAGCTCGACGCAGTCGGCCGGGAACGGGTTGGACGCGGCCGAGCGATCGCCGTCCAGCGGCCGGGTGATCGTCATTCGGTAGTCCTCCGTCCCGGGGAGGTAGTCCGATGTGCGCCACTTGTTGTGGGCGAAGTTGGGAGCGACCAGCACGAACACCCAGGCGTCCTGCCCGCCCACCTCGGTCAGCAGGTTGTGGGGCGCGTCGGCAGGGATGTACACCAGGTCACCGGTGTTCGCCACCCGCTCCTCGCCACCCACCTCGACCATGCAGGCGCCGCTGAGCACGAAGTAGTACTCAGCCGCGTCGTCGTGGGCGTGACGCTCCGGCCCCAGGGGGTCTCCGAACAGGTGGTCGTCGCCGGCGCACCACACCAGCGGCCCCCCGCGCACCGCCTCGGTGAAGATCAGCTGCTGCCTGACCCAGTCCTGCCACGGGCCGAGGTTGGTGAGCGGAGTCATGCGTGTCCTTTCGTCAGTCTCACAGATCGCGTGCCGGATAGAACCAGGAGTAGGCCGTCCAGCCCCCGTCCAGCGGCAGCTCGCTGCCGGTGACGTAGGAGGCCGCAGACGACGACAGGAAGTCAATCGCATCGGCCAGGTCAGAGAGCGCGGCCGGCCGGTGCATGGGCGAGCGGTCGCGCAGCGTAGCCGGGTCGCGCAGCCCCGGCAGTGCGTCGGTCTCGAGCGGTCCGTAGGCCACGATGTTGATCCGCCGCCCCTCCCGCGACCAGCGCTCGATCGACACCTTGGCCAGCGCCCTGGCGGTGGCCGCCGCCAGCTCGGCCGGCGCGTCGTGCGGCGGCATCAGCACACCCCACACCGGCACCACGGCGATGAACGAGGCGCCCTGGTCGTGGGGAAGGTGTGCGTCGGCGGACGCGGCCGCCGCCGTCAGCGATGCCGCAGGATCGTCGCCGGAGTCGCCGCCGACGATGTGAATCCACGACGTGATGGGCTCCACCGGGTCGCGATGCACCGGCGCGCGCAGGTGCCTGGAGAGCTCGGCCGCGAACGCGTCGGTCGCACCGGTGACGACGTAGTTGCTCACCGCACGGCTCCCGGTTCGAGACCGGCGCCGGCCATCCAGCCGCCGTCGATCAGGAGCGTCGTGCCGGTGATGAAGCGGGCCTTGTCCGAGGCCAGGAAGGCAACGCACTCGGCGATCTCGACCGGCTCGGCGACCCGCCCCATCGGCGTTCGACCGGCGTACTCGGCCCGCTTGGTCGCACCTTCCAGCGTGCGCAGCACGTGCTCGAGCATCTCGGTGCGGGTGACCGCCGGCGCAACGGCGTTGACCCTGATCCCGCGGGCGGCCCACTCCACGCCCAGCACCTGGGTGAGACAGGAGATTCCCGCCTTGGCAGCGTTGTAGGCCGAACGCCCCGGATGCCCGCCGAATCCACCGATCGAGCTGAGGTTGACCACGGCTCCGCCACCTCCGGCGAGCATCGAGCGCGAGACGGCCTGGGTCATCAGGAAGGTGCCGGTCAGCATCACGTCGATCTGGCGGCGCCACTCCTCTTCGGCCAGCTCATCCGAGGGGGCGACCGTGACCACACCGGCGTTATTGATCAGCACGGCGGGCGGCCCCAGTCGAGCGGCGACCTCCCCCACCATCTGCCGCACGTCGTCACCGTCGGCGACGTCCACCCGCCGGGGCTCGGCTCGATAGCCGGCCTCGGTGAACAGCTGTGCCCGCTCGGCGGCCGCGTCCAGGTTGATGTCACAGATCACCGCCACGCCGCCCCGGCTTGCCAGGCTCTCGGCGATCGCCGCGCCGATGCCGCGGGCCGCACCGGTGACGATGCACACCCGGCCGGCAAACTCGTCCGCTGCCAGGATCGGATCGATCACGATCGCCTCGGCACGAGGAAGCTGCGCTCGAACGTGCACACCGTCTGCTCGTCCTGGTTCACGCCGGTGGTCTCGATGGTGACCACGCCGGCCTCCGGTCGCGACGCCGACGGGCGGGCGGCCAGCACCGTCGAGGAGGCGTACAGCGTGTCGCCGTGATGCACCGGTTTGACGTGACGGAGATTGTCGGTGCCGAGTGCCGCAATGGCCTTGCCCGAGGTGTCGGGCACGCTCATCCCCAAAAGCAGCGCGTACACGTACGTGCCCACCACCAAGCTGCGTCCGCCGTCCATGTGCAGCCGGGCGTAGTGGTCGTCGGTGTGGATCGGGCTGACCGCCATCGTGAGGCAGCAGAACAGGTGATTGTCGGCCTCGGTGACAGTCTTTCCGGGCCAGTGACGGTACACGTCGCCAACCTCGAATTGCTCGAGATAACGCCCGAAGCGGTCACGGCCGTCGGTCATCTTTACCGGCCTTGCCTTCGTGGCGGTGGGGCGCTATCCTCGGACAATGCAAACGATTGTATGCTTGCCGTCCGCGCCTGTCAAGGCGACGGCGACGGGGGCATCGTGAGCACTCCGCTGCCGCTCGAAGGAGTGCGCATCCTGGAGCTGGCAGACATCGTCGCCGGCCCCTCGGTGGGTGCCCACCTGGGAGATTTCGGGGCTGAGGTGATCAAGATCGAGCGGCCCGACGGCGGCGACGCCGCCCGGCGCATGGGCGGCATGCTGGACGACCGCTCAGCCTGGTGGGTGACCCTCGGGCGGAACAAGCGCAGCGTGATCCTGAACCTCAAGTCGGAGGCCGGCCGGGAGGCGTTGCTGCGCCTGGTCGACAGCTCCGACGCGCTGGTGGAGGCCTACCGGCCGGGCGTGCTGGAGCAGCTCGGACTGGCCCCCGAGACACTGCTGGAGCGAAACCCCCGGCTGGTGGTGGTGCGAATCTCGGGCTTCGGCCAGACCGGCCCGCGCAGCACCCAGCCCGGCCTGGGCACGCTGGCCGAGGCCTACTCGGGATTTGCCAGCATCACCGGCGAGCCGGACGGGCCGCCGATGCTGCCGCCGGTGGCACTCGGCGACGAGTCCGCCGGCCTGTTTGCGACCTGGGCGCTGCTGGCCGCGCTGTACTGGCGGGACGCCCGCGGCGGCACCGGACAGGTGATCGACGTGTCGCTGTTCGAGTCGCTGTACTCGCTCCTGGGGCCGATACCGACGCTGGTCAAGCACCTCGGCTACGTCCCTCGGCGATCGGGGTCGAGGCTGTCGTTCTCGTCGCCGCGAAACGTGTATGCCACCAGCGACGACGGCTGGGTGGCGCTGTCGGGCACCGCCCCGTCTCGGGCGGTGCTGCTTCTGGAGGCGCTGGGCGGCGCCGAGCTCGCAACCGACCCGCGCTTTCTGACCGCCGCCGGCCGCCAGACGCATGCCGACGACCTGGATGCTCTGGTGGCCGACTGGGTCAGCCGGCGCACCGTCGAGCAGGTGGAACGGGAGCTGGGCGAGAAAGGCGTCGCGGTCTCGCGGGTGTTCTCGGTGGCAGAGACGCTGGACGACCCCCATTACGCCGCCCGCGAGGCGCTGGCCACAGTGCCCGACACCGGGCTGGGAGACGTCACCATGCAGGCCCCGGTGCCGCGCATGAGCCGCACACCGGGCCGGATCAGCCACACCGGGCCGCCGCTGGGCAGCGACACCGGCGACGTGCTCAACGAGCTCGGCTTCTCACAGGCCGAGATCGCCGCCGGCGACCGCGCCGGTGCCTGGGGCGTCAGCCCCGACTGATCGGGCCGACCGAGGCCCGCATCACGACCCGAGGCTGGGGCGAGGTCACCAGCACTCGCTCGGGTGGAGCACCGGCGACCATCGCGGCCAGCAGGTCGACCGCCCGCCCGCCCATCACCGCCAGCGGCATGGCAACGGTGGTCAGCGGCGGCCAGCAGTAGGCCGCCAACCACACATCCGGCATTGCGATCACCGAGACCGCCTCGGGGATCGGCACCTCACGCTGATGCAAGGCGTGCAGCACCCCCAGCGCCGACTTGATCGTCCACGCGCAGATCGCGGTGGGCGGCGGGTCGACATCGAGCATCGCCAGCGTCGCCGCCTGAGCGGCCTCGGGCTCGAATGCCTCCATCACCAGCCGCTCGTCGACCGCCAGCCCGCGCTGGCTCATCGCATTCAGAAACCCGCTCTTGCGCCGCCGGGCGGTGTCGATGTCAGGTGGCCCGGAGACGTAGGCGATGCGCGTGTGCCCGGCGTCGGCCAGACACCCCACCGCCGCCTCCACGCCTGATTCCTCGTCGAGCACGACCGATGCGCTGGCCTCGGCCACCGCCCGGTTGACGAGCACGTACGGCACCCCGGTGGCGTCCAGCACGTCGAGCCCCACCGACCGGTCGGACGCGGCCGAGAACAGCAGACCGTCGACGCGGTTCTCCGACACCAGCCGGGCGAAGTCACCGGGATTGGACGGGCGCAGCGCGTCGATCACGACGCTCAATCCGAGCTCCGCCGCCCGCTGCTCGATGCCGTCGATCACGGCTGCGTACACCGGATTTGAGAACTCCGGCAGCACCACCCCGATGCTGCCGGTGCGCTGGGTTCGCAGCGCGCGGGCGAAGGCGTTGGGCGTATACCCCAGCGCCCGGCTGGCCTCGAGTACCCGCGCTGCCGTCTCGTCCTTGACCAGGTCCGACCGCCCCGAGAGCACCCGTGACGCAGTCGAGGGATCGACCTTGGCTCGCTCGGCAACGTCCTTCAGGCGTACCCGATCCACGCGCAGACCCTACTCTCTTGCCGCGGGCACGTCGATCACGGGATGCGGGAAGCAGCGCACCATTGCTCCGCCGTCCACGATCACCTCAGCGCCGTTCATGTACGACGCTCGATCCGACAGCAGAAAGGACACCACCTCGGAGATCTCCGACGGCTCGCCGATCCGCTGCATCGGCGCAAGCGCGGCCTCGTTCTCGAGCCAGGCCTCGGCCTCGACCGGATCGGCCGGAATGCCCGCCCGGAACATGGGCGTGTCGATCGTCCCGGGGAGCACCACGTTGCAGCGCAGCCCGTACGGTGCGTAGTCGAGCGCGACGCTCTTGGTAGCCATCAGGATGGCGGCCTTGGCGGCGTCGTAGACGAAGTACCGCGGCCAGGCGGCCACGCCTTGGATGGAGGAGATGTTCACGATCGACCCGCGCCGGGCGGGGAGCATCCTGCGCACGGCAACGGCGCAGCCGAACATCACCCCGTGCTGCAGCACCCGCAGGCCGTCGGTGATGTGCTCGGGTGTGACCTCGTGGGCGCCGCCGACGATGTCGATGCCGGCGTTGTTGACCCAGTGGCGCAGCGGGCCGTGCCGTTCGGCCGCGTCGGCGGCCCGCTCGTGCGCGTCCCAGTCACCGACATCGCCGGTGACCGGCTCAAACGCGTCGCCGAGCTCCGCGCGGGCAGCTTCCAGGGCATCCGGGTTGAGGTCGAGCCCCACCACGGTGACGCCGTCGGCGATCAGCCGCTGCGAGATCGCCTTGCCCATTCCCATGGCCGCACCGGTGACTACGGCAGTGGCTGGTCGGTCGCTCATCAAAGCCTCCTACAATCGTTTGTACCGACTCTAGGCGAAACCACGACGGCGTGTGGTGACCGGTCGGCCTCAGGCGTGAATAATTGGTGCCAGGCACCAATTATTCATCGAGGTTGCGGTGGCCGATCTCCTCGGGATCTTCATACCATTTGGTGCGATCGCCGACCTTGGCCCGGCTGCGCCATCGGAACGACTTGGGCTCCGCCTCCACCCGCTCCCACAGCTCCGTCAGCCGGCCGTCGATCACGGCCCGCTCGTCGGCGCTCAAGTCGAGTTCGGGCAGCGCCGCGCGGGTCGTCTCGATGGTGCCGCGGGTGGTGCGCCACAGCCCCCAGTCGCCCGCGAGCAGCGACGCGATGTACTTGACGTTGACGGTGTCCTCGTCCTTGTCCCCGATCTCGTGATCGAGCAGGATGGCGCAGATGTCGAGCACATCCTTGTGGTTGGTGTTGACCACCTGGAGCTTGGTCAGAAGCAGCTCGGCCAGCGGGATGGTGACCGGGTCCTCGTGCAGCCGCTGGGCGATCGGGATTTTGTGGCACATCTCGAAGTCGCCGACAAAGACGTCCAGCTGGCGCCCGTTCTGCATGTCGTACACCACCAGCCGGCGGCCGCCGTTCATCGCGTTGAAGCGCTCGTTGGCCTCGTACCCGGCCGCCTCCAGCAACTTCAGCGTGGGCTTGCCCTGCTTCTTGGCGGCGACCAGATCGATGTCGCGATACGTGCGCCGCAAGGCCGGGTGGACGCCGCCGTGGGCATGCAGGCTGACCGCCACCCCGCCCATCACCCGCACCGTGCAACCGGCTGCGTTGGCAGCGTCGACCAACCGCGTGGCCTCAACGACGACGTCGGGATCCATCACCATTAGGCAAACGTTAGCGTAAACGCCGGACCTTCGTTAGGATGGCGCCGATGGGACGTCAACAGAGCCCTCGCTCGACCCGCCTCGAAGACGTTGCCGAGGCCGCGGGAGTGCACGCCTCGACGGTCTCTCGCGTGCTCAACGATCGCACCGCTGCGGCCGTCCGGCCGGAGACCCGGGAGCGCATCGAGGAGGCCGTGACGCGGCTGCGCTACCGGCCCAACGCGATGGCGCGCGGGCTCAAGCTGTCGTCCACCGGAGCGTTGGGGCTGCTGGTGCCGTCGCTGCGAAACCCGGTGTACTCGGCGATCATCCGGGGCGCGTTCGATCGTGCCTGGGAGCGCCAGTTCGTCGTGCTGCTGGCTGAGGACACCGGCGCCTCGAGCGCGCAGCAGGCGTATGAGCGGCTGGTGCGCGAGGGTCGCATCGATGGGCTGCTGATCGCCAGCGCCCGCCCCGACAGCCCCCTCTTCGACCACCTCGTCGACGATCCCATCCCGTACGTCTTCGTCAACCGCCGTCACCTCGGCAGCGGTCGCAACGCCGCCATGCGCGAGGAGGACGCCGGCCGCATGGCGGCCGAGCACCTGCTCGGGCTGGGACACACCCGGCTCGCGCACATCTCCGGTCCGCCCGAGCTGGACACCGCCCGCCGCCGGTCCGAGGGGTTTTCGAAGGCGGTGCGCGCTGCCGGCCATCGCAGCTCGGTGGTGGCGGCCGCGTTCGACGAGCCCGGCGGGATGGCGGCGATGACGGAGCTGCTGGGCCGCCGCGTGCCGCCCACGGGCGTGTTTGCCTCCAACATCAACCAGGCCGTCGGCGCAATCGCCGGCGCTCGCATCGCCGGCCGCTCGATCCCGGACGACGTGTCGCTGATCGGCTACGACGACGACCCCCTGTGCGACTGCCTGTCGGTGCCGCTGACCGCGATCCGGATGCCGCTCTCCGAACTGGGGCGGGTGGCGGTCGACGCGCTGATCGACCAGGTCGAGGGCTCCCAGCCGCACGACATCACCGTCGAGACCGCACCCGAGCTGGTGGTGCGCGAGTCGACCGCCCCACCGAGGTCGAGATGATCATCCGCGCCGCAGTCATGGAGCAGGCCTCGAGTCCGCTGGTCGTGACCGACCTGGAGCTCGATCCGCCCAAGCGGGACGAGGTGCTGGTGAAGATGCTCGCCTCGGGCATCTGCCGCAGCGACCTTTCATTCCTGGACGGCAAGTGGCCCGCCCCCACTCCGATGGTGCTCGGCCACGAGGGTGCCGGAGTGATCGAGGCGGTCGGCGAGGGCGTCGACCCCGCCCGCGTGGGCGAGTTCGTGGTGCTCACCTTCTCGCCGCCCTGCGGCCGCTGCCGTTACTGCCTCGAAGGTCGCGCCAACCTCTGCACCGAGGCGGCCGAGTGCATGGATGCGGGCACCCTGCGCGACGGCACGACGCGACTGCACCGCGGTGACCAGCGCGTCTATCACCTGGCGCTGGTGTCGTCGTTCGCAAGCCACGCCGTCGTGCCTGCCAACGCCGCCATCCCGGTCACCGACCGGCTGGAGCCGGGCCTGGCGTGCCTGCTGGGCTGCGGCGTGACCACCGGAGTGATGTCTGTGACGCGCCGCGCAAACGTTCGCCCTGGAGAATCAGTGGCGGTGTTCGGCTGCGGCGGCGTGGGATTGGCAGCCGTCCTGGGAGCCGGGCTGATCTCCGCCGACCCTGTGATCGCCGTGGATACGCTCGCCGACAAGCGGGAGATGGCGCTGGCAATGGGCGCCACCCATGCCGTCGACCCGGGCGCCGGCGACCCGGCCGAGCAGATCCGCGCGATCGTGCCCGGCGGTATCGACCACGCCTTTGAGGCAATCGGCATCCCAGCCGTGGCCGACCAGGCGTTTCGGTCGGTGCGCGACGGCGGCACCACGGTGCTGATCGGCCAGCCGGCGATGGGCGTGAAGGCAGGCTTCGACGTGTACGACGTGACCCAGTTCGAGCACACCATCCTGGGCACGAACCTGGGTGGGGCGAACCCGGCGCTGCACGTTCCCGGGCTGGCCCGGCTGGCCGCCTCCGAACGGCTCGGCCTGGGGCAGCTGGTCACCCACCGGATGCCGCTCGACCAGATCAACGAGGCGGTCGCGATCACCGCCTCCGGTACCGGCGGAAGGGTCGTGATCGAACTGTGATCGTGCTCCAGAGCAACGACCTGCTGGTGCGTGTCGATCCGGCCCACGGAGCCGAGATCCTCGACCTCGTCAATCCCCGCACCGGCACCCAGTATCTGGGCCGGCCGCCGTTCGCCTCACTGCCGCCGCGGGCGGGCGAGCTGGACGAGGAGACGTGGACAGACAGCTACCGGGGCGGATGGTCGACGGTCACGCCCAACGGCGGCAACGCCTGCACGGTGGACGGCGACCACCACGGCTTCCACGGCGGCGCGTCGACCGCGGCATGGGAGATCGCCGATGCATCGTCTGACAGTGCGACGCTCACATGGGAGGGCCATGGGCTGGCCGTCACCCGGCGGCTGGCGATGGAGGATGACGCACTCGCCGTGGAGACGACGTGGCGGGCCACCGACGGCCCCGCGCCGATGATGCACGTGGAGCACATGACCTTCGGCGTGGCGCTGCTGAGCCCCGAGGTGGAGATCCGGCTGCCGGGCGGGCGGGGATTTGAGCTGTCCGAGGTCGACGGCCCGGTGCGCGCCCCCGAGAATGCCCCGACCTGGCCCGACATGCTGCTGCTGGACGGCTCGATCGAACGCGCCGACCGCTGGCCGATCGACCGCCCACGGGCCCGGTTTGGCTGCATCGCCGACATCCCCGAGGGGCGAATGGAGGTGCGCAACACCGCCACCGGTGAGGGAGTCGCGGTGGAGTGGGACATCGCCATACTGCCTCACCTGTGGTACTGGCACGAAGCCCGCGAGAGCGGCGGCCGCTGGCGGCACGCGGGCGAGCAGCTGGGACTCGAGCCGGTGTCGGTGCCCCACTCGCTGGGGCTGGCCCGGGCGGTGGCCGAAGGACAGGCGCACATGGTCGAGCCGGGCGGCGATCTGCGCAGCCGGATCACCGTGCGTGCTCTTGACGGAGGTTCGCGAGCGTGAGAAAGTCGAGTGTTGCAATCGTTTGTATTCTGAATCAAGGGAGCTGCACAAGGTGTTGAGGCGCAAGCGTAAGGACACCGACGATCTGGTCGGGACATTCGAGCTCTACTACGCGTCCGACGTGCACGGATCGGAGCAGTGCTGGCGCAAGTTCCTCGGCGCCGGTCGCTTCTACGGGGCCCAGGCCCTGATCATGGGCGGCGACCTGACAGGCAAGGCGATCGTCCCGATCACCGCCGACGGCGACTCCTTCAAGGCCCACTTCCTCGGTGAGGACCAGTCGGGCAAGGGACAGGAGGAGCTCGACAAGCTCGAGAACGCGATCCGCTACAACGGCATGTATCCGTGGGTGGCAAGCGCCGCCGAGGTGCAGGCCGCCCACGACGACGCCAATCTCCGCTCCGAGCTGTTCGAGAAGGTGATGGTCGACGAGCTGCAGCGCTGGATCGACCTGGCCGACGAGCGCATGTCCGAGTACGGCATCCACGTGTACGTGATGCCGGGCAACGACGACCCCTGGAGCTGCGACCCGGTGCTCGAGGGTGCGTCGCACGTGCAGGCCTGCGACGAGCGCGTGGTGCAGGGTCGGGCCGCACGAGATGATCTCGTGCGCGTTTGCCAACCCCACGCCGTGGAACAGCCCCCGCGAGCTGGACGAGGACGCGCTCTATACCAAGATCAAGGCGCTGGCCGACCAGGTCGAGTCGCCCGAGACGGCGATCTTCAACCTGCACGTCCCGCCGTATGACAGCGGGCTGGACACCGCCAACGAGATCAACCCCGATCTCACCCTGGTGTACAAGAGCGGCCAGCCGAACCCGGTCCCGGTCGGCAGCACCGCTGTGCGCCAGATCATCGAGGAATACCAGCCACTGCTGGGACTACATGGACACATCCACGAGTCGAGAGGGGAGGCCCGCATCGGTCGCACGCTCTGCATCAACTCCGGATCCGAATACAACAGCGGCCGCATTCACGGCGTCACCGTCAGGCTGGCGCCGACGCAGGTCGTGACACATCAGTTCGTGATCGGATGAATGCAAATCCACAAGGAGGAACATCGTGAGTGACATACCCGCCGCAGAAGCGCCGCCACCGGCACCTGCTTCCGGCATGTTCGCGCGAAACGCCACGGGCCTCGTCCGTGGGGTCTCGCCGCGATCGTCATTGATCATCAACTTCATACCCGGCCATCCCGCCCAGTCACTGGCGGCAGGGTTCTTCTTCGTGTTCGCCCTGTTCCCGGGCGGGAACTACCTGGTCGGCATTCTGCTGGTGATCCCGATGGGTCTGGCCATGGCGTACGCCTTCGGCCTGCTGACCGCCATGATCCCCAGATCCGGCGGTGACTACATGTTAGTAAGCCGGGTGATACATCCCATGGTGGGATTGATTTCGTCATTCTGTATGACGTTAGCCGGCTTGCTTTCAAATGCCTTCTTCGGCATAGCCTTCGTGACGATCGGACTCGCTCCAGGGTTACAGGGGATCGGTCTGGTCGGTGGCTGGCCGACGTTGGTGCGGTGGAGTGCCGAGATTCAGTCCAAACACTGGATCATCGCGCTCGGCGGATTGATGATGTGCCTTTCGGGCCTGATTCTGGCCGGTGGCTGGAACTGGACGCTGCGCATCCAGAACATCCTGTTCTGGCTGGTCACCGCCTCACTTCTGATCAGCGTGCTGATCGCACTGTTCACGTCGCATAGCTCGTTCATCTCGAACTTCAACGACTTCTCGCAGTCGATCGGCGGGCCCGCCGGAGCGTACGACCACACCATCAAGACGGCTCAGGCCGCGGGAACGAATACCGATCCGTCGTTCAGCTGGAGCAACACGATCCCGGTGATGGGATTCTTCTGCACGTTCTCCATCTTCGCGTACTGGTCGACGTTCATCGGTGGCGAGCTGCGTCAGGCAAGCACCATCAAGACCGCCAACAACATGGCCATCGCCGCAGTGGTGGGGCCGCTGGTGGTTGCGGTGTGCGCACTGGTGTTCTTCCACACCTTCGGCACGTCGTTCATGATCGCCGCCAACGGTGGTGGAGAGACTCCCGTGGCACCGCAGTTCTTCTCGCTGGTCGCGGCTTCCACCGGTAACACTCTGGTCGCGATCTTCGTATTCGGCGGCTACATCCTGTTCTGGCCGCTGATCTGTTACATCTCGTTCATCCAGCCGACCCGCATGTTGTTTGCCTATGCGTTCGACGGCATCCTGCCCAAGGGCGTGACCAAGCTGTCGCGCAACGGGTCGCCGTATGTGGCAACGATCATCGCGGTGGTGGCGTCGTTCCTGACCCTGGTATGGGCCGTCAACGGCTCGAGCTTCTTCCAGGTGCTCGTGTATGCCACCTTGATCCAGCTGATCGCAATGGCGCTGGTGGGGCTCTCGGCCACGGTCGTGCCCTACACCAAGCCCGATCTGTACCGGGCGTCGGCGACCAAGAAGACGGTCTTCGGCATCCCGGTGGTGACGATCGCCGGCGTGGGCGCCATCGCCACCTGCGTCTTCGTGTGGGTGCTCTACCTGCACTATCCGACGCAGTTCTTCCTGGCCGACAAGCAGAAGATGTTCACCATCTTCGGCGTCACCATCGGCCTGGCGATCATCTACTACTTCGCGGTCAAGCTGTATCGCAAGAGCAGCAGCGGAGTCGACATCGATCGGGCATTCGCGGAGATCCCTCCCGAGTGACCGAAACGCGACGGACCGGGGGGCCGGCGGCCCCCCGGTCGCCGCAATCCGGCAGTGCGCGATGCTGCGTGGAGAAACCACCCGAACCTGAAGGAGCATCGTGAGCAATCGTTTAGATGGAAGGCGCGCGCTGGTCACCGGAGCGTCCAGCGGAATTGGGCGTGAGGTGGCGGTTCGATTCGCAGCCGAGGGTGCGGCGGTGGCCTGCGGCGGCCGCGACCAGAGCCGTACCCAGGACACGGTCGATCGGATCGTCGCCGCCGGCGGCACCGCGGTGGCGGTGGTCGGGGACGTGTCCCAGCCCGAGGGTGCCCAAGCGGTGGTCGAGGCCGCCGCCGACGGGCTCGGTGGGCTGGACGCGCTGGTCAACAACGCCGGCATCGACGCCACCGAGTGGAAGCCGGTGGCCGACTGGCCGGTGGACGAGTTCGACGACATCATCCGCACCAACCTGAGGGGCCCGTTTCTGGTTTCCAAGTACGCGATCCCCCACCTGCTCGAGGCCGGCGGCGGCGCGATCGTGCACATGAGCTCGGTGTGCGCCATCACCGTGTGGGCGGGCGACTGCGCCTACGACGTGTCGAAGGCCGGGCTGAACATGCTGTCCGACCACATCGCGGTCGAGTACGGGCCCAAGAACATCCGTTCCAACACGCTCATGCCCGGCGCGATCGTGACCGAGCTGCACGAAACGGTGATGGAGGCGATGAACGACGATCGCGCCTTCGAGCGGGAGCTGCTCTCCCGGCACCCGGTCGCCCGCCTGGGGAACGTGGCCGAGGTGGCCGACGCGTGCGTCTTCCTGTGTGCTGACGAGGCCGGGTTCATGACCGGCTCGAACATCTCCATCGACGGCGGCTACAGCCGCATCTGAGCGCCGTTGCAGATCACCGACATCCATACCCATGTGCTGCTCGATCCCGGCTATGACGTGGGCGCGACCAGCTCGGCACAGGACACGATCGTGGTCGAGATCGAGACCGACGAGGGCCTCACCGGGATCGGCGAGACCGATCTGAATGCCTGGATCGCGCGCGCGTGCATCGAGGCCCCGGGCACGCACACGATGGATCGCGGCCTGCGGCCGCTCTTGATCGGGCGCGACCCCACCGACGTCGAGGCGATCTGGCAGGAGCTGTATGTGGGCAGCTGCATGAGCGGCCGCCGGGGAGCGCTGATGCACGCCATCGGCGCGCTCGACATCGCTCTGTGGGATCTGCGCGGCAAGGCCGAGGGCGTCCCCTGCTGGCAGCTGTGGGGGAAGGCGCGGGGAGAGACCTTGACCCCCTACGCATCGCTCCAGCCGGAGGTGTCGTCGTTCGACGCCTACCTGGAGTCGATGGTGGCGTGGGCCACCCGCGCCCGCGACCTGGGCTTCACGGCGGCCAAGCTGGAGGCCACCTTCGACGGGCCCTACGCCCACAAGGGCCTCTCGGGGCCGGACGAGTGGATCGTGCAGGTCGTGCGCGAGGTGCGGGCCGCCGCCGGATCGGACATGACGCTGATGGTGGATGTGCAGTACGCGTTCGACTCGGTCGAGCGGGCGCTGGCCGTCGCCGAGCAGATCGCCGAGTACGACATCTTCTTCCTCGAGACGCCGCTTTGGACGGACGACATCGAGGGCTACGCGAGGCTGACCGCGGCCTCGCCGGTGCCGATCGCCTGCGGTGAGTGGCTGTCATCGCGACACGAGTTCCGGCAGCTGATCGAGCGCTCGGCGGTGAACGTGGTGCAGCCCGACATCGGCCGGGTGGGCGGACTCACCGAGGCCCGGCGTGTGTGTGACATGGCGGCAGAGGCGGGGCTCAAGGTGGTGCCGCATGCGTGGAAGACCGGCATCTCGGTGGCGGTCGCGGCCCACCTGGCGACGGTCACTCCGCACATGCCGTTCTTCGAGTTCCTGCCGGCGGAGCTGTGCGAGTCTCGGCTGCGCAAGGAGCTGACCGTCGACGAGATGGTGTTCAGCGACGGCCGGCTGGGGATTCCCGCCCGACCCGGCCTCGGCATCGAGCTCAACCGTGACGCGCTGGACGAGTTCGTGCAGGCTGCGGCTCGTGTCGCCTGAGGCCCGCGCCGCGCAGGTGTCGGATGCGCTCGATGCCATGGGCGTGCGCGACCGATGCATCTCTCAGCTGCGGCAGTTCGTACCCGGCCCGGCGGTGGTGGGGACAGCATTCACGATGCAGTGCGCGCCGGCCGAGCGGGCGGACGGCGAGCGGTACGTGGGCTTGCTGGCGGCGCTCGATGCCGTCGGCCGCGGTGACGTTGTGGTGGTTGCCAGCGGACCGTCGGATGCCGCGGCGGTGTGGGGCGAGCTGCTTTCCAACGCGTGCATCTCGCGCGGCGCGGTGGGGACGGTCACCGACGGGCTGATCCGAGACAGCGCCCAGATCGCAGAGCTCGGCTACCCGGTGTTCGCCCGCGGCACCTCGCCGCTCGACATCCACGGGCGGCTCGAGGTGGTCGCCCACGGTGGCGCGGTGGCCATCGCCGGAGTCCCGGTGGCCACCGGCGACACCGTCGTTGCCGACGGCGACGGCGTGGTGGTCGTGCCCCAGGCGCACGCCGCCGAGGCGCTCGAGCGGGCCGCCGCCAAGGCCGGCGGCGAAGGCGACTTCCGCAAGGCCGTCAGCGAAGGCGCCACCGCCACCGAAGCCTTCCGCCGCTTCCACGTCCTCTGAATAAAAGGTGCCAGGCACCATTTATTCACCTCACGGCTGTTGGGGGTAGTGGAGCGGGGCGCCGGCGATGCCGAGGTCGATGCCCTTCACCACCATCCCTCCCAGTGAGCCGATCGCGAGCTTCCTGAGCCCCTCGTCGTAGAACGTCACGTTGGTCGGCATGGGAATGTGGATCCCGCTGGGATCGTCCAGCACCATGTCCACCCGGCCGCCCTCGGCGGGGACGTACAGCAGCCGGAACGGGTAGTACACGGCCACCAGGAAGCCCCCGTCCGCACACAGGGTGACGCCGTCGGGGGAGTTTCCGGCCAGGTCGGCGAGCAGCTCGAGCTTGCCGTCCACGACCCGCGAGAGCCGCGGGGTCAGGGTCTCCAGGAAGACCGGGTTGCCGTCCGCGTCGATGCACATGCCGTTGGGGAAGTGCAGCGGGCCCAGGTCGAACACCTCGCCGTCGCCGCCGCCGGGCGGGACGCGGATCAGCCGTCCGTTTTGGATGTCCATGTCCTCGGTGCCGGAGTCGGTGAAGTACAGCGAGCCGTCGGCTGCGAACGAGCAGAAGTTGGGCGTCTCCAGCGGGCCGCCGCCGGCCGAGTCGCACCAGGTGTCGATGCTGCCGGTGGCGGGATCGACCCGCAGCACCGCCGGCTTTGCATCCATGTTGCACAGGTAGATCATCCCGGCCGCGTCGAGACACAGCCCCAGCACGAAGCCGCCGGTGTTGGCGATCTCGATCGGCTCGGACGTGTCGCGGTCGATGCGATACACCTGGCCGGCCTCGCCGCCGGCGTAGAGCTCACCGTCCGGCCCGGTGGTGATCCCCTCGGGGTGGTCGAGCGGAGCGGCGATGACGTACAGATCGTGAAGTGTTGCCATGATCATCCTTTCGGTACGCGGGTCAGGGTCGGACGCGTTTGGCTGCCTGCTCGAACTCTTCGAGCACGTCGCGGTTGAGCTCGATCCCCAGCCCCGGCCGAGCCGGCAGCGCGAGCCGGCCGTCGACCAGCACCAGCTCGTCGGTCACCAGCTCGCGGCGAAGGCGCGACTCGGCGACCTGCTGGGGGACGTATTCGAAGAACGGCATGTGGGGGGTCACCGCGGCCAGGTGGGCGGTCGCGGCGACGGTGATCCCGGTCTTCCAGCCGTGGGGCACGATCATCCGGCCCCGCTCGGCGGCCAGGTCGCACACGCGCCGGGCCTCGGTGAGACCGCCCACGCGTCCGACGTCCGGCTGGGCGACCTGCACGCCGCCGCGATCCATCAGGTCGAGGAACTCAAACCGGGTCGCCAGCCACTCGCCCGCGGCGATTGGGATCGGCGATCGGCGGGACAGCTCGGCGTAGCCCTCGAGGTCGTCTGCCCAAAGCGGCGTCTCGACGAAGAACACGTCCAGGTCGGCCCAGCTCTCGATCACCTCCAGGGCGTGGTCGACCGTGTTCCAGGCGTAGGCGACGTCGACCATGATCGCGAAGTCGGGCCCCACCGCTCGGCGCACGCCGGCGATCGTCTCGATCATGCGCTCGTCCCCGAAGTCGAGCCCGGAGTGTGCGTACGGCCCGTTGATCAGGATCTCGAGCTTGGCCGCCTCGAACCCCAATCCCTGCGCCCACGCAGCCTGGTCGACCAGCGTCTGGCTGAACTCGTCGAAGTCCCCGGTGGCCTTGGGCAGAAGCGATGCGTACGGCCTGAACGAGTCGCGCGCCTTCTCGCCCAGCAGCTGCCAGGTGGGCACCCCGGCAGCCTTGCCGCAGATGTCCCAGAGGGCCATGTCCAGTGCTCCCAGGGCATGCACGACCGCGCCCCGGCGGCCGGTCATGGCGGTGCCCACGTACAGCTCGTCCCACACCTTGACCGGGTCGAGCGGATCCATGCCCAGGATCGTCTGGCCCAACCCGAGATCCATGGTGTGCATGCCCGGAGCTTCGATGCACTCGCGCGCGACCCAGGCGTTCAGGTCGGTCTCGCCGATCCCGGTGATGCCCTCGTCGGTATGCACCTCGACCACGATGTCGTCCTGGTTGGAGCTGGTTGCGTCCCGTTCATACCCTGGATCGAGCAGGATGTGGCAGTCGATGGCGGTGATCTTCATGCGCTGTGCCTCCGGTGAAGCTCCTGCAGCCGGGCGGTGAGATCCCCGGGTGCTCCGTCGAGCAGGTTGTCAGTCAGCAGGCGGCCGGCCTCGAGCTGAAATTCCGGCCACCAGTCGTCTCGCGGGCGCACCCAGGCCTGTTCGATCGACGCCCGCGTGCCCGAGTAGAAGCCGCCCGCCAGTGCGTCCAACTCGGGATCCTCCCACGCCGCACGGTGTCCGGGCTGGCCGCCGGTGCGAGCGACGATGTCGCGCTGGGCGTCGGGGCCGCTCGCCCAGGCTGCAAAGGCCGCCGCTTCCGCCTGGTGTGCTGATGTGGCCGAGACGGCCAGCCCCGCACCTCCCAGCACCGCACCGGCGGGGCCGTTGGTGGCCACGGGAACGTCGGCAAACCGGCACGGCCGGTCGGCTGTGGTGGCGTAGGTGCTGTAGCCGTAGGTCAACGGCATGTACACGATCTCGTCGGTGGTGGTCATCCGCCCCAGCGCGTCGGGCGGCTCCCAGCCAAGCGCCTCACGCGGGCCGAGCTGTGCCAGCTCCGCCAGCACGACGGTGGCGCGGGCATCTTCGGTGGCGCTCGCAAACGGCTCGGCGCCGGAGGCGCCGACCAGGCTCAGCCAGCTCGAGACGGCGTGAGGCGGGGAGAGCGGCAGCGCGACGGCACCCGGCCGGCGGCGGGCCAGCGACAGCACCTGATCCCAGCTGACCGGCGCAGCCTCGCCCCCCAAAAGCTCGTCGCGGACAGCGGCCACCTGGCAGGCGGCGTCGGTGGCCAGGCCCCACTGGTGTCCGCCGTGAATGTACGAAGCGTGGCTCGGCCCCACCGCCCCCGCGCTCAGATCGGCGAGCGTCTGAGCATCGAGCAGCGCATCCAGCGGCGTCAGACAGCCGGTGCGTTCGGCCCGGCCGCAGAACGGGTGATCGATCACGATCAGGTCGTACTGATCTGCAACGTCCTCCAGCGGCTGGTCACCGAAGGCCTCCAGCGACCGCGCCTGCCACTGCACCTCGACGCCGGTCAGCGAGTGCCACTGCTCGCCGCAGGCCCGCATCGGCGACATGCAGCGCGGATGGTCCCAGCCCAGGGCACGGAGCACCACGGCGTCAACCAGCGGGGACCCTCTGATGCGGCTCAGGCAAACGTTTGCGCTTCATGCTCGATCGAGTCTATGCGATCCCCCCGACCACCGTCAAGCCCGGTTGGGACGGCGGTTCGGAGAGATCGATGGGTAGATATGATCTATGATCAAATCGTGATCCAGCGGATAGAAGCACGCGCCATTGGCCCCGACGTCGAGCGCCTCAGCTGGGCGTCCGACCTCGACCAGCAGTACGGCACGCTGACGGTCGTGCGGGTGCTCGACGACAGCGGGATCGAAGGCCTCGGAGCCACCCCGTCGTACTCGACCGGCCGCTTCGATCACTCCATCCTGGAGACCTTGCGACACCTGGCGCCGCGCATCCTGGGCGCCGATCCCCAGCAGCGCGAGGCCGTCTGGTACGGCCTCCAGGATTTCGCGCTGCCGTTGCTCCCGGGTGCCCAGGCGACGCTCGACATCGCGCTGTGGGACATCGCCGCACAGCACGCGGGTGTGCCCCTGCATCAGCTGCTCGGCGGTTTCCGCACCAGGGTTCCGGCGTACGCCTCCACCCCGCTCCTGGCCGACGCCGACGCCTACGTCGAGTTCGTCGGCGATCTGCTCGAGCTGGGGTACCGGGCGGTCAAGTTCCACGCCTGGTGCGAGCCCGACCGCGATCTGGAGATGCTTCGCAAGGTACACGCCGCCCACGGCGGGTCGGGCATCGCGATGATGCACGACGGCGAGCAGCGGTACAACCGCACCTCGGCGCTGCGGGTCGCCCGCGAGCTCGACGCGATGGGCTTCGGGTGGCTGGAGGCGCCGCTGCCCGACCACGATCTGATCGGCTATGCCGACCTCCGCAGCCGGGTGGGGGTGCCGATCCTGGGCGGCGGCAACGACATCGTTGACATCCGCTCGGTGGGCGACGCGCTGATGCGCCACCCGTGGGACGCCCTGCGGTTCGATGTCACCGTCGCGGGAGGTTTCACGCCGTCCCGCAAGCTGGTGGGACTGGCTGAGGGTGCGGGGCTCTGGGCGGAGCTTCAGAGCTGGGGATACACACTGATCCAGGCGGCCAATCTGCATCTGGGCCTGGGCATGGCCTGCACCGGGATGTTCGAGTTGCCGGTGCCTCCCGAGCCGCACGAGTTCGCGGTCGCCAACCCGTACAAGATCGCCGCCGACGGCCAGGTCGAAGCGCCCACCGCACCCGGCCTCGGGGTCGAGGTGGACTGGGATCGGATGGAAGCCGCCACACTCGCCACCTTCACCTGCGAGGCATAGGTGGACTGGGCCGGGACGATCGCGGGGGTGGCCATCCCGCTGAGGGACGACCAGTCGATCGATTGGGCCTCGTTCGAAGCCCACCTGGAGACGTTCGTGGGCTGCGGCCTGACCGGCGTGGTGGTCAACGCCGATACCGGCGAGGGGGGATTGCTGGCGGCGGACGAGCGTGAGGACGTGCTGCGGTTCGCGGTGCGCCAGATCGGCGACCGCGTACCGGTCACAGCCGGGCTGATCCCCGCCCACACTGCGGCGGCCGCTGAGAGTGCACGATCGGCGGGCGAGTTGGGAGCTCAGGCGCTCCAGGTCTTTCCCCCACCGGTGTTCATGGGAGCGCCGCTGGCGTGGGAGCCGGTGGCCGCCTACTACGAGGCGATCGCCGCTGCCACCGACGTCCCCTTGATCGTCTACTCGGCGCCTGCCGGCCTGGGGGTCACCTACGAGATCGACGTGCTCAAGCGACTGGTCGAGATCCCCGGTGTCGAGGCGATCAAGGAATCCTCGTGGAGCCGGGCGCGATTCGCCGAGGCGGCGGCCGCGTTTGGCGGCGACAACCACGACGTGGCGCTGCTGTCGGGCCAGGACACGTTCATCCTGGACTCGCTGATGGGAGGCGCCGACGGGGCGATGCTGGCCGTCGCGGCCTCTGACGCCGCGGCCTTCGCGACCCTGTGGACGCGGCGCGGGACGAGTGAGGCCGCACACATCCAGGCCGCCCTCGACCCCTACATCGAGCTCCTGTTCGCGCCGCCCCTGCGCGACTTCCGGGCCCGGCTGAAGACCGTGCTGGCCAACGACGGGATCATCTCCACGGCCACCGTCCGCTCACCGCTCGCGAGCATCGGCGCCGACGAGGCCGCCGTCCTGAACCACACTCTGGCCACAGCCCGCGCGAAGCTGTGAATAACGGTGCCAGGCACCGTTATTCACCACTGACGCCCTCGGTGAATAATTGGTGCCTGGCACCAATTATTCACCCGCAGCGC
The DNA here is from genome assembly GCA_963727235.1 of uncultured Actinomycetes bacterium. Taxonomy (GTDB): domain Bacteria; phylum Actinomycetota; class Thermoleophilia; order Gaiellales; family JAICJC01; genus CAVPTL01. The sequence continues at coordinate 88,336 of CAVSFZ010000028.1, forward strand.
GGGCGAAGGCTGCGACCGCGCGGCCGGTGCCTACCAGGTGCTCACGCACCGCGGCCTCGGCCCGATCGCCGTCACGATCGGTCAGGGCGTCGACGATCGCCTTGTGCTCCTTGCGGGCCTGCGCAGTCTTGTGCAGCCGCTGGACATACAGCCGGATATACGGCTGGGACTGCTCGCGGAAGCGCTGGATCAGCTCCAGCAGCCGAGGCCTGCCCGATGCCTGGTTGATGGCGTCGTGGAACTCGGAGTTGAGCTGCACCCAGCGGTCGATGTCCTCCTCCTGCTTGCGCATCTCCGCCAGCACCTTGCGCAGGCCGTCCAGCTGCTCGTCCGTCAGCTCCTGGCTGGCGTGCCGCGCCGCCACGCCCTCCAGCGCCGCCCGGATCTCGTAGATCTCCTCGACCTCGCCGGGGCTGAGCGCCGTCACGATCGCGCCGCGGTGGGGGACGATGGTCACGAATCCCTCGGCTCCCAGCTGCCGCAGCGCCTCGCGCACCGGCATCCGGCTGACCGAGAACTCGGCCGCCAGCGCATCCTGATCGATGCGGGTGCCGGCCTCCAGCTCTCCGGCGATGATGCGCACGCGCACCGCGTCGGCGACCGCCTGCTGAATGGTGAGGTGTGTCAGCGCCATGGCATCATGCGAGCATCTCTCCTGGGGCGACGATCGACTTGAGGAACTCTGTGGGCGAGCCGGCCAGCAGCGATTCGAATGCCGCGGCGCTCTGGTCGAGCGGAAACACCCGGCTGGAGACGGCCGGCCGCAGTTGCCCCGACGCCAGCAACTCGACCGCGCGCGCGAACTCGGGGTTGGTGTAGGCGAACGACCCCAGCACCCGCTGCTCGCGCACCACCAGGTCAAACGCCGGGATGGGCGAGTCCTGATCGTGCATTCCCAGCCACAGCGCTGTCCCGAGCGGCGGCAGCAGCCGCACCGACTCGTGCCGAGTGGCGGATGTCCCGGCCGCATCGATGGTGATCTCAACTCCTCCCGGCCGCTCACCGACGGCCGCCTCCAGCTGATCCGGCGAGACGACCACATCGGCCACCTCGGCTGCCCCCTCCCGGCGGCCGGCGTCGACATCGCTCACGGCGATCCATTCGGTGCCGATCAGCCGCAGCATCTGGGCAGCCAGCACGCCGATGGTGCCCGCGCCGAAGACGACCGCGGATCGCGGCGCCACCCGGCCGATCAACTCGACCGCATGCACGCAGGTGGCCAGCGGCTCGGCCAGCACCCCGGCCCCGGGATCGACGCCGTCGGGCAACACGTGCAGGCACTTGGCCGGCACCGACACCAGCTCGCCGAAGCCGCCGGGGCGGGTGCCACCGACCAGCTCGCGATCCTGGCAGACGTTCTCGCGGCCCGACCGGCACGGCGTGCAGACGCCGCAGGGCACCTGCGGGTTGACCGCGACATTGCGGCCGACCAAGGCCCGGGCGACGCCGCTTCCCACCTCCACCACCTCGCCGGTGAGCTCATGGCCCATGATCAGCGGCGGGGCGCGGCGCGGGCTGCGGGTGGCAACTCCGTGCACGTCCGACCCGCAGATGCCCGACGCCGCCACGCGCACCGTCACCTCGCCCACGGCGGGCAGCTGCGCGGGCACCTCCAGCACCTCGAGCGTTCGCGCCTCCGTGTAGACCAGCGCTCGCATCGACTCGCTACGCAACGCGGTAGTGATTGAGAGCCTCCTCGTCGATCTCCACACCCAGGCCGGGGCCGGGCGGCAGGCCGAACTCGCCGTTGACGATCACCGGCTCCGGCCCTGCCAGATTGTGCCGCAACTCCGCGTTGGGGTGCAGCTCGGGGTGGCAGTACTCGGTCCAGGGACAGTTGCTGAGAGCGGCCGCGAAGTGGTTGTTGGCGACCACGCCGATGGTGGTGGCGACCCAGCCGTACGGCACCACCTGACGGCCGCGGGCGGCCGCCGCCTCGGCGACGCGCATCGACTCCGTGAACCCGACCCTGATCACGCTGGGCTGCACGATGTCCACGTGACCGTGGTCCATCATCTCGATGAACTCGTTGCGGGTCACGAACAGCTCGCCGATGGCCACCGGGATCGTCGACCCGTCGGCCACACGGCGGTAGCCCTCGACGTCGTCCAGCCACATCGGCGTCTCGATGAACCCGGGGTCGCAGTCCTCGATTTGCCGCAGGGTGTGAAGCGCCTCCTTGGGAGACTTCCAGCGATGGCCGACGTCGACCAGCATCGTCATCGCGCCGTTCACGAGCTGCTTCGCACGGTGGGCCATGTCCACGATCTGATCGTTGGTCTGAACACAGTCCGACAGCGGCTCGATCTTGTATGCCGGGAAGCCGAGCTCCTGGGAAAATGCGATCTTGCCGAGGTTGGTCTCGAGCGTCTGGGCATAGTCGGCCGGGCCGAAGTAGAGGCTGCTGTAGGGCACGATCGGGGCGCCCGAGGCGCCACCCAGCAACTCATAGATCGGCTTGTTCTCGGCCTTGCCCTTGAGATCCCAAAGCGCCACGTCGATCGCCGCCAGCACGGCCACTCCCAGCCCGCGCCGACCCGACATCACGGTCGATCGGTAGATCGAATCCCACAGCCGTTGGGGGTGAAGCGGATCCTGCCCGATCAGCAGCTCTTTGATCCCCTGGCTCCAGCTGTGCGAGCCGGGCGAGTCGACCACCGCTTTCATCGCGTGCGGCGTGTGGTTGCCCTCCCCGATGCCGGTGATGCCCTCATCGGTCTTGACCCGGACGATGAACGCATCCTGCATCGCATCCGCCGCGGTCGTATCGATCGAAGGCTTCTGAACCACCATCGCCTCGATGTCGGTGATCTTCATGCAGACTCCTCTTCGGTTGCTGGGGCGCCGGCCAGCGCCTGACGGACACCGCGCGCCACGCGCTCAGCGTCGGGGATCGCCACCGCCTCGAGGGTCGGTGCCGAAGGTTTGGGGGTATCGGGCGCCGTCACCCTGACGACCGGGCCGTCGAGGTGCCAGAACCCGCGCTCGGCAGCCTGCGCCGCCACCTCTGCGCCGAATCCACAGGTGCGCACCGCCTCGTGCACGACCACCAGCCGGTTGGTCTTGGCCAGCGAGGCGTCCACGGTGTCCCAGTCAAACGGCGACAGCCAGCGCGGATCCACCACCTCGGCGTCGATGCCCTCTGCCGCCAGCAGCTCTGCCGCCTGGAGTGCGACTCCGACCATCCGCGAGAGCGCCACGATGGTGATGTCGCTGCCGTTTCGGACAACCCTCCCGCCGCCGATCTCGGGGATCTCCGCCTCCAAGTCGACCTCGCCCCGCTGGTCGTAGATGGCGCGATGCTCGATCAGGATGGTGGGGTCGTCGTTTGCGATCGCGGCCAGCAGCATCGTGTAGGCGTCGGCCGGGTTCGAGGGCAGGCCGACACGCAGCCCTGGGACGTGACACAGCAGCGCCTCCACGCAGCGGGAGTGCTGCGCCGACGAGGAGGTGAGTGAGCCCTGTTGGGTTCGCACCGTGAACGGGGCGGTCGAGCGCCCGCGGGTCAGCCAGCGCACGTTGGCGGCCTGGTTGACGAGCTGGTCGATGCCGACGAACAGGAAGTCTGCCCACATGATCTCGACGATCGGGCGGCGGCCCATCATGGCCGCGCCCAGCGCAGCACCGAGCATCGCCGTCTCCGAGATGGGGGTGTCGAACACGCGGTCGCCGAACTCGTCGGTGAGGCCGCGGGTGACGCCGAACACCCCGCCGGGGGCGGCCACGTCCTCGCCGAAGACGATCGCCTCCGGGTAGGTCTGCATCGCCCGGTGCATGGCGGCGTTGAGTGCATCGCGATAGGTGATCGCCGATGCCTGCTCAAGCGTAGACATGCTGCTCCAGCGTTTCGGGGTCTGCGGCAGGCGCCTCCGCAGCGGTCGCAGCCGCGGCGCGGACGTCTGCGCGGGCCGAGGCCTCCAGCTCGGCCAGGGCGCTCTCGTCGGCAAGCTCTTCGGCCAGGATGGCGGCGCGCAGCTTGGGAATCGGGTCGGCGTGGGCGGCCCACTCCGCCTTCTCGCCTTCCGGGCGGTAGTGCTCGGGGTCATGCGTGTGGTGTCCGCCGAGCCGCCGAGCCGCACACACCAGCAGAGTCGGCCCGCCACCCTCGCGCGCGCGAGATGCGGCTTCCAGCACCGCCGCCTGGACGACGCGCGGATCGGTGCCGTCGACGGCCACGCCGGGAAATCCGTACACCTCGGCGCGCCGCTCCAGCGGCCCTCCGGGAAACATCGACTCGGTCGGCGTGTACTCGGCGTAGCCGTTGTTCTCGCACACAAACACCACCGGGAGGCTGTAGACGGCGGCGAAGTTCATGGCCTCGTGCACGGCGCCTTGATTGAGCGCTCCGTCACCGAAGGCCGCGACCGCGACCCTGCCGGAGCCGTCGTATCGGGCGGCCAGCGCCGAGCCCACGCCGATTGGCACCCCGGCGCCGACGATTCCGCTCTCGCCCAGGAACCCGTGGTCGGGATCAGCGAAGAAGCCGGCGCCGCCACGGCCGCCGTTGACCCCGGTCTCGCGCCCCATAAACTCTCCGAACAGGGCCTCCAGCGACGTCCCGCAGGCGATCGCCCAGTGATGGCCGCGGTAGGTCGCATTGACCGTGTCCACGTCCTGCAGCGCCGAACGGGCGCCGACCGCGATCGCCTCGTGGCCGTTGCTGAGGTGGAGCGAGCAGATGATCGTTCCCCGGCTTCGCAACTGCGCCGCGTGATTCTCGAACTCCCTGATCGTCACCATCTGGCGGTAGGCTGCCACGGTCTCCGACCCGGTCATCCACGCTCCTTGACTACACCTGAGATTTGATCGATGATCAAGTCTACACTCTCGGCGGAAGGGGCGAGCATGGCGTGGTTAGAGGGCCGCACAGCGATCGTGACCGGAGGTGCCGGCGGTATCGGTACCCACATCTGCGAGGAGCTCGCGCGGGAAGGCGCCACCGTCGCCGTGTGGGACATGGACGGCGCCAAGGCGGCCGAGCTGGCCGCCACAATTCCCAAGGCGCAGGCCTACGAGGTCGACATCACCGATAGCGCGGCCGTCGATCGTACGGTCGCCCAGGTGCACGCCGACCACGGCAGCATCGACTCGCTGATCAACAACGCCGGCATCAGCCGGGTGGGCGATCCCACCCACGAGCTGACCGACGAGATCTGGGCCCAGTCGATCGGCGTGATGCAGACCGGGGTGTTCTACTGCTCCCGCGCCGTCGGCCGGGTGATGATCGAACAGGGGTCGGGCACGGTCGTGAACATCTCGTCGATTCGCGGCTACTCGGCCAACCCAGGACGGCTGGCGTACTGCGCAGCCAAGGCGGCCGTGATCATCATGACTCAGGTGATGGCGGGCGAGTGGGGCCCACTGGGCCTACGGGTCAACGCGATCGCCCCCGGGGTGGTGGCAACCGGGATGTGGAAGGAAGAGGTCGCCCGAGGGCTGTACCGGGAGCAGGACTACATCGACACGATCCCCTCCCGGCGGCTGGCCGAGCCCAGCGAGATCGGACGGTTGTGTGCCTTCCTGTCCTCGGATGAATGCGCCTACATCAACGGCGAGTGCATCGCCATCGACGGGGCGCTGACGCGGATTCCGTCTGGCTGAGTAACTCCGCTTTTCGGCGGTGATTTCAAAGTGTGAAAGCGCGAACCAGATTCGCCTGCGCGACGCGTTGAGACCGAGTACACTCGCGCCGCCGTGGCGATCCTCGACACGGTTCGACGGTTCCCGCAAACACTCTGAAAGGAGGGCCAATGGCCGTCTCAGGTGAGGGAGGGCACCTACCCCCTCAAGAGCAACTGCGCAGCAACGCGCTGGGGCTCTGGCAGTTGGTGATTCTCGGTGTGGCCTACATGGGCCTTGCGCTCACGGTCTATTTCAACGTCGGGCTGATGGAAGGCATCACCGGCCCGATCGTTCCGCTTGCATTCGCGGCGGTTGCAATCGCGATGCTCCCCACGGCGGCGAGCTTTGCCGTTATGAATGCCCGCCGGCCGTCCACCGGCAGCGTATTCACGTGGTTGTGGGAAGCGACCTCACCCCCGATCGGGATCTGGCTCGGCTGGGTGCTGGTGGTGACATACATCGTCGGATCGATCCTGCAACCGGTTATGTTCGGCTTGTTCTTCAACACCCTGCTCGATTACTTCGGTATCGGAGCGGGCACCTGGACGGCGGTCATCTCGGGCCTCGGCTCGGTTGTGGTGATCGGTGTGCTGACCAAGAAGGACATCCAGATCTCGGCCAAGGTGACAGGCTACTTCATCGCCTTCGAGGCCGGGTTCGTGGCAGTGCTTGCGGCCTACATCATCATCAAGCAGGCGATCGACGGAAACCTGTCAGCAGACCCATTCATCTACTCTCACAACACCGCAGGGTGGTCGGGCTTTCAAAACGCGGTGCTGTTCGCGGTGCTGGCGATTGCAGCGTTCGACATCGTCGCTCCCATGGCCGAGGAGACAAAGACACCGCGAAACCTCGTGCCCAAGGCGACCATCCTGGTGACGCTCCTGGCGGGCGCCTACTGGGTGTTCACGTCGTACGGCTTCGTCGAGGCGGTGCCGGCAAGCACGATGGCGAACTACGTATCAAGCGGCGAGTTCACTCCCATCTACCTGGTTGCCGATCACTACATCGGCGTGTTGCGGATCCTGATCCCGCTCACGGGCATCACCGCGGTGTTCGCAGCGTTCACCGCAATCTCGATCACGGCGGCGCGAATGCTGTACGCGCTCTCCCGGGAGGGTCTGGCGCCGAAACAGTTCGCTCAGGTCGATGAGCACAAGACTCCGTGGAACGCGCAGGCGTTCGTGCTGATCTGCTGCGCGGTTCTGCCGATCATCATCGTCCTGTGGCAGGATCAAAAGCCGTTGAATGCATTCGGCTGGATCGGCGTCTCGTATGTGTTCTATGTGCTGATCCCCTACACGCTCGTGTGCGTGGCCAACATCTTCTACCACCTGCGAGTTGCCAGGGATCAATTCAACTGGTTCAACAACCTGGTACTGCCGTTGGTCGGCATTGGTATCAATGTCTACATCTTCTATAAGAACTTCCTGCTGACGTTTCTCATCAACGCCACCGACTTCAAGACCCAGTCAAGCATCGCTTACTTCGGTATCGCTGTGCTCTTGATCCTCGCGGGATTCACCGCTTGGGGTCTCAGCAGGACGCGCGGCCAGCAGGATCTGTATCACTTCCCCGAGATCTCGGAGGACATAACGGAATGAGCACACGGTTCGATGGTCGAACCGTGATCGTCACGGGCGGTGGCCGAGGCATCGGCAAGGCCACCGCCCGCGCGTTCGCGGATGAGGGGGCCGACGTACTGGTGGTCGGCCGCACCGAGGGCGAGCTCAGCTCCACGGTTGACGAGATCGTCGCCGCCGGAGGTTCTGGCTGGGCCCGCGTCTGTGATATCCGAGACGACGCCCAGGTCGACGCAGCGGTCGCGGCGGCGATGGAGCGATGGGGCAAGATCGACGTGCTCGTCAACAACGCCGGCGTGGACGACGATACGCCGTTTCTGGAGGTTGACCGTGCCCGGTTTCGCGACGTGCTGGACACCAATCTGACCGCCGCGTTCGTGACCGCCCAGGCGGTCGCGATCGAGATGGCCAAGGCCGGCAGGGGGGTGATTCTCCACACGGCTTCGATCGACGGCTCGGGCGGCGACGGGCCGTTCGTCGCCTACAACGCATCCAAGGCCGGCATGCTCGGCCTCAACCGCACGATGGCGCTGGAGTTGGCCGAGCACGGGATCCGCTCCAACTGCGTCAGCCCCGGCTTCACCCACACGGAGATGACCGAGAAGGCGGTCGGCCCGGAGCTGATGACCTATCTCAACGGCAGCTTCTCCAGGGTGCCGATGAAGCGGCTGGTGAAGACCGAGGAGGTGGCTCAGGCGTTCGTGTTCCTCGCCTCCGACGCTGCCTCCGGCATCACCGGGATCGAGCTGCGGGTGGACTGCGGACTCACCTCGAACTGGTTCATCCTGGAGACGCTCCCGGAAGACTCGTAGATGTGAGGTGAAACTGGTGGACGTACGACGCTTGTCGTGGGTCGGAACGCGAACTGACAGATTCAGCGAGACGAGGGACTTCTTTGGCGAGGTGCTCGGCCTGCCGCTGGTCACGGAATCGCCCGGGTTTGCGATGTTCCAGCTTCCCGGCGGCTATCTCGAGGTGTTCGCCGCCGGCGGCGAGCAGGACGAGCCGGTGATGACCACGGGGCCGGTTCCCGGCTTCCTCGTAGACGACATCGCGCAGGCGCGGAGCGAGCTGGAGGCAGCTGGGCTGGAGATGCTCGAACCGATCCGCTGGATGACCGACGTCGATCCGGAATTGGTCGAGGCGCGCCCGGCGTTCACAAACTATGCCTGGTTCCAGTTCCGCGGCCCGGACGGCCACGTCTACTGCTGCAACCAGGGAACGCCGGCTGACGAGGATTGACGGCGGGTGAATAGCGGTGCCTGGCACCGTTATTCACCCGCACAGACTTGCTAACTATGTGTTTCTGGGTATCCTGGTATCAAGGAGGCGCCTTGACCGTCTTGGCCAGGCTCGTACTGATCGCAGGGATGCTTACAGCGGCGGCGCTGTTCTTCGCGGGCGCCTCGAGCACCGCGTCCGAGGATGGCTACCAGGCCTCCCAGGCCTGGTATCTGATGTGGGCGGGGGTCGCCGCGGTTGGCATCACCCTGGCCGCATGCTGGCTGGTGTCCGCCGCCGGATCCCGGCCGCGGCGAAGGTCGGATGTGCGGTCGGCGGCGGTGGTACTCGCATGCACGCTGGGGCTGCTGGGCGTCGGGGAGGCGGCCGTGTACGTCGCCACGACCGCGACGCAGCCTCGCGGCGCCGCGGTATTCCTCGCAGGCTTCGCCGTCATCGCCCTGGTGGGAGCCCCAGCCCTGGGGCGGGTCGGATCTAGTCGTACTCGATCAGCGGCTGGTTGTGACTGAGCCGGGCGGCCGCCCGGGGGCAGCGCTTCGCCAGGGTCTGCAGGCTGACACGCAGCCGCGACTCGCTGGGATGTAACGGTGCCAGCTTGTCCGAGTGCGGCTCGCGGCCCGTCAACAGCGGGCACACGACCAGCACCGTATCCGCGGGCGCCAGCGGCTTGCCGCGGGGCGGGGTGAGTGCGTGACGGATGTCGTCGGCAAGCGGAAACAGCGCACCCACCTGGGCCTCGATCGCTGCCACGCCTTGCTCGGGATCGGCGTAGTTCTCAACGAACACGATCAGCCACCAGGTCAGCGCCGCCACCGCGGTCGCGATGGCCTCCTCGGAGATCTCGCGATAGTCGGCGCCGTCGATCTGCTCGATCGGCCATTCGGAGACGGCGTTGGCAGCCTCGGTGGCGGCGTGGGCCACATCCCAGCCGAACTCCGATGCGTGGGGATTTCGCCAGATATGACGATACAGATCCTCGCCGGCGCGCTTGACCCGCCGCTGATACGTGCGCTGCTCAAACACCGTCGCTGACCCTACCGGCGATTTCGCTGGCCTGCGACCGGATCTCCGGGATCGCAACCGACTCCCACAGCTCGCCCCGCCGAAGCCAGCCGAGCGTGAAGATGCTGCCGGAGAGCTCGCCGTCGGCCTGGCGCAGCGCCCCGTGCTCCCCGGTGTCGAGCCCGAGGCCGAGCGGGTGCGGCCGAGCCAGGCCCTGGGCGACCAGGTCGTCGATCAGTGCCGACCCGGTTCCGACCACGGCGCCGGCGGGGCCGGTGCAGTTGATCGCCGCGTCCACCCGAAACGTCGCGATCTCGCCGCTCCCGCGGGTGCGTGCCGTGACTGCCAATCCACCGTCGGCCATGTCCACGGATTGGAGCGTGCCGCCGACGATCGTGACCTGGCCGCTCTCGCGCAGCGACGCGATCCATGCGGCCACCGCGGGAGCCATGCGATGGCGGTGGATGTCCCAGTAGCGCAGATAGGTGCGCAGGAACCGCCGCTGGTCGTCCAGCGTCAGCCCCTTCCAGATCCCTTGGGTGTACGGCCTGACGGCGTTGATCACATCGCGCCAGTCGCCACCGCGGGCGTACGAGATCTTGGTGGCCGCCCGGAATGCCGGCGGGAGAGCCTTCAGCGGCGTCCCCGGCGCCGGCGGCTGGTAGTCGATCACCACCCGCTGACCCGGCCAGCGGTGGGGCTGCGGCACCAGGCCGCTGCGCGAGATCGCGACGATGCGGGCGGCGGGACGCAGGTCGATCAGACGCAACGCGATGTCGACCATCGTCAGCCCGGTTCCGACCAACAGCAGATTGTCGCCGCCGGCCAGCCCCTCGAGCCCTCCCGGCGTCCACGGATCTGACAGGTACAGCGGCGAGCCTGCCGGCCAGGCGCCGTGCGCGAGCGGCGGGTCTCGCGGCGCCGGCAACCCAGTTGCCACGACCAGCCGGTCACACTCGACCTGCCCGCCGTCGGCCAGCCGCACCACCCAGCGCTCACCCACGCGGGAGGCACCGACGGCTTCGCCACGCAAACGGTGGAACGCTCCTTCCGGAGCGCCGGCGATCGACTGGTCGAGCAGATGCGCGAGGTAGTCGCCGTACGCTCCGCGAGGCATGAACGACGTCGCCCGCACCGGTTGGCGGTACTCGGCCAGCCAGCTGCGGAAGTGGCCGGGATCGTCGGCCAATCCACCCATGTTGGCGGCCACCACATTCAGGAGGTGGTCGGGGAAGGTGGTGCTGTAGGCAACGCCCCGGGCCATCCGCTCGCTGCGCTCGATGACGGTGACGTCGACCGGCGCACCGGCCCGCAGCAGATGCACCGCCACCAGTGTGCCGGCGGCGCCTCCGCCCACGACGGCAACTGACACCCCCATCGGCGCGAGAATACCAGGAGGTGCCGGTGAATAACGGTGCCAGGCACCGTTATTCACCTGCTATGGTCGCGGCATGCCACGCAACGTGATCTGCATCTCGCGCGAGTTCGGAGCAGACGGCGAGGAGGTCGGCAGGCTCGCCGCCGAGCAGCTTGGCTACCGCTGCCTGGACGGGGAGATCCTGGCCCGCGCCGCCGAGAAGGGGGCGCTCGACCCGGCCGCGGTCGCCGACGCCGAACAGCGCCGCTCGCTCGCCCGAAAGCTGCTCGATGCGATGGGTGGCGGTGCCGCGATCGCCCCCGAGGCGTACGCCTATCTACCGCCGCACGAGCTGGCGACCGGTCCCGACGCGGATGCCGTGCGCAGCTTGATCCGCCAGGCGATCGACGACTTCGCCGACGACGGTGACGCGGTGATCGTCGCTCACGCAGCGTCGCATGCGCTCGCCGGCCGTGCCGGAGTCCTGCGTGTGCTGGTCACCGGATCGCCGAAGGTGCGCGCCGCGCGAATCGCCGAGGGGTCGCCGGAGGGCGGCGGAGACTCGCTGCGCCAGATCACCGATTCCGACCGCGCCCGCGCGGCATACCTGTCGGAGTTCTACGGCATCAAGAACGAGCAGGCCACGCAGTACGACCTGGTCGTGAACACCGACGTGCTGACACCGGGCGAAGCCGCCGCGATCGTCGTCGGCGCCGCCCGCGGCTGACGTCAGCCCAGCTGACGCAGGCCGTCGATCCAGGGCTGGGCCCGCTCGAACGCTGCCGCTGCGCGGAGCACCAGCGCGTCCTCATGCCATCGCCCCACGATCTGCAAGCCGACCGGCAGACCGCCGGCGGTGAATCCGCAGGGCACCGTGGCAGCGGGATGGCCGGAGAGGTTGAACGGGTACGTGAAACCCGTCCAGCCGAGGTAGCTGGTGGGGCGGCCGTGGCGGGTGGGCGAGTCCTCGCCCACGCCGAATGCCGGCACCGGGACGGTGGGGGTCACCAGCAGATCGGACGTCTCCAGCAGCGCGTCGACCGCGCGGTAGTGCTCGAGCCGGGCGTGCACCGCGGCGGCCAGCTCGCCGCCTCCCATCTCCAGCCCGGCCTCCAGCACCGCCACCCGGCCGGGGTCGAGCCGCTCGCGGACGGCCGCGATCCCCTCCGGGTACTCGGCCGCCTCCGAGGTCGCCCACAGGGTGTGCACGATCGGCCACGGATCGGGAAAGCCGCCGGCGAGATCGACCACGTCCGCGCCTGACCGAGCCAACGTGGCGACGCCCGCTGAGGTCAACTCGGCGACCTCGGGATCCACGTCCACGTAGCCGAGGTCGGGGCTCCAACTGATGCGCACGCCCTCGAGCCCGTCGCCCAGCCCCGCCTGATAGTCGCCGACCGGACGCCCCATGGTGTGCAGGTCACGCCGATCGGGTCCCGCCATCACGCTCAGCATCAGGGCGGCGTCGGCGACAGTGCGGGTGATCGGCCCGGCGTGGGAGAGCGTGTCGGTCGCCGACGGCGGGAAGATCGGCACCGTCCCGAAGGTCGGCTTCAGCCCGAACACGCCGCAGAACGCCGCCGGGATCCGGATCGAGCCGGCGCCGTCTGAGCCCTGCGCGAGCGGCCCCAGGCCGGCTGCGACCGCCGCGGCCGCGCCGCCGCTCGACCCGCCCGCGGTCGATCCGTGCTTCCACGGGTTGTGAGTCGAGCCGATCAGCCGGTTGGTCGTCTCGGCCTTCCACCCGACCTCGGGCACGCTGGTCTTGCCCAGCAGCACGGCGCCCGCGTCGCGCAGCCGCTCGACCAGCGGCGCATCCAGGTCGGGCACGAACTCGGCGGTCACGAGTGAACCGAAGGTGGTGCGGATGCCCTTCGTCCACACCAGATCCTTGATCGACACCGGGACGCCCAGAAGCGGCGGCGCACTCTCGCCCGCCCGGTATGCCCGCTCCGCGGCCTCCGCCTGAGTCAGCGCCACATCGGGCGTCACCGTGATGAATGCGCGTAGATCCGGGTTGAGCCGCTCGATCCGCTCCAGCACGGCCCGCGTGACCTCAACCGGAGAGAGCTCCCCCGCGAGGTAGAGCTCCCGCAGCTCGGTGGCCGAGAGCCGGCAGACCGCGTCGTTCATCCCCGGCCCCCCACGTCGGCGAACACCGCCGCAAACCGCTCGCACACCTCATCCAGGAGCGGCTCCGTCATCACCGTCGAGAGCGCCATCATGCCCCGCGGCGCAATGTAGAGACCGTGGGCGAGCGCCAGCAGGTGCACGGCCTCCAGCAGATTCTCGTCGCCGTGCAGGCCCACCAGCGAGCCCGCCGAGGTGACCGAGAGCGAAACCCGGTGGCGCTCGGCGAGAGCCTCCAGCTCGGCGGCCAGCCGCCGGCCCTGAGCGGCCATGCGTTCGATGGCATCTCCGGTCAGCGCGGTGGTCGCCGCCACTCCGGCCGCGCAGGTGATCAGGTTGCCGTTGAACGTCCCGGAGTGCTGCAACGGGTCGGGCAGGCGTGGATCGAGCTGCTCCATCAGCTCTGCCCGACCGCCGACGGCGCCCACCGGGAACCCGCCGCCGATCAGCTTGCCCATCATCGTCAGGTCGGGTGTGACTCCGGCAGCGGCCTGGGCCCCGCCCACCCCCAGTCGCAGCGTCACCACCTCGTCGATCACAACCACTGCGCCGCACGCCCGGGCGGCGGCGGCCACGCCCGCGAGGAAGCCCGGGGTCGGGGTGATGATGCCGCCGGACGCCAGCACGGGCTCCAGCACCACCGCGGCCAGATCGTCGCCGGCACGGTCGAGCTGTTCCAGGAAGCTCTCGATATCGCCGTAGGCGGCCTGGAGCGTCTCGGGTCCCGCGTCCAGCTCGTCGTAGGAGCCGTGGTATCCCTCGGCCGCCTTCAGCAGCAGGCGCCGGCCGGTCGCGCGGCGCGCAATGCGTACGGCCAGAAGTCCCGCCTCGGTGCCCGAATTGCAGAACCTGACCCGCTCAACCGACGCGATCCGGCTGCACAGCACCGCGGCCAGGTCGACCTGCTCCAGCGATGCCGCCGGCCACGCGCTGCCCCGTTCGAGCGCCGCGGTGACAGCCTCCACCACGGGCGGGTAGCGGTGACCGTGGACCAGGCTGGTGTAGTTCATCAGCAGATCGATCAGCCGGTTTCCGTCGGCGTCCCACAGGAACGGCCCGTCGGCGCGATCGACCGCCAGTGGAAACGGCGGATAGTGGGCCGTGGTGCGGGTGTTGCCGCCCGGCATCACGTCCTCCGCCCGGCGCATCAGCGCGGCCGACGCCGGGAACCGCTGGGAGTGGTCATTCGCCAGTGTGAGTAACCACCTCGTAGTGGAAGAAGGTCAGATCGCGCTCCACCAGGAAGCGATCGTCCTCGGGAGAGAAGATCGCCGTCTGCACGCCCTCGCCGGCCCGGTACCCGGCGACACCCGTGCCGTTCATGTACTCGGCATACGCATCGCTGTCGGCCCGGCGGACAGCGCCCCTCCACGTGCGAGCAATCATGTGGGGTCTCCTTTGTCTCAGCCCGGGGTGAAGCCGGCCGCCGTCAGCATCCGCCGCAGATCAACGATCGTCTGGGTGTCGACGTCCTTGCCGCGCGGGCGGTGCAGTACGGCGGTCTCGTCTCCGAGCTTGACCTTGACCTTGCCGTTGTGCTCCTCGGTGACGTCGCCGACCGCCTCCAGCAGCGACAGCACCTGCCGCCACTCCACGTTGCCGCTGGCGGGATGCCCCTCGATCTTCTCGAGCGTGTCGCGATGGTGGTTGTTGAGGTGAGTCGCCACGAAGCCGCAGTCTAAAGCGTTGGCTAACCACGCGTGCGCACGTCAACCGGATCGCCCAGCTCCGCGGCCCGCGTCTCGACGAACTCGACCAACTCCTCCTCGATCGCGTCATCGAGGGGAGGCTGCTCATACGACTCGAGCATCTGTTCCCACCGTTTGCTTGCCCGAGCTGCATGGTCGAGTGATCCGTTGCGCGTCCAGCGGTCGTTGTTCTCTGTCGACGCCACGGTTGGGCGCCAGAAACAGTCGCGGAACCGCTCCAGCGTGTGAGCCGCTCCGAAGAAGTGCCCGCTCTGACCCACCTCGACGTGGGCGTCGAAGGCCAGGCTGGCCTGGTCGACCTCAACCGGAGTGAACTGGTGGATCAGCAGGTCGAGCAGCTCGCAGTCTGCGACGAACTTCTCGAATGACGTGACCAGGCCGCCCTCCAGCCAGCCGGCCGACTGCCAGCACACATTTGCCCCCGCCAGGAACGCCGCACTGAGCGTGTTGAACGACTCGTACCCGGCCTGGAAGTCCACCGTCTGGCTGGATGTGAGCGTGCCTCCGCCCGATCGCCAGGGAAGGTTGAGGCGGCGGGCGATCTGGCCGGACGCATACAGGCCGAGCGCCGACTCGGGGCCGCCGAACCCCGGCGATCCCGACTGCATGTCGGTCGCCGACAGAAACGAGCCCATCACGCAGGGTGTGCCGCGCCGAACCAGCTGAACCAGCGCGATGCCCGCCAGCGCCTCGACCGTCTGCTGCGCCAGCGCCGCCGGTGTGGACACGGGGGCCATTGCCCCCATCAAGAGAAACGGCGTGACGATGATCGCCTGGCCGGCGTCGGCGTAGGCGAGCAGCCCCTCCAGCATTCGCACATCGAAGTGCATGGGCGAGTTGACGTTCACGTTTCCGAACATCACCGGCCGCGCCTCGATCGCCTCTCGGCCGCCGTGGATGATCTCGCCCATGCGGATGCAGTCGCGGGCGGCCTCCTCGGATGAGGGCTCGCCCGACCACACCCGGTCGGTCAGCCGGGCCGCGGCCAGCGCCCTCAGCAGGTGCCGAACATCCAGCGCCACGTCGTTGGGCTCCAGGATGTTGCGCCCCGGCGTGTCGAGCGCGTCGGTCATCTGCGTCAGCTTCAGCAGCTGTTCGAGGTCGGCCATGGTGCCGTCGCGGCGCTCGCCGTTGACCCGCACGAACGGAGGGCCGTTGGCGGGTCCGAAGACCATGTGATCGCCGCCCACGATGAAATCCCGTGCCGGGTTGCGCGCGTGCAGCGAGAACTCCGCCGGCGCCAACGCCGCCTGGGAGGCGAGAAACCCCGGATCGAACCGCACCACCGGGCCGTCCACGGTCTGCCCCGCGGCCTCGAACAGCTCGATCGCGCGGGGGTGGTCGAACCGCACTCCGACCTCGCTGCCCAGTCGCTCCCAGCCGCCCTCGATGGTCGCAAGCGCGTCTTCAGAGAGCGGTTCGAAGCGGGGCATCTGGTTCAGGAACACGGCGAGTCCGTCAACCTCCGAAGGGTGCGCCACCAGGGCGTGAGCGCGGCCAGCTTAGCAGCAGCGCTTGCGTGAGTGCAACGAGAGTTGGCTATATCGCAACACACGCCCACGCAGATCTTTGGCATACTCGGCCCCCACTCCATGGCTGTGCACACGATCACCCGCGAGATGCCGACCCACCGGCGCTGGGATGTGCAGATCGCGCCCGTGGTGACGGTCGCGCCGGGCGATACCGTGATCGTCGAGACCGAGGACTTCACCGGCGGCCAGATCGCTCGCGACGCCGTGTCCGCAGACCTGGTCGGCCTCGACTTCTCGAGCATCTACCCGCTGGCCGGGCCGATCGCCGTCGACGGTGCACAGCCCGGCGATGTGCTGGCGGTGGAGTTTGTCGGCTTTGAGCTGCCCGAGTGGGGCTGGGCGTGCATCCTGCCCGGTCTCGGTCTGCTGCCGCCGGGCGAGTTCGACCAGCCGTATCTGAAGGTGTTCGATCTCACCGATGGGGACACCACCCAGTTCGCACCGGGTGTGAGGATCCCAATCGAGCCGTTCTGCGGAACGGTGGGCGTGCCGTGTGCGGGCATGCGCGACGTGGCCGTCCCGCCGCCACACGCCGGTGGAGGCAACATCGATCTCCGCCACCTGACCGCCGGCACCACGCTCCACCTCCCAGTCGGCGTGCCGGGCGGCCTGCTCTCGATCGGTGACGCCCATGCCGCCCAGGGAGACGGCGAGGTCGCGATCTCGGGGATCGAATGTGCCATGCAGACCACCATCCGGGTGTCGGTCGAGCGCGGCCACTCGCTGTCGGCGCCGGCGCTGCGCCGCCCGGCCGGTTCGCTCACGCCCCGCGTCGACGCCGACGGGTGGTATGCGACCACCGGCGTCGAATCCGACCTGATGGAGGCCGCGCGCTCCGCGGTGCGGTCGATGATCGCCCACCTCGTGCGGGAACGCGGCCTGTCGCGCGAAGACGCCTACATGCTGTGCTCGCTGGCCGGTGACCTGAAGATCACCGAGGTGGTGGACGCTCCCAACTGGATCGTCGGCTGCTTCATGCCCGACGCCGTGTTCGTTGCCTGATCCCGCACCGCGCCCGAGGGCCGTGTACCTCGATGTGGTGAACGGCGTCGACCTCCACGGGGCGCCCGCGATCCTCGAGGCGGCCGGCTTCGACGTCGACTGCGCCCTTGCCCGCAGCGACGAGGAGGTGATTCGCGCGGCCCGGGGCGCCGCGGCGGTCCTCACCGGGGACTCGGTCGTGTCCGAGGCGGCGATCGCGAGCCTGGCCGATCTCCGGATCGTGGCGACCTGCACCGTCGGCTTCGACCACATCGACCTCGACGCCGCCCGGTCGGCCGGCGTGTGGGTGTGCAACGTCCCCGGCGCCGCCACCGAGGAGGTCGCCGTGCACGCCATGGCGATGGCGCTGGGCCTGATCCGCCACCTGCCGCAGTTCGATCGGCACGTGCGCGCGGGCGGCTGGGACTACCTCGCAACCGGAGACCTCCGGCGGCCTTCGACACTCACTCTCGGGGTGGTCGGGATGGGGCGGATCGGCCGCCGGGTCGCAGAGTTGGGCCGGCCGTTCTTCGGCCGTGTGGTCGCCCACGACCCCCACGTCGCCGACGGCGCCTGGCCGTCCGGTGTCGAGCGCACCGAGCTGGACGCCGTGTTTGCGACCGCCGATCTGGTCTCGCTCCACCTGGCGCTCACGCCCGAGTCGCAGCGACTTGTCGACGGGCGTCGGCTCGGGCTGATGCGCGACCACAGCTACCTCGTGAACGTCTCCCGCGGCGGGCTGGTGGATCACGATGCGCTGCTGGCCGCACTGGACGACGGCAGGCTGACCGGGGCCGGGCTGGACGTGCTTTCGGCCGAGCCGCCGCAGCCGTCCGATCCGTTGCTCTCGCACCCGCGGGTTTTATTGAGCCCGCATGTGGCGTTCCTTTCGATCGACGCCGAGCGCGGTTACTATCGCTCTCAGGCGGAGAACGTGGTCTCCTGGTTTGAGACCGGTCGCCCGCTCACGCCGGTCGTCGAGGGCACCTGACGCGCACTTGCAGGCCATCGGACGGTGTGATAGAACCGCTCACCAACACGAGTTGGGTATTCGGCAAACCTTGGCAGGAGACCTAGGAGGCTCAAAAGTGGCACCGGATGATCAGTCTGGCCAGTGGCTCTCTATGCCAATGACACGGCGCGCCGCGCTTCGGCGGGGGGCACAGTTCGCGGGTTTGGCGTCGGTGGGACTCGCCGCCGCGTGTGGATCGAGTAGCTCGTCGTCGTCGCCTTCCTCCAGTGCCGGGACGGCCGAGCCGCTCTCGGGCACGGTGACGTTTGCCAACTACCCGGAGTGGATCGGGGCGCACGAGGTGGCAGCGTTCGAGAAGGCGAATCCCGGCGTGAAGATCCACCAGGTCAGCGAGCTGACTTCGGGTGGAAATGCCGCGCAGATCGTCCAGATCCACCAGAACCAGGATTCCTATGACATGGCGCTGGCCGGCAATACGGCATCCCAGCAACTCGACGACGCCAAGCTGATTCAGCCGGTCAATCTCGACAACATCCCCAACATCAAGTACGTCCCGTCGTACTTCCGCAAGAGCTTCCCCTGGGGCATCCCGACCGACTACGGCAAGGTCGGCCTGGGCTACCGCAAGGACCTGATGACCGAGACGCCCACCAGCTGGGCCGATCTGTGGGAGCTCGCGCCGAAGTACTCGGGCAAGATCATCTTCACCGACTACGACGTGGACGTGATCAGCGTCGCCCTGCTCAAGCTCGGCTACGACATCAACACCACCGACGAGGGCCAGCTGCAAGAGGCCAAACAGGCGCTGCTCGACATCAAGCCGCATGTCCAGGCCTTCCTGCCCACCAACGTCACCAAGCCGCTCCTGAACGGCTCGGCGGTGATGACGGTCGACTACGACTACGACCTCGGCCCGGCCAGCCACGACAACAAGAACGTCGTGTGGGTGCCGCCGAAGGAGGGTATGCCCGCATATCTCGAGGGGTGGATCGCGATCGCCGGCACGGACAAGCTGCCTGAGGTCGAGGCGTTCATGAACTTCCATCTCGATCCCGAAGAATTACGCCGACTTCGTCGAGAACACCGGGGCGGCCTACGAGGAGCAGGCCGCCAACAAGTACCTGCCCGCATCGACCGTGAACAGCCCGGCGCAGCGGTACGACCCGAAGGTGCTCGCCACGGTGCAGTGGGAGCGGTATCTCAACCCCGAGAGCCAGCAGCTGCGAAACCAGATCTGGGAAGAGGTGCAGGCCGCCTAGGCGGTATCGCTGGGAGCGGTCACAGCAGTCGATCAAGCGCGGCGAACAGCCGCGCGTGGTCGTCGTCTGAGCCCACGGTGACGCGGACAACGTTGCCGGCGGTGCGGATCAGCACGCCCGCGCGCAGGAGGCCGGCTTCGAGCGCCGCCGCATCGGAGTGTTCGAAGCCGACGAAGTTGCCGTGGGCTGGGAGGCTGCGCAGCCCACGGCGGTCGAGCTCGGCCGCCAGCGCGGCGCGCCCGGTCGCCGTGGCCGCGCGCCGGCGCTCGACCTCACCGGGGTCGTCGAGGCTCGCGATCGCCGCGAGCTGGGCGAGGCTCGAGACGTCGTAGTAGTGGCGCACACGGCCGCACGCGTCCACCACATCGGGTTGGCCGATCAGGTATCCGATGCGAAGACCGGCCAGGCCGAAGATCTTCGAGAACGTCCGCAGCACTACCACGTTGGCTCGCGGCATCACGTGCTCGGTGATGGTGTCGGGGAACGCAGGGTCGGAGACGTACTCGGCGTAGGCCTCGTCCACCACGATCAGCACCCGGTCGGAGACAGCGTCGATCAGCCCCCGCAGCTGGTCGGCGGTCACGATCCCGCCGGTCGGGTTGTCGGGGTTGCAGACAAACACGATCCGGGTGGCATCAGAGACTGCAGCGGCGAGCGCGTCGGTGTCGAACGCCCCGTCGCAGAGCGGGGTTATGACCGGCGAAGCCCCGGTCTTGATCGTGTCGAGTTGGTAGGTGGGAAACGACGGCGCCCCCATCACGGCGTTGGTACCGCGCTCCAGATAGGCCGTGCACAGGTAGCCGATGATCGCGTCGGCGCCGTTACCGAGCGCCACGTGTGACGTGGGGACACCGTGTGCCGCGGCGATTCGCTCGGTCAGTTCACCGTCGAGCTCGGGATAGCGGTGGGCCTCGCCGGCGCCTTGGCGGATGACCTCGGCTGCGGCGGGGAATGGCCCGAACTGGGTCTCGTTGGTGGCCAGGTTGACCACGCGATCGACGCCCAGCTCGGCCCGGAGGCGTTCCAGCGACTGCCCGGCGACGTATGGGGGAAGCGAGCCGAGCTCGGGCCGGCGTTCGAGCGTCATTCTCCGCCCTCCTCCGCGATCGCCTGGAGCAGTGTGGCCAGGACGGCGCCGCGAGAGACAAGGCTCGCGATCTCGACCCGCTCGTCGCGGCTGCACGAATCGTGCGTGATCGGGCCGAGGCCGTCGAGCGTGGGGATGCCGAGTGCACCCGCGAAACTCGCATCCGAGCCGCCCCGCTCCCGCACCTCGTGAACAGGTAACCCCACGCTCGCCGAGGCTGCAGCGACGATTCGATACAACCGCTCGGAAGCGGCTCCCGGCTCGAACGCCGGTCGGGTGAACCCGCCGGCCAGGTCGAGCCCGGCGGCGTCCACCTGCGCTCGCACTGCGGTCATCACCCGATCGGCGGCTGCTTCGGACGGGGCGCGCAGATCGACGTCCATCTCGGCGTGGTCCGGTATCACCTGCCGTGCGGTGCCGCCGGTGAACGTCCCCACCGTGACGATCACGCCGGTGTCGCGGTCGGTGAGCGCTTCGAGCCCCTGGACGAGCGGCGCCAACGCGCTGATGGCGCTGCGCCCTCCGGCGGCGGTGGTGTGCGCCGAGACGCCCTGGGCGGTGATCCGGACCGCGCCGACGGCGCCTCGGGCGACGACCACCCCGCCTCCGGGCCGGGCCGGCTCGATGCCCAGGCAGACGTCGGCGCGGCGGGCGGCGGCTTCGATCCATTCACGGCTCGCAGGGCTGCCGAGCTCCTCGTCGGGCACGATCAGCATCGTCACATCGCCGATCTGGGCTGCACTCTCCGACTGGGCAAACTCCGCCAGGGCGGCCGCCGCCATCACCAGGTTGCTCTTCATGTCGCCCACTCCCGGGCCGGCGATCATGTCGCGGGTGCGGGTGTAGGGCCAGGCGGCTGCTGTGCCCACCGGCCACACCGTATCGCTGTGTCCGAGCACGAGCACGTGTGCTCCCGAGCCGAACCGGCGGCGGGCCGTCACCTGGGGGCCACGCCCAGCCACGTCCTGCCAGTCCACGGTGAATCCGTGCTCGGCCAGCTCGGCGGCGATCAGCTGCGCCACCGCGTCCACACCGTCGGGCGCGTCGGAGGGGCTGTCGATCGCCACCATCGCCTCGATCAGCTCGAGCATCCGCGGCAGCCGCGTCTCCAGCGCCTGGGCGTAGCCCCGCGCGTCGATGCCGGCCGCGTCAGATCGCGTCGTCACGGGGTACCCGCGCGTCGTACTCCCTGGTGAACACGAGCTCGTCGCCCTCGTACACCTTGAGGGTGGCCGACAGCTCGAAGTCCGCGACCGTCGAGCTCATGTGCGCCGTCATCTCGATCCGGGTGCGCCACTCCCCTCGGCCGATCTCGAGTGTGCGCGCACACTCGGCCGTGGCCGAGAGCGGATCGTCGTCGCGGATCGTGAACACGCACGGATCGTCGTCCCAGTATTCGAGGCCGTCGGGCAGGCGGCGCGCGCCCCAGAGCGAGCGGCGCATGCGGTACTCGACCACACCTGAGGCGACATCGCGGGAGATGGTGACGTGCGGCCGGCGCTCGCGCAGGATCTCGTTGGCGAGCGGGGGCGCTGTCTCCGCCTCGCCGAACGGCGAGGGGTCGGCGTCCGACCGCTGCGGCGTTCGGACGGGGAGGGTCAGGCGGGAACCGGCGCCGGTGTGCAGCGTGATCGTGGTGGGCGTCGGCGTCGGCCAGATCCACGGCCAGTAGCTGGTCGAGAGTGCCAGCTCCAGCCGGTGCCCGGCGGGCACCGTGTAGGCGATCGCCTTCAACGGGATGTCGTAGGTGACGGCCTCTCCAGGGGTCAGCGGGGTGGGGTGCTCGTGGCTGTCTGCGTGTGTCAGGTTGAGGATCGCCCGGCTGATCAGCGCGACCGAGCCGTCAGGCCGCACGTCGCACAGCCGCACCGCAACGAACCCCTGGGTCTGGTCGCTGGAGATGGTCAGGCTGGCCCGGGGCTGCCCCAGCAGCTCGAGCGGCTCGGTCAGCGGCTCGCCGGTGACGCACAGCGAGCGGGCATTGTCCTGGCGCTGGTCGCCGGGCAGATCGGCCGGGTTGGCGTAGGGCAGCCACGATCCGGCGTCGACGCCGACGGTCTGAGGGCTGCTGTGCGAGAGCTGCGAGGCTTGGGCTGCCAATTGGCGATCACCATCACTGCCAATTGGCAAACCCGGCTGCGCCGCGGTGAGCCCCCCCGCGGTCACGTGCAGCGTCTGCTCGCGCACGGTTGGCGTCGGCCAGTCGGCCTCGGCCACCCAGTGACCCCGGCGAGTGTCATACGCCGTCCGGGGCGGCTCGGAATCCTGCATGTAGGCGCGCACCAGCGGCTCGTCCATGATCCCGGTGTCGACGCCCTTGAGCCAGTGATCCCACCAGCGGATCTCTTCCTGCAGAAAGCCGATCGCCGGGCCGGGCACGCCCTGCTCGGGCCATACGTGCTCCCACGGCCCGATCACCGCCCGGCGCGGGCACGACAGACTCTCCAGCATCCGAAAGATCGCGTTGGTGTAGCCGTCCGACCAGCCCCCGACCAGGTAGACGGGACACTCGATGGCGGCGTGGTCCTCACACACCGAGCCCTGCTTCCAATACGCATCCCGGCGCTGGTGGCTGAGCCACTTCTCGGCCAGGAACTCGTTCGCCTCCAGGCGTTGGAGCCACATCTCGCGCCAGCGGTCGCCCACCACCAGTGGATCCGGGGGGCGCGCGTTGTAGGCCAGCATCACCGATGCCCACGGCAGCATGTAGTACCCCAGCACCGATCCGCCCATGTAGTGCACGTCGTCGGCGTAGCGGTCGTCGGTGGAACAGGCGGTGATGATCGCCTTCAGCTCCGGCGGCCGCCGCGCTGCCATCTGGAGGCTGTTGAAACCGCCCCACGAGATGCCCATCATCCCGATCGACCCGTCACACCACTCTTGCGCGGCGATCCAGCGCAGCAGCTCGAGCGCGTCCTCCTGCTCCTGCGGCTGGTACTCGTCGGCCAGCACGCCCTCGGAGTCGCCGCTGCCGCGGATATCGACGCGCACGCCGGCGTACCCGCGCTCGGCGAAATAGGGATGACGCACCGAGTCGTCGATGGCGGTCGAGTCGGACTTGCGGTACGGCAGGTACTCGAGCACCGCCGGTACCGGCCCGGCGCCCTCCGGCAGCCACACACGACCGGACAGCACCACCCCGTCGGACAGCGGAATGGCAACCTCCTGCACGCTCACCGGGTGCTGCGCCGGCCGGCTCATGCAGGCACCGAATCCGGGTCGAGGGCGCGGTCGACGAACTCGTCCATGCGGGGACGATATGCCTCCCACAAACCGCGCAGCGCGGCGACCGGCTCGGCGGCGTCGTCGACCCGCAGATCCACCAGCGCGAACGGCTGGTCGCCGGCGACCAGCACCGCCGCCGAGCGCACCGGCGAGCGTTCCCCACCGGCTGCCAGGCCTGCTTCCAGCGCGGACACGAGCCGTTCGGCGAGCTGATCGCCGGGAGCGTCCTGGAACGCGGCCACCATGGCCGAGCCGACGCCCTTCGATACGAGCACGTTTCCCAGCGCGATGCAATCGTGGCCGTGTTCCTCGGCGAACGGTTCTTCCACCCGCGCGCCCGAGAAGGCAGCGGTGCCCCCGCCGGTGTCGATCGCAGCCAGCTGGCGCCACTCGACCGCGGCGGTCGATTTCGCAAGCGCCGCCACCGCCTCGGCCGCGTCGCAGCCGGAGGCGAGCAGGTCGAGTCCGCGGGGCCCCAGTCGCGGATCGGTGCGGTGCTGGGTCAACACCGCGCCGACACCGGCCCGGGCATGCGGGACGCGCGCACCCACCGCGATGTCGGCGGTGGCGGTGGCCGCGCCGAGCTGGCCGGTACGGGCGCACCGTCCGAGCAGCGAGAACGTCATCGTCCGCCGTCGACCGGGGCGGAGTCTGCGGCGACCAGCCAGGCCGAGCGCGCGGCAAACCGAAACTGCTGGGTGGCTCCGCTGTGGAGCAGGTCGTCGTCGTCGGCGGGAGACAGCATCGCGGCGGTGCCGAGTCCGCCGGCATCGACCACGTACTGGGTCTGTGGGCCCATGAACGAGACGTCGGTGACGGTGCCGTCCAGCACCGCGTCGCCGAAGCCGGCGGCGGTGCGAATCGCCTCGGGCCGCACGACCGCCACCACCTGATCGCCGACCGCGAGCCCGGCCACACCGGGCACGTCGAGCGTGCCCAGCGCGCCCATATCGGCGCGGTAGGAGCCCTCCCCGAGCACCTCGACGATGCGCGCGTCGAACCGGTTCGAGGCCCCCACGAAGTCTGCGACAAACAGCGTCTGCGGCCGGCGATAGGCATCCACCGGGTCGCCGATCTGCTCGATCTTGCCCCTGTTCATGATCGCAACCCGATCCGACATCGAGAACGCTTCTTCCTGGTCGTGCGTGACGTAGACGAAGGTGATGCCGACCTCGCGCTGGATCTCTTTCAGCACCATCTGCATCTGCTTGCGGAGCTTGAGATCGAGTGCGCCGAGAGGCTCGTCGAGCAGCAGCACGGCCGGCTCCAGCACCAGCGAACGAGCCAGCGCCACACGCTGCTGCTGGCCGCCGGAGAGCTGCTTCGGTCGGGCCTTCTCGCGGCCGGTGAGCCCCACCAGCTCGAGCATCTCGGTCACGCGGCGGGTGGTGTCGCCGCGGCTGACCTTGCGCTCCTTCAGCCCGAAGGCGACGTTCTCGAACACGTTCAGGTGAGGGAACAGCGCATAGTGCTGGAACACGGTGTTGACCGGCCGCTTGAACGCGGGGACGTCGGTCACGTCCTGGCCGCGCACCGACACCTTGCCGCTGCTCGGTGTCTCCAGCCCGGCCACGATCCGCAGAGTGGTGGTCTTGCCGCAGCCGCTGGGGCCGATCAGCGAGAAGAACTCGCCGTCGGCGATCTCCAGGTCGATGCCCGCGACCGCGGTCAGCTCGCCGTAGTGGCGTTCGAGCTGTTCCAGCGCGATGGCCGGCGGCCTGCTCTGATCAGCAGTCGTGCTCATTCTTCGACATCCATTGCTTGAGGGGTGGAGCGCACGCCGATTGAACCACGCACGGTGGCGATCACGGCGGCACATGCGAACGTGATCAGGGTGATCAGCATGACTCCCACCGCGATCGCGTTGACCTCCGGCGTGACCGAGATCCTGATCAAGCCGAGCAGCAGCACCGGCAGCGTCTCGGCGTTGGTGCCGCCCAGGAACAGCGAGGTGACGACGTCGTCGAAGCTGAATGACAGCGTCAGCAGCACCGCCACCAGGATCGCCGGGGCGAGCAGCGGGAACGTGACCCGCTGGAACACCCGCCGCGGCGACGCACCGAGATCGGTGGCGGCCTCTTCCAGCGAGATCGGCAGGGTGGCCAGCCGAGCCTGGATCACCACCGTTGCGTACGCCGAGTTGAACACCACGTGCCCGATCACGATCGCGGTCACGCCCAGCTCGAAGTGCAGCCGGCGGACGAAGATGAAGAGCGCGGTGGCCAGCACCACCTCGGGCAGCACGATACGCATGTAGGTGGTCGCGTCCAGCGCCCGCCGCGACCACACCCGGGCGTTGCGGGCCCACAGGCTGGCCGCCACCGCGATCGCGACCGAGATCAGGCTGGAGGCGATGGCGACCTTGGCGCTGGTGATGAAGTCGGTGCGAATCCGCTCGTCGCCGAGGGCTTTGGCATACCACTTGGTGGTGAAGCCTCCCCAGCTCACCAGGAACTTGTCGGCGTTGACCGAGTTGATCACCACGATCACGATCGGCAGGTACAGGAACAGGAACACCAGCACCGTGAACGCCGAGACCATCGAGGGCAGCCGTCGCACCATCAGGTCACGTCCTCGACCCGCGAGAGACCCGACCTGGCGACCACCAGGAACAGCGTCACCACCGCCATCATCGTCATCGCCAGGGCGGCGCCGAACGGGTAGTCACCGACCTGGAAGAACTGATCGGCGATCACGTTGCCGTACATCAGCGTCTTGCCTCCGCCGAGGATGCTGGGAATCACGTACTCCCCGGTGGCGGGCACGCCCACCAGGATGCAGCCGGCGATCACCCCGGGCATGGACAGCGGCAGCGTCACCCGCCTGAACGCTCGCCGGCTGGAGGCGCCGAGATCGGAGGCGGCCTGCGTCAGGCCCGGGTCGATCCGCTCGAGCGAGACGAACAAGGGCAGGATCATCAGCGGCAGGTACGAGTAGAGGATGCCGATCCAGACGGCTGTGGGCGAGTAGAGCACGTTGAGCGAGCCGTGCGACAGGTGCAGGGCGTGCAGCACGTTCTCGACCGGGCCGCCGTTCTGCAGGAGGTTGACCCAGGCGTAGGTGCGCACCACGAAGCTCGTCCAAAACGGGATCATCACGCCGATCAGAAGCAGCGTCTGGGTGCGCCCCGTTTGCCGGCTGAGGGTGTAGGCCACCGGGTAGCCGATCACGAGGCACCCCAGCGTGGCGCCGAGTGACAGCAGGATCGACCGCACCACCGTGTGCACATACAGGCTGTGGTTGAGCTGGCGGTAGTTGTCCAGCGTCCAGCCGAAGTCGACCTCGAAGGTGATCATGTTCATCTGCCCGAACGAGTACAGCAGCAGGATCGAGAGCGGCGCGACGAAGAACAGGAGCGTCCAGCCGAACGTCGGCAGGGCGAGCAGGTGCCTGCTGCCCTTGCGGCCCCACGGCGACCGTCTGCGGCCCCCGGTGCTCGCTGCCCGGGGGGCGGGGCCGTCGGTCACGCGCCCGAGGGAGGCAGTTGTGGGATCCCCAACACGAGTTGGTTGATACCACAGGAGGCATCGCCGTTCAAGCGCGGTTCGGGGTTTACACCGCCTATCGGCGTGTGGTAGGACTGCAACGGTGGTTGGCGAAATCGCAACTCACCGCGGCGACGCGGAGGCGCTCTCGTGCGGCGAGGCGCTGATCCACCTGCTGGAGCAGTACGGCGTCTCGACCGTGTTCGGCATCCCCGGTGTCCACACGCTGGAGGCCTACCGCGGGCTGACGCACTCGTCCATCCGCCACGTGTTGTGCCGCCACGAACAGGGCGCCGGCTTCGCCGCCGACGGCTGGGGACGGGTGAGCCGGGCGCCCGGGGTCTGCTTGGTGATCTCGGGGCCGGGCGTGACCAACGTGCTCACACCGGTCGGGCAGGCCCACCACGACTCCAAGCCGCTGCTGGTGATCTCGGGCGCGGTCTCGGCTGAGTCCCACGGCCGAGGACCGATCCATGACCTCCCCGACCAGCGCGCACTCACCGCCGAGCTCACGGCCTTCAGCCACCGGATCGAGGATCCGCAGGAGCTGCCCGAGGTGCTGGCCCGCGCCTTCGAAGTGTTCGAGTGCGGCCGGCCCCGCCCCGTGCACATCGCCGTCCCCGTCGATGTGCTGTCCCAGGCCACTCCCCGGCTGCAGCGGATCGAGAGCGACCGCACCCGGCCCCGGGCAGACGGCGCCGCGGTGGCCGAGGCAGCCGATCTGCTCGCGCACGCACACGCGCCCGTGATCCTGCTCGGCGGCGGCGCGGTGGATGCCGGGCCCGATGCGCTGCGGGTCGCGGAGCGCATCGGCGCGGCCATCGGCCTCACCATCAACGGGAAGGGCGCCGTCCCCTCCTCACACCCACTCTGTCTGGGCGCCGCGCTCTCGTTCCCACCGGTGTCCGACCTGATCCGCTCCGCCGACGTGGTGGTGGCGGCCGGAACCGAGTTCTCGGAGCTCGACTGGTGGGGCCTCGACCGGCCGCTTGCCCTCGAGGGGCGGCTGATCCGGATCGACATCGACGCCGCCCAGCTCCACACCCCCCATTCCGCCGACGTGGCGCTCCATGGCGACAGCGCGCAGGTGCTCGCGGCCTTAGCCGACCGGCTGGCCGACGCCGGCTCCGGCGACTCATCCGCCGCCGAGGCACGGGTGGCCGCGGCGCTGGAGGCCGTCCGGTGGCCGGCCGACTTGACCGACCATCGCGCGCTGCTGGACGTGCTCGAGCATGCGCTTCCCGCCGATCGCATCGTCACCGCCGACTCCACCCAGCCGGCGTATGCCGCCAACCACATGCTCGCCGTCGAACGCCCCCGCTCCTGGATGATGCCGGTCGGCTTCGGCACGCTCGGCTGTGCCCTGCCGATGGCAATCGGCGCCAAGCTCGCTGCCCCCGACCGGCCGGTGGCCTGCCTGGCCGGCGACGGCGGCATCCTGTTCACGCTGCAGGAACTCGCAACGGCACGTGACCTGGGCCTGGCGCTGCCGATTATCGTCTGGAACAACGACGGCTACGGCGAGATCTCCGACTCGATGCGGCGAGACGGGATCGAGCCGATCGGCACCGATGCAAGCGCCCACGATCTGGTCGCGATCGCCCGCGGTTTCGGCTGTGAGGCGGCAACGACGCGGTCGATGGACGAGGCCTCGAGCCTGATCACAGCGGCCCTCGCGGGAAACCGGCCGACGGTGATCGAGGTACGGCCGTGACCGCGAGGAGATACGAACACGGCGCTGTCGCGGCCGGACACATCCGCGAGGTCGAGGCCGGCGAGCGCATGCTCGCGCAGGGCGGAAACGCGATCGATGCGGTGGTCGCGGCGGCATTCACCGGGTTCGTGGTGGAGCCTGTCAGCTGCGGCCTGGGCGGCTATGGGCACCTCTCGATGTTTCTGGCCGACGGCGGCCGGTTCGTCACCGTCGACCATGGGCCGCGCGCACCGGGCGCCTCCCGCGCAGACATGTTCGAGCTGGCCGATGCCTACGACGGCGGCGACTACGACTGGCCGCAGGTGGTAGGACGGCGAAACGAGGTCGGGGCGCTGGCAACCGCAGTGCCGGGGGCGGTCGCCGGGCTGTGCGCGGCCCACGAGCAGGCCGGGCGGCTGCCGCTGGCGCAGGTGCTCGAACCGGCCATCGAGGCGGCCGATGCCGGCCTCGAGGTGGCCTGGAACGTCGTCCTGGCGACCGTCTCACGGCTCCCGGAGATCCGCGAGATCCCGTCGGCGGCGGCCTTTCTGCTGGACGGCGGCGATCCGCTCACCCACGATCCCTACTTCCGCCCCACCCGCCGGCTGGACACCAGCGCCCTGGCGGCGACCCTGCGCGCTGTCGCCGCCCAGGGCCCGGGAGGCTTTCACGGCGGAGCGGCGGCGCGGGCGATCGAAGCCGAGGTGGCGCGCGGCGGCGGCATCCTGACCGCGGCTGACATCGAGGGCTACCGGCCCAAGATCATGCACGAGTCACCGGCGAGCTTCCGGGGTGTGGAGTACGTCACCGCCAACGACCAGGTCGGCTACGAGGTGCTCAACCTGCTCGATCAGTTCCCGGCTGCAGCGCCGGGCAGCGCGGAGTTCTATCACCTGATGGCCGAGGCGTTCGGGCACGCATTCGTCGACAACGTGGTGTGGTTCGGCGACGACGAACACGTCGAGAGCCCGCTGGCGGGGCTGGCCGGCCGGGAGTTCGCCCAGGCGCGGGCGGCGGACATCCGGCTCGACCGCGCCGCCCCCAGGCCGATCACCGCTGCCGACCCCCGGCCGTTCGATCTGGGCGCCAAGAGCCCCGGCACGACCCAGATGACCGCGGCCGATGTCGACGGCAACGTGGCGGCGCTGATCACGACGGTGGGACACGACTTCGGCTCGCTGGTGTACGTCGCGGAGGTGGGCTGTTTCCTCAACAGCTCGATGGTCAACTACGACCCTCGGCCCGGCCGGGGCAACTCGATCGCCCCGGGCAAGATGCCCTACTTCGCCGTGCCCAGCATCGTCGCGGCCCGCGACGGCAGAGCGGTCTACGGGGCGTGTGGCTCCGGCGGGTACCGGATCCTGAGCGGGGTCGTGCACGCGTTCGTCCACGCGGTCGATTTCGACATGCCGGTGGACGCGGCGGTGGCGGCCCCGCGCGTCTACTGCCAGGGGCAGGAGACATTCGTGGACGACCGCATCCCCGCAGCTGTGCGCGATCGGCTGACAGAGCTCGGGCACACCGTGGTCGCAGAGGCGTCGCTTCCCGGGGCGGAGCCGTTCGCGCGTGTGAGCGCGGTGGCGGTGGCCCATCCGGCGGACGGGGTGGTGTGCACCTCCGCGTCCGACCCGCCGTGGAGCACTGCGGCAGGCGGATGTTGAACAGCCGGAGTTCTCTGCTAGGTTGTACCAACCGTGGTTGGGAATGACGCAACCAAGTCGAAGGAAGCGATGAACGCCGACGTTCGCAGCGAGCGGGAGACCAGTATTCGCCGCGGCGTTGAGACGCTGCTGAGCCTCTCCAGTGATCAGGCGATCGCCGAGGGCGGCTTGGGGGTCACGCGGATCGCCGAGATACTCGGACGGGAGAAGAGCCAGGTGTCGCGCGCGCTCTCGACGCTGGCGGAGTACGGCCTGGTCGACCGCGACCCCGATACGCTCGCCTACCGGCTGGGCTGGCGCATCTTCGCCATGGCAAACCTCGCCGGCGAGCGTCGCCTGCTGGACTACGCCAAGCCGCACCTCGCCCGGCTCGTGTCCCAGTTCCAGGAGCGCGCCTACCTCTCGGTGCTGCAGGGGTCGGACACGATCACGATCCTCTCCCACCAGTCGCCTCGCGCAGTCCAGGCGGTCGGCTGGGTCGGTCGCACCACTCCGGCCTACTGCACCTCTGTGGGAAAGGCGCTGCTGTTCGACCACAGCCGAGCCGAGCTGGGTCTCGTGTTCGCCGATGTCGAGTTCGCTCCGCTGGCACCGAACACTGCCAAGAATGTGGACGAGCTGGAAGCGATGATCGAGTCGGCCAGGGCAGTCGGCTATGCCACAGCCGACGAGGAGATGGAGCCGGGACTGGTCTCCGTCGGAGCTCCCGTGAGGGATCCACAGGGCAGGATCGTGGCGGCATTCAACGTGTCGGCACCAAAGTACCGGTTCGAGGCGGGTCTCGACCAGGTGGGCGCAGCGCTGGTCGCGGCCGCCGGTGAGCTGGGAGCGGCGCTGCGCGGCGAGCGGCCGGCCGACGTGGCCGAAGGTGGCTGAGCGGGCCGCGCAGCCGGCGTCGGCGTCGACCACCGCCGAGCATGTGCTGTGGGAGTTCACGACCGGGCTGACGTGGGCCGAAGTGCCGGCCGAGGTGCAGCGCCGGCTGGCTTGGCTGACGCTCGATCTCGCCACGGTGTCGGTGGCGGCGCGCGACCTGCCGTCGGTCGCAATTGCCGCCGACTACGCCGGCAGCGTGCACGCGGGGATCGAAGCGACCGCCATGCTCGACGGTCGCGGACTGGCGGCGCCCGGGGCGGCGTTCGCCAACGGCGTGCTCGCCAACGCCCTGGACTTCGACGACGGCCACCGCATCACCAAGGGGCATCCGGGGGCGATCGTGATCCCGGCCGCGCTGGCCGCGGCCGAAAGTCGCGGGGCGAGCTGCGAAGAGTTTCTGCTGGCGGTCTTGATCGGCTACGAGGTCGCCATCCGGGCGGGGATCGAGCTGCACGGGCGGGAGGTCGAATATCACGCCTCGGGCGCGTGGGGCTCGCTCGGCGCCGCGGTCGCCTGCGCGCGGCTGTACGGGATGGATGCCGACCGCCTCGCGCACGCCGTCAACATCGCCGAGTACCACGCCCCGATCGCCCACATGTCGCGGGCGGTGACCGATCCGGCCATGACCAAGGACGCGGTCGGCTGGGGAGCGTTCATGGGCATGTCGGCGGCGCTGCTGGCCGAGGCCGGGTTCACCGGCCTGCGCAGTCAGGGCCTCGACGCGATGGACGTGGGGTCGCTCGGACGCGACTGGCGGCTGCTGGACATCTACGTCAAGCCGTATCCATGCTGTCGCTGGTCGCAGCAGGCGCTGGACGGAGCGCTCGCGCTTCTCCCAAGGCTCGGTGGCCGTGAGATCGCAGCGGTCGAGATCCACACCTTCGCGGCTGCCGACTGGCTTTCGACCCGGCGTCCGGAGACGACCGAGGAGATGCAGTACAGCATGGTGTGGCCGGTCGCGGTGGCGCTCTCCGCCGGGAGGTTCGGCGCAGCAGAGGCGCTGCCGTCAGCCGTCGATGCCCGGGCCGAGGCGATCGCGGGCACGACTCGAGTGGTGGTCGATCCGCAGCTGGACGCCGAGTTCCCGGCGCGGCGACTCTCCCGCCTGGTCGTCCGTGCGACCGACGGATCGGTATTCGACTCGGGCGTCGTGGAGGCGCCCGGCGAACCCGGGAGCGATGGCTGGGAGGGCGTGGTGGCCGCCAAGGCAGAGCACCACCTCGGCACCGGCCCCGTCTCGATCTCGGCCCCGCGGCCGCCGGTGGGAAACCTCGCCGGCCGTACCCTCGAACAGCTGATCGCCGTTCTCACCTTTGGAGTGGATCGATGACCGTCACCAACAGCGCCCCCGTCGACCTGGACACGCGACTCCTGCAGATCGAGGCGCTCGCGCCCGACTTCCGGGCACGCGCCCGCGGCTATGACGACGCCGCGGCCTTTCCCGCCGAGAACTTCGACGATCTCCGCTCGGCGGGGCTGCTGGCGCTGACGGCGCCCGCCGAGTACGGCGGCGATGATCTGTGGTGGGGCGCCAGCTACGAGGCCTACTACCGTGCGATCGAGCGGCTGGCGCGGATCGACTCGTCCACGGCGCAGCTCCTGCAGGTGCACTCCCACGCGCTGGGATACATCTCGCGGCACGCGACCAAGACCCAGCTCGACGCGCTGCTGCCAGAGATCGTGGGCAAGGGGTTGCTGCTCGCGTCGGTCGGAAGCGAGACCAATCCCCGCGCAGCGAAGCCCGGCGAGTACACGTCGGAGCTCGTCCCGTCGGGTGACGGCTGGCGGCTGACCTGTCACAAATTCTTCGCTTCGCTGGGTCCGGCTGCCGATCACCTGCTGATCTGGGTGGCGGTGCCGGGCGAGCTGCCGTACCCCGAGCGCACCGTCACGGTGCTGGTACCGCGGCACGCGCCCGGGGTCGAGCTGATCGATCAGTGGGACGTGCTGGGCATGCGCCCGACCGTCAGCTGGGGCGTGAAGGTAACCGACCTCGAGCTGCCGGCGGAACTGGTGATCGGCGAGCCCGGGGACTGGACGCTGCGCGACCCGCGCAGCTTCACGCTGGGATTCACCGCCAACCACGTCGGCTCGGCCCAGGCCGCCTTCGACGTGATCTGCGACTTCGTCCGGCAGCGCCCCTACCTGGCCGAGAGTGAGTTCACCCAGATCGCGATCGGCGACCTCTCGGCAGACATCTTCGGCGTGCGCTCGGCGCTGTACGAGGCGGCGCGGGCATGGGAGCAGGAGGACCCGGCGATCGCCGAGGCCCAGTCGCTCAAGGCTCTGCACCTGGCCAAGCGGGTGTTGCTCGACACCACCAGCCGGGGCTTCGACATCTGCGGCGCGCGGACGGCATTTCGGGACTACCCGCTGGAGCAGATGTACCGCGACGCCCGCACCTTCACGCTGCACTTCCGCGATGAGATCAACACCCGCGAGCTCGGCAAGGCGATCATCGCCGACCGCTTCTCGCTCAAGGGCGGCGTCGACTCGTCGGTGATGTCACAGAGAAACGCCTGATCAGGCGAGCTCGAGCACCACGTAGGCGCCTTCCACCGTGACCGGCACGGTCTCTGCGGTGTACGGCCCCGGCTGGAGCCCCGGTCGCGGCGGCGACTGCTCCAGCTGCCCGCCGGGAACGACCTCGACCTTGTAGGCGCGCACCCGGCGACGGGCCGGGTCGAACCACGAGGCGCCGGTGCGCAGGTCGAACTCCCAGCCGTGCCAGGGACAGCGGATCATCTCCCCCGGGCGCGAGTACTCGTAGTCGCCGGGAAGGTCGGATGTCAGCTCGCCCACCTGCACGCCTTCGCACAGCGGGCCGCCCTGGTGGGGGCAGCGGTTGCGAATCGCCAGGTAGTCACCGGCGACGTTGAACACTCCGATCGAGCGGCCGTCGACCTCCACGATTCGGCGGGCTCCGGGCGGTAGCTCGTCGGTTGTGCAGACGACGTGTCGAGTGTGGTCTCTAGTCACCGGTGGCCGCTGCGTCGGCGGGCGTCGGCAGGTCGTACAACTCGGCCGCGTTCTGGAACAGGATCTTGCGTTGCTGGTCGGCGGTCAGCCGGACGGGGAAGGCCTGGTTGGGCGCATCGAAATCCCAGTGCGGATAGTCGGTCGAAAACATGATCCGATCGGTCATCTGCATCTGGTCGAGCAGCTCGTGGAACTGGGCGGGTCGCTCCGGCTCCTCCATCGGCTGGGTACTGACCCAGAACCGCTCGCGAATCAGCTCCGACGGCGGCCGGTCGACCGCGGGCGCCTCCGCTCCGAGCATCCGCCATGCCCGGTCGAGCCGCCACATCAGGGCGGGGATCCACGCGAACCCGCCTTCGATCAGGACGACCCGCAGTCCCGGGAAGTGGTTGAGCACGCCCTCACAGATCAGGCTGCCGACCTGCGCCTGGAACGCACCGGCCATGGCGGCGGCGTCTTCGAGGTAGTAGGACGGAAACCCGGCCGGTGTGATCGGGTGACCACCCCAGCCGCCGTTGTGGACGCCCAGCGCCAGCCCGTTTCGCTCGCACGCCTCGTAGATCGGCCAGTACCGCCGGCGACCCATCGGCTCGATCATCCGCGACAACACCAGCACCTGGACGAAGCGCGGATCACGGGCCACGCGGTCGATCTCGGCGGCCGCGGTGGGAGGATCCTCGTAGGGGATCACGATCGATGCCCGCAGCCGCGGATCGCGGTCGAGCCACTGGTCGGCCAGCCAATCGTTGGCCGCCCGAGCCATCACCGCCGCGAGCTCCAGGTTCAGCATCTCGCCGATTCCCAGCAGCGGGTTGAGCACCGCGTAGGAGATGTTCCACGCGTCCAGCAGCTGCGCCTGGGTGAACGCCAGGTCGGAGGCGGGCGCGCCGCCGCCCGGAGGCCAGGCGTCCACCCGGGAAGCGCGCTTGGTGGGCCGGGGGTACTCGGCACCGATGTATGACCGATCGCCGAGGTTCTCGCGCACGTCGCGAAACGCCGTCGGCAGGTAGGTCAAAGAGTCGCGGCGCGACCGCCAGTCGGCGGGCATGTAGGGGTGCAAAGCGTCGTCGGACGGCAACGCGTTGTGCACGTCGCAGTCGACCAGAGGGCCGGCATACCTGCCCTGCTCACCCGCCATTGCGCTCACCTCCGAGGCCGAACAGCCGTCGCGCGTTGCCTCCCAGGATAGCCTGCAGCGCCGGGCCTTCGGGGAGCGGAGGGATGCCGGCGTCGGAGGTTTCGGACTGCCAGTGCGGGTAGTCGGTGGCATAGCAGAGCATCTCGTCCGAGCCGATGTGGTCGTACACGCGGGGGAACTCGTCGACGGGCACGTCGAACGGCTGGGTCGTGACCCGGATGTGGTCACGGATGTACGCCGAAGGTGCCCGGCGCACCCACGGCATCTCCCGTCGCAGTCCGTGCCACAGCCGGTCGAACCGCCACATAAAGCTCGGCAGCCAGGCGAAGCCGCTCTCGGAGCACAGCACCCGCAGATCGGGGAACCGGTCGAATGCGCCCTCCGCCACCAGACTCATGATCTGGGTCTGGAAGGCAGTCGGCATGTCGACGTACTCCTCCAGGTACGTGCTGGGCCAGCCCACCGAGGTCGGCGGATCGCCGCTGGCGCCGCCGAAGTGCAGGTTGAGGACGAGCCCGTGGCGCGTCACCACCTCCAACAGCGGCCACCAGATGCGGTTGCCGTAGGGGGCGAACGAACGCACGGGCAGCACCACCTGGACGAACCGGGGATTCTCCGCACAGCGCTCGATCTCCTCGACCGCCAACGTCGGGTGAAGCCCCGGCAAGACGATCGACCCGTGCAGCCGCGGCTCGTCGGCGAGCCACTGTTCGGCCACCCAGGAGTTGGCGGCGGTGCTGAGTGCGGCGGCGGCATCCGGATTCTTGATCGCCTCGGTGGCGTAGGCGCACACCAGGATCGCCGCTTCGACTCCGGACGGATCGAGCACACGCGCCCGCAGGTCCTCGACCGTCTCGGCAACTCCCGTTGCGGGATCGAGGTCGGGGCGCATGCTGGTCGCCGCGCTCGGCGGGTAGGGGGTGTCGGTGGGCCCGCGGAACTGCGTGGTTTGGGCGACCTCCTGCCAGTGGGGGTCGAGCCAGGGAAAGAGCGTCTCGATCGACGGCACCAGGGCGTGGACGTCGGCATC
This sequence comes from uncultured Actinomycetes bacterium, assembly GCA_963727235.1. Classification (GTDB taxonomy): domain Bacteria; phylum Actinomycetota; class Thermoleophilia; order Gaiellales; family JAICJC01; genus CAVPTL01. The sequence continues at coordinate 124,900 of CAVSFZ010000028.1, forward strand.
GATCACGGCCGTGCCGCTCGACGCTTCGGCGCTCATGCCGGGTCGAGGCCGAGCGCCGTGCGATCGGGCATCGTCAGGTGGAGGATGTTGCCCTCGGGGTCGTAGAAGCTGCGATACCGATACCACGGCGATTCAACCACCTCGGCCGCCCAGGTGATGCCCCGCCGGTCGAACTCGGCGATCGCCTGGTCGAGATCGTCGACCTGAAAGGCGAACGACTCGAATCCAGGCGGCCCGGCTCCCGGGATCGCGCGCGGGGCGGGCTGCTCGGATGAGCCGATCAAGAAGATCGTGACGTCGCCGGCCTGGAAGCCGGCCCACCCCTGCTTCGGGTCGTACGGCAGCACGTGGGGGAGTTCGAGCACCTCGCGGTAGAACCGCTCCATGGTCGCCACGTCGGCGCACAGGACGTCGATGTTGTCCAGTCTCTTCAGCACGGGAAGTCGAGTTGGGTATTCGGCACTAGCTGTTGGCGAGGCTAGCACAATCGCACTGCACTACCGTGGTGCAAACTCGTCGCGTACGTCATCACTCGCCGGGAAACCGGTCGTCCGCCACGCCGCCCACTACCCCGTGCGCGCAAGCCGGCCGGTGACCGCCTCAGCAACCGTGAGGGCCGCAATCGCATCCGCGCCGGTCGCCCCGCGCGGGTTGCCTGACACCACCGCCTCGGCGAACGCCTCCAGCTGCGCCGCGACGCCGTCGCTGAACACCTTCCCGGCGGTGGCACCGGTCATGAACGGCACGCTCAGGTGACCCCGCTCGCCGATCACCTCTGCCCAGCACGAGTCCGGTCCCGGGTACGGCCGCCCGAGTGACACCAGCCCGAGCGCCGCGTCACCGAGCGAGGCAGTGATCACGGCGCTGGGCGGATCCACGCCGGGCTCTGACCCCAGCGCCGTTACCTCGGTGATCTCGCGGCCGGTGAGCCATCGCAGCTGGTCGAACTCGTGCACTGCCATATCGATCGCAACGCCCCCGCTGTGCGCCCGAAACTCCGCTGTGGGCAGGTCGTGATCCCACTGGTAACAGCTCACCATCGAGATCGCGCCCAGGCCGCCGCTTCGGATCTGCTCGCGCAGGGCGATCAGCTCGGGCACAAACCGGCGCCAGTACCCCACCTGCAGCAGCGTCCCCGCGGCTCGGGCGGCCGCCACCGCCGCCTCCACCTCGTGCACCCGCAGTCCGCAGGGTTTCTCGCACAGCGTGGGAATCCCGGCTGCGGCGAACAGCCGGACGAGATCGAGGTGCTGATCAGACGGGGCGGCGATCACCACCGCATCGAAGCCTCCGGCCGTGATCAGCTCGTCGGCTCGCCCATACCCGGGCACGCCGTGATCCCCGGAGACCGCGTCGCGAACCTCGGCCCGGGCCTCGACGACGGCGGCCAGCTCCACCCCCGCGGCCGCTCGGCATGCCGCGATATGCACCGACCCCATCCGCCCTGCTCCGACCACGGCCAGTCTCGTAACCGCGTTCATGCGGCTTGAGTATGCTCGGGGGAATGAGCATGGTGCGCGCAGCCGTCGTCCACGAGCCAGGACGCTCGTCGGTCGAGACCTTCCCGGATCCCGATCCCGGCCCCGGCGCGGTGGTGCTGCGGATCGAGTACTCCGGCATCTGCGGCACCGACAAGCACACCTGGCGCGGAGAGAGCCTGCAGTACGCCGGCACCGACCACGAGCGAAACGCCGCCTACCCGCTCATCTGCGGGCACGAAAACGTCGGCGTGATCGACGCTCTGGGCCCCGGCGATCCGCCCCTGGACGAGCATGGCAAGCCGCTTGGGGTGGGCGATCGGGTGGTACCCGTCCCCAACCTGGTCTGCGGCAAATGTCGCTTCTGCCTGTCGGAGAGGTACCCCTACTACCTCTGCACCGAACTCAACGACTACGGCAACTCGCTGACCTGCGCCACACCGCCGCACCTGTTCGGCGGGTGGGCCGAGCGCATGTACCTGCTGCCCGGCACTCGGCTCTTCCGAGTGCCCGACGACCTGCCGTCGGAGCTCGCCGTGCTGACCGAGGTGGTTGCGGTCACGCATGGGCTGGATGTCGTGCGGTCGATCACCGGCACCGGCGGCGGGTTTGAATTCGGCGACACCGTGGCGGTGATTGGAATCGGGCCGCTCGGTCTGATGCACCTGGCCAAGGCTGAGCTGCTGGGCGCGGGCAGTCTGATCGCGGTCGACACCATCCCCGAGCGGCTCGAGCTGGCCGCCGAGTTCGGAGCCGACACGCTGATCAACGCCTCGGCCGCGGGTCCCGAGGAGCGGCTCGAGCAGGTGCGCGAGGCGACCGGCGGGTTCGGCGCCGACGTGGTGGTGGACTGCTCCGGTGTCGCCGCGACGTTCACCGATGCGCTCGCCCTGGTGCGACCCGGCGGCACCGTGATCGAGGCCGGTGCGTTCGTGGATATGGGGCCGGTCAGCGTCAATCCCAACAGCGACATCTGCATCAAGGGCGTCACCATCCTGGGAATCGGAGGCGAGACGCTGCCCCAGTACGGGCCCGCGCTGACGATGCTCGCACGCCACCAGCACCGCCTCCCCTTTGGCCGCGCCATCACCCACTACGTCGGCCTCGAGGCCATCGGCGACTCGCTCGAACTCGCCCAGACCGGCGCGGCCATGAAGGTGCTGGTCGCCCCCAACGGCCACAGCTAGTTCACGCCCCGGCGTGGGCATACCATCCGGCTTCGGGCTCGGGCAGCGGTCCCACCCGCTCCCGCCACGGCGTCGCCGTGCGCTCTGCCAACGCGGCCAGCCGATCCAGCAGCGGCCGGCACTGCTCCGCCAGCAACCGCTCGGACTCGGCCTCGTCGGCCACCAGGGCGGCATCAAACAGCGTCCTTCCGACCACAAAGCCGCTGGCCCCGGCGTTGCAGGCGTGCTCGATCTGGTATTCGACCGAGGCCTCGTCGGCGCCACCGCCGAGCACCACCCAGGGAATCAGCCGCCCACAGGCCTCATCGACGGCTGAGCAGGCCTCCTCCGACCCGGGGTACTGAAGCTTGAGGATGTCGGGCCCGAGCGGCGCAAGCCGCTCCGCACCGGCCACCACCAGCTCTGAAAACCGCTCGCCGCCGGCCTGCTCCTCGCCCTCGCGCTTGTACACGATCGGCTCCAGCACGAGCGCGAGACCGGCCTCGCGGCAGGCCGCAACGGCCTGTGCGACCACCTGCTCTTGGCGTGCGGCCTGCTCGGGCACGTCGACGCGGAACGGCAGCAGCATCTTCGCCCCCGACGCTCCCAATCGCCTGCCCTTGGCCGGCGACCAGTGCTCCAGAAACGTGGTCACCTCGAGCTTTGCCACGTCGCCGTAGCCCATCGCTTCCAGCGGTACCACCAGGCCGGTCGAACCCGGCACAGCACCGGCCGCCAACGCCTGGGCAACGCCGTATTCGGCATCGATCAGCACCAGGCTCGCGCCCGGTGCGAGCGCGCGCGCAACCCGCACCTTGAAGCGCGTGATGCCTTCGGCGTCGAGCACGACACCGCGCTTGGCCAGCACCACCTGAAGTGCGTCACGATGATCCATCGCAGCCCCGGTGAACACGCCGGAGTTCGAACTCAACTGGTCGAGGCACCGCGCCCGCTGGGCCGACTGGAGATGGTCGATCACCGGCTCGCCCGTGCGATCGCGGCTTGTGCAATTCCGACCATCAGGCGAGCGTCCCGCATTCCATCCTCGACCGGGTTACGCACCTCGGCGCCGTCGACCACACTCTCCCAGAACCCTTCCAGCTCGCGCACAAACGCCTCCCCGAACCCGGCCTGGATGTGGGTCGTCTCGAGCCGCAGGCCGTTCGAGCGGCGCACCCAGAGATCGGTTTGCTGGTTGTTGAGATAGGGCGCCGGAAACTGCAGCTCGATGGTGCGGTCGGTGAAGTGCAGGGCGTAGCGCTCCCGATACCAGGCGATCTCCGGCGCGAATACCTGCGCCAGATGCCACACCGCCTCGCCGCCCATCAGCGACACCGAACCACCGGCGCTCTGGCCACCCGACCAGATCTCGCCGGACAGCACCTCGCCCACCTCGATGCCCATCCGGTCAAGCATGCCGTTGACGGCGTTGACGGAATGGATCACGCCGGACATCATCGGATCGCAGAACCCGCGCAGCAGGTCGCCGTCCACCTCCACGCCGAGCGCCTCGGCCGCCTGAACCCGTTGGCGCGCGCGGCTATCGGCGATCAGCTCTGCGGGAACGTCATCGGGCCGAACCAGCGGCCGGTGAGCCACAAACGGCCACGAGTCGGGATCGTTGACCTCAACCGAGATGTACCGCAGGCCGGCGCCACCCGGTGGCAGCAGGTCGAGCATCGCCTCGAAGTTGGGATCGAAGCGCTTCATGTAGCCGACTTGCACCACCAGGCCACGAGCGTCGCGGCGCTCGATGATCGCGGCCGCCTCGCGCTCGGTAAAGCACAGCGGCTTCTCGCAGAACACGTGCAGGCCCGCCTCGAGGCCGGCCAGCACGGTATCCGCATGCAGCGGGTCGGGCACAGCGATCACCAGCGCATCGAGCGTCTCGTTCAGCAGACCCGCCAGGTCGGCGTGGGTGTTGATGCCGTACCGAGTGGCGATCGCCGCTCTCACCTGGGCCGACGGATCGGCGACCGCGACCAGCTCGAACCGCTCGCTCAGAAACATCAGGTTGGGGATGTGTTCGACCTGCGCGATCATGCCCGCGCCGACGACGCCCACCCGCAGCCGCCGGTCACTCACCTCGATCACCGCCCAGCAACGGCCTGGCCTCGGCCCGCTTGGCCTCCGACTCGGCGCGGGCCTCTTGCACCGACGGCATGGTCGAAACCTCGGCCACCGGCACGTCCCACCACGACTCGTATGAGCCCACGCCCCGCGTTGGATCGCACTCGACCACGATCACGGTTGTGCGCTCGGCCGTGCGCGCGTCGCGAAGCGCCGCCGAGAGCTCGTCAACCGTGTCCACTGAAACGCCCAGTGCGCCGAGGCTGCGAGCGTTTGCGGCCAGGTCGACCTTGGTGTCATACGCGGTGCCGAACCCTTCGGAACCGAGCGAGCGGGACAGCCCTCCAATCGAGCCGAACCCGTGGTTATCAATCAGTACCACCGTCAACCGAACCCCTTCCTGAATCGAGGTGACGACCTCGCTGGACATCATCAGCCACGAGCCGTCACCCACCATCACCACAACCTCGCGGCCGGGATCGGCCAGCTTCACTCCGAGGCCGCCGGCGACCTCGTAGCCCATGCACGAGTAGCCATACTCGACGTGGTAGCCCTTGGCGTCACGGGTGCGCCAGATCTTGTGAAGATCACCCGGCATGCTGCCGGCGGCACACACCACCACGTCACGCGGGTCGAGCGAGTGGTTGACCGCGCCCAGCACCTGCGCTTGGGTGGGTCGGTCGCCGCCCGCCGCGACCGTGAGCCGTTCGACCTCCTCATCCCACTCCCGGTTGAAGCGGGCCGAGCGCTCGATCACGGCGGCTGCCACCCGGTGCCCGGCCAGCCGCTGGTGCAGCGCCTCCAGCCCCGCTCGGGCGTCGCCGACCAGCGGTATCGCGCCGAGCTTGTGCGCGTCGAACGACCCCACATTGAGAGCGATCATGGTCACGCCGGGATCCTGAAACGCCGTCCGCGAAGCCGTCGTGAAGTCGCCAAAACGCGTCCCGATACCGAGCACGACGTCGGCGTCGCGTGCGGCCAGGTTGGCACCCCGCGTGCCCGTCGACCCGATCGCGCCCAGCGCGGAGGGGTGGTCGTAGGGCATCGCTCCCTTGCCTGCCTGCGTTTCGGCGACCGGAATCCCGGTCGCGTCCACGAATGCCCGCAGCGCAGCGGTGGCATCGGCGTAGAGCACCCCGCCGCCGGCCACGATCAGGGGCCGCTCCGCGCCTCGGATGATGGTCGCGACCCGGTGGAGATCGACCGCGTCGGGAATCGGGCGGCCGATCCGCCACGTGCGCGGCGCAAACAGTTGCTCGGGGAAGCTCCACGCCTCGGCCTGGACGTCCTGGGGCATCGCGATCGTGACGGCGCCGGTCTCGGCCTGATCGGTCAGCACCCTGACGGCCTCCAGCAGCGACGCCGCCAACTGCTCTGGTCGGTCGATTCGATCAAAGAACCGCGACACCGGGCGAAACGCGTCGTTGACCGAGATGTCTGGGCGGCCGGGGAGCTCAAGCTGCTGCAGCGCGGGATCGACCCGCCGGGTGGCAAAGATGTCCCCGGGCAGAAGCAGCACCGGCAACCGATTGATCGTCGCCAGCGCCGCCCCGGTGACCATGTTGGTGGCCCCCGGCCCGATCGACGACGTGCACACCCACGTCTGCAGGCGGTTCATCTGCTTGGCATAGGCAACGGCCGTATGCACCATCGCCTGCTCGTTTCGCGGCAGCACGTAGCGCAGGCCGCCGTGCTGCTGGAGCGCCTGGCCGAGCCCGGCGACGTTGCCGTGGCCGAAGATCCCGAGCACTCCGGCAAACAGCGGCGCAGCCTGGCCGTCGCGTTCCACTCGCTGAACCGCGAGGAACTCCACCAGCGCCTGTGCGGTGGTCAGGCGGCGCTCGCTCACTTGACCGCGCCGAGGGTGAGCCCTCGCACGAAGTGTCGTTGCACCACGATGGCGAAGATGATAATCGGCAAGGCTCCGATCACACCGGCGGCGGCCATCGGTCCGAACTGCACTTGGATCTTGCCGATCAGGGTCGAGACACCGACGGGTACCGTCTCCGCGGCCGGCGTGGAGGTCAGCGACAGGCCCAGCAGAAACTCGTTGTAGGTCGCGATCACCGAGAAGATCGCTGTCGCCGCCAGCCCCGGCGCGGCCAGCGGCAGCACCACCCGCCGCAGCGCCGTCAGCCGCGAGTC
>CAVSFZ010000029.1:0-81644 GCA_963727235.1 uncultured Actinomycetes bacterium
GCTGTCGGCGATCGGGCATGCCCACATCGACACCGCCTGGCTGTGGCCGCTCGAGGAGACGCATCGCAAGCTGGTGCGCAGCTTCAGCTCCCAGACCGCCTACATGGCCCGCTACCCCGAGTTTCGGTTCTGCTGCTCGCAGGCCTACCAGTACGACTGGGTGCGCGAGCACAACCCCGACCTGTACGACCGCATCCGGCATCGAGCCGCCGCCGGGCAGTGGGTGCCGGTGGGCGGCACCTGGGTGGAACCCGACTGCAACCTGCCCTCGGGCGAGTCGCTGGTGCGTCAGTTCCTGTTCGGTCAGCGATTCTTCGAGCGCGAGTTCGGCCGCCGCCACCGTGAGTTCTGGAACCCCGACGTGTTCGGATACAACGGCCAGCTGCCCCAGATCATGCGCGGCGCCGGCATCGACCGGTTCCTCACCCAGAAGCTCTCCTGGAACCGCTTCAACGCTCCCGCGCACCACACCTTCACGTGGCAGGGCATCGACGGGTCCGAGGTGCTGGCCCACTTCCCTCCGGCCGACACCTACAACGCCACCGCCGAGATCGAGGAGCTGCGCCGCAACGCGCGCAGCTACAAGGATCACGACTACTCCCATCGCAGCCTTTTGGTGTTCGGGTTCGGCGACGGGGGTGGCGGGCCCACCCCCACGATGCTGGAGACGCTGCGCCGCGCCCGCGACCTCCAGGGTGTGCCGCGCACCACGATCCAGACGCCGGATGAGTTCTTCACCGCGCTGGACGCCGACGCCGTCGACCGGCCGACGATCGTGGGCGAGCTCTACTTCGAGTATCACCGCGGCACCTACACGACCCAGGCCGCGGTCAAGCGCGGCAACCGCGAGGGCGAGCGGGCGCTGCACGACGCCGAGCTGCTGTCGGCGGTGGCGGTGCGCGTGGCCGACGGCGAGTATCCCGCCGAGCAGCTGGGGCAGGCGTGGCAGCTGCTGCTCTTGAACCAGTTCCACGACATCCTGCCCGGTTCGTCGATCGGGCAGGTGTACGAGCGCACCCGCGCGGAGCATGCCGAGGTGGTGTCGGCCGCCGAGTCCGTGACCGCCCAGGCGCTGGCGCTGCTGAAGGGCGATGGGCCGGGCGCGACTCCGGTCAACACGCTGGGGGTGGCGCGAGCGGGCGTGGCCGACCACCCTGACGGGGAGCTGGTGTGGGTGGAGGCGCCGGCCTGCGGGCCCGGCGCGGTCACCACCGCTCCGGCCCCGGTGACCGTCTCCGATGGTTCTGGATCGATCGTGCTGGAGAACGGCCGACTGCGGGCCGAGCTGGGGCGCGACGGCCGGCTGCAGTCGCTGATCCTGCTGGAGAGCGGGGTGGAGGCGCTGGCAGAGCCGGGCAACCGGCTGCAGCTGTACGACGATCGCCCCACCGCGTTCGACGCCTGGGACATCGACCCGTTTCACCTCGAGACGGTCGCCGACACCCCCCCGGCGGAGTCGGTCGCGATCGTCTCGCAGCGCCCGCTGCGGGCCGAGGTCGCGATCGAGTGGCAGTTCGGGCAGGCCAGCAGCATGCGCCAGACCGTGCGTCTGGACGCCGGCTCCGACCGGCTCGAGTTCCACTGCGACGCCGACTGGCACGAGCGGCACACGCTGCTCAAGGTGCTGTTCCCGGTGGCGGTTCGCAGCGCCAACGCGACCTACCAGATGCAGTTCGGGCACACCGAGCGGCCGACGCACTACTCGACCAGTCACGATCTCGCCCGCTACGAGGTGCCGGGGCATCGCTTCGCCGACCTGTCGGAATATGGATTTGGCGTCGCGCTTCTGACAGACTGCAAGTACGGCTACTCGACGTACCAGAATCAGATGCGGATCAGCCTGCTGCGCTCCCCGACCGCGCCCGACCCCGAGGCGGACATCGGTCGGCACCAGTTCGCCTACGCCGTCATGCCGCACTCGGGCGGATGGCGCGAGGCTGGAGTGGTGGCCGAAGCGGCCCGTTTCGAGACTCCGCTCCGATGGGTCTCCGGCGCCGCCGCCCCGCACTCCTGGTTTGCGGTCGACGATCCCAACCTTGTGCTCGACACGGTCAAGCGGGCCGAAGACTCCGACGCGCTGGTGCTGAGGCTGTACGAGGCCCACGGCGGCCGCGGCGTCGCCCGCATCCGGGTGGGCGTGCCGTTCCGCGGCGCCGAGCTGTGCAACCTGCTCGAGGACCCCGGCGCCGAGCTACGAGTCCACGACGACCAGATCGAGCTGCCCTACCTGCCCCACCAGATCCTCAGCGTCTTGGTGAGGTGAATAAAAGGTGCCAGGCACCTTTTATTCACCGACGGTTCGCGTGGCGGAGTCGGCGCGAGACCGTCGCCTGACTCACGCCGAGAGCCGAGGCGATTTCTTCCTGGTTGTAGCCGTAGAAGATTGCCAGACGATAGGTCGGGTCGCTGCCTACAGCGTCGGCTAGTGCCGGCCGTTCGGGAAGGTCGCGGCCCTCGGCCGTGAACTGGCGGTAGTGCTCAGGGGATCCGTCAAAGTATTCGAGCGCGCCGGGGCGGTCAAGAGCTCGGTGGGGAGGGGCAAGCCCTGCGAGTGCGGCATGGGCTGACCAGGGCCACCGCTCGTGATCATCGACGAGTCCGGCCCGCCACGGGTTCAGTGCGATGTAGCGAAACGTGAGCGCAAGGTGTTCGTCGTGGTCGATCGGCTTGGCGAAGAAGCGGCTGCCAAAGATGTGACCGGTGCGGCCGTGCACAGCGTTGAAGCGGTGTGCGTGGGTCGTCGCCACTGCGTGCATGCCGACCGAAAGCGTCTCGGAGCGAAGTCTCACGAGCAGATGCACGTGGTTCCCCATTAGGCAGTAGCTCAGCAGTTGCCACCGAGCGATCTCGCCGGCGTGGCGCAACACGCTCAGAAACGAGCGGCGATCGTGGTCGTCGACGAACACCGCGGCGCCGTCGTTCCCACGGAGAGTCACGTGGTGAAGAGATCCCGGTTCCTGTCGTCGAGGCGCGCGCGGCATCGCAGCACGCTACTGCCGGCCAGAGCCACGACGCTGTCCGCATTCGTCACGAATTCGCGTCAGTTTAAGGTCGGTGCATAAAAGGTGCCTGGCACCTTTTATGCACGTGCTCACCGGATGGCGTGGCCTGATTCGGGGTCGAAGAAGTACAGGCGGTCGAGGTCGACGGAGAGGTCGATGGGCTCGCCGTCGGTGACGGCGGCGCGGCGCTCCAGGCGGGCGGTGGCGTTCTGCGATCCGACCGAGCCCAGGTCGAGGTAGACCACCAGCTCCGATCCCAGCGACTCCACCCGGCTGGGTATGACCGTGACCACGCCGTCGGCATCGGGCCGGGCCGCTGCGCCCTCGCCGAAGTCCTCCGGCCGGATCCCCAGCGTGACCACCCGGCCGGCGTACTCGCTCAGCCCCGGCCGCCGCGCCAGCACCCCAGGCAGGATCGCCAGCCGCGATTCACCGAACGCCAGCTCGAGTCCACCGTCGGCCGGCTCCAGGCGGGCGTCCAGCAGGTTCATGGCGGGCGAGCCGATGAATCCCGCCACGAAGGCGTTGACCGGATCGTCGTACATCTCGTCGGGGGTGCCGAGCTGCTGCAGCACGCCGTCGCGCAGGATCGCGACCCGGTCGCCCATCGTCATCGCCTCGGTCTGATCGTGGGTGACATACAGCGTCGGGGCTGCGATCCGGCGCTGCACCCGGATGATCTCGCCGCGCATCTCGACCCGGAGCTTGGCGTCGAGGTTCGAGAGCGGCTCGTCCATCAGAAACGCCGCCGGCTCGCGCACGATCGCACGGCCCATCGCCACCCGCTGGCGCTGGCCGCCTGAGAGCTGCTTGGGCTTACGATCGAGCAGGTCGTCCAAGCCCAGCATGCCCGCGGCCTCGTCCACCCGCCGCCGGATCTCGTCCTTTGGGGTGTGTGCCATCTTCAGGCCGAAGGCCATGTTGTTTCGCACCGACATGTGCGCGTAGAGCGCGTAGTTCTGGAACACCATGGCGATATCGCGGTCGCGCGGCGGGAGCCGGGTCACGAGCTTCTGGTTGATGCGGATCTCGCCGCCGGTGACCGGCTCGAGCCCCGCCACCATCCGAAGCGCAGTGGTCTTACCACACCCCGAGGGGCCTACCAGAACCAAAAACTCGCCCGGATCGACCTCCAGGCTGAGGTCGTTGACCGCGATCACGCCGTTGGGGAAGACCTTGGTCACTCCCTCCAGGGAGATGGTGCCGGTGCCCTGATCGCTCATGACGATCCCGCCATCACGCCCTGGATGCGGCGGTTCAGGAACAGTGCGATCAACGCCGGCGGCAGCAGCGCCAAAACCCCGGCTGCCGCCAGCAGCGGGTAGTTGGTGGTGTACTTGCCGACGTACTCGGTGATCAGCACGGTCACCGGCTTGGAGTTCTCGGTCGAGGACAGCAGCAGCGGGATCAGGAACTCGCCCCACACCGACAGCACCAGGATCGCGGCCACGGCGGCGATGGCCGAGCTCATCTGCGGTACGACCACGCGGATAAACGCCTGCCACCTGCGGCAGCCGTCGATCAGCGCCGCCTCCTCGGGTTCGGTCTCCATCTCGCGCACGTGGTTGTACAAGAGCCAGGTGGCAAGCGGCGACAGGGTCGCCACGAACACCATCACCAGCCCGCGCTTCGTGTCGATCAGGTGCAGCCGCGCCATCACCTGGAAGAGCGCGACCACCACCACGAAGATGGGCACGATCATCGTGGTCAGGGTGGCGTAGAAGAGTGCTCGGCCGAACACGAACCGAAGCCGGCCAAACGCGTAGGCGGCCATGGTGGAGACGATCAGGGTGACCACCGTGGTGGACACCGCCAGAATCGCGCTGGTCTTCATCGCCTGCGCGAACACGCCCGCCTCGGTGACGGTACCGCCCGACTGCTGGGCGTCGGTGCCCTGCAGCAGTTGGCGATAGGCGTCCACCGAGACCGAGTGCGGCACCCACACGGTCGGAACCGCGCGCACATCCAACTGGCTGGAGACGCTTGTGACCACCCCGAGCACGATCGGGCCGATCGACCACGCGATGATCCCCAGGATCGCGATCCAGCGAAGCACGCGTACTCCCAGGGTCTCGTTCATGCCGTCGCCTTCCGCAGGCCAAGCACGTACAGACATCCGAACAGTGCCGTGACTCCCGCGAGCAGGAACGCAAGCGCCGTGCCGTGGGCGAAGTCGGCCTCGACGAAGGTGGTGTTGTAGACCTGGATCAGAATCGAGCGGGTGTTGAGCGCGGTGCCGTTGAGCACGTAGATCTCGTCAAAGATGGCAATCCCCAGCAGCGTGCCGATCGTGAGCGCCACCGCGATCGAGGGACGCAGCAACGGGAAGGTGATGTAGCGAAACTGCCGCCACGGGTTGGCGCCGTCCACCGAGGATGCGCTGTAGACCTCCTCGGGAATGCTCTGGAGGCCTGCGATCAGGATCAAGCTGACCAATGGCAACACGCCCCACACGTGCACGAGCGTGATGAAGGCGATACCCCAGCGGTCGCTTGCCATCCAGACGTGCGGCTCGCTGATCACGTGGAGGTGCAGGAGCGCGCTGTTGAGAAAGCCGTTGTCGGGGTCGAAGATGCGACGCCACAGCACTCCGCTGACCACCGACGGCAGCGCCCACGGAAGCACCAGGATCGCAAGCACGATGCCGCGTCCGCGGAAGATCCGGTGCAGCGTGACGGCGATGATGATGCCCAGCACCAGCTCCATCGACACCGCCAGCACCACATACTCGAAGGTGTGCTTGATGGCGTTGACCGAGGTCGGGTCGTGGATGTCGTCGCGATAGTTGCGCAAGCCGACGTAGCGCTTCGGCTGGCCGTACAGGCCCGACGACTGGATGCTCTGCTGGAAGCCGCGAATCAGCGGGTAGATGATGAGGCCGCCGACCGCGATCACGGCCGGCGCCACCATCAACAGTCCCAGGGTCGTCGACTCGCGGTCGAACAGCCGGGTCCGCACGTCACCCACCCATCAGCGAGTCGGATCGATCAGTTCTCGGCGTCCTGCTTGGCCTTGGTGGCCAGCTGCGAGAGGGCATCCTGGACACTCATGTCTCCCCGAACGGCCGCGTTGAGCAGGCCCTGGGCATCAGCGCTGAAGGCCGAATACCACACCGGAGCACCCTGCGGGAACAGCGCCTTCACCTTGGTGGCCTCCTGCGCCACGACCTGGCCGCCGGCGAGCTCACCGTCGTCTGCGAGCTTCTTCAGCACCGAGGCGCCGCAGGGCAGGTTGCCTTCCTTCTTGTAGATCAGGATCGAGTTGTCGGTCTTCTGCCACCACTTGATGAAGGCGGCGGCGGCTTCGGGATGCTCGGCCGTGGTCGGGATCGACAGGCCCTCCGGGCAGTCCGAACGATGCGCCTGGGCCGTCCACGCCGGGCACCAGGCCCGGGGCGACATCGCCTGCGACGCTCGACTGCTTTGGGTCGTTGGCGGTGGCGAGGCTGCCGGGACTGCTGGCCAGGAGGATTGCGGTCTGGCCGGCGTAGAACTTGTCGGAGGTGGGGGTGTCATCCTGAGACACCGACCCGGGTGAGACCCAGCCCTTCTTGATCGCGTCGACCTCCCACTGCAGCGCCTGATAGCCGGCCGACCCGGGCTTGTCGAACTCGGCGTTGAAGTTCTCGTCGAACAGTTGGCCGCCGTGAGCGAGCGTCAGCAGGTACCACGGAGTGACGCCGCCCTCGGTGGCCGCCATGGGGATCCCGATCGGGTACTTCACTCCCGATGCCTTGAGCTTCTCCGCCGCCTGCCCCAGCTCGGCGAAGGTCTTCGGGAACTCGGTGATCCCGGCCTGTCTTGAACATCGCCTTGTTGTAGAGCGACATGCGGAAGTCGTTGGAGAAGCAGGCCGCGTAGGTCTTGCCGCCGGACTGGAACGCCGCGTCGATGGCGGACAGGTCGGTCATCAAGGCGGGGGGCAGCATGCCCTCCAGCGGCTGTACCCACTTGGCGCCGGCGAACTGCCCGGTGAACGACCAGTCGAACTCGGCCACGTCGGCGACGTACGTCTGGGCCGTGTTGGCCACCACCAGCTTGTTGTGGGTCTGGTCCCAGCCGGTGACGACGTACTTGACCTTCACCCCTGTTGCAGCCGTAAACGAGTCGATCACGCTCTGCGGGATCGGGTACGGCACCAGCACGGTGATGGTCTGGCCTTTGATCGAGCCGCTCGAGGCCGGCGCCGAGCTGTCAGAGCTGCTGCTGGAGCCGCAGGCTGCGGCGGTCGCCGCCAGGCAGGTCGCAGCCGCGAGCACCGCGACGAGACGCTTGCTTCCATTCAACACGATGTACCTTCCGTCGGGCGCTCGACCCCACCGTCGGCCGCAGGATTTACCAGGAGCGGTTCACAGTCGCCGCAACCAGCGATTTCGCGATACTAGGGAATCGATGGGAGGAATACAACCTTTCGCGCACCCGCTCGACCCGCTGTCGGCCACCGAGATTGCCACGGCCGCGGCCACGGTGCGCTCGCATCCGCAGTTCGCCGAGCTGTCTCCTGACACCCGTTTCATCACGATGGAGCTGGCCGAGCCGGACAAGGCGTCGGTGTCCGCGTGGAGTGCCGGGGGCGCCCGCCCGCCTCGGGTTGCCGACGTGGTGATGCTGGATCGCGGCTCCGAGGCGGCGGTCGAGGTCACGGTGTCGCTCGACCCCGCGGCCGTCACCGGCTGGAGGGTGCGGGCTGACATCCAGCCGATGGCGGTTGTCAGCGAGCTGATGGAGGCCGAGGAGCTGGTGCGGCTGCATCCCGATTTTCAGGCGGCGATGGCCAGGCGCGGCATCACCGACTTCGAGACGGTGCAGGTCGACGCCTGGCCGGCGGGCCACTTCGGAGACGCGGGCGAGGATGGCATCCGGCTGGGGCGGGCGGTCGCGTTCGTGCGTCCCCATCCCGGCGATAGCGAGTGGGCCCACCCGGTGGACGGCGTGATTGCACTGGTCGACCTGAACAAGCGCGAGGTGCTGCGGGTCGACGATCACGGTGTGGTGCCGATCCCGCCGGAGAGCGGCAACTTCGACGTCGAGGCCGGCGCGCCGCTTCGCGACGACATCAAGCCGCTCGAGATCACCCAGCCGGAGGGCGCCGGGTTCACCGTCGAGGGCCGGGTGGTGCGCTGGCAGCGATGGCAGGTGCACGTCGGCTTCACCCCCCGCGAGGGCTTGGTGCTGAACCAGCTCGGCTATGAGGACGGCGGTCGGCTGCGGTCGATCCTGCACCGCGCCTCGCTGTCGGAGATGGTCGTGCCCTACGGCGATCCCAGCCCCACCCACTACTTCAAGAACGCCTTCGATGCGGGCGAGAACGGAGTCGGCATTGCGGCTTCGCCGCTGACCCGGGGGTGCGACTGCCTGGGCGAGATCGTGTACCTGGACGTGGACGTCTCCGACTCCGCCGGCGAGCCGGTGCACATCCCCAACGCCATCTGCCTGCACGAGGAGGACGTGGGAGTGCTGTGGCGGCACATCGAGTGGCGCGACGGCCGGGGCGAGGTGCGGCGCTCGCGGCGGCTGGTGATCTCGTCCTTCTCGGCCATCGGCAACTACGACTACGGCTTCTTCTGGTACCTGTACCAGGACGGCACGATCGAGTTCGAGGTGAAGCTCACGGGGGTGCTGTCGACCGGGGCGGTGGCGCCGGGCGTGCGGCCCGAGCACGGCGTGCTGGTCGCCCCTGGGCTGAACGCGATGGTGCATCAGCACTTCTTCAACATGCGCCTCGACCTGGACGTCGACGGCACCGAGAATGCGGTCGACGAGGTGTGGACCGAGTCGCTTCCGCCCGGCCCTCAGAACCCGTACGGAAATGCGTTCTGGCCGCGGCGCCGGCGGCTGCAGACGGAGCTGTCCGCACGCCGGCGCACCGACAGCGCGTCGGCTCGCTGGTGGGAGATCGTCAACCCGGCGGTCAAGCATCGCCTTGGCGAGCCGATCGCATTCCGGCTCGTGCCCGGCGAGAACACGGTGCCGTTCGCCCAGCCCGACGCGCCGGTGAGCAAGCGCGCCGGGTTCCTGCACGAGCATCTGTGGGTGACCCCGTATTCGCCGCAGGAGCGCTACGCCGCCGGCGACTACCCCAACATGCACCCCGGCGGCGCCGGGCTGCCGGAGTGGACGAGCGCGGATCGCGACATCGATGGGCGTGACATCGTGGTTTGGTATACGTTCGGCCACCACCACGTTCCCCGGCCGGAGGACTGGCCGGTGATGCCGGTGACCACGATCGGATTCAAGCTGAAGCCGGTGGGGTTCTTCGATCGCAACCCTGCCCTGGACGTGCCGCCATCACAGCCGCACTCCGACCACTGCAACTGATGGAGAGCAGATCATGAGCACACTCGAGGGGCGCGTGGCCCTGGTGACCGGTGCCAGCAGCGGCATCGGCGCCTCCACCTGCGTGCGGCTGGTTGCCGCCGGGGCGAAGGTTGCGATGGCCTCGCGGCGCGGCCATGACATGGGGATCCAGGGCGCTCTGGCACAGCCCTGTGATGTGCGCGACCCCGACCATGTGGAGGCGCTGGTGGCGGCTACCGTGGAGCGCTTTGGGCGGCTCGACATCGTGGTCGCAAACGCGGGCGTGGGGGCATACGGCGACTTCCTCGACCTCGATCCCGCCCACATCGAGGAGATGATCGACGTCAACGTCAAGGGCCTTCTGTACACCGTGCGGGCGAGCCTGCCGCGGCTGCTGGAGAGCGATGCTGCCGATCTGGTGGTGATTGCCTCGGTGGCCGGTCAGCGCGCGCCCGAGGGGGAGTCGGTGTACGCCGCCTCGAAGTTTGCCCAGGTCGGGTTCATGCGCTCGATTGACCATGAGCTGTACCGGCGCGGCGTGCGCTGCTCGACGATCGCGCCGGGCGGGGTCGCGACCGCGTTTGCGATGGGTGAGAACCGCGGTCGCACCCCCGAAGATCCCGATCTGCCCGGCATGATGCAGGCCGAGGAGGTGGCCGACGCGGTGGTTCATGCGGTGTCTCGGCCGCGCACCCACCGCGTGCTGGAGCAAACGATCCTGCCGATGACCGACGACTCGATGAACTAGGAGCCACGAACACATGGGGAAGAACATCACGATTGTGGGCGGAGGCAGCTCCAGTTTCGTGCCGCTGCTTCTGCGCCGCCTGATTCTGAGCGAATCGCTGGGCGACTCGAACGTCACGCTGATGGACGTCGACGAGGGCCGGGTGAAGGTGATGGAGTCGCTGGGCCGCAAGCTGATCAAGAGCGAGGGCAGCGAGCTGTCGGTGCGAAGCACCCTGGATCAGCGCGAGTCGCTGGCCGGAGCGGACTTCGTGATCGCCGCTATCGCGGTCGGCGGGATGGACGCCTGGGCCAACGATCTCGAGATCCCGGGACGGCACGGCATCGTCATGCACGTGGGCGACTCGATCGGCCCCGGCGGGATCATGCGCGCGTTCCGAAACGCGCCGGTGCTGGCGGACGTCGCCCGCAACGTGGCCGAGGTGGCGCCCGACGCGTGGGTCTTCAACTACACCAACCCGGCTCCGATCGAGGCTCTGGCGATGCGGGCCGCGGCGCCACAGGTGAAGTCGTACGCGCTCTGCTCGTGCACCGGGCATCCGGCCAGCCCCGAGTGGCTGGCCCACGAAGCGGGGGTCAGCCCCGACCAGATCGCGATGCCGCCGGTGGTGGCCGGCATCAACCACTGCGCCTCGGTGCAGGAGCTGCGGCTCAAGGACGGCACCGACGCGATGCCGCTGGTGAAGGCGCGGGCGACCAACCCGGTGGTCAAGTGGGTGCTCGAGACGTATGGCGTGCTGCCGTACTGCTGGACGCACTGGACCGAGTTCTATCCGCAGATGCAGCGGCTGGAGGCTCCCTACTCCGGCACCGCCCAGGGAGTCGACATGCGCTACGGCATCGAGACTCACGACATGGCCTACGAGAAGGCTCGGGTCGCGGGACTCGAAGAGCTGGCGGCCCAGTGGACGGCCGATGACACGCCGGTGACGCTGGCCGACCTGCCCAAGGGAGACGAGGACGAGGGCATCGAGGTGATCGACATGATCGAGGACATCGTCGAGAACCGGAATGCGACTCGGGTGGTGAACGCGCTCAACAACGGCGCCATCCCCAACCTGCCCGACGACGCGATCGTGGAAGTCAACGCCCAGATCAACGCCTACGGCATCCGCCCGGTGTACGCGGGGCCGCTGAACGATGCGCTGGCGGCGCATCTCAACCACTACTTCAACTTTCAGAAGCAGGTGGTCAAGGCCGCGCTCAGCGGGGATCGCAAGGCGGCACTGCACGCATTCGTGCTCGACCCGACCACAGCGTCGAACCTCGACCTCGACCAGACCCAGGCACTGCTCGACGAGATGCTCGAGGCCAACCGACCCCACCTCCCGCTGTTCGGTGAGCGGTGAATAATTGGTGCCAGGCACCGAATTATTCACCACTTACGTGATCGTCAGGATGCGGGCGGTCCAGGAGGTCTTGGGCGCTTCGATGGTGACCGTGTCGCCTTCGCCGGCGCCGTACAGGGCGCGGCCCATGGGTGACTCGGGGGAAACCGCGTTCTCGCCTCCGGCGCTCGAGATCACGACCTCCATGTGGTCGCCGAACTCGTCCTGGAGCTGCACCTTGGAGCCGACCGAGATGCGCCCGTCCGCGCGATGGGTTGCGGGGTCGACCACCACGGCGTTCTCGATCTTGGCGCGCAGGATGGTGATCTGACGTTCGAGCAGTCCCTGCTCGTTCTTGGCGGCGTGGTATTCGAAGTTCTCGGAGAGGTCTCCGTGGCCGCGGGCCACCGCGATCGCATCCACGATCTCGGCGCGCTTCGGTCCTTCCAGCTCGGCCAGTTGGGCCTGGAGCCGAGCCATCTCTTCAGGTGTGAGCTCGATGTGGTCCATTGATGTGAACGCTACCGGAACCGGTGACACCGGCGGACGCTCACCCGCCTGCGGCTGCCGCTGCCTCTCGGTAGGGCCGCTGCTCGCGCCGGATCAGGTCGGGGTTGGTGCCGGCGGCGTGGGCCAGTTCCAGGGTCAACAGCTGCAGTGCGACCGCGGCCGACACCAGCGCCTCGGCAGGAGACGAGGCTGCAGCCGATCCCAGCGGTGGGCCGAGCACCACCGTGGGGATGCCGATCGCCGCGAGCGCCGCGTCGGCCTCGGCCTGTCGGCGAGTATGGAGCTCCCCGCCGCGGGGGTCGGTGGCGATCCGCACGACCGCCGTACGATCGGCGTCGCACCCGGCCAGGTGGCCGTGCAAGAGCGTCTCCAGCTGGTGCGCGGTGGCCGGGATGCGGGCGCCCTCCTCGATCTTCAACGCCAGCTCACGAGCCGAGATCTCATCGGTCCCCAGGCCGGTGGTGATGATCCGGCGGTCGCCGTAAATGGTGCCCGCGGCCTCTGCCAGCACGGGGCGCGAGCCCAGCGCGGACTCAATTATTTTGGCCAGACCAATGCTGGTGTCGCCGCTTTCCACCAGCGAAACGCCGGCCAGGATCGCGCTGGTGTAGGCAACCGTGTGACACCACGACAGATCCAGCATGGGAGTGGTGACGACGTGATCCGCGGCGCCGGCGACGTTCGATTCCGGCTTGGCGGTAACCGCCACGATGGTCGCCCCCGCCGCCCGCGCCGACTCCATCGCCTGCTGCGTGGCTGCCGTGCCTCCGTCGTGGGAGATCGCCACGCAGACGCCCCCGGGCCTGGGCGTGAGGGCGGCGTCCAGTGCCTGCCGGGACTCCACCCACGCATCCGGCAGCGCGTCGGCAACCAGCGCCGCTACCGCCATCGCCCCGTGCTCGGAGGTGCCGCAGCCGGTGATCACGATTGGCCGGCCGCCGGCAGCAGCGTCGCGGATTGCCTTCCCGGCCGCGTCCACGCCTGGTGACGGCGCGTCGAGGATTGCCGCGGGGAGCCCCGCCTGGCCCTCGATCATCTCCTGCATCACCCACGGCGGGCCGGCGCGCAGTTCGGGATAGTCGGCCGTGTACCAGCTGCGGTCATCACTCATGGAGACTCCTCGGGTCTGTACCTACACCACCGCGGAGGATCGACCCGCCTTGGCCTGATGCGAATCGGCGTAGGCGGCCAGGGTGTCGGCGATTACCTGGCATGCGGCCATGGCCGACTGGCCGTGGTCGTAGGCGGGCGCGACCTCGGCCACGTCGAACGCGATCAGGTCGGCGCGGCCGATGATCTTCATCATCGTGAGCGCTTCGCGAGAGGTCAGTCCACCCATCGTGGGCACACAAGTGCCCGGTGCCACCGACACGTCGAGCACGTCGATGTCAAAGCTCACGTACACCCCGTCGGTGCCCTCGGAGGCGCGGGCGACGGCGTCCTCGGCGATCGAGGCGGCGCCCTTTCGCTCCACGTCGGACACGTGGTGGACGGTGATGCCCTGCTCGCGCACGTACTCATACTCGGCCTTGGGATTGAGCGCCCCGTGGGGGCCGATGATCACGCACCGGGAGGGATCGAACGCGTCCAGCTCCATCGCCCGGGTGATCGGGCAGCAGTGATTGACGGCCTCGCCGCCGACTTCAGCGGCGGTGTCCAGGTGGGTATCGAGCAGGATCAGGCCGTATCGGCCCTTGGGTGCGTGCCGATCGACTGCCAGCGAACCCGCGATGGTGGTGGTGTGCTCGCCGCCGCACAGCACCGGCAGCCCGCCGGTCTTGAGCACTTCGCCCATCGCGTCGGCGACCCGGTCGATCGTTTTCGGTGCGTTGCCCGGAACGACGTCCACGTCTCCGGCGTCCACCAACCCCAGCTCCTCGAACAGGTCGAGATCGTATTCGCCGTGGTAGCTCAGCAGGTGGCTCGACCAGTTCCTGACGGCGCGCGGTCCCAGCTGCGCCCCCGGCCGGGCGATCGTGGTCGAATCGAACGGCATTCCGATGAAGGCTGCGCGCGCGCCGGCCGCTCGCAGTGCGTCGGCGTCCGGCTCTACGACCGGGGCGCCCATGAAACTCGCGATTCCCCCGCCCAGGATGCTGTGCCAGCCCTGCCGGGTGTGCTGCGACGCGATCGACGACATCGTGCCTCCTCGTGGAATTGCGGTAGCCGACGGCCGCCTGACTCGAACCGTAGCCGCTGGAGAGGATGGGCCACTCTCCACTGCGACAGGAGCTTCGCGTGCCGCACCCGCAATCACCTCACGGCAGTCGATGCCCGAGGAAGTGCTCCTCGAGTCCGGCGAGGTGGTCGTCGGCGGCGGCGCGCACGAGCTCCGGGTCGCCTGAGCGGATCGCCCCCAGGGTGCGTCGCTGGTATCCGATCGCGGCTTCCATCGAGCCGTACCCGGTGGGGTAGCGGGTGCGAGCCGACGCCAGGTCGCGGAAGATCTCGGCCAGGAACGCCATCAGTGTCGGGTTCTGCGCCGTTGCCGCCACCCGCAGGTGGAAGCGCACGTCCAGTTCGATGAACTCCTGTGGGTCGCCGGTCGCCCCCTCCAGGTCTGCCACCAATCCGGCCAGCGCGCTCAGATCGTTCTCGCCCGCCCGTTCGCACGCCAGCAGGTGACAGCTGGTCTCGATTGTCCGTCGCGCCTCCAGCGCTTCCACCAGATCGCGGGGGTCGTCAAGAGTGCGGTCGGTGAGCAGGTGGGTGGGCAGCGTGAGGCTGCGCACGAAGACGCCGCCGCCGTTTCCCCGGCGGCTTTCCAACACGCCCACCGCCTGCAGCTGCTCGATCGCGTCACGCAGCACCGGGCGGCTGACGCCCATGCGCGCCGCCAGCTCGCGCCCCGGCGGCAGCTGATCGCCGACGACCAGCTCGCCCCGCCGCAGCGCATCGATCAGGGTGCGCGTGACGGCGTCGGCGGCACGCGGCAGCGCCAGAGGTTCAATTGTTCTAAGGTAAGAATCGTTGGCCACCATGGAGAACAGTTTAGACCTTCAGGCGCTGGCGGAGGTCGAGTCACGGGTGCTGTGGCTTGCCACCAGCATCGTTCACCATGCCAACCGCGTCCGCGAAACGGCCTCCGGCGTGAAGGTCGGCGGCCATCAGGCGTCGTCTGCGTCAATCGTCTCGATCATGACCGCGCTCTACTTCCACCACCTGCACGCGGCCGATCGAGTGTCGGTCAAGCCGCACGCCTCGCCGGTGCTGCACGCCGTCAACTATCTGCTCGGCCGGCTCGATCGCTCGTATCTCACCGAGCTGCGCAGCTTCGGCGGGCTGCAGAGCTATCCCAGCCGCCTGAAGGATCCCGACCACACCGACTTCTCGACCGGCTCGGTCGGCATCGGAGCCACCGCGGCCGCCTGGAGTGCGGTTGCCCACCGCTACGTCGCCGGCCACTTCGAGGTCGAGCAGGGCGGCCGGCAGATCGCGTTGGTGGGCGACGCAGAGCTGGACGAGGGCGCCTGCTGGGAGGCGATCGTGGATCCGGTGGTGCCGGGCCTGGGCGAGCTCTTATGGATCGTCGATCTCAACCGCCAGTCGCTCGACCGGGTCGTTCCCGACATCGCCGCCGGCCGGATCTCCGCCATGTTCGAAGCCGCCGGCTGGCACACGGTCACGGTCAAGTACGGCCGCCACCTGCACGAGCTGTTCAGCCGGCCGGGGGGAGAGTCGCTGCGCCGCCGGATCGACTCGATGACCAACGAGGAGTACCAGCGGCTGCTGCGCGCAACCCCCGAGCATCTGCGGGAGGGACTGCCGGGATCCGGCGGCGGCAGGCACGAGGTCGCCGGGCTGATCTCGCACCTGTCCGACGACGAGCTGCGGCGTGCGGTCGGCGACCTCGGCGGGCACGACCTGTCGGCGCTGCTGGACGCGTACCGGCAGGCCGATGCGGTGGTGGACCGGCCGACGGTGATCTTCGCCTACACCATCAAGGCCTGGCGGCTGGCCACCCAGGGCCATCCCGGGAACCACTCGGCGCTGCTCACGGTCGATCAGTGGAGGGAGCTGGCGACCGAGCTGGGTGCGGACGCTGACGATCCGTGGCAGGGATTCGAGCCCGATTCTCCCGCCGGCCGCCTGTGCGCCGCCGCGGCCGAGCGCCTGCGCCGGCCCGTGGTGGAGCCGCGACCGGTGCCGTCGCTCCCCACCGAGACCGGCCGCACCCACCGCGCCGGCGCGTCCACCCAGCAGGCCTTCGGCCGGTTCTTCCTCGACCTGCTGCGGGTCGCGCCGGACGCCGCCCGGCATGTGGTCACCGTCAGCCCCGATGTGGCTTCGTCCACCAACCTTGGCGGCTGGATCAACAAGGTGGGGATCTGGAACGTGGGCGACCGCATCGACTGGTTCGCCGACGATCCCGACCGGCTGGTGAGCTGGCGTGAGAGCACCCACGGCCAGCACGTTGAGCTGGGGATCGCCGAGGGCAATCTGGTGGGCGCGCTCAGCGAGCTGGGTGTGACCTGGTCGCGTGACGGCCAGCCGCTGTTTCCCATCGGCACGTTGTACGACCCGTTCGTCAACCGCGCGCTGGAGCCGTGGTCGTTCGGCATCTACGCCGGGGCGCAGTCGATCCTGGTCGGCACACCCTCGGGGGTCACCCTGGCGTCTGAGGGCGGCGCGCATCAGTCGATCATCACGCCGTCAGTTGGCCTGGAACAGCCCGGCTGTGTGGCGTGGGAGCCCGCCTTCGGGCAGGATTTCGAGTGGACGTTCCTGCATGCGATGAGCCGGCTGGGCCGGGCAGACGGCACCAGCTCGTACTTCCGGTTGACCACCCGGGCACTCGACCAGTCCCTGGCCGCGGTGCCCGAGGATCCGGCGGAGCGCGAGCGGCGGCGGCTGCAGGTGGTGGCGGGCGGCTATCGGATCCGCACTGCGAACGATGTCCCCGCAGTGACGCTGGTTGGGGTGGGGGCGATCATGCCCGAATGCCTGGCGGCGGGCGAGACGCTCACCGCCGCCGGGGTGGCCGTGGATGTCGTGTGCCTGACCTCGCCCGATCTGATCTTCCGCGCGCTGCAAGCACGGCAGGGGTTCGGCGACGGTGACGCCGACATCCTCGAGCAGGTGTTCCCGGCCGATCGTGCCGCACCGATGGTGACGGTGCTGGACGGCCATCCGCACACGCTCAGCTTCCTGGCCGGAGTGCACGGCGCGGGGATCGCCTCACTGGGGGTTTCGAGCTTCGGCCAGTCCGGGGACGTGGGCGATCTCTATCGGCACTTCGGCCTCGACAGCGAGACGATCGTGGGCTCAGCGCTGGAGCTGATCGACTCCTGATCGGAGGTTAGTCGGTGCCGTCTTCGGCGTCGCGCTTGTGCAGGTAGCGCTCGATCTCGCGGGCGAGCTGGTCGCCGGTGGGAAGCTGCTCGTCCTCGAGGTCTCCGGCGGCGGCTTCCAGCCGCTTGACGGTCTCGCGCAGCATCGCATCTCCCGCCATCGCGTCGTCGTAGCGGGCGTGCTGCTCGCGTTCGATCTCGAGCAGCGGGTCGAGGTCGAATTCGATGTCCAGGTGGCGCGCCAGCCGCTCCAACAGCGCGATGGTCGCGGCGGCGTAGCCGATGCTGGCGTACGGCGGCACCTGTGCGAAGAATCCGACCGCCGGCGTGCCGGCGTCGGTGACGGCCATCTCGAAGGTCGAGAGCGCGGCCGCCGGCACCCGCAGCAGCCCTTCGGGGCCGCGCGGCTCTCCTTCGGCCAGCACTCCGTCGTGCGATGCGGTGCTCATCAGCGGCACGGTGCGGGTGTGAGCGACAGCGCCGGGAACCGCTCCCAGGCTGATCCACTGCACCACCCCGAGCTCGTCGATCACGGCCGCCACCTCCCGGCCAAGTTCCTGCCAGCGGAGATCCGGCTCTGCGCCGGAGAACACCAGCAGGTCGCGATCGCCCACGGCGACGTGGCGAATCGCAAGCTCCGGCCATCGCAGCTCGGTCAGCCGGCCGTCCTCGACGTCCAGCACCGGGCGGCGGGAGCGGTAGTCGAAGATCGCGTCACCGTCGAAGGTGGCGATCACCTGTCCGTGCTCGGAGATGTGGGCGACGGCGTCGGACGCGGCCTCGGCCGCATCCACCCAGCCGTCGAAGGATGCCACCATCACGGCATTGCGGAACAGGGGCAGATCGTCGGACAGATGCAGGAGCGCCATGGGCAGAGGATACGGAAATCCTCGACCCGCCGGGGGCGCAGGGCGCCCCCGGCGGCGTCTGCCACTCAGGCTGTGGCGCCCATACGGGCGTCGGCCAGCTTCACGATCTCGTTCCAGTTTCCCTTGCGAAACCGGCCGGCGCGTTCCAGACCCTGCTCACCGAGCTCCTTGATCCGTGGTGCCAGCGCAGGATCGTCACACTCGATCGCCGCGGTCAGAAGGACGTGCGAGGCCTGTCCGTCCTTGCCCCGCTCCATCAGATCGACGGCCTCGTCGATCAAACCGGCGGTGTTCATGGGTTGGGTCTCCCTTCCTCGGGTGTTGCCGGGCGGGAGCCCAGACGGATTGTTGCAGACAACCACATCTCGGGCAAGGTTGAATAATTGGTGCCTGGCACCAATTATTCAAGGGCGGCCAGGAGGGCGGCGCCGACCTCGTCGGTCGAGGATGCGCCGCCCAGGTCGGGGGTGCGCACCGCCCCGGCGCTGAGCACGGCTTCCACGGCGCCCATCACCCGGGCGGCGGCATGGTCGTGGCCCAGTGCCTCCAGCATCATCGCCCCCGCCCACACCGCCCCGATCGGGTTGGCCTTGCCGGTACCGGCGATGTCGGGAGCGGATCCGTGCACCGGCTCGAACAGTCCCGGCACGCCTGGTGCGTAGGGCAGGTTGGCGCTGGCGGCGAGCCCCATGCCACCCTGAACGGCGGCGCCGATATCCGTCAGGATGTCGCCGAACAGGTTGGACGCCACCAACACGTCGAACCGCTGGGGCTGGGTCACCAGGTAGGCGCAGGCGGCGTCCACCAAGAGCTTCTCGTAGGCGACGTCGGGGAACTCCGCAGCCACCTGATCGCACACGTCGTCCCACATCACGAAGTGGTGCGGGCTGGCGTTCGATTTGGTGATGCTCGCCAACCGTCCGCGGCGGGTGCGGGCCAGCTCGAACGCATACCGGGCGATCCGCTCGACGCCGTGGCGGGTGAACACGTCGACCTGGACGCCGACCTCGTGCGCCCCTCCACGGTGCACCCGGCCGCCCACTCCGCCGTACTCACCCTCGGTGTTCTCCCGCACGCACACCATGTCGATGTCATCGCTGGTGCGGCCCGCCAACGGCGAGGACACGCCCGGCAGCAGCCGCACCGGCCGCAGGTTGACGTAGAGATCGAAGACCTGCCGGATCGGCAGAAGCAGGCCCCACAGGGTGACGTGATCGGGCACGTCGGGTGAGCCCACGGCGCCGAGATAGATCGCGTCGTAGCTGCGCAGCCGATCGATCCCGTCGGCCGGCATCATCTCGCCGTGCTCGAGGTACCAGGCGCTGCCCCAGTCGAGGTCGTCCCAGGCGAGTACTCCCGGGCCGGCCGCGGCGTCCACCACTCGCTTGCCGACCGCCACCACCTCGGGGCCAACGCCGTCACCCGCTATCACCGCGATCCGCTGCATCGCGGCAGACTACCGGCCGTTGGGCGCTACTGCTGGTAGTTCTCGACCACGCCCTCTGATCGGGGCTGAGCCGACTCGGAGTCGAGCCCGAACTCTTCGCGGGCCCGCCGCTGGCGCAGCAGATCCCACGCCCGGTCGAGTTGCACCTTGATCTCTTCCAGCCGCTTGCGGTCGTCCTCCGAGGGGGTGCCGTGGCTCTCGTGCTCCCACAGCAGGTTCTCCTCGTTCACCAACTCGTTGATCCTCGCAAGAATCTCGATGTCGTCCATTTTCCGGTCACCTCCGACCGTCGACGTCCCTTAGTGGTGCCCACCATCACAGTAGTCAAAACCCAGGCGGTAGGCTTTTCGTATGAGTGAGCAGCCGCGGCCGGCCATTCGCGCCACGGACGCCGACCGTGAGCACACCGTCGGCCGGCTCAGCGATGCGTCGGTCAACGGCAGCCTGACCCTGGAGGAGCTGGCCGACCGTGCCGAGCTGGCCCATCGTGCCCGCACGCGCGAGGAGCTGGCGCTGCTGGTGCGCGATCTGCCCGCAGGCCACGGTCAGTCGCTGTATGTGGCCCACCGGCGGGAGTGGGCGGTGTGCTCGCACCTGACCCGGGGCGGCCGCTGGCTGCCGGCCGAGCACAACCGCTATATGAGCCTGTGCGGCACCATCGACATCGATCTGCGCGAAGCGGTGCTGCACGGCCCCGTGATCGACCTCGAGGTGGTCAGCTGGTTCGGGACGACCACCGTGCTGGTACCCGAGGGCGCCGTGGTCGAGCTGGACGCGGGCGGGTTCTCGGCCACGCACGAGCTGCGAGTGGACGCTGCTCCGGCACCGGGTGCCCCGGTGGTGCGGCTGCGAACGCGCGGCGCCTTCGGCACCATCCGGGTGCGCACACAGCCGCGCCGGCGGGACGCCCTGAAGGCGGCCGTGCTCAGCTTCTTGGGCCGTTAGATCGGAGCGAAGCGGACGTCGGGCTGGGAGTCCGGGGCGAGCAACTCGAGCAGCCGCGCCGCCTCTTCGGCAATCGCCCCTCGATCGGCTGCGGTGAGCTTGGCGAACGGCTCGACCACGAGCGTGGAGCTGCGCTTCCCGCGATCGGAGCTCCAACGGGCCGCGGCAAACCCGTCCACCAGCACCGTCGGGTGGACGCCGTTTCCGGAGAAGATCAGCGGCCGGTGCTCGGCTGCGATCACGCGGGTGCGGTCGGCGTGGGACAGAAGCACGTTGTCGTAGTCGGGCAGAAACCGCACCGGAGCCGGGCGGTCGGCGTCGGGCAGCAGCCCGTCCTGCACGTCCCACAGCTGGGCACCGTGCTCGTCGGTGAACGATCGAAGCTGGGGCCGGAGCCGCGCGACCACCTCGTTCAGGCGGGTCAGACCCGACCACGTCTGCACGTCCTTGACGGTGGCGGGGCCGAACGCCTCCAGATACCGCAGCACCAGCTCGTCGGCGGTCGCGCCGCTGCCCAGCGGCCGTCCCAGCCAGGCCTCTGCCGAGGTGTGGCGGGCCGGCCCCGACTCTCCCCACACGCCGCGCGGCGGCACCTGCACCAGCGCCACCGCGGCGCGCACGCCCATGGCCAGCGCCTGCGGGTCGCGTCCGTCGAGGCGCGGCGACAACAGCGCTCCCAACTCGGCGAAGGTGCGCGGCTGCTCGTCCACCAGTTCTCGGCCTGCCGCCTCCAGCAGGGCGATGTCGACCCCCTCCAGTTGACGGCGATAGTTGCCGCTCAGCGAGCGCGAGATCACGGGCTGCAGCACCGGCCGAAGCGCCAGGCAATCGGCCGCCGACACCAGGTGGATGGTGGAGCGCTGGAGTGCGATCCGGACCGTCCGGCGGTCGCTGATCAGCTGTCCCAGCGCCTGCGGGGAGAAATCGGCAACACGCGACCACAGCGCCAAGTAGGGCGAGTTGGGGGTCTGGCTCTGCAGGCCCACCAGCCGCTCGATCATGTCGGTCAGCGGTGCCTCGGTGCGTGCCAGGAGCATCTGCCGTGCCAGCAGGGCGCGGTTCAGTTGGCGGCGGCTGAGCTGCACGAAGGGAACGTAGCCGAGGCTGACACCCTGGAAAACTCTCCCAAGATGGACTGGACTCCAGTTAAAGTAACCATCCGCACCATCTGGTAGGGTCTGGCAGTGGAAGCGGCTTCACATGTGGGATCGGTGGCTCCTTACCCGCGCATCCCCGCCCGCGATCGCATCCTCGATACCTCCTACGAATTGTTCTCGCGCCACGGCGTGAAGGCCGTGGGTGTGGACACCATTATCGAGCGCTCGGGAGTCGCCAAGATGACCCTGTACCGCCACTTCCGGTCGAAAGACGATCTGGTGCTGGCGTTCCTGCAGGAGCGCGAGCAGGTGTGGACAATGGGCTGGCTGCAGACCGAGGTCGAGGCTCGCAGCCATGACCCACGCGAGCGGCTGCTGGCGATCTTCGACGTGCTCGACAGCTGGTTTCGGCGAGACGACTTCGAGGGCTGTTCGTTCATCAACCTGATGCTCGAGTCCGGGGTGGACGAGTCCCGCATCCGCACCGCCTGCGTCGACCATCTCGCCAACATCCGGGTGTTCCTCGGCAGGCTCGCCGCCGATACCGGCGTGGCCGATCCCGACAACCTCGCCCGCAGCTGGCATATCCTGATGAAGGGAGCGATCGTGTCCGCCGGCGAGGGCGACACGGAAGCGGCCCGCCGCAGTCAGGTCATGGGGCGGCTGGTGCTCGCCGCCGCGGCGCCGGCTTAGAGCGAGCCCTGACTACGACGTCGTGTGGGGTGCCGTGTAGTAGCACTTGCAGTACGACCACAGCTGCGGCTGGAACCCCGTCCAATCGTTGCTGTGAGCGGTGATCAGGTTGGTGTTGACCAGCTGGATGTACGGCCGTTTGTCCGCCACGTACGCCTCCATCTGCCACACCAGCTTCTGGCGCTTTTTGAAGTCGACGGCCACCTGCTGCTGCTTGTACATGGCGTCGTAGGTGGGATCGTCCATGCCGGTATCGCTGGCATTCCCCCACTGGGCCTTGGTGACGGTGGAAAGGTTGTAGTTCGGATCGATGTAGGGATGCCAGTACCAGGTGAACATGTCGGCCTTGGTGTACTTGTAGCCCGCCGCGGTGATCGCGTCGAAGGCTTGGCTGACATCACCGCCGGGGGTTTGGCTGAGCTTCACACCGATCTTCTTGTAGGCCGTCTGAAGGATGTCGAACTGGCGGTCGCCGTTGAAGTCGAGGTCCCCCGGCACGATCACGTCGTAGCTCATCTCGTGGGCCGGCTGGGCGTACCGGCCGGTTGTGGCGGGCACCTGGCGGATGCCGTCCGCGCCCTTGGGATAGCCCAGCGAGTCGAGCATCTGGTTGGCCTTGTCGGGGTCATAGGGGAGCGGCTTCACATCGGGGTTGAGCCAGCCTGAGGGGCCCGACCAGGCCGACATGATGTTCGCCCACGGCTTGGCGTGGCCGCCGAACACGACATCGATCAGCTGCTGGCGCGGTGTGGCGTACTCAAAGGCCTCTTTCAGGGTGGTGTTGAGCAGCTCGCGGTTCTTGGGCTTCTTGGGGTTGGAGTTGAACCCGAGATTGGTGACCTCGCTGCCGTCCTCGGTTACCACCGCTGCACCCGATGTGCCCTTGAGCGAGTTGGCCACGGTGTAGGGCACCTGGTCGATGAAGTTGATGTCGCCCTGCTGGAAGGCGGCGATCATCGAGGTCGGGTTGGTGTAGTACGTCAGGACCACGGCGGCGGCGTGCGACTTGGGGCCGTAGAAGTACGGGTTGGGCTTGAACACCGTGGAGCCTTTATTCTCGAACTTGGTGATGGTGTACGGCCCGCCCGAGACGGTCGGCAGGTGCTGGTCGGGGAAGTACGACGACAGCGCCTTGCCGTTGTTGCCGGTGTACTTCTCCCACACGTGCTGGGGCAGGATGAACAGCTGCTCCAGGTTGGCGAGCACGCCGGCAACCGGCTTGCTGTAGGTGATCACGAGGGTGTTGGGATCAGGTGCTTCGGCCTTCTTGACTCCCAGCAGCGTGCCGGCGTAGTACGAGGTGGCGCCGTCCTTGTACTTGAGCGCCGTCTCGATCGTCCACACGGCGTCCTCGGCGGTCAGCGGCACCTTGTCCGACCACTTGCCGCCGGGGATCAGGTGAAACGTCCACACCAGGCCGTCGGGGCTGGTCGTCCAACTCTTGGCCCAGTCGCCTTCGAGCTTCAGCCCCGGCCCGTACTGCACCAGCTCGGGATACTCCATGATGAAGGCGTTGTAGGCCTGCGCGTCGATCGCGGTGAACGGGTTGAGCGAGTCGATGTTGTAGGTGCTGCCGACCTGCAGGATCTCGCCCGACCCGGATCCGGACGTCGCACTGCCGCCGCCGCAGCCGGCGGCGGTGGTCAGCGACAGTAGGAGCACGGCCGCGGCCAGCGTGCGCCGCAGCGGAGACCAGGAGCCTTGCTGCATCGGGGCGGATCCTATTCGATCACGTGGTGACCAGGTGGTTACGCGTCTTGGCCCACTGCCGGATCTGGTTGAGCCCCGGCAAGAGCCTCCGGCCCGCGTCGGTCAACTCGTAGGCGCTGGAGGTGTTCCCGGACGGGGTGTGCTGCACCAGGCCGGCGGCGGTCAGCTCTTTCAGGCGTTCTGTCAGCAGCCGGTCGGAGAGGCCCGGGATGCCCCGCGCGATCTCACAGAATCGGGCCGGCCGATTGGCCAGCACATCCAGGATCAGGGCGGTCCAGCGCTTACCCAGGAGTTCGAATGCCGAGGTCAGATCCGGGCAGACTTCGAGAGGTTCGGTGGGGGCGGTCACTGACCGGAGCTTAGCTCGGTTTGCGTTGGTACTTACGTTGGGTAAGTGCGATGCTACGCTGCTCAAGTACCTTCGCACGCATTCAGGGAGACAGATGAACGACCAAATCAGCACCGTGTTGCACACCGACCCGGGTTGTCCCTGGGCCTACTCCGAGATCCCCGCGCTGAGCGTGATCCGATGGCGCTACGGCGCTCGGCTCGACTGGCGCCTGGTCACGATCGGGCTCACAGAGGATGCTCAGCAGTACATCGACCGGGGGTACACAACGCTTCGCCAGGCCCGTGGCCACCTCAGCTTCCGGCGCTTCGGCATGCCGTTTGCACCACAGCCCAAGGCGCGGATTGCCGCCACCGCGCGAGCCTGCCGGGCGCTCGCGGCTTCACGGCTGTTGGAGCCTGGGAGCGAGTGGCGGGCGCTGCGCGCGCTGCAGCTGATGCAGTTCAACTCCCCGCTGGTGCTGGACGACGATGCTCACCTGGTTCGGGTCGTTTCGGCCGCGACGGGGCTCGACTCGTCGGCGCTCCGGGCGATGCTGGACAGCGCCGAGGTGACGGAGGCCTACCACCGCGATCGGGCCGAGGCCCGCAGCGCGGCCGGGTCGCCGGCCGAGCGCCAGGGAAAGACGGCGACCACTGACGGTGCCGTCCGCTACACCGCCCCGTCGGTGGTGTTCGAGCGCGGTGACGTCAAGCTCATCGCCGGGGGCTTTCAGCTGGTGGAGGCCTACGACGTCCTGCTCGCGAATCTCGATCCGGCGATCGAACGCCGAGGCGTGCCCGATGACCCTGCCGAGCTGCTGGCGGCGTTTCCTGAAGGACTGACCACCCAGGAGGTGGCCGCCCTGCTCGCCCGCGGAAACGACGCCCCCGACGCCGTGGCGGCGGAGCTGGCGATGCTCGAGCTGGTCGCCGACGGGCGGGCCGCGCGACTGGCGCTCGGTGACGGAGCGGTGTGGGCCGAGCCGGGCCGGATCGGCTGGATCCGGGCGGTGCTGGACGAGGCCGTGGCCGGCCAGCCGTTGCAGGTGGCGGTGTGAGCGCCGCCGCGCCGCGGTTGCAGGTGGAGGTGTGGTCCGACCTGGTGTGCCCCTGGTGTTACATCGGCAAGCGCCAGTTGGAGCGCGCGCTCGACCGGTTCGAGCATCGCGACTCGGTCGATGTCACCTGGCGCAGCTTCGAGCTGACGCCCAACGAACGCACGGAGCCGTATCTGCTCAACGACTACTACGCCCAGGCACGGGGGATGGGGCCGGCCGAGATCGCGGAGAAGCACGAGCGGGTGACCAGCATCGCGGCCGAGCTCGGCCTCGAGTACCGGCTCGATCTGGCTCAGCTGGGAAACACCTTCGACGGGCACCGCCTGATCCACCTCGCGGCCGATCATGGACTGCAGGAGGCTGCCAATGAGCGCCTGCTGTCGGCCTACATGACCGAGGGCCGGGCCATCAGCGATCGCGCCACCCTGGCCGACCTGGCGGCCGAGATCGGCATCGATCGGGGCGAAGCGCTGGACGCGCTGGAATCCGGGCTGCACGCCGAGGATGTCCGAAACGACGAGCGGCTGGCGGGAGATCTGGGAATCTCAGCGGTGCCCTTCTTCGTCTTCGACCGCCACTACGGCGCCTCCGGCGCCCAACCCGCCGACTACCTCCTGGCTGTTCTCGACCAGAGCTGGTCTGAGAAGTCTGAGTGAATAAATGGTGCCTGGCACCATTTATTCACCACTCGCGGGGGCGGGCTTTTCGGGGCGGAGGAACAGGAGTCGAGCTGCGGGGCGGGGCATCCACCAGTTCCACTCGCCCATCAGTCGCATCAGCGACGGCACCAGCAGGGCGCGGATCACGGTGGCGTCGAAGATGATGCCTGCGGCCAGTCCGATCCCGAACTGCTTGACGTCCACGCCCGGGCTCGATGACAGCACCAGGAACGAGAACATCAGGATCAGCGCCGCGCTGGTGACCAGCTTACCGGTGCGGGCGAGGCCCAGCTCGATCGCCCGGTTGGTGTTGCCCACCTCGTCATAGATCTCGCGCATGCGGGTGAGCATGAACACCTCGTAGTCCATCGAGATCCCGTACAGGAACGCGAAGATCATCAGCGGGATCCAGGAGATGATCACGCCGGTCGCGTCGATGTTCCAGATCGCCTTGCTGCCGTGGCCCTGCTGGAAGATGAACACGATGATGCCGTAGGCCGCCGTCAGCGAGATCAGATTCAGGATCACGGCCTTGAGCGCCAGCACCAGCGACCGGAACGCGCGCGCCAGCAGCACGTAGGTGAGCACGACCACGAACAGCAGCAGGTAGGGGAAGTTGTCGTACACGGTGTGCTCGAAGTCGCGTGACTGCGGCGGCCCTCCGGCGGTACCGAGCTTGACCGCGCCGCCGAGCTGCTGCTCGAGTTCGGGAAGCGTGTCGTTCTCGAGCGTGGCGATCGCCCCAAACGCGTCGGCACTGGCGGAGTCGGTGGCAGGCACGGCTTCGATCACGGTCAGGCCGTCGCGGCTCCAGCCCTCGGGCGCAGAGGCGCCGGCCATGCCCTTGGAGCTGCCGACGGCCGCGACGATCTTGGCGACCTGATCCGGAGTCGCGCCTTCGGCCGTCACATTGATCGGGGAGATCGCCCCGGCGGAGATGCCGGCCCCAGCCAGCTGGTCGCGTCCGGTGATCGCCGGGCCCTCCCCGGGAAGATTCTTGGCCAGGGCATCACCGGGATTGAGTGAGATCGTGGGGATCATCACCAGCACCACGATGGCGATCCCGAGCGCCGCCATCACACCGGCGTGGTGGGTGACCATGCGCGCCCATCGTGCCCATGGGCCGACGTCGGGATCCGACTGCGAGATGAAGCGTCGCGGCATCACCCGCACCCGGTTGATGCCGGTGCCGACGATCGCCATCATGGCCGGCAGCAGCGTGCACGCGGCGATCACCGAGACGATCGGGATCAGCAGGCCGGCGACGCCGATCGATCGGATGAACGGGATCGGCAGGATCACCATGCTGAGCAGGCCGATGCCGACGGTCGAACCCGACACCACCACCGACTTGCCGGCGTGGATCATGGTCTCCACCAGCGCGTCGTCGGACGACCTGCCCGCCGCCAGCTCCTCGCGGAAACGGAAGATGAAGAGCAGCGAGTAGTCGATGGCGACGCCCAGGCCGACCAGCGCCACCAGGAACTCGACGATCACCGACACGTCGGTGACGTAGGTCAGAAGCAAGATCAGCGTGAAGGTGTTGAGGATCGAGGCCATTGCGACGATCAGCGGCATGGCCACAGCGGGCAGTGTCCCGAACACGAAGAGCAGGATGATCAGCGCGCCCAGCGCTCCGATCGCGACCTCGACCAGGATGCTGGGGCCGCCGCTGGCGCCCTCTCCGGCGGCCTGCTGCAACGCGTCCAGGCCGGTGACGGATGCCTGGACGCCTGCCGGGGCGCTCGCGGCGATCGCCTGCTGGGTCGCGGCGATGGTGCCGCCGGATCCGAATCCGTTCTCGCCGGCTGGGTACACCACCGCGAACATCGTGTGGCCGTCCTTGGACACATACAGCCCCGAGTCGGCGCCGGTGTTGAAGTACGAGCTCACGCGGGCGTCAGGATTCACCTTGAGCGCAGCCTGGACGGAGTCCTGGATGCCCGCAGCCTGAGTGACGTCGCCGGTGGGGTCGTGGAACACCAGCACCATCGGGTTCTGGCTGCCGTTCCCGAACTTCTCCACGATCTGCTGGTTGTTCTGGTACGACTTCGAGCTGGGGATCGAGAAGGTCGTCAGCAGCCGGTCGGCGGCACGCGGCGCCGCGAATCCGCCGATCAGGGTCAGCACGATCCAGATCGCGACCACCAGCTTGCGGTGGCGCAGAATCGTATGTGCGAGGCTTTCCAGCATCGACCCGGATCCTAGATGGTCGCACGGTTCGCACCCGCGACACGCGCCGAGAACCGGCGTACGGCCAGCCCCGACGCTGCCGCCACGCATCCCACGAGGCCCGAGAACACCAGCCCGGCGGTGACCAGTCCGGTGTCGGTCTCGACCAGGCCGAAGCCCACCACCGGCACCACCAGCCCCAGGTATGTGGCCAGGAAGTACGCCGATGCCACCTGGCCGCGACGCTCGGGAGGCGCCGCGGCAGTCAGGAGTCCCAGGCCTGCGCCCACGATCACGCCCATTGCCATCCCGCTGATGACCGCCGCCAGCACCAGGGCGACCAGGATCTCTGCCTGGAGTGCGCCCGCCAGGCAGGCGACGGCCACCACCAGCCCGGCGCACCCCCCGACCAAACCCTGGGCCGGCGCGAACCGGCGGGCCACGAACTGTCCCAGCACAGCGGCGGTGAACGACGCCCACAGCAGCACGCCGGAGGCCAACGGATCATCCACCCCAAACACCGAATGCAGCATCGCAGGGCCGGTCGCCCCGAACACGCCGGACACGCCGAAGGCGGCGATTCCGGCCGTCGCCGCCGGGATGAACACCGACAGCGTCTCGCGCGGTGGCTTCAGGCTGGCGAAGTCGAGTTCGAAGCGGTCGCGGGCCACCGTCTCGGGCATCCGACTGTGGGCGACCAGCCCCAGTGCGAGCAGCACCAACTCGACCAGGTAGACGAGCCGCAGAGGATGGGGAGCCCACTGTGCCAGCACTCCGGCGAGCAGCGGCCCGAGCCCCAGTCCGCCGAGATTGGCGGCGATGGCCAGCTTGGTGGCGCGCACCCGGTCGCTGTCGAGATCGACCAGCCAGGCGGTGGCGGTGCCGGTGTAGATGCCTGCGGTGAAGCCAATCAGCACGCGGCCCACCAGCAGCAGGTCGAGGCCTTGGGCCGCAACGAACACCGCCATCGCACACAGGGCGACCACCAGCGCCGCAGCCAGCGGCGGTTTTCGTCCGTAGTGGTCGGACAGCCGGCCAAACAGCGCCAGCCCGGACATGACCGCCGCGCCGTATGCGGCGAACACGATGGTGATGTCGAGCGGCGACAGGCCGAAGGCCGAGACGTATCCCGGGTAGAGCGGGGTGGACACGGTGGTCGCGGCCATCGCGACCGCGAACGTGACCCCGACGATGACCGAAGCAGGGCGCAAGCCGCTTGGCAGGGTAACCCGATGTTCTCTTGGCGGTATCCGTTTCTGAACCCCGGTCCAGGCGGCGCGCAGCAGACTGTGGGTATGAACCTTCTCTGCGAACTTCACGCCCATACCACCTGGAGCGACGGCGATCTGTCCCTGCCCGAGGTGGTTGACCTGTACGGCCGCGCGGGATACGACGTGCTGTGCATCACCGATCATGTCGTGCGCAGTCACACCATGATCACGGAGGAGGTGTTCGCACCCTACCTCCGCGCGATCCAGCTCGAAAACGCGCGTGCCCAGGCCGAGTACGGCATGTCGGTGATCCCCGGTTTGGAGCTCACCTGGGACGACGCCGACCCGGCATGGGCCGCGCATGCGGTCGTGATCGGGGTGCACACCTACATCGGGCTCGAGCACGGGATCGATGCCGCGCTGGAGCGGGCCAACAGCCTCGGCGCCGCGGTGATCGCCGTGCATCCGCACGCGCTCGAAAGCGATCCCACCCCCGGCCGCACGACCCGCCGGTGGTGGCTCGACCGCGACCTGCGCGCGCTTGCCCACCGGTTCGAGCTGATCAACCGAAACCACGTGTTCGCGTGGGTGGCCGAGGGTGAGCTGCCGGCGGTCGCCGGAGGCGACTTCCACGTGGAGGCCCATCTGTCAACCTGGAAGACCGTGATCCCCGGGCCGCGCACGGCATCGTCGGTGATCAACTATCTGCGCTCGCCGCAGCCGGCGATGATCGTGCACCCGGGCTCCGGCGCACAGCGTCGCGAGTTGGACGTGGAGCAGTTGGTGGCGGTCAGCGCGTAGCCTGCCGGTACGGTTCGGAGGTGTCCGACGATGCTCTGGTCACCATCCGACGGGATCGGCAGGGACACCTGCTGGAGGCACGGCTGGTGCTGCACCGGCCGATTCGGGAGGTGTTCGAGTTCTTCTCGGATGCGACCAACCTGGAGCGGATCACGCCCCCGTGGCTGCGGTTTGGGATCGTCACTCCCACTCCGATCGCACTGGGCGAGGGGTCGCTGATCGACTATCGGCTGCGCCTGCACGGGGTGCCGCTGCGATGGCGCACGCTGATCAGCGCGTGGGAGCCGCCGCACCGCTTCGTCGACGAACAGGTGTCGGGGCCCTATGCCCGGTGGGTGCACGAGCATCGCTTCGCCGACCTGGGAAACGCAACGCTCTGTGCTGACCGCGTCTCCTACCGGCTGCACGGCGGTCGCGGCCCGCACGAGCTTCAGAACGCCGCTGTGGCCGCCCGCGATCTCCGCGCGATCTTCCACCACCGCCGGCGGCAGCTGGCGATGCTGCTCAGCGAACTCCCCTAGCGCTGGCGCACCGGGCGGCTGGTCACCGGGCGCTCCCGGTGGGGTCGCACGGCCGGCGTCGGTCGCCGTTCCGGTCCCGCTGAGGTATCGCGGCGATCGTCGGCCACGATCCGATGCAGTTGCCGGTGAGATCGGCGCAGCTCGCCCAGCTGTCGGTGGCTGTGAAGTGCGAAGTACACGAGGGGGATGCTGGTGAGTCCGGCGAGGATGCCGGTGGCGAGCACGAGCAGGTTTTGGATATCGGTGGGCACGGCGGTCTCCTGAATTCTCAACTGATTTGGTGGAGTATTCAGGCTAGCGGTTGCCGGCGAGATCGCGCAAGGGCGCTTAATGCCTCACCGCCTGGGCGTTAACACGGGCTGAACGTGTCAGCCGGTGTTGCGCAGCGCGGCTGCGATTCCCGCGATCGTCCGGGCCAGCGGCCGCTCCAGCTCGAGCCGGTCGCCGTCTTCCAGATCCGGGTCGCGCCAGCGCTGCAAGAGCTCGACCTGCAGCGCGTTGATGGGATCGACGTCGGGGTTTCGCAGCTGGATGATGCGCTGCACCGGGGGGTGTCGGTCGAGCAGCTCACGGGCCTGTGCGATCTCGAGCACCGTCCCTCGGGCCAGCTCGCACTCCTCCACCAGCCGGTCGAAGATGCGGTCGCCCTGGTCGTGGTGGACGAGCGTGCGGTAGAGGCCGGCCACGCGCATCGACGACTTCGCCAGCGCCATCTCGACATTGTTCAAGAGGCTGCGGAAAAACGGTGAGCCGGCGTACAGCGCCCGCAGCTCCCTGCGGGTGTCGAGGTCGTGCAGCGCCGGGGCGAGCGCCGTCCCGACCCCGTACCAGGCGGGTACCAGCATGCGCGTCTGCGTCCACGAGAACACCCACGGGATCGCCCGCAAGGCACGGAGGTCGGGATCCTGCGCCCGTCGCGCCGGGCGCGATCCGATCCGCACCAGGGCGAGTTCTTCCAGCGGCGTGAACTGGCGCACGAACGTGGGCAGCGCCGGATCGTCCAGCAGCTCGCGATAGGCGCTGCCGGCCCGCTGGGAGAGCTGTTCGAGCAGCTCTCGCTGCTCGAGTGAGTGGCCGCCGGCGTCGGCGGGGTGAGCCGCTTCCAGGGTCGCGGCCATCACCGATTCGAGGTTGCGTGCAGCCATCTCCTCCAAGCCGTAGGTGAACGAGATCGTCTCGCCCTGCTCGGTCAGCTCGATCCGACCCGGAGGAAACGCCGGCGGCTGGGCCAGGATGGCGGCGTGGGTGGGGCCGCCGCCGCGCCCGACCGACCCGCCGCGGCCGTGGAAGAAGCGGATCGGCACTTCCCGGCTGCGGCCCAGCTCGGCCAGCGCTTCCTGGGCCTTGGTGATCTCCCACTGGGCGGTCAGGATGCCGCCGTCCTTGCCCGAGTCGGAGTAGCCGACCATCACGGTCACCG
Source organism: uncultured Actinomycetes bacterium (assembly GCA_963727235.1). Classification (GTDB taxonomy): domain Bacteria; phylum Actinomycetota; class Thermoleophilia; order Gaiellales; family JAICJC01; genus CAVPTL01. Next base: position 32,108 of record CAVSFZ010000029.1, read on the forward strand.
CTCCCAGCAGGTCGACGGCGCGCTCGCCGAAGCGGGCATCGTCGATCGCCTCGCCGAGAATCGCCGGGGCGGCCTGCAGCGCGTCGATCGACTCGAACAGCGGCACCACCGCCAGCTGATACGGCCCGGTCGCCGCGGCGGCCGCCGCGATATCAGACGCCGACTCCACGCCGGACACCACCAGCCGCCGGATCGCATCCTCTCCGAAGCTGCGCTGGGCCTCGGCGATCGCCTCCAGCGTCGCCGCCAGATCCGGGGATTCCAGGTCGCGGGCATGTACCCGCACATCCAGCTGGGCGAGCTGCAGCCCGAACATCTGGGCCTGGCGGCGCAGCCGCGCCAGCTTGGTGTCGGCGATCCGGGTGCCGCGGTGAGCGCGCAGGCTGGCGTCGATCACATCCAGGTCGCGGCGGAGGCCGGCCGTGGTGTACCCAGGCTCGTCGCGGCCGACCAGCTCGCTGTCCAGCCGCCGGTGCATGGCCGTCAGCTTGCGGCGGTACGGCTCGTGCTTGTTACGCTCGCCGACCTCGCGGGCCACCCACGGCAGCTCTCGCTCGTCCTGTTCGATCGAGTCGAGCAGCTCCTGCGAGGCGCCCGCCAGCCCTGACGACATCCCCAACGCTCTGGTGAGGTCGCGGGCCTGCTCGCGAAACGACTTCAGCGCCAGCTGCCGGGCCCGCCCAAGCGCCATCGCCAGATGCTCGTCCTCGACATAGGGGTTGCCGTCGCGGTCGCCGCCGACCCAGCTGCCGAATCGAAGCGGCAGCGGCAGCGACGGGAACTCCCGCTCCCAGGCCTCGGCCACATCGGCGGCGGCGTCCAGCAGGCTGGTCTCGAAGAACCACAGGGTGTGGCGGATCTCGTCATCCACCGAGGGCCGGGTCGAGCGCACCTCGTCGGTCTGCCACAGCAGCTCGATGTCTCCGGCGATGTGGCGGTGGGCGTGGTCGCGATCGGACTCGCTCAGCCACGGGTCGTCCAGCTGCTCCAGCTGGTCAGCCAGCCGCACCTGGGCGCCCAGCACGGTGCGCCGGGCGGCCTCGGTGGGGTGGGCGGTCAGGACCAGCAGCACCGATATCTGATCGGCCAGCGCGCGCAGCTGGGTGTCGTCCAGGCCTTGGGCGCGGAGCGTGGCGACCGCTTGTGACAACGTCTCCCGCGGGCGCGTGGATCGCCGCCGGCGACGCAGCCGGTGATGCTGCTCAGCCAGGTTCATCAGCTGGAAGTGCAGGGTGAACGCCCGCAGAGCCAGGTCGCGCTGGTGGGGGTCAAGACCGGCCACAGCCGCCAGCAACTCGACGTCGCCGCCGCCCAGCCACCCGTGCTCCCGGCCGCTGCGTGACAGCTCGCGCAGCTGATCGACGATGGTCACCGCCGGCTCGCCCTCCTGCTCCAGCAGCACCTGGGCGAGCAGGTTGTCGAACAAGGTCAGGTCGCGGGCGAGGTCGGGATCGATGCTCGCGCCGAACCTCAGGATGGTGTCCTGCCGGGTCACCCCGGCAAGACTAGATCATCTCGATGATCTACAGTTCGGCCATGCCGGCCGCACTGATCGCCTTGATTCTCGTCATTCTGTTCCTCGCCTTCGGCATCGGGGTGCTGGGCTTCACCTTGCACATCTTCTGGCTGCTGCTGTGGTACGGCGCGATGGGACTGATCGTGGGTGGGCTCGCGCGGCTGTTCGTTCCGGGCCGCCAGGACCACCTGGGCCTGGCCGCCACCGCCCTGTTTGGCATCGCCGGCTCCCTGCTGGGTGGAGTGATCGGCCATGAGTGGCTGGGAGGCGGCTGGCTGATCCAGTTCCTGACCTCGGTCGCCATCGCAGCCGTGCTGGTGCTGGTGAGCGCCCGCGCGATCAACGACTAGCGCGGCGCATCGACTACGGTGACCGGTATGGATGTCGCCACCAAGCTGCTCGACCGGGTCGGCCGGAGCCGGCCGGCCGGGATCGCGATCACGGCGGCGGTGATCGCGGCTGTGACCGGCGCGATCGCGGTGATCGACGATGTGGTGCCGGTGCTGGGGCTGGCAGTGCTCTACCTGCTGGCGGTGCTGCCGATCTCGGTGGTGTGGGGCACGGGGTTCGGGGTGGCGGCGGCGATCGCCTCGATGCTGGCGTTCAACTTCTTCTTTCTCGCCCCGGTGTACACGTTTCGGCTGTCCGACAGGGGCGACTGGGTCGCCTTGGCGGTGTTCATACTCACCGCCGTGGTGGTCAGCGAGCTGGCCGCCCGCTCGCGCCGGCGGGCCACCGAGGCCGCCCTGCTGGCGGGGATGGCGACGTCGCTATTGCAGGGCGGCGAGCGCGACGCCGAGCTGGAGCGGGTCGCGGCGGAAGTCGCCAGGGTATTGCGGGTCGACCGGGTCACGATCGATGTCGGCGCCCAGCCTGCGGCCGCGCCGCCCGGTTTGGAGCCGTACCGGCTGGTGGTCGGCGAGCGGCCGGTCGGAGTGATGTACCTGGACGGCCCGGATCCGGAGGGTGCGGCTGTCCGCCGCCGGTTGCTGCCGGCGGTGGCCTCGCTGGTGGCGGTCGCGCTCGACCGCGACCGGCTGACGCAGGAGGCGCTCGAGGCCGAGGCGCTGCGGCGCAGCGATGCGATCAAGACCGCCGTGCTGCGGACGGTCAGCCATGATCTGCGCTCGCCGCTGATGGCGATCCTGACGTCCTCTTCGGCCCTCGCCCAGCACGACTTCGAGCTGGAGCCGGAGGATCGCCAGGAGCTGCTGGCCACGATCACCAGTGAGGCCGGCCGGCTCGACCGGCTGGTGGCCAACCTGCTCGACCTGTCGCGGCTGCAGGCGGGGGCGGCCGAGCCGCACACCGAGTTGTGGCCGATCGATGATCTGGTCGGGCAGGCGCTGGACGAACTGGGGGAGGCGGCCGGCCGGGTGGAGGTGTCGCTGCCCGAACAGCCGGTGGCGGTGCGCGTCGATCCCAGCCAGATCGAGCGGGTGCTGGCCAACCTGATCGAGAACGCGCTCAAGTACTCACCCGAGACCGTCCCCGTTCGCGTGGCCGTGACCACCGGGGGCACCGAGGTGACCGTGCGGGTGATCGACCGCGGCTCAGGCATCGCCACCGGCGAGCTGGAGCAGATCTTCGCCCCGTTCCAGCGCGGGTCGGCGACCTCCGAAGCCCGCGGGGCGGGACTGGGTCTGGCGATCGCGCGCGGGTTCGCCGAGGCCAACGGCGGACGCGTGTGGGCCGAATCGATCGCCGGTCAGGGCGCCACCTTCGTGCTCGCACTGCCGGCCGAAGCGCCCGTGGAGGCCGGCGTATGAGCGGCCGCCAGCGGGTGCTGGTGGTCGACGACGAGCCGCAGATCCTGCGGGCGCTGCGTACCAGCCTGCGCGCTGCCGGCTACGAGGTGGAGACGGCCGAGACCGCCGAGGCGGCGCTGGCAGAGGCAGCGATGCGTCCGCCCGACGCCGTGATCCTCGACCTGGTGCTGCCCGACGGCAGCGGCACCGACGTCTGCCGCGAGCTGCGCACATGGACAGCCGCGCCGGTGATCGTGCTGTCGGCGGTGGGGGACGAGAGCGAGAAGGTTGCCGCCCTGGATGCCGGGGCCGATGACTACGTCACCAAGCCGGTCGGCATCGACGAGCTGCTGGCGCGGCTGCGGGCCAGCCTGCGGAGAGTCACGCCCAGCGGCGATCCGGTGTTGACCATCGGTGACCTGGTGGTCGATCTGGAGAAGCGTTCGGTGAGCATGTCGGGGAGCGAGGTGCACCTGACGCCCCACCAGTTCGAGATCCTGCGGGTGCTGGCCAAGAACGAGGGCAAGCTGCTCACCCATCGCACGATCCTGCGGGAGGTGTGGGGCCCCGGCTACGGCAGCGAATCCAACCTGCTGCACGTGCATATCTCGCAGCTGCGGCGAAAGATCGAGCCCGACCCCACCCGTCCCCGCTACATCCTGACCGCCGCCGGCGCCGGCTACCGGCTGATCAACCCGGACGCGTAGCCTGCGAAACCGGTGTGCGCCGCAGCGCGAGCGACAGCACCAGCGCGAACCCCTCGATCAGCCGGGAGTCGTCGTCGCCCAGCGGCCGCTCGCCCGAGTCGATGCCCAGCGCACCCACGACGTCGCCGGCTGCCCCGATCGGCACGGCCGATACCCCGCTGGCTCCGGAGGGCCTCGAGGTCGCGACCTCTCCCTGTCGCGCATTCTGCGAGACTCGCTGGGCGGCCTGCCGCGCGGCTTCGTCGTCACCATAGCCTTCGTCGATCTCACCCAGGCCGGTGTCGAGAGCGACCAGGTGGATGCCCTTGAGGCGGGTGACGGTGCGCAGGCCATGCAGGCCGTCGAGGATGCTCACCAGTGGATCCGAGCTGTCAGCGATCTCCTCTCCGCTGGCCAGGAGGAACCGCGCGTCGTGAGCGCGGCGGCCGGCCAGCAGAACAGCGTCGCGCCGGCGGCTCGCGGAGACGGCCACGATTACGGCCACGACGATGTAGATCACAAACGCGGCAACGCTGTCGCTGGACTCGATCCGGAACGAGTGGTACGGCACCGTGAAGAAGAAGTTGAAGACGCCGGCTCCCACAGCCGCAACGCCGAGCGCTGCCCAAACCCCACCCACGGTCGACACCAGCACCGGCACCAGCAGCACCAGCGCGATCGTGCCCGAGTGGAGGTTGTCGCGGAACGGATAGACGGCCACCGACAGCGCCGCCAGCAGCGCGATGCCGGGGATGATCCCGCTCAGCGCGCGGCTGAGGGGGTCGGTGTCCTGGGCCGGGAGCCGCTCGTCCAGTGCCTTCTCGCCCATTACCCCACAGCTCCTCGCTCCGACCCCAGCAGCTCGCCGGGGTTGGAGAGCAGCCACTCGAGCCGGGCGACCTCCATCACAATCGTCGCGGTCAGATCCTCGCGCTCCTCCGGCTCGAGGTCGAGATCGGAGTGCTTCAGGGTCGAGGCCGCCATCATGATCGCCGCGAGCGGTGAGCGCAGCTCGTGACCGACGCTGCGCAGCACGGCTTCGGCGGCGGCGTCGGCCAGCCGGGTTGCGTCAGCTTCGAACCGATCCTGGGCGGCGCGATGGCGTTCCCGCTGCGACCGCGCGAGTGTGGCCGCGAGATCGGCGGATGCCGCCTCCCGGCGTTTCGGCCGGGCCAGTCCCAGGAGTGCGGAGGTGAGCGTTGCCATGCACCCACGGTAGCCCACCAAAACGGCTCCGGAGGCCGTTTTGAGGCTGTTTTAAGGCTGATTGGCGGAATCTTCAGGAGATATTGAGACGGCCGGTTCGACCAGGCGGTACCCCGCACCGGGCTCGGTGATCAGGTACCGCGGCCGGGTCGGATCGGGTTCGATCTTCTGCCGCAGGCGGGACACGTACACGTGCAGGTAGTTGGCGTCGGTCTGATAGGCCACGCCCCACACCCGCTCCAGGATCATGTGGTGGGTGAGCAGCCGGCCGACGTTTTGGAGGAACAGCTTGAGCAGTTCGAACTCGGTGGGGGTCAAGTGCACCGGCTCCCCGGCGACGGTCACGAGCTGGGCCTCGAGATCGATGGTGATCTCGCCAACCGTGATCTGGGTGTCCGACGGGGACGGCGCGATTCTTCGCAGCAGCGCCCGCAGGCGCGCCAACAGCTCGTCGATGCCAAACGGTTTGGTGACGTAGTCGTCGGCCCCGACATCCAGGGCCTTGACCTTCTGGCGCTCCTCCCCGATCGCCGACAGGATCAGGATCGGGACGGTGCTGTAGGTGCGGATCTCGCGGCAGACGTCGATTCCGCTGCCGTCGGGGAGCACCAGGTCGAGAATGATCGCATCGGGGGCACGGGTGGCCGCCAGCACCAGTGCCTGGGACGCATTCGCGGCGCGTTCGACCTCGTATCCCGCCGCCCGCAGAGTGGTGGCGAGTGCGTTCAGGATCGGCACCTCGTCGTCAACGACGAGCACGCGGGGGTGCTCGGTCATCCCACCGGGAGCGCGAAGGCGAACGAGGCCCCTTGCCCGGGTTGCGACTCCGCCCACACGTGGCCGCCGTTGGCCTCCGCGAATCCGCGGGCGATCGCGAGTCCCAGGCCGGCGCCACTCTGGGCCTGCCCATTGGGATAGAACGGTTCGAAGATTCGCTCCAGATCGTCGGCGTCGATGCCCGGTCCGTGGTCGACCACCCGGAGAACGACCTCGCGGCGGGTGCTTGTGCCGCGAACGAGGATCGGCTCGGTGGGTTCGGAGTAGCGTAGTGCGTTCTCGACCAGGTTGACCAGCACGCGCTGTGCGTGGGTGGCGTCGACGCGCACGGGCGGAAGGTCGGGGGACACGTCGATCTGGACGCGGTCGGCATCGTGGCCGAGCGCCGCGATTGCCTGGGTCACCAGCGCCTCAGGGGGCCACAGCTCCGCCACCGGCGAGGCGGCACCGGCCTGCAGGCGTGACAGGTCGAGCAGGTTCGACACCAGCCGGGTGAGCCGGTCGGTCTCGACCTGGATGGTGTCGAGCAGCTGGCTGCGGTCGCTTTCACCCAGCTGGTATTCAGGGTTCTTGAGGCCTTCGACGGCCATCCTGATCGCGGTCAGCGGTGTCCGCAGGTCGTGGCTGACCGTGCGCAGCACCGCGGTCTTCGCCGCGTCGCTGCGCCGCAGCGTGTCAGCTTGGACGGCCTCGGCGGTGAGGCGTTCCCGGTCCGAGGCCACGGCCAGCAGCGAGGCCAGGGCTGGGAGGAATCGCCGGCGGACGGTGAGACTCGGCGCAGCCCCGACGTCGAGGTAGACCGTGCCGATCTTGCGGTCGTCGACCGTCAGCGGCAGCGGCGACTCGCCGACCGGCGCCGGGTGCGGCGGCCCGAGCTCGATGCGGGCGGACTCGGCACCCAGCACGGCGGCGGTATTGCGTGAGAGCTCGTCCAGCATGTCCGCGATCGTGCCGCCTTCCAGAAGGGACGTCGCCAGGCGGGCGATCACCGCCGTCTCCACCTCCCGCTGCTCGGCATCCACCGCTCTCTGGCGAGAGCGAGCGGCCTGGAGGCTCACGACCACGGCGGTGACCAGGAACACCGCCAGCACCAGCCAGTTGCGCGAGTCGGCCAGCGTGAACGAGTGCACCGGCGGCAGGAAGAACCAGTTGAACGTGAGCATGCACGCCACCGACACGACCACCGAGTAGACGAGGCCGAACGCCAGAGCGATCGGCAGCACCGCGAACACGTACAGGATGCCCAGGCTGATGACCGGAACGATCGGCTTCAGCAGCGCGATGGCGATGGTAACGACGGTGACGGCGGCGATGATCGAGAGCACCGCCGCGACGTGTCGCCTGGGCCCGCGCAGAAGCGCCGCCCGGTGGAAGCCAACCTCGATCTCCGAAAACACGTGGATGGTCATTGGGACGCCTCCGGGGACGGCCGCAGCACCACCATCTCGGTGGGTGCGTGGGTCAGCGCCCAGGCCAGATCGCTCTCGTCGAACCCGCGGGTGCCGTTGGTCGAGGCCGGCAGGATCACGCGGTCGAACTGTTCCACCGCCCAGAGTTGTTTCAGTGCGTCTCGCAGCGACCGGCCTCGCTCCATGCGAGCGTCCACGGGGATGTTGGCCCGTGTGGCCTGATTCTCGACCTCCTCGAGCGCGGGCAGAGCCGCTTCGACCTGGTCGTGCATCGGACTGTCGATCGGATAGCTGAGCGGGACGACGATCAGGTAGGCGGGCACGATGGTCGCATCCTCGGCGCGCGCGATCCGAAGGGCCGCGTCGAGCACGACCTGGTCGAGCGGGCCGTCCGAGAATGCCACCAGGATCCGACGTCCCGAGCCGGGATTCTGGTGCTGTTTGCGGGAGAGCCAGTTCATGTCTCCCGCCCTGCTCGCTTGCTGTGATCTGCGCACAGGCGGATATCCACCCCGGGAAGCGCCTCGACCAGGCGATGCAGCAGCGATCGCCCCAACATCAGATCGAGGCGTCGCTCCACGGGCGCCTCGAGGAAAACATAGGTTGTGCCGCGATCCTCGGCGACCCGGGCGACGGCGGCCACCGGATCGGCGTCCTCCTCCTCGAGGAAGTGGATGCCGAGCAGCACCGCCAGACGCCGCAAGGCGGCCAGCGCCACCCGCTCGTCCTCGGTCAGGCGGGCACCCGGGGGGTGCGCCCACAGCGCGTCGACGTCGACCGCGCCCAGCCGCTGCCCCGAGCGCCAAGCCCTGCGCATCAGCCGCTGTGCGGCCGGCCGCGGCTCGACCAGGACGAGAATGCGGTCGCGCACCAGCGTGGAAGGCGCCTCGCCGATGGGCGGTGGAGTGTGCCTTGACTGGACGTCTTCGGCCACCTCGCGCAACGCGAGCTGGCGCAGGGACGACAGCCTCTCGGCGCTGAAGAAGTTGGAAAGGGCGGTGTCGACCCGATCCTGCGGGTACACCTTGCCCGCCCGGATGCGATCGCGCAGCTCTTCGGGGGTGAGGTCGACCAGCACGACCTCGTCGGCATCGTCCAGCACCTGATCGGGAAACGTCTCTCGCACGCGCACTCCCGTCACTTCGAAGATCACGTCGTTGAGGCTCTCCAGGTGCTGGATGTTGACGGTCGAGATCACGTCGATACCCGCTGCCAGCACTTCGGCGATATCCTCGTAGCGCTTGACGTTGCGCCCGCCCGGCGCGTTGGTGTGCGCGAGCTCGTCGATCAAGGCCAGCTCGGGGACACGCCTGAGCACAGCGTCCACGTCCATCTCCTCGAGCCATACACCCGCGTGTTGAACGCGCCTGCGGGGCATCCGCTCGAGGCCCTGTGCCAGGTCGATGGTGTCTTTGCGGTCGTGGGGCTCGAGGTAGCCGATGACCACGTCGATGCCGGAGTCGGCCGCCTGCTGGCCCTCCAGCAGCATCCGGTAGGTCTTGCCGACCCCGGCGGCGGCGCCGAGCAGAATCCGGTGACGGCCACGGCGGGTCTCACTCCACGCTTCATGATCCACGCTCGCCGTCGCTTGCACGCGCTGTCCCCACCTTCCTGCTCATGCGCCCAGAACGTTGTGGATGACCAGGTCGATCAGCTTAATGCCGATGAACGGGAGCATGATCCCACCGAGGCCGTAGACCAGCAGGTTGCGTCGCAAGAGCGCCGTGGCGCCGACCGCCCGGTAGCGCACTCCGCGAAGCGACAGAGGGATCAGGAACGGGATGATCAGCGCGTTGAAGATCACCGCCGAGATGATCGCGCTGGTGGGTGTGCCCAGGTGCATGATGTTGATCGTCCAAAGCGGTCCGTGCTCACCCGGTTTGGCGGCGTAGGTGTAGGCGAACATCGCCGGCAGGATGGCGAAGTACTTGGCGACGTCATTGGCGATCGAGAAGGTGGTGAGCGAACCGCGCGTGATCAGCAGCTGCTTCCCGACCTCGACGATCTCGATCAGCTTGGTCGGGTTGGAATCCAGGTCGATCATGTTGCCGGCTTCCTTGGCGGCCTGGGTGCCGGTGTTCATGGCCACGCCCACGTCGGCTTTGGCGAGTGCCGGGGCGTCGTTGGTGCCGTCCCCGGTCATCGCGACCATCCTGCCCTTGGCCTGCTCCTCCTGAATCAGCGCCATCTTGGCCTCCGGCGTGGCCTGGGCGAGGAAGTCGTCGACCCCGGCCTCCTCGGCGATGACCGCGGCGGTGACCGGGTTGTCGCCGGTGATCATCACGGTGCGGATCCCCATCCGGCGCAGCTCGTCGAAGCGCTCCCGAATTCCTCCCTTGACGATGTCCTTGAGGTGGATCACGCCCAGCACGAAGTTGTCGCGAGCCACCACCAGGGGGGTGCCGCCGCTGGATGCGACCCGCTGCACCGCGTCACTGACCTCCGCCGGGAACCGTCCGCCGTTGGACTCGACGAATTCCTGGATCGCGTCGGGCGCACCCTTGCGGACGTGCGTGCCGCTGACGTCGACGCCGCTCATGCGGGTCTGCGCGGTGAAGGGGATGAACTCCGCCTGCAGCTGCGAGAGCTCGTGCTCGCGGATCCCGTACTGTTTGGCCAGCACGACGATGGAACGGCCCTCGGGCGTCTCGTCAGCCAGGGACGCGAGCTGCGCGGCCTCGGCCAGGTCGTGATCGTCCACGCCCTCGGCGGGGATGAACTCGGACGCCTGGCGGTTGCCGAGCGTGATCGTGCCGGTCTTGTCCAGCAGCAGCACGTCGATGTCGCCGGCGGCCTCGACCGCCCGCCCGGACATCGCCAGCACGTTTCGCCGCACCAGCCTGTCCATGCCGGCGATGCCGATGCAGGAGAGCAGCGCTCCGATGGTCGTGGGTATCAGCGCCACCAGCAGCGCGATCAGCACGGTTGTGGACAGCCCTGTGTGGGCATACGACGCAAACGGTGCCAGCGTGGCGGTGGCCACCACAAACACGATCGTGAGCCCGGCCAGCAGGATGTTGAGCGCGATCTCGTTCGGCGTCTTGCGCCGTTCGGCGCCTTCGACCAGGGCGATCATGCGATCGAGGAACGACTTGCCGGGCTCCTGGGTGACCTGTACCACCAGCTCGTCCGAGAGCAGCCTGGTGCCGCCGGTGACAGCCGAGCGGTCGCCACCGGCCTCACGGATGACGGGGGCCGACTCGCCGGTGATGGCGGACTCGTCGACCGAGCCCGCTCCCTCGACGACGTCTCCGTCGGCGGGGATCACCTCTCCCGCGCGTACGAGCACGCGGTCGCCGCGCTGCAGGTCGGAGGCGGCGACCTCCTCGGTCGCGCCGGAGTCGGTGCGGCGGTGGGCGAGCGTGGTCGTGCGGGTGGCCCGCAGCGTGTCGGCCTGGGCCTTGCCGCGGCCTTCGGCGACCGCCTCGGCGATGTTTGCGAAGATCACCGTCAGCCACAGCCAGAACGACACGACCGTGGTGAACCACAGCGTGTGCCCGTCGCCGCGGACGGCGGCCAGGATGGCGATGCCGGTGGTGATCGCCGAGCCGAGCTCGACGATGAACATCACCGGGTTGTGAATCTGGTGGCGGGGATCGAGCTTGACGAACGATTCCTTGGTGGCCTGCCAGACGATCTCTTTGGTGAAGAGCTTCGCCGGCCGGCGCGCATCCCCCTCCGGAGTGGGGGGAATGGGAGTTGCAGGCGCGAGTACGGGTTCTGTCATTTTCCTGTCCGATCAAGTGCAAGGTTGAGTTGAAGGACGTTCACGCCGGGCTCTCCGAAGAGCCCCAGGAAGCGTCCGTCGGTGTTCTGGCTGATCAGGTTCTTGACCGTTGCCAGGGGCAGGCTTCTGACCGCCGCGATCCTGGGTGCCTGCAGGTTTGCGTAGGCCTCCGAGATCTGGGGATCGACGCCCGAGAAGGACGCGGTGACCGCATCACTCGGGATGTCGCTCACCCTCAGGCCGGGGTTGTACGGACCCTCCAGCTTGAGCAGCGCCTTGATGCGCTGCTGCACGGTCTTGAACAGATCCGCGCTGTTGGGGCCGAGGTTCGACCCGCCGGTGGCCATGCCGTTGTAGGCCGGGCTGGTGGCCGACGGCCGTTCCAGGAAGTACTGCGGCTTGGTGAAGTTCTGGGCGATCAGCGACGAGCCCACCGTGTGACCGTCCCGAGAGATGAGACTGCCGTTGGCCTGCGACGAGAACGCGGCCTGGGATATCAGCAGCATCACCGTTGGATAGATGAGGCCGAACGCGATCACGCTCATGACGACCACGATCAGCGAGCGGCGCAGCTCGACAACCATTTAGAACAACCTCCCATTCGAAAGCTGCTCGACGAGCGGCCCGAGCGCGAGCGCGGGAAGGATCGTGAGCGCAGAAATCAGGATGATCACACCGACGATCATCACTCCGAACATCGGCGTGTCGTTACGTAACGTGCCCGCTCCTGCGGGATGCACACGCTTGCCGGCCAGAGAGCCGGCCACGCACAGCGTCGTGATGATCAGGACGAACCGTCCCAGCATCATGCCGACACCGCCCATGTAGTCGGCCATGTTGTATCCCTCGCCGCCCGTATAGCCGGCGAAGGCGCTGCCATTGTTATTACCCTGCGATGTATAGGCGTACAACGCTTCGCTGAAGCCGTGGGCGCCGGTGTTGTACATCGATATCAGCCCCGCGTGTGTTGCCACCGCAAGTGCCGTCATCACCAGCACCACAATCGGCACGAATACTGTGCCGATCAGTGCCAGCTTGATCTGTTTGGCCTCGACCTTCTTCCCCAGGTACTCCGGGGTCCGGCCGACCATCAGACCGGCGATGAACACCGCCAGGATGATGTACAGAAGCATGCCGTTCATACCCACCCCGACACCGCCGGGCGTGATCTCACCCATGAACATGTCCACCAGCGTTACCGCACCGCCGAGTGGCGTCAGGGAGTCGTGGCTGGAAACCACAGCGCCGGTGGAGGTGTTGGTCGTCCCCACCGCGAACACGCCGGTCTCGGCCAGTCCGTAGCGCGTCTCCTTGCCCTCCATGTTGCCGCCGCTCTGGGTGCTGGTCGCGCTCACGTTCACGCCGGCGTTTCGGAGCACGGCGGAACCGTGCTGCTCGGCCGGGACGTTGATGGCGATGCCGATCAGGAAGATCACCGCGACTGCCCCGAAGATCGTCCAGGCGTGCCGCATGGCGTTGATGGCCTTGCCGAACATGAAGATCGAGCCGAACGGGATCAGCAGCTCGAGGAACAGCTCGAAGTAGCCGGTGAAGCTTGTCGGGCTCTCGAACGGCGCCGCCGAGTTGGCGTTGAAGAATCCGCCGCCGTTGGTGCCCAGATGCTTGATCGATATCTGCGATGCCACCGGGCCTCGGGCGAGGTCCTGCGTCGCCCCCTGCAGCGTGTGCACCACCGCGTGGCCCGAGAAGGTGTCGGGGACGCCCTGAGAGACCAGCACGATCGCGCCCACCGCCGAGATCGGCAGCAGGATGAACACCAGCGAGCGGTACAGGTCGACCCAGAAGTTCCCCAGCGTCTTCAGGCTGCGGTTCGAGAATCCCCGGATGACCGCCGCCAGCACCGCCATCCCGACCGCTGCCGAGATGAAGTTCTGCACCGCCAGGCCGGCCATCTGGGTGAGGTAGGACATGGTCGACTCACCGACGTAGTACTGCCAGTTGGTGTTGGTGAGGAAGCTGGTTGCGGTGTTGAACGCAAGCCCGGCGTTGACCGACGGCATCCCGTCGGGATTCAACGGCAGGTGGTTCTGGATCCGCAGCTGCAGGTACAGCACGACCACGAAGATCACGCTGAGTGCGACGACGCTGATCGAATACCCCTGCCAGGACTGCTCCTCGTTGTCCCGATTGATTCGCAGCAGACGGAGCAGGCCCCGTTCCCCGGAGCCCAACACGCGGGTCGAGCGGGGGCCGGATGAGAAGTACACCCACGCCATGTACTTCCCGAAGAACCGTGCGGCCACCGTCAGGATTACCAGGAAGACCGCGATCTGCGTGATACCGAGGGCGGTCACAGGTTCTCACCCCGAAACAGGGCGTAGCACAGGTAGAGGAACGCGGCGATCGAGATGAACAGTCCAAAGATGCTTCCGCCGCTCATCACACCCGCTCCAGCGCCCAGACGAGGCCGATCATGCCGGCCATCAGGCCGACCATCAGCACCACCGAGTAGACATCCAGCATTAGGTATCTCCAATTCTCTCGAGTTCGAACAACACTTGTGAAACTGCTTCATGAAGGCTGCGCTCGTGGTTCTCTCCCCGTCCGTACGCCGGGCTGACGGGAGAGGTGATCAGCTCGTCTGCCAGCGCCACGCCCCGCGGTGTCACCGCGCGGGAGGCGTCGCCCAGCACGTCGGCCAGGTGATCGATATCCGCGCTGTGCGCACGGAGAACCTGGCGATTCAGCGGCACTCGAGCGCTGATCGTGGCCGGACGCTCACATTCCGTCAGCATCCTTCTGAAAGCTTGCGCCGACTCTCGCCGGTGAGATGTGCTGACGAGTTGGGCTGAACGCTCGGCGACGACTGCCGGAGCGGGTGTTGCGCCGATCCCATGAGCAATCCACCGGTCGGCGCGATCACGTGTGTACGTACGCCAGACCGATCCAGCACCATATGCGACGACCGCACACGCGAAGGCTGCAGCCGTGACGATATCGGTATGGATGGGTAGCGCAATCCCGGCGATGTTGGCTATCGCCGACGCCGTCCCAAGGGCGACGTACGGTCGTGCCCACCGTTCGGCGGGGGGCAGACCGGACTGAGTTTCTCTCTTCGAGGGAGCTGGTGAATGGTGGACTAACACTCTGGATTTGAGTGTATGACCGCCGTTCTCAACGCCCTCTTAAAATCCGCCCCCCGGTCTTAACACGGTCTGAACGACGGCGGGATCTTGTTGCGATGGCACCAAAGCAAAGAACGCACTGGTTCTGTTTTGACACAGAGGTCACTGCAAAGCGTCGTCTATGCTCTGGCGAGTCCCGGTCGGCGCAGTCCCGTTAACCTCGTCCCCTTGCGTCGGCCGGGATGTCCTGGGTCAGGCGATCAGGGCGATGCTGTAGTCCACGCCGCCGGCCACCCGCGAGCCGTTGGAGATCGTCCCGGCCCGCACCGGCGCATGCCGGTTCTGGGTCGATCCGTCGCCCAGCTGGCCGAACGAGTTGGCTCCCCACGCCCACACCGAGCCGTCGGTCTTGACCGCCAGCGTGTGCAGCCGGCCGGTGCCGACCGAGGCCACTCCGCCGACCACCCGGGTGGGCCGCTTGCGCTGCGTGCCGGTGCCGTCGCCGATCTGTCCGTAGCTGTTCTCGCCGAATGCCCAGACCGAGCCGTCAGCCCGCCGCACCACGCTGTGGTTGGCCCCGGCGGTGATCTGCGAGGCGACTCCCGGCAGCAGGGCGACGCGCTTGGGCAGGTGGCGGTTGACGGTGGTGCCGTCACCGATCTGGCCGTACGCGTTCCAGCCCCAGGCGTACACCGCGCCGCCCTGGCGGATCGCCAGCGAGTGGTCGCGGCCACCGGCGATCGCGATCATCTGGGTGAGGCCCTTGGCCTGCACCGGAAGGTGGTGGCTGACGGTGTTGCCGGTGCCGAGATTCCCGTACTGGTTGAGACCCCAGGCCCACACCGTGCCGTTCTTGAGGATCGCCAGCGAGTGGTCGCGGCCGCCGGCGATCGCGATCACCGTGCCCAGGCCTTTGACCCGCACCGGCAGTGAGCGGTTGCGGGTGGTGCCGTCGCCGAGCTGGCCGTACTTGTTCAGGCCCCAGGCCCACACCGTGCCGTCGTTACGGAGCGCCAGCGAGTGGTAGTGGCCGGTGCGCACCTGCTTGACGTTGGCGAGGTCGTGCACCTTGGTGGGGACGTTTCGGTTGGCGGTCGAGCCGTTGCCGAGCTGGCCGCTGAGGCCGTGGCCCCAGCACCACACGCTGCCGTCGGCCCGCAGCGCGATCACGTGCTGGCGGCCGCCGTGCATGCCGGTGATGTTGGCGATGCCGGAGACGGCGTGCGGTGTGAGATGGGCGGCGAAGCTGCCGTCTCCCAGCTGGCCCACGGCGTTGGCGCCCCACGCCCGCGCGCCGCCGGCCGGCGCCGCCACCGCCGCGAGTGTGTCCAGGACGAAGCTCGATCCGATCGCTGCAGCGCCGATTGCGGCACTCTCACCCAGAAACACGCGGCGGCTGGTACGCCTCATGGATCATCCCCCTCAGAGCCTTTGGAAACGACGCCCAGATTACACACGGCCGATTGGAATCGCGTCAGCCGCCGGTGGCGCCGAGCGCGGCCAGCTGGGCCGAGAGCTGGTCGACCGTGGTCGATCCGTTGACACGGATGCGGTCGAGCGTGAAGCGGCCCTGGGAGGGATCGGCGACGCCCTCGTTGGTGGTGGTCGCGCCGTCGTACCCGGCGGCCCGCACGGCCTTCACGACCTCGCGGTTGTACGCCCCCGCCGGGTAGCAGAAGAAGTCCACCGGCACTCCGAATACGTGCTGCAGCACGCGGCGGGAGCCGGCCACCTCGGTGGTCAGGTCGGCCCCGTGCAGGGTGGTCAGGTCGGGGTGGGTGAGCGTGTGGGAATCGATCTCCCAGCCCCACGAGATCATCCGGTTGACCTCCCGCGGACCCATCCCGAAGGTGCCCTCGTGCAGGTGGGAGACGATCAGGTTGAGCACACCCGGCCAGCCGTAGGCGTGCAGCATCCGGGCCGCGGCCACGTACTGGCTGCGGAAGCCGTCGTCGAACGAGAGCACGATCGGGTGGATCGGCAGGGGCGATCCCGTCGTCCAGTACGCCCACACCTGCGCCAGGGTGACGGGGTGGAAGTCGTGGGCCTTCAGGTAGCGCAGCTCGGCTTGGAACTGGGGCGCCGGCAGGTACAGCTCGGGCAGGGCCGTGCCCGCCGGGGGCGCCTCGATCTCGTGGTACATCAGGATCGGCACCGGGCGGTCTGGCGGAGCGGTGGGTCCCTCGGTGGTGATGGGCCCGCTGGTGCCCGCGGAGGTCGGCGGGGTGGTGGCGGCGGTGGTGGATGCCGGCAGTGTGTGTGAGGTGGCCGGAGGGGATGACGAGGCGGCGGCCGACCAGCGCGCCAGGCCCCAGCCGGCCGCCAGCGCCAGCCCGGCGGCGATCGCCACCATCAACAGTCCCCAGGCTGCCACTCGCCGACGGCTGCGACGCTTTCGCGGCAGCCAGATGTCGTCTCGTCGATGCCGTCTGCCCACGCCCAAAACCCTATCTGCCGGTCGCGTGCCCGTCGGCGGCGCGGAACTGCGAACGCAGTGCATCCATCGCGCCGAAGCCGTCTGCGATCAGCTCCGGCGTGAGGGTGGCGTCGCCACAGCGGTAGCGGTAGGCGGCGAGTTCCGCCGGGTCGTGGAAGTAGGTGAGCACGACGCTGGTGCCGAAGGCGGCGTCGACCTCCAGGCCGGTGATGCAGAAGCCGGCCTTGAGCTTGGCGATCAGCACGGCGCTGTTGGCAGGCGAGTGCTCGCTGATCACCACCGAGTACCCCAGGCCGGCCGAGTATGCGAGCGCCCGCGTGATGATCTCTGAGTAGATGCCTCGCCGTTGGTAGGTGGGGCTGACCGCCGTGTGACGCATCTGGTAGCGGCCGCGGTCGTGAGTGTCGCCGCAGAACATCGCCACCACCGCGTCGTGGTCGCGTGCGCACCAGTGATCCTTCAGGCCGCCGGCCGCGACCGCCGGCTCGACCCGATCGCGCTGGAGGGAGAAGAACACCTCCGGCGGGTAGGTGGGCCGCAGCTCCTGCTCGAACGTCTCCCAGTAGGCGTCCTCGGTGAGCGCCTCGATGGGGAAGCGGCCGAGCAGCGGCGATCCGTAGTGGGCGTCGCGGGCAGTCTGGATTCGGTCGCTCATGACGGTGAACCCTATCGATCGCCGGGAGCGCGAAGGTAGGGTGTTGCCAGGATGCCGAGCACCATCCCCGAGCTGTTCGACGAGGCAGTCGCCGCGAATCCGGACAAGTCGTGGCTGGTGTTCGAAGACCGTGGCTACACCTACGCGCAGGCGCGAGAGCAGGTCGGACGGGCGGCGTCGGGGTTGGCCGATCTGGGCCTCGGCCGGGGCGACGTGGTGATGGCGACCATGCCCAGCACGCCCGAGCACGTGTTCCTGTGGCTGGGCTCGGCCTACGCCGGCACGATCCTCCTGACCGCCAATCCCCGCTCGTCCGAGGCCGAGTTGGCCGGGCTGCTCGAGCAGGTGCGGCCGGCGGCGGTGATCGCGCCCGGTCATGTCGATGTGGCCGCGCTGTTCCAGCGGGCCGGCGACGTCCCGGCCGATCGCCCGTCATCCGACGCGCCTGCGGTGCTGATTCCCACCTCGGGCACCACCGGCCGGTCGAAGCTGGTCACCCAGACCCAGCGGGCGTACACGATGGCGGGCGAGGGCTTCCCCTGGTGGATGGAGCTCGGCCCCGACGACCGGTTGATGACGTCGCTGCCGCTTTTTCACATCAACGCACCCGCGTACTCGATGCTGGGGTCGATCGCCGCGCGTGCCGGCCTGGCGCTCTTGCCGCGGTTCTCGGCCGGCGGGTTCATCGACTCGGCCCGCCGCCACGGCGCCACCGAGTTCAATGCGATCGGGGCGATGCTCGAGATCCTGATGCGCCGGCCGGAGCGGGCAGACGACGCCGACAACCCGCTGCGGCTGTGCTACACCGGACCCGCCCCGACGCGTGAGCGCCAGCTTCAGATCGAGGCCCGCTTCGGCCTTCGGATCGTTGCCGGGTATGCCATGTCCGAAACCCCCTACGGCACCATCTGGGCACGCGGCACCCGCCCATACGGCACGCTGGGAAGTATCCGGCAGCATCCGCGGCTGGGCGTGATCAACGAGGGCCGGGTGATCGACGGTGAGCTGCAGCTGCGAAATCCCGCCGTGATGGCGGGCTACTGGGGCATGCCCGAAGAGACCGCGCAGGTGCTGTCCGACGACGGCTGGCTTCGCACCGGCGATCTGGTCGAGCCAAACCAGGATGGGACGTACACCTTCGTCGGCCGGCTCAAGGAGGTGATCCGCCGGCGCGGCGAGAACGTCGCCCCCGGCGAGATCGAGCAGGCGTTGGCCGCCCATCCCGACGTGCTCGAGGCGGCGGTGGTGGGGGTGCCGTCGGAACTCAGCGAGGAGGAGATCAAGGCCTTCGTACTGGTCGCCGATCCCGCCGCGGTCGACCTGGCCGCCGTGCGCGCAACGGCGGCGGATCGGCTGACGCCGTTCAAGGTCCCCCGCTACCTTGAGGCCGTGATCGATCTTCCCCGCACCCCCACAGGCCGGATCGCAAAGCACCAGCTGGATCGCGGGCGCACCGACCAGGAGGCTGATTTCGCATGAGCGACGACTGGCTGCGCACCGGCATCGGTGCCTCGACGCCGGACACGATCACCGTCCGCGGCCGCAACCTGGCCGACGAGCTGATGGGCCACGTCACCTTCACCGAGCTGGCCTTCCTGCTGGTGAGCGGTGAGCAGCCCACCGAGGGACAGGCGCGCCTGCTCGACGCGGTGCTGGTGTCGCTGGCCGACCATGGCCTCACGCCGACGGTGCTGGCCGCCCGGCTGACCTATACCGGTGCTCCCGAGGCGCTCCAGGGCGCGGTCGCGTCGGGGCTGCTGGGTGCGGGCAGCGTCTTCCTGGGCGTGGTCGAGGATACCGCCGTGTTCCTCCAGGACATCACTGACCCCGCCGGGGCCGATGCTGCTGTTCGAGCCCGGCTGGCCGCCGGCAAGCGCGTGCCCGGCCTCGGCCATCCGGTGCACAAGCTGGAGGATCCCCGCACGCCGCGGATGTATGCCATCGCCGAGCAGACCGGCCAGCTCGGGTCCAACCTGCAGGCGCTGCGGTGGGTTGCCGCCGCCCACGCCGAGCAGACCGGCCGCGCGCTTCCCATCAACGGCGCCGGCGTCGCCGGGGCGGCGCTGGCCGACCTCGGATTCAGTCCCGAGATCGTGCGCGGGTTCGCGCTGATCGCCCGCACCGCCGGCGTGGTCGCCCACCTGGCCGAGGAGATGCAGCAGCCGATCGGCATGGAGCTGTTCAAAGAGGTTGACAGCCGAGCTCACCACACAAGCTGAGGAGAACCATGGATCCCCGACCACCCGTTCCGCCGTTCACGCTCGAGACCGCCAGGCAGAAGGTGCAGGCGGCCGAGGACGCCTGGAATACCTGCGAGCCCGAGCGTGTCGCCCAGGCCTACACGCTCGACTCCAAGTGGCGCAACCGCGACGAGTTCTTCGAGGGCCGAGACGCGATCGTCGCCTTTCTTCACCGCAAGTGGGCGAAGGAGCTGCAGTACAAGCTGCGCAAGGAGCTGTGGTGCCACGACGGGAACCGGATCTCGGTGCGATTCGAGTACGAGAGCCACGACGCCTCGGGCCAGTGGTGGCGATCGCACGGCAACGAGCACTGGGAGTTCGACGAGCTGGGGTACATGCGCCGCCGCGACGCGAGCATCAACGACTATCGGATTGAGGAGTCTGAGCGTCGGCTGTGATCAGCCAGTGCTCGGCGTCCTCGTAGGCCTCCATGGTCGATTCGCCCAACCGGGGGGTGGCTTCGTACACCTCCACCTTGCCGGCCGCCTCGACCCTCCGTGACCGGCGCATCTGCTCCACCAGCTCGGGGGAGACGCCGCTCAGGTAGAGCCGGCCGCCGACATCTCGCAGCTTCTCGGCGTAGTCGCCCAGCACCAGGAACGCGGTAGCGCCCAGCGACGTGCGACCGCGCAGGCGCAGCACCACCACCGGCTCATCCGACCCGGCCGGATCGGGCAGCCTGGCCTGCAGCGTGCGGGCGCCGGCGTAGAACAGGCTGCCGTATACGTCCAGCATGGTGACCGCGCTGCTGGGCAGCCGTTTGGGCGCGGGGTGCTCCTCGAAGGTGTCTCCCACCGGCACCAGCTCGACCACCGTCAGGTCGAGCGCGTCGCGGTTGAGCTGCAGCATCAGCGACAGGGCCACACCGATCCCCACCGCCGCTGCGATCGGCAGAAACAGCGTCGACAGAAACGTGGTCGCGATCGCGATCTGGGACACGCTGCCGGTGCGCAGGATGGCGCGGATCTCGGGAACCCGGATCGAGCGCACGGCGGCGTAGATGAGGATGCCCGAGAGGGTGGGGATGGGCACCTTGCCGACGATCCCCGAGAATGCCACCAGGATTGCCAGCATCCACATGCCGGCGAAGATCCCCGCCCATCGCGAGCGCGCACCGGCCGTCAGGTTCAGCGCTGTCTGGCCGACCGAACCGCCCACCGGCTGGCCGCGGAAGAGCGCGGAGGCGAGGTTGCCGATTCCCGCCGCCATGAAGTCTCGATCGATCCGCGACGGCTTGCCGTCGGGGTTGGGTGCCGATTCCGCCACGCCCGCCCCCTGCACCAGCACCAGCACCGCGATGGCGGCCGCGCCCGCCAGCAGGTCGAAGCTGAACACCGACAGGTCGGGGATGTGCGGCACCGGCACCCCGGTGGGGATGGCGCCGTCGTCGGACACGCGCTCGATGTTGTCGACGCCCAGCGAGGCGAGGGTCGGGATCACCAGCCCGAACACCGCGGCGTACGGCCGCAGCCGGGTGCGGGCCACCACCGCCACGATCGCCAGTGCCGAGAGCCCCACGGCGGTCGAGGCCAGACTGATCCGGCTGGGATGGGTGACCAGGTCGTAGGCCTTGGCGATCGCGGTCGATCCGGTCACCGTGGCGCCGGTGAGGTTGCCGAGCTGGCCGAGCACGATGTTGGTGGCAACGCCGGTGAGGAAGCCGATCATCACCGAGATCGAGACAAACCGGGTGTAGCGCCCCAGCTTGAGCAGGCCGGCGGCGATCATCGCGATGCCGCCCATCAGCGTCAGCAGCACCAGCACCTCCGGCCGATCGGCCGGGGCGACGTTCACCAGGGTGGAGCCGGCGGTCAGGGCCGCGGCGCTGGTGGTCGTGACCACCATCAGCTGGGTGCTGGACGAGAGTCCGCCGGCGATCGGGCCGGCAAAGCTCGCGTACAGACCGATCACCGGGTTCACGCCGGCCAGCACCGCCGCCGCCATGCCGTCAGGCACCCCGCCGACCGCCACCGGCAGGCCGGCCAGCGCATCACGTTTGGCGGTGGCCTTCTGCGGGGCGACCGTGGCCGCACGTTGGCGGAGCCGCAGGTTCACCGTCGGTATCCTGGCTGGCACCGATGAGAACACAACACGCGATTACTGTGGTTGGCTGTCATGCTGGGGGCGAGGTTGGCAATGTTGTCACCGGCGGTGTGCTGCCGCCCGAGGGTGACACCGTATTCGATCGCATGCAGGCGCTGGCTCGCGACGGCGACGGCCTGCGCGGGCTGCTGCTGCACGAGCCGCGTGGAAGCGTGGCCGTGCACGCCAACCTGGTGGTGCCCTCGCGGCGCCCCGACTGCGCCGCGGGATTCATCATCATGGAGCCGACCGAGTACCCGCCGATGTCGGGCTCCAACGCCATCTGCACCGCCACCGTGCTGCTCGAGACCGGCATGGTGGAGATGCGCGAGCCCGAGACGGTGTTCCGGCTGGAGGCGCCCGGCGGCGTGATCGAGCTGCGGGCGGCCTGCCGCGACGGCCGCTGCGAGTCGGTCGAGCTGACCAACGTGCCGAGCTTCGCCCACAGCCTGGACGCGCCGCTCGAGGTGGAGGGGCTGGGCACCCTGACGGTGGATATCTCGTACGGAGGCATGTGGTTTGCGATTGCCGATGCGGCCGCGCTGGGCTTTGCCATCGAGCCGGACGAGGCCCGGGAGCTGACCGCGGTGGGTGAGCGCATCCGCGAGGCGGCCATCGACCAGATCCCGTGCGTCCATCCCGGGAATCCCGGGATCGCCGGGGTCAGCATCGTGCAGATCGCCGCACCCTGGAACGGGGTGGGCAAGGTCAGCCGAAACGCGGTCGTGATCTCGCCCGGGCGGCTCGACCGGTCGGCCTGCGGCACCGGCTTGAGCGCCCGGCTGGCGGCATTGCATGCCCGCGGATCGATGTCGGTCGGGGACTCCATGACCGCCGCCTCGGCGCTGGGCACCACCTTCGACGGCCGGATCGTGGCCGCCGCCACCGTCGGCGACAGGCCGGCGATCGTCCCGGCGATCCGTGGCAGCGCCTGGATCACCGGGATCAACCAGGTGTTCGTCGACCCGACCGACCCGTTCCCGGAGGGATATCTGATGTCGGATACCTGGGGCAGCCGCCACTGAATCAAAAGTTTCATTCACCATTTGCATACAAATCAAACGGTTTGATTCGTGCTAGGGTGATCGGATGCACCCGGCCGGGAGAGTCATGCCACCCCTGTGGGACGCGCGTTTCGAGCACGCCTCGTGCGGGCTCGGCGCGCTCGTGCGGCTGGACGGCCGGCCCACGCATGAGCTGCTGCAGCGCGCCACCCGAGCGCTGCGCGGGCTCGAGCATCGCGGCGCCACCGGCGCGGATCCTGACACCGGTGACGGCGCGGGGATCATGGTGCAGCTGCCCGACCGGTTCCTGCGGCGGGAATGTGAGGCGCTGTTCGGCGGGTTGACCGAGCTGGGCGGGTACGGCACCGGCCTGGTGTTCCTGCCCCGTGACCCCGCCCTGCGGCTGCGCTGCGAGGAGCTGTGTGTGCGGGTGTGTGCCGAGGAGGGACATCGCGCGCTCGGGTTCCGCGACGTGCCGGTGGATTCCAGCGCCATCGGCAACTTGGCGCGATCGTGCGAGCCGGTGGTGCGGCAGCTGTTCGTGGAGCGCCGCTCGGGGGGAGACGACGAGTTCGAGCGCAAGCTGTATGTGATCCGGCGCCGGATCGAGCGTCTCGCCCAGGCCGCCGGAGTGCCCGAGGCCGATTTCATGATCGTCAGCCTGTCGTCCCGCCGGCTGGTGTACAAGGGGCTGCTCAAGGCCACGCAGCTCGAGCGCTACTACCCCGACCTGACCGACCCCCGCTTCGAGACGGCGCTGGCGGTCGTGCACAGCCGGTTTTCCACCAACACCCTCGGCACCTGGGATCTCGCCCACCCGTTCAATCTGCTGGCCCACAACGGCGAGATCAACACCGTTCGCGGGAACGCCAGCTGGCTGGCTGCCCGCCAGCCGCAGCTGCGGTCGCAGGCGCTCGGATCCGACCTGCAGAAGCTCTACCCGATCGCGGAGGAGCGGTGGTCGGACTCGGCCAAGCTGGACGCCGCGCTCGAGCTGCTGGTGATGAGCGGCCGCTCGCTGGAGCATGCGGTGACGATGCTGGTGCCGCCGGCCTGGACCGACCCCTCCACCGATCTGGCGGCCGACGTGCGCAGCATGTGCGAGTACCACGCCTCGGTGATGGAGCCGTGGGACGGGCCGGCGGCGATCATCGCCTCCGACGGCGTCAAGGTGGTGGCGGCGCTGGATCGAAACGGGCTGCGCCCGTCTCGGTACGTGCGCACCAGCGACGGGCTGGTCGCGGTGGCGTCCGAGATCGGAGTGCTGGACGCCGACCCGTCGGAGATCATCGAGTGCGACCGGGTCGAGCCGGGCCAGCTGCTGGTGGCCGACACGGTTTCGGGCCGCCTGATCGGCTCGCACGAGGCCCGGCGGGCCCTGGCCCGCAGCCGGCCGTACGGCGCCTGGCTGGCGCGCCACCAGATGCACATCGACGATCTGCCGATGCGTGACGTGACCGAGATCCCCGCCGACGAGCGCACCTGTCTGCTGCACACCTTCGGCTACACCGCGGAGCAGCTGGAGCTGGTGCTCGAGCCGCTGGCCGAGGGCGCCGAGCCGGTCGGCTCAATGGGTGATGACACGCCGGTGACGGCTCTGGGGCAGGGATCGCGGCTGTTGTCTGACCATTTCCGGCAGCAGTTTGCCCAGGTCACCAACCCACCCATCGACCCCCGCCGGGAAGCCTTGGTGATGAGCCTGCAAACATCGATCGGCGCGATCGGCAACCTGCTGGACGAGCTGCCCGAGTTCTGCCGGCGGGTGGTGCTGCCGACTCCGGTTCTGACCCGGCCGGCACTGGAGCGCCTGCGGGGCATCGAGCGGTCCGGGTTCAGCGCGATCACGCTGTCTGCCACCTACCCGATCGCCGAGGGCGCCGACGGACTGACCCGCGCGGTCGACTCGCTCTGCCGCAGGGCGTCCCGAGCGGCCTGGGACGGGTATGCCATCGTGGTGCTGTCCGACCGCGACATCGACGCCGATCACGCTCCCATCCCGGCGCTGCTTGCGACCGCGGCGGTGCACTCGCACCTGGTGCGTGAGGGCGCGCGCACCATGTGCGGCCTGGTGGTCGAGTCGGGCGAGCCCCGCGAGACAATGCATGTCGCCCTGCTGCTCGGCTACGGCGCCGCGGCGGTGTGTCCGTATCTGGCGCTGGAGCTGCTCGAGCCCGACCAGCAGCTCGGATACGTCAAGGGCGTGGGCGACGGCCTGCTCAAGATCTGCTCCAAGATGGGGATCTCGACCATTCAGAGCTACCGCGGCGCGCAGATCTTCGAGGCGGTGGGGCTGGGCCCGCAGCTGATCGACCGCTACTTCCCCGGCACGGTGTCGCGTATCGGCGGGATCGAGATCGCCGACGTGCACGAGGCTCAGCTGGAGCGTCATCAGCGTGCCCACGCCGATCCCGGCAGGATCGATCGAGGCAGCGAGTACCGATTCCGCGAAGGCGGCGTGCACCATCGCTGGAATCCCGAGTCGATCGTGGCCCTGCAGCGCGCTGCCCGTGACGGGGATGCGAAGGAGTTCGCGCGGTTCTCGCGGCTTTCCGACAGCGACGGATCGACCCTTCGCAGCCGGCTCGAGCCGGGCGGTCTGCGTCCCAGTGTGCCGCTCGATGAGGTCGAGCCGGAGACCGCCCTGGTGCGTCGGTTCGCGACCGGCGCGATGAGCCTCGGATCGCTTTCCAGCGAGGCCCACGAGACGCTTGCGATCGCCATGAACCGTCTCGGCGGCCGCTCCAATACCGGCGAGGGCGGGGAGGACCCGGCCCGCTCGATCCCGGACGCAAACGGCGATCTGCGGCGGTCGGCGATCAAGCAGGTGGCCTCTGCCCGGTTCGGCGTGACCGCCGCCTACCTGGTCGATGCCGACCAGCTCCAGATCAAGATCGCCCAGGGGGCAAAGCCCGGCGAGGGCGGGCAGCTTCCGGGTCACAAGGTGGACGTGACCATCGCCCGGCTGCGTCACTCCACCCCCGGCGTGGGGTTGATCTCACCGCCTCCGCACCACGACATCTATTCGATCGAGGACCTCGCCCAGCTGATCCACGATCTGCGGCTGGTGAATCCCACGGCGTCGATCTCGGTCAAGCTCGTTTCCGGTGCCGGCGTGGGCACGATCGCAGCCGGTGTGGCCAAGGCCGGCGCAGACCATATCGTGATCGCTGGTCACGACGGCGGTACCGGCGCCGCGCCGCTGTCGTCGCTCAAGCATGCCGGCGTGCCGTGGGAGCTGGGGCTGGCGGAGACCCAGCAGGTGCTGGCCGCCAACGGCCTGCGTGAACGGGTGCGGCTGCAGGTGGACGGCGGTCTGCGCACAGCCCGGGATGTTGTGATCGCGGCGCTTCTGGGCGCCGAGGAGTTCGCCTTCTCGACCGCGCCGCTGGTGGCCGCGGGCTGCGTGATGATGCGGGTCTGTCATCTCAACACCTGCCCGGTGGGCATCGCCACCCAGGATCCGGAGCTGCGCCGGCGGTTCACCGGCACGCCCGATCACGTCGTCACCTACTTCATGCAGCTGGCCGGCGATGTGCGGGTCGAGCTGGCGCAGCTCGGCGCCCGCAGCCTGGACGAGATCGTCGGCCGCGCCGATCTGCTCCAGGAGTGCGCCAGCGGGCTCGACCTGTCGGCGCTGATTCACCCCGCACCGGGGCGCAGCGCCGACCGGGCGGAGGTGGTCGAAACCTCGCTGGACTCGAAGCTGTATTCCCAGATCCAGCCCGCGCTGGAGGGTGGCGCGGCTGTGGTGGTGTCCCACCCGGTGGCCAACACCGATCGCAGCGTGGGCGCATTTCTGGCCGGCGAGATCGCCCGCGCGGGTGGTGGGCTGGCGCGCGATCACGTGACGCTGCGACTGACCGGGCACGCCGGTCAGAGCCTGGCTGCGTGGGCGCCCGCGGGGCTTCGGATCGACCTCGAGGGGGCGTGTAACGACTACGCCGGCAAGGGCCTGTGCGGGGGCGTGCTGACCGTGCGGCCGTTCGAGCGGGCCGGCCATTCCGGCGAGCGCAGCGTGCTGGTCGGCAACACGGTGCTGTACGGCGCCACCGGCGGCGAGGCGTACCTGTGCGGCCGCGCGGGGGAGCGCTTCGCGGTGCGCAACTCGGGTGCCACGGCGGTGATCGAGGGCGTGGGCGATCACGGCTGCGAGTACATGACCGGCGGTGTGGTGCTGATCCTGGGGCCGGTCGGGCGCAACTTCGCGGCGGGCATGACCGGTGGCGTCGCTTACGTGTTCGACCCCGGCGCCGAGCTGCCGCGGCGGCTCAACCCGGAGAGCGTCGACCTGGAGCCGCTCGACAGTGGCGACCAAGAGCTGGTGATCGATCTTCTGCACCGGCATTTCGAGGCCACCCGCAGCCCTGTGGCCACGAGGATTCTGGCGACCTGGCCGGCGGGGGCGGGCGGGTCGTTCTTCAAGGTGATGCCGCGCGACCTCAAGCACGCCCAGCCGCCGGTTGGGGCGGAGCCGACGGTGGATGTGGTGCATGCCTGATCCCCGCGGGTTCCTCGAGATCCAGCGGCGCGGCTCCGGCTACCGGCCTGTGGCGGAGCGGCTGGCTGATCAGCTGCACCAGACGATCCCGCCGTCCCACGACGAGGTGCGGGCCCAGGCGACCAGGTGCATGGGCTGCGGAGTGCCGTTCTGTCATTCCGGCTGCCCGCTCACCAACACCATCCCCGACTGGAACGATCTCGCCCGCAGGGGGCTGTGGAGCGCGGCGGCCGAGGAGCTGCACTCCACCAACAACTTTCCCGAGCTGACCGGGCGGCTGTGCCCTGCGCCGTGTGAGGAGGCGTGCGTGCTGGCGCTGAACGACGAGCCGGTCACGATCCGCGAGATCGAGCTCGCGATCGCCGATCGCGCGCTCGGCGGGGGGTGGGAGCCACAGCCTCCGGCGGCGCCTTCGGGGCGTTCGGTGGCGATCGTCGGCAGCGGCCCGGCGGGGCTGGCGGCGGCGCAGCAGCTGACACGGGCGGGACATGCGGTGACCGTGTTCGAGCGCGACCCGGCGCCCGGCGGTCTGCTGCGGTTCGGGATTCCCGACTACAAGCTGGAGAAGTCGGTGATCGATGCCCGTCTCGATCAGATGCGGGCCGAGGGCACGGCGTTCGAGTGCAGCGTGGATGTCGGCGCCGGGGTGGCGATGGACGAGCTGCGGCAGCGGTTCGATGCGGTCGTGCTGGCCACCGGGGCGCAGCGTCCGCGAGATGTCGACCTGCCCGGCCGCGACCTGCTGGGTGTCGAGTTTGCGATGCCGTACCTGACGGGGCGAAACCGCGTGCTGGGAGGCTTCGACGCGCCGTCGGGGATCACGGCGGCGGGACGCAAGGTGGTGATCTTGGGCGGCGGCGACACCAGCGCCGACTGCCTCGGCTGTGCCTTGCGAGAACAGGCCGAGTCGGTGATCGAGGTGGCCCACGGGCCGACTCCGCCGACCACCCGCACGCCGCTTCGGGTGTGGCCGGAGTGGCCGTTCGTGCTGCGGTCGTACGGCGCGCACGCCGAGGGCGGCCGGCGCGAGTTCCAGCTGGAGCCGGTCGAGTTTCTGGGCACCGACGGCCGGCTCACCGCGATCCGGCTGGAGCGGATGGAGTTTCCCGGGTTCGACGGTGTCGGCCGCCGACCGCGTCCCCAGCCGACCGGTGAGCAGTTCGTGCTGGATGTCGACCTGGTGCTGATCGCGGTCGGATTCGCAGGCGCCGAGAGCTCGCCGCTGCTGACCCAGCTGGGCATCGAGCTGGGCCCAGCGCTCACGGTGCCGGTGGACAGCGAGTTTCAGACTGCCGCCGACGGCGTGTTCGCCGCCGGCGACTGCGTCCGCGGCGCCGACCTGATCGTGACCGCCATCGCCGACGGCCGCCGCGCCGCCGCCGCAGCCGACGCCTACCTCGCGGCCGTTCCCACTGACGTTGGGGTGCTCCACCGCTGAGCTCGACCCGACGTCGAAGGCATCGATCGTAGACACGCTCCCTCCGAAGCTCGCCCGACGTGCCGCCGAGTTCGAGTTCCCACTGGGGATTGACGTGTACTCAGCCGTCGGCTGATCGGCGAAGCGGGCGCTCCGCTCCAGGGCCGTTCGCGCTGGTACTGCCAATTGGCACTGCGAGCGACTGCCAATTGGGATTCCGGTGGGGGCACGGCTGGGACAGGGTGATTCGCCAATTGGCGGTTCGAATGAATGCCAATTGAGTTTTTGAATATTTTTGAAGCGCCGCCATCCAGGGTTGATGCCCCCAGGCGGCTGGTCCGAGTCCACCGTGGGTGGTGCAGGGTGGTGTGGTGGATTCGGTACGAGTCCGAGATCGCCAATTGGCGGTCCGTGTCACTGTCAATTGAGATCCCCGACACTCCGCCACCCACCAGGCACACCCTGCCTGTCAGCATGTCCCGCATGCCCCCCTCCTTGTACAAGGCTCGCGGAATGTCGGTCAAGCTTCCGCCTTGCGCGATCTGCGTCGACCGCACACGCGGAAAGACGGAGCAGGTGCGGCTCGGCTACGGCGTCACCGTCTGGCTCTGTCAGCCCCACGCCGACCCGCAGTTTCTCCGCAAGCGGCGCGGCCGTGATTTTGTGCTCACGATGACCCGGCTGTGGAGATCGCACGGCTGTATGACGGCGGCGCGTGGCAGGGCACTCGAGGCTCACCTGTCGTCTCTCCATCCGTCGCCGCGCCCGCGGCCGGGATCCTACGCATGGCCGGAGCTGCGCCTCCGTGCCGAGCGCCTGTTCACGGCTGGAGTTCCGCTGCATGCCGTCATGCGTGACCTCGAGCACCAAAGCTACGGCGTCTGTCGGCCTCCCAGTCTTCGCACCGTCTATCGCTGGCGTAACGAGCTGCGCTGAGCCCGTCACTCGCCGGCAGTCTCGGCCGGCTGCGCGGCGGCGGGTGGCGGCTGGTCGCCGATGTTGGTGCCTTCGATGTCGATCTTGGGCACGATCTTGCCCAGCAGGTTCGGCATCCACCAGGCCCACCGGCCCATCAGGGTCAGCACCGCGGGGGCGAGCAGCAGCACCATCGTGGCGGCCAGCGCCACCGCGCTCGCCAGGCCGACGCCGAACTGCTTCACCACCGGATCGCCGTTGAGGATGAAGCTCGAGAACACCGACATCATGATCAGCGCCGCCGCGGCGATCACCCGCGCGCTGGCCTTCAAGCCGAGCCGCACCGACGCCTTGTCGTTCTCGCCGTGCGCGCGGAAATGGTCGACGGACGACAGCAGGAACACCTGATAGTCCATGCTCAGGCCGAACAGCACCGCAAACATCATCAGGGGCACGAAGCTCGCGATCGGAACGGTTGATGCGGTCGTGTCGATCCCGACCAGGCTGATGCCCCAGCCCCACTGAAAGACGGCCGTGACGATGCCGAACGCGGCCATCGCCGTGAGGAAGTTGGTGACCGCGGCCTGCAGCGGGATCGTGACCGACCGGAACGCCACCAGCAGCACCAGCATGCTGAACACCAGGATGGTCACGATCACCAGCGGCAGCCTGCTCGAGATCTCGCTGGCGAGATCGACATTGCTGGCGGTCGAGCCGCCGACGTAGGCGACCAGGCCCTTGCTGCTGCTGTCGGGAATCACCGTGTCGCGCAGATGGCCCACCAGGTTGGCGGTCGCCACCGCCGACGGCGCGGTGGTCGCGATCACGGTGAACACCACATCGTTGCCGCGCTTTGAGATCTGCGGCGGAGACACCAGCTCATCACCCTTGGTGTTGGTCAGCCCGTTCTGGAGCTTGACCAGCCGCGGGTCGGTGCCGCGATCGTCGCCGCCGGCCTTGGTCAGCGTGTTCACAAGCTGGTTGTGCAGCTGGGTCGCCTGCTTCTGCTGCTTGGCGGCCTTCGCCTGGAGCGCGTCGAGATCGGCCTTCTGCTGCTGCAGCTCAGCCGCCTGGGCCTGCAATGCGTCGGCCTGCTTCTGGAGCTCGTCGGCCTGCTTTTGGAGTGCATCGGCCTGGGTTTGGAGCTGCGCCCCCTGGGCCTGGAGCTGCTGCTTCTGGGCGTTCAGCGACGCCGCCTGGACGGCGAGCGCCTCGGCCTGGCGCTTGAGACGCTTGGCCTCGGCCCGGTCGTGCTTGAGCTCCGCGACGGTGGCCGCTGCCGCGGCCTGAAGCCGCGTCAGCCGCTGCTGCAGCCGCGCCAGCCGGGCGGGGTCGGTGACGGTTGCGATCAGCTGCTCGACTCGCCGGATCTCGGCCTCGATCGCCACCAGCCGCACCGCCTGGCGCCTGGCCTTCTGCGCCAGCCCGCGGGCTTCGCTCTTGAGCCGGTTTCGCTCGGCGTCGAGCTGGGCCGCCTGAGCTTCCAGCGACGCCTGCTGAGCCTGCAGCGCGGCCTCCTGCCGCTGCAGCTCGGCGGCCTGCTGGTTGAGTGACGCCTGCTGTTTCTCCAGCACCGCCTGCTGCTGCTCCAGCGACGCCTGCCCCGACTTGAGCTCGGCCGCCATCTGGTTGCCCTGCTTCTGCTCAGCTTCGAGTTCGTTCTGCAGCTGCTTCAGCTGGTTCTCCTGAGCGGTCACCGCGGGGTCGGCCTTGGCGCTGGGGTCGAGCGCGACGGCCACGATCAGCGGGCCGTTGTAGCCGGGGCCAAAGCCGCTCGCCATCAGGTCGTAGGCCTTGCGCTCCATCGTCGACGGCGACGTCTGGCCGATGTTCTCCTGGCCGAGGCGGAGGGATAACGCGGGGATCATCAGCGGTATCAGGATGACCGCGGCGATCGCGGCCGCGACCCACGGCCGGCGGGTGATGAAGTTCGACCAGTGCCCCCACATCCCGACCTTGTCGGGGTCGTCGGAGGGGTGCAGCCGGGCCGGCAGTGCGATCGAGTTGATGAACCTGCCCGCCAGCGACATCAGGGCCGGGAGCAGCGTGATTGCGGCCAGCACGGCGGTGCCCACCGCCACCGCTGCGGTGTACCCGAGCGCCGAAACCAGCGGGATTCCGGCCACCACCAAGGACACCAGCGCGACCACCACGGTGCAGCCGGCGAATACCACCGCGGTGCCGGCCGTGCCCACCGCCCGGGCCACCGACTCGTGCAACTCCACGCCTTCGCGCATCTGTGTGCGGTGCCGCGTCACCAGAAACAGCGCATAGTCGATGCCGACCGCCAGGCCGATCATGGTGGCCACGGTGTGGGCGATGTCGGGTACCGCGATCAGGTGGCCCAGCAGGCCGATCACGCCCAGGGCGGTGGTCAGTCCCAGGATCGCCGTGCCGATCGGCATGCCCATCGCCACCACCGTGCCGAAGGTGAAGGTCAGGATCAGCATCGCGGCCAGGATCCCGATCACGTCGCTGGTGGAGGTGTCGTTGGGGGAGAGCACCGTGCCGATCGACCCGCCCCCCTGAACGTCCATACCGGCCTTCTTGCCGGGCTCGGCGGCGTCCATCACCCGCTGCGCCTGAGCCTCGGTCAGCTCGCTGGAGCCGATCTTGAGCAGCGCCGAGATGAACGCCGTCTGCTTGTCCTTCGAGATCTGGGCCGCCCCATCCTGGTCGAACGGGCTGACGGCGCTGGACACGTACGGGATCTTCTTGATCGCCTTGTACGAGTCCGTGATCGCGGTCTTGTTGGCCGAGTCGGTCACCTTCCCCTTGGTGACGTGGAAGATGATCGGGTTCGACCCGTTCTGCTGTGGCGGGAACCCCGCTTCGAGCAGGTCGGTGGCCTTCTGGCTGCCGGTGCCGGGGAGCGTGACGTTGTTGTTGGTCTCGGCTCCCACCGCCTTCACGAGCAGCGTGACGCCGGCCGCGCCAATGATCCAGAGCACGATC
Source organism: uncultured Actinomycetes bacterium (assembly GCA_963727235.1). Lineage (GTDB taxonomy): Bacteria > Actinomycetota > Thermoleophilia > Gaiellales > JAICJC01 > CAVPTL01. Next base: position 64,466 of record CAVSFZ010000029.1, read on the forward strand.
ACGATCATCGGGTGGGCGGCCACCAAACGCCCGAGCCGGTAGAGCAACCTGGCCATTTCGCCGCGACAAGTGTACGTGACGATCTGCGGCCGGGCCTCTACGATCAGTCGTATCAGCGACGATCGTTATCAGCGACTGCCGTTCGATCTTGGCGAATACCGCGACCGGGAGCGGCGCGTGCGCGCCGAGATGCAGCGCCGCGGCATCGACGTGCTGTACGTGATGAGTCCGGCCAACCTCAACTACCTGACCGGGTTCGAGTCGATCTGGTATCCGCCGCGGGCACCGCTGGGTGCGGTCGTGCGCGCGGCCGATCCGGGCATCGTGTTCGTCGACTACGAGCGCCACCGAAACCATGCCCTCAACGCGGCGCACTGGGACGAGACGGTGTTCGTCGACTACTCATCAGCGCTCGACACGGTGTTCTCGGTGTTCGCAGATCGCGGGTGGACCGAGGGCAGCGTGGGCATCGAATGGCACACGGTGGCGCCGTCGGGGCCGCTGGTGTCGGCGCTGGCGGCAGGGCTGGCCGAGCGCGGCGCCGAGATCGTCGACGGCGATTGGGTGGTCGACCGGGTGCGCCTGGTGAAGTCGGCAGCCGAGGTGGAGTGCGTGCGGCGGGCCTCGGAGATCGCCGACGGCGCGTTCCAGCAGCTTCCCGAGATCGTCCGCCCAGGGATGACCGAGATCGAGATCGCAGCCCGGCTCGATCTGGCGATGGCGGAGCTGGGCGGCGAGCACGCGGGCGTGCGCACGATGGTTTCGGCCGGGCCGCTGGTGTGGTGTCAGACGCACTTCGCGCCCACCCGCCGGCCGGTGGAGGTGGGCGACATCATGTACATCGACGCCTGCGGCGTCTACAACCGCTACCACGTTGATGTGTGCCGCACCTATGCGATCGGCGAGGACAACGCGCAGGCTCGCGAGATGCTCGACTACACCGCTCAGAGCGTCGAGAAGGTGCGGGAGGCGGTCCGTCCCGGCGATCCGCTCGAGGTGGCCCAGCGGATCGCCGAGGAGCACGTGTTCGCGCGCTTCTCACCCGACCAGGTGTGGTGGGTCGGCGGGTATTCGCTGGGGATCGCGTTTCCGCCCTCGTGGGTGGGTCACACCTATATCGCCAACGACGCCTACGAAGAGTTCACATGGGAGCCGGGGTACGTCACCAACTACGAGAACATCGTGTTCGATGCCGAAGCGGGGATCACCGCCTCCTACATGGAGACGCTGATGATGACCCCAACCGGACTCGAGATCCTGTCTCGATTGCCGCGCACGCTGACGCTACTCTGAAACTGCTGTGGAGGTCGATCAGCCACCAGGTTCACCACCTCTCAGGACGGCCGAGCGCCGCCGTCGGCTGCGCCTGATCATCGGCAGCGGGTTGATCTTCGTGGCGGTGCTGATGGTGCCGTGGACGGTGTACCTGGCAGCAACGCTGCCGACCCGTCATCACGCCGCGCACTGGGACGCGGTGTGGGTCGGGTTCGACGTCGCGCTGGTGTTCGGAATCGTGACCACGGCCCTTGGCGCCTTTCGCCGCTCGGGCTGGCTGGCGATCGCGGCCACCGCCACCGGCACCCTGTTTCTGTGCGACGCGTGGTTCGACGTGCTCACGTCCACCGGCAGCCACGAGGCGACCGTGGCCGTTTTGCAGGCGCTGGTGGGCGAGCTGCCGCTGGCAGCACTGTGCTTCTGGATCGCCTGGAACGTGGAGCGGGCGCGGGAGTGGTCGGCGGTACTCAGGGACCGGGGCTGACGCCCACTCGGGGCGTCGGGGTGGGCCGGAATCCCGGCTTGGGGGCCTGACCCTCGGCCCACAGCACCGCCAGCGCGCACCGGGGCAGCGCTGCGATCGACGGGTACACCAGGTACCGCGGCTGCCAGCGCGGGGCGAACTTGGCGTTGAATCGCTGGAGCCGCTGGATCTGGAACCAGCGATCGGCGATCCGCAGCTGCTTGCCCAGAATCGCCTGGAACCGGTTGGCGGGATCGCGCAGGAACTTGCCGAAGGCGGCGAAGTTCAACGACAGCTCGGCCACCTCCCGATCGCGCAGCAGCGCGATCGTGCGCACCACCAGGAACTCCATCAAGCCGTTGGGCTCATCCGGCAGCCGGCGCATCCGTTCCAGCGACATCGCCGCTGGCCCAAAGGAGGGCACCAGATGCAGGAACCCGGCCACGTGGCCGTCGGGAGCCCGGGTGATCACCAGCAGCGTCTCCGGCCTGTCGTGCGCGCGCAGGCTGTCCAGCGCCATCGAGAAGCCGCGCTCGGGAGCGCCCTTGCGCCACCGCGTGGAAACAACGTCGAGCTCGTCCAAAAGCGCCGGCGTGGCGTCACCTGACGAGATCGCCTCGACCGTGTATCCAGCGTTCTCCAGCCGGTGGACGGACTGGCGCACCTTGCGGATCGCGCGCCCCTCCAAGCTGAACGCGGCGGTATCCACGATCGCCTCGTCGCCGATGTAGAGCGTTTTCATGCCGGCCTCGGCGCACTGGTCGCGGATCTGCCGGCTGGCTCCCACCACCGCCAGCCGCAGGTCGCGACAACGCGCGTGCGCGGCCGTGTCGGCCAGCAGCGAGCGCACCGACTCGGGCGGTCCCACCGGGTCGCCGGAGATCAGCATCACCCTGCTCTCGACGCGATACCCCACGAACGCACGCCGATCGGAGCTCCACAGGTAGTGCTTGTCCGAGCGCAGCTTGAAGAACGAGAGCGTGTCGTGGCCGTGTCGGCGGATCACGTCGGCGGCGCGGGCGCGCTCGGCCAGATCGGGCAGCGGCACCAGCGACGGCAGCGGGCGGAACAGCGCCCGGGCGGCGAGCAGCACTCCCAGGAGCGATACCACTCCCAGAGCCTGAGGCACGAACCGGAGATTGTCGGAGATGCGCATCGGCGGGTCCTGCCACAGGAACATGTCGCCCGAGGCGCGGGCGACAAGGCCGAGGTCGGGCCGGCCTTTGGCGGCCGACCACGCCGCCACGAACGTGACGGCCACGGTCACGGTCAAGGCGGCGGCTGCGGTGGCGATCGAGGGGCCCAGCTTGAACGGCCCGGGCTCCACCGTGAACGCACCGCGGCCCCACCACAGCACTCCGGCGCCGATCCAGGCCAGCAGCGCCTCCTCCACGTCCAGGCCTTTGAGCACGTTGAAGACGCCGATGGCGATCAGCAGCACGAAGGCGATCGCAAACGCCCGGCGGCGGCGCCGCCAAAGGTAGTACGACGCCAGCAGAAGGGCGGTTGCCAGGGGCACGACCGCGGCGTGGAAGACTGCCGCGAGCTGGACCAGGCCCATGTCCTTGACCACGTGGCCGCGCCATGCCATGTCGGGGGTGAGGGCCGACAGCAGCGATGCCAGCGCGGTGGCGGCGGCGATCACGGCCGCAGCCACAGCCACCCATGAGCGGGTGTTTCCGTCCGCGTCGCGCACGGCGGATTCGACGTCGAAGAGATGTCGCAGACGAGATCGCATAAACGTGTGCCCGATTGGCAGTGTAGGAAGGTCTTCGGCCACTCGGGGGCATTTCCGTAGCCCGGTTGCCCGGTATTCGGGCCGCCGATATGCGATCCTGTAGGGCAGCATGGAACGCTGGATGATCTCGCACGGGCTGCGATTCGCCCGCAAACACCCGAAATTGGTGGTAAAGACGTCGTACAAGCTGGCGCGGCGCCCGGGTACCGTGATCGCGGGTGTCAAGACCGCGCGGGCGGCCGGCGGGGCTGCCGCCGACCCCGAGGTGCGCGAGCAGACCATGATCGCCGCACTCGCTCTGGCGGGTGCTGCCCGCCGGCTTGGCGAGTTGCGCTCCGAGCCCGAGCGTCGCCCCCGGCGGATCCGCGGCGCGGCCGTGACCGGCGCTCTGCTGGTCGCCAGTGCCGTGATCGGCCACACCGCCGCCCGCAAGCTCGACGAGTAGATGGTCAGACAGCCACGGTCACGGCCGTGACGGAGTCCGCTACCTTGCGCGGGTGACGCTCTCTCGATCCCGGGTCTCCGGACCGCTGGCGCTGCTGGCGCGCTTCCCCAGCCGCAGGCGGATGCTGGTGTGCTCGGCCCTGGGGATCGGGGTGGAGGCGGTGGTGGTGACCGTGGTGTGGGCGACCGGCACCGTGCATACGCTGGCGGGCATCCCCAGCGCGATCGGCATCACGGCGGCGATCGTGTGCGGGCTGTTGGGGGGCCGGGTGTCGGGCGGCCTGGTGGGAGCCGTCAACGCCGTCCTGCTGCTCTTGCTGGCGAGGTCCGGGGGCAGCGACATCGCGCTTTTGGGTCTGCCCACGTTGGCGTTGTGGTTTGTGATCGGGTTCGGGACGGGCGCTGCGGCCGACTATCTCCGCCAGCGACTGGATGAGGCGTTCACGGACCTGCGCCGGGCCAACGACTCGGCGCAGCAGGTCGCCTCCACGCTCCAGCGCAGTCTGCTGCCGGAGCGTCTGCCGCACGTCCCCGGGGTTGCCATCGGGGCGTGGTTCCGACCGGCCGGTGACGGCTCCGTGGTCGGCGGCGACTTCTACGACGTGTGGCTGACCGGCCCCGAGCGGTTCGGGGCGATGATCGGTGACGTCTGTGGAAAGGGCACCCAGGCCGCCTCGGTCACCGCCCTGGCGCGGCACACGATGCGTACGGCGTCGATGCTCGACCAGCCGCCGGCCGAGATCCTGCGAGTCGTCAACGATGCCATCCGGCGCAGGGTCGGCGGGGGCCAGTTCTGCACGGCGCTGGCGCTGTCCGGGCAGCCGCACCCCGACGGCTACGAGGTCGCGGTCGCCTGCGGCGGCCACCATCCCCCGATCGTGATCCGTGCCGACGGCGATCATGAGTCGGTGGGGCGACCCGGAACGCTCCTGGGGATCTGGGAACAGATCGACGTGGGTGAGTCGCGCGCGGTGCTGCGCCCGGGAGATTCGCTGGTGCTGTGGACCGACGGCATCACCGACCGGCGGGGTGTGGGCGAGCGCTTCGGGCAGGAGCGGCTGGAACGGCTGCTGACCGATCACGCCGGTGAGCGCCCCGATCGGCTGGCGGGCGTGGTCGGACGCGCATCGCAGGATTTTGCCGACGAGGTGCCGCAGGACGACGCCGCGGTGCTGGTGCTCGGGCTCAGCGTCGCCGCGACGTAGTAGGATCGTGCTGCTCCGGCGATCGCTCAGCGAGCGGCTCCATCGCCGGGGAGGCCAAGCGGGCCGCCACTCCGGCTAGGGCGCGACGACCCGCTCGACACCGGAGGTATCGGCATGGTTTCGACGATGCCCAAGCTCTTGGGCGAACGAATTGCAGAAGGCCGCCGTCTGCGCGGCATGACGGTTGAACAGCTGGCGAGGCGGGCCCGCCTGGATCCCGCCCACATCGCGGGCTACGAAGCGGGCGAGGAGCCGACGTTCAGCGCCTTTCAGCGCATATCGGCCGCGCTCAATCTTCCCTACGAGTGGTTCTTGCCCCGCTGAAGGCTGGGGGGCAGCTCGCGGTTTGACGGCGGGTGCGTCCGCTCGCGGTCGAGCTCCTGCATCCATTTGAGCAGGCCGGCGGCCTGGTCGGTCGGCAGGTAGATGGCACCGCGGCCGGGGTCGCCGGCGAGGATCACCTGACGCGACGGCACCCGCAGCAGCCGTTCCAGTTCTGGCAGCGACAGGGTGACGGTCGTCCACAGCGTCGCGAGCTGCACGCTGAGCGCGCTGGGCGTGCGTGGATCGCAGCTCGCGAGCACCTTGCTGACGTCTGCCGACCCGTCTCTGCGGGCCTCCAGCAGAGCCGGGTAGTGGTTGACGTGGTCGATGCTGAGTACGCCCATTGCGATCACGCACACTACAGGGAAGGAGTCTGCCCGCGTAGTGCGAACTGTCCACCATGCGTCCGCTCCGTGACGACCTACGCGTCCAGCCGTTGCATGTGTCACACTCTTCCCGGTCGGTTACGGACAGGCAGGTGTCTGGAGATCGTATGCACGAGTTGCACGATGAAGTGTCGCGTCTACGCCGCCAGGTGATCTCCGAGCTGGCGGAGTTGCCGCTCGCCCCTTGGCGCCCTCAACAGAGCAGGCGCCGGCGGTACCTGCGCGCGGCCCGGCAGTCGCTTGCCGATGTTGCGCGTTTCGCCCGCTTCAAGTCGTAGAAGCGTGCGAGGCTGATGCGGTGAGCGATCAGTCGTCGCTGCGCTTGGACGCTCCCCGCGAGCAGGTGCTCGCCCACGCCGCCGGGCTGATCGCCGACGCCTGGCGCGGATTCGACCAGGCCCGGCCGGAGCAGCCGGAGGTCGACGAGATGGTGCGCACGCTGTTGCGAGCCTCGCTGCCGGCCGAGCCCACCCCGGCCAAGGCGGTGCTGGAGGATGCCGCTCGCATCCTGGATGAGACGATCGCCCAGCCGCGGCCGCGGTACTTCGCCTTCGTGGGCTCGTCGGGGCTCGAGATCGGAGTGATCGGCGACGCGCTGGCGGCCTGTTTCGATCCCAACCTGGCGGTGTACGCGGGAGCGGCCTCGGAGATCGAGGAGCAGGCGGTACGGTGGGTGGGGGAGCTGATCGGGTATCCGGCCGCGGCCGGTGCGTTTACCAGCGGCGGCACGATCTCGAACCTGACGGCGCTGGCCGCGGCGCGGGAGCGGGCACTGCCGGGCGTGCGCAGCGACGGATTAGGTGGCCGGCGGGCGTTGGTGTACTGCTCGGACGAGGCCCACTACTCGATCGAGCGTGCGGTCGAGCTGCTGGGTATGGGCACCAACGGTGTGCGCGTGATCCCGATCGACGACCGGCGGCGAATGCGCTCCGACCTGCTGGCCGCGGCGATCGATGCCGATACGGCGGCCGGCAGCTTCCCGGTCGCCGTGGTGGCCACGGCCGGCACCACGCTGACCGGGGCGATCGATCCATTGGGTGAGATCGCCGACGTCTGCGACGCCAGAGGCGTGTGGCTCCACATCGACGGCGCCTACGGCCTCGCGGCCGCCGCGGTGCCGTCGATGAGCGGTGCGTTCACCGGTTTGGAGCGGGCCGACTCGGCCACCCTGGACGCGCACAAATGGCTGTATCTGCCAAAAGCGTGCGGCGTGGTGATGGTGCGCGACGCGGCCTCCCTGGAGGCGACCTTCGGCCACGATGAGGACTATCTGCCCCATCAGGAGCACCACCGCCACGCGGTGGATGTCACGCTCGAGTATTCCCGGCCGTTTCGCGCCCTCAAGCTGTGGCTGGCGTTTCGCGCGCACGGCGCGGAGGCGTTCCGGGAGGCGATCGGGCGCAATCTGGATCAGGCGCAGCTGCTGGTGCACGCGGTCGCCGGTCATGCCGACCTGGAGCTCTTGACCGACGCCCCGGCGCTCTCGATCGTGCCGTTCCGGCACGTGCCGCCGGATGTGGCCGACCTCGACGCCCACAACTCGCGGCTGTCCATCGAGCTCCAGCGTGACGGCCGCGTGTACGTCGCCCCGGCGGTGATCGACGGCTGTGTGTACCTGCGCCCCTGCCTGGTCAACTACCGCACGTCCGACGCCGACGTGCGCGCCTTGGTGGACGTTGCCCGGGAGGTGGGCGCGCGGCTGGCGAGCCGCGCTTAGAGCGCCGAGGTGCCCAGGCGAAGCTCGCCGAGCCGCTGGGACACCACCAGGTCTGCCTCCTGCGTGCTGACCGCGTGGCCGGTGACCGCCGCCAGGAACTCGTCGCGGTCGAGTGAGAGCAGCTCCAGATCGGTGGCGGCAGTCACCGTGGCGGTGCGCGGCGTGTCTCGCAAGAGCGCGATCTCGCCGAAGAATCCCCCGGCGATGATCGACGCTCGATGCTCGCCGTCGGCGGTGACCGCGGCCTCGCCGGAGACGAGCAGGTAGAACAGGTCGCCGCTGTCGCCCTGGGTGATGACCGTCGTCCCGGCGGGCACCTGCAGCGGCTCGAGCCGGCGCGCCACCTGTTCCAGCGTGGCCTGCGGCAGCGGCGCGAAGATCGAGGTTGCCCGGAGGAGGCCCACCACCGCCAGCAACTCGTCGCCGACCGTGTCCAGCTGCGTGATCCGTCGTCCCATGGTGACCACCGCCACAGGCAGCATCAGGCCGGTGACGACGATCGCGGGGCGCGCCCCCAGCCAGGCGATCAGTACCGGGGCGAGGATCGAGCCGAGCCCCAGACCCGCCATCAGCACGCTCTCGATGATGCCGAACACTCGTGCCAGCACGGCTTCGGGCGCCGCCCGCTGAATCAGGGTGATGGCGGCCACGTCCACCACCGTGTTGCCGGCACCCACGCCGGCCAGCACGATGAACACGATCGCCGCGACGGGCGACACGCCCACAAGGGCGACACCGACCCCCCACACCATCGCACCCAGCGCGAACCACGCCCCCAGGCGCCGGCTGCCGGCCAGGCCGCCCGCCAGCACTCCGCCGAGGATCCCACCCACCCCGAAAGCGGCGTCGAGGTAGCCGACGCCGGCGTTGCCCAGGTCGAACACCTGCAACGCCAGCACGACGTTGAACACCGTCAGGCCACCGGCCACGACGGTCTGCACCGCGTACACGGCCACCACGGCCAGCAGTTCCCGCTGCGATCGCAGCAGCCGAAATCCGGCGGTGGCCTCGTGCAGGCGGCCGCCGCCGCTGTGGCCATGCACAGGCTCGCGGTCGTGGGCGGGCTCGTGGATCAGCGCCACCAGCACGGTCGACCACAGCAAGCCGGCCACGGAGAACGCGAACACCGCGGTGGTCCCGCTGACCGCCAGCAGCAGGCCGCCGATACCGGGGCCGAGGAAGATGGCGGCGGCCTCGATGGTGGTGGCCGTGGCGTTGGCAGCGGTCAGCTGCTCGGGGGTGCGGGCCAGCGTCGGCAAGAGCGCGGCCTGCGCCGGGCGAAAGACGCTGGTGATTACGGCCGCCACACCCGCCAGCGCGCACAGGCCCGCGAGCCCGATTTCCTCGGACACCCCAACCGCGATCGCCACAGTCATGGCCGCGGCCGCCAGGTTGCTGGCGATCATCACCCGCGTGCGCCGATAGCGGTCGGCCAGCCCCGATGTGAACGGCGTGAGGATCGCGGCCGCCGCCATCCTCACGAGCATCAACACGCCCACTCCGCCGGCTCCGCTGATCTCGTAGGCGACCACCGCCAGCACCACCAGATACGCGCAGGCGGCCGGCTCGGAGCCGACCGCCGCAAGCTGCACGCGCCTCAGATCCCGGTTTTGAAATACCCCTCGAAACGCACTGACGATGTGGCTCATCGAGCCGGAGATGCTACAGGCGCGGGGTGCTCAGCTGCCGGGCGCCGGCGGCAGGCGCCGCATCACGTGGGCGACGACGTCGTAGGACAGCTCGTAGCCGCCCTGCTCGAGCGCCAGAGTCGGATCGCTGCGCAGCGCCCGGCCGAACTCCGTGTCATCGGCGGCGCGGGCCAAGATCTCGGCGATCTCGTCCTGCACGAACGGCAGCTCTTTGGCCGCCTGCACCCAGCGAGGGGGCGGGGGCGGGAGCAGCCGCATCAGGCGCTGAATCTCGTGGTCGTCCATTCCCATGTAGATCAAGACGTCGCCGATGGTGGATTTCTTCCATCGACTTGCTCGCGCAGCTTCGCCAGGCAGCGGCTTATGCGGCTTGCAATCGTGCCCTCGGCGATGCCGGTGGCCTCGGCGATGGTGCGGTAGGACTGATCGCGGCAGAAGAACCGGTCGAGGATGTCGGCGCAGCTGTCGGGCAGTTGGGTCATCGCCTGGCGCACGAACAGGGCCTGGGTGAGGTCGTCCAGCTCCCGCTCACCGTCGGATTCGAGTGTCTCCGGCAGCTGCTCCTGGTCACGCGTCCGGCGGATATGGTCGATGCACATATTGCGGGACACCTGCGCGATCCAGGCGCGCAGGGCCTCGTCGTCGCGCAGCGTCTCGAGCCGCTCGAACACGCGCGTGAACACGTCCTGGAAGATGTCCTCGGCGTCCTCGGCCGAGATCCGGTAGGCCCGCACCACGATCGCGTGCACGTAGGCCGAGTACCCGTCCACCAGGTCGCGCCAGGCGTCGGCATCTCCCAGGCGGCAGCGATCGACAAGCGATTGCGGAGCGGCGGACATGCCCCAACCCTACGGCGTGTGTGAAAGATTTTCACGATTCAGGGAAGATTGTGCGAGCATCACCCGTCTGGGTGAGTACGGATGTGATCAATGAGGAGGAACCGTGGATAAGGAACGCCGCATTCGAATCAACGACGATCTACCCGCCGATGACGATGTGATTGCGCACAAGCATCACCGCGCCGACGAGTCGCTGGCCGATGACGATCCCGGCCGCCGTAAGCACACCGACGAGGACGACGGCCCCGACGTCGAGGCCCACTACAAGAAGCGCTAGAGATCTTCTGCCGCGAGACCGCGGCCAGCAGTTCGGACGGAGCCTGCGGAGCGGCAGGTTCCGGCTCGAAAACAGAGAGGACGGAACGTCTCGCCAGAGGCTCCGCCCTCTCTGTGCGTATTCGGGCGCGCGCGGCTCGCACGGCGCTTGGATCAGGTGTCGGAGGTCTCGGATGGTCCAGTTGCCGCGCGCGGATGCGTGGCGGTGCCGTCATCGGACGCCTCGTGGGCGGCGTCGCGTGGTTGGGGAAGCGCATCGGCTTCTGGGCGGTCAGGCGTCGGCGAAACCGATCCTGCGTCGCCGCTTCCGTCGTCGGGAGCGGTTCCGCCGCTGGTGGTGTCAGATCGCTCCGACGCATCCACCTCCCGGTCGTGGACATCGACGGGTTCAGGCGGGTTGGCGACAACCGATCCGGCGGCGGGTTTCGCCGCCTGGCGGCGGACGGCTGGGGCTGACCCCTTCGGTTTGGTGGGGCCGGCGAGCGCTTGCTGACTCGCGTGCTGGGGGATCGCCCGATGTTCGTGTAAGACCACGACTCCTCCGGCGGTGACTCCCACCGCCGCCGTTGCAAACAGCCCGGCGAGCGCGGTCTTGACCGTGGCGATGCCGCCCCCGACGGTCGCTCCGCCGCTCGACACATGCACCGCTTGAGGGGCGAATCCAATGGGTATCAACGCGGCAACCCCCGCCTGCTGAGATCCGATCGATCGGACAAACCGCCGGCAGGAGTGGCAATGGAGTGTGTGCAGGTTCGCGCGGGCGCGCGCGCCCCGGGAGACCTCGCCGTCCACCGCAGCGGACAGCGTCACCCGAACACCGGCACATTCGAGCTCGGCTGCCTCAGCGAGCTCGTGCAGTGACGCTCTTGCCCGAAATATCAGAATCTTCACGTTCCCCTCGCTGGTGTCGAGCACCTGGCTGATTTCGCTGTACGGCAAACCGGCGAGCTCACGCAGCAGCAGCGCCGCGCGCCCCCGCTCGGGGAGCGTCTCGAGACCAATCCGGAGGAGTTCCAGGCGTTCGGAAAGCACCGCCGCGTCGTGGGGGCCGGTGGTTACAGCCAACGGATTCGGAGCCCCGTCATCGTTGAGGGACACCGACGGTCGCCGACGTCGCAGCAGATCAATCGACGCGTTGCGCGTGATGCGAAAGAGCCATGGGCGCGGATTGTCGGCAGGCTTCGCCCCGGCCGCGGCCACGAAGGCGTCTTGGACAGCGTCCTCAGCATCCGATTGGCTTCCCACGATCCCCTGGGAGAACCGAACCAGTGTTGGATAGAGCTCGCGGTAGAGGCCGTCGAGCTCATCGCTCTGCGTGTCCGCGGGATCACTACTCATACTCACCTATCGAACGATGACACGCTTTTGTAAACACTTTCCGCCGTGGATTGCCAAACAAGAGGGCGCACATCCATGGCAAAATCCTCCTTCTGGTTGGTTCGGGCGTTCATCGGCTTCGATCCGCGGCCGGTTGTGGCCGCTCGAACCAGCGCCACCACGCCGATGCACAGACGATCGCCGCCGACGCCGAGTAGGCCGCCACGGCCGGCATCGATCGGCTGTCCGTCCCGGCCGCGATGCCGTGGCAGAGGCTGAGGCCCCAGACGGCGTATCCGAAGTAGTGCAGGCTCCGCCATGCCCTGTGGCTCATGAACCGGGCGCGTTTCAGGCGGAACGAGATCGGCAGCGCGACGGCAAGCCACAGTGCCGCGGCGCCGAGCATCACCGACGGTCGGGTGCGCACGCCGATCAGGGCGGTCACCGGCACGCGGGCGTAGTGGTCGAGCAACACGCACGTGACATGTATCCCGAGCGCCAGCAACCCGAGCGACGAAAGGAACCGGTGGAAGCTGAGCTGTGGCGCCGCCGGACGCCACCCGCGGCCGGCCAGCACCACTCCCCAGGCCACCACAACCGTGTAGCAGGCAAACGCGACGAACGCGCTTGCCCTGGCCAGTTCCCACAGGATCACGAGGCCACCGCCCGATCCCATGCCGGCGTCGTCCGGCACGCCCCGTCGACCGTCACCATCGCCGCATGCCCGAACCTCTCTACCTGGTGAGGTCTGAGCGCCAGCACCTTTGCCGAGACATCTGCGGTGACGCAGTCGGGGGCGATCACCGTGACCTGGCACTCGGGTCCGGGACGCCCCACCGCCGGGTCGATCAGGTGGTGGGCGGTGTGGCCGTCGCCGTTGACCCAGCGCCGGCGCCCGGAGCCCGAGGTGGCGACGCCCTCCCCTTCGGGGACGTTGACCCAAACGGTCGCGGGGGGTTTGCCGGCGAGTGCCTGTGCATGCGGCGGCTCGACCGCGACGAGGTGCATTCCCCTCGCGGCCGTCATGTCGCCGCCGGCATCGATCAGGATCGACCGATCGTCGCTCAGGGTTCGAACGAGGGCGGCGGTACGCTCAGCCATCCACCCCTTCGCGATACCGGCGACATCGAGTCGCGTGCCGGCGGGGATGCGAGCGGTCAGGTGCACGCCGTCGACCTCGATCTCTCCCGCCACCGGGCCACCTGGCGGGCTTGTCCGAGCGTGGGGAGGCCCCTCGGCAATGCTCATCGTGTAGCCCCACCGCTCGAGCACGGTGCCGACGAGGGGCTGGAACACGCCGCCGGTGGCGGCCGTCCAGTGCCGGCACGCCGACAGCAGCGCGACCGTATCGGGATGGATCTCGACCGCGGAGCCCGCCGCCCGGCTGATCCGCGAGACGTCGCTGTCAGGGCGAAATCGTGACCACCTGGCCTCGTCTTCCTCGACTGCGGCCGCGACGGCTCGTGCCGCTGCCTCTGACACACCCCCCGAATGGTGCACATGCCAGGTGGTGCCGGTCGCCGGCCAGCGCCATCCCGGACGCCGGGTGTCAGGCAGGGTGGACATCAGCTGGTGTGGGTGGTCGGGGTCGTGACGACCGGCGCCGGGGCGGGTGCCGTCGGGGCGGCCGGAGCCGGGGACGTCGCGGAACCCGTCGATGGAGCGGTCACCGTGCCACCCGAGACCGTCTGGTACACCGTGGGTTGTGGGCCGGCGGTCGTGGCGGCCGAGTTTGCGACCTTGACGGCGTGCATCAGCCGCCGCTGAGATGCGGTTGTGCGGTGAACGAGACGGTTGTAGCGAACCACCAGGCGGCGGTTGGCGTGCGTGATCGCCTTCTCGTGTGCGACGGTGGCCGCCGCCAGCCGCTGCCAGGCGCGTGCGTCCGCCTGAGCGGTCACCGCGGCGTGCTGCTGGTCGATGCTCCAGGCCAACGCAGCGCCGCACACGAGTGCGATCACCACCGTGTAGGCCTTGATCGCGAGGCTAGTCATCTTCACCGCTCTCCGGGCCGTCCTCGGGCTCACCCGATGTCGGCGGTGCGGGAGCGTCGGTGCTCACAGGTGCCGGTGTCGAAACCCGGGGAGTGGTGGGGCTGGGGACGACCGTCGGGGGGGCGGTGACGGTCACCACCCGCGGCGGCGTTGAGGCTGCCCGCCGGTGAACCCGGGGCACGCGCGGTGCGTGCCACGACGCGAGGTGGATGCTCTGTGTCGGCGCTGTGCGGTCGAGCGCATCGATGTCCCGCAACACCCGCTCGGCAGAACTCGTGGCGGCGGCGTTCGTGGCGGCCGGTGTCAGTCCCCGCATCGCGAAGGCGAGTGATCCCACGAGGATTGCTGAGCCGATCGCGACGCCGGCGATTGTGACAGTGCGTTGGATCACGGTGAGCCCGTGCACGTGATGCCTCCTTGATGGTTGACCCCGCGGTCCAGCCCGTTTCGACGACCGCTTGATTCACACCACGCAGAGGCGCCGGGAAAGTTACAGACGGCCGCGGCAAAGCGAGTAATGTGTGTGCCCACTGGCGACCCAAAACCTGAGGGGGACAATCGTGGCATACGCGATCGTGCATCACTTTGCGGGCGGTACCAAGGAGCAGTACGAGGCGTCGGTCGGAGTGGTGCATCCGAGCGACGGCAGCCTGCCTCCCGGGCAGATCTTCCATGCTGCGGGCACGTCGCCGGGCGGTTGGACGGTGATCGCCGTGCATGAATCGCAGGAGAGCTGGGAGCAGTTCCGCGACGGCACGCTCCTGCCGGCGCTGCATCAGGGCATCCCGGGCGGCTTCACGGCGCCTCCCGAGGAGACGACCGTGGACGTCGCCGCTCTGCTGCCGTAGAACCATCCACCACGCCTCGGCGTACCATGAGGTGTGGAGCCGACGCTGATTGTCGTGGCCGCGATCGCCGGCCTCGCGACCTTTCTGTCGCCGTGCGTGCTGCCGGTGTTGCCGGTGGTGGCCGCCGCGTCGGCGACCGGTGGCCGCCGCCGCCCGGTGGGGGTGGCGGTGGGCCTGGCGGTCGCGTTCGTGGTGTTCACGCTGACGGCGTCACGTGTGCTTGCGGCGCTGGGGCTGCCGCAGGACCTTCTCCAAAACGCTGCCATCGTGATGCTCGCGGTGGTGGGCGTGGCGCTGCTAGTACCGGCCGCCGGGGAGTGGTTGGGGCGGCTGTTCGTGCCGCTCTCGGCGCTGGCCGGGGGCAGGCTCGCGCGCGGCGACGGTTTCTGGTCGGGGGTGGCCCTCGGCGCCGGGCTCGCACTGGTGTGGACGCCGTGCGCCGGGCCGATCTTGGCGGCGGTGACGGTGCTCAGCGCTCAGCAGAAGGTCTCGCTCGACCTGGTGCTGATCACCGTCGCCTACGCCGCCGGCGCCACCCTGCCGCTGTTCGGGATCGCGCTTGCGGGAAACCGCGGGGCGGCCCGTCTTGCAAGCCTGCGGCGGGGCGGAGGGATGAGGCTGCGTCGCATCGCCGGCGTGGTCTTGATCGCATCGGCGTGGCTGTTCACGACCAGCATCCCCACGCAACTCGCGGCCGGCGCACCCTCATATGTCACCGGCCTGCAGTCGGTCGAGCGGTCGGCAACGGTGAGCCACGACCTGCGATCGCTGTCAGGCTCGAGCCGGGGGGCGGCGTCGGCCGCCGCCGCCGGGGCGAACGCCGGCGCGCTGCATGACTACGGCAAGGCGCCGGACTTCAAGGACGTCACCAGCTGGATCAACACACCCGGAGGTCGGCCGCTGAGCCTCGCCGGCCTCCGCGGCAAGGTGGTGTTGGTCGACTTCTGGACATACTCGTGCGTCAACTGCATTCGCACGCTGCCGTACCTCAAGGCGTGGGACGCCCGCTACCGCAGCGCCGGGTTGGTGATCGTGGGCGTGCACACCCCGGAGTTCGCGTTCGAGCACGTGGTGTCGAACGTGCGCGGGGCGGTGGCCGAGCACGGCATCCACTACCCCGTTGCGGTGGATGACGGCTACGGCACCTGGAACGCCTATGGCAACCAGTACTGGCCCGCCGACTATCTGATCGACCGCAACGGCAACCTCCGCGACGCCCATTTCGGCGAGGGCGCGTACGCCCAGACCGAGGCCGATATCCGCACGCTGCTGGGCGAGCACGGGGGCACCGCGGTCACGCCGGTCACGGCCGTGTCGGCGTCGCCGACGGTCAGGACACCCGAGACCTATCTCGGGCTGGAGCGCGGGGTGGCCTACTCCCAGCAGCTCCAGGAGGGGGTTGACCTGCGCTACCAGGCCCCCGCTGCGGTCAATCCCAACACGGTCGCACTCGTGGGGCATTGGAACGTCGGACAGCAGCACATCGTGGCCGGTGCCGGCGCTCACCTCGAGTTTCGCTACATCGCGCCGCGCATCTACCTGGTGGCCGCGCCCCCTGCCGGCGCTGCGGTCACGCTGGGCGTGTCGGTTGACGGCCGCGCGCGGGCGCCGGTGAGGGTGAGATCCGACGATCTCTACCTGCTCGCCCACATGCCCACGGCGGGGCCGCACCTGCTCGATCTGAGCGTGCCCGCCGGCACATCGCTGTACTCGTTTACGTTTGGCTAGCGGGCGTTAGCGAATCCGTACGCGGCGTGTGAATGTGCGGTTGGGGCCCCAGCCGCTCGCCGGGTGCAGCACGAACGTCACCACACACAGTCCCACCGGCGCGCCGTTGGGGATCCGCAGGCCCTTGCGGCTGATCCCCGTGGGGGCGCTCAGCCACCGGCGGCCGATCACGCGGTCATCGGAGCCGGCCATGGTCACGTGGATCCGGGCCGGTTGGGTCAGCTTCAGATCGATCGTCATCAGCCGCCGGTGTACCCGCGCTTTCAGCACCCTCACGTGCAGTGGTGGATGCTGCGCGGGCGTCGGCGGGGGCGGCGCCGAGTCGAGCACCTCGGCCACCCACGGGGTGCGCGAGTCGACGCTTCCGCGGGCGACCGATCCGGGCATCCCGAACAGCGCCACCCACAGGTCGTAGGGGAGCTCCTGACCCTCCATGACCCGGCATTTGCAGTGGGGGTGGGCGCGATCCAGCTCGGCGTCGGCGATGCTCGCGAAGTACTTGTGGGCGGCGTGGGCGGTGCAGGCGTTGCAGCTGACACAGCCGGCCGAGTGATCGCCGCCGAGATTGTCGAGCCGGTACACCGGCAGCGTCCCGGTTGCCGCCTGGGCGCGGTCGACGCCGGCCAGTGCGGTGCCGCCGCCCACCAGCGCGGCGGCCTGGGCGAGCAGATGTTTGCGTGAAAGGGTGTGCATGGGCAGGTGGGTGGCTCGCTCCGGGGAGCCGCACTCCGCGGCTACCGCCGACTGATACCGGTTGACGCCACCCCTCCTCGAGGACTGACGATCGGCACTGACCGGGTTTGAACCATCCTCTCGGACAGTTTTCTCCCGATACTCACCGACCGCCGTTGCCTCGCGGGCGACGACCCCGCATGCCGACGACCACTTGTGGCGTACGGCTTCCCTGAGCGAACCAGGCAGCCATCGGCAGACGTACCGGGAAGGTTGAGTCGCCATCGGCAGGATGGGCCGTTTC
>CAVSFZ010000030.1:0-59003 GCA_963727235.1 uncultured Actinomycetes bacterium
AGCTCAGCGTTTGTAAGCCCTGGGGCGGCGCTTAGGCCGGCGGCCAGACGATCCAGCAGCGCAGCGTTGCGCGGCTTGAACGCGACCGTGACAGTGACCGGTGCGACGGAGGCTGCGGGGTGCAGGGCCGTGCGCTTGGCCGCGGTGGCAGCCCGCACGACGCCCGCCACGGGAGCACGGGTGACTGCGTGTGCAGTCGCCCCTTGGGTGGTGCAGATCGCGAGTCCAACAACGGCAGCCAGCATGCCGAATCGACGCATCAATCATCCTTGATCGCATACAGCGCCCGCGAATCCGTGCAGGCGTTCTGTTAGTGATCGGCACATCCGCCTCACCAGGAGAGATGAAATCCGCTGGATCGTTAGGCTCCCGCCGCGAGCCGCTCACGATCGAGCAGATCGTCGCCCGCGACATGGCCTGACTACGAGACGGTCAGGGAAACGATCGGCGAGACCGCGCCGTTGGACATGCCCAGCTTGAACTGGCGCGAGCCGACGGCGGTGGTGTGAAAGGTGAACCGCCCTCCGCTTCCCAGCGTCAGCTTAGGCACACCGACCGACCAGGCGGTGGTGCCGGGCACCCGCCGCATCAGCCGCACCGCTCCTGTCGGGCGGGGCCACACACGCCCGGTGACGGTCACGCGTCCACCGGGGCGTACGGGCTTGGCATTGGTATTGAGAGTGACCTGGATGATCCGGAAGTAGTTGGAGCGAAGCCCCAGCCGGGCATCGGCCGCGAGCCCTGTCCAGGTGCGATTGGCGGCGGCGGTATGCAGCACCAGCTTCTGCTCGCGCAGCGAGGCGGCGTCCCAGGTCTGGTCGACGGAACGCACCGGGCTGGAGTATCCGAACGCGTGCGCCAGGGCAAGTCCGGTGTACACCTTGGGCGCCCAGGTGTGGTTGGGGTTGGCTCCGCCGGCGGCGTCGTACTGGTCGGCGACCGGCTTCAGATATCCCGGGCCCGCGCCGGGAGTGCCCCACGAGGCCGCCTCGGACGAGGTACGCCCGCCGGAGCTGGACGAGTAGAAGGTGGTGGCGATGGTGGACCCGAACCAGACCACGTTTCGGTTGGTGCCGACCGCGGCGGCGGTGCCCAGCGCAGCTTCGCGCTCGATCGGACCGTAGGTCTGATCGCTCAGAGTGGCGTCGAACACCCGCCCGGGATTGCGGGTCGCATACGCGTACGAGCGTACCGCCACGGCCTGAGTCCGCACCGCCGGAGCCGGCCACGAGGCGGAAACCTCGTTGGGGACGACGGCCGCCACGTACTTCTCGACCGGGATCCAGTCCACCAGCATCAGCCGGTTGCCGGACTTGTGAACGTGCAGCGATCCGCGCCAGTGATGATCGGCGTCCCACATCCCGGCCGGCTGGTTCAGCTGGATGGAGGTGGCCAGCGGGGTCGCCACCACCGGCGGTGCGAGGCCCTTGCGCACCAGCCGCCCCGTGCCGCGGTTGACCAGCTGGAGCCGCCCGGCGGTTGTGCCGAGCTGGATCCGGTACTTCCCCGCCGGAACCGCCTCGGTGGTCGCGCCCTTGGCTCCGACGTTGGCGGGTGAGGAGAATGTGAGGTCGACGTGGGTGACGCCGTCGAGCAGCAGCACCCGCTCGTTGAAGTTGGTGGTGGCGGGGGCGAGGTGGGTGCCGGTGAAGTAGTGGGTCAGGATCGCGGGGTACTTCCAGCCGTGCTGGGCGTACCCGAGCGCCCCGTACTGCGACAGGCCGATGCCGTGGCCCCAGCCGTGCCCGGTGAGCGTGAATTGGGTCGCTGCGCCGGCCGGAGTGGGCACGCCGGCCACGGCAAGCGCCAGTCCGGCGGCCATCACAGCAGCCAGTCTTCGAACCATCCCCCCACGCATCGGCACCAGTCTTGCGCAACTGGAATCAAAGTGCCAGGCCTCACACAAATGTTTAACACGTGCTCAGCGGAACCGTGACGCCGCCGATAACCTCCGGCGAATGCGCCTCTTTTCACGCCTCCCGCCCGTGTGGCGCTCGATCGCCGACATCGCCGTCACGCTGCTTCTGGCGGGAGTGATCGTGTGGGTGGCGCGGGCATACGTGATGAAGCCCTACACGGTGCCGACCGGCAGCATGGAGCCCACCCTGATGATCGGCGACTACGTGATCGCCGATCGGGTCAGCCTCGATTTTGGCGATCCCAGCCGCTACGACATCGTGGTGTTTCACCCGCCGCACTGCAAGAACGGATTGAACGACTCCCAGGGGGCGTGCACCACCGCCAGCCTCAAGGAACGCGACGGAACGGCGTCGACCACCTTCATCAAGCGCGTGATCGGGTTGCCTGGAGACACGATCTGGCCGACCAAGGGTGGCCACCTGATGGTCAAGCCCGCCAACGGCCCCGCCTTCCGGCTGAAGGAGCCCTGGGTGATGAACCACCAGGAGCTGGTCGGCAACACGCTCCATCGGATGCACATCCCGGCAGGCATGTACCTGATGCTGGGGGACAATCGCGCGATCTCCGACGACTCCCGCGTATGGGGCCTCGAGCCGCGCGGCGACATGATCGGGATCGCCCGCGTGCGCTACTGGCCACTGAGCCGAATCGGCCTCCTGTAGCCCGTGAATAACGGTGCCTGGCACCGTTATTCACCACTCGCGGATAGACTGAATCCTCTTGTTGAAGGGAGATCCGGTGCGGTTGCGACGCAGTTGCCTGGCGGTGCCAGGTTCATCCGAAAAGATGCTTTCGAAGGCGGCGGAGCTTCCCGCCGACCAGGTATTCCTCGACCTCGAGGATGCCGTGTCCCCGCTCGAGAAGGAAGCCGCCAGAGGTCATGTGGTGCACGCCCTCAACACGTACGACTACTCCGGCAAGACGCGCGTGGTTCGAATCAACGGCGTCGCCACCCAGTGGTGTCTGCGCGACGTGATCGAGGTGATCACCGGCGCGGGCAAGAACCTGGACTGCATCATGGTGCCCAAGGTCGAGGACGCCGGCACCCTGCACTTCATCGATCACCTGCTGAGCCAGCTCGAGTTCGAGTGCGGGATCGATCACAAGATCGGCATCGAGGCGCAGATCGAGTCGGCGCGGGGAGCGGTCAACCTGAACGCGATCGCGACCGCCACCGACCGCATCGAGACGCTGATCTTCGGCCCCGGCGACTACGCCGCCAACATCGGGGTGGCGCAGCTCACGATCGGCAGCATCGACCCCACCTACCCGGGCGACCAGTGGCACTTCGTGATCTCGGCCATCGTCACCACCGCGCGCGCCCACGGGCTGCAGGCGATCGACGGGCCGTTCACCGACATCAAGGACACCGACGCCTATCGCAAGCTGTGCCACCGTGCCCGCTCGGTCGGCTTCGACGGCAAGTGGGTGCTGCATCCCAGCCAGGTGGAGATCGCCAACGAGGTGTTCATGCCCACCCAGGAGCAGTTCGACGCCGCCCGCCGGCTGCTGGACGCCTACCACCACGCCACTCAGGTCGACCGCAAGGGAGCAGTCATGCACGAGGGTCAGATGATCGACGAGGCCTCGCGCAAGATCGCGGCCGAGGTGGTCATCCGCGGCGAGGCTGCCGGCATGACGCTGTCGGGAGCCGGCTCGTGAGCCTGGCGGTCGATCAGCTGAGCGAGGAGCAGCGCGAGATCGTCGAGCTGGTGCGCCAGTTCACCGACGAGCAGATCATTCCGGTGGCCTCCGAGTACGAGCGCTCCGACACCTTCCCCGACGAGATCGTGGACGGTCTGCGCGAACTCGGCATCTTCGGCTTCACGGTGCCGGAGGAGTTCGGCGGCCTGGGGCTCGACCTGACCACCTACGCACTCGCCGTCAGCGAGCTGTCGCGCGGCTGGATGAGCATCTCGGGGATCATCAACACCCACTTCATCGTGGTCAACATGCTGATGCGCGACGGCACCGACGAGCAGAAGCAGCGGTTCCTGCCACGGATGGCCACGGGCGAGATCCGCGGCGCGTTCTCGATGACCGAGCCGGAGTGCGGCTCCGACGTGCAGGCGATCAGGTCGACAGCGGTGCGCGACGGCGACGACTACATCGTCAACGGCCAGAAGATGTGGGTCACAAACGGCCTGCGCTCCGGCGTTGTCGCCCTGCTGGTGAAGACCGACACCGAGATCAAGCCCGCCCACAGGGGGATGAGCTGCCTGCTGGTGGAGAAGACTCCCGGCGCCGGCCAGGAGGGCGGTCTGACCATTCCCCCGCAGCTCGAGAAGCTCGGATACAAGGGTGTGGAGACCACCGAGCTGGTGTTCTCCGACCATCGCGTACCCGCCGCCGATCTGCTCGGCGGCGAGGAGGGCGCGGGCTTCGCGCAGATGATGTCGGGCGTCGAGGTGGGGCGCGTGAACGTGGCTGCGCGCGGTGTGGGAGTCGCCCAGCGGGCGTTCGAGATCGCGATCCGCTACGCCCAGGAGCGGCACGCGTTCGGCAAGGAGATCGCAAAGCACCAGGGGATCCAGTTCAAGCTGGCCGAGATGGCCACCAAGATCGAGGCCGCCCGCCTGTTGATGCTCTCGGCCGCGCGCAAGAAGGACGCCGGCGAGCGCTCCGATGTCGAGGCCGGGATGGCCAAGCTGTACGCCTCCGAGATCTGTCACGAGGTGGTCGAGGACGCGTTTCGCATCCACGGCGGCTACGGCTACTCCAAGGAGTACGAGATCGAGCGGCTGTACCGCGACGCGCCCATGCTGCTGATCGGCGAGGGCACCTCCGAGATCCAGAAGCTGATCATCGCCCGCGGGCTGCTGGCGAGGAACCCGCTGTGAGCCGCACCTTCGACGCTCGCGAAACGCGCTTCGGCCGATACTTCGAGGACTTCGAGGTGGGCGACGTGTACAAGCACTGGCCGGGCAAGACGATCACCGAGGCCGACGACCACCTGTTCTGCATGATCACCATGAACCACCACCCGCTGCACATCGACGAGCACTACGCCGAGACCGAGACGCAGTTCAAGAAGAACGTGGTGGTGGGCAACCTGGTGTACTCGCTGGTGCTGGGCATGAGCGTCCCTGACGTCTCGGGCAAGGCCATCGCGAACCTCGAGATCGAGTCGCTCAAGCACGCCAAGCCGACATTCCACGGCGACACCATCTACGCCCGGACCACGGTGCTGGACAAGGTCGAGTCGCGCTCCAAGCCCGATCGCGGGGTCGTCTCGGTGGAGACGATCGGCACCAATCAGCGCGACGAGGTGGTGTGCGAGTTCCGGCGCAAGGTGCTGGTGCCCAAGCGCCCCACCCGACCCGCAGCCTGACCGGCATCGCATCGCTACGGTTCCAGCCGTGGCGACTGCAATCTCCGTCAACGGGCTGACCAAGCGCTATGGCGACCACGTCGCCGTCGACTCGGTGTCATTCTCGATCGACGTGGGCGAGACGTTCGGCATCCTGGGGCCCAACGGAGCCGGCAAGACCACCACGCTCGAGATGATCGAAGGCCTGCGCAAGCCCGATGCGGGTGACGTGTTCGTGCTGGAACAGCCGGTGTGGCCAGATCCGCGTGCGATCCAGGCCCGCATCGGCGTGCAGCTGCAGACCACGAACCTGTTCGAGGCACTCAGCGCCCACGAGCTCTTGACCCTGTTTGCAACCTTCTACCAGAAGCCCGATCCCGGGCAGCTCGCCGACCGGGCGCTGGAACGGGTCGGACTCGAGGCCAAGGCCGCCGGCGAGGTGGTCACGCTGTCGGGCGGGCAGAAGCAGCGGCTGGCGATCGCCCTGGCGCTGGTGCACGAGCCCGAAGTGGTGTTCCTGGACGAGCCCACCACCGGGCTCGATCCCCAGGCCCGCCGCAACCTGTGGGATGTGATCCGCTCGATCTCCGCCGACGACGGCCGCACGGTGATCCTGACCACGCACTACCTGGAGGAGGCCGAGGAGCTGTGTGACCGGGTCGCGATCATGGATGAATCCCGGATCGTCGCGATGGACACCCCGGCCGGGCTGGTGGCGTCACTGAACGCGGACGCCCGCATCTCCTACACCGATCAGCACGGCGAGCAGACGATCTTGACCAAGGACACCCAGGCGGCGGTGCTGCAGGTGCTGGAGCAGGCCAAGAGCCGTGGCGACACGATCGAGGGCCTGACCGTCAAGGGCGCCGACCTCGAGGACGTGTTCCTGAAGCTCACCGGGCGGGAGTACCGCGAATGAGCTTCAGCCGTTACCTGGCCACGACCGCCGCCATGCTGCGGATGATCTTCCGGCGGCGGATCACGCTGTTTTGGTCGCTGCTCTTCCCGATCATCCTGATGACGCTCCTGGGGCTGCTGTTCGGCCAGCCGATCGACGCCGGCACCATCGCCGTGGCCCGCACCACCAACGCACCGGCCGCGACTCAGGTGGTCGAAACGCTCGACGCGCTCAAGGGGGTGACCGTCAAGTCCGCACCCACTGCGGTGATCGCGCGCAAACAGGTGACCGACGGCGACCGCGACGCCGCCCTGATCCTGACACCGGGGCCCAACGGCACCGTGTCAGCCCAGCTGTACACCTCCAACACCTCGGCCGAGCAGGCCGGGATCATCAAGAGCATCGTCGCGGGGGTCACCAACAACGTCGCCATCGCCGCCACCGGCAAACCGCCGGCGGTGGTGCTGCGAAGCCAGTCGGTGGACTCGGCCTCGCTCAGCTACATCGACTTCCTGCTGCCGGGGATCATCGGCCTCTCGATCATGATCTCGGCCGTGATCAGCCTGGCGACCGTGATGGTCAAGTGGCGCGAGAACGGCGTGCTGCGCCGGATCAAGCTGACCCCGATCCCGCTGTCGGAGTTCTTTGCCGCCCGCGTCACCGCGGGGCTGGCCGTGGCCATCATCCAGGTGGTCGTTCTGATCGTGTTCGGGCGGGTGGCCTTCGGCATCGACATCTCGACCACCGCGTGGGCGGCCATCCCGGTGGCCATCGCCGGCTGTCTGTGCTTCCTGGCGCTGGGCTTTGCGATCGGCTCGGTGGTGGCGACGGCCGAGACCGGCGACGCCGTCGCCAACGTGATCACCAACCCGATGATGTTCCTCTCGGGCACGTTCTTCCCGGTGGCCGCGATGCCCTTTGCGGTGCAGGAGTTCGCCAAGATCCTGCCGCTCTACTACCTGATCAACGGGCTGCGGGACACGATCGTGCGCGGCCGCGGGTTGATGTATGTCATGCCCGAGATCGGGGTACTGTTGGTGATGACGCTGGTCCTGGCCGTGATCGCAATGCGCACGTTCAGGTGGGAGGCGCGGGCGTAGAACGGCGACGAGAGGAAATGTCGGTGAGCTATCAGAACGTGATCGTCGGAGGCGGGCTGGCGGGCGGGATGATCGCCCAGGAGTACCGCGAGCAGGGTGGGGACGGATCGATCGTGATCATCGCCTCCGAGCCGCACCACCCGTACCACCGGCCGCCCCTCACCAAGGACTTCTTGCGCGGCGAGAAGCCGGCCTCGGACGGCGACATGCATCCACCCGAGTGGTGGAAGCAGAACGACATCGAAGTGCGCACGTCGACCACGGCCTCCGCGATCGATCCGAGCGCCCACACGGTCACGTTGGACGGCGGTGAGACGCTCTCCTACGAGCGGCTGGCGCTGGCCACCGGGGCGACCCCCCGCACGATTCCGGGCACCAGCGCGATCCGCACGATTGACGACTCGGCGGCGGTCGCGGCGGTCCTCGCCGACGGCGAGGGCCATCTGGGTGTGATCGGCGGCGGCTTCATCGGGGTGGAGGCGGCCGCCAGCGCCCGTATGAAGGGCCTGGACGTGACCATGGCGGTGCCTGAGAGCGTCGTGTGGGAGCACCTGTTTGGCCCCGAGGTCGGCCGCTACTTCCAAAACCAGCTGGAGAGCCACGGCGTGACGGTGCTGACCGGCACCAAGGAGCTGCCCGAGCAGGCCTACAACCTGGTGCTGGCGGGCATCGGCGTCGATCCCAACATCGACCTGGCCAAGGATGCTGGACTGCCCACCGGATCGGGCGTGCTGGTGGACGAGCATCTGTCTGCCGGCAACGACATCTGGGCGGTGGGCGACATCGCCGAATATCAGAGCGTCGTCCACGGCAAGCGCATCCGCATCGAGCACTGGGATGTGGCGCTCAACCAGGGCTCCTACGTGGGCCGCGTGTGGGCCGGCAAGGAGTCGGGCCCCTACGACGTGGTGCCGTACTTCTTCTCCGACATCGGCGACTGGACGTGGTTCGAGTATGTCGGGCCCGGCAAGGGCACGGTGGACATCCGCGGGTCGATGGAGGAAGACGACTTCGTCGCGTACTACACCGACGACAGCGGCGCCTGCGTGGCCTGTCTGGGCGTGAACCGCTCAGACGACGTGAACGGCGCCAAAGAGCTGATCACCAACCACCAGCCCCCGCCACCTGCGTGAATAAAAGGTGCCTGGCACCTTTTATTCACTCCGGCACTCAAATGCGACTGGCGCCCTGAGGCCAGCCTCAGACCTGAGCTATTGCGGGTTCGAGTTGCCTGAGATAGCTGGCGATCTCTTCGACGGTGATGATCGGCAGTGTGTGGCGGCGGCAGAACGCGGCCAGCTGCGGTCCGCGGGCCATCGTGCCATCCTCGTTCATCAGCTCACACAGAATGCCGCCGGGAGTGAGCCCGGCCATGCGCGTGAGATCGACCGACGCCTCGGTCTGACCGCGACGCTCGAGCACCCCGCGCGGGCGGGCCCGCAGCGGAAACACGTGCCCGGGGCGGTTGAGATCCGCCGGACCGGAGGCCGGATCGATCGCAACCTGGATGGTGCGGGCACGATCGGCGGCCGAAATGCCGGTGGTGACACCGGTCGATGCCTCGATCGAGACCGTGAAGCCGGTGGCCTCGTTGCCGTTCTGGTGCGGCACCATCAGCGGCAGCTCCAACTCGTCGCAACGATGGGGAGGCAACGACAGGCAGATCAGACCGCGCGCCTCGCAGGCCATGAACGCGATCTTCTCGGCGGTGACGAACTCGGCCGCCAGGCACAGGTCGCCCTCATTCTCACGGTCGGGGTCATCGCAGACGACGACCATCCCTCCGCTTTGGAGTTGACGCACAGCTCGGTCAAGCGGAGCTGGGAATTCAGGGACTGCCCTCACCGGCGCAGGATGATACAGCACCCGCCCGCGACCAGGGTGCGGATCCACCGGAGTCAGATCTGCACCGCAGACGCGGGACGGTACTCGCCGAACACCGCTCGCAGCGACGTGCAGATCTCGCCGAGCGTGGCACGAGCCCTGACGGCATCGACAATTGCGGGCATCAGGTTGACGTCCTGGGCGGCTGCCGACTCGAGTGCCGAGAGCGCCGCGGCGACGGCCGGCTGGTCGCGCTGGGCTCGCACCGCGCGCAGCCGCCGGATCTGATCCTCGGCCAGACCGGCGGGTACGTCGAAGTGGTCGGGCGTGCGCTCGGGCTCGTCCTCCACGAACTTGTTCACGCCCACCACCACGTCCTCTCC
Organism: uncultured Actinomycetes bacterium; assembly: GCA_963727235.1. Lineage (GTDB taxonomy): Bacteria > Actinomycetota > Thermoleophilia > Gaiellales > JAICJC01 > CAVPTL01. The sequence continues at coordinate 9,436 of CAVSFZ010000030.1, forward strand.
GGACGCGATCCGAAGCTCCTTCGCGTACGCCTCGTCTGCAATCGTCTGCTGATAGAAGCCGGTCTCCACGGCCGCCACCGCGCCGCCCATCTCGTCGACCAGCGCGATCAGCCGCAGCGCCTCGGCCTCGAGCTGCGACGTCAGCTGCTCGATGAACCACGACCCGCCCAGCGGATCCGCCACCTCGGTGATCCCGAACTCGTTCTGCAGCATCTGCTGCGTGCGCACCGCCAGCGTCTGGGCGTGCTGCGTCGGGATCGCGATGGCCTCGTCGAAACAGGACAGCGCCATCGACTGCACGCCCCCCAACGCGGCTGCCAGCGCTTGCACCGCCGCCCGCACGATGTTGTTCTCGGGCTGCTGCAGGGTGAGCGTGGAGCCGGCCGTCTGGGTGTGGGTGCGCAGCTGCCATGAACGCGGGTCGGTGGCACCGAAGCGGTCGCGCATCACGTGCGCCCACACCCGCCGCAGTGCGCGGTACTTGGCGATCTCCTCGAAGAAGTTCATGTGGGTGTTGAAGATCCACGAGAGCCGCGGCCCGAAATCGTCCACGTCCACCCCGCGGTCGACCACCGCCTGCACGTAGGCGATCGCGTTGGCCACAGCGAAGCCCATCTCCTGAGCCGCGGTGCAGCCGGCCTCGCGCATGTGGTATCCCGACAGTGAGATGGCGTTGAACCGCGGCGCGTCGGTGGCACACCACGCGATCAGGTCGGCGGCCAGGCGCAGCGAGGGCGCCGGCGGGTAGATGTAGGTGCCGCGGCTGACGTACTCCTTGAGCACGTCGTTCTGGGCGGTGCCGCGGATCTGCGGAGCCGTCGCGGCCCTGCAGCTCACAGGCCACGTGATACATGGCGACCAGGATCGGAGCGGGCGCGTTGATGGTCATCGACGTGGACACCTCGTCCAGCGGGATGCCGTCGAACACCGCCACCATGTCGTCCACCGTGTCGATGGCCACGCCCACTCGGCCCACCTCGCCGAGCGCGCGCGGGTCGTCGGAATCGAGGCCCATCTGGGTGGGCAGGTCGAACGCCGTCGAGAGCGCCGCCTGGCCCTGCCCGATCAGGAACCGGAATCGGCGATTGGTCTCTTCCGGCGTCCCGAACCCGGCGTACTGGCGGATCGACCAGGGCCGTCCGGCGTACATGTCGCGATGGATGCCGCGGGTGTAGGGAAACTCGCCGGGGTCACCGAGATCGCGGGCGTAGTCGATATCGAGGTCATCGGGTGCGACGAACCGCCGGTCGGCCGTGTCGCCGGAGCCGCTCATGCCGATCGACCCTCGCCCTCGCGCTCGGCTCCCACCAGCACCACCATCTTGCCGACGTGCTGGTTCTGTTTCATCATCTGGTGCGGCACCGGGCACTCCGAGAACGGGAACACCTTGGACAGCACCGGCTCGATCTTGCCCTCGGCGATCAGCCGGTTGGCGCGCTCGCACTCGTAGGCGTTGGCGAAGTGGCTGCCGATGATCGACTTCTGGCGCATCCACAGGTAGCGCACGTCGAAGTCGAGCTGGAAGCCGGAGGTGGCGCCGCAGATCACGACCTTGCCGAAGGTCTTACACACGAACACGCTGGTGGAGAAGGTGGCCGCGCCCACGTGCTCGAACACGATGTCGCAGTCGACGCCGCCGGCAGCCTCGCGCACGGCCTTGCCGAAGCGCTTGACCTCGTCGAAGTTGCGCTCGCCGGTGTCGGGGTCGGTCAGCGCAAAGTCGCGGCGATCGATGATGGCCGTGGCGCCGAGGTCGCGAACCAGGTCGATCTTGTCGTCAGAGGACACCACGGCTATGGCGTTTGCGCCCATCAGCGTGCACAGCTGCACCGCGAACGTGCCCAGGCCGCCGCCGGCGCCCCAGATCAGCACGTTGTCACCGGGACGCACCTCGGCCCGATCGATCAGCATCCGGTAGGCGGTGAAGTAGGTCAGCCCGTAGGAGGCGGCCTCCTCCCACGTCAGCCGCGGCGGCTTGTGCAGAAGCTGCTGGGCCTGCACCTTGCAGTACTCGGCGAAGCTGCCCCAGTTCGACTCGTACGCCCAGATCTTCTGCTGGGTGCAGGCCATGGGATCCAGACCGTTGCACTCGGGGCACTCGCCGCAGCTCTGATTGCAGTGGATGACGACCTCGTCGCCGGGCTTCCAGCGGGTCACGCCGGGCCCGACTCGCTCCACGATCCCGGAGGCGTCGGAGCCGGCGATGTGGAAGTCGTAGCCGGTGTAGCGAAAGATCGAGACCGGCAGCCCGAGCGACGCCCACACGCCGTTGTAGTTCACGCCGGCGGCCATCACCCGCACCAGCACCTCGCCCGGACCAGGCTCGGGGATCTCGATCTGCTCGAGCTGCATCGCGTCCACGGGATCCCCCAGCCGCTCCGGCCGGATCACCCACGCGCCCATCGTCTCGGCCGCCGCCATCCCCGGATTATCCCCGAGAAGCCCCGGCCGCGACGCGGTTGCGACGGCGCAGCCCGCGCACGTTGCCGACGGCGAGCTGCCCGCAGGCGGCGTCGATGTCGCGCCCATGGGAGCTGCGGTAGGTGGCGGAGACGCCCTGTTTGGCGAGCACCCGGGCGAAACCCGCCACACGCGTCTGACCCGATCCTGTGTACCCGGCCTGGGTCGGGTTGTAGGAGATCAGGTTGACGTGGTAGCCGCCGCCGTTGAGCAGGCCCGCCAGCTCGACGGCGTGCTCGTTGGTGTCGTTGACCCCTTCCAGCAGCAGGTATTCGATGAAGATCCGGCGGCCGGTGGCCTCCCGGTAGGCCCGGCAGGCTGCCATCAGCTTGGCCAGCGGGAAGCGCCGGTTGACCGGCATCAGCTCGGCCCGCAGCTCGTCGTTGGGAGCGTGCAGCGAAAGCGCGAGGCGCAGCTGCATCGGTTCGGCCGCCAACCGCTCGATGCCGGGGATCCAGCCTGCCGTCGAGATCGCTATCTGACGCGCGCCCAGTCCGAAGCCCGCGGGATCGTTGAGCGTGCGACAGGCGGCCAGCACCTCGTCGTAGTTCAGGAACGGCTCGCCCATGCCCATCATCACGACGTTGGTGACACGCCGCTCCTGCTCGCGCAGCATCCCCGCGAGCACCAGCACCTGCTCGACGATCTCGCCCTGGGTCAGGTTTCGGCCCAGCCCCATCGAGCCGGTGGCGCAGAACGTGCACTTGAGCGGGCAGCCCGACTGGGACGAGACACACACCGTGGATCGGTCGCGATGCCGCATCGCGACCGTCTCGACCGGGAATCCGTCGGTGGTCGTCATGCGCAGCTTGATGGTGCCGTCGACCGAGTGCTGCGCCTGATCGGTGGTCAGCTCCCGCAGCGGCACCGCGGCCTGCAGCCGCTGCCGCAGCGCGACCGGGAGCGGGGTCAGCTCGTCGTAGCTCTGGGCGAAGCCGCGCGTGGCGCCCTCGTACACCTGACGGGAACGGTACGCCGGCTCGCCCAGCTCATCCAAAAATGCTGCAACCTTGGGGAAATCCACCGTGGTAGTCTGACTGAGTTTCCGATGGGGAGGTCCCACTGTGGCGACGAAGATCAAAACTGACAAGGTTGCAGACGCGATCACCCCACTGGTGACCCGCGTCGCAAACGACGAGGAGCTGCGCGCCCACGCCAAGACCGCGCTCGACTCCGCCCGCACGATTTACTCGCGCGTGCAGTCCGACGGACCGCGCAAGGCGGCGGGTCGCAAGGACATTCAGAACGAGGTCGCGAAGGCCGCGGCCGAGCTCAAGCTGGCAGCCAACAAGCTGACCGCCAAGCCCAAGAAGAAGGGCCACAAGTTCCGCAAGTTCCTGATCGGCACGGCCGTCGTGGGCGGCGCGATTCTGGGCGCCAAGAAGCTGATGGGCAAGGATCAGGACGAGTTCGACTACGAGCCGTAGGCCCAAGCTGCGCCTGTGTCACCAGATGTAACGCCCGAGGTCGATATCGATGTGCTGTCGGATGAGCAGCGATCGTTCCCGCCGTCGCCGGAGTTCGTCGCTCAAGCGGTGATCTCCGACGCGACCGTGTACGACGCGGCCGCAGCCGACCTCGAAGGCTTCTGGCTCAAGCGCACCACCGACACGCTGGAGTGGGAGACCACACCCACCGACTCGCTGGCCTGGGATCCCCCTCACTGCACGTGGTTCGCAGACGGGCGCCTGAACGTCTCGGTCAACTGCCTCGACCGGCACGTGGCGGCGGGGCGGGGCGACAAGGTCGCCTACCACTTCGTGTCCGAGCCCGAGGGCGAAGAGGATCGGGCGATCACCTTCTCCCAGCTGAAGGACGACGTCTGCCGATTCGCATCGGCGCTGCGCAAGCTGGGGATCGGCAAGGGCGACGTGGTCGGGATCTACATGGGCATGGTGCCCGAGCTGCCGGTCGCGATGCTGGCCTGCGCGCGGTTGGGGGCGCCGCATGTGGTCGTGTTCGGCGGGTTCTCGGCCGAGGCGCTCGGCGAGCGGCTGGAGTCGACCGGCGCCAAGCTGCTGGTCACCCAGGACGAGGCCTGGCGCAAGGGCAACCCGGTGGCGCTCAAGGCTGATCGCCGACGAGGGCGTCAAGCTGGCGCCGACCGTCGCCAACACGATCGTGCTCAAGCGCACCGGGTCGGACGTGGCGATGGTCGACGGCCGCGACCACTGGTGGCACGACGTGATCGAGGGCGCAGCCCACCGAGCTCGAGCCCGAGATCGTGGAGGCCGAGCACATGCTGTTCGCGCTGCACACCTCCGGCACGACCGCGAAGCCCAAGGCGGCGGTGCACACCAGCGGCGGGTACCTCACCTACGTCGCCACCACGCACAAATGGATCTTCGACGTGCACGACGACGACGTGTACTGGTGCGCCGCCGACATCGGCTGGGTGACCGGCCACAGCTACATCGTGTACGGCCCGCTGTGCAACGGCACCACCGGCGTCCTGTACGAGGGCGATCCCATGTTCCCGGGCCCCGATCGCCACTGGGAGATCATCGAGCGCTACAAGGTGCGCCAGTACTACACCGCGCCGACGCTGATCCGGGCCTTCATCAAGGCCGGCCGGGAGCACCCGGCCGCCCACGACCTGAGCTCGCTCAAGCTGCTCGGCTCGGTGGGCGAGCCGATCAACCCCGAGGCGTGGATGTGGTACTCGGAGCACATCGGCGGCGGGCGCTGCCCGATCGTGGACACCTGGTGGCAGACCGAGACCGGCGGCATCCTGATCACGCCGCTGCCCGGACTGGTGACGACCAAGCCCGGCTCGGCGACGCGGCCGTTCCCCGGGATCGCGGCCGACATCGTGGACGATCACGGCGTGCCGGTCGAGCGCGGCCACGGCGGCTACCTGGTGATCAAAAAGCCGTGGCCGGGCATGTTCCGCACGCTGTACGAGGATGACGAGCGGTACGTCTCCAACTACTTCTCGCGGTTCGACGAGAGCACCTACTTCCCCGGCGACGGGGCGCGCCAGGACGCCGACGGCGACTTCTGGCTGCTGGGTCGCGTCGACGACGTGATGAACGTCTCCGGGCACCGCCTGTCCACCATCGAGCTGGAGTCGGCCCTGGTCGAGCACCCGGCGGTGGCAGAGGCCGCAGCGACGGCTGCGCCCGACTCGCTGACCGGCCAGACGCCGCTCTGCTTCGTGCTGCTGCGCGGCGGCTACGAGCCCAGCGACGCGCTGGCGGCGGAGCTGCGCAACTGGATCGGCGAGAAGATCGGCAAGATCGCCCGGCCCAAGGCCGTGATCATCGTCGACGACCTGCCCAAGACGCGCTCCGGCAAGATCATGCGGCGCCTGCTGAAAGACATCGCCGAAGGCCGCGATCTGGGCGACACCACCACGCTGCGCGACCCGGCGGTGGTCGAGGATCTCAAGCAGAAGGCCGACGCCGTGCTGGCGTCGTCGCGTTAAGAGCTTTCCGTCCCGGTCGGCTCGTCGTCGCCCCGGAGGGTGCGCCAGGTCATCTGGGCGGCGGTGAGCAGGAGCAGCACCGCAAACGCGCGTTGCAGCGCGTCGTTGGAGAGCGAGTTGGCGATCACCTCACCGGCCTTGGCGGTCGGGATCGCGGCCAGCCCGACGATCGTCGCGTCGCGCCAGCGGATCGCCCCGTACCGCGTCTGACGCCACGAGCCGACAGCGATCACCGGCACCATCGCCACCAGAGAGGTGGCCACGGCCTCATGCGTGGTCTCCCCCAGGAAGATCAGCGCCGGCACGAAGATCAGTCCGCCGCCGACGCCGAACAGGGCCGAAAGCACACCGGCGCAGAGGCCCAACCCGATAACGATTGCAATATCCAATTGGTCAGACCGCCAACCTGATCGCCACCAGAACCAGCAATGCGGCAAATCCCAGTACCAACCGGCGGTTGTCGAGGCGCTGATGCAACCACGCCCCGCCGAACGCCCCTGCGGCAGCCGGGATGCCGATCAGCGCCGCGGCGGCGAAGTGCACATTCCCCGCTTGGCTGTGCGCGACCGCCGCAGCGACCACGATGAACAGCATCGCTCCCAGCGACGTGGCCATTGCCGTCTTGGGCGGGTACGCGGCGAACGCCACCAGGGCGGGCACGATCACGATCCCGCCGCCGACGCCGAAGATCCCGGCAAACAGACCGGCGAGCAATCCCACCACGATCAGAATCCCGACTCGGCTCGACACGACGGGTATTGTTGCAGTAGTGGACGGGCAACTCGCCCATCTGGTGGCGCCTCTGATCAGCGATCCGCGACACGGCGCAGTCGTGTGCGACATCGACGGCACGCTGGCGCCGATCGCACCCCGCCCCGAGAAGGCGCGGGTGCCGGCATCGACGCTGAAACTGCTCGAACGCCTGGTCGGCACCTACTCACTGGTGGCGTGCGTCACCGGCAGGGCCGCGACGGACGCCCGCCGGATGGTGCCGGTGGACGGGGTGGCGATCGCCGGGAACCACGGCTTGGAGGTGTGGAAGGACGGCGGTGTCAAGCTCGAGCCGCGTGCCGCCAAGTACCTGGATGCCGTGCGGTCGGCCGTGGTGATGGTCGAAAACGACGGCCTGCTGCAGGAGTACGGATGCCACGTGGAGGACAAGGGCATCACCTTCTCGATCCACTTCCGCAACTCCCCCCGCACCGGTCATGCCATCCGCTACCTCGAGGCCCAGATCATTCCCAAGCTCGAGCGCGCGGGGCTGGCGGCGAGCTTCGGGCGGATGGTGCTCGAGGTGCGGCCGCCGGTGCCGCTGGACAAGGGCTCGGGCGTACGCGCCCTGCGCGGGCGGCGATCGATTTCCCAGCTGCTGTTCGCCGGCGACGACCGCAGCGATCTGGATGCATTCGCCGAGGCCACCATCAAGATCGCCGTGGCCTCGAAGGAGGCGCCGGCCGAACTGATCGCGGCGGCCGACGCGGTGCTCGCCGGACCTGCCGAGGTGGTCGAGCTGCTGCGCTACCTGGCGGACGAACCCACCCGGTGACCCACGTCGACGAGCTGCTGCTGGCGCCGGTGATCGCCCGCTTCGGGGCGCCGCAGGTGTGGGACGGCAGCCGCGAGATCAGCGCCGCAAACGCCGCCATGATCTCGCGATCAACCGCCCGTGGCCGCGCCCACGACGTCACCTTCGTGATCCGCTCCGAGGCAGATCTGGTCGTGATCGTGCGCAAACCGCAGTTCCCCCAAGGCGCGTGGCGGATTCCCTCCGGCGGCATCGATGTCGGCGAGAGCTTCGAGGACGGAGTCAAGCGTGAGGCGCTGGAGGAGACCGGCTTGGCGATCGAACTGACCGGCTACCCGCTGGTGGCCGCCTCGACCTTCACCCACGCCGGCGAGGAGATCCCTTGGACGTCCCATGTCGTCACTGCCTTCAGTGCCGGTGGAGAGCTGGCGCCGCGGGATCGGGTCGAGATCGAGGACGCCCGGTGGGCGTCGATGGCCGAACTCACCGGACCGATCGCGGAGGTGCTGCGCGGCTCAGGCAGCCCGCTCTTCGCCTACCGCGCCGAGCTCCACGACCACATCGCGGCCTTGGGTGAATAAAAGGTGCCTGGCACCTTTATTCACGCCCTCGCTTGAGGAGCTTGCGAGCTTCGGGCCACTCGCGGGTGTTGATGACGGCGTCTGCGGTCACCCACCCGCGGCGGGCGTTCATGACACCGAAGCGCATGTAGGAGAGCGCCTGCAGCGAGTGCCCGTCGGTGTCGATCACCAGGCGAGCGCCGGCTTCCAGCGCCATCCGAGCATGCACGTCGGAGAGGTCGAGCCGCTCCGGCTGGCCGCTCACCTCGAGCACCGTGCCGGTTTCCACCGCCACCGCCACGACCTGCTCCATGTCCAGGGGATTGGGCTCGCGCACCCCGATGCGACGGCCGGTGGGGTGGCCGAGGATGTCGACGTAGGGGTTGCGCATGGCCTCGCACACCCGCGCGGTCTGGTCCTTTTGCGACAGCCGGTGGGACGCGTGCACGCTCGCCACTACGACGTCCAGCTCGGCCAGCAGCTCGTCCGAGTAGTCCAGTGAGCCGTCCTTGAGGATGTCCACCTCGCACCCGACCAGCAGAGTGAACGCCGGCTCCAACTCGGCCGCCAGCGCCCGCACCCGCTCGACCTGGGCGCGGAGACGGCCGGCGTCGAGGCCCATGCCGAAGCCGACCGAGGGTGAGTGATCGGTGATCGCCACGTACGAACGCCCCAGCTCGATGCAGCCGTTGACCATCTGCTCGAGCGACGCCTTGCCGTCACTCCAATCGGTGTGCATGTGCAGATCCCCGCGGATCTGGTCGAGTTCGACCAGCTCGGGCAGAGTGTCTTCGCGGGCGGCCTTCAGCTCTCCCCGGTTCTCACGCAGCTCGGGCGGGATCCACTGCATGCCCAAGCGCTTGTACACCTCGGTCTCATCCTCGGTCGCGACGATCTCGCCGGTGGCGGTGTCCTCGATCCCGTATTCGGACACCTTCAGCCCCATCCGCACCGCGTTTTCGCGGATCGCGACGTTGTGCTCCTTGGACCCCGTCAGGTGCTGCAACAGGTTTCCGAAGCTGGCCGGTGGCACCATTCGCAGCTCCACCCGGGTGCCGTCGTGGGCGACCGCCGTCACCCCGGCCTCGCCGCGTGAAGGCACCTCCGCCACCCACTCCTGATCGACGAACGCCTCGATCGCGGTGACCCGATTGGTGACGGCCGCGACCAGGTCGATGTCCTTGGCGGTCTCACCGAACCGCCGCAGGCTGCCTGCGATCTCGCACCGCTCCACAGCCCGGCAGGCCAGCAACTCCGACCGGGCGCGCTCGGCCAGTGGCAGCAGGCGGGCCACTGAGGCCCGCCGGCGGGTGCTGCGCTCGGGTGCCGAGAGGCCCTCCAAAATCGCCGTCTCGGTCTTGATTCCCAGCCCGGGAAGGGCCCGCACCCGCTGCTCCAGCGCGGCCTGGCGTACGTCTCCAACAGTTTGCAGGTCGAGTTCGGCGAAGATCCGCCTGGCCGTCTTCGGCCCCACTCCCTGGATCCGCATCACCGCCACCGCGCCCGGCGGATTGCGTCCCTCGAGCTTGGTCAGCGCCGAGATCTCCCCGGTCTCGATCAGCTCGGCGACCTTGTCGGCGATCGTCTGGCCGATGCCGGGAAGGCTCGTCAGCTTGCCCTGCAGCGACAGCCGCTCGACCGACTCGGGCGTCTCGTTCAGGGTTTTGGCCGCGCGCCTATACGCCAGGATGCGGTAGACGACCGCGCCCTCGAGTTCCAGCAGGTCGGCCATCAGGTCGAAACGGTCGGCGATATCGGCGTTGGAGAGTGGTTCGGGCATCGGGGGGTAATTATTCCTGAAGGGGCACTGGTTATGCTTCGCCCCCGTGTCGTACCTCGTGATTCTTCCCACCTACAACGAGCGTGACAATCTGCCGGCCGTGGTGGCAGCCATCGCCGAGGTGCGGATGCAGACTCCCACACCCGGCGACGTGCTGGTGGTTGATGACAACTCCCCCGACGGCACCGGCGACATCGCCGACGCGCTCGCGAGCGAGCACGACTGGGTGCATGTGCTGCACCGCCCCGGGAAGCAGGGGCTGGGCCAGGCCTACATCGCCGGGTTCCGGTGGGCGCTCGAGCGCGACTACAGCCACATCCTGGAGATGGACTGCGACCTTTCCCACCCACCCGCAGTGATCCCGCGCCTGCTGGAGGCAGCCGAGGCCAATGACCTGGTGCTGGGATCGCGGTACGTGCCCGGCGGCGGGGTGGTGGGCTGGCCGGCGCATCGCAAGGTGATCTCGCAAGGCGGCTCGCTGTATGCACGGACGTGGCTGGGCGCGGGAGTGCACGACCTCACCGGCGGTTTCAAGTGCTTCCGCAGGTGGGTGCTGGAGGCCCTCGACCTGGATTGCATCCACGGGCAGGGCTACGTGTTTCAGATCGAGCTGACGTACCGCACGCTGCGGATGGGCGGCCGGGTGGCAGAGGTGCCGATCGTGTTCGAGGATCGCGCCGTCGGCCAATCCAAGATGTCCACGGCGATCGTGATGGAAGCGGTGTGGCAGGTACCGGCGCTTCGGCTGCGCGCGCTCACCGGCAGGCTGGACGCCGATTCCGCACCCAGCCGCGCGGCTCCCCAGTCACCGTAACCGGCGTAGCTATACTCGCTCTCCGTTTCGAACGAAGGAGCCGCGCGTGAGCGAGAGCATGGTCGAAGTCACAGACGCCACCTGGGACGAGCAGGTGACGGCGTCAGATCAGCCGGTGGTCGTCGATTTCTGGGCGCCGTGGTGCGGGCCGTGCCGCGTGATGGATCCGATCCTCGACGAACTCGCCGCGCAGCACTCCTCCAAGCTCAAGTTTACGAAGGTCAACGTGGACGACAACATCGGGATCGCGACCAAGTACGACATCCTCTCGATCCCCACCCTGATGGTGTTCCAAGGCGGCGAGGTGCAGAAGACACTGATCGGAGCCCAGCCACGGCGCCGGATCGAGGACGAGCTTTCCACCTGGATTGCGTAGTGATGTGACCGGTGACGTTGGTGGCGTCGCCGGCGAGCGAAAGGCAAGTGATGCCAGGACGCAGGGAGCATCAATACTCGAAGTATTGATGCGACTGAGGACGCCGCAGCGCGCCGCCTTGCAGCCGCCGGAACCCGGCAACGTTGCCGGTCACATCACTGGGCGCTTCAGGCGGGTCGGGTCAGCGCCAGCAGCGTCACGCCGGCGATGATCACGACCGCTCCCGCCAGCTGACGACGGCTGAGGCGTTCACCGTAGGCGGCGTACGAGCCCACCGCCGCCACAGCGCCGAACTGTGATCCCAGCACTGCGGAGATGGCGATGCTCTGCTGTGACGCGATCACGTAGGTGACAAACCCGATCGTCTCCGCCAGGGCCGAGAACGCGACCATCCACCAGACGCGGCCGGGCCAGGGGAGCCGCCGGCGGAGGAGCAGCGGGGCCGCCACGAGCGCCACTCCGACGATTCTGGCAACCGTGATCGTCCAATAGGGTCCGAGATCGGCCCCCGCCCGCGACGACGAGACCAGCCCGACCCCGAAGCACGACGCGGCGCCGATGGCAAGCAGCGACGACCGCAGGTCGAGGTCGCCACGCTTGCCGTGGAAGGTGACGATCACAACCCCGGACACGATTACCGCCAGCGCAAGCACCTCCGCGACGCTCAGCTGCTCGCCCAGCGCGGCCACCGACAACAGTGCGGCAATCGCGCCCTCGGTCGAAGTGATCGGCGCGACCACACCGACTTTGCCGATCCGAAGCGCCTGGTACATCAGCAGCAGGCCCACGCTGGAGCCGACACCCGCCACCACCGCCCACACCCACGCACTCGGGTGAGGGTGAGCCGGCGGCCCAACCGCAACGGCCAGCAGCGCCATCCCGACCAGTCCAAACATGAGCACCCACGAGAGCGCCTGCTGGGCACCCAGCAGTCGCGTCGACCGCGATGCGACGACCGTCGACAATCCCCAGCCGAGGGCGGCGATGGTGCCGCCCACAATCGGGTTCACGCGAAGTGATCCCAGCCGTGCAGGTCGGCGGTCACTCCGTCGGGGTCGACCAGCCGCAGTCCGCTGCCCTCAACCAGCCGCCCCACCACGGTCACCGCCACGGTCGCCGGAACCGTCGCGTCAGGGTCAATCGCAGCCAGCAGCTCGAAGTCCTCGCCGCCGCAGGCGGCCTGCTCCACCGTGGCTCCCTCGGCTCGCGGCAACAGCGCCAGCTCCACCACCGCACCGCACCCGCTCTCCTCCGCCAGCCGGGCGGCATCCGAGGCGATCCCGTCGGAGAGGTCGATCATGGCCGACGCCACCTGGGCCAGTGACCGGCCCTCGGCGATCCGGGGCGTCACCTCGGCGGTGTAGCCCGAAGCGGCCTGCGCGCCCAAACGTCCGGTCACGACCAGCAGGTCGCCCGGCTTCCCGCCCGACCGCAGCACCGGCCGCTCGGCCCTGCCCAGCACCGCGATCGAAACCACCAGCTGTTCCGCCCTGGTGAGGTCGCCGCCGACCAGCGGCACGCCGTGATCGGCGATGCCCGCGGCCAGTGCGGTCACGTCCTCGAACCCTTCGGGAATGCCGAAGGCGGCCAGCATGCAGACCGGCACCGCCCCCATCGCCGCCATGTCGGAGAGGTTGGCCGCAGCGGCCCGCCGGCCGATGGTAAACGCGTCGCTGCGGGAGCGGTCGAAGTGGACACCCTCGACCATCATGTCGCCGGCCAGCACCAGCCCGCCGGGCAGCACGGCCGCGTCGTCGCCGATGCCCACAGCGACCTCACGCAGGGCAGTGATCATTTCAAGCTCTGATAGCATCTGCGCCAATGTATCGTGGCAGCACCTTTACCGGCTTCGCCTTTACCAGCCCGCGAGGGGGTATTTGAGCGCTGCCGGCATACCGCAAGCGACTCGAAGGCCTCCGGTAACCGGGGGCCTTTTTTCTTGGGAGGATTCGATGAGCATGACCGTTGCACACTTCGGCGAGGGGGACGCGTACGCGGCTGAGGCCGCGGGCCAGCTGTACCCCGATGCGGAGCTGGCCTCATGCCGCTCGTTTGCCGACGTGATGCGCGCCGTCACCCGCGGCGAGGCCAGCATCGGCGTTTTGCCGATCGAAAACTCACTGGCAGGCGCGATCCCCGAGACCTATGACCTGCTGGCACACGCACCCCTGGCGATCGTGGCCGAAGCGGTCATCCCGGTTCCACACTGCCTGGTGGGCCTGGCGGGCACCAACATCGACGCGCTCACCCGGGTGCATTCTCACCCCGCTGCGCTCGCCCAGTGCCGCCGGTTTCTGTCCTCGCTTCCCGACACGCTGCCCGAGGTGGCGCAGTCGACACCGGCCGCGGCGCGGCGGGTCGCCGAGAACGGCGACCAGCGGCAGGCCGCCATCGCCTCACGCCGATCGGCCGACAAGCACGGCCTGGTGGTGCTGCTCAACGACGTGTCCGATCACGCCCAGAACTACACCCGATTCGTGGCGGTCGCCGCCTACACCCGGCTTGACCGCGACAACGGCACCGACTGGCGTACCGCGGTCAGGTTCGTCACCCACCATCACCCCGGCGCGCTGGCGTCGGCCATTCAGCCGCTGGCAGAGTACGGGGTGAACATGACCTCATTGCAATCACGCCCGATCCACGGACGGCCCTGGGACTATCAGTTCTACGCCGACCTCGAGGGACACCCGCTGGATCCCAAGCTCGCGCAGGCCCTGCGGACACTCGAGGCGAACGTCGCCGAGATGTCGTACCTGGGGTGCTTCCCGGCCGCGCCGCGGCCGTGACCCTCACCACCGCTGCTCCCTGGAGCGACCTGCTGGAGTTGGAGCAGGTGGTGGCCCGATCGGTCGTTCCGGCCCAGCAGCCGCGGATCGCGGAGCTGCCCGGCGATCTCCACCCGGGGTTGCGGGATCGGCTCGAGCGCGCAGGAATCACGAGCCTCTACAGCCACCAAGCCGAGGCCTACGCAGCATCCCGTGAGGGGAACTTCGTGGTCGTGACCGGCACCGCGTCGGGCAAGTCGCTGGCGTTCAACCTGCCGGTGCTGCAGGCGCTTGCGGTGGATCCCAAGGCCCGCGCGATCTACCTGTACCCGACCAAGGCGCTGGCCCAGGATCAGGCTCGCTCGTTGGCAAAGCTGGGGGCGCCGGGCGCGCGACCTGCGCTTTACGACGGGGACACCGCTGCACCCGACCGGCGCGACGCGCGGGCCCACGCCAACCTGCTCTTGACCAACCCCGACATGCTGCACGCCGGCATCCTTCCCCGGCACGCGGCCTGGGGCGACGTGCTGCACAACCTCGAGTGGGTCGTGGTGGACGAGGCCCACGCCTACCGGGGCGTGTTCGGCGCACACGTCGTGAACGTGATGGCCCGCTTGCGGCGTCTATGCCGGTCGTACGGCTCAATGCCGCGGTTTGCGATCACGTCTGCCACCATCGCCAACCCGCAGGAGGCGGCCGAGCGGTTGGCCGGCGGGCCGGTGACGGTGGTCGACCGGGACGGGTCACCGACCGCCGAACGCGAAATCGCGATCTGGAACCCGCCGCTCTTGGACGAGCTGCTCGGCGTGCGCGCCAGCACCCTGGGCGAAGCTGCCACGCTGCTGGCAGGGCTGGTCACGCGAGGTGTGCGCACGATCGTGTTCGCCAAGAGCCGCGCCGGTTGTGAGCTGGTGTATCGCTACGCCCGGGAAGGACTGGAACGTCACGATCCGGGCAAGGCCCGCCGGCTGGCTGCCTACCGAGCCGGCTACACGCCGGAGGATCGGCGGCGGATCGAACGCGCGCTGGCAGATGGGGAACTGCTGGGCGTGGTCGCGACCAACGCGCTGGAGCTGGGTATCGACATCGGCCACCTCGACTGCGCGATCTCCGTGGGATTCCCCGGGTCGACTGCGTCGCTCCGCCAGCAGTGGGGCCGGGCCGGTCGCAGGCGAGCGGGGCTGGGCATCTACGTGGCGGCAGAGGATGCGCTCGATCAGTACTTCGCCCGGCATCCCGACCAGCTGCTGGGACGACCGGTCGAGGCTGTCGTCTGCAACCCGCAGAACCCCAGCGTGCAAGCCGTTCATCTGCTGTGCGCCGCCGCAGAGCGTCCCCTCGTGGAGGGCGATGCAGAGCATTTCGGGGAGGCTGGGATGGCGCTGGCGGGCACGCTGCCCGAGTTGGTGCGCACCCCGGAGGGGCTCGCCTACCGAGGGTCAGACCATCCCAGCGCAAAGGTCTCGCTGCGAACCACCGGTTCGGCCGTAGCGATCGTCGAGGGTGCATCCGGAGCGGTACTGGGATTGATGGAGGAGAGCCGTGCGCACTCTTCCGCCCACCCCGGAGCGATCCACCTGCACCAGGGCGAGCAGTACCTCGTTACCGATCTTGACCTCGACCACGGTGTGGCGTTGGTGCGGCCGTTCAACGGCGCCTACTACACCCAGGCCAAGCGCGTCTCGAGCATCGCCATCACGACCGAGCGCACCAGCCAAACGCGCATGGGGATGCGAGTGGTGCACGGCGACATCGAGATGCGCGAGCAGGTGGTGGGGTATCAGCGCAAGCGCCTCTCCGACCACACAGCCATCGATCTGATCGAGCTGGAGCTACCCCAGCAGCAGTACACCACCGAGGCGATCTGGTTCGAGCCGCAGGTCGACCCGGCCGACGACCTGCTGGGCACGTTGCACGCCGCTGAGCACGCTCTGATCTCACTGTTGCCGCTGCTGGCGATGTGCGACCGCGGGGACATCGGCGGGCTTTCCACCGACCTGCATTTCCAGACCGGCGTGCCCACGGTGTTCGTGTACGACGGCCACCCGGGCGGAGTCGGGATTGCCGAGCGCGGATTCGAGCTGTTCGAGACGTGGGTTGAGCGCACCGCAACCCTCCTCGCTGAGTGTCCATGCGGGCACGGCTGCCCATCGTGCGTGCAGTCGCCCAAGTGCGGGAATCTGAACGAGCCGTTGTCCAAAAGTGGCGCGCGCCGGCTACTCCAACGCTTGAGTGGTTTTCAGGCTCAACGCTAACGACGATGATCCCCGCTGCAACCAGTCGGCGGCGTGTCACAGTAACCAGCGGCCGACGAGCTCCAGCAAATCTTGTTGCAAAGTTGTGACAGGTTCGACTGTCGGCAGGTGGACGGGCTGCAAGCCGGCTGTGGTACAGTTGCCGCCCTGCGGGTGGAAGAGGGAAGCCGGTGCAAATCCGGCGCGGTCCCGCCGCTGTAAGGGTGTTCGTTCGTCGTGCCGCGAGGCAGCCACTGGTTCGAGAGAGCCGGGAAGGCCAGGCGATCGACCCGAGACTCGCTCTCGGGAAGCGCATCCGAGCCAGAAGACCTCCCACCGGCGAAAAAACGCGAAAGCCTCTCGAGGAAGGAGGATCCGTTGGCGACCACAAACCGCCTTCGCTCCCTGATCATCGCCGTCGTGGCGGCCGTTACGCTGGCCGTCGCTGCTGCCCCCGCCTACGCCGCACCCAGGGTGCACGTGCGGGTGGAAGGCCGCTCCGGCACGGTCGCGTGGAGCACCGTCACACCGTTCACCGGCGCCATCCAGGGCCACACGCTGGCTCAACCCACGCCCCTGGGTGCGCTGATCACCGCGACTAACGACACCAACGTGCCGCTCGTATTGCAGTGGTTTGACCCGTACGGGTTCTTCGTCAAGTCGATCAACGGCACCGCCGGCACTCCCACCGCCGGCTGGGCATTCAAGATCGGTCAGAAGCTGGCCACCACCGGCGCCGACGGGGTCACCGCCACGAATGGCGAGAAGGTGCTCTTCTACTACACCAAGTACGACCCGGTCACCTTCGCCACCCAGCCCACGCTCGGCATCAGCGACAACGCGTCGTCGGTCGCCCACGGCGGCAAGCTGACGGTCAAGGTGCGGGCCTACGACGACGCCGGCCACGCAACCCTGCAAAGCGGCGCGCAGATCTGGGTCGGAGCCACCAAGGCCGGCCTCACCGGCGCCAATGGACAGGCTCGAGTGACACTCACCACCAAGGGCCGGTTCCAGGTGCGGGCCACCTTCCCCGGCAAGATTCGCTCCGCCCGGCTGTGGGTTCGCGTCACGTAAGAACCCTCGCCGTCTCGGCACTGACGGTCCTGATGGCGGTTGGTTGCGGTACCTCCGCGACCCCGCCGTCGGGTCCGGCGGCGGTGCAGGTGACAGTCACCCGCGACTTCGGTGCCGACGGCCTGGTGCACGCCCGGGCCGCCCCGAGCCAGTCGGCGATGAACGCGCTGCGCCGAAACGCCGACGTCAGCACCGCCTACGGCGGCCGTTTCGTCAGCTCCATCAACGGCATCGCGGGCAACACCGGCAACGGCTGGGACTGGTTCTACTTCATCAACGGCATCGAGGCCAACCGCGGCGCCACCGACTACACCCTCCACCCCGGCGATCACGAGTGGTGGGACTACCGCTACTGGGCCAGCTACATCCACGTCCCGGTTGCGATCGGCGCGTGGCCCGAACCATTCGTGCACGGCTTTAAAGGCACCCAGCCACGCGTCCGTGTGAGCGGCCTCAAGTGCTCCAACCAGTTGGCCGGCGCCTTAAAAACGGCCGGTGCACGACTGACAAGTGGTCAGACCGATTTTAATGTCCAGGTGCAGGAGCTTTCCGCCGTGGAACCGGCTCTGACACCCGCCGAAGCCCAAGCTCAAGGACTCACGGTGTGGGTTCAGAACGGCTTCGTAACGGCGTATCGCGGCCGTTCCGGAGCCTCCGCCGTGGCCGGTGCACACGCCGTGATCGTGGCCTACCAGCCCGGCGACGTGACCGGCGGATCGGCCACCTTGCTGGTGGCGGGGGCCGACCAAGCGTCGACCTGCGCCGCGGCGCACACGCTGGCCACCGACCCCAGTGCCATCCGCTCCACCTACGCTGTCGCAATGGATGCCAACGGCCACGTGCTGGCCCGCGGGGGCCAATCGTGAAACCCCTCGGCGTCACCCTCGTCACCGGCGCCGCGATGGTCGCGGCGATCGTGGCCTGGAACCCGATCGTGCTGGCGGCCGCCCTGGTCGGCGCCGCAGCGCTGCTGGCAGTGTCAGACGGGCCCAAGCGTGCGTACGTCTCGTTTGCGCTGTTTGCCGCCGTGACCGTGCTGGTGATCAATCCGTTCGTCAGCGTCCAAGGGCTGACGGTGCTGTGGCAGGGGCCGTCGATCCCAATTCTGGACACGCAGATCACCTCGGAGGAGCTGGTCTACGGCGTGGGTGCCGCAATCCGACTGGCGGGAGCAGCACTGGCCGCAGCCGCCTTCGTGAGATTGGTCGACCCTGATCTGCTGACCCGAGCGGTCGCCCGCGTGGCACCCGCGATCGGCGATGATCACCGCGCTTGCCACCCGTATGCTGCCGGCACTGGAGCGCGACGCCCGCGGACTGACGCTGGCCGCCCGCACGCGGGCCTCGGAGCTGAACCGACGGCGAGCCGCAACCGCACTGGTGCCCGCATTGATGGGCATGTCGCTGGAGCGCTCGCTCGGCCTGGCCGAAGCGATGGAGGCACGCGGCTACGGCGAGCCCGGCGCGACCCGGGCACCCGAGCGCCGCCCCACCCCGGCCGAGAGAATCGTCACGGTGCTGGGCGGGCTGGCATGCCTCACCTGCGTGGCGATGATCGTCACCGGCTCGGCTGACTTCACCTACTACGACACGGTCGGCAACCCGTTCACACCGGCGGCCGTCGCCACCGCGGTGGCGCTGGCGGTACCGCTGATCGCAGCGGCGGGGGTGATCCGATGGAAGCCGTGACCCTCACCGGCGTCGGCTACCACTACCCCCGGCGCGAGCAGCCGGCCCTGCGCGGCATCGACCTGCGCATCGAGGCGGGCGAACTGGTGCTGCTGCTGGGGGACTCCGGTTCGGGGAAATCGACGCTGCTGCGGGCGATGCTGGGGCTCGTGCCCCACTTCCACGGGGGCGAACTGAGCGGTCGGGTGGTCACAGACGGGCTGGACACGCGCGATCACCGCCCCGGCGAGATCGCGCGCCGCGCCGGGCTGGTCTTTCAAGATCCCGAATCCCAGATGGTGATGCGCACGGCGCTGCGAGAAGCCGGGTTCGGACTCGAGAACATGGGCTGGCCGGCGGCAGACATCGCCGCCCGCGCGCAGGAGGCGCTGATGGTAACCGGCGCCTCGGCGCTGGCCGAGCGGCCTGCCGAAGAGCTTTCCGGGGGAGAACAGCAGCGCCTCGCAATTGCGTCGGTGGTGTCGATGGGTCAGCGACTGTTGCTGCTGGACGAGCCCACCAGCCAGCTCGACCCCGTGGCCGCGGAGGAGCTGCTGGGCCTGGTTGTGCGGGTCAACCGCGACCGCGGCACCACGGTGGTGCTGGCCGAGCACCGCACGGGCAGGATCTTTGGCGAGGCCGACCGCGTGATCGTGATGGACGCGGGCAGCATCGTGATCGACGCAGCACCCGCCCAGGCGGCTGCCCGGCTGGCGACGGCCGCGCCCTGGCTGCTCCCGCCCGTCGCCCAAGCGTTTGTGCGGGCGCGGCGCCCGGAACTTCCCCTGACCGTGCGGGCCGCCCGTGCCGCCGTCGATGCAGTTCCCTCCGGGGTCCCGCCTCCCGACGCCGACCACGCGACCCAAGCAACCGTCGCAACGATCCGCGGCGCCCACAAACGGCTGGGCACGATCGAGGCGCTGCGGGGCGCGGATACCGGCTTTGAGACCGGCAAGACGACAGTGTTGATGGGCGAGAACGGGGCTGGTAAGACCACTCTTGCGCTGGCGGCGTGCGGGCTCATCGACCTCGACAAGGGCAAGATCGAACGCACCGGGCGAGCAGGATATGTCAGCCAGAACCCGGCCCACTACCTCCTCCATGAGACCGTCTCCGACGAGGTGGCCTACGCATTGCAGAACCTCGGAGTCGACGGTCCCGAGCGGCACCGCCGGGTCGCGGCGGAGCTGGAGCGGTTCGATCTGGCTGACCGGGCCGGCGGCCATCCCCGCGACCTCTCCAGCGGAGAGCGGCAGCGACTGGCGATCGCGTCTGTCACGGTGATGCGCCCCGAACTGCTGATCCTCGACGAACCCACCCGCGGTGTGGACGGGTTGCGCAAGCTGGCGGTGATCGACCTGGTGCGGGAACTCAGCTCGGCCGGAGCCGCAACTGTCGTGGTCACCCACGACATGGACTTCGCCGCCGAGGTCGCCGACGTGGTCACAACCATGGCGGCAGGCCGGGTGCTGCACGATCGCGGGCCACGCGAGCTGCTCGCCGGGCGGCTGTTCTTCGTCTCCCAGGTGGGGCTCGCGTTCGGCTGCGTGTCGGTGGCCGAGGCGGCAGCGCTGCTGGAACGCCCGAACCCGGTGACCGTCAATGCCTAGCCTGGTCGCCGCCATTGGGCTGGTGCTCGTGATCGCCGCGCTGGCGACGGTCGAAACGGGGCCCAACCGATCGCGCGAGCTGACGCTGATCGCCGCTCTTGCGGCGGCGGGTGCGGCCGGGCGGGTGTTGTTCGCATTCGTGCCCAATGTCCAGCCGCTGACGATGGTGGTGGCGGTCACGGGCGTGTGCCTGGGCCCCCGGGCGGGATTGGCAACCGGTGCGACGGCGGCGGTGGCATCCAATGTGTTTCTGGGCCAGGGGCCATGGACACCGTGGCAGATGCTGGCCTGGGGGCTGGTTGGGGCCACCGCAGGGATGATCGGCGATCCGCTACGGTCGCGCTGGATGCTGGCCGCCTTCGGGGTGTTCTGGGGGTTCGGCTTCGATTGGATCCTCGACCTGTGGAGCTGGGCCGCGCTCGGCCCGTCGGCGGACGCCTCGTCATTCGCCGCCTACGTGGTGGCCGGAATCTGGTTCGACATCGCCCACGCCACCGGAAACGCCGTGATCGCGCTCGTGGCCGGCCCCACGCTGATACGCACCATCGATCGCTACGCACAGAAACTGCACGGAACCTTCGTCCCTTTGGAGCACACATGAACCGCATCGCACTCACCGCCGTCGTCGTCACCGCGTCGCTGGCCGTGGCCGCCCCGGCCATGGCCACCAGCGGCGTGACCTACCTGCGCAACCACCAGACGGTCTCGGGCGGGTTCGCCAACCCCGGCAGCCCGGCGGGGGTTACGACCACCGAGTGGGCGGTGATGGGGATCCGGGCGGCGGGATCGAACCCGGCCACCATGCGGCGGGCCGGTGGAAAGACACCCGTCGGCTTCCTGGCCTCCAGTGTGCGCTCGTGGTCGGGAGCGTACGCACTCGAGCGGGGCATGCTGGCGGTGGTGGCGCTTCGCCTCAACCCGGCCAAGTTTGCCGGTCGAAACCTGGTCAAGGCGCTGCGGGGGCAGGTTGTCCCGGCCAGCGGCCGAATCGGCGCATACGCCAACTCGACCTTCTGGGGCGTGCT
Source organism: uncultured Actinomycetes bacterium (assembly GCA_963727235.1). Lineage (GTDB taxonomy): Bacteria > Actinomycetota > Thermoleophilia > Gaiellales > JAICJC01 > CAVPTL01. Next base: position 30,753 of record CAVSFZ010000030.1, read on the forward strand.
GGCGCTGCGCGGCGCCGGACAGCCGCTGCCGGTGCGATCGATCGGCTACATCAAGGGCCGCCAGCAGAGCAACGGCGGCTACTCGTATCTGCCGGCCAAGCCTGCCGGAGCCGATTCCAACGACACCGCCGCCGCGATCATGGCCATGCGAGCCGGCGGCGTGCCCTGCTCAGACGTCCATATCCGGCGGGCACTCGGATACCTCGCCACAGCCCACGTCGGCGGCGGAGGCTACGCACTGCTGCCACACGGCTCAGCCGACAGTCAGTCGACTTCGTGGGCGGTGCAGGCCCGGCGCTCGTGCGGGCTCAAGAACACCGCGGCAGTGGCGTGGCTGGGAGCGAGGCACAGCGCCGACGGCTCGTACTTCTACGCGCCCGGCGACCACCAGACGCCGGCGTTCGTCACCGGCCAGGTGCTGCCCGCAACCAACGGCAAGTTCTACCCAATCCGCTGAGGTGAATAAAAGGTGCCTGGCACCTTTTATTCACCCAAACAGCCAGAAGGAGACGGCTACGAGGACATAGATGCCCATCAGTTGCAGGCCTTCGAGCCAGTTGGTCTCGCCGCCGCGGGAGACCAGGGTGGCGATCACCGCGGCAGCGCCAAGCGCGCCGAGTTCCAGCGGAGGGAACACCAGGGTCAGAGTGTGGCCCACAAACAGTGAGGCGAACACCGCGACGGCCGAGGCGAACAACGCCACCTGGATCGCCGAGCCGAACGAGATGCCCATGGCGAAGTCGACGCTGTTGCGATAGGCCAGCCGCACCGCCGAGAAGTGCTCGGGCACGTTTCCGACAAAGGGCACCAGCACGAACCCGATGAAGGCCCGCGGCAGCCCCCACTCATGCACGACCGGCTCGATCGACTTCACCAGCACCTCCGAGACGACGCCGGTGGCAACGGCCGCCAGCGCCAGCATCACCACCGACTCCCGCCGCGTCCAGGTGCTGGCATGCCCCTCCTGGATGTACCGCAGTCCTGGCGTCGCAAACGAGAAGTAGACGTATGCGAAATAGATCCCGACCAGCACCACAGCGGTCCACACCGACAAGAGCTCGCGCGTCGTGAGCGGCCGGATCGACCCGCTGGAACAGCGTGGGCACGCCCATGCCGATCACCGCCAGCACCAACATCGAGGAGTTGGTCGCCGCCAGCCGCGCATTGAACTTCTGGATGCCGTGGCGCCAGCCGCCCAGGAATAGCGCCAGTCCCAGAATCAGCAGCACGTTGCCGGTGACCGAGCCGATGATCGATGCGCGTGCGATGTCGTTGAGACCGGCGTTGATCGCCAGCACCACGATCACGATCTCGGGCAGGTTGCCGAACGAGGCGTTCAGCAGCGCCGACGCGCGCGGCCGACCGTACCGCCGGCCTGCTCGGTGGCCTCACCCAGAAGCCATGCCAACCCGATCAGGGCCACCGCCGCGACCACGAACGTGAGCTGTCCCTCCAGCCCGCCCACGCGCGCGACGATCGCGACCACGGCGAGGGCCAGGGCCACCGCCGCGATGATTCGCTGGCGATTGGTCACAGATACCAGAAGGTGGTTGCAACGATCAGATACACCGCAATCAGCTGGGCGCCCTCGAGCCAGTTCGACTCGCCGTCGAGCGCGATCAATGCAGTGATCGTAACCGCAGCAGCCAACGAAAGGATCTGGATGGTCGGAAAGACCAGGCTGAAATCGTGGGCGGTGAACAGCGACAGGAACACCAGCAGCGGGGCAACGCCGAGCGCCACCTGCAGGGACGAGCCGAGCGACACCACCACCGAGAAGTCCATCTGGTTCTGCCACGCGATCTTGATGCCGACGACGTTTTCGGCGATGTTCCCCACCAGCGGGACGATCACCAGACCGAGGAACGCGGCCGAGATGCCCAGCGTGGTGATCACCTCTCCCAGAGTCCCCACGAACACGTCGGAGATCACCGCCACCGCCGCGGTGGAACACACCAGCATCACGATCGCCAGCCGCGCCGGGAGGTGCGGGCGGGAGTGCTCGGTGACTCCCTCCCGTCCGGCCATCGGCAGCTGGAACGTGAAGATCAGCGACAGCACGTAACACGTCAGCAGGATCAACGCGGTCATGTCGGAGATGGCCTGCACGTGCACATCCGAGGTGGCCACCGTCGCGAACACTGTGGGGATGCCCAGGCCGATCACCGCCAGCGCAAGCATCGAGGCGTTCATGCCCGCCAGCCGGCGGTCGAAGGTCTGCACCCCGTTTCGCAGACCGCCCACCAGAAACGACAATCCCAGCACCAGCAGCGTGTTGCCCAGGATCGACCCGGTGATCGCCGCCCGGGCGACGTCGATCTCGCCGGCGGAGATCGCGAACATGGTGATGATCAGCTCGGCGGCGTTGCCGAAGGTCGCGTTCAGCACGCCCCCCACCCTCGGCCCGGCACTCTCACCCAGCTGCTCGGTGGAGATGCCGACAATCCAGGCCAGCATCAGCAGCGCCAGCGCCGCCAGCACGAACTGCAGGGTGTTGGGGGCTCCCGCCAGATCCGAGCCACCGGCGATCGCCGCCAGCACCGCCGCTGCCACGAGACTTCCGATCTCAGTGCGTGTCAGCCGCCGCGTCACCGGAACTCGACCATCACACCGCTACTCGACCCAGGCACCCATCTCGCGGAACTTGCGCCGCCGCAGCGCCCGTCGCTGAGGCGGCGGGATGGTCTGCAGCCACTCGAGCTCCTCCGAGATGGCGTCGGCCAGGAACTCCGCAGCCTTGGTGTGATCCCGGTGCGCGCCGCCGGAGGGCTCCGGCACGATCGCGTCGACCACTCCCAGCTGGAGGCAGGCGTCGGCGGTGGGACGCAGCGCACCGGCCGCTCGCCGCGCCTCGCCGGCATCCTTCCAAAGGATCGCGGCGCACCCCTCGGGCGAGATCACGGTATAGATCGAGTGTTGCTGCATCAGCACGCGATCGGCCACACCGATCGCCAGGGCGCCGCCGGAGGAGCCTTCTCCGATCACGCAAGCGACCACCGGCACAGCCAGTCCCATCAGCATCAACTGTGACCGCGCAATCGCGCCCGACTGACCTCGCTGCTCGGCGCCAACGCCGGGGTAGGCGCCGGGGGTGTCGATCAGCGTCACCACCGGGAAGTTCAGCCGCGCCGCCAATCCGAACACCCGCATCGCCTTGCGATACCCCTCGGGCCGGGGCATGCCGAAGTTGCGATAGGTCCGCTGCTTGAGATCGCGCCCCTTCTGGTGGCCGACGAACGCGACCGACTGTCCCCGGAACGAGCCGATCCCGGCCACGATGGCGGGATCGTCGCCCTCGGCCTGGTCGCCGTGCAACTCCAGGAAGTCGTCGGTGATCCGCTCCAGGTAGTCGAGCGTGTACGGCCTGTCCTGGTGCCTGGCGAGCTGCACCGCGTGCCACGACTCGGAGTCGGGCCCGCGGCGCCGCAGGAACGGGAAGCGACGCTCGGCGGTGGTCATGTGCCGTCGCCGTTTCGGCGCTGGAAGACGCTGCCCACCCGCCGCTTGACATCGGACATCGCCCGCACCATCCCGCCCGGAGTCACCGGCGAGATCGACCGTGACCGGTACGGCGTGCCGCCGGAAAGCAGCGCAATCGCACTCGCCACCATGTCACGCAGCTCGGGCCGCGGCACGATCACATCGACATGGCCGTGGCGGTGGTTGGACTCGGCCAGGCCGAAGTCGTCGGGCACGCTCTCGCGAGTCGTCTGCTTCACCACGCGCGGTCCCGAGAATGACAGCAGAGCGCCCGGCTCGGCAATGATCACGTCACCCAGGGCAGCAAAGCTGGCCGCCACCCCTCCGGTGGTCGGGTGCGCAAGGATCGAGACGAACGGCAACCCCGCCTCGCGCAGCTCGTCCACCGCCGCCACCGTCTTGGCCATCTGCATCAGCGCCAGCACTCCCTCCTGCATGCGGGCGCCGCCCGAAGACGACACCGACACCAGCGGGATCCGCTCGGCGACGGCCGCATCCGCGGCACGGGCGAACTTCTCGCCCACAACCGCGCCCATGCTGCCGCCCATGAAGGTGAAGTCCATCACCGAGAGCGCCACCCGGAGATCGCCGATCGAGGCTGTTCCGACCAGCACAGCATCTGCCAGACCCGTGGCGGACTCGGCGGCGGCAAGCCGTTCGGGATAGGGCTTTGAGTCAACGAAGGCCAACGGATCGGCTGACCGCAGGTGCGCGGCGATCTCGGTCCACGACCCCTCGTCAGTCAGCTGCACGATCCGCTCCCGGGACGTCACCGAAAAGTGGTAGCCGCAGTGGGTGCAGACGCGGAGGTTCGCGACCATCTCCTCCTCGCGGTAGTGCGAGCCGCACGACGGACAGGTGTTGCGGCCTTTGGTGCTCGGCGAATAGGCCGGCTGTGCCACCTCCGCGGCGGTGGTGATATCGACGCTGATGCGATCGGCCACGGTGCCGCTACTCCGTCCACTTGCGCAGTACGAGAACGGCGTTATGGCCGCCGAATCCAAACGAGTTGGAGATGGCGACATCGACCTCCGCTGCGCGGCCCTGGTTGGGCACGTAGTCGAGATCGCAGTCGGGGTCGGGGTCGGTCAGGTTAATCGTGGGCGGCACGTAGGAGTCGCGCATTGCAAACAGTGTGACCATGGCCTCGGTCGCACCGGCCGCTCCCAGCATGTGCCCGGTCTCGCTCTTGGTTGACGAGATCGGAATCGCCCGCGCGCGGTCCTCGCCCAGGGCGAGCTTCAGCGCCCGGGTCTCGGCCGAGTCGCCGGCCGGAGTCGAGGTGCCGTGAGCGTTCACATAGTCGATGTCGTCGGGGGTCACGCCGGCATCCTCCATCGCCATCCGCATCGCCCGGGCCGGATTCCCCCCGACCGGGTCAGGCTCGGTCACGTGGTGCGCATCCGAGGACATGCCGTACCCGGCAATCTCGCCGTAAATCGTGGCGCCGCGCGAGCGCGCCCGCTCCAGCTCTTCCAGCACCAGCACCGCCCCGCCCTCGGACAGCACGAACCCGTCGCGACCCGAATCGAACGGGCGGCTGGCGCCCTGCGGGTCGTCCAGCCGCCGCGACAGGGCCCGCATGTTGCCGAAGCCGCCCAGCGCCAACGGCCGGATCGGGGCCTCGACTCCACCTGCCAGCATTGCGTCGCACATGCCCAGCCGAATGTACATGGTCGCGTTTCCGACCGACATACCTGACGCGGCGCAGGCGGTCGACTCGGTCGTCAGCGGCCCGCGGGTGCCGAACCGCATCGAAACCTCGGCTGCACCCATGTTCGCGATCAGTGCGGTCACCCAGAAGGGATTGAGCCGGTCAGGGCCGGCCGAGAACAGCTTCTCGTGGGCGATCTCCTGCGTCATCAGCCCGCCGATGCCGGTGCCGATGGAACAGCCGATGCGATCGCCGTCGGCGGGAATGTCGATACCGGAGTGGTCGATCGCCTCGCCGGCCGCGTTCACCGCGATCTGCGCAAACCGATCGGTCTTGCGGATGGTGCGCTTGTCCATGTAGCGGCCGGGATCGAACTGCTTGATCTCCCCGCCGATGTCGACACAACCCTCCGGCATGGTCACAGCCTCGACCTTGGACACCCCGGAACGGCCGTTGCGAATCGAGTCCCAGGTCTCCTCCGCGTTCAGTCCGCACGGCGTGACGGCACCGAACCCGGTCACCACCACCCGCCGCCTGCTGTTGTCGCTCATGCTCCCAGCCCTCCGTCGACCGCCAACACGTCACCCGTTATGAACGACGCCGCATCAGACGCCAGGAATCGAACCGCACGCGCAACGTCAGCCGGATCGCCCAACCGCCGAAGCGGTGTCGACTCCAGAATCGCCGCCCGCGCCGCCTCGGGCAACGCGTCGGTCAGCTCGGTCGAAATGTACCCCGGCGCGATCGCATTGACACGGATCCCACGCGTCCCGAGCTCCTTGGCAAGAGACTTCGTGAGGCCGATCAATCCCGCTTTGGACGCCGAATAATTGGTCTGACCAGCATTTCCGTGGACGCCCACCACCGACGACATGTTGATGATCGCGCCGGCCCGCCGCTTCAGCATCGGCCGGGCCACCGCGCGGCAGGTGAAGAAGGCTCCGCCCAGGTTGGTGTCGATCACCGATCGCCAGTCCTCCTCATCGAGCTTCATGATCAGGTTGTCACGGGTGATGCCCGCATTGTTGACCAGGATCGCAATCGGTCCGACATCGGCCTCCACACCGGCCACCAGCTCACCGGCACCCGCAGCGGTGGAGATGTCTCCCTGCGCCACGTGTGCGGTTCCGCCGGCGCCGGTGACGCCACCGGCCACGGCCTCAGCCCCCGCCGAGTCACGTGAGTAGTTGACCACCACGGTGGCACCCGCTGCCCCCAGCTCGGCGCATACCGCCGCGCCGATGCCACGTGAGCCGCCGGTGACCAGGGCGATCCGCCCGTCGAGTTCGCGTTCAGCCAAGGGTCGCCTCCGCAGCGTCGAGTTCATCAATGGTGCCGATCGAGAGCACGGCCACGCTCCGATCGATCCGTTTGATCAGCCCGGCGAGCACTCCGCCCGGCCCGATCTCCACAAACGTGTCCACCCCGTCGGCCACCAGCGCCTGCACCGCCTGGGTGAACCGAACCGGCGCGGTCAGCTGCTCCAGCAGCAGCGCGGGCACGCGCTCGGCTGTTTCCAGCCGGTTGGACACGGTGGACATGTACGAGGTCACAAGCGGACCGAACGTCACGGCCGACAAGGCCGGCTGCAGCCGCTCGCCGGCGTCCACCATCAACGGGCTGTGAAACGCACCCGAGACCTTCAGCCGGATCAGCTTGCCGCCCAGCTCTGCGACCCCCTCGGCAACCGCATCGATGCCGGCATCGCGGCCGGAGATGACCACCTGCCCGGGAGAGTTGTAGTTGGCCGGCCACACGTCGTCGCGGGCACCGCACAGCTGCTCGACCTGCTCGTCGGTGAGCTTCAGCACTGCCGCCATGCCTCCACCCGCCCGGGAAGCGGCAGTGGCCAGGCCGCGTTCGCGTACCAGCCCGATCACCTCCGGCACCCCGATCGAGCCGGCGGCCTGGAGCGCTGCGTATTCGCCCACGCTGTGGCCGACCACGACGTCGGGCACGGTGCCGTACCGGGCTTCGACGGCGCGCAGCACTGCCAGCGAAGCCGCGACCAGCGCCGGCTGCGTCACCTCGGTCTTGGACAGCTCCTCGATCGGGCCCTCGAACGACACCGCGGCCACGTCGAACCCGGCCGCAACCGCTGCCTGATCGAACACCGCGGCCGCCGCGGGAACGGCCGCCGCCAGATCCTGGCCCATGCCGACCCGCTGGCTGCCCTGACCGGGAAAGCAGAATGCGATCTTCGTCATCGCCCGGCGCTCCCCGCCGACGTCCACTCCATCACGCACGAGCCCCAGGAGAGGCCGCCGCCGAAGCCGACCATCAAGACGATGTCGCCCTGCCGGATGCGGCCGTCCCGATAGCTCTCATCCATGCACAGGGGAATCGACGCGGCCGAGGTGTTGCCGTACCGGGCGACGTTGGAGCACACCTTCTCCGGAGGGATGCCCAAACGCCGGGCCGAGTGGTCGATGATCCGCTGGTTGGCCTGATGCGGGACGAACACGTCCACGTCGTCCACGGTCAGGTTTGCAGCCTGGAGCACACGCGCGGCCGACTCGACCGAGACGGTGGTGGCAAACTTGTACACCTGCGGCCCGTCCATCTCGACATAGGGCGAGTGCTTTCCGGCGCGATGACCGGCCGCCGCCACCTTGAGCAGATCGCCGCCGCGCCCGTCCGATCCGATCTCGAATCCCAGCAGGCCCGTGCCGGCGCCGTTTCGGCCGAGCACCACCGCTCCCGCGCCGTCGCCGAACAGGATGCAGGTGGAGCGGTCGGTCCAGTCGAGCAGCCGCGAGAACACCTCTGTGCCCACCACCAGCGCCGTATCCGCCAGTCCCGACTCCACCTGCGAGTAGGCCTGCGCCAGTGCGTAGACGAATCCGCTGCAGGCCGCCGACAGATCGAACGCCGCGATGTTGGTGGCGCCGATCTGATCGCCGATCAGCGCCGCGGTGGCGGGGAAGTAGTAGTCGGGGCTGGCCGTGGCCGCCACGATCAGATCGAGCTGATGCGGCTCGACGCCTGCGTCGGCGAGCGCTCGCCGAGCCGCTTCGGCGCCCAGATCGGCCGACGACTCACCCTCGGCGGCAATCCGGCGCTCGCGGATGCCGGTGCGAGCGGCGATCCACTCGTCGGAGGTCTCCACCATGGTGGCGATCTCATCGTTGGACATGACCCGCTCCGGCACGTGGGAGCCGACGCCGAGCACCTCCACCCCAGATCTGCAGGCGGCGGCGATCAAAGCGCAGGCGCCTCCGTCAGCGCGAACGTGATGGTGCCGCGGCAGGCCGGCTCACCGGCCACCGTGGCGACAGCATCGGCACGCCCCACCGGCCCGCGCAAGCGGTTGATCTCACAGGTCAGCTCGAGCACGTCTCCCGGGCGCACGATCCGCTTGAACCGGATCCCGTCGATCCCGGCAAACAGCGCGAGCTTGCCCGCAAAGTCGGGGTGCGACAGCCCGCACACAGCGCCCACCTGGGCCAGCGCTTCCACCTGAAGCACGCCGGGCATGATCGGGTTACCCGGAAAATGCCCCCGCAGGTACCAGGCATCGGCAGGCACGAGGTAGCGGCCGACGGCACGCACGCCCGGCTCCAGCTCGGTGATCTCGTCGATCAGCAGAAACGGGTCGCGGTGGGGGATGATCTGCTCGATGGCCTGCCGGTCGAGCGGCGCCACGATCACCCGCCCGCCGCCTGACGCAGCGGCGCCAGCGCCTTTCGCATCCGCTGACGACCGCGGTGCGCGTGACACTTGACCGTCCCCACCGGCATCTGCAAAGCCCCGGCGATCTCCTCGTACGACAACGACAGCACGTCCTTCATCACCATCACGTGACGCTGGTCGCCCGAGAGCGCCGCCAACCCCGCTCGCAGGCTGCGCCGCTGGTCGCGCTCGAGGGCCAACTCGGCCGGCTCGTCGCCGCCCACCCCGACGTGCGAGGCATCCAGCTGCTGATGCTGCCGGCGCCGTTGCCGGGCGCCCAGGTCGCGGCAGGTGTTCGAGACCAGACTGTGAAGCCAGGTCGTGAACTGTGATTCTCCTCTGAACTGATGGATCCGGGTGCAAAGCTTGGCCAGCGCCTCCTGAGCGGCGTCTTCCGCATCTTGCGGGTCTGTGAGCAGGTACCCCGACAACCGCCGCACACCCGGCTCGTGTCGTTCGACGAGAGTCTCCAGCGCGCGCCGGTCACCGTCTTTGGCCCGCACCGCGAGCACCACATCCGAGAGGGCGGGATACGACAGCTGATCGCGTCCCTGAGTTCGAAGCGTGAGACGAGCCGAGGAGCGTTTCGGTTGCGCGAACATCGAGCCGATAGTCTAGTGAGGCCGTGCGCCGGACGCTGAAGCCAGAAAACGTCGAGCCGCTGCTGCGCGGCAGTTTCGGGCGCCCCTACATCCATCACGACACCGTGGCCTCCACCCAGGAGCCCGCGCGGCTGCTCGGACACGGAGGCGTGGTGGCATGCGAGCTGCAGACTGCGGGTCGAGGCCGCTTGGGACGGGTGTGGGAATGCCCGCACGGCACCGGAGTGATGTTCTCGCTGGCGCTGGAACCCGGCACTCCGACCGAACTACTGCCGCCGCTGTCGCTTGTGATCGCCGACGCCGTGTGCGATGCCGTGGGAGCGGGGTCGGGGGTGCGCTGGCCCAACGACGTCGTCGTCGGCGACCGCAAGCTGTGTGGCGTGCTGGTGGAGCACCGCGAAGGCAAGCTGGTGGCCGGGGTCGGACTCAACGCAAACCTCTCCAGCGATCAGCTGCCGACGGCAGCCCGGGTGGCGCCGACGTCACTCTCGATCGAAACCGGCGCCGAAGTTGACCGGCCACAGCTGCTGGCCGACCTGCTGTGGGCCATCGAACAGCGCTACCTGGCATTCGAGCGAGACGGATTCACCGGACTCGAGCACGACCAGCTGCAAGGGCGCCGGGTGGCACTCGCCGGTGGACTCGAAGGCCTGTGCGACGGCGTCGACTCGAGCGGTCGGCTGGTCGTGGCCGGGGTGGCGCACAGTTCGGCCGAGGTGACCGCGGTCACGGTCGGCTGATTTCCCGCCGGAAACCGGCGCGACGACGTACCATTCGGGGTATGCGAGGCCGGATTGCAGTCGTGGTGGCGAGCTTCGCGGCACTGGTCGCGATCGGATCCGCGCCCGCGGGAGCAGCCACGACCGGGAGCAGCCGGCCGCTGGTGATCGCAATCACGCTGTCGAGCGAGATCAACCCGGTGTCCGCCTCGTTCGTGAGCGACTCCATCGACCGCGCCAAGAGCGAGCACGCCGCAGCGCTGGTGATTCAGCTGAACACCCCCGGCGGTCTGGGTACCTCGATGAACGATATCGTCACCGACGAGCTCAACTCGCCGGTACCGGTGATCGTCTACGTGACACCATCGGGGGCGCGGGCGGCATCGGCCGGCGCGGTGATCACGATGGGCTCCGACCTGGCCGCAATGGCGCCCACAACGCACATCGGCGCCGCCACGCCGATCGAGTCCTCAGGCCAGAACATCGGCTCAGACCTGCGCCGTAAGGTGCTCAACGACGCGCGGGCGCAGATGCGCACGCTGGCTGTCGACCACGGCCGAAACCCGGTGCTGGCTCAGCGGATCGTCACCAAGGCGACCGAGTACACGCCCCAGGAGGCACTCGACGGCAACCTGATCGAGGTGATCTCGCCGAACCTGGTGGAGCTGCTGCAAAGCGTGGACGGGATGACCACCACCTATGTGCACAAGCCGATCGTGCTGCACACCGCCAATGCGCAGGTCGAGTCATTCGGGATGCCGTGGACACTCCAGCTGCTCAACATCCTGATCGACCCCAACCTGCTGTATCTGCTGTTCCTGGTCGGGATCGGCGGGCTGGTGTACGAGATCTTCCACCCCGGAGTGATCCTCCCCGGAACAATCGGCGGCGTCTGCCTGATCCTGGCGCTGTTCGGGTTCTCATTGGTGCCGATCAACTGGGCCGGGGCCGCCCTGATCGTGCTGGGCGTGTCCCTGCTGCTGCTGGAAGGCTTTGTGGTCAGCCACGGGCTGATCGCCATCTCTGGCATCGTGGCGCTGTGCGCTGGGGGCCTGCTGCTGTTCCGCACGCCCGGATCGGTGATGCAGACCTCACCGGTGCTGGTGATCGCGATCGGCGCCGCCTTCGGGCTGTTGCTGGCGATAGTCGTGGTCAAGGTGGTGGACGCTCGCCATCAGGCGGTATCGGAGTACTCCGGTGGCGCGATCGCGATGCTCGGCCAGACCGCAATCGCACGCACCCCGCTCGCCCCCGAGGGGCAGGTCATGGTGCGCGGGGAGCTGTGGCGGGCACGGGTGGACGATGATGTCAGCGTGGCGGCCGGAGAACCGGTCGTCATCAACGAGGTCGATGGGCTTCTGCTGCACGTGCAGCAGGCGGCCGTGGCCGAACCCGAAGGAGTGCACGCGTGATCTATTCCGCAGCCCCAGAGCTGATCGCCGCGGCGATCGTGGTGGTATTCGTGATTGCGGTGATCGCGGCATCCGTGCGGGTGCTGCGCGAGTACGAGCGAGGCGTGGTGTTTCGGTTGGGCCGGCTGTTGGGCGCTCCAAGGGGCCCGGCCTGTTCCTGCTGATCCCGATCGTCGACAAGATGGTGCGGGTTGATTTGCGTACGGTCACGCTGGTGGTGCCCCCTCAGGACGTCATCACCAAGGACAACGTGCCGGCCAAGGTGAACGCGGTCGCCTACTTTCGTGTGGTCGATCCGACCGCAGCGATCGTGGAGGTGGCGGACTTCTCGCAGGCAACGCTCCAGATCGCCCAGACCACGCTGCGCAGCGTGCTGGGTCAACATCACCTGGACGAACTCCTCTCCGAACGGGAACAGATCAACCAGATCCTGCAGAAAATCATCGACGAGCAGACCGCGCCGTGGGGCATCAAGGTGTCCGTGGTCGAGGTGCGCGACGTGGAGATCCCCTCGAGCATGCAGCGGGCGATGGCGCGCCAGGCGGAGGCCGAGCGCGAACGCCGCGCCAAGGTGATCGCGGCAGAGGGCGAGTTCCAGGCGGCAGCCAAGCTGAGCGACGCCGCCGGCGTGATTGCCGAGCATCCGATGGCGCTGCAACTGCGCTATCTGCAGACGCTGATCGAGATCGCGTCGACCAACAACACCACCACGATTCTGCCGGTGCCACTCGAGTTGCTGTCGTTTACCAAGGGCGGCGGGTAGCGACCCTGCAGCTCGTCCGGAATCCGCTCACCGGAGTGCCGGTGGTGATTGCCCCCGGCCGCGCATCGCGGCCCGGTGCTGCCGGCCGCACCACTCGCACCAGCGAGGCCAAGACCTGCCCGCTGTGCGAGGGCCACGAGGCCATGACTCCGCCCGAGACGCTCGCCCTGGGACGACCGGCGGGTGCGCCGCCGGACTCACCGGGTTGGCAGGTGCGGGTGGTGCCCAACAAGTACCCGGCCTTCGCCGGCCAGGAGGTGATCGTGCACGGGCCGGCCCACGTCACCCGGTTTGCGGAGCTGTCCTCGGAGGTGCTGGACGCCGTGGCCACGGCCTGGCAGCTCCGCGTCCAGGCAGCCACCGACGCGGGGGCGGCGTGGGTGCTGGTGTGCGTCAACGAGGGCCCGGGTGCGGGAGCGTCACTGGATCACTCCCACTCCCAGCTGGTGCCGTTCGATCAGGTGCCACCGGTGCTCGAACTCGAGACGGCAGCGATGGCGAACTCCTGCCCGTTGTGCGAGACGCTGCTGGGCGAGCGCCAAAACGTGGTAGCCGGTGACGGCGAGATCGAGATCATCTGTCCTAGCTGGAGCCGGATGCCGTACGAGACCTGGGTGGTGCCGACAGCCCACGCGCCGCGGGCCGACCGGCCGGAGCTGATCACGGCCGCGATCCGGCAAGCGGTGGAACGGCTTCAGTCCGTGCTCGGCCCAGACCTCGCCTGGAACGCGATCGTGCATGCCTCGCCACCCGGCGGGCCGGAATTCCATTGGCACGTCGAGATCCTGCCGCGGCTGACGGTACCGGCGTCGGTGGAACTCGGCGCCGGCGTGTGGGTCAACACCGTCGATCCGACAACGGCCGCAGCGGAGCTACGCGAAATCATGTAGGTGAATAATTGGTGCCTGGCACCAATTATTCACGACGCCAGAGGGGTGACTTCCTCGCTGCGCGCTTGGAACTCGTGGGCGGCGGCGATCGCGGCCTGCAGGTTGAGCCCCTTGTCCTTGGCCTGCTTGATCAGCATGACCAGCTCGACCGCATGCATGTCGTACATCCGCTGCTTCTTGCCCTTGGTGGGAATCTCAGCCTTGTTCGTCCAGTAGTCGAGCTGCATCTTGGAGATGTCGGCGACCGCGCACACCTGGCTCAGGTATAGGTCAAGATGATCGAGGCGGTCGGTAATCGCGACCGGCTCGAGCAGGTCTACCTGTCTCATCATGGCTTGCCTTCCCTTCACGGAGCCCGGCGCACACAATCCGCCGGTGCGAATCAGATTCGCGAGTGATTCTCCAATTCCTTCCAGCTGACACGCGCCCGGTTACGAACGCTTAGTCGGTGGCAGTATCGGCAGAACCATCTGATTCTTGAGTGCCGTCAGCCAACGGCAACTCATCGGGAAGGGGCTCCCCGTCATCCGCGGGACTCTGCGGCTCGGTGACCCGGGCGATGCTCGACACCTTGTCGGCTTCGCGCAGATTCATCAGCCGCACCCCTTGGGTCGAACGGCCCATCCGCGAGATGCCGTCCGCCGACTGGCGGATCACGGTGCCGTCGGTCGAGATGAACATCACCTCGTAGGCGTCCTTGACGATCATGGCGCCCGCCAGCCGGCCGCGCGACTCGGTGTAGCGGATCGTGAGCACGCCCATCGTGCCCCGGCCCTTGATCGGGTACTCGTCGACGCGCGTGCGCTTGCCGTAGCCGTTCTCGGTCACGACCAGCAGATCCTGATCGTCACGAGCGATCTCGACCGCGATCACCTCGTCCGAGGCCCGCAGCTTCATCCCGGCAACCCCGGTGGTGTCGCGGCCCATCGCGCGCACGTCGTGCTCGGAGAAGCGCACCGCCGAGCCGTTGCGCGACACCATCAGCACGTCGTCGTCGCCGTCGGTCAGGCGCACACCCACCAGCTCGTCGCCCTCCCGCACCTTCAACGCGATGATGCCGTCGGCCTTGAGGATGGTGTCGTAGGACTTGAACTCGGTCTTCTTGACGATGCCCTTGCGCGTGGCGAACAGCAAGAACTTGCCTTCGCTGTAGTCGCGCGTGTCGATCACGGCGCGCACGTACTCATCCTGTCGCAGCGGCAGCACGTTCACCAGCGCCCTGCCCTTGGACTGGCGATTGCCCTGCGGAAGCTCGTGCACCTTGACCCGGTAGACCTTGCCGACGGTGGTGAAGAACAGCAGGTAGTCGTGGGTGGAGGCGACGAACAGGTGCTCGATGTAGTCGTCCTCCTTCATATCCATCCCGATCACGCCGACACCGCCGCGGCCCTGGGTGCGATAGGCCGACAATGCGATCCGCTTGATGTAGCCGGATGCGGTGATCGAGATCACCATGTCCTCCTCGGCGATCAGCTGCTCCAGATCGATCTCGCCCTCGGCGGGCACGATCTCGGTGCGGCGATCATCGGCGAAGGCCGTCTTGATCTCGAGCATCTCCTCCCGGATCAGCGCCATCAGCCGCGACTCGTCGGCCAGGATCGCGCGCAACTCGCCGATGCGCTCCATCAGGTCGTCGTGCTCGTCCTTGATCTTCTTGCGCTCAAGCCCGGTCAGCGCCCGCAAGCGCATGTCCAGAATCGCCTGAGCTTGAATCTCTGTCAGCCCGAAGCGGGTCATCAGATCCGAGCGGGCGGCGTCGGCATCGTCGGAGCCGCGGATCACCGCGATCACCTCGTCGAGATTGTCGAGGGCGATCAGGTAGCCCTCCAACACGTGCGCCCTGCGCTCGGCTCGCTCGAGCTCGTCCTTGGTGCGCCGGGTGACGACTTCGCGCTGATGGTCGAGATAGTGGTTGAGCACCTGCCGCAGCGACAACGTGCGTGGGTTCACGCCGTCGACCAGCGCCACCATGTTGACCCCGAAGGTGGTCTGCAGAGCGGTGTGCTTATACAGCTTGTTGAGCACCACCAGCGGAATCGCGTCGCGCTTCAGCTCGATGTAGATGCGCATGCCGTTGCGGTCGGACTCATCGTTGATGTCGGCGATCTCGGAGATCACCTTGCTGTTGACCAGATCGGCGATCTTGGCGATCACGCCGTCGTCGCCGCCCTTCTTGACCATGTAGGGCAGCTCGGTCACGATCAAGGCCGACTTGCCGCCCTTGACGTCCTCGGTGTGCACGCGGGCACGCATCACGACCCGCCCGCGGCCGGTGTCGTACGCCTCACGGATGCCGGTGGTGCCCATGATCAGGCCGGCGGTCGGGAAGTCCGGACCCTTGATGTGCTTCATCAGGTCATCGACGCCCGCTTCCGGGTTGTCGATCAGGGCAACGGCGGCGTCGATCGTCTCGCCCAGGTTGTGCGGCGGGATATTGGTTGCCATCCCCACCGCGATGCCGGCAGAACCGTTCACCAGCAGGTTCGGATAGCGCGCCGGCAACACCGACGGCTCACGGTGGCGGCCGTCATAGTTGGGGATGAAGTCGACGGTGTTGGCGTCGATATCGCGCAGCATCTCGACCGCCAGCTTGGTCAGACGGCACTCGGTGTAGCGCATCGCCGCGGCGCCGTACCCGTCCTGGTTACCGAAGTTCCCCTGGCCGTCGACCAGCGAGTAGCGCAGCGAGAACCACTGCGCCATCCGCACCAGCGCGTCGTAGGCGGCGGTATCACCGTGGGGGTGGTACTTGCCGAGCACGTCGCCCACCACCGCCGCGCACTTGGAGTACGGCCGGCCGGGCTGCAGGCCCCGCTCTGACATGGCGTACAGCACGCGCCGATGCACCGGCTTGAGTCCGTCCCGGACGTCGGGCAGCGCGCGGCCCACGATCACGCTCATGGCGTAATCGAGGTAGCTCGAGCGCATCTCCTCGGCGAGTTCGCGTTGCTCTACGCGGCCGCCGTCAAGAGTGTCAAAGGCCATGAGTAATCATCCTATTGATGGATGTGTTCAACAGATCGCAGGGACTGGGCGAGCGAGAACCGAGCATGGCGAGGACGCAGGGAGCGTTCGTACCTGGAAGGTACGGGCGCGACTGAGGACAAAGCCAGGCGAAGGTTCGCGGCCGCAGCGTCAGCGTCCAGTCCCGCGAGATGTTCGGACTCAGCCATCTCAAATGTCAAGGAACTTGACGTCGCGGGCATTGCGCTCGATGAAGTTCCGGCGCGGCTCAACCTGATCACCCATCAGCATCGAGAAGATCTCATCGGCGGCGGCCGCATCCTCGATCGACACCTGCTGCAGGATCCGGTTCTCGGGATTGAGGGTGGTCTCCCACAGCTGGATCGGGTTCATCTCACCGAGCCCCTTGAACCGCTGCAGGTTGAGGCCCTCCTGGGCGAGTGCCAGCAGCGTCGGGCGGAAGTCCTCGAACGTCTGCACGGTCTCAGTGATCTTGTTCATGCGCAGCTCGAACGGCGGCTCGCCGGTGATCTCGATCAGGCGCTTGTGGGTGGCCTGCATGTTGCGATATCCGTGCGAGAGGAACAGGTCGAGCGGGAAGCGGGAGGTGCGGGCGGCGCCTGTGGTTTTCTCGGACACCTTGACCACGACCGCGTCGGCGGTCACCTCGGCCAGCTCGACTCGATGCAGCTCGTCGTCGTGCACGCTCTCGCGGAAGTACTTCTCCAGCAGCTCGATGCTGTCGATCTGCTGCTCGATCATGCGGTGATCCTTGACGTAGGCGACGGCCTCGTTGCCGTACATCTCCTTCAGCTTCGAACCCCAGCCCTCGTACTCCTTGACGGCGCGCTGCAGCCGCTGGAGCCGCGTCTCGGTGAGCTTGATCGACTCGCCGGTGCGATCGGTGATCTCGATCTTGTCCAGCCGCTCGCGCACCAGCCAGTCCTCCAGCTGATGCTCCTTCTCGAAGTAGCGCTCGTCGCTGCCGACCTTGAGCCGGTACAGCGGAGGCTGTGCGATGTACACGTAGCCGGCCTCGATCAGCTCCTTCATGTGACGGAACAGGAAGGTCAGGATCAGCGTCCGGATGTGGGCGCCGTCGACGTCGGCGTCGCAGGTCAGAACGACCTTGTGGTACCGGGCCAGGTCGACGTTGAACTCCTCGCCGATGCCGGTGCCGATGGCGGTGATCATCGCCTGGATCTCGTTGTTGGAGAGCACCTTGTTGATGCGCGCCTTCTCGACGTTGATGATCTTGCCGCGCAGCGGCAGGATGGCCTGGAAACTGCGGTCGCGGGCGTCCACCGCCGACCCGCCGGCGCTGTCGCCCTCCACCAGGTACAGCTCGGTGGAATGGGGATCGCGCAGCGAGCAGTCGGCCAGCTTGCCGGGAAGCCCGCCGCCGCCCAACGCCGACTTGCGGCGGGTGGCGTCGCGGGCGGCGCGAGCAGCTTGGCGCGCTCGGCTGGCGGAGATCAGCTTGTTGACGATCTGCTTGGCCTCGTTGGGGTGCTCTTCCAGGAACTCGGAGAGCCGGGCGTTGCTGCTGGTCTCGACCAGGCTGCGAATCGAAGGGTTGCCCAGCTTGGTTTTGGTCTGACCTTCGAACTGGGGCTCGCGCAGCTTGACCGACACGATCGCCGCCAGGCCCTCGCGGCAATCGTCGCCGGTCAGCGGCTCCTCCTTCTCCTTGAGCAGCCCCTTGGTAGCGCGCATAATCGTTGAGCGTGCGTGTCAGCGACGCCTTGAAGCCGGACAGATGCGTGCCGCCCTCATGCGTGTTGATGTTGTTGGCGAACGAGAAGGTCGACTCCACGTAGCTCTGGTTCCACTGCATGGCCAGCTCGACCTGGCCCTCGTCCGTCTCGTTGTTGAAGTAGATGACGTCCTTGTGGACGGGATCCTTGCCCTCGTTCACGTAGCTGATGAAGTCAACGATGCCACCGTCATACTTGAACGTGATGCTCTCGCCACCGGCCCGCTCGTCGATCAGCTCGATCTTGAGCCCGCGGGTGAGAAAGGCCATCTCGCGGAGCCGCTGCGACAATGTGTCGAATGAGTAGTCGGTCTCCTCGAAGATCTCGTCGTCGGGCAGGAAGGTGATGATGGTGCCGGTGTCGTCGGTGGCCTCGCCCTCGGTCAGCGGCCCCATCGGCTCGCCCCGCTCGTAGCTCTGGCGCCACACGTGACCGTCGCGCCGAATCTCGAGGTCGAGCCGCGACGAGAGCGCGTTCACGACGGAGATGCCGACCCCGTGCAGGCCGCCCGACACCTTGTAGCCCTCGCCGCCGAACTTGCCGCCGGCGTGGAGCTTGGTCAGCACCACCTCGGCGGCGGGTACTCCGGTCTCTTCCATGATCGCCACAGGAATGCCGCGGCCGTTGTCGGTCACGCTCACACGGCCGTCCGGCGCAAGCGTCGCCACGATGTGGTCGCAGTGACCTTGGAGTGCTTCGTCGACGCTGTTGTCCACCACCTCGTACACAAGGTGGTGGAGTCCGCGGGGACCGGTCGAGCCGATGTACATCCCGGGCCGTCGGCGAACTGCCTCAAGCCCTTCGAGAACGGTGATGTCTTTGGCGTCGTAGCCGGATTCAGTCAATGAGTACCTGGAGTAATCGGGGAGAACGAACCGCTTTGCATTTTACCAGAGCGGCCCCCCGGAGCCCCCCGCCCTCGGTCACGATGTGACGCCGAATCGCACCGAGATCGCGCGTTCGATCGCAGCTCTCAGATCGGGGTCGGAGACGGCCTCTGCCAACTCCGCCGCACGGGGGTTGACCGCCCGCGGCGAGGGCGCATCGGGATCGGGATCGGGCAGCGGCAACTCCCCCACCTCGAACCTCAACTCGGCCGGCGCTGCCTCCCCCATGAGCGCCTCCAGCCGCTCCTGGAGGTGGGCTTTCAAGAGCGTCAGCTCCGACGCCCACACCGAGCCGGAGCAGTGAACAACCACGGCGTCGGCCCGTGTGATCCGCACCGGGAACGCGTTGCGTGAGACCTCCGGCCCGGCCGCGTCCGCCCAGACCTCTCTCAGCGCCAGCAGCCGATCGTCGGTGCGCGGAGCGCGATCCAGGCCGCTCATGATCGTCCCCACCCGCCGCAGGTCTCGCTGAAAGTCGTTCATGCCGCTGCCACCGTACCCGCATCGACGGCGATCAGCGACGCGGCCGCCCCACCCAGGTCGGCCGGGTCGGTGGTGGTCACCACCGCCTGGTCGAACCGCGTCAGCGCTGCCAGCAGCAACTCCCGGCGGCCGGCGTCGAACTCGCCGGTGACGTCGTCCAGAAGCAGCAGCGGCCGCTCGCCCCGCTGTTCGGTGATGACATCGGCCTCGGCCAGGATCAGCCCCAGCAAGGCCCGCCGCTGCTCGCCCTGCGATCCGAACGACCGCAGGTCGCGGCCGCCGTCCTCGATGGCGTAGTCGTCCAAGTGCGGGCCGACGCCGGTGACGGCGCGCTCGATGTCTCGGCCGCGCCGCTCACGCAGCGCCG
Organism: uncultured Actinomycetes bacterium; assembly: GCA_963727235.1. Lineage (GTDB taxonomy): Bacteria > Actinomycetota > Thermoleophilia > Gaiellales > JAICJC01 > CAVPTL01. The sequence goes on from CAVSFZ010000030.1 coordinate 50,403, forward strand.
CCAGCAGATGGTCGTGGTCGCCCTCCACCCGCGCGACGTAGCGCAGGGGAGCGTCGCCGGGGTCGCCACCCAGCTCCCCGGCCCGTGCGATCAGGGCCGGTCGCAAAGCGTCCACCAGCCGCAGCCGCGCCGCGATCAACTCGGAGCCCCAGTGCGCGGCCTGCTCGTCCCAGGGATCCAGGGCGTCCACCGAGGCAGCGTGGGCACGCACCCGCCGGAGCAGGTGGTTTCGCTGTACCAGCGCTCTGCCGTACTCGGCTGCAGCGCCGCTGGCCGCAGGCCAGAGGCGGGCCAGCACTCGATCGAAGTACGACCGGCGAAGGGCGGGCGCGCCCTGCACCAGCCGCAGCCGATCGGGTGTGAACACCAACACCGGGAAGCGGCCGAGCAGCCGCTCTGCCGACTCGATCGGGGCGCCGGCAACCAGCACGTGCTTGGGCTCACCCGGTTGGTATCCGACCCGAGTGGAGACCTCGGCGCCGCCCACCACCACATCGGTTTCCACTCGCAGCAACGGCCGGCCGAGCCGCACCAGGCGCCGCTCGTTGGTCGTACGCGGCGAGTACGCGACCAGGCCGAAGTGGATCATCTCGATCAGGCTGGTCTTGCCCGCGCCGTTGGGGCCGACCACACCCACCAGCCCCGCCGGCAACTCGACCGACACACGGTCGTAGCAGCGAAAGTCGACTCCCCTGGCGGCGGTCACCCGCACCGGCAGCCGGCCCTCAGGACGAGAGCCGAATCGGCATGATCAGGTACGAGAAGTTGGCGTCGTCGCCCTGTAAAAGTCCCGGCCGCAGGGGGCTGATCAGCTTCAGCTTGACGCTGTCGCCCTCGATGCTCTCCACACCCTCACGCAGGAACTCGGCGTTGAAGCCGATCTCGAGCCGCTCGCCCTGGAAGTCCACCGGCAGCGATTCCCGCGCTTCGCCGACGTCCTGGGTCTGAGCACTGATGGTGAGCGCGCCCTGATCGAACGACAGGCGCAACGGCAGGTTCCGCTGAGCCATCAGCGAGGCCCGCCTGACCACATCCAGGAACTCGGCCCGATTGACCGAGATCTCGTGCTCGAACGTCTGCGGCAGGAGTTGCCGCCAGTTGGGGAATTGCCCGTCGATTCGCCGAGCCGACAACAGCACACCGTTGGCCCGAAAGAGAATCTGGTTCTCCCCGATCCAGATCTCGATCTGATCGCCGGTGGCGATTCGGGTGAGCTCGCCCAGCGCTCGAGCCGGCACGATCGCCTGACTCTCGAGATTGGAGCCCGGCAGCGGCGACTGCTTGACCGACAGGCGGTAGCTGTCGGTCGCGGCCATGGTCACCTCGCCTTGGGAGAACTCGACCAGCACTCCGGTCAGCACCGGCCGCGACTCGTCCCGCGACGCCGCTCGGGAAACGTGCGAGACGGTGGCCGAGAAGGCCTCCCGCTCGACGCTGAACGGCGCACCCTCGGGGTCGGGCAGGTGGGGGAAGTCCTCGGCTCCCTGGGCGTGCAGGGTGTACTCGCTCTGGCCGCAGGCCACGCGCACAGCGCCGGTGCCCATCGGCTGTTCGATCGTGACCTCCTGCGCCGGCAGCGCCTTGACGATGTCGAGCAGCAGCCGTCCGGGCAACACCACCGCTCCAGGCTCCTCCACCTGCGCGGCCACCGGCACTCGCAGTGACAGCTCCATGTCGGTGGCGGCCAGCTCGAGCGCGGCTTCCGCCCGCAGCAAGATGCCCGAGAGGATCTGGACGGTGGACCGCTGCGACACGCCGCGAGCGGCAATCGCCAAACCTGCGGCAAGGTCTGCCTGCTGACAAACGATCTTCATGTGTTGGGGCTCCTCACTACTGCTTCTGTTCTTAGAATTTAAAAGAGGAGGTTATAGAAGTAGGGGGTGTGGACGGTGTGGGAAAGGCCTTCCGCGCGTCACCGGAAGCCAGATCGTGCATGTGGACGAAAGCGTGGGCGCCGGGGGGAGTTTCAACGGCGGCGGCGGCGGAACGTTCTGAAGTGCCGGGTTTCCCACCGTTGGGGATGCCCCGTCCCGGGCCGCCCACAGGTTGTCCACCCTGTTTCACCGGGACTGCTTGATGCGGGCTGTCAGGTCTTGGACGAGATTGAAGGCCTCGCGGTCCTCCACCAGGAGCTTGGTGATCTTGTCCTTGGCGTGGATTACCGACGAGTGGTCGCGCCCGCCGAACTTGGCTCCGATCTTGGGCAGCGACACGTCGGTCAGCTCCCGCGCGAGGTACATGGCGACGTGCCGCGGATAGACGATGTCCTGGGTGCGCTTGTCGCCCTTCAGCTCGGCCAGATTGACGCGGAAGGCTTCACACACCGCCGACTGGATCTGCTCGATCGTGATCGGCCGGCCGGCACCGTCGGGGAAGAGATCCTTCAGCACCTCCTGCGCAACCTCCACGGTGATCGGCCGGCCGGTCAGTGAGGCGTACGCCAGCACCCGGGTGAGTGCACCCTCGAGCTCGCGGATGTTGGTGGTCACGCGGTCGGCGATGAACGTCAGCACTTCGGGATCGCCGATGCTGAGGTTGTCGGTGATCACCTTCTTGCGCAGGATCGCGATCCGGGTCTCGAGGTCGGGAGGCTGGACGTCGGTGGTCAGGCCCCACTCGAACCGGGTTCGCAGCCGTTCCTCCAGCGTTGCCAGCTTCTTGGGAGCTCGGTCGCACGCGATCACGATCTGCTTGCCGGCCTCGTACAGACTGTTGAAGGTGTGGAAAAACTCCTCTTGGAGGTTCTCCTTTCCTTCCAGGAACTGGATGTCATCGACCAGCAAAACGTCCGCGGTTCTATACCGTTGTTTGAACCCGACAACGGTTTTCTCCCGCAAAGCGTCGACAAACTCGTTCATCAGCGTTTCGGTTGTGACATACCGCACACTCAGCTCCGAGTGCTGTTGGGCGACGTACTGGCCGACCGCCTGGAGCAGGTGAGTTTTCCCCAGGCCGGTGGATCCGTGAATGAACAACGGGTTGTAGGCCTGTGCCGGCGACTCTGCGACAGCAAGCGCCGCGGCGTGCGCAAATCGGTTGGACGGGCCGATCACGAACAGGTCGAAGGTGTACCGCGGGTTGAGCTTGGAGCCCATCCGGGCGATCGCCGGTCGACCCGAACCGGTCGTGTCCTGCGAGGCTCTGGGCGGCGCCGCGGGAGGGGCGGACACCGCTTCGGCGACCGCTTCGGCAACGGCCACGCGGAGCTCCACCACCAGGTCGTGTTCGGCAGCGGCGGCGCCCAGCAGGGAGCCGAAGTGGCTCTCGATCCACGATTTCGTGAACTCGTTGGGCACGCCGACGACCAGCACCTCGTCGGTCTCCTCGAGCGCGCTCGCCGAGCCGAACCATTTTCCATAGGTCCCGGCATTGAGTGCGTCGCGGAGCTTGTCTGAGATGCTCTCCCAGCTGGAGCTTGAGATCCGTTCGGTCGGCATCGAGAGCGAGTGTAACCGTCCGGCGGTTGCCGTGTAGCTCTATCCCTCAGTGTCGCGTAATCGGCTTGAATAGCGGCAATTTGCAGGAATTCCTGTGACGTTTCCACAGTGTTGCCAACATCTGTGGAAAGGTGCCGGTCAGCTCCGGAATACCGCAGTTTCCACGGGCTTTTGGGTACCGGTCTAGGCCGGCCCGCCGCCGGACTTTCCACAACCGAAAACGTGCGGATCGTGCGGGGTTGTCCCTGATCTATACTTCGCGCCTCCCATGAAGCGCACCTATCAGCCAAACACCCGCAAGCGTTCCAAGACGCACGGCTTTCGCAAGCGCATGAGCACGCGCGCGGGTCGCGCGGTGCTCAAGCGGCGCCGCGCCCGAGGCCGCAAGCGACTCTCAGCCTAGATCTCGTGCCGGCCCGAACTCCCGGTGGCGGTGCCCCTTCGTCGGTGACACGTGGGCGATTGTCACGTGCTGCCGAGTTCGACGCCGTGGCTCAGCTCGGCCGCTCGATCGGCGGGAGGTACCTGACCCTGCGCTACCGCCGCCGCGATCCGGACGAGATCGCGTTCACCGGCCCGCGAGTGGGCTATGCGGTGCCCCGCCGTGTGGGCGGCGCGGTCGACCGCAATGCGATCAAGCGCCGTTTGAAAGCGGCCGTCGATCACCACCAGCAGCTCCTGCAGGACGGTGCCGACTACGTCGTGATCGCTCGTGCCGGCCTGGCATCGGCCGCGGACGCGCAGGACTTCGAGTGGCTGTGTGATCAGGTCGAGGAGTTGCTCAAGGCGGTGGATTCGTGATCTCGCGGGCGGCCGGCGCCGTCGTGATCTTCGTCATGCAACTGGTGAGGCTCGCCCTAATGCCATTTGTTGCAATGGTCTCTGTGACCCCCCGCACCTGCAAGTACGAGCCCACCTGCTCCCACTACGCCGAGGACGCGGTGCGGGAGCACGGCCCGATTCGCGGATCGGCGATGGCGATCTGGAGGGTGCTGCGCTGCAACCCCTTCTCGAAGGGCGGGTATGACCCGGTGAAGCATCGATGATCGCCTACCTGATCGTCTGGGAGCAGATCCAAAGCGTCCTGGAATGGCTGCTGAACACCTACTACGGGTGGGTCGGCAACTGGGGCTGGGCGATCGTGCTCTTGACCGTCACCGTGCGCTTGCTGATGTTCCCGCTGACCATCAACCAGCTGCGCTCGACAGCCGGCATGCAGGCGATCCAGCCCAAGGTCAAGCAGATTCAAAACAAGTACAAGGGCAAGACGTCGCGCGAGGACTCGCAGGCCAAGCAGGCCGAGATCATGGCCCTGTACAAGGAAAACAAGATCAACCCGTTCGCGTCGTGTCTGCCGCTGGTGCTGCAGATCCCGATCTTCATCGGGCTCAACTCGGTGTTGCGCTGGCACGTTCATCCGACCGGCAACAAAGGCTTCCTCTTCATCAACGACATCTTCGTGGAGATGAAGGATCTGCCGCACGGGCAGGAACTGTTCATCACCGGCATCTACCTGGTCACGATGCTCGGCACATCGCTGCTGTTCTCGATGATTCCCGACAAGAAGCAGCGCTACATGTTCGCGGGTATGGCGGTCGTGTTCGCGCTCTTCATCAAGAACTTCACCGTCGGTCTGGTGATCTACTGGATCACCACCAACCTGTGGACGATCGGCCAGCAGGCCTTGATCAAGAACACCATGGGCCACCACTTCCCGCATCTGCAGACGAGCCCCAAGGTGACCACCAAGTCGTCGGCGACGGGTTCCAAGGGCAAGGGCGGCGAGACGCAGAAGAAGGGCAGCCGCAATCCGCCAAAGAACAACGGAAGTCAGAAGTCCGGCAGCGGTCGCAAGCGCGGCGGAAAACAGCAGTGAGCGACGGTATCCAGATTGAGGCGACCGGGGAAACGGTGGCCGAGGCCCGTTGGGCGGCGCTGCACGAGCTGGAGCGTCGGTACCCGGATCTCGATCGGGACGCAGTTGAGTTCCAGGTGCTGTCGGAGGGCGAGCGGGGCGTGCTGGGCGTTGGCTACGAGCCGGTGCGGGTTGCGGCAATGCTCACGGTGGTGCCCGAGGCGCCGGCCCGGGATGTCCCTGCACCGCCCGACCCGCAGTTCACCCTGATCGGCCTCGAACCATCGACCTCGGCTGGTGATCGCCTGGCCGGCATGTTGGAAGCCATCGTCCCGGCGATCGCCAACGGCGCTGAGGTGCGCATCACCCAGCGTGGCTCGGAGCTGCATGCATCGATTGTGGGCGACGATCTCGGGCTCGTGATCGGCCGCCATGGCCAGACCATTGACGCGATCCAGTACCTCACAAACGCCGTCATGCATCGCCACGGTGAGGAGGTCGAAGTGGTGATCGACGCGCAGGGATACCGCGAGCGGCGTGAGCGGATGCTGCACGACGTGGCCGTGAACGCGGCGGTCGAGGCCCGCTCGACCGGCAATCCCGTCGCGCTCGAACCGATGACGTCGGTGGAGCGAAAGATCGTGCATCTCCGCCTGAAGGAGTTCGAGGGTGTCGGCACCGAGAGCGATGGCTCCGAGCCGAACAGGCACGTGGTGGTGATCCCCGACCCCGGGGAGCCCGCCGACACCGAGGTGTAAAACGTGAAACAACGGGTTGGCCGGCGTGAGTGTAAAACGTGAAACACCCCGAGGCCCTGCGTGAATACTGCCGTTTGGTGCTCGCATCGCCGTTGTCTCTCACCGCCGTGGATGATCTCGACGCGGCCTGGCGACTGCTCGTCGAGGACGCGCTCACGGCCGTTGATGCCATCGCCGCGCGCGCGCCCGGTTCGCTGGTCGACGTGGGATCGGGCGGGGGCTCACCTGGGATCCCGATCGCGATCGAGACGGGGATCCCGACGGTGCTGCTCGAGGCGCGTGAACGCAAGTCCGACTTCCTGCGCGCGACGGTGGAGCTGCTGCAGCTCGACTGCGAGGTCGTGACCGCACGGTCGGAGGACCACGCCCGGTCGGCCCGGGAGAGCTACGACATGGCGCTGGCGCGAGCGCTGGCCCCACCGCCGGTGGCAGTCGAGCTGTGCCTGCCGCTGGTGCGTCCCGGCGGGTGGTTGGTGCTGTGGACGTCGGTTATCGACGCCCGGGAGCTGCAACCCGTGACCGAGATCCTGGGCGGCGGCGTTGCCGAAATTGTGACGGTGAGCGAGAACCGGCAGCTGGTCGTGGTGGACAAGATCACACTCACGCCCGAGCGGTTCCCCCGGCGCCCCGGCGTGGCCGGGAAACGTCCGCTCGCCTAGCTACCATCGGGAGCGTGAACGGCCGTGTCTACGCACTCGCAAATCAGAAGGGCGGAGTCGGTAAGACCACCACCGCCATCAACATGGCCGCGTGCGTGGCCGAAGCCGGCACGCCGGTGCTGCTGATCGACCTCGATCCTCAGGCGAACGCCACCACCGGGCTCGGATTTCGGCCCGACCAGCTCGATTGCAGCACCTACGATCTGCTCCACGGCCGCCCGCTGGCCGACGTGGTCGTGTCCACGTCGATCCCCAACCTCGACCTGGCTCCGTCACATCCGGATCTGGCCGCGGCGCAGGTGGAGCTGCCCAAGCGTCACGACCACGGCACGCTGCTGCGCGACATTCTGGCCGATACCGAGGAGCGGTATCCGTACGTGTTCGTCGACTGCCCTCCATCGCTGGGCCTCCTGACAGTCAATGCGTTGTCGGCCGCAAACCGTCTGATCGTGCCGGTGCAGTGTGAGTACTACGCCCTGGAAGGCCTCGCGCAGCTGCTCCAGAGCGTCGAGCTCGTCCGGACAAAGCTGAATCCCCGTCTGGGAGTGACCGGCGTCCTGCTGACGATGTACGACGGGCGCACCCGGCTTTCCAGCGACGTGGCCGATGAGGTGCGCTCGTACTTCGGCGACCTCGTGTTCGAGACGGTGGTGCCTCGCAGCGTGCGGCTCGCCGAGGCCCCCAGCCACGGCGTGCCGATCACCCGCTACGACGCCCGATCGGCGGGCGCCGATGCATACTTCAGAGCGGCGATGGAGGTGGTGGAGCGTGGCTGAGCAGTCCAAGCGCGGTCTTGGTCGAGGTCTCGCGGCGCTCGTGGCGGAGTTTCCGACCGACCAGACGTCGCTGATCGATCTCGAGCTGGGCCAGATTACGCCAGGCCCCAAGCAGCCTCGCCAAACATTCGATGAGGACGCCCTGGCTGAGCTGGCCGAATCGATCAAGGCCGAGGGAGTGGTACAGCCGATCATCGTTCGCGAGGCCGGCGCCGGATACGAGATCATTGCGGGCGAGCGCCGCTGGCGAGCCGCCCAGCGGGCCGGCCTGCGCACCATACCCGCGGTGGTGCGGCGCGGCGATGATCGCGACAGCCTGGTGCTGGCGATGGCGGAGAACGTCGCCAGAGTCGATCTCAATCCGGTCGATCAGGCCCGCGGCTACGCGGTGCTGTCGGACGAGCTCGATCTCACCCAGGCCGAGATCGCCCGGCGGGTCGGCAAGAGCCGAGCCGCTATTGCGAACACGATGCGTCTGCTGGATCTCCCCGACAGCGCGCTCGACCTGATCGCCGCCGGCGCCCTCTCCGAAGGCCACGGTCGTGCCGTGCTGCTGGTCGAGGGCCAGGACGAGCGCTCGGCGCTCGCCCGTCTGGCCGTCAAGCGCGGCCTGTCGGTGCGCCAGACCGAGGACGCGGCCAAGCGGTCTCCGACCAAGCGACGGGCGAAGCGGACCAAGCCCGAGGTGGGCTCGATGGACGACGAGCTTGCGAACCTGGTTGTGGACGCGGCCTGGGCATCGCTGAGCCTGCGAGCGACGGTGCGCAGGGGACCCCGCGGCGGCCGCGTCGAGCTGCAGTTCAGCAATAACGCCGAGCTCGGCCGCATTATTGATCAGCTTCGCGCCGAGAGAGTGTCCTGGGCGGACTGAACCACTCCTGGCTTTGTCCTCAGTCGACCCGGTGCTACGGGCACCGGGTCTCCCTGCGTCCTCGCCAGGAGCGGTTCATCCTCGCCCAGGTGCGTGGGGTGGGTTGGGCTGAGGATCGGTGCTATCCTCAGCGCGCCCCGGGCGATTAGCTCAGTCGGTTAGAGCGCCGCTCTGATAAGGCGGAGGTCCCTGGTTCGAATCCAGGATCGCCCATTCCGGGGCTTGGCCTGACCATTCAGCCGCCC